>NZ_FQVO01000001.1 GCF_900129385.1 Chryseobacterium takakiae | reverse complement strand
AAAAGTAGAAATTGAGTTCGGATTGCATGCTTTAGCCCACAATTTAAGAAAGAGAGTCGCCTAATAAGCCATTTTCAATGATCGCAAAGAAAATTCCAAAATAATTTGAATAACAATAATATCAAAAAATGAAGCCGAATCGTGAAATGAGACGGCTTCTTTTTGTTTGCTGTGGCGCTTGTTGATTGCTTATTGTTTGTATCTTATCTTTAAACTCCCAGGCTTTCAAACCATTCAACTCAATTAGGAGCAATTTGATTGCATCGAAAAGCAGTATTTATTTTTTTATTTGAAGCTTTTTCCTGCTTTTGCTGCTCGCTTTTTCTGATTTCGGGGTTGCGGCGGCAAAGCCGCCGCAACCCCGAAATCAGAAAAAGTTCAAACAGATTGCTCAATGGGCTAGGATTACAACAAATATTTCAATATTTTAAACATTGGCAATTGGTTTCATCTTAAATATTGTACTCATTATAAATAAATACAACTAATCATCATTCACGATTCACTATTACCGATTCCTCATTATCCATTCATTTCCCGCAATTTAGAATCGTTATTTTTATGGATTTGACTATTTTTGCACCATTATGGAAAACTCGAGGAAGAAAGCTGCAATGAGCTTTATATTTATTACGTTGTTAATTGATATTACGGGATGGGGCATCATCATTCCGGTGGTTCCTAAGCTTATCGAGGAACTGATTCACAGCGATATCAGTGAAGCTGCAAAATATGGAGGCTGGCTTGGTTTTGCGTATGCCTTTACGCAATTTGTTTTTTCACCTGTGGTGGGAAATCTGAGCGATAAGTTCGGGAGAAGACCCATTATCCTCATTTCTCTTTTCGGATTTGCCATAGATTATGTTCTGCTGGCTTTGGCACCTACCATCATATGGCTGTTTATCGGAAGAGTTATTGCAGGAATTACAGGGGCAAGTGTCACCACGGCAAGTGCTTATATTGCAGATATTTCCACAGATGAAGACCGCGCAAAGAATTTTGGACTTATTGGGGCTGCTTTCGGACTTGGATTTATCATCGGGCCTGTGTTGGGCGGAATTTTAGGACATTACGGAGCCAGGGTTCCTTTTTATGCCGCTGCTGGATTATGTCTTTTAAATTTCCTTTACGGCTATTTTATTCTGCCTGAAAGTCTTGATAAAGATAAAAGAAGAGAATTCAACTGGAAACGGGCCAACCCGATCGGATCTTTTAAATTTTTAGGAAAACATCCTGAAATTTCAGGCTTGATTGTTTCTTTAATTCTGATTTATATTGCCGGACATGCCGTTCAAAGTAACTGGAGTTTTTTTACCATGTATAAATTCAACTGGAATGAAAGAATGGTGGGAATCTCTTTAGGGGTAGTGGGATTATTGGTAGGATTGGTTCAGGGCGGGCTGATAAGATGGACAACCCCAAAGTTGGGCGAACAGAAAAGCATCTATTACGGATTGACACTTTATGCAATCGGAATGCTCTTGTTTGCATTTGCTACAAAGGGATGGATGATGTTCGTTTTTTTGATTCCTTATTGTTTGGGAGGAATTTGCGGACCTGCACTTCAGTCGGTGATCACAAAAAATGTACCTTCCAACGAGCAGGGAGAGCTTCAGGGGGCGCTTACCAGTCTTATGAGTGCAACTGCGATTATTGGGCCACCAATGATGACCAATTTATTTTATTTCTTCACGCATGATAAAGCTCCGTTTAAATTTTCCGGAGCACCTTTCTTCTTAGCTTTTATTTTAATGGCCGTCAGCGTAATTATTACTTATTACAATTTTCAGAAAAAAGAAATCAAAAAAGAAGAGCTTTAACGATATAAGACGGACCTTCATCGGGTTCGTTTTTTTTATGTATGTTTATTTACAGGATAAAAAAAATCCCGGATATTTTTATAAGATTGAGGCGCAGTTATTTGTATGATATTTAATACTATTGATTATATATATTTAAACTTAATATTTTATTAAAACTTCATAATAAGTATTGAGATTCACTTATCTTTTGTAATTTTGTAACATGGAACTAAGCATTGGAGAAATGGCATTGATTGCCGTGGCAATCGTAGTATTATTCGGACCGGATAAGCTCCCCCAAATCGCCCGTGATTTGGGTGCAGGGGTAAGAAAGATGCGTGGTGCAGTGGAAGACATCAAAACCGAGATCATGAAAGAAACAGATAATCCTGTTTCTGAGATCAAGCGTGAGATTGAAAAAGTGAAAGATGCCGCAAAAGATTTTAATCCGATGAAAGATGCCCAAAGCGATATTCTTGCTGATTCCCCCAATGAACCGCCAAAACCAAAGCCTTCCGAAGACGAAACCTACGAAGGCCCTGTAAGCAGATAACGTATGGAGGAGATCATTCAGGAAGATAAAAAACTCTTTTTATTTCTCAATAATTTAGGAAATTCCTCTTTTGATCAGTTCTGGATATTGATATCCAGCACATGGATCTGGGTTCCGCTTTACATTATTTTCTGCTATTTTCTTTTTAAAAGCTACAAACTAAGATCATTAGTTTTTATTCTGATATTTATTGCCATTGCGGTTACCATATCTGATCAGCTTGCCGGTGTTTTCAAGCATGGTATAGAACGGTTGAGACCGTGTCATGACCCTTCTTTACAGAGTCAGATGAGGATTGTAAAATGTGGCGGACAGTTCGGGTTTTATTCTGCACATGCCTCCAATACATTCTTTCTGGCGACCTATTTAAGTTTTTTATTAAAAAATAAGCTTAAATGGTTTCCTTATGCTATATTTGTGTGGGCTGCAGTGATATCTTACAGCCGCATTTATTTAGGAGTGCATTTCCCGATAGATATTTTGGTGGGGGCGTTTGTTGGAACTTTATTGGGAGTGGTATTTGCTGCACTTGCCAGAAAAGTAATCAACAAACAAAATATAACCTCATGAAAAAAGCTCTATTTTTTTTAACATTAACATGTTCAACATTTTCAATTCAGGCTCAGGACAAAAAAATTGCCGAAGACTGTTTCCGTAAAGCAGACTATAAATGTGCGGAAGAAGAATATTCCAAATTGGTCCAGACTGAAAAAATCCAGAAGTTCAAATCAGAATATTACAATTACCTGGGTACTTCCCAGAGAAGGCTTGGTAAAACAACCGCAGCTTTCAAATCATATGAATCTGCATTAAAAGCAGATCCTATGTCTGCTGCAGTGTATGCCAATTTAGGCTCTATTCACGGGCAAAAAGGAAATAAGCAGGCTGCATTGGATTACCTTAACCAAGGACTTAAGCTTGAACCTGAAAATGCAGACATGTACCTTACCCGTTCCAAAGTTTACGAAAATTTAGGCAAAAAAGACCTGGCAGCAAAGGATTTAAATCAGATCCTCAGTTTTGCACCCGATAATATTTATGCAAGAACCGGACTGGCCAATCTTAAAAAGAACAGCGGTGATCTTGAAGGTGCCTTGAAAGATTATAATCAGCTGATTTCCGAAAAACCGGAATCTCTTTTGTACAGCGGAAGAGGTGATGTCTACTTTAAGTTGAAAAAAAATAAAGAAGCACTCGCCGATGTGAATAAGGCTATTTCCATTGACCCTAAATTCGCTCAGGCGTATGTAAATAAAGCATTGATTTTATTTGAAACGGCAAAGCCTAAGGAAGCCTGCGCAAGTCTGGACAAAGCGGTGAGTCTGGGGTATGAAAAACCTTTGCTGATAGAATATTATTCTAAATGCGAAGTTAAGAAATAATTATATGCATTTCGGATTCGGATTCGGCGGCGGAGCCGCCGAATCCGAATCTCAGATCAGTCATTATGATAAGGCTTTCCCTGCAGAATCTGATCTGCACGATACAGCTGTTCTACAATAAAAAGCCGTATCATCTGATGGGTGAAAGTCATTTTTGATAAAGACATTTTCTCATTGGCTCTGGCGTAAACTTCTTCCGAAAATCCGTATGCACCACCAATCAGAAGATGAATTTTTTTTATTGATGAATTCATCCAGCTATCTATTTTCTGTGAAAATTCACGGCTGGTGGATTGTTTGCCTTTTTCATCGAGAATCATCACAAGGTCTGTCCGGTCCATATAATTCAGAAAAAGTTTGGCCTCTTCTTTCTTTAAAAGTTCGGGAGACAAATTTCTGGCATTTTTTATATCCGGAATCTCAATGATTTCAAAATTCCAGTGTTTTGGCAGTCTTTTTATATAATAGTTGATCAGAGAAGTTATTTCCTTATCATCCGTTTTACCGATACAAAGCAAGTTAATCTGCATTTCTTCCTAATTAAACTTCAAAGATATTTATAAATCAACAGAATTCATAATCTCGTTTTACTGTAAAAACGAAGTCTGAAAAAATCATTATTTTTGTGATACACCCTTAATATGAAAATAATACTTCTTTCTTTTCTGTTTTGTATTTTTCCATTAATTTCGTTTGGACAGGAAATTAGCGAAAATGAAACAGCAAGATATCTGGAAGAAGATAAAAAGAAAATCTCTGTTGTCGCTGGTTTAAGTTATCTCCATAATTCATTTGGTTTGTTATATGAAAATAAGATTTTTCGGCTACGACCCAATGATGCGTTTTATACAGAGTTCTTTCTGCGGTATCGTTGGCTCGACGTCAGTTTTTCCTTTGCTCCGAAGCTCACCAATATAAACAATGACGATCCCGAAAAAGGCAAGTCGAAATATTTCAACTTTGGATTTACTTTTTTCCTTGCTCCGAAAATCAGGCAGTATCTCTATTTCAGTCAGGTAAAAGGACTTTACTTTCAGGATACCAAAGAATTTTTGCAATTATTGTATGGAAACGACTATAATGAAGAAGGCTATCTTCAGTTTCCCGATGCAAAATACCGTTCTTTTAAGGGAGAAACAAGCTATCTCTGGATAGGAAATAAATCGGATTACCGAAGTTTTAATAACATGACCTATCAGCCATTAAAAGACGTATTTGTCATTAGTACAGGTTTGTTTTACCAGTACAATATCCTTAGCAATATGAATAAAACAATTTATCAGGGCAATACTTTTACTGAAATTGAAAATAGTCCTTCTAAAGATTTCAGGATTGCTTTAAGATCGGGTGGAGGGATTCAGAAAAAAATTAAAAACTGGTATGCCATATTGGAAGTTTATCCTGAAGTATACTACGCAAAACTCATTGACGAAGATTTCCATGAATTTAATATCGGAGGCTATTCCAACGGGAGATTGGGTTATGACAATGGAAAATGGTTTTTCGGCGCGGGTGCGCAGCTCAACCTGATCAACAGCTCTAATGAAAATTTTTATTCTGCAACGCAATGGCTTTTCCGTGCGGGAATTGGTTTTCGGTTTAATTCTCCTACATTTGTAAATAAAAATTTTGATAAAATAGATAATATTTTAAAATAATATGGGTCTGAAACTTCCGAAATTTATACGTAAAATTCAAGCATTTTTTGATGATATACACATTCCCCTATTGGGAATATCGCTTTGGCAGATGTTTCAGATTTATATCAGAGGAATTTTTAAAGATAAAATAGGAAGAAAAGCAGCGGCTATCTCCTGGAGCTTTACCATCAGTTTATTTCCTTTTATTCTCTTTATCCTTTCGGTAATCCCCTATATGCCGCATTATGAAACCTTGCAGTATTATATTTTTGATGTATTGATGCATAATGTTTTCCCTGCAAGTATGGAAGGAGATGTACGCAGCTATATTGAAGCAAGTATTGTCCCGAATATGAAAGGAATCAGCAACCTGACCATTGTTCTTGCCCTGATCTTCGCCACGAACGGAACATTTTCACTCATCAATGGATTCAATGAAAATACCCGCGAAAAAATGAGCGATGTAAAAGAATTTATACTTTCATTTTTTATTACCATCGGCTTTGTATTGATTGTCTTTCTTGCGCTTTTCGGATTGTATTATTCTGAAGTGGTGCTAAAGCAGTTTACACCTGTTTATGATGTTTCATGGCTGGTTAATAACCTTTCGGAAATCATCGGTTTTGTTTCTTTTCCTTTATTCTATTTTATTCTTCTTACGCTGTTTTACTGGTTGGGAACCGTAAAAATTGCGAGATTCAGGCAGGCTATTCCGGGAGCGATCTTAACAACAGTGCTGTTTGTATTAACGACTTACCTTTTCGCATTATATATAAAAAATATTGCACGCTACAATGTACTTTACGGATCAATCGGGAGTATGATTCTTTTGATGATCTGGGTCAATGTAAACGTTTATCTCCTCCTTTTCGGAAACGAATTGAATATGGCTATCAGAAAACTAAGGATCGAAAAACTATTGGCTGATGAATTGAGAAAATCAAGAACTCAAAATAATGATTCCGATCAGGACAAATAAACCTGAATTTCATGGATTGATCAGTTTTCGTCTGCTTCGGTAAATTTCCTGTGTGAACCGAGATTGAGAACCAGATATCCGGAAATGGCAGCAATGAAAGAAGCGATGAGAATGGCAAACTTAGCCTCATTCTGAATTTCAATTTCATTTTTAAAAGACAGCAATGCAATAAAAATTGACATCGTAAATCCTATTCCAGCCAACAAACCTACACCGATCATCTGTTTCCAGGAACTGTTATGGGGTAATGAACTCAGTTTAAATTTAATCGCTAACAATGAGAACAGATTAATTCCTAAGAGTTTTCCTGCAACAAGTCCCAGAATAATTCCTATTCCTAAAGTACTCGTCACCCCCGAAATCATTTCATTCGTAAACGTTATATTGGTATTCGCTAAGGCAAATATCGGCATTATTAAAAAGCTTACAGGAAAATGAAGGCTATGCTCAAGCTTTTCTAAAGGTGAAATTTCTACATCAGAAACATTGGTAGGAATTGAAAATGCCAGCAAAACTCCTGCTATGGTTGCATGAATCCCTGAATGATGAAGGAAATACCATAAAAATAATCCCGGAATCAGATAAAAAATAATTTTTGTAACCTTCAGGAAATTTAATAAAAATAATAAAGCTGTTACGCCAAGAGAGAGCAATAAATAGATCCAGTGAATTTGGTCTGTATAAAATATGGCAATCACTAAAATAGCTCCCAGATCATCTACAATAGCCAATGCAGCCAGAAATATTTTGATAGAATTGGGAATTTTATTTCCCAATAGTGAAATAATAGCCAGTGAAAAAGCAATATCGGTTGCCATTGGAATTCCCCAGCCATTGCTGTAGGTGGTTCCGTAATTCAGGGATGCATAAATAATTGCAGGAACAAGCATTCCGCCCATTGCAGCAAAAATAGGAAGGGAAGCGTTTTTAAAAGACGAAAGTTCACCTTCTATCATTTCTCTTTTTATTTCCAACCCCACCAAAAGGAAGAAAACAGCCATCAATCCGTCATTGATCCAGATGCTTACCGGATATTGCAAATGAAAAATATCTGTTCCCGTTTCTTTATCCAGAAAAGCCTGGAAACTTTCTGCTGCAGACGAATTTGCAATGAGTAACGACACTGCAACACAAAAAATCAGTATGATTCCTGAAGCCTGATTGCTGCTGAAAAACTTTTTAAAATATTTTGTAAGATTCATACTAAGACTGCAGCCTTCTCACCTTCGAAACGCCATTAATATCATTAAGTTTTTTGAAGGTTTGTTCCAGCTGACTTTTATTTTTTACTTCGAGATTGATGGTTCCTGTGAAAATACCGTCGTTGGATTCGATAGACATGCTTTTCATATCCATTCCCATTGCGCCGCTGATCACGGTAGTGATATCGTTGATCATTCCCATCCTGTCAAGCCCTTCAATCTCTATTTTTACTCTGTTTTTGAAACTTTCCGCATTCACCCATTTGGCGGGAATTACTCTATAGTCATACTGTGCACGGAGATTAATGGCATTCGGGCAGTTGTCGCTGTGAACTTTGATTCCATCTGAAATGGTAATAAACCCGAAAATTTTATCTCCCGGAATCACCGTACAGCATTTTGCATAGCTGTAATTGAGTTTTTCTTCGTCTTTACCGAAGACAATCATATCCAGGTTCTGCTCTTTAGGTTCTACAAAAGCGGTGTTTTTTGAAGGAGACTTCCTGAATCTTGAAAGCAGGTTGTTGAATACATTTTTACTTTCAATATATTTTCTCAGGCTGCTTGCGTCAAGCTCATTGCTTTGAAATTTAAGAAACAGCTCCTGCGAAGTTTTAAGATGAAAAAATTTCTGAAGCTTATTCACTTCATCATCATTAAAATTAATCTTGGCGTGGCGAAGCTTTCGTTGAAGAATTTCTTTTCCTTCCTCTACCAGCTGATTTTTTTGTGAGTTTAAATAACTCTTGATTTTCGATTTGGCTTTTGAGGTAACCACAAATTCCAGCCAGTCGGATTTTGGTTTCTGGTTTTGTGAAGAAAGGATGTCTACCTGATCTCCATTCTGTAAAACATACGAAATAGGAACAAGCTTTCCATTGATTTTTGCGCCTAAACATTTCATTCCCAGGTCTGAGTGTACCGAGAAAGCAAAATCCAGGGCCGTTGCATTGGTTGGCAGAATTTTAATTTCCCCTTTCGGAGTAAAAACAAAAACTTCCTTGGAATAAAGATTGAGCTTAATATTATCCAAAAGCTCTGAAGTGGAAAGATTCTGCTGCTGTTCCAGTACTTCACGAATTTCCGTTACCCAGTTTTCAAAATTCCTGTCTTCTGAACTTTGTTTATATCCTTCTTTGTACTTATAGTGAGCAGCAACCCCTTTTTCTGCAATTTCATCCATTCTTTCGGACCGGATCTGTACTTCAATCCATTTCTTATCAGGTCCTAGAACCGTAAGGTGCAGACTTTCGTATCCTGTGGAACGCGGCTGAGTGATCCAGTCGCGCATTCTGGAAGGATTACTGTGGTAAACATCCGTTACGATGGAGTAAATTTTCCAGGCCAGGAATTTTTCGTTTTTGGCATCAGATTTATAAATAATCCTGATGGCGTAATTATCGTATACTTCCTCAAAAGAGACTCCCTGCTTCAGCATTTTTCTGTAAATCGAAGAAATAGCTTTTGCACGGCCTTTTATCTTAAAATTAAGACCTTCTTCATGCAGCTTTTCAGAAACTTCTTTTTTAAATTCTTCAATATACCGTTCGCGGCTTTCTTTAGCAAGCTCAAGTTTTTCTGTAATTTCGGTATAAACGTCCGGATTATTGTATTTTAAAGATAAATCTTCCAGCTCGGATTTGATGTTGTACAATCCTAAACGGTGCGCCATCGGAGCATAAATATAAACCGTTTCGGAAGCAATTTTTTTCTGTTTGTCCGGAGCCATGCTTTCCAGGGTACGCATGTTGTGCAGGCGGTCTGCAATTTTGATCAGAATCACCCTGAAATCTTCCGAAAGTGTGAGGAGAAGCTTTCTGTAATTCTCCGACTGAACCGATATGTTCTGATGGTTCATGATGGAGATTTTGGTAAGTCCGTTGACAATATTGGCTATTTTTTCACCAAAAATTTTCTTCAGGTCTTCATAGGTGTAATCAGAATCCTCAACTACGTCATGCAGCAGTGCGCAGGCAATTGACGTAGCTCCGAGACCGATTTCCGTAGCGACAATTTTGGCTACGGCAATAGGGTGGTAAATATACGGTTCACCGGATTTTCTCCGTTGGTCTTTATGAGCATCCAATGCAATATCAAATGCTTTTCGGATAAGTTTATTATTTTCCTCATCCAAAGTTCTGTATGTGTTAGAAATCAGATCTTTATATCTGGCGAGTATTTCTTTATTTTCTTGTTCTAAGTCGTAACTCATTCGTGCTAAAGCCTATATTTACACGAAAATACGAAATTTTTTGCACTTTTCAAATACAAAAAGAATCCACAGACGGATCTGTGGATTCAGGCAATTTATTTTAATCATTTGTATTTTAAAATTTCACTTCGGAATCCATTCCCATGGTAGAACCTTTAATTCTTACATCCGGACTGTTGTGAATTTCCGCTTTGTTTCTGGCGCTGATAAAATTTTTGAGGGTAGTGTAATTTGCCTGCTCAAGACTCATATTTTCAAATAGATACGTTTTCATTACCGTATTTTGATTAAATACATTTTTGGCATTATCAATCTGATGTTCCTTAACTGCCACACTTACCATATATGGGGAATGATGATTGTCTTCGTTAAGATATACAATATATTCTGAATTCCCGAAGCCAGAATCTTCAAGATCAGCTTCTAATTTTTTGTAGTCGCTGTGAGGTTCAAATAATCCAGCTAAAATATTTGACATAGCACTAGTTTTTATTATCATAAATGTACAAATAATTTTTAAAAAAAGTGAATTATTTTCAATAATTTTTAAATTATATTGTTTTGTCAATAATAAAGTAAGTTTCTATTTGCAATATCTATGAAAGGTAAAAAATAAAAAGAGCGAAAAAACTCCGCTCTTATAATATTTATATTCTTTCATTCTTTATCTCTTCTACGATTTCAGGATTCAGAAGGGTTGTGATATCCCCGAAGTTACTGAAATCGCCTTCTGCGATTTTACGTAAGATTCTCCGCATAATTTTTCCTGAACGTGTCTTCGGCAATCCGGAAACAAACTGAATTTTATCCAGCTTAGCAATCGGTCCGATCTGTTCTGAAATAAGCTGATTGATTTCTTTCTTAAGATTTTCCCGCTGTCTGCTTTCGCCGGTTTCTTTTAAAACAACATATCCGTATAAAGCATTTCCTTTAATATCGTGAGGATATCCTACAATGGCAGATTCCGCTACGGCAGGATGCTGGTTGATGCTGTCTTCTATAGGTGCGGTTCCCAGATTGTGCCCGGAAACGATAATCACATCATCCACTCTACCCGTAATTCTGTAATAGCCTACCTCATCGCGAAGCGCGCCGTCACCGGTGAAATATTTCCCCGGAAATGCAGTGAAATACGTTTCTTTATATCGCTGATGATCTCCCCATATGGTTCTGGCAATTCCCGGCCATGGAAAGCGGATGCAAAGATTTCCGGTAACCTGATTTCCCATAATTTCATTTCGCTTATCATCCATCAAAACAGGCTGTATTCCCGGAAGAGGTAATGTGGCATAAGTAGGTTTTGTAGGAGTTACAAATGGGAGAGGAGAAATCATAATTCCTCCGGTTTCCGTTTGCCACCAGGTATCAACAATGGGACATTTTTTCTTTCCGACGTGATCATTAAACCAATGCCAGGCTTCTTCATTAATAGGCTCACCAACGGATCCTATTACTTTTAATGTGCTCAAATCATGCTTGTCTACCCATTCCACACTTTCTTTAGCTAAGGAACGGATGGCGGTAGGAGCGGTATAGAATTGTGTAATTTTATGTTTTTCAATTACTTCCCAGAATCTGTCCGGTTCAGGATAAGTAGGTATCCCTTCGAAAATAACGGTAGTTGCTCCATTGAGCAGCGGGCCATAAAGGATGTAAGAATGTCCTGTAATCCAGCCGATATCGGCAGTACACCAATAGATGTCATTTTCTTTATAATTAAATACATTTTTAAAAGTGTAAGCCGTATACACCATATATCCGGCGCAGGTATGAAGCATGCCTTTAGGTTTTCCCGTAGATCCGGAAGTGTATAAAATGAACAGCGGATCTTCGGCATCCATAATGATTGTAACAAAATCTGGTGAAGCATTTTCGTAGAGATCAGCCATCCAGAAATCCCTGTCTTCCTTCATGCTTACTTCATTCTGGGTTCTTTTAACAACAAGCACTTTTTCCACACTTGGTGTTTTTTCTAAAGCTTCATCTACAATACTTTTTAAATCTAAAACTTTATTTCCTCTGTAACTTCCATCAGAAGTAATCACCATTTTGGCTTCACAATCGTTTACTCTTGAAGCTACTGCGGAAGCGGAGAAACCGGCAAATATCACTGAATGGATAGCTCCCAGTTTGGCGCAGGCAAGCATTGTTATGGCAAGTTCGGGAATCATCGGTAAGTAAATGCATACTCTGTCCCCTTTTTCAATTCCCATATCTTTCAATACATTGGCTGTTTTGTTAACTCTTGTATATAGCTCATTGTAGGAAATATGCTGAGCCTCTTCTTTAGGATCGTTAGGTTCCCAGATAATGGCCGTTTTATCTCCTCGTACGGAAAGATGCCTGTCCAGACAGTTTTTGGTAATATTTAATTTCGCATTTTTAAACCAGGAAATTTTAGCTTCATTCATATCGTATTTTACGACTTTGCTCCATCGCTGGTACCATACGAAATTTTCATCGGCTATTTTATCCCAGAATTTTTTAGGATTTTTAATCGATTTTTTATAATCTTCAAAATAATGTGGTAAATCTTCTATCAGGTAATTTCTCATATCCCTTTTTTTTGAAATTTGAATTCTGTTGTATTTAATAGTAATTTAATTCTTCTTTTTCGCCCTGTATTCAATAATTTTTTGTTGAATTTCATCAATAATAGTCTCATCATCAATGGTTGACGGGATCTGAAATTCTTTTTTGTCGAGGAGTGTCCGGATGAGCTTTCTTAATGTTTTTCCGGAGCGTGTTTTGGGAAGACGTTTGACGGTCATTACGTTTTTAAGGCATGCAACCGCACCAATTTTTTCGCGAACGTTCTTTATAATTTCTTGTTCGATATTTTCTTCGGAAATTGCAAAGCCTTTCTTTAAAACAACTGTCGCAAAAGGAATCTGGCCTTTAAGATCATCATCAATTCCTACTACTGCGCATTCTGCAACATCCGGATGAGCGGAAACAATTTCTTCCATCTCCGAAGTCGAAAGTCTGTGTCCGGCAACGTTAATCACATCATCCACTCTTCCGGTGATAAAAATATAGCCGTCTTCATCTTTAATGGCGCCGTCTCCGGAAAAATAATAACCATTATATTGTGACAGATAGCTGCTTTGAAAACGTTCATGATCATTCCAGATATCCAGTAAAGCACCGGGCGGAAGAGGGAGTTTTATTACGAGATAGCCTTCATGATGAGCATCCAGTTCATATCCGTTTTCATCAAAAATTCTAATATCATAACCCGGAATTGGTTTCCCTGCGGAGGCTCTTTTTATCCTGTAACTATCGTCGAAAGTCATTAATCCCAGCATCGGCCAGCCGGATTCCGTCTGCCACCAGTGATCAATTGCGGGAACTCCGATATGTTGGGCAAACCAGTCCAGCGTGGCAACATCGCATCTTTCACCGGCAAGAAACTGTTTTCTGAAATGGCTCAGATCATATTTTTTGATCAGCTCCCCGTCAGGATCTTCTTTCTTAATGGCTCTGATCGCTGTAGGAGCTGTGAACATTACCGCTACTTGATATTCTGAGATAATTCTCCAGAAAGTTCCGGCATCCGGCGTCATTATAGGCTTGCCTTCAAAAATGACTGTTGTATTTCTGTTGATTAATGGTCCGTACACGGAAAAGCTATGCCCAACTGCCCATCCGAAATCGGAAGCTGCCCAATAGGTTTCACCAGGTTCTACACCGTAAATGTATTTCATAGAAAATTTTAGTGCAGCTGCATATCCGCCTGTGTCACGGGTAATTCCTTTCGGCTTTCCGGTGGTTCCGGAGGTGTATAATAAATAGAGCGGATGTGTAGATTCAACCGGGATACAGTCTGCTGCCTCCGATTTATGAACCAGTTCTTCATAATCAACCAGTCCTTCAAACATTTCATGGTGGTTATCTACTAGTTTTCTGTTAAAAACAATGATATTTTCTACTTTATCCTTTGCTAGTTCAATGGCTCTTTCTACCAGAGGCAGGTAGGGAATTCTTTTGGCAATTTCTACTCCTGCTGTTGCGGTAATTAACGCTTTAGGCTTACAGTCATCAATTCTCACCACGAGTTCATGCGGCGCAAAACCTCCGAAAACAACATTATGTATAACACCAATCCGTGCGCAGGCCAGCATCGCAAAAAGTGTCTGTGGGATCATCGGCATGTAAATAACAGCTGTATCGCCTTTTTTCAGGCCTAAAGAAATTAATCCTCCTGCAAGTTTGGAAATTTCTTCTCTGGCTTCATTGAACGTATATTTTTTCTTTTGTTGCGTTACCGGAGAATCATAAATAATAGCGGTATGATCTCCAAAACCATCTTCAATATGCTTGTCGATGCATAGATAGCACATATTCAATTTTCCATCTGAAAACCATTGGGTATAATGATTCTGATCCTGAGAGATGATTGTTTTCGGGAACTGGAACCAATCGACTTCCCGGGCCTGTTCTCTCCAGAAGTGCTCTTTATTTTCGATGCTTTGTTTAAATAAATTATCTGCGTCCATATTATTTTTGTGTTTTAAGTCGTTTCGGACAGACTGAAGATCTGCGAAATTAATTCAGAGATGAGGTAATTTTCTATTCCACTTCGTAAATTGTCCATGATTATTTACAGATTTTTTTAAAACATTTCTTCAATCTGCTGTATAAGCTTCTTTATAGAGTATGGTTTCGTTATATATGCATCTGCTCCCAGTTCCATGCCTTTTTCAATGTCTCTCGGATTGTTTTTCGCACTCAGGAAAATAACTTTGGTCTGTTTTAATTTGTCATCTTTTTTAATAAGCTCAAGGGTGCTGTACCCGTCAAGATTAGGCATCATGATATCCAGCAGGATAACATCCGGAGTCATGGATTTTAAAAACTCAATGACTTCAGTTCCGTCTCTAGCAATATAAACATCATAGCCGTTTTTCTTAAAGCTGTATTCTAATGACATTAAAATTTTGTGCTCGTCATCAGCAATGATTATTTTCTTCATACAGTGTTTTCATTTTGTTCAACTTCATTTTTTTATTTTTTGGAGAACCCGATATGGATGTGGTCCGGCATTCCATTAATTCTGTATAATTTACGTTTTTTTATTTTTAAATACCCCAAATATATTGGTATAATTCTGATTCCTTTCTTTCGTTAATTGTTGGCTCTCGATGTTTTGTTCCGAAAACGATATAATAAAATATTTGTCGGTATATTTCATTTTTTTATTTGTGTTTTATTATTGAACCCTCCGGGTTCTTATCACGGATCTTTCTACTTGGTAAAATTATTGTAAAGGTCACACCTAATCCGCTGTTTTCCGCTTTTATGGTTCCTCCTTGTGCCTCGGCAATTTTCTTGCAGATTGCAAGCCCCAGTCCGCTTCCTGTGGGTTTTAAAATGTTCTGATTTTTAGACTGGTAGAATTTATCAAAGATCATTTCCAGATCTTCTTCAGGAATATGTTTTCCCGTATTGAAAATTTTAATAACCAGCTGGTTTTCTTTTTCAGATAATTTTGTCTGGATCGTTCCCTGTTCGTCCGTAAATTTTAAAGCATTTCCCAAAATATTCTGGAAAAGCTGTATCATCCTCGCTTCATCATATTCAAATAAAAACTGATTTAAAAGATTCACCTCAGTCAGGTGGATCTTTTTGTTTTGGATAAGATGCAGAAGAGGATTCAGTGCTTTTTTATAGGTTTCTGTAATATTATTTTCCCGGATGTGCAAAGCGATATCTCCATGCTCAAGTTTGTCAAGATACAGAATATCATTGATGATTTCACTCAGCCGGTCAGATTCTGTGATGATATTATTTAAAAATTCCTTTTTGATATCCGGTGGAATGTCATCGTCATCCGCTAGAATTTCTCCCGCTGAACGGATTGCCGTAATTGGTGTTCTCAGCTCATGGGCAACAGAATCCAGGAAATCATCTTTCTGACGGTCTTTGATGATAAGGTTTTCATTGGCGTTTCTGAGGTCGTCGGACAATTTTTGCAGCTCTTCCGACTGTTCGGTGAGCTTTTTATTGAGGGAAATATTTTCTTTAGATTCTTCCAGAATATTTAAAACTTCTTTTAAAGAAATTTTATCCTCTTTTGTTACACCTTCAATTAAGATTTTTGCAGAAGCTGTTCCTATTCTTCCTGCCAGCAAATTTTCGGAGAATTTAATGAATCTGGAATCTGCTGTTTCTGTTTGGGAATCAATACTGTATTTTAAGTTGAAAATTCTTAAAGCCTGTTCTGTTTTATTTTTACCCAAAAATCTTTCTAAAATATTTTTAATATCCGAAACGTAGGCTTTGCCTCGCCAGATGAATGCATTTTCGTGATTCTGAATATATTTGTCAATATCCACATACAGTTCCGCAAAGTTTCTTTCGCGGTAATTTCCTTTGATGCTTACTGAGATTATTGCAAAAAGCCCTCCGTTAACCAGTAAAGACCAGAAAAAGATCTGAGGAATTCTGTCGAGATACGGAATCGTAAAAAAATCAAAAACATTGTACATGTCTCTTAATATTCCTTTAAATTCCTGGGTATAAGAGAAATAATATTGTGGAATAATTAATCCGAAATAACAGATGACTAATCCTGCAATCAATCCTGTAACAGCTCCTTTATAGCTTCCTCTTCTCCAGAAAATCGCTCCGAAAAACGCAGGAGCCAGCTGGGCGATTACAACAAACGAAATTAATCCCACCGAGTCCAGAGAAGTTTTCAGAATAAAATATTTATAAAAGGCAAAAGCCATGATAATTAAAGCGAAAATGCTGAATTTCCTGATATTGGTTATATTCCGCGTATTCTGAATTTCATTTTCTGATTTAAATTTTCCCAGCAATCCATAAGGGATAATAAGGTTGTTGGAAAGCATGATAGACAAGGTGATCGCAGAAATAATAATCATGGAGATACATGAACTTAAACCGCCAAGAAAAACCAAAACGGTGATCAAGGTGTTATCAAAATACTGCGGGATTAAAATAGAATAAAACTCGGGATTCACATTTTGCCCGTCAAAAATTAATCTTCCGCCCCATGCAATCGGGAAAATAAAAAGGGTGAATATCAATAGGTATAAAGGGAAAAACCAGATGGCAGTTTTAATATGTTTTTCCTTCCTGTTCTCTACAATTGCCGTATGAAACTGCCTTGGAAGAATACAGATGGCGGTTCCTGAAATCATGCAGAGAATCATCCAGTTCATAGCGCCTTCAATGCCATTAAACGTATTTTTCGCTTTGAAATCTTCAAATCTGCTTGCTTTTGCGAAAATGTCAGAAACTCCGTCAAACACAAAATAAATCACAAAAAGCCCCAGGATAATAATGAAGAAAAGCTTCAGGAAACTCTCGAGGGCAATTGCGGAAATAATTCCCAGTCTTTTTTCAGAAGCATCTACATATCTTGTCCCGTAATAAGATGAAAAAAGAGCTATAAGTACAACCACGAATGTTGCATTGTCTGTAAGGATATTCTCAGATATTGCTGTTTCCGTAACCAAATGAAAGGTCTCGGAAATTGCTTTGATCTGCAATCCAATATACGGGACAATAGCCAGAAGGCATACGATAGTAATCATTGCACTGAAGCTTCTGCTGTTTCCATAACGCAGGGAAATAAAATCGGCAATGCTGCTTATTTTATTTACGCGGGAAATCCTTACAATCCGTGTATTGATATAAATCCAGGCAGGAATAATAGTGATGGGCCCAATATATATCGGGAGATAATTGAGTCCGCTCGTCGCCGCTACCCCTATACTTCCATAATAAGTCCAGGCTGTACAGTAAACAGCCAGCGAAAGCGCATAGATGTAAGGGTTGTCAATCCAGAATTTGCTCCTTTTTTTTTCCGCCAGATGAGCGACTAAAAACAAAAGCGCCAGATAGAATAAAACAACAGTAAATAAAGCGAAACTACTCATCATATCTTTTTATGATTATGAAAGAAATAATGATAGATATCATCCACAATGCAAAAATATAAATAAGAATCATCGGGTAGCCGAGCACCTCCTTGTCGCTGTTGAAAAGCAGTGAAATAGGAATGCTGAAAGCAATCATAAGCCCGATGCTCAGGATGATTAATTTTTGTTCGTGTCTTTTTTTCATAAGTGATGATAGATGAATGATAATTGATTGTCTGATCTTTTTATCATTTATCAATTATCATTCATTATTTATAAATTATTCTTTATCTTCAGAATATTCTCCCGTCAGCGAATAGTATCCGAAAATGGCCATTCCGCCTGAAATAATAGGCATAAGAACAAAGAGAATAATAATCCCGAAAACCAGATCTTCCTGTTTTCCCGAAGTGATTTTAGGAATTCCCATTACCGTGATTCCGAAATAGCCTACTGTCAGGGCAATTGCAATCCAGAGTATGCCTAATATTTTTTTGAGTCCGTTCATTTTAGTTTGTTTTAAAATTAATAAAAAATTTGAGTGATTCGGCTTCTAATCGTGAATATTGTTATTCTTATTTTTCAGATAAAATAATCCGATAAGCAAACAGACTCCTGCAACTCCTATAGGATACCAGAGTCCTTCAAGGTACCATGTCGCATGACCTGCCTCTTTTCCTGTGGTAACCAGGTAAGTTGCCACAGCTGGTAACAGTCCTCCAAAAACACCGTTTCCGATATGATAAGGAAGAGACATCGAAGTGTAGCGGATTCTTACCGGGAACATTTCAACTAAAAATGCTGCAATAGGACCATATACCATCGTTACGAAAATTACCTGTATGAACACCATAAAAACAAGATACCATTTTGTGTTGTCTGCCAGTTTTATTGTCTGTGTAACCTTCGGCTCATCGGCTTTTCCGTCTTTCATTACCGGACCGTTGGCAGACCAGTGAACAATGCTGTCTTTTTTAACCAGGGTTCCATCTGTGAAAAGTGTTTCTTTATGGAAGGTAATCAAGCTGTCCGTAGCAACTTTATCGTGGAGTTTTACGGTTCTTTTCTCTGAAATTCCATTCGTGGCAACCGTTTTATTTTCAAGATTTATGCTTTTAAACATACTGTCGTAAATAGGTCTGTATGCTAAAATGGCAATCAGCATTCCTGTCATCATCACGGCTTTTCGCCCGATCTTATCGGAAAGCCATCCGAAGAATACAAAGAACGGTGTTCCCAGAAACAGGGCGGTAGCCATTAAGGAATCTACCTGCGCAGATTCTACGTTCATTACCTTCTGAAGGAAGCTCATGGCGTAAAACTGTCCTGTATACCAGATGACTCCTTGTCCCATTGCAGCCCCGAACAATGCCAGCAAAACAAATTTGAAATTGTATTTGTTGCCAAAACTTTCTTTTAAAGGGTTTTTTGAAGTTTTTCCTTCACTTTTAGCTTTTGCAAACAGCGGAGATTCTTTCATGTTTCTTCGGATGATATAAGAAACGCCCACCATTAAAATAGAAATCCAGAAAGGGATCCTCCAGCCCCAACCATCAAATTCTTCTGCAGAAAGGCTGGTTTTGGTCACTAAAATAACGATCAGAGAAATAAAAAGCCCTGCCGTTGCCGTTGTCTGAATCCAGGAAGTCCAATAACCTCTTCTTCCGGGCTGCGCATATTCCGCAACATACGTTGCCGCTCCTCCGTATTCACCACCAAGCGCCAAACCTTGTAATAATCTTAAAATTAAAACTAAAACTGGTGCTAAAAATCCAATGGTTTCATAACTTGGAATACATCCGATAAGGAAGGTTGAAAATCCCATGATTAACAACGTTACCAGGAAAGTATATTTTCTTCCGATGATATCACCCAGTCTTCCGAAGAATAGCGCTCCGAAAGGTCTTACCACAAAACCTGCCGCAAAAGTTGCTAATGTGGATAAAAATGCCGCGGTGGGATTATCGGAAGGGAAAAATTTCGTAGCTAAAACCACGGCTAAACTCCCGAAAATATAGAAGTCGTACCATTCGATTAATGTTCCGAGTGATGATGCGGTAATGACGCTCCAGATCGTACGGTTTTTTTGCCTTTCGGTCATATTCTCATAGCTTACATGATTGTTATCGCTCATATGCTTTAATTTTTAAGTTGGTTTAAATTGATTGAGTTTTTTGATATTTCGATAAATATTTAACACTAAGAACTTTGAAATTTTTTACTTAAAAAGATTTATTATATTCTGTACGTTGAAATCATCTTAATGTTTAAATTTAATGGACTAAAGATAAATCTGGAACTGTATGATGAATTCTCCTTTTGATGATGGCCTTTCTGTTGCACTGGTGTAAATCGGTCTTGTGGAGTATTGTGTCGTAATTTTGGCATGATGACCGTCTATAAACCAGTTGGCACCTACATCAAATTGTGATGAGGATTTATCAAATGCCTCAAAACTCTTATGAGTATATGCCGCGAAAGGCTGGATTCTGATTTTTGGTTTTTCTGCCTGGCTTGGTAATAATAATCCGGCCTGTGCATAGATAATATTACCTGTTCCTATAGTTGGCTGAAGATTTCCCGGACCAGCAATCGCTCTGTTTCCAACAAAATTAGGATCGGATGAGGCGATGTTCATAATCCCGATGTTTCTGATGTAATTCGGGCCAAACTGATAGTTATAATATCCTGCATAGGCAGAAACAGCCATTTTATTTTTGGCATTTCCCAAAGGAATGTCAGCAAATGCATCTACAGCTACCAGTGTAATATCATGTTTCTCAATATTGGAATTGACTGAAGTTCTCGTTCCGTCTTTCTGGTGATAAAAGCCGGCTCCGACATTGAAAACTTTCTTTGTTCCCAAATATGAACCTACTTTAAAAGGCAAAAGGTTAGATTCTTCATCCAGAAACTGGTATTCTATATATCCTGCTTTTGAAAAGTTAGGATTTCCGTTGTTGTCTACTGCAACGGCATTTGCAGGATCTGTAACATTTGCGGGAACCAGATCGGTTGCAAAAGGCTTGTTTAAACTGAAACGATATTCCAGCTTGCCGTATTTTCCTTTGGCAAACATACCAAGTTGTCTTGCAAACTGGTCGGAATTATCAATTAAAGGCCACGTGAAGATAGGAGAGTCTACGGTAAGGAAATTCAATGTTGAACCCATTGTCATCCGCGAAAGACCCATGTAATAATGCAGTCCTGCTCCTAAAGATAAACTGAATTTTCCTGCTTCTCCGGGTAAAACAACGGCATATTCGTTCCATGCGTCGTGGAAAAACATTTGTGGCTTTTTACCATTTCCATATGCTCCTGTTCCCGAAGTTCCTGAACCGCCGCCATTGATAAAGGTCTGGTTGTTAATTCCAAAATGAGCCAAAATCATATAGCGTTTTGAAATCTGGGCATAGGCTAAGGCGCGAAGTCTTCTGTTTCCCAGGCTCCAGGAATTATCCGTTGCTTCTCCGCCGACCATGCTTCCGGGATTCATATCGGTATTTCTTACCCAAAACTGATCCCATAAAATGAATCTGACATATTTATCGCCCTGCTGATTGAGATTAATTTTTAATCCGCTTCCGTAATCAGGTGAGCCTTGCGAGTATAATGAATTGTTAATTAAAGCAAATCCAATGATAATAAGTATTTTCTTCATAAATTATTAATTTTTGGCATTGTTTTTTATGAAAGCCAAATTGTAATTAAAAATTTATTTACAAAAATTTAATATATATTTTTGCTAAGAATATAGTTAATCTCTAATATTCTATGTTTTTAGTTTAAAGTTTATAATTACATGATATCATTTTTATACTTACAATTAACTTATTGGCAATTCACTATAAAATTATTTTTTTAATCTTTCCCATTTTATAAGCATATATTTATCAGCAAACTGAGTGATGATCAATCCGGAATTTTTAATATTTTCTTCCTTGCTCATATATTCGATCAATTCATTTTGTTTGAGAATTCTGTAGACAGGATGAAACTCAGAATGTGGGGGTCTTATAATATTGTATTTTTTAATCCATGAACTGATGGTCACGTGAGAAACCCCGATGATTCTTTCGATTTCCCTAAAACTCAGTCCTTCCAGATAAAGCTGTAGAGCCTTGGTTACATAATAATCGTCTATTTGTTTGCCAAGTTTTTTTACGGTAAAATAATACTGACAGTCTTTGCATAGAAAGCGTTGCTTATTGTTGATTATACCACTTTTAACAACTTTATTGCCATTGCATCTCGGGCAGGTATTTTCCATAACTATATCTTTTTAGCAAATATATAATAATTTAGCAAAATATTAATTCTGTTTAAAGATAAAATTACCTGAATATTAATTTTAATAAATAAAATTATCTTTTATATTTGGTTATTATAGAAATTATATTTTAAATTTGTCGAAAATTTTAGATAATAAATGGAAATAGAAATTTCCTCATCCATACATTTGATGTATGTGAGTGAAATACAGCAGGAAATGTACGATTCTGCACAGCGTCGCGGAACGGGTATTGCCAAACGCTCTATTGAATACCTCAGTAAAAAAATTACTGAAGGCAATGCTGTAGTAGCGACTGATAAAGGGAAATGGGTAGGATTCTGTTACATAGAAACATGGTCTCACGGACAATTCGTTGCGAACTCAGGGCTTATCGTTTCGCCTGAGTTCAGACATTTGGGTGTGGCCACCTTAATTAAAGATAAAGTGTTCACTTTGTCCCGAAATAAATACCCCAATGCTAAAATTTTTGGATTAACTACCGGATTAGCGGTTATGAAAATCAACAGTGATTTGGGATATAAGCCTGTTATTTATTCTGAACTTACTCAGGATGAGGAGTTTTGGAACGGCTGCAAAAGCTGTGTCAATTATGATATTTTAATGAAGAAAGAACGGAAAAACTGTCTTTGCACGGCAATGCTCTTCGTTCCGGAAAATATAAAAAACAGTGCTGGGAAATCTCAGTCTGAAAATCAATACAATAATGAACAAGAAAGTAGTTTTAGCATTTAGCGGAGGTCTTGATACCTCTTACTGCGCCAAATATCTCAGTGAAATACTGGGGTACGATGTGTATGCGTTTACTGTAAATACCGGTGGTTTTTCCAAAGATGAAGAAAAAGAACTTGAAAAAAAAGCCTTAAATCTTGGGGTTAAAGAATACAGGTGCGTGGATGCTCAGGAAGATTATTACAATTCTTGTGTGAAATATTTGATTTTTGGTAATGTGCTGAAAAATAATACTTATCCTCTTTCTGTAAGTGCGGAACGTACGATTCAGGCACAGGAAATTGCAAAGTTTGCGATTGAAGTCGGAGCTGATGCAATCGCCCACGGAAGTACAGGCGCGGGAAATGACCAGGTTCGTTTTGACTTGATTTTCCAGGTCATGTGTCCGAATGTTGAGATCATTACCCCGATTCGTGATAGAGCTTTGTCCCGTGAAGAGGAAATCGAGTTTTTAAAAAGTCATGGCTGCGAAGTGGAATTCCATAAAGCACAATATTCTGTGAATAAAGGTCTTTGGGGAACTTCGGTAGGGGGAAGAGAAACGTTGACTTCAAGGAATTATCTTCCGGAAGAAGCTTTTCCATCACAAATGAAAGAAACTCTGCCTTCAGAATTGGAAATTGAGTTTAAAAATGGAGAAGTAGTAGCAGTGAATGGAGAAAATTTTGAACATTCTGTTTACGCCATCCAAAAAATTGAAAAATTGGCTTCTGCTTACGGAATTGGGCGTGATATTCATGTTGGAGATACAATTGTCGGAATCAAAGGGAGAGTTGGTTTTGAAGCGGCAGCGGCGTCTGTCATTATCAAGGCGCACCATTTATTGGAAAAACATACCCTTTCAAAATACCAGCAGATGATGAAATCTCAGCTGTCGGATTGGTACGGAAACTGGCTTCACGAAGCACTTTTTCTGGATCCTATCATGAGAAATATTGAGTCTTTTTTAGTTGATTCCCAAAAAACAGTCAGCGGAAAAGTTTTTGTAACGCTTCATCCATATAGATTTATTTTAAATGGAATTGAATCTCAGCACGATTTAATGTCCGATAAATTTGGCAGTTACGGAGAAGCAAACCGATCATGGACAGGCGAAGACGTAAAAGGCTACACAAAAATTGTAAGCAATTCTTTGAATATATATCGTCAGATAAATCAAAATATAAATTAGTTCAAGGGAGTCCTGAAGGGCCGACTTAAATCAGGATAGGATGAAATCCTATCAAAATATATTTCAAAGAATATAAGAATAGCTGAAGATGGAAACCTACGGATAACAAAACGAATGATCAAATCAGAACCCGAAGGGTTCAATATGAATAGCCGTAGGTAAAACCTATGGATGAAAATCAATAAAACAGGACGAACCCGATAGGGTTCAAAAATAATATCATGGCTAAAAATGTTAAAAATAATGAAATAAAAAAAATAGGAATCATCGGAGCCAACGGTTACACAGGAAGCGAACTCGTTCGTCTGCTGGCTTTTCATCCCAATGTGTCATTGCGTTTTTTATATAGTCGTTCAAATTCGGGGACAAAGATTTCAGATTTGTACCCGGATTTAACGACAATTTGTGAAATGGTTTTAACGGATCAGCCTGAAGAAGTTGATATTTTGTTTCTATGCCTTCCTCACAAAGAAAGTCAGAATTGGCTGATTCAGAATCCCGTAAAAGATGAAACAGTGGTGATTGATTTAGGGAACGATTTTCGCCTCGATGGAAATTCCGGAAACAGAAATTTTATTTACGGACTCCCTGAAATCAACAAAAAACAACTTTCCGGAGCAAAAAGTATTGCCAACCCCGGATGTTTTGCAACAGCAATTCAGCTGGCATTGCTTCCTCTGGCTCAAAATGGTTTGTTGAATGAGGTTTACACAACGGGAATCACAGGGTCAACAGGAGCAGGTCAGTCTTTACAGGCAACAACGCATTTCACTTGGAGGAATTATAATATCTCGGCTTATAAAACCTTAACGCATCAGCATGTGGATGAGATTTTACAGCAGTTGGTTTCTTTTAATACCAATGAAATCAGTCTGAATTTTGTTCCATGGAGAGGCGACTTTGCGAGAGGAATTTTTACAAGTTCCACGGTGAAAACAGATTTAGAACTTTCAGAAATATTTCAATTGTTTGAAGACTTTTATACAGATGAACCTTTTGTAAAGGTAAGTGAAAAAGCAATTGATGTAAAGCAGGTTGTCAACACCAATCGCTGTGTGATACAGATTGAAAAATGTGGGAATGTTGCGGTCATTCACTCAGCGATTGACAATTTGTTGAAAGGCGCTTCAGGACAGGCAGTTCAAAACATGAATATTGCAATGGGCTGGGAAGAAAACTTAGGATTGAACCTGAAGCCAGTGGTGTTTTAATGTCAATAGTCAAATTGTCAATCGTGAATTTTACAGCGCAATTTAAAACAACCTGGGAAAATGGAGCGTTAAGAAAATTGAAATTTAATCCGTTAAAAAATTCCCACTGTTTGAGCACGAGACAAATTTTCAGCCGAAGAACAAACAGTCAATTCGTGCGAGTTTTGGGGATTTTAGGATTCAATTTAAATTTTTAGCGGAATTTTCCAGTCTTGAACTTTTGTTTCTTTGTTTCAAGACAAAAGAAATTAATAAAAACAAAAAATGAGTTATTCAAAATCAGTGCTTTTAATTGCAATGAGTAGGGAAGAAAATTTAGAATTAACCTTAAAAACGACCTGGGAAAATGGAGCGTTAAGAAAATTGAAATTTAATCCGTTAAAAAAATCCCACTGTTTGAGCACGAGACAAATTTTCAACCGAAGAACAAACAGTCAATTCGTGCGAGTTTGGGGATTTTAGGATTCAATTTAAATTTTTAGCGGAATTTTCCAGTCTTGAACTTTTGTTTCTTTTGTTTCAAGACAAAAGAAATTAATAAAAACAAAAAATGAGTTATTCAAAATCAGCGCTTTTAATTGCAATGAGTAGGGAAGAAAATTTAGAATTAACCTTAAAGCCGACTTAGGAAAATGGAGCGTTAAGAAAATTTAAATTTAATCCGTTAAAAAATTCCCACTGTTTGAGCACGAGACAAATTTTCAGCCGAAGAACAAACAGTCAATTCGTGCGAGTTTTGGGGATTTTAGGATTCAATTTAAATTTTTAGCGGAATTTTCCAAGTCTTGAACTTTTGTTTCTTTTGTTTCAAGACAAAAGAAATTAATAAAAAACAAAAAATGAGTTATTCAAAATCAGCGCTTTTAATTGCAATGAGTAGGGAAGAAAATTTAGAGTTAATCTTAAAACCGACCTGGGAAAATGGAGCGTTAAGAAAATTTAAATTTAATCCGTTAAGAAATTCCCACTGTTTGAGCACGAGACAAATTTTCAACCGAAGAACAAACAGTCAATTCGTGCGAGTTTTGGGGATTTTAGGATTCAATTTAAATTTTTAGCGGAATTTTCCAGTCTTGAACTTTTGTTTCTTTTGTTTCAAGACAAAAGAAATTAATAAAAAACAAAAAATGAATTTATTCAACGTATATCCATTATTCAACATCCATCCTATAAAAGCTCAGGGGTCATTTCTCTGGGACGATAAAGGAGAAAAATACCTTGATTTTTACGGAGGTCATGCTGTGATTTCCATCGGGCATAACCATCCGCGCTATCAAACTCAACTAAAAAAGCAATTAGATAAAATTTCTTTCTATTCAAATTCGGTTCAAAATGAGTTACAGACTGAACTGGCTGAAAAATTAGGAAAACTTTCGGGTTTGGAAGAATATAATTTATTCCTGTGCAATTCTGGAGCTGAAGCGAATGAAAATGCTTTAAAACTGGCGTCTTTTCATAACGGAAAAAATAAGGTACTGTATTTTTCAGGTTCATTCCACGGAAGAACTTCAGCTGCTGTTTCGGTAACGGATAATCCGAAAATTGTAGCACCCGTAAATTATGATGAAAGATTTATTAAGTCTGAATGGAATAATGTCGAACAACTTGAAGAAGCCTTTGAAAAACATGGAAGCGAAATTTCATCTGTCATTATCGAAGGCATTCAGGGCGTTGGCGGAATTATAATTCCAATGATGGGATTTTTAACTAAAATTAAAGAATTATGCGAAAAACATGATGTTATTTTGATCTTAGATGAAGTTCAATCAGGATACGGGAGAAGCGGCTATTTCTTTGCCCATCAGGAATTTGGAATTGAAGCCGATATCATTACCACAGCAAAAGGAATGGGCAATGGTTTCCCAATCGGCGGCGTTTTAATTCACCCGAAATTTCAGGCAAGCAATGGTTTGCTGGGAACCACTTTTGGTGGAAATCATCTGGCTTGTGCTGCTGCTATTGCAGTATTGGACGTGATGAAAGATGAAAATCTCATCGAAAATACTAAGGAAATGGGCGCTTATATTGAAAATGAAATTAAAGATTTTCCACATATCAAAACGATTCGAAGGAAAGGCTTGATGATTGGGATTGAGCTGGACAGAGACTGTTCGGAAGTCAGGAAAACCCTGTTGTATAATCATCATATTTTCACCGGAAATTCCAATGATAAAGCAGTATTAAGAATCCTTCCGGCACTGAATATTAAAAAAGAAGAAACTGATATTTTTATTAATGCTTTGAAAGAAGTATTGGAGAATATTTAACCTGTAAAAATTATATGTTCTGTCATTCTGACGAAGGAAGAATCTATTAATATTATAAAAAAGAGCTTCACTACAGCCCTTGCGAACGAAAATATTTCAAGTAAATTAAAAAAAACTTCGCGATCATAGCGTTAAAAACTAGCCCAATATTTAAGATTAAAATCTTTAAAATCAATTCAAAATGAAAAAATTCACCTCTGTAAGCGATGTTGAAAACTTACAGGAAATTATAAAAAAAGCATTACAAATTAAAGAAAATCCTCTTTCCGAAACCGAAAAAGGAAAAGGAAAAACCATCGGACTTGTCTTTTTAAATTCAAGCCTGAGAACCCGCTTGAGCAGCCAGATTGCAGCGCAGAATTTAGGGTTAAATATCTTAACCTTAAATGCCGCACAGGAAGCGTGGAACCTGGAATTTTCAGACGGTGCAATAATGAATGGCGATACGGTTGAACATATTAAAGATGCAATTGAAGTGCTGAATCAATATTGTGACATCATTGCAGTTCGTTGTTTTGCAGGAATGAAAAACAAGGAAGATGATGTGAATGAAAGCATTCTCAGTCAGTTTGAAAAACATGCAAAAGTTCCGGTTATTTCGTTGGAATCCGCGACGCGTCACCCTTTGCAAAGTTTGGCAGACTGTATCACAATTACCGAAAACTGGCATTTCGACAGTTCACCAAGCTCACCACAGACTAAGCTCAGCATTAACAAAAAGCCTAAAGTAGTTTTAACATGGGCACCTCACATCAAACCGATTGCTCAGGCGGTGGGAAATTCATTCGCAGAATGGATGCAGGAAATGGATGTTGAGTTTGTTATCACCAATCCGGAAGGTTATGATTTAGATAAAAATTTCACAAAAGAGGTGAAAGTAATTCATGATCAGGAAGAAGCTTTGAAAGATGCCGATTTTATTTATGTTAAAAACTGGTCGTCTTTTGATGATTATGCTGCAATGCCTGAAGTGAAAGAAAACTGGATGCTGACTAATGAAAAACTGTCGGTTACAAATAGTGCAAAAGTAATGCACTGTCTTCCGGTGCGCCGGAATGTAGAGTTAAGCGATGAGGTGATGGATGGGGAGAATTCGATTATTTATCAGCAGGCAAAAAACCGGATTTTTTCCGCGCAGGCAGTATTTTCGGAAATTTTGGACCAATTGAATTCTAAATGAAACCCAAACCTCACAGGTTTCAAAAACCTGTGAGGTTTACATTCTAAATGTCTAATATAAAGATAAAGTCCCGAAGGGACGGCCTAAACTAGAATCGGATGCCAATCCGATTAATAAAAAGAGATACGACAAAACACAGAGCGGATGTCAATCCGATCAACAAATAAATAAATTGGAGGTAAATCCCATTACCGTAAAAATGTATATAATGAAAGAAAAATTATACATCATAAAAATTGGCGGTGCATTAATTGATGACGAAGAATTATTAGAACAATTCTTAGAGCAGTTTGCTGAAATTCAGGAAAAGAAAATCCTTGTTCATGGCGGAGGAAAATTAGCAACCACTTTAGCGGATAAGCTTGGAATTGAACAAAAGCTGGTGAATGGACGAAGAATTACGGATAAGGAAACCCTAGATATTGTAGCGATGGTCTATGCAGGAGGAATTAACAAAAATATTGTGGCTAAGCTTCAACAGAAAAAGTGCAAAGCTATTGGATTTTCCGGAGCAGATGCAAATTTAATTAAAGCTAAAAAAAGAGAGCACGCTGAAATAGATTTCGGATTTGTGGGAGATATCACTGAAAAAAGTGTCAATAAAAAACTGATTTCAAAATTGCTTAAACTGGAATTAGTACCTGTATTTTCTGCAATTACTCATGATAAAAAAGGACATCTTTTCAATACCAATGCAGATACAATTGCTTCTGTTATTGCCCAGGCTTTATCGCTGAAATATGATGTCGAATTGTTGTATTGTTTCGATAAACAGGGGGTTTTAAAAGATATTAATAATCCGGAATCTGTGCTGAAAACCATGTCAGAAGAAGAATTTTCAACCCTGAAAAATGAAGGAAAATTGCATAAAGGAATTCTTCCTAAGCTTGAAAATGCTTTGGGTGCAGCAAAAAATAATGTAAGCAAAGTCTTTCTAATAAAAGAAACCGAACTGAAAAACCATATAGAAAACCATCATGCAGGAACTGAAATCTCTTTATAGCAAACAAGAATTACTTGACAACGCAGTAGAATTACTGAAAAAACTGATTGAAATTCCGTCATTCAGCAAAGATGAATTTAATACATCTGTGGAAATTGAAAATTTTTTTAGCCAACATCAGATTCCAGCCAAGCGTTTTAAAAACAACATCTGGGCGGTGAATAAACATTTTGATGTTTTCAAACCGTCAATTCTGCTGAATACGCATCACGATACCGTAAAACCCAACAAAGCGTATACTTTGGATCCGTTTGTTCCGATTGAAAAAGACGGAAAATTATTCGGATTGGGAAGTAATGATGCGGGAGCCTCATTGGTTTCGATGGCGCAGGTTTTTTTACATTTTTATGAAAAAGAAAATTTACAATATAATTTAGTTATTGCTTTGACGGCAGAGGAGGAGATTTCAGGTTTTGACGGTATTGAAGCGCTTTTCCCCCAATTACCGAATATTGAACTCGCCATTGTAGGAGAACCCACGCAGATGAATCTGGCGATTGCAGAAAAAGGACTTTTGGTAATTGACGGTGAAATGAAAGGCACTCCTTCTCACGCCGCTCATCCGAACGATAATAATTCGATTGTGAAATGCATGGAAGATTTGCAGAATATTTTAAATTTCAAATTTCCAAAAGTTTCGGATTATTTGGGCGAAGTTAAAATTACCTTGTCAGGAATTCACGCAGGAGTTCAGCATAATGTCGTTCCGGAATCCTGTACTTTCACTTTGGATGTAAGAGTTACAGACGAATATTCTAATAAAGAAGCATTTGAAATCATACAATCTCAGATGAAATCTACTTTAACGGCAAGATCTTTCAGGCTGAATTCTTCAAAAATTGAAATGGATCATCCTTTTGTAAAAGCAGGTTTGGAAATTGAGAGGACAACGTACGGTTCCCCAACATCATCTGATCAGGCAATCATTCCCTGCACTTCCGTAAAGCTCGGTCCCGGCGACAGCAGGCGCTCTCACACAGCGGATGAATTTATTTTCATTGAAGAAATCGCAGAAGGAATTGAGATTTATATCAAGATTTTAGAAAAGATTTTGTAAGCTGGAAGTTGGAAGAGGGATGATGGAAGTTTATGAAGCATAAAAATATCGACCTAGGAAAATGGAGCGTTAAGAAAAATAATTTTATGAACGTTAAGAAAATCCCACTGTTTGAGAGCGACGGAAATATCAAATCGAAGAACGAATATTCAATTCGCACGAGTTTTGGGATTTTTAGAGAATAAAAATATTTTTTAGTGAAAGTTTCCAGTCTTGAATTTTTGTTTCTTTTGTTTCAAGACAAAAGAAAATAATACAAAAAAAAACAGTTTTGTTATTCTCAAAGCTACGAAGTCCATAAGAATCTTTAATATTTTCAAAAGAGATTTATTCTTCGTCGGAATGACAAAATCAATTAATAAAGGAAGATACAAAAGTTGGTTATAAACATCCGTCACCCAACTTCCATCTTCCATCAAAAAAAGAAATTTTATGAAAAAAATATGGCAAAAAGACGATAATGCCACCAACATATTAGTTAATAAATTTACAGTCGGGAAAGATCTTGACTTTGATGAACGGTTGGCGAAATACGATGTGAAAGGCTCAGTTGCGCATTGCATCATGCTGGCAGAAACAGGTATCATTACAAAAGAAGAATCTGAAAAAATGCTTTTCGTTCTGGCTTTGATTTTACAGGATATTGAAGATGGAACTTTTACAATAGATAAAAATGCTGAGGACATTCATTCGCAAATTGAATCTATCTTAATTGAAAAATTAGGAGACACAGGAAAGAAAATTCACACGGCGCGTTCAAGAAACGATCAGGTTTTACTGGATATCAAATTGTATTTATTAGATGAAATCCGTGACATTACAGCATTAACAGACGAATTCTTTCAGATATTAATTAAATTGGCGGAACAGCATAAAAACGTCCTGCTTCCGGGATATACACATCTGCAGATTGCGATGCCATCATCGTTCGGACTGTGGTTTGGAGCGTATGCAGAAGCATTATTGGATGATATGGAAATGTTGCTTTCTGTGAAAAACACCATTAATAAAAATCCACTGGGTTCGGCGGCAGGGTACGGTTCTTCTTTCCCGATAGACCGTGAAAGCACAACGTACAATTTAGGCTTTCAGTCGATGAATTATAATTCGGTATATGCCCAGATGACGCGTGGAAAATCAGAAAAAATATTGTCGATGGCTATGGCGACTTTGGCAGGAACTTTAGGAAAGTTTTCATACGATGTTTGCCTTTATTTAAGTCAGAACTTTGATTTTATCAGTTTTCCAAAAGAATTTACCACGGGAAGCAGCATTATGCCTCATAAAAAAAATCCCGATATTTTTGAGCTGGTCCGTGCACGGTGCAACAGAATTCAGTCGCTACCGAATGAGTTTATTTTGTTGACGAACAATCTTCCTTCAGGCTACCATCGGGACATGCAGTTGACGAAAGAAATCCTTTTTCCGGCGATTGACTCCCTAAAAGAATGTCTTGAAATTTTAAATTACACTTTACCCAATATTCAGGTGAAAGATGGAATTTTGGAGGCTGAAAAGTATAAATATCTTTTCAGCGTAGAAAAGATTAATGAAGAAGTAAAAAACGGAAGCTCATTTCGTGATGCATATATAAAGGTAGGGCAGGAGATTGAAAAAGGCGGGTTCGAGTTTAAAATCAAAAACCTGGATCATACGCATCAGGGAAGTATCGGAAATCTGTGTCTGGATAAGATAGAATATCAGTTTAATAAACTGAAAAATAAATTATTGGGTTGATTTTATTTTAAACCATTAAGATTTCTATTAAGAAATTAAGCTTAATTAAGAAAAATCTATAGATTATTAATTGTTGTTTTATTATTCGCTTTCGAATCTTAAATATTCTTAACTCCTTAAATAAAACCTTAATGGTTCAATTTAATTTTAATCCAGATCAATCTTAAACTTTGTAGACTTCTTCACCTCATGAAGCACGATAGAACTATGATATTGCCCGATGTTAGGAATATTGGAAATCACGTTAACCGTAAAATCATTGTAAGAATTGATGTCTTTGGCAATAATTTTCAGCATATAGTCATATTCGCCCGAAAGGCTTGTGATTTCCTGAACTTCGTCATATTGCATAATGTTCTTCTCGAAAGTTTCCAATACCTTTTTGGATTGTTCTTTCAGTCTTACGTTGCAGTAAACGACAATATTTAAACCCAGTTTTTCACGGTTTAAAAGGCCTACATATTTTTCAATGATTCCCTGTTTCTCCAACTGTTTGATACGTTCATATGTCGGAGTAAAAGTAAGACCTATTTTTTCCGAAATTTCTTTTACGGAATAGGTTGAGTCTTCCTGAATAATACTGAGAATCATTTTATCTTTTAAGTCCATATCTTATAAACGTTGTAGGGTAACAAAAATAGTAATTTATAAATGAAAAATATTTTACAAATCGTGGTATTTTAAGATTTTCAAATTTTATTTTGCCAATTTATAAAAATATTGTACCTTTGCACCTAATGAATAACACAGTATTTATATCATTGGAATTACCGGGCGATAGCGCCCTTTACAATATTTATTTATTTTGAGCGAAGATATTTTCTTCGCTTTTTTTTTGTAAAAAATTGAAATATTATGTTTACGATTACAGAACTAAGCACCGAGAGAATCAACAGTATAGTAACAGAAGCCTTAGCTTTTGCCAATGGAAAAACCGCTAAAATTGAAGGGGAAGTTTTCTGCTCGAATCTTTTTTTTGAAGACAGTACCAGAACAAAAACAAGTTTTGATATTGCAGAAAGAAAATTAGGCTTGCAGGTAGTACCTTTTGATGCTTCAAACAGTTCGGTAAACAAAGGAGAAAGTTTGTATGATACAGTGAAAACAATTGAAAGTTTGGGCGTAAATCTCGTGGTTATCAGAGATAAAAAAGACAGATATTTTGATGAATTAAAAAATATAAAAATTCCTGTAATCAACGGAGGAGACGGAACAGGAAACCATCCTTCTCAATGTATGCTTGATTTAATGACGATCTATCAGGAATTCGGAAAATTTGAAGGCTTGAAAGTGGGAATTGTAGGAGACGTAAAACACAGCAGAGTGGCTAACTCAAACGCTGAAGCATTGAGAAAACTTGGCGCAAAGGTCTACTTCTCGGGACCTGAACAATGGTTTGATGAAGGGGCCTTAATCAACGGAACTTACTTAAATGTTGATGAATTAATTAAAGAGGTGGATGTTTTAATGTTATTAAGAATCCAACACGAAAGACATGATGCCAAAATGAGCTTCTCCGCATCTGAATACCATAGAAAATACGGTTTGACGAAGGAAAGGGAAAGAGCCATGAAAAAAGAAGCCATTATCATGCATCCGGCTCCGATCAACAGAGGTGTTGAAATTGATACCGACCTTGTAGAATGTGAACGTTCAAGGGTTTTCAAGCAAATGCAGAATGGTGTCTTCGCCAGAATGGCCATTTTAAAAGAAGCTCTGGAAAAACAAGGGTATACCTTTAAATAAGAGCTAGGTAACAGTAAGAAGTAAGAAGTAAGAAGTTTAGTAGGCCCCGAAAGGGCTACATGTTAGTAACCACGGGTAAAGCCCGTGGAATAAAAAAAGGAATAATAATCCGAGCTCCGAAGGGGCGACCTATAATAGCCATGGGTGAAACCCATGTAAATATAAAAACAGGATAACCAGGGCCGCGTGCAACCCGTGGAATAAAAAAAGGAATAACAATCCGAGCCCTGAAAGGGCGACCTATTAATAGCCATGTTAAATTCCCCTCCTCTGGAGGGGTGGCAAAAATTCAAAGAATTTTTGACGGGGTGGCCAAATAGAGTAGAAATAAAATAATAAGAGATAAAAGTTTAAAATGAAGAAAAAATTAATACTGGAGTCCGGTGAAGTGTTTCATGGAGAAGGTTTCGGAGCAGAATTGGAAACGGCAGGAGAAGTGGTTTTCAATACCGGAATGACAGGGTATCAGGAACTGATCTCTGACCCGTCTTATTGCGGTCAGATTGTGTGTATGACCTATCCATTAATCGGAAACTATGGGATTAATAGAGATGATTATGAGAGTATAGAACCGGCGATCAAAGGGCTTATTGTAAAGGAACTTTGTGATCTGCCATCTAACTTTCGTACTCAGATTACTTTAGATGAATTATTTAAAAAGAAAAATCTTTCCGGGATCTCAGGAATCGACACCAGAAGACTGACAAGAATTCTTCGTAATCATGGTGTGGTGAAAGGAAAAATCGTAAGCGCTGATGCCGATGAAAGCACAGTGGTTTCAGAATTAAAATCAACCAGCTTTCCAACCAATCAGGTAGAGCAGGTTTCTACAAAAACACCGTATGCAAATCCCGGAAGAGGTTTCAAAGTGGTGTTGGTAGATTTTGGTTCTAAATTAGGAATTATCAGAGAATTATCTCAAAGAAACTGTGACATCACGGTAGTTTCACAAGATGTAACGGCAGAAGAAATTTTACTGATGAATCCGGATGGCGTTATGTTATCCAACGGTCCCGGAGATCCTGAGGATAACCAACAGGCTTTAGAAATGATCAGAGGAATATTAGGAAAAGTTCCGATTTTCGGAATCTGCTTAGGACACCAGTTGATCGGTCTGGCTTGCGGTGCAAAAACATTCAAACTAAAATTCGGACACAGAGGAGGAAACCATCCGGTGCTGGATTTGGAGAAAAACAAAGTGGCCATTACTTCCCAAAATCACGGTTACGCGGTAGATCAGGAAAGTTTGAAAAATACAGATTTAATTGAAACACACATCGCATTGAACGACAGAACCAACGAAGGCCTGAAACACAAAATTCACCCTTGTTTTTCTGTACAATATCACCCGGAAGCTAGTCCGGGTCCTGAAGACGCGAATTATTTATTCGATGATTTTATCCAGTTAATGGAAGATTTTAAGAATAAATAAAACAATGTCAACATTTCGCCAGATATATTATCAGATTGTATTTAGCACAAAACACAGAAAACCTGTGTTAAATATTGAGCATGAGGATGAATTATATAAATACATTTGGGGAATTGTTAAAAATAAGAACTGTAAACTTTATAGAATTAATGGAATGCCGGATCATATTCATTTATTTACAGATCTGCATCCATCAGTTTCATTAAGCAGTTTTGTAAAAGATATAAAGGTTTCAAGCAATTTATGGATAAAGCAAAGCGGATTATTTCCCGACTTTGAAGAATGGCAAAGTGGTTACGGAGCTTTCACTTACTCTGAAATAGAAAAAGATATGATTATCAATTATATTAAAAATCAAAAAGAGCATCATAAAACTGAATCTTTTGAGGATGAATATAAAAACTTGCTAAAATTTCATGGAGTTGAATTTGATGAAAAATATCTTTGGTGAATTATGTTCAACCCATTTCATGGGTTGTCCGAATGGAATAAAAAATTTTCAATCCATAGGTTTCACCTACGGCTATTAAGATTCAGCCACTTCGTGGCTGCCCCAAAACAATAAAGAACCATGAAATGGTTCAACAACAATAGCCACGGATGAAATCCGTGGAATAATATAAAAGAATAAAAATGAAAAGAAACGACATAAAAACAATTTTAGTAATCGGTTCAGGTCCCATTATTATCGGTCAGGCGGCAGAATTTGATTACGCAGGAACGCAGGCTTGTCTCTCTTTAAAAGAAGAAGGCTACAAGGTAATTTTGATTAACTCGAACCCTGCAACGATTATGACGGATGTTGAAATCGCAGATAAAGTATACATCGAGCCGATTTCACTTCAGTTTGTAAGCCACATTATCAGAAAAGAACGTCCGGATGCACTTTTACCGACACTGGGCGGACAAACCGGACTGAATATGGCGGTAGAATTGGAAAAATCAGGAATTCTTGAAGAATGTAAAGTGGAAGTGTTGGGAACAAAACTTTCAGCTATCAACAGAGCAGAAGATAGAGATTTGTTTCGTGAATTGATGAGAGAACTGAACGAACCCGTTCCGGAATCTGATATCGTAAACACGGTAGAAGGAGCTTTAAAATTTGCTGATGAAATCGGGTATCCTGTAATTGTTCGTCCCGCTTTCACAATGGGTGGAACAGGAGGTGGTATCGCTTCCAACGAAACTGAATTGAAGGAAATTGCAGAATTAGGATTAAAACACAGTCCGGTTACACAATGTCTGATTGAAAGATCAATCGCAGGTTTCAAAGAAATTGAATATGAAGTAATGCGTGATGCCAACGACAATGCAATTGTTGTTTGTAACATGGAAAATATAGATCCGGTGGGAGTTCACACAGGAGATTCAATCGTTGTGGCACCTTCTCAGACGCTTTCCGACAGAGAGTACCAGATGCTGAGAAACGCTTCATTAAAAATTATCAGAGCATTAGGAATTGAAGGGGGATGTAACGTACAGTTAGCTTTAGACCCGCATTCATTCAATTATTATATTATCGAAGTAAACCCGAGAGTTTCCCGTTCATCAGCTTTAGCATCAAAAGCAACAGGATATCCGATTGCAAAAATTGCAGCGAAAATCGCGGTAGGATTAACGCTTGATGAAATCATGAATCCGGTAACAGGAAAAACATATGCTTGTTTTGAGCCGGCGTTGGATTATGTGGTAACGAAATTCCCAAGATTCCCGTTCGATAAATTTGAAACAGCTGACAGAAGATTATCAACGCAGATGAAAGCAACGGGTGAAGTAATGGCGATCGGAAGAAATTTCGAAGAATCTTTACAGAAAGCTATTCGCTCTCTTGAAACGGGAATCAGACATATCGGCTTAAAAACCAAACAGGCAGAAGCTTTAACAGCAGAGGATATCGAAAGAAGAATCAGAGTTTGTGACGATGAGAGATTATTCATCATTGGAGATGCATTAAGAAAAGGGTACGACTGGCAACAAATTGTAGAATGGAGCAAAATAGATAAATTCTTCATCTGGAAAATCAAAAAATTAATTGATTTCGAAAAAACGATTGCTGAAAATAAATTCAACAAAGAAATTCTGCTGGAAGCTAAAAGACTGGGCTTTGCAGATTTAAATATCGCTCATCTTTGGGAAGTTTCTCAGAGAGAAGTATTCAATTTCAGAAAAGAGAACGGAGTGATGCCGGTTTACAAAATGGTAGACACCTGCGCTGCAGAATTCGAATCTGAAACACCCTATTTCTACGGAACTTATGAAGAGGAAAATGAAAGTGTTGTTTCAGATAAAGAAAAAATCATTGTTCTGGGTTCAGGACCTATCAGAATCGGGCAGGGTGTGGAGTTTGACTATGCGACAGTTCACTCGGTTTGGGCGATCAAAGAAATGGGCTACGAAGCAATCATCATCAACAATAACCCGGAAACGGTTTCCACAGACTTTTCCATTTCAGATAAATTATATTTTGAGCCTTTAACGGAGGAAGATGTAATGAATATCATTGAGCTTGAAAAGCCAAAAGGGGTTGTGGTACAGTTCGGAGGTCAAACAGCCATCAACTTAGCAGATAAACTGGCCGCTCACGGCGTTCAGATTTTAGGAACTTCCCTGGAAGATCTAGACAGAGCCGAAAACAGAGATAAGTTTGAAAAAGCGCTTCAGGAAATGCAGATTCCGCAGCCTTTAGGAAAAACTTCGACTTCTAAGGAAGAAGCGATTAAAATTGCCAACGAAATCGGTTATCCGGTTTTGGTCCGTCCGAGCTACGTTTTGGGAGGTAGAGCCATGGAGATTGTATACACCGAAACAGAACTGGCGCACTACATGGAAAATGCAGTGGAAGCAAGCCCTGAACACCCGGTTTTGGTGGACAAATACATGGTGGGAAAAGAGGTGGAAATCGATGCCATCTGCGACGGTGAAACGGTAATCATTCCGGGAATTATGGAGCACATCGAAAGAGCGGGAGTTCACTCCGGAGACTCCATTGCAGTGTATCCCCCACAGAATATTTCACAAAGCGAGATAGAAACTTTAGTTGATTACACAAAAAGATTAGCGAAAGGATTAAACGTGATCGGATTAATGAATATCCAGTACGTTCTTTTTGAAGGAAATGTTTATGTAATCGAGGTGAATCCAAGATCATCGAGAACAGTTCCTTTCTTGTCGAAAATCACAGAAGTTCCGATGGCGAATTTGGCTACAAAAGCTATTTTAGGTCAAAAACTGAAAGATTTAGGTTATGAAAGCGGACTGGTTCCGAACAAGGAAGGAGTTTTCGTAAAAGTTCCGGTATTCTCTTTCTCAAAATTAACGAAAGTGGATATTTCTTTAGGCCCTGAAATGAAGTCTACCGGAGAAGTGATGGGAAAAGATACCACACTCGAAAAAGCACTTTATAAAGGATTAGTTGCTGCAGGAAGAAAAGTTCCGATGCACGGTTCCATTTTGTTCACGGTAGCAGATAAGCACAAGCAGGAAGCGGCTGATCTGGCAGCGAGATTTCACGAAGTTGGTTTCAGAATCTGGGCTACGGAAGGAACGGCAAAATTCTTTGAAGAAAAAGGAATTCCATGCAAAATAGGATATAAAATCGGGGAGGAGAGTGTTAACCTTATTGATCTTATTCAGAAAGGAAAAGTTCAGTATGTGGTGAACACTATGACGAAAGGAAAACAGTCGGAAAGAGACGGTTTCCAGATCAGAAGAATGAGTGTGGAAAACGGGGTGCCTTGTTTAACGTCGATGGATACGGTGGAAGCGATCTTGAAAGTAATCGAAAGCATGAGCTTCAAAATGGAGACGATGTAGTTTAATATTATTAATGATTATATAATCAACCTCACGGGTTTTAAAAACCTGTGAGGTTTTTTATGGATATTTTTCCGGATTCTGAGAAGTGTGAAAAACTCTGGCTATAATAATTGTACGCAGATCTTTATCAATCATGTAAAAGATTAGAAAAGGATATTTTTTCATTGGTTTACAATGAAAACCTTCATACCAAATTTTAAAAAATGGGTTCTTAGAAATAATATTTAATGAAGATTTAAAATCTTTGAAAAAATGATCCGCAACTTTTTTACTTACTTTTCTTTGGTAATAAAAGATAAGAATGTTCTATATCAATTTTTGCTTCATCGGAAATAATGATCTTAAATATCATACTTCGATTTCATTTCATTAAGAAAAGTATCAATTTCCGTATGCTGTTCGTATGCTCTTTTTTTTATTTTTTGAAGGCTTACTTTTTGTTCTTCAGAAAGTGTAAAAGTATTGCTTTCATCTTTAAGAATTGCTTCAATATAGCCTAAAACTTTTTCCAGAACGCTTTCCGGAGCATCTTTTAGTAACTGCTGAATATTTTTTAATGTAACAGATTCCATCTCTTTGTTTTTAACAAATATATAAAATTTTTATTGCACGAATCATATACTAATTTCCAAAAGACAAGTGAGAAACGACAATCTTTAACAAAATTTTAGCATCCCGAACAAATACTTTTCTGATCCTGATTTTGTATTTTTAAACAAAATTTTAAAAGTGAAAAAATTACTATTTGCCATTTGTATATCAGCTTCGGCTTTCAGTTTTGCACAGGATTATTCGGTACCGGCGGCAAGTCCGCGTCAGAAAGTAGAGCAGCAGTTCTCAATGTCTAAAATTACGGTTGACTACGGAAGACCGGGCGTGAAAGGGCGTAAGATCTTTGGAGAATTAGTTCCTTACGGACAGGTTTGGAGAGCGGGAGCCAATTCATCAACAAAAATTACTTTCGGACAATCGGTAAACTTCGGAGGTAAGATTGTTCAGGCGGGAACCTACGGTTTATTCATTGTACCTACAGAAAAAGAATGGAAAGTAATACTCAATAAAGATTTCCAGCAGTGGGGCGCATATACTTATGATCCGAAACAGGATGTAGTAGATGTTACCGTTCCGGTGAACAAGCTGGCTGATAAGCAGGAGTGGTTTGAAATTACCCTGAATCCTACCGATGAAAATGCTGCTAATCTTGTGCTAAAATGGGATGATCTGCAGGCTGAAGTTCCGGTAAAACCTTCCAAACCCGATGCTGTAAATAAAATTGCCGATAAGCTTAGAGAAATCAAGAAGATCGAGGCAGACGCTGCCAAAACAAAAAGCTAATTGCAGCTTGGCATCAATAAAAAAATAAGCAATGAAATTTTCTATTCAACCCATTTTAGAAAATGAAAAATATCAGTTAATCCCCTTACAGCAAGGGGATTTTGAATCTTTATACGAAGTGGCTTCAGATCCGGAAGTCTGGAAGCAGCATCCGAATAAAGACCGGTATCGTAAAGAGGTTTTCAGTATCTTCTTTGAAGGCGCTATGAAAAGCGGCGGAGCCTTTAAAATCACCGAAAAATCTTCCGGCGAAATATTGGGAAGCACCCGTTTTTATGATTATAACCAAAGTGATAACAGTATTTTCATAGGTTATACTTTTTATGGAACAAAATCTTGGGGAAAGGGAATCAATCCACAGGTAAAAAAGATGATGCTTCAGTACATCTTCCAGTTTGTAGATACGGTTTATTTCCATGTCGGAAAAGATAATATCCGTTCCAGGACAGCTATGGAAAGATTGGGTGCAGAAAAAATTGGAGAAGAAGAAATTGCTTATTTCGGAGAACCTTCAAGAATCAACATTATATACCAAATCAAAAAGGAAAAATATGAAAAAATTTAAAATCCAACAGACACCATTCGTGGTTCCGACGACCGATGGAAAACTGATTGAAGAGCATTGGGGAAATTCAACCGGAAATTCAGGTATTTCCATTGCCCACATGGTCGCACCGCCGGGATGGAGCGAGCCGCACCAGACACCCGAGTTTGATGAATTTACTTTAATTGTTTCAGGTAAAAAACAGTTTGAGATTGACGGCGAAACAGTCATCCTTGAAAAAGGACAAAGCATTATGATCGAAAAAGGCGCCAGAATCCGCTACAGCAATCCTTTTGAACAGGAATGCGAATATATTTCAATTTGTCTCCCTGCATTTTCTATGGAATCGGTACATAGGGAAGAAGAAGGTGTAGATTAAAATTGCATAATGTACCAATTTAATAATGTAACAGTGTAACAATCAAAAAAATAACTTATAATGATACCAAACTGACCCGATATATAGTTTATTTCTTTTGACCGGTGACAGATTATTCGTAAGTTCGCGCAAATTTTTTACAAAAGATAAACTAACTATGAAAAACAAACTGTCAGTAGTCCTTTTAGCGGGAATCGCCCTTTCTGTAACTTCATGCGCAAGTATTCTTACAGGAACAAAAGATAAGATCACTTTTAATTCGACGCCGGAAGGCGCCAAAGTATTCCATAAAGGAATTGAAAAATGTACCACTCCATGTACTGCTGAAATTCCGAGATCTTTAAGCAAACAAATGGTAACATTTGAAAAAGAAGGATTCACTACTAAGGAAGTTAAGCTTACCAAAACCTTTAATCCGGTGACATTGGTCAATATTCTTTTAGGTGGTGCTATCGGTGTCGGAATTGATGCGGCTACAGGCTCTCTTACCAAATATTCTCCAAAAGAATACAAAGTAGAGCTCGATCAAAAAAATTAATTGAAATGTAACAGTGTAGATCCGGAATTGATACACTGTTACATTATTTCATTCTTGCATTATTTTAAAATTTCTTTCAAAAACATTAGAGTATGATTCCAAGCTCTTTTTGCCATTACAGGATTGTAATCCGGTGACTTTGGATCGGTGAAGGTGTGTTTGGAATGCGCATAAGTGATGATCTGCCAGTCGGCATTTCCTTCATTCATTTCCTTGATAAGATTGTTATAATCTTCCGGAGTAACGCTTTTATCATCCGCAGGGTTTTCAACAAGGATTTTTGTAGAAATAGGTCCGTTTGTTCTTGACTGGTCCTTTCCGATGCTTCCATGAATCGAAACAACGCCCACCACAGGAAGGCTTCCCCTTGCAGACTCCAGAGCACCCGTTCCGCCGAAACAATACCCGATCACTGCAATCTTTTCAGGAACCGCCCCGTTTTTCTTTAGCTCTTCCAGGGCTAATGAAATCCTTTTCTGGTACGCCTCATAATTTTTCTTGTAATATCCTGACGTTTTTGCTGCCGATTCATTATCCTTCGGAATATTTCCCTCACCGTAAATGTCTGCTACAAAAGCAATATACCCCTGTTTTTCAAGTTCCGTAGCGGCTGTCCTTGCTTCATCATCAATTCCCTTCCAGGCGGGCAGAATCAAGACTCCCGGAAGTTTTTTTCCGGCGTTGGATGTTATCAAACCGTTTAGTTTTTGTGAACCATCCTTATAGGATACAGGTTTTAAATTCTGGCTGAAAAAAGTCCCCGAACTCATCAGGAATGCCGATAATAAAAGTGTGCGTATCATATTTTGTAATTTAATTTGTTTATAATTTAACAACTTCAAAAAGTGATAATTTTTAAAGTTTTTTGGTTCCGGCGAATTGCTTACATGATTTTTAGGAGCTTTTCCGGCTTTCGCTACTCGCTTTTTCCTGATTTGGGTTGCGGCGGCGAAGCCGCCGCAACCCAAATCAGGAAAAGAGCTCAGACATGCCGCTCAATCCGGGCTAGGAAAGCCTACATCATACTTCTGTTTCCACTCCATACCATCACAGACATCCATCTAAATTACTAAAAATACTTAAAAATACTCTTAAATTCAATCTTAGCCTTAACCTAAGACCTCAATCCGGCTTGTAAAACTGATACTCGCCATTCTCAAAAAATGCATGAATATGCTGCAGGCCGTTTGTTAAAACAATTTCTTTTGCCCCGATAATCGAATTGTATCTCGCTGTCTGCTCAAAAGTTTTCTCCGTTAATTTTATATGCGGAGCCTTGCATTCCACCAGGATTTTAGGCTGTGTTTTTTCAGTAACCAGTAAGTCGACCCTTTTCGTTAAACCGTTTAATACAATTTTTTTCTCAGTGATCAAAGCAGAAACAGAGTAAGACTTTACCGAGAGATAATAATGGATCCAGTGTTGGCGCACCCATTCTTCAGGAGTAAGCAAAAGGTAAGTTTTACGAACCAGATCATAAATAAAAAACTTATCTTTGTCTTTCTTGAATTTAAAATCAAAAGTTTCCTGAAAATTCAGTTTTGGAAGTTCCATTTATAAGATGAAAGAATTAGATTTAATCCTCAAAAATATTAAAAATAAAGAAGTTCTGCCGATTTATTTTTTCCATGGAGATGAGCCGTACTTTATAGATCTTGCCGTAAAAGCATTTGAGCACGACTTTCTGGAGGAAGATGAAAAAGCATTCAACCAGACCGTTGTCTACGGAAAAGATACCTCTTACCAGGAAATTCTTTCCCTTGCCAGGCAGTTCCCTATGATGGGTGATAAGCAGGTAATCATAGTAAAAGAAGCACAGGACTTAAAATTCAATGAAGAAGAAAACAGAATACTGGAAGCTTATGTTGCCAATCCGGTTCCTTCCACAGTATTAGTTTTTGCGCATAAACATAAAAAACTGGACAGCCGTAAAAAAGCGACCAAAGCCCTTGACAAAGCCAATGCATTAATCTTGAGCGAATCGGTAAAGGAAAACAACCTTCCGAAATGGATCTCCGACGAGTGCATCAGGCTGAACATCAAAACCGCCCCCAATATCTCTCATCTTCTAGCCGAATATCTGGGTAATGACCTCTCCAGAATCGCCAATGAGCTGAATAAATTGAAGATTATCCTTAAGCCTGGTGAAATTCTTGATGGTAAAATTGTGGAAGACCATATCGGGATCAGTAAAGAATATAATGTTTTTGAACTGCAGAAGGCCTTAGGAACCAAAAATGCCAATGCAGCATTTAAAATTGCTCATTTCATGGGAAAAAATCCTAAAAACAATCCTTTCGTAATAATGTTGGCAAGCTTGTACAATTATTTTTCGAATGTCATTATCTACAATACAATGGCCGGACAGCCGCCGCAGACAATCGCTGCACAGATGGGTGTGAATCCTTATTTTATTAAAGATTATGCCGAATCGGCAAGATTATATCCTTTAAAACATGCAACCCGCGTCATCTCTATTTTAAGGGAATTCGATATGAAAGGAAAAGGTCTTGGAGCGGTCAATATGAGTGAGGCAGAACTCATTAAAGAGCTGGTTTACAAGATCATTAATGTTGATAAGATTAAGATGAAATTGTGACTGGTCGATTGTTAGTTGTTGTTGGTTGATTGACCTAATTTTACCATCAACTGACAACCAATATCGAATAACTAATATCGAAATTCAACATATTAGATATTGACAAGTATCATTAAAATAACTTTAAATAAATATTAAAAATTACGAACTTAGCGGACGTAAATTTTAAAATCTTTTGAAAAGCAAATTATGGAGCAAAACATTTTAGATTGTGTGATCGTTGGATCCGGACCTTCAGGCTTTACAGCGGCAATTTATGCCGCAAGAGCAGATTTGAAACCAGAATTGTACACAGGTCTGGAACCGGGCGGACAATTAACCACAACTACGGAGGTTGATAACTTTCCGGGGTATCCGGCGGGAATTACAGGTCCTGAAATGATGATGGATTTGCAAAAACAGGCAGAAAGATTCGACACAAAAGTGCATTATGAAATGATCACCAAGGTTGAGTTTTCCAAAGAAGTTGGCGGAGTTCATAAATTATATGCTGGCAATAAAGAAATTTTTGCCAAAACTGTAATTATTTCAACCGGAGCAACAGCAAAATATCTCGGACTGGAAGATGAAAAAAAATATGCCGGTGGAGGTGTTTCAGCATGTGCAACCTGTGACGGATTTTTTTATAAAGGAAAAGATGTAGTGGTGGTAGGAGCAGGAGATACCGCCGCAGAAGAAGCTACTTATCTGGCCAAACTTTGTAAAAAAGTGACCATGCTTGTGAGAAAAGATGTTTTCAGAGCATCCAAAGCAATGATTCACAGAGTACACAACACACCCAATATTGAAGTGAAATTTCATCATGAATTAATCGCTATTGAAGGTGAAAATAACCTGGTGGAAAGGGCAGTGGTTATCAATAACCAGACTCAGGAAACTTCTACTATTGACGTAGAGGGTATTTTTATCGCAATCGGGCATAAACCGAATACGGATATCTTCGTAGGACAGGTTGACCTGGATGAAAACGGATATATTCTTACTGAAAAAGGCTCGGCAAGAACCAATCTGCCGGGAGTTTTTGCAGCAGGTGATGTTCAGGATCATATCTACAGACAGGCAATTACAGCAGCCGGAAGCGGATGTATGGCAGCTATGGATGCAGAAAAATATCTTGCAGAATTACATTAATTTCAATTTTTAATAAATCTAAACGCATTTCTTGAAGTGCGTTTTTTTATTTCTATGTACCGAAAGCGTATCGCATTATTCCAATCGTTTGAATTTAAAAATAATTTATCTGATTTCTAGCAGATTATTAATTTTTGTTAAAATTTCTTTCTGAAATATTTTGGCAGTACACAAAAACATTCTATATTTGCACCACTGAAAACGACGATACAATCGGAGTTCAGGGAGAGTTGGCAGAGTGGTCGATTGCGGCAGTCTTGAAAACTGTTGACTGTAACAGGTCCGGGGGTTCGAATCCCTCACTCTCCGCCAGGTTAGAAGCCAAAATAAGCTAAAACGCTGTAAACATTAATGTTTACAGCGTTTTTTGTTTTAGCGCAGTATCAAAAAAAATCAAAATAGGTCACGATTTATATGTCCTATTTCGTGTCCCATTCAAAAAATCATAAAATGGGTCACTAAAAATCAAGGAAAGCCCGACCAATAGGCTTTCTAACGATTGTACATCTTGTAAAAAAAAATGTGTACAGGTCTGTTTAAGCCTGCTCAAAAATTGAGCAGCTCTGATTTTAGTTTCTTCTCTGAATCTAAAGGGCTTTTTCGAAATAAACTTCAGGTAAAATAATTTTAATTTCTTGTAAAGTATCTTCTTTTAACCAATATACTATGAAGTTCACTTTTAAGCTTTTTAATTCATATTTTTTTGTTTTCATCTGCTCTATTCTCTGTCGGAATTGTTTAGAAAATCTTAAAATAGGCTGGTGACGAGAATTAACACATTCATTTCCGTTGAAGGTTAATATATCTCCGCAGTGAAGTTCTGAAACCAGATGCTGTTTGTTTATAAAAAAATCCAGCCAGACATCCTTATAGCTTAGATGCATAGCTAATTCATTTGGCTGGAAATATGATTTGTTGTCCTCAATATGCGTTAAATTATCTACAAAAAAATTATCAAGAAATTTAGAATTTGTATGGATTGTTAAGTTTCGTTTCGCTCTGGTAATACCAACATATAACTGTCGTTTAGCTTCATCCGTTGAAAGATTAAAGTTCTCGAGTAGTAAAAAAACATTATCAAACTCTTTACCCTTGGCCTTATGGATAGTTGATACAAAAATGGTCTCTCCATTTTCATTAAAAAAATCTTCCAGTTTGGATTCTCTTATAAATACTTCCAAATCAGATTTGTATTTTCTTTTGGTGTTTGTAGCTTCAAATTCTTTGATAATATTGCTGCAAATTTCCAGCTTATCACTGCTTTGAAATTTATTCTTCAGTTCTTTTTTTGCTGTTTCCCATACCTCATCACTAATAATAAATGTATCATTGTCTAAGTTTAATCGACTTAGGAAGAACCTAACTTCTACAAGGTTATACAAACTGAAGCCGTCATTAGTTTGGATTAGTCTTGCGGGTATTTTATTTTTTAAAAGCAGACCCGTGATCTGCAAAGCCTCTTCATTTGTCTTTGTCAATACACATGTAGTGCCTGAAAGATTAGTATAGATTATATCTGAAACAGTAGGCGTAGTCAGATTTTCACTTTTGTATTTTACAATTTTTATTACTCCATTGTCATTTTGCGTAGATAAAATTGGTGAAGTTTTTAATCGGTGTGAAATCTGTTTGACAAATTCATTGGCAAATACAACAAGATTGCTTTTACTTCTGTAATTTTCTATCAACTCATATTTAACAGCATTATTGGACAAAATAAACTGTTCTAGATACTTTGAGCTCGCGCCTCTGAATTCATAGATATTCTGATCATCATCTCCTACAGCAATAACCCTCATTTCCTCATTTTGTTCCATCAATGTATTGATAAGCCTATGTTCATCCTCATCCATGTCTTGAGCCTCATCAATTACCAGTACGGTTTTGGTGATTCTGCTGGCTTCAACTTCACCATTTTTTATTTTCTCAATTGTTTTTTTTAAAATTGTATCAGATTTCTCTAGGTTTCCCACTTTACCTAATAAATCAAAACAATAGGAATGAAATGTTTTCATCTCAACATAATTGGCTGCATTTCCAATAAGCTTTATCAATCGTTTTTTAAATTCGGTAGCAGCTGCCCTAGAAAAAGTTATCATAAGCAGCTGTTCTTGCTTAATATCTTCCATTAGAAGAAGAGATGCAAGTTTATGCACAAGCACCCGTGTTTTTCCACTGCCTGGCCCGGCTGCTACAACAATATGCTGTGTTTCTTTGTCTTTTATGATTTTTAGCTGTGTTGGAGAAAGTTCTCCAAAAAGCTGATTGAATTTTGATGGTGTTAGATTACGTCTAATCTCATTTTGTCTGCTGCCTTTAAAATATTTATTGAGAAAGGATGTATAATTTAACTGAAAATAATCTTCTACAAACTGTAGAGCATTTTGATAATCTGTGATCATTTTCCTGGCATATTCTCCAATAATGTGTATCTGCTGAATTTTATTTTCATAAAATTGATTGAGCCTTTGATAATCATCTTTAGTATATCGCTTTTTATTGTCCTGTTCAGTACGTTCGATAGTTAATCGGTTATAAACGACTAAAAAGCCTCCCTCAATTTTTATAGCCTCAATTCTGGACAAATAAAATAAGGTGTCTTCAACATCTGCAATATCAACGTCTATTTTAAATAGATTTTGGCTACTCTCATAAGCGGATTTCAATTCATGAACTGAAAATTCTACGAGTACTTCATCTTTATCAGCTTCATCTTTCGTAGCTTCCAAATTACTTTTCATATATAGAAACTCCACAATAAAACGTGCCAATTCATGTCTTTTTTCAAGTTTGTCTTTCAATATTTCTTTAGAAAATAAGCTAACAATGGCAACATGATTTTTTGAATATTCTAGATTTTTTCTTTTGATCCAGTTCTTAATTGACCAGAAATTGATAATCGTTTTTATTTGGTTGGTATTAATATTTTCACATCCCATATTTTCTGCCTGCTCATTAAGTTCTTTGATGTGAAATACATTTTCCTGCTGATCAAAAAACGGAAGTAAGAAATTTTCAATTTTACCGAATGACTCAACAATATTAAGTGAACGATTTTTATTCTCTCCTCTTTTGATAAATGCCGTTAGGTCTTTTGTATCTGCTAAAATTTTTTCTTCGCGGAGAAGAGTTAAAATATTAATTACTTCCTCTTTCACTATACCCAAATGATCGCTAATATAATCAACTCTGGATTCCGCAGTTTCTTCATTGGATTGCTTACGGCTTTTGCTTGAAAAAAGCTTCTTGATAATTCTAATACTTTTTTCTTTCTGCTTTTCCTCAAACCTTGTAGATAAATTGATTTTGTCAATAGCTTCCTGAGCATTTTTGGTTAAAATACTGTTGGCAAAAACTCTAGGCATGTTTTGCCCTCTTTTCAAATATCCAGCATCTTCAAGTGCCGCAATGGCGGTAGTTACCCTTGTTTCTATCTGTACTACGTTATCATCCCAACCTGCTTTTCTTGCTATTTCTAAAGCAGAATTAGAAACAGTCGATCGAAATCGGGTGATATCTTTAATGGCTTTCCAGACTTGTTGTATTTCTTTTATAGAAAGTTTGGTTTGATTCTGCAATATAAAATGTTTGCCAAGATCTTCTTCATTAAAAAGAACAAAACAATCAGCAATGATATTTTCATCTCTCCCTGCTCTCCCTGCTTCCTGGACATAGTTTTCCAGTGAATCTGAGATTTCATAATGGATGACCATTCCTACATCTTTTTTATCTACTCCCATTCCGAAGGCAGATGTTGCAACCATAATTTGTGTGTCACCGTTAATAAATGAGTCTTGGTTTTCAGATTTTTCCTGCTTATCCATTTTACCATGATAGGGCTTTGCATTAAAACCATCTTTTGACAATCTCTCAGCAAGTAGATATGCTTTTCTTGTCCGTGATACATAGATAATTGTTGGACAGTTTTTCTTTTCTACCAAGTCTCTTATGGCTTGGTATTTTTCATCTTCATTCGCTTTTTCAAAGACTTTATAATGCAGATTTGATCTCGAAGCTTTCGATGTAAATAATTCAAGATCGAGATCTAATTTCTCTTTAAAGTAATCACGAATATCTTCAATCACCTTTTGTTTTGCTGTAGCTGTAAAACAAGATACTGGTATTCCTTCTTCTAAATTTTTTTTATCCTGAATTGATTTGATAAAATCACCGATATATAAATAATCTACTCTAAAATCCTGACCCCAGGAAGAAAAGCAGTGCGCTTCATCAATAACAAACCGGATAATTTTTCTACCTAATATCAATCGTTCAATGCTTTTTGAACGTAATGATTCGGGCGATATATATAAAACTGAAGCAGATCCATCTTCAATCCTTTCAAATGATTTGGCTCTTTCAATTGGATCAAGAAGACCATTTATAGTAACAGCATCGGTAATACCATTTTTTTCCAGATTATCAACCTGATCTTTCATTAAAGATTGTAAAGGCGAGATAATGATAGTTAACCCCTTTAAGTTTTCTCCACTCATAAGAGCAGGAACTTGAAACGTAATAGATTTACCACCTCCGGTAGGAAAAACGGCTAGTAATGATTTATTATTTACTGCTGCTTGTACTGCTTTTTGCTGTAGTGCTTCACCATCATATATTCGATAAGAATCAAAACCAAAAAACTTTTTTAATCCTTTGTGTATGTCTAATGCATTACTACAATAAACACATCCGCTTATACAAGGTTTGTTTCGTAATAAAAGCATTAATCTTTCTACTTCCGGATAATTCTTTAATACCCAGGGCGGTGTGATGGAATGAATTTTTTTATGAGAAATGAAAGAATTAATGAGTGATAAACAGTAGGCTAATTCAATAGAATATCCTTCAATGATTCTGGTTAAATTAATATTTTCACAAATTTCATCTTTGAATTTTAGCCGAATCAACTGTTCAATGTCAATGTTTGGATTTGTATAATTAACAAAGCGAAAAAAGCTATTAAATTCTTTTTTATCCTTTAAGAGCAAATAAAAAATTTGCTTGAGGTTTTCATCCGTTTGGTTAAAGGCTACTATTTCATCGTGAAATAAATCCCTTGCTTTGATTGAATCGTTGAGAGGATTATTAAGATCTTCTGTTTGAAGCTTATCATCTTTTAAAAGAGCATGATAAGGTTTTGTGGGGAATAATAAAGGAGAAAGGTATAGAGTATCTATGATGTTTTCAGGTTTGATACCTGCATCAGCAACAACTTTCCCAATATACTTAATATCGTGATTGATGATGTTGTGTCCACAAATGAACTGAGTTGTTCCAAGAAATTGAACAAATTCTGCTATGGATGTCTTATGAAATATACTTCCGTCATCTTTTATTCCTCCAATATCGAGGATTCTGTGACTTTCAGGGTCAATTTCAGTATCGATATATGAAATATGACTCATGCCTTGTGCTTCTGTCATCAATGTTTATCAGTAGTTATTTGTTTTTAAGCATCTGCAAAAAATGAAGATTACTATTTTAATCTTTATATTAATTACAAATTAATTAATTAAGTTAAATTAAATAAAATATAACAAACTGAAAAACAATATGTAAAAAAAATCGATAGTTCTAATCTTAATATTTATTTTTTATTTCTCAATCAGTTTTACTTTCATTTCTTTTCTGTGTTTTCTATTTCCAATAAAGTTCATTGATGATAGTTGTTAAACGTTTAGAACCGCAGATCGTTTTAACGAGTTAGAAAGACAGGAAATTTATTGTATCTCCAAAACAGCTAATGATCTGATGGAAGGATTTCAAAATGCTTTTAAAAAGTTGATGAGATTGTCTGAAAGAAGTTTTATAAACTACAATAAGAGTTTGAATAGATCTCATTAGTTTTTTCAAAACAAAGTAAATAATTCATTTTATTTCCTGTTTAGGTTATATTCATGAGTTAGTTGAACTAATTGTGTATGGTTTGTAGGAAAATAATCCGATAAAAGTATGGAGAAGTACAACGTTACTTTAGGATTTTTTTCCACGGTTGAATCAAAGCCAATATTTTTGATAGGCAGATCTTCAAATTGAAGTAATTGTTTGTAGACTTCATCTTTAAGTATTGATTGTAAACTGTCTAATATCCATTTTAATTTGGGTTTTGATGGAAACGAGAGATAAATCTCGCGGATATTTCCCTGGCTTTCTTGTATCCAGTTACCAAATAAGCGATTGTATGCTTTTCCATTTTTCAATACATTATAAAACTCTGTTAATTCGGGATGGATAAAGTTCATATTTTGTTTTATTGTATCATTTAAACCAAATCGATAAAAACAGGTGTTAAAATTTTCTTTGTCCTTCCAGCGATAGGAGTGGATAGAAGAATAACCTTCTTCATGGATATATAAGCACTTGTAATCATCATCCGATTCAGGGATTCGGAGTCCCTGGTACATTGATTGAAGGATACTTTCTTCCTGAATTTTTATCAATCTTTCTGATGTCCCGACAAATCTTAGCAGATTACTTAATTCTCTAAAAATTTCTTTTTGGCGGTCCGGATAAAGGTATATTGTTGGCTTACAACGAGAGATAAACTCATCTTTATTGAATTGTACGGACCATTCCATCAGTTGTTTTATATCTTTGCGATGTAAGGTTCCGAGCAGTTTATAAGCGTTTTTCATAATTCGGCGGATAAAAAGAGACTGTCTTTATCAGACAGCCTCTGAATGTTCATCTTATGACCAGTGATCCCAATGTGAAACGGCATGCCAGATGCTGGATGCTGCAGAAGCAAAAGCTCCTCCAATGGATTCAAACGCAGATTTTATGGCATCATCTGCATATCCTACTCCCAGCATAACATCACGCACCGCATCGGGGGCCAGTCCGAAAACCGTATTCAGCGCCTGTGCCGTGTCCTGTGCTCCAATGCCAATTTCCTGGAATGCTGCTGCTACTACCTGGCTGGTAGCACCATATCCTTCCTCCATCGCCTGAGCGACCTCTGTCGCAGAATAGGAGAACGCATTGCCTATGTCACTTGCGATAGTAGAGGCGCTATATCCTACAGAATTCATGATATTCGCTGTTTCTGCCGCTGTTTTATTGTAAGCCTGTTTTAATCCCTGTGCAACATCTGAAACACCATTTACTATAGCGTTTTTAACATATCCGGCCCATTTTTCGGCGTCATTGATGATGTCCCGGAAGATTGATGATGCATTCTGGACAATATAGGTTTCAATAGCGCTTAATAATCCTGAAATACTGGAAATATTAATGTCTGCCTCAAACGGTCCGAAATTCAGATTTAAACCTTCAAAATTAAATCCTCCTGATACCTGGAATGAAATTTCAGAAGCCGAGGTATTCAAAGCGACACTTACTGCGCAGCCTGCATCTAAATGAATGGATCCTAAAGAGAAACCTGCAATGGACGGCAATGAGACATCAAAATCCAGTCCGTATGAAAAGGCTCCTGAAAAATTATGATAATCAGCCAGTTTGCAGGCCATTTTAGTTTCAAGTATCGCGCCGTAATCCATCTCAAAACTTATTCCGTCATTAGCGATAACAGCATCTATTTTATCATTCACCAATCCGAAAAGGCTTGCTGCTGCGTCCAGCGTAAAATACGGTGAAGAAGATGTACTGACACTCATTTCCGGTCCGCCCGCAGATACAATTGTTTTATCTGTTGCATTTTTAATAGTCTGCTGGTCCAGTTTTGTTTTTGGTACCGTATTAATCGGGATCGGATTGCCGTTTTGATCTACTTTAATTGATGCTCCCTTGCCGTCTCCCGTAATGCTCAGGATATTTCCGAAATTCAACGGTGCCATCGTGATTGTGCCATGAATGCCTGTGTTCAGGTCAATCTGAAGATATCCGTAAAAATGTAACCCGAACAGATCCATCACTGCATTGAATCCGTATCCCATCGGTGCAAGCGAACCATCGGGCAGGACAACAGGTTCCATCGGATTTTCGGCCCATCTGAATGAAAGGTCTGTGAAGGAAACCGGCAGATCAATATTATAGGATGTATTGGTGAATAATGTTATGATCTCATTAAAATCCAGTTTGGGTACATAAAATGCGATATATAAAGGATTTGGGATTTCTTCTTCCATTTCGCAAACGACTGCAAAATTATCATCCGTTAAGGGTACCTGTCCCTGATTTCCGATATGAAATGTTCCTTCCACTCCGATGGCAAAGCCCGGCGGTTCAAAAATTACACCCAGACCTACCCCAAAAGAATCGAAATGTAATCCTTTGATTCCCGGAGGTGTCAGCAGGCTGGTGGTGTTGCCTCTCAAGTTCACACCGATTTCCGCCTCAATATTATCAATAGTCATCGCAATATCTGAATCAATTTCCGGACTTCCAAACAGATTAAACGGAATGGTTGCCTTAATTTCAAAAACTACAAACTTGAAAAGCGGATTTAGCGACAGCAGCATGGTAGGCTTGTCAATATCGAAAGTATTTCCTCCTCCAATCGGAATTTTCACTTCATCCATACTGAATTTCAAACAAGTCACACCGGTTGCCAATCCGTCGTTATAAACAAATTCAACTCCGAAATTAATAGTAGGATTTCCAATAAAAGACTGAATAATTCCCAATACACCGGTATCGAAGGTAACATCCGTAATGTTTAATTCGCCTCCGATAAATATTGCCGTATCTGTTTCGTTGCAGTTAAAGTGAGAAATGGTAACATCCGGAATGGACGAAGGCCAGCTGAAACCAAAATAATTTACTAATGTACTGAGACTGTATACCTGATCCTGCGGTGGTGATTTCTGGGTCTGCGGGGTTCGGGCCAGTGCCACCACAGCAAGCATATAAGTGACAAAAGTAACTGTTTTATAATCCGTTGTGGAAAGGAAAAACTGGTTTACCTGTGCTGCGGTTGCCTTCCCGTTTTTTATGAGTGCCTGAAACTGCACGACTTCCGGATTACCCGGCTGATCCTGCATCAGCTTAATAAATGCCTCCGTGGTGTTCATTGTATCCACATCGCTCTGCTGTACTTCAAAGGAAGCCGGCTGAGTGCCCAATGTAAAAAAACGGGTAACGGGATTATTCTGATCATCAAAAACAATAAATGTTGAAATGGGCCCGTGGATCGGTGTGAACTCCTGGCTGCCACCTGCCGGTACGGTAACCAGCGGTGTAAGTGTTCCAAAAAAGTTGGTTAGGCTTTTATCATCTTCGTTATTTTGGAAAGCATCAAAAATCTGGATACTTGCCGACAGATCATTTTTGATCGTCACAGATGGATATGTAGTGCTCATTGATTTATATTTTAGGATTATAATACTTCTGTTTCTTCCATACCGATTTCCGTTTCGTATTCTTCTATGGAAGTTGCTTTTTCTAGATTTTCATATTCCAGGTCAATATTTTCCCATATTGTGGCTTCGTAAACTGCGGCATCAACAGCTGTATTGGTGTTATTTAACTGAGTCTCAAGATTATTGTAATACGATGTCTCAAGGGTTTCTGATTCGTTCATTAACTGATTTTTGGCAGCCTGAAATTCTTCCATCGCCGCTTTTACAGCTGTACCGTTTTTTACAGCATCATTGGCAACCTTGTATTTTTCGATAAAATTTGAATAACTTTTGCTGAACTCTTCCGTGGGCACCATTCCTTCATTAGTAATCTGCTCTTTAATTGAATCAATAAGCACGTCGGCTTCTTCTAGGCTTGAGTTTATATTTTCTTTTGAAGGAACTATTTCATTTTGTTTAATCTGAGCAACCTGTCTTTGTAAAGTTTCCAAAAGATCCTCATTGGTAATCTCATTGAAGGGTTTTCCCACTGCTCTGGCAACCTGACCTTTAAGTACGGCAGACAATTGTTCGCCGGAAGCAGCAGATGATGTAAGAGTAATTCCTCTTTCTTCCAAAATGGCTTCATTAGCAAGTACTCCCAGATGTTTATTTTGAATTCCTTCCGGCAGATGTGTGTCAGCTGAGGTTGAAACACTGTTTCCGAAATGGGGTACGGTGTCACCTGGAGACATATCTACAACATTATATCCCGGTTGCGGAATTTGAGAGAGCGGCACCCCTCGTAAGAGCACTTCTCCTGTAGCTGCATCAATAGAAAAATCTGAATCCGGGTATTCCAGTTCTTCTTTAATAAAATCAATATCCGAAAAACCTACAGCCCGGTTGTTATCGTAAATTACCATTGTTTCACCGTTAATTTCGGTTCTGCCAAGCTCTAATCGAATCCTTACCAGTTTATGTGATACCGTATCGTATTGATAGTAAGAAGAGTATTTTGTACTTCCGGGTGCAAAGGTACCCTTAGAAGGATCTGTATTCCATGATATAATCATTTTTCCTATTTTTTAAATTACTATTATTGTATTTGGACCTGTCTGAAGTTGTATATTCGTATATTCTTCCTACAGTTTCCTGATTTTATAGCTCAGCCATCTCTTCTGCTTCAGGCCATTCTGAATCTTCATCTGCATCATACCCCGAATCATTTTCTTCATCATTCATATCATTTTCATAGTCTTCCTGTGCGGTGTCAAGTGCATCTGAAGCTTCAGCCGCATCATTTACGGCATCAGCGGAATCCTGTAAAGATTGTGTTTCCCACTCCTGCATGCTGCCTTCACTTTGAGAAATCGTTTCTTCCATATTGCTGGCTGCTGATGAGAGTTCCTTGCTGGCATCGGAAAAATTTCCCTCCTCAATCTGGGCGCTGGCATCTTTAAAAGAGTTTTGTAAATCCGAAACTGCGGATTCATATTCCTCTGTAGGGGTAAATCCGTTTTCTACCTGCTCGGTTATTTCATTATTGATATCGGACATCGTATCTTCCATGGTCTGGGTCATCACGTCTTTCTGCATGGATTCTGAAATATCAGAATAAGAATCTGCTACGGAAGAGGCATCAGAATTAAATGTTTCTTCCTGTTGGGTAACTTCATTAACAATGTTCTCATCCGGAGTATTTTCAATTTCATTTTCTTCATTTTCGTATTCACTTTCTGAAGTTGCTTTTTCTTTTGCCGATGTTAATTTTTCCTTAGCTCCATCAAACAATTTTTTACCAAATTCTCCCAGCATCAGCAGTCCTACCAAAAGTCCTACACCTTGACAGATTTTTCCGAAAGTAGAATCGAATGAACTTTGTTTATTTTTATCTGCGGGTTTACCAGGAATCTGTCGGGCTGTCTGTGAAGAAACAACTGTTTTACTGGCGATGGTTCCTGTTAATGTAGGACCTGCCAGGTAAGTGGAAACAGGCTGGCCGTTTTGCATGGAGGTCTGTATGACATTCATCCAGACGGGCGTCAGATTTACCGAAACATCATTTCCGGGATTACTGTCGCCTATGGTACCGTCCCCGTTCATAATGAGGGAAGTAGGTTGTGAATTATCTGCATACACCGGATTTCCGCTGGCATCCTGGGTACATAATTTCAAAGTAGCTGAATTTTCAGTGGCTGTTGAAAGAATGTTAATTGTTCCCACTAAAACCGGTATGTATCCGCTAGGCGCGGGATTAGGAGCCTGTTCGTACATATAGAAAGGTCCCTGCCAGCCTGAGGTGAACATCTGCAACCAGCTCATTACTGCATTCCATGAGCTTAAAGTACATGATTTAAAGTTTTGGGTGGAAGCAAAAAAATTATTTACCGAAGCTGTACTTCCGCCCTTCAAAGCGGCATATAAATTCTTTGTCAGCGCCGAATTCGGGTTGGCCATCGCATAGCGGTGAAAAAGGAAAGACTGGATCATGGCATTCTGATCGTCAGCCGTAATGGTAAAAACCAAAGGCGGCGGATTATCGAATGAAAACTGAACGGCTGCCATTACTTTAACCGGAAACTGGTAAAAATAAAGACTGCTCAGCTGATCAATAGTTCCTGTGTACATTGCCTGTAACTGTGATGCTGCACGGATCGTCTGGATCGTACTGGTGCTTCCCGCAGCAATTGTACCCAATTTCGTGTAGGTATAAGGAACTGTTTGTCCGGTTGTGCCCGGATTGAAAACATCGTAAATATCAACCGGAACGGTTGAATTGTTTGTAATTTGAACGGTGGGGTTATTAGTGTTCATGATTAAATTGATTTGGATTAAAAATTATTATAGATTAAAATTAGGAGAACAGGATATTTTATTTCTCAGTAGTATTACCTCATTTATAAAGTAGTATTTATACTGATTTACAATCCAGGAAGTGTTTGCTAATTATCAATAAGTTATAAACTGCTATATCCATTGATTAATTATTCGTATCACCTTAATAATATGATCGGATCAGACAAAAATTTCTCAGAGAGGTATCACAATTTAAATTGGTCTAACAGTTGAGAATAAAAGATGATATCGACCGGGATTTCTGTTAGTAAATTACCCGTTATCACAGTAGGAACAAGTGAAAGATTATCTGCTCAGGGGTAAAAGTCAAAGAATGCATTAATACTCCTGAGCTTTTCATAGTGTCCGGGGAATACTACTTGTTTTCAGGAGAAAAATTTAAATTTAATTTGATAACAATAAAATTGAAATCATTTCAATATCCGGATCACCTATTTTGATCGGACTATATTGAAGTAAGGTAATGAAGAATAGATAGTTATTTTATCAAATAACATCGATTATCTTCAGAAAATAGTGATGTATGAAGGGAAAAGAAAGAATACTCCGTCTTCCGGTTGACAGCTCGGTTTATCGCATTAAAAGATTCATCGATTCCTCGAAATGGCAAAGCGGAATAATACAATGTTTATTTATTATACAGCCTGAGAATTTCCACCAATTCCGGTACGGATCGTATTTTCAGCTTCTCAAACAGCCTGTTTTTGTATGTGCTGACCGTTGACGAATGAATATTCAGCTGATTGGAAATTTCTTTGAGGGGAAGGCCTTCTGCAAGCTTATTGGCAATTTGCAGTTCGCGGTCTGATAACGCTTCAAAAGGAGATTCTTTTGTGCTGCCGGTTAATGATTCTAAAAACATTGCTTCCTTTACATTATCACTGAAATATCGGCCCTTATCGAGCATAGCCGTCACAGCATCTTTAACCACATCAGGTGAGCTTTGTTTGCTAAGATAGCCGCTGGCGCCCATCTTTAGGTAGCGCATTGCATAGAGCTCTTCATCTTGAGAAGAAAATATTAAAATTTTTAATTCCGGTTTATGAATTTTTATGTACTGTATTGCTTCCTGAACGGTACCATTAGGCATATTAACGTCCATAATTGCCAGATCAAATTCTTCTTTCAGAATTATTTTGTATAGCGATTTATAGTCTTCTACTTCTGAAATCACGGCATCGGGCTTGAGGCGTTTGACCGTTTGTACCAGACCCATCCGGACAATACCATGATCATCTGCTACAACAATACGAACATTTAATTTTAAATCCTTCATGCCGTAAATTTAGATAAAAAAAGGGAAACAGTTCTATTACTTTCAGATGAAATGATACCATGTTTCTGGACACAAAGGATATGAAATTTTACAATTTTCAAACTTAATTCACTCGAAAAATCAGATTTAGTTTTACAAATTTATCTTTAAAGAAAAAAGCCTAACAATCTTTGGATATTTCAAAAGATACATCATAATTTAATAGCTGTTCTTTTGTTTACTCAAATATCTTTTTATCAGTGATTTTCGACATTAGTGATGTACTCTTTTCTGCTTTTTAGAAAGTATTGTTAAATTGCCGTGAAGCTATAATAAACATTGATAGAGTAGGTGGTATTTTCCTTGCCTACCAAACTTTGAGCACTGGAAGGTTGTATGGTGTATCTTATGTTCAGCTCACGGTCTAGTATCGGTGTTCCGTTGAAAAGTATTTTTTGGGGAGTTTTGGATAAAGGAACATTTACTGAACTTCCATCTACGCCAATTTGTAATATATTGGAATTGATGTCGGTCTGCAAGCCGCCTTTCTTGAAATAATTTTCATCCGATTTTACATACAGTTCAAAACTTTCATTATTGGACAATACAATCTGACCCGGAATGATTTGCGACTGGCCATTGGTGTATTGCGCAGCGGTATTAAAATTGAAGTTTACATTTCGTCCGGAAGAGGGGATAGTGATCTCTGAGCGGGGAAGCACCTTTACCTGAACAGCGGTATTTTGTAAACTGTTAATTGAGTTATCAGTACTTGCAGCGTTGAAGTTCAATTCAAAAGTGTACGTTCCGGCTTCGAAAAAAAAGTTCCTGAAATCTTCAGCAGATATATAGAGCTCCGGCGTGAAGCTGTTTCTGTTTCCGGCTACAACACTGAAATTAGCAGCGGAAAAATTCTGAAAAGTTGAAGATAAGGCTTTGGTGGTGAGTGAAGATCCGTTACTACCCAATTTAATGTTTGCTATACTTCTGGTTCCCGGAACACCTTTAGAGGAAGTGAACTGAATATTGGCGGCGGCTTTCGCCCATAAATTAAAATCGACCGTATGCGCGATTTCTGCATTATCCAAACTGAACACCCGCGTTCCTGTAATGCGATAGTCATTCAATGAAGATATTTCTATGTATTTTGTTAAAGATGTTGTGAGCCATCTGACGGATGCAGGAATGACTAAAATTGTTTTAAAATTACGGGGCGTGAAATCATTGTAATTCTGAAGGATGTCCATGGAGTAATTCCCGGCCCGGTAAGCATTGGCAGCAAACTGTGCGCCAGGGATTTTAAACGTGAAATTGATATTTCCTTTGTTGAATCCCCCTCCGAAAATAATTGATCCGGGTGGTTCAAACCACCTTACAGCGCTTGTACTGAACGACTGAAAACCAGGTAAGGAACCCGAAAATCCGGTAGATGGCAGCTGTCCGCCCATACTTTCCAGCTGCCACAGAAGCGTAGAGCTGGGTAAAGTAAATGAAGAAGTAGCGTGAGTAAAAGCAGGTCCGGAAACAGAGGTAAATGTGGGAGCTATTGGAGCTAATCCAAAAAAGGCGTAATCCCAGTTTGTTCTGTTGGCGTTTACCATTACCCTTGTAGGCAATGAAGTGAATTCGCTCCTGTTAAAAATATTATTCTCCGGAATCGACAGGTACACATCCTGAGCTTTCGCGACTGTTAATCCGCAGAACACGGTAAAAATTCCTATTAAAAAAGCCCTCATCGTTTTCATACCTTTAAATTTAAAACTTTTTCACCTTAATGTTGGTGTCTTTCTTTTTATATTCAAAAACCACGGTTTCCGGATATCCTTGTTTTGTCACCTGAATGGTTTGGGTGGGTTTTGTATAGTTGTATTTGTCATTTTCAATATACAGGTCGTATTTTCCATCTTTCAGGAAAAACTCAAACTCATTTTTTTGGTTAACCACAGCGGTATAAATCATACCATCTTCACTTCTTGCATACACTACTATTCCGGTTACATCCGTTTCCAAATCATCATAGGCTTGCCGGATCTCTGTTAATTTTCCGCTTACCCTGATGTTTTTTACCAAGCCCACTTTGCGGTTGATATTGTTATTTACCATAATGACAGGATCCATCATCAACCGGGCGCCTGCACTTTCGTTTACCTTCAGCGTGTAAATACCTTCAGGCACATTCTGGAAAACTACTTTTCCGTTCCTATCGGTCATTGCAACAAAATTGTCCAGTTTCACTATTTCATTGGCTAGGATCTGTTCACCCGCCTCCAGAAGGCCATTGGAATTTTTATCTTCAAATAACTGGAACGTCACTTTATGATTTCCAAGAGCCGTAGCTGCAGCAAAATATTTTTTAATCCCCACTCTGAACTGGTAGTAGCTGCCACTGCTTGAATAAGCACCCGTAGATTTATAGCCGGAAAAATTAAAATAACCTGTGGTGGATAGGGAAGGCGAAATTTTATATTCCAGATTACCGCTTATATTGCTGTTTAAGTTCTTATAAAGCTGCGAATAGGAAGTTCCGGCTGAAAAAGATCCGATCAGATTATTATTCAACATCTGAAAATTATAGGATGCATATACATTATAGTTGGCGAAATTACGGTTTGCATTGTCATAAGAAATTAAATCAAAAACATTAATTGCATTCCATTGGGCTGTTCCGTTGAGGGAAAAGGATTTATACCGATATGACAAGGTTGTTTTCAGGCTGTTGAACCAGTCCGCATTATGGTTGTCTTTTGAATAGGAATATTCCGCCATCCAGTTCAGTCCGTGGGCACCCAGGGTAGTGCTGATGTTGGCCTCCAGCCGGTAAGAAAAAAGTTCCCGGGATGTATAATAACTGGCTGTTTTCTGATTTTCAACTTTTGGTGCTAGTAGAAAATTCCATTTCTTTACAGAAAACTGATACCCTGATCCCAAAGATTCCGTACTGTTGAAATAATAACGCAAATTCGCGGTATTCCCAGGCTGGATAGGCGCATTCTGGAAACTCAGGAACTCAGGCTCTACCTGGGAATTCTGATATTGTATAAAAGCGCGCTGAGAAGCAGAAAATTGGTGGCCGATCCGCTGATTTGAGAAAAAAGATCCCCGTTTGATTCCTGCATAACTTTTGGTGGCAAATGAATTAACAGACTGTATATCCCATTTCCCTATTTTTCCTTCGTAATTGGCTCCCACTGAAGCTCCTGTATTTTCATCTTTGTTAAAAAGACCTTTTTCATGGCTCAGGCCAGCTTCGGTGCGGATGGTGTGTTGATCATTAATTACAAATGATGTTACCGCATTCGCCACCTGCGTATCAATATTAAAGCGCGGATCATGGTCGAATAAATAGGACACTTTCCCATTGAAAGATTTGGCATTGCCAAAACCATATTTTGCACCCACCATCTTAGATCCTTCTGTTTGCTGGAAATAAGTGCCATACAGATTATAATTGTTTTCCAGCGCAAGAACTTCTATCTGGTTATTTTCACCAAATTTGGCAGAAACTTTCCCACCTCTTCCGAAAACCGGATAATCGTAATCGGTACTATTAACATTTCCTACCCGTAATGCCATATTTTTTCTCTCCAGCTCCAGCCAGGTGTCATACAGGTTATAACGACTGTCTTCAAGATAGTAATCTGCTCCTATATTGAAGCGGGATTTCAGATTTTCGGTCACCCGAAACGCTGTGTTTCCCCTCAATTGAAGAAAATTAAAACCAGAACTGTTTTCGTTATAGCTGATTTCTGCAAAATTGCTTCCGCTCAACGTTTCATTTCCACGGGCAATCTGTCTGTTGTTCGATAAGATCACTAAGTGGATCGTATTGCTCCCCACTATTTCATTAGTAAGCAGGTCTGTGACAGCTGCATTAATACTAAATTCAGGAAAAAGCATATTCTGTTTTCTGACTGCAATTTTGATCTCAACCGTTTGTTTTTCCAAACCTTCCAGAGATACGGTTTGCTGTTTGGGCATCATTTCCAAACCGTCAGGAATGGATTGCAGGTCAATCTTAATGTTTCGTTTACTATAACCCTGGTTTTCTACAGTCAGCAGAATTGAAGAATCGGGCGCAGTAGGATTAATGAAATTTTCGTATGCTGCCGTATAAATTGCGATGTTTTTATTCTCGTCTTTTTTAACGAAGAACGAGGTGCTTTCAGTTCCGTTGGCCATTGGCGTAGTGTATGAAACCTGAAATGTAATCTCGTTGGATCTCAGTTTCATAAAATCCACGTTGGCGATCAGTTTCACAGGAAGATTTTTAGTCTGACCAGCACCTAAAGTAAAGTCATTTTTGGGATAGAAAAGCAATCCCGGATAATTTTCCTGTGGCATGATATTCTGAATGGTAATCCCTTCGGAACCTTTATTCTCAATGACCAGGAAATTAGTAAAAGTAGATCCCTTTTCAACAGCGATACTGTCATTTTCAAAATGAACCCGAATATCCTTTTTTTCCTGTGCAAGGGCCAGCGAAAAGTTCAGAAGAACAAATGCAAAAACTAAGATTGTTCTTTTTATGATTGACATCGATATTCCATTTTGATGGTTCAGGACTTAATTTAAAATTTAAAGTTTTTTTCGCCTACGCGCAAATCGTTGGATCCTGCCATTTTGATAATAGCCACGCCAAGGAAGTTCCCTGAAATGTTCTCCGGTAAAGAAAATTGAACGGTCTGATTGGTATCGGGAAGCATAGAGATGGATATGGCGGGTAATTTTATTTCCTTACCATTGTCTGTATTGGTCAATTCAAACTCAACAGTGGCATCATTGATGGTATTTCCATCATTATGGATACTTACTGCTACTTTCCTGTTTGCTGAATTCTCGTTACTCGCCTCTGAAATATTGGTGATATCCAAACTTTTTACATTGTTCCCCGGTGGAGTATAAAAGATGTGAAGTCCCACCTCAAATAAGGTGATGACACCAATCCCGTTTTGAGCTCGTGCCTGATCTGCCTGCTGCGGAAGCTGGGTGAAAAACAACATACTGTTTGTAACGGCAGATTTTGTTGCGTTTGCCGGAATCTTCATGGTTACGACAATCTCTTTTGTACTTCTTGCAGGAACGGTGACTGTATTCTCTAAAGTGGATACCCAAGAGGCATTGGAAGTTTTTGAACTGCCTGCATCAAGATAGACCTTATTTCCGTCTTCTTCTCTAACCCAATCTTTATAGTTGAGATTAAAAACATAATCCTTATCCGAGCTGTTTTGAAGCGTGACCGTCTGTGTCACTTTTTCTCCCGGATTACCGGTAAAAAACAAGCGGGTAGGCGACATTGAGATACTTTGTGCCAGAATGGAAGAAGATCCTGTAAGGATAAAGAAAACGAAAAGGTATATAAACTTGTGCATGGTGTGATGGTTTAAAATAAAAGATTCCCAAAACTAATGAAACTTAACTAAAGGAACCTTTCAAACAAAAAAAATATTATAAAGCAGTCGCAGTATAGGTTACTGTTTGCGTATAAGTTCCAGCCGGCTTACCTAATATTTTAGAAGATGAAGATTGGGCTGCAGGAATAGTATAGTCCAGATTCAATGTTAATGCGCTTCCAAGTGGTGCATTTGCCACTAAAGTCTGATCTGTTGCAGATAAAACAACAGCGCTTTTAGTTCCACCCATGGTTCCGGAAGCAGTAGCAGCTTTGATGGTTAAAACATCAACAGGAATCAAGTTGGTTCCATTCATGAAATTGGCACCTCCTGCTTTTACTTTTACGTTAAAATTCTTTGTTGAGGTTACTTTTAGAGAATTAGCTTTAGTAATGGTCTGATCCGAGTTATAATCTGCTGCAGTTACATAGTTAAAGTCAACGGTATTACCGATTGCAGTACTTCCTGTATCGATAGAGATGACATCGTTCAGGGTAATGTTTACCGTTGTAGTAGCGGTAGTATTCTGAGCCTGAACAGTGTTTGTTCCTAATACGAATGCTCCGATGGTTAATGCTGCGATTGCGATTTGCTTTTTCATAATGATATTATTTTATTTTTTATTCTTATTTAATTGTTCTCTTTTGAACATTACAAAGGTACAGCGGCAAAAAAAGTTTCTTTGTAGTGGAACATGTAAGTTCGTGTAGTGAAATCGCCACAGTATTTTATTAAAAAGAATAGCCCCCAACACTTATAAAATCTTTGGGCGTATATAAATGCTGTATTTATATACAAAATCAAAGGCCTCCCGCAGGAAGCCTTTGAAACACCAAACACAAAATATTAATATGAAAAAAATTCACTTTTTAGTCAGGAAATAAATTTTGCTAACATCCTGAATCCTGATCCGGCATCTGTAGATCTTTTTAGGCCAACAATTTGCTAGCAAATAAATTAATTTCCTGATATTATTCCCAGTAGAAGTTTATTTAAATTCAGCTATTTATAAAGCAGTCGCAGTATAGGTTACTGTTTGCGTATAAGTTCCAGCCGGCTTACCTAATATTTTAGAAGATGAAGATTGGGCTGCAGGAATAGTATAGTCCAGATTCAATGTTAATGCGCTTCCAAGTGGTGCATTTGCCACTAAAGTCTGATCTGTTGCAGATAAAACAACAGCGCTTTTAGTTCCACCCATGGTTCCGGAAGCAGTAGCAGCTTTGATGGTTAAAACATCAACAGGAATCAAGTTGGTTCCATTCATGAAATTGGCACCTCCTGCTTTTACTTTTACGTTAAAATTCTTTGTTGAGGTTACTTTTAGAGAATTAGCTTTAGTAATGGTCTGATCCGAGTTATAATCTGCTGCAGTTACATAGTTAAAGTCAACGGTATTACCGATTGCAGTACTTCCTGTATCAATAGAGATTACATCGTTCAGGGTAATGTTTACCGTTGTAGTGGCGGTAGTATTTTGAGCCTGAACAGTGTTTGTTCCTAATACGAATGCTCCGATAGTTAATGCTGCGATTACGATTTGTTTTTCATAATGATATTATTTTATTTTTTATTCTTATTTAATTGTTCTCTTTTGAACATTACAAATGTACATCGGCAAAAAAAGTTTCTTTGTAGTGGAACATGTAAGTTCGTGTAGTGAAATCGCCACACGTATTTTATTTTATTGTTTAAAAAGAAAAAGCCCCCAACACAGAAAAGTGTTGAGGGCTTATATAAATTATTGTTTGTTTTGATTACAATGCAGTCGCAGTATAAATTATTTTTTGCATGTATGTTCCTTTAGGTTTTCCCAGAAGTACTTTTGATGCTTTTTCTGCCGAAATAGAATAGGCAATATTTAAAGATTGTTTTGATCCTAAATTTGCGTTACTTACCAGAACCTGATCGGTTGTAGATAAGGTAACCTCATTCAGTGTGCCCGTTAAACTTCCGCCCGGTATTGCTTTTACCTGTAATACATCTACCGGAATTAGATTTGTGCCGCTTACAAAGTTTGCCCCCTCAGATTTTACTTTTACATCAAAATTTTTGGAGGAAATGATGACTAAACTATTCGGGACGGTCACATTTTTGGAAGAATTATAATCTGCTGTATTCACATAATTAAAATCTACAGCGCCTCCTGAAGCAACACTTCCTACATCCATTGAAATAACATCTGCTAACATAATGTTGACGGAGGTACTAGCCTGATCCGAATTTTGTGCAAGAACCTGGTTGTTTCCTAAAGCAATTGCTCCCAGAGATAATGCCGCAATAATAATTTGTTTTTTCATGATAGGGTAAATTAAAGGTAATAAAATGCTGTCATTCAAAATGAATTATACTGACAAATATCATTTTATCAAATCTAATACCATTATCTGACATAACCAAAATTTATTTTATTTTTTTTAAATATTTGTAAATCTGCTAGTTAATAGTATCTTATTCTGAACTGAGGTAATTCTTACGATAATATTTCACTCTTAAATGATAAGTGAGTGTTGATTTTTGACGCAATCATAGAATAATAGATAAAACTTACTGATACATTTACCTGGGATACTATTACAATATACTGCGATACAGTTACAGAATAATTATCTCAGATAAATTATGGCAATGAAAATAGTATTAACAGGTTCTCTAGGGAACATCGGAAAACCGCTTACAAATGATATTTATAAGTAAACAAATTCAATTGACATTTTAGCTGTTATTCAATAATGATAACGAATATGGAGTACTTTTATACTATTTTAGGGGATCAAAATATCAGAGAATCTTTCGTGACTAAAAAATATTTATTTGGGTTAGTTCGAAATCCCACCCCCAGACAGACGGACACTTGAAACTGTATAATAAGTTCATAGAAACATGAATAATTTTGAATTATATTTTTCATACCTTTAAAAGTTGATAATGTAAATATAAATGATTCACTTTTTCTCTGCATTAGGTACTGACGCAATTTTCGATATACTGAAGCAATCCAGTGATCCCACCGCAATTTATACGGGTGAGGATTTACGCATCCAGTTTGCGAATGATGCGATGCTTAAAATATGGAATCAAGATGAATCAATACGCGGCAGAAAACTAGAGGAGGTGTTTCCTGAGCTGAACGAAAAGTCCTACTTAGACATTTTGCGGAATACCTGGCATTCGGGAAAAGAATGTGAGATCCAAAATATACCCTTATCAACCGAATTAAATGGTAATAAGATCACGCTGTATTATGATTTTAAATATAAGCCTGTTGCGGATAAAGCCGGCAAGATCTATTGCATTCTGCACACGGCAAGTAATGTAACGGAAAGACAGCAGGTCTGGGAACTCCTTCGAAATCGGGAGACTGAGCTCAACATTGCTAATCATGACCTTTCATCCTTAAATCATGACTTTCAGACAAGTAACGAAGAATTGACAGCGGTCAATAAAGAATACATAGAAATGAACAGGAATTTGGATCATGCCAATAAGGAAATTTATTTTTTAAGTGACCAGTTGAGAAAAGATAACTCCGATCTGTTATCCGGCAAGATAGAAAATGAGAGCAATATCTCTGAGCTTACTTTGCAAAATGAAGAACTAAATAGTAAGAATAACCAGCTAAAGCATTTGAATGATACCATTTCATTGCTGAATGAAAAACTCACGACAAGTGAAATGAGTTTTCGTGACCTTATTACACAGTCGCCTGTTGCCATGATGCTTTTAAAAGGTGAAGACTATGTGGTAACGATGGTTAATGTCGCTATGCTGGAGCTGTTGGGCAAAGACGCAACCATTATTGGGAAGCCTTTATTTAAGGAATTTCCTGAGCTTAGAGGACAAAAAGCTGCGGATATGTTAGAAGATACTTACAAAAACGGTATAAAACATTCTGATGACGCGTCCCCGGTAATATTTAAGAAGGATGGTCAGCCGAAGCAAGGATTTTTCAATTTCAGCTACACCCCCTACATTGAAAACGGAATTATTACAGGTGTAATTGATATGGCTATTGATGTTACCGCACACGCTGAAGCTATAATGCATCTGGAAGAAAATATCAAAGAAAAAGTAGAACTCGAAAATAATCTCAGGGAGAGTGAGCAACGATTAAGATCCATATTGGAAACGATGGCAGAAGGTGTTGGTGTCATAGATGCATCAGGACAAATGGTGTATGCCAATCCAATGGCTCAGCAGATTCTTGGATTAAAGGAAACGGAGATCAAGACCCGTACTTATGATGATCCGCAATGGCAGAACCTGCGTATCGACGGAACACCTCTGCCCTCTGAGGAGCATCCCATGTCCATCATGATGAAGACACAGAAACCCCTCACTGACCATGAGATTGCCGTACAGCCCCCGAATGGAGATAGAATATATCTTTCGATCAATGCAGCACCCATGTTTGATCAGAACGGTGTTCTTACCGGTGGGATAGGAACCTTTATGGACGTTACCGAAAGAAGGCTCATTGCCCAGAGTAAGGATGATTTTATCAGCATCGCCAGCCATGAACTCAGGACACCGGTTACTGCACTCAAAGCATCGTTGCAGATGCTTCAAAAAAGAGGCATGAATTTAACCGAACAAACTAAAATTAAGCTCATAGATCAATCCGTAGAAAGTCTTAACAAGCTGACAACACTGATGAATGATCTTCTGGATACCAGCCGGCTCGAACACGGACAACTAAAGATAGATAAGAAACCTTTTACAATATCAGAATTATTCAAGGAATGCCTGGCTAATTTTGCCCAGCAGACAGACAGAAAGATTACTTTTGAAGGTGATCTCTACCAAAAGATCGTTGCAGACAGCCAGCAGATTGGTCAGGTGATGGTCAACCTCATCAATAATGCCATTAAATATGCACCGGATTCTGATATAGTTATTAAGGCGAATATGCTTGATGATAAAGAAATGATGATCAGTGTGAAGGATAATGGTCCCGGCATCCCGAAAGAAAAATTATCCAGACTTTTCGAAAGATACTACCGGACGGACTATCAGGGGCAGAAATTTTCAGGCCTTGGCCTGGGACTTTTTATCTGTGCCGATATCATCAAAAATCACAGTGGTTCTATCGGTGTTGAAAGCGAAGTTGGACATGGCTCAACGTTTTGGTTCACCCTTCCGGTATAGTACTTTTATCGATCTGAATGATGTTCGATTAGTTGAGATTTATACCAACATATTAATTCTTATATTAATCAGATCCTTGTCAGGATCCAATATCGAAAACTCTTTAAAATTCTGCGAGAAGGAAATGCGGATTTTGTATCCTTCGGAGAACCGTTTATTGCAAATCCGGACCTGGCTGAACGGTTCAGGCATGAAATAGCCTTATCGCAAAGCGACAGAGATACCTATTACTGCGGAGAAAAAAATGGATATATTACTTATCCTAAAGCAGCAATTACTAAATCGGAATCATAAACTAACACAAATAATGCCGGTTTTATTAAAAGGAATATATTTTACTGCAAAAGATATTATTTAATTAATAAATATTTGAATGAAGGAATCATGCATTAATGATTCCTTTTCTTATAATTCGTTAGAAATAACCCTTTTTGAGAGTTTTTTGAAAAATTATTGCTGAACTCCCAGAAGAAACGTGCATTTTTTCTTGCCTGTTCATTGGTAAAATGTTCATATTCAATTCTGTAAATTGAACTAAACAAACGGGAACGTCCCACCCCGTGATGGCAATGAATCAGGACAGGATAGTTTTTGGGATCATCCATTATTTTTAAAAACTTCTTCACGGTACTGTCTTCGGGAATCTGGTCGGTAGGAAGATTGAAATAATGAACGCCTGAAATCTTTCCCGCAGCGGAAGCTTCCGTATTGACTTGCTGTTTGGTTTCGGGATTAAGTTCTGTTTGTTCTGCGCCATCACGCAAATCGATGATGGTTTTTATATGATGGTCATTGATAACACCAGGCAGTTGATCCGCTGGAATAACGCCGGAATTATACACTTTATTTTCCGAGATTGTTACCAGATTGTGGCGAATTTTTTTCTGATAAAAAGCAAAAGCTAAACCAAGGAACAATACCGTAATCAATGAAATAATTGCGATTTTTATTTTTTTAGATTTAAAAATTTTGCTCATAGGCTGAAGTTGTGAGATTTTTGAAATTGTTGGCTAAGATACTATCTTATCATTAAATATCCGGTTTTTACTTAATTTTAAAAACTTTCATGATTTCTTAGATATAATAATCAGAAAAAATTAATCCGGAAAACGTTAACTATTACAATTTTCAAGTACTATTTCCTGTTAAAATTATGATGTGTTTTTATATTGTTTTGCATTTTTCACTATTTGTGGTATACTTTAAGCCTTATGCAGGCTGGTCTTTTTCTCTATTTTTGTATTTTCGTGATTGAAACCAATAAGGAACAATGGAGGACTCTTTATCACCTTTAAATTTTGAACAGCTAACCCACATATTTTCTTTCATCAGTACTGCTACTGCGGTACATGTTGGTGAAAATGCGAGGATTGAATTTGCAAATAAGGCTATGTTGGCCATTTGGGGCCGCGGTCCGGAAGTTATTGGAAAAGGCCTGGAAGAGGCAATGCCCGAACTCTCAGGTCAGCCTTTTATTGAAATGTTTGCAAGGGTTTGGCGCGAAGGCATAACGATTTCAGGAAAAGACACTCCTGCAGATCTGTTAGTTGATGGAGTGATAAGTACCTACTATTTTGATTTTGAATACCGTGCAGTGAAAGACGAAAATGGCCGCGTAATAGCAATTTTACATACTGCTACTGATGTTACGGAACGCTATCTCAACAGACGTGAACTGGAAGAGGCAAGCCAAAATAAACAGCTGCTCCTCCGTGAGCAATCCTTAAATGAACAGCTCGCGGCTGCAAATGAAGAGTTAAGCGCAGTTAATGAAGAGCTTGAAGCAAGCAGGGAAGAGCTTTCCCGTATGAATACGGAGCTTGAACAGATGGTAGAAGATAGAGTGAAGGATTTAGTGGAAAGTGAAGAGCGCTTTAGATCTATGGCCGACAATACAGATATTCTGATAGCTGTACGTGATGAAACAGGAAAACTCATCTATTTTAATAAAGCATGGTCCAGCCTTAGCGGGCGTAATGCAGATCAGCTGCTGGAGATGGGTTGGTATTATCTTATTCATCCTTCGGATAAACAAAAATTTCTAAATATTCATCAGCAGGCATTTACACAGAGAATTTCTTACAGTGCTGAAATGAGACTTCTGGGATCCGACGGATCTTATCACTGGCTGCTAAAAAAAGGAACACCAAGATTTCTTTCCGACGGTAAATTTGCAGGATATATAAGCTCCTGTGTAGATATTACTCAGATGAAACTCAGTGAGCAGCAGCTGCAGGATATGAATGAAGAATTGGCTGCTTCTAATGAAGAATTTACTGCGCTTAATGAAGAACTGGCAACAACCAATGAGGAACTTGCAGAATCTAATGAAGAACTGCTCCTTAGTGAGGCACGCTTTCGAAATCTTATCAGGCAGGCGCCGATTGCCATATGTGTAATCCGTGCAGAAGATCTGGTGGTCATTGAAGTGAATGACGGCTACCTGGAATTAGTGGGCAAATCCCGGGAAAGCTTAGAAATGCGGAGTATCTGGGAAGGAGTGGCGGAAGCTGCTGATGTATATGCCCCGATTATGCAACAGGCAATCAAAACCGGAACCGCATTTCATGGAATGGAGCATGAACTTATATTAAACCGAAACGGAGTAGACCAGATCATGTTTATCGACTTTGTTTATGAACCTGTTAAAGACTTAAAAGGAGTAGTTACTTCCATTATGGTCGTAGGAAATGATGTGACGGCAAAAGTGATAGCGAGAAGACAGATTGAAGATATTGAGGAACGTAACCGTCTTGCGATTGAAGCATCTGAGATTGGGACTTACGAGTTCAGATATGATGAACAGTCAGTAATCGGATCCAGGCGTTTTGATGAAATCTTTTGTGTTACAAGCCCCGTTTCAAGAGCAGAGGTACTTACCAGTTTCCATCCGTTGGATGCCCATCTTAGTGATGAAGCTCATGCTATTGCCCGAAAAACAGGAAAGCTTTTTTATGAAGCCAGAATTGTGCTTGCAAACAACGCAATAAAATGGATCCGTTTACAGGGGAACGTTCATTATGATAGCGACGGAAATGCAAAAAAACTTCTTGGTACCGTGATGGATATTACTGCTCTAAAACAAATTCAGCAACAGAAAGATGATTTCATCTCTATTGCCAGCCACGAACTTAAAACGCCTCTTACGAGCCTCAAGGCTTCCTTACAGCTTCTTGAAAGAATGAAAGCAAATCCTACGCCTCTGCTTCCAAGATTAATTGATCAGTCCAACAAAAGCATGGAAAAGATCTCTGAACTGGTGGAAGAACTGCTGAATGTAACCAGGATAAATGAAGGCAAGGTCATGTTAAACAAAAAGAAATTCAACTTTGCCCATATGGTTGATGAGTGCTGTTCTCATGTGATCCATCTGGGAACTCATGAACTGTTGGTAGAAGGTGAAAAAAACCTGGAAATCGTAGCAGATGAAAACAGAATACAGCAGGTTGTTATTAACTTTATCAATAACGCCATTAAATATGCGCCTAAAAGCAGACAAATATTCCTCACCATCGAGAAGGACAATTATTCGGTGAAAGTTTCTGTAAGAGATACCGGTCCGGGAATTCCCGCTGAAAAGCTGCCCTATCTTTTTGAACGGTATTACCGGGTAGATCCGAATGGTATTCAGGCTTCCGGACTTGGATTAGGACTGTATATCAGTGCGGATATTATTGAACGCCATGGCGGGAAAATTGGTGTTGAAAGTGAAGAGGGGATGGGAAGTACGTTCTGGTTTACATTGCCGAATGAGGTTCAGAATGATTAAAGCTAATTTTTCTTAAATTTTATCAATTACATAAAAATATTATTCTTTGGATAATTAAATCTGAGGCTGGTTTATTATTAGACTAAACTGTCAAAAAAATAAGAATTTTATCTCTGTTTGGAGATTTATTTTTAGCACAAATTGCCCCTAATGATAAGCTTTCATGAAAATTTGCAATTTTTTTCTTTTTCATGATTATAAAGTAGTTTGATTACAAATATTTAATTTATATTCGCGAAAATTTTTTTAACCATGAAATGTATTTACGCTTTAATCCTTTCCACAGGATTGTCAATTTCTATGAATGCAGCAACAATTTATGTTGATCAGAACGCCTCAGGAAATAACAACGGAAGTTCGTGGAGTAATGCTTACACAGATCTTCAAACCGCCATTAATAATGCAGCAGCGAATGATGTCCTTTTTGTAAAATCAGGTACCTATTATCCAACTTATCAGATGGTAAACAATGATGCAAGAACGAAAACTTTTTATATTAATAAAAACATCAAAATTTATGGAAGTTTCAATGGTACTGAAACCACATTGGGCCAGAGAAATCTTTTAACAAACCCTCCAACCATATTATCCGGTGATTTTAATGGAAATGATTCTGATACTAACGGTAACGGAATTAATGACTACGGGCTGGGAGAAAATGCCTACAATGTAGTTTTCACAATGAATCTTGCTAATACGGCTCTTCTTGACGGCTTTAGAATTACAGGCGGGAATGCAGATGTTAATACCAATTACACTTTAGGATCTTACACGATCTATAAATCAGTTGGCGGAGGTATGTATAATATCAATTCCAAAATACAGGTCAAGAATTCCCGGTTTGTGAATAATTCCGTATATGGTTACGGAGGAGCTATGGAATGTGTGTCTGCAAGTAATGTAACGGTTGATAATTGTACTTTCACGTATAATGCTGCTGCATACGGAGCCTGTGTAGGATTAGACAATGCATCTTCAGCTATTATTACCAACAGTACTTTTACTTCAAACAGATTTACGGGAGGATGTATTGCGTCTATCAATTATTCTGTAGCTAAGGTTTCATATTCTACATTCAATAATAATTCAGGAACGTACGGTGGTGCTATCTATGGATATAACTACGGAAATTCTGTATTGCAGAACGTTAAAATTCATAACAATTCTGCTTCCAGTGGTGGTGGAGCCATTTATAATAATGGAAATTCTACCAATTCTATCTACAATTCACTGATCTACAGTAATTCTGCGGATACGGGAGGAGCTATTAAAAATGTAGGAAGTTCTTATTCAAATATTGTGAACTGTACCATTACCAAGAACTTTGCGACGGGATACGGTGGTGCAATTTACTGTTCGGTAGCTCCAGATAACATGAACAGCAAAATTTACAATAATATTATCTGGGGAAATACCTCAAACAGCCAGTTTTCGCCATATATTTATTATGAATATTTTACGCCGACCAAAATTCACGTAAAAAATTCAATTATTCAGGGTTCCGGAGGATCTTCTAACTGGTATTCCAACTGGGGACTGAATGAAGGCGGAAATTTGGATACTGATCCGAAATTTACCAATTCGGCAGCCAATGATTTTTCTTTATTATCAGTAAGCCCGGCTATTAATTCTGCTTCTAATGATTTTCTTACGCTTCCTACAGGAAATGATTCCTGGTATGCTTATGATACGGATATCATGAATAACCCGAGACTCGTAAATGCATTGGATATGGGAAGTATTGAGAATCAGACTGTACTTTCCACTCATGAAAATCAAAAACAAAATGATTTCCAAGTATTTCCAGTTCCGGCAAAAGACTTTATTAATTTCAAATCCCAAAAGAAAATCAATACCATTACGATTCTGGATATATCGGGGAAAATCATAAAAAAAGAAACGCAGAATTTTGAGAAAGGCTTAAACATTTCTAATCTCGATGCAGGAGTATATTTTGTTAACGTAGTTTTTGAAGACCATACTGAACGTGTAGGAAAAATTATTAAAGATTAAAATTTTAAATAAATAACTATTCCTAAAATAAGTTGACAAGTTATTTTAGGACGGGACAAAATTAATAATAAAGGCTGTCTTTATCAGACAGCTTTTTCGTTGGTATGTGAGCCTTCTGATTTTTACAGATAGTCGTTTAAAAACCTCAATTTGGTTTAATATTTCCTCAATTTGGATACATCCATTATTTTTTACGGGCGCATCTTTGTGATATAAATTTAAAAGAATTGAAAATGGCCAATAGAGAAGAAAATAAAGTGGCACTGGTATCGGGTGCCAATACAGGAGTAGGCTTCCAGATAGCGAAAGCTCTTGTGGAAAACGGATACATTGTTTATATCGGCTCACGTGATTTACAAAAGGGAAAAGCAGCAGTTGCTGAATTGGGTGAAAACGCAAAACCCTTACAGCTGGACATTACAGATTCGGAATCTGTTAGAATGGCAGTGCGAACCGTAGAGAATGAATACGGCTATCTTACGCTTCTGGTAAACAATGCTGCAATTTCACATGCAGGAAAGTCCGGCCGTACGATGGAAGAAGTTTTGGGCTCACAGCGCGCGAGCATTGCACCGATTAATGAACTGAAAACTGTTTGGGACACTAATGTTTTCGGAACACTTGCATTAACACAGGCTTTTTTACCGTTATTGCATAAAGCTTCAAGTGCGCGTATTGTAACGGTTTCCAGTGCATTGGGTTCTCTTGGGATCAATGCTAATCCGGAAAATCCATACAGAGGAAATTTTGATGCTGTGTACGGTGCTTCTAAGACTGCGCTCAACGGAATTTTCCTTTCGCTGGCGATAGATCTGGAGAATACGAATATTAAAGTACATCTGGTAAGTCCGGGATTTACAGCCACGGCACTTAATAATTTTCAGGGAACGGATTCTGTGGAAGAAGGTTCAAAAGAACCAATCCGTGTGGCGTTGTCCGAAGATCTTCCGAACGGGAGTTTCACCGGACCTGTTGGTTTCAGTGGTAAGGATCATATTCTTCCCTGGTAATATTTTAATACAGCAAATCCTATGGTCACTGATCGTAGGTTTTTTTTATACATTTATGGCATGAAAAATAAAGAGGATAAACTGGTTCGTTTTATTTCGATATCGGAAAGTCATCAAGCATTTGGGCTGCCTGCGCCGCAGCATCCTCTCATCAGTCTTGTACATTTCCATAAAGACAATCCTTTTAATACGGAAATGGCGCCGATTTATGATATTCTGAGTTTTTATAAAATCACTTTTATTACCAGGAATAAAGGCAGACTGAAGTACGGCCGTAATTATTATGATTATAATGAAGGAAGCATGCTGTTTCTTGCACCCAATCAGTTGGTAGGAAGCACTGATTACAACAGCGAAACGTACTGTTATATTTTATTGATTCATCCTGATTTTCTGCTGGGTTATCCTTTGGCCAGGAAAATTAAGCAGTACGCTTATTTTTTGTATTCATGGAATGAAGCGCTGCATTTGTCGGATTCGGAAAAAGAAATTATTCTTTCTATTTACAAGATTATGGAACAGGAGCTGAACAGCCGCGTAGATGAATTCAGCCAAGAGGTAGTCATTGCACAGCTGGAACTGCTTTTAAGCTATGTCAACAGGTTTTACAAACGCCAGTTCATTACCAGAAAAGTAATGAATAATGATATTATTCAGAAACTGGAAATCATTCTTGATAATTATATCAATGATCAGGATACGTTACAACGGGGAATTCCCACCGTACAATATCTTTCGGAGCAGCTCAGCATCTCACCGGGATATCTGAGTGATGTTTTACGTTCGGTGATGGGGAAAAGCACACAACAGTATATCCGGGAAAAACTCACTGAAAAAGCTAAGGAAAGATTAACTTCCACTGATTTGACAGTAGGAGAAATTGCCTATGAACTGGGTTTCGAGCATCCGCAGTCTTTCAGTAAAATGTTCAGGGTACAGACAGGCCTTTCGCCTTTAGAATTCCGTAAAAATATTTCTTAATTTTAAATATTCAAAAATAAGACAGGATCATTTAGATAACATACAATTACGTTAGGAATAAGGTATTTGTATAATTTAAGCACCTTTTTTATTTTGCGTCTGGTAACCTGTTGTTGAGAGGCCTGCATAATTGTTTTCAGACAAATATCTTTTGAAGTTCCGTATAAACCGGCATATTCTTCGGCAATAATTTCTATAATTTCAGGATTGTTAGTAAGCCTCGCGAAATTCTTCAACCTTTTATTCAAATCGATAGAATCATAAAAATTCATTCTGTTAAGATCTACCAGATAAATTGCATAGCTGTTGTCTTCCTTACGGATCAGGAAATTATTCGGCGAATTATCAAGGAACTGAATTCCGTCATTATGCAGACGAAACATCAGTCGTGTATATTCTTTTATAATCTTTTCACGGTCGGTAAAAGAATGATCGTTAAGAACACGGTCGAGTGTCCATACATCCTCCAGTTGCTCACTGATATAGTAGCTGGATGTAAGTCCGATAAAATCATGATTTTCTATATAAGCAACGGGCCGGGGCGTGTGGTAATTTTTGCTGATAAGCATGTGTGCATATTCAAATGAACGGTGCGCTTTAGACTTACGGTAAAATTTGTAAACGTGCCTGTTAATAATATTATGTTGTTTGAAGGATTTAAAATTGAGGCGCATTCCGTTGATGTCGAAAATTTTAATCACATTCCGGGACCCATTACCAATTAATGTTCCTTCGCTTTTAAACTTCTTTAAAGTTGATAGAATATCATCTTTATATTGAGATAAGCCTTCAGCAAAAATCAATTTCATATCATATATTTTTAATTTGTGTAATTCTATCCTATAGTTGTGCGTAATAAACTCATGATTTCTTCATTCGTTGTATGCTGCGTATTCACAGAGAAGCTCTTTGGATTATAAGGTTTGTAAAGCTTTTCATCAGTTACCATAAATAAACCCACCGTTGGTGTCCCGCTTGCACTGGCAAGGTGCATTACCCCGTTATCGGCTGCAATAAATACTGCCGTATTGGCTATAAAGCCTCCCATTTCCCTGATATCTTTGCTGTAAAAATTTGGTATGGTAAAGTTGAGTTTAGAAATATTTTCAACCGGTAAAAGTTCTACAATGTTATAATCGGGGAATGTTTCCTTCAGGGTATTATAAAAATCAGACCACCATTGTTCAGAGTAACATTTATCGCCTGTAGCATTGGTAAACAGGCAGATCGTAGGGTTGTCATTTTGCGTGATGGAAAAAAGTTTCTTTTTCCCGGCTTCTATTTCCGCGGCATCCAGTTTAATATCAAGAAACGGAACGGCATTCTTGTTTTCTGAAATTCCCAGTTCCGATAAAAATTTCCTAAAATCATAAATGCTCTGCTTTGCAGAATGCTGATAATCCTCGATCTGTTCTGTATATTTTTCATCAAATTCTCCAAACATCTTGTATCTTGAATTAGCCGCCAGAGTAGATATTCTTCCTGATGATGAGCCAAAATTGGCATTAATAACCAAATCATACTTTTTTGTACGCAGTGACATCCAGCCTTTCAGATATTTAAAAATATTGCTGAAAGGTTTTTTTGGAAGCTGGATGATTTTGTCAATATTTGTATAATTTTTATAGATGATAGGGGTGATTTGTCCCTTGACAAAAAGATCAATTTTACTTTCGGGGAACGTATTGATCACTTCCTGTACCAGTGGGCTTAGAAGCAGCAGATTTCCAAGACGGTGATTGGGTCTGGAAATAAGGATCCTTTTTATTTTAATATCGTTTTTTTCAGATTTTTTTAAACCGGACTTCCCAATATTTTTTGTCAGATTTCTCATTAATGATCTTCTAACCTTGTTAATTCCCTTCGGTATTTTCATGAAAAAAATAGTATTTAAAAGCGTGCACAATTTACTGATAAATACTAAAGGATTTTATATCCTTTCCAGAATTCTGATAGTAATTGTCTATAAATATAATAGGTAATGGTTGTGCTCTTCAGCACAAACTTATATGACTGATTATTAGAAACCTAATTTCCGATTAAATATTATTCATTCTTTATTGTTGCTCATATTGTTCATCAAATCGCTCCAGGCTCCGCCATTATATACATTTTTAAAGCCTCTTTCTTTTAAAATACTTTCAGCTTTTACACTTCTTAAGCCATGCGAACATACGGTAATGTAAGTCTGGTTCTTATCAAGCTCAATATACCGTTCTATTATCGTACCTAAAGAAATATTCTTTGAACCGGGTATATGGCCGGTACCATATTCCTTTTCTGTTCTCACATCAAGGATAACGGCTCCGTTTTTGATCAGTTGGTTTAGTCCGTTGTCCAAAGTTTGAAATATATAAACCCTGTAAAATATATAAATAGTGAGTATGATTCCTAAAAATATAACCGTGTTTTTCATATTTTGCTTAAAATTTTTCTATCAATATAAAATGTTCCGAAAGGGATCATGCAGGCCAAAAGAACTTTCCATGTGATTTCTTTAAATTTCCATTGCTGTTCGACACCCACACTTAACGTATTAAACAAAAACAGAAGAAATAATGAACCGTGAACAGGTCCCATTACTTTTACCATTGCCGGAGTGTTGAATGCATACTTTAACGGTACAGCGACGAAGACGAGTACCAACAGCGAAATACCTTCGAGGATCGCGATTATTCTCAATCTGCCGATTCTGGTTTTAAATAAATTGATCATATTATCGTATATAAGGTCTTTGAGCAAGCGGAGAAAACGGCCACGGAATAGCCATAAGTATAATAATCAATGCAATACTGAAGTAAAGAAGCATCGTGGCAAACTTTTCCTGATCCGTAGCTTTTCTTTTTGAAAGGGCAGAACCAATGGTAATAAGCACAATCGAGATAAGCATGAGTGCAATATGGATCAGCCCAAAAAAAAGGATGTCAAATGATGTTTTGGCTTCATTGAAATTTTTCCAGAAGTATTTCACTATCGGACTTTTAGAATATATTATAATTCCCAATACAAGCTGAACATGAGCAATGGTAGCAGTCCAGTGTCTTAGGGAATCCAGTGTTTTTGAGAATTCAAGGTTTAAAAAATATCCTTTACAGGCTCTGAGAACTGAGTATACAAGGCTGAAAAGAACCAGCCAGCGAAATAATGAATGTAAAAAAGTCAACGTCTGATACATGTTACATTTTTAAGATGCAACAAAGATATAATAAAAACATACTAATTGGTATGTTTTTAAATAAATTATTTTAAACTGTTAAAATAGGTTTTAAGCCCATTGAGAAAAACCAGATACACTTCTTTGGAATTTTCCAGTTTCCCTAAGTTTCTCACTCCCCAATATCCGGACATTACCAGCACAGCAATTTCCCGGGGATCAACTTCAGGTTTTAGAAGGCCATTTTTTTTGCTTCTCTCCACAGCCTCTGTAATGGCTTGTTCCCATTGTTTGGAAAGCTCATTCAAGGTTTTGGTAAATTCCATATTCCAGGGTGCCATCTCCTGGGTGAAATTTGAGGCGGGACATCCGCTTTCAACGGTCATAAAAGAATCCTCCATCAGGATATGGTAAACAAGATCATAGATTTTTTCCAGTGCATTTTCAGAACTTTTCAGAGGTTCTATAAAGTTTGCTGAAAAATTAGGCCGCAATAATTCATTCAGAATAGCCAGACCCATTTCATCCTTAGTTTTAAAGTGATAATAGAAAGCGCCTTTCGTTACTTTTGTTTTTGCAATGATCTCATCCACACTTGTTGTCTGGTAGCCTTTGGTATAGATAAGATTAAATGCGGTTTGAAGAATATGAAGCCGGGTCTCCTGTGATTTTTTCATAAAGTGTACTAACGGTATGTTTGCAAAGTAACAAATTTATTATATTATTATAAATTGCACAGGACCGTAAAGTATATGCAATAATTGCATGGCTGGCCGTATCCGGATAATGTATATTTAATGGCTGTTATTTTAGAATTGTAAGTTAAATCTCATCAGTAATAGCAATTTCTTCTGGTAAAAGTATTGTTGAAAGATTAAATCTGAATTCATTTAACGCAATCAGGCTCTCCTGATGAATTTGACGATGAAGATTTTCCGGTTCAGGAATGTCCCATAATCCACTGTGATGCCATATTTCAGGGAAATCCCAGTCGGGGCGGTCAATAATCGGGTAAATGCAGCATCCATATAGAGGAATTCCTTTTTTGATGATTTTGATACATTCTTTATCAATCATTTTCAGCCACGGATATCTTTTATGTTCAGGAATGCTGGTTTCTGAGATAACGATTGGTCTTTCATATTGCAGATACATTTCCTCCACAAGAGAGCTTAGGCTTCTCCACATCGGATCTGGCGGATCACAGTCCCAGGAAATGAACTGGTGCTCATTGATTGTCCATTGATTATTAAAATAAAAGTTGACCCCGATAATATCAAGGTACTCTTCTTTTCCCCGAAGCTCAGGACATATCTTTCCAGTCAGTATATCCAGAACCTGAAACTGTTCCTTATGTTTTTCCTGTGCTGCGAAACATAAATCTGCATCATACGGATCCGTTGATGAAATATGTACAAGCGGTTCGGTCACCATAATTCTTACCGAAGGATCCATTTCTTTCATCATTTCTATACCTTCTATATAAGCTTTCATCAGCATATATTTTACTTCCCATCCCTGGTTGATGCAATACGGACTGGTTCCTTTTACTTCCCCGCCCAGCCAGGATAAAAAACTGACTTCATTAATTGGGGTGATGATAAGTGCTCCATCCGGAACAAGGCTCCTGTATTTTTTAACAAAAGCCCTGCAAAGGTGGGCAAAACGACGTGCAAACATAGGATGCAAAGGCGTCAGATCATCCGGAAATCCAAAATGACAGATATCCCATATTACCTGAATATCATGTTTATGGGCATGAATAATAATTTCCTCCACCTGGCTCCAGTCGTATGCAAAAGGTTCTTTTTCCACATAACTCCAGCGGATGCCTTCTCTTACCGTGGTAATATTGATTTCCCGAAGCTGTTTATAGTCTTCATTAATCATCCGGTCGTGGCCCGTTAATACAATAAGATCGATCCTTTCTCCAAAAGCATTTTGATGATCTGCACATTCAAATCCTCCCATGATGAAGGAGTGAAAAGGATTTCCCAAAATTGATTTATTGTCTATCATTTTCACTTTCTTTTATGATCTTGCGAAACAATGCCAGTGACTGGGCAACTACCTGATCCATATTATAATATTTGTAGGTACCCAGGCGTCCCGTAAAGTAAACATCCGGCGTTTCATCAGCCAGTTTTTTATATTGATTGTAAATTTCCTGATTTTCTTTTCTTGGAATAGGATAATAAGGATCTCCTTCACCGGTTGGATATTCATATACAATAGTTGTTTTAGAATGTTTCTGGCCGGTAAGGTGCTTAAATTCGGTGATTCTTGTATAAAGATTGGAAATAGGATAATTGATCGTGCCTGTAAGCTGGTATTGATGCTGATCGAGAGTTTCAAACTCGAAGTTGATGGACCGATAAGGCAGTTTACCGAAACGAAAATCAAAATAACGGTCTATAGGTCCCGTAAAGATCAGTTTTTTATGCGGAATCAGATTTACAATATCTTTGTAATTAGTATTTAGCATAATATGAACATTGGGATGTGACAGCATTTTCTTAAACATTTCTGTATAGCCGTTTTTAGGCATTGCCTGATAAGTGTCGGTAAAATAACGGTCGTCGCTGTTAGTTCTGGTGGGCACTCTTGCCGTAACGGATGCGTCCAGTTCTGAAGGATCAAGATCCCATTGTTTTTTGGTATATCCACGAAAAAACTTTTCATATAATTCTTTTCCAACGGCGTTGATCACAACATCTTCCGAAGTTAAAACCGGTTTTCTGGCTTCAGCTTTTGAAGCCAGGAATTCTTTCACTTCAGCAGAAGAAAGTTTGCTTCCGTAAAGTGTATTAATGGTGGTAAGATTGATAGGAATAGGAACAAGCTGCCCGTCCACACTTGCTAAAACCCTGTGTTCATAAGGTCTCCATTCGGTAAATTGTGAAAGATATTTGAAAACTTCTTCAGAATTTGTATGGAAAATATGAGGCCCGTATTTATGAATCATGATCCCGTCTTCATTGTAATAGTCGTATGCGTTTCCGGCAATATGGTCTCTTTTGTCTACAATAAGAATCTTTTTTCCCTGTTTTGCAAGGCGTTCGGCAAGTACAGCTCCCGCAAACCCGCAGCCGATAATCAGAAAATCATACATGGATTCCGTTTTTTTCTTTAATTGTATTGATTAACAAACACATTTTTTCAAAGGTATTATCCCAGGAATCATCAGCAAGGAATTCATCAACCTTTAATAACCATTCCGTGCGGGATTTTTTTTGAAGCTCTTCTTCACCGGAAGCAATAAAGGATTCTGCATTTTTTGTGATGTATACAAGATTTTCTTCACCATAAGTTCTTACAATATCCTTTATCGGGGTAGAGATTACGGGAAGACCGGCAGCAAGATATTCCGGAGTCTTGGTAGGGCTGATAAATTCTGTGGATTCATTAATGGCAAATAAAACCAGCGCAATATCCCAATGACTGATATAATTCGGAAGCTCTTCATAGCTTTTAGGACCTAAGTAATGAATGTTCGGGGCTTGCGGAAGTTCTGCCGGATCTATTTTTACAACAGGTCCAATTATCACAAAATGCCAGTCGGGTTTTTTCTGTGAAACCAGATTTAACAAATCCGTATCAAACCTTTCATCAATCACCCCGAAGAAACCGAACCTTGGATGAGGGATTTTTTCCTGATCCGCCTGATCCGTCATATTGAGCCGTGCTTTTTGGAAATGTTCTTTATCAATGCTGCTCGGAAAAGGATGGATGTTATGATGTCTTTCTTTTTTGGCTTCATAAAGGCTGTAACCGCCGGTAAAAACAACATCGGCTTTATTAAAAAGTTCTTCTTCGTATTCCAGTAATCGGGGAGGAGCAAAACGGAATGCAGAAAGCTCATCCATAGAATCATAGACCGTAATTTTAGGAGTAAGATGCGAAGTATATTCCAATGCCATCGGGGTGTAGTACCAGCAAAGGTATTCCATGATATTATGATCCTTAAGAAAATTATCAATTTGTCTGGCCATACGCTTTTTAAAATCAGAATGATGGTCTTCTAAATAAATAACCACCACTGAAACTCCGTTTTGTTGTGTTATTTCATAAGAATCGGGGCCTGTTTTAGGTTCTTCAAAATAGAAAACGTTATACTGTTTGGCGAAACGGGTAAGTAAATGTTGAGGACGCTGAAATACGAAATTCCACCGGAGGTGGCTGAAGCATAGAATATTTTGCATTAGGTGTTATATTAAGTATTTGATAAAACTAGTCTTTAAAAAACAGGTAATTCATGACCGTAATCATATTGAAGAAGTTATTTGGTAATTCAACTTTTTAAAACATAAAAATTTAATACGAGTGTTTTTGTTATATCTGATGGTATGAATAATATGCCGGCTCAGAATAAGCGGGCTGAAATGACGAATGCGTCTGTATGATATTTATGAAACAATTGTAATGGGATAAAGATAAAGAAATTTTCCAGCGGTTATAATTATTATAGATGTAAAAAATTGACTGACAGGTAAGGGCAGGATGCTCCCGATGCTCAAAAACTATATTTTTATTTTCGTTTATTAGCGCAATCAAAATGATTATGAAACTTCAGAATTTCTCAAAATACTGCTTTGCTTTAGCCCTTTTCTTTTCCTTTTCAGGATTAAAAAGCCAGGATAAATTTCCGGACGGAACTGCCATCCCGAAATGGTTTAAAGAAAATAAACCTACCGACATCAATAAATTAGGCAAAAAATACATCATTACCGAAAACGGAATGAAGAACGACAGTACCATTCTTCAGACCAAAAAACTTCAGGAAATTATTGATTTAGCCGCGAAAAACGGAGGAGGAGTTATCATGGTTCCAAAAGGAACTTTTCTCATCAGTTCTGTGTTCTTTAAACAGGGAACGCACTTATATTTAGAATCCGGAGCAAAATTAAAAGGAAGCGATGACATCAATGATTTTCCGGTGGTGATAACAAGAATGGAAGGACAAACCTTGAAATATTTTCCGGCATTGATTAACGCAGACGGTTTGGACGGCTTTACGATTTCAGGAAAAGGAACACTTGACGGAAACGGGCTGAGATTCTGGAAATCCTTCTGGAAAAGACGCGAATGGAATCCTAAATGCACCAATATGGATGAAATGAGACCAAGAATTATCTATGTTTCCAATTCTAAAAACATTCAGATTGAAGGAATTACCGTGAAAAATTCGCCGTTCTGGAGCACGCATTATTACAAATCTCATTTCGTTAAATTGTTAAACCTGACTATTACTGCGCCAAAAGAACCTGTAAAAGCACCAAGTACAGACGCTGTAGACATCGATGCTTGCACAAATTTCTTAATTAAAAACTGCTATATGTCAGTGAATGACGATGCTATCGCATTAAAAGGCGGAAAAGGTCCGAAAGCAGATTTAGATCCAAACAATGGAGAAAATAGAAATATTTTGATCGAAGACAATACTTTCGGGTTCTGTCATTCGGTTCTTACCTGCGGAAGCGAATCAATCCACAATTATAATGTACTATTACGCAATGCTGTGGTAAAAGATCCTTCTAGATTGCTGCATTTGAAAATGCGTCCCGATACGCCTCAGCACTATGAATATGTGACTGTTGAAAACATCAGGGGAAATGTGAAAACGTTTCTGTACATAAAAGGCTGGAACCAGTTTTTTGATTTGAAAGGTGAAGAAAGACCGAGAAAGGGATTAGCCAATAATATTACTTTAAAAAATATTGATATCTCTTGTGAAACGGCATTTTCTATTGAAAAATCAGACTTGTATGAATTGAAAGATTTCACTTTTGAAAATTTAAATATTAAAGCTTTAAAACCTGAAATGCAAAACTTAGATAACATTCAAAAGATAAAGCAAACTAAAGTCAACGTAACGAAAGCGTATTCTCTCAGCCAGGCTTACGATAAAAAAGATGATTCCGATACTGCTGCAAAATGAAGTATTTCACCAAAATATTCGTTCTTTTATGTGCCTGTTCACAGCTTCTGTTTTCTCAGTCGAAGGAAATTCTGTTTTTGACTGGGAAAGATGCAGAGCATACCAAAGAATGGGATTTTTGGATAAACGGTGGTAGAAAATCAGGAAGCTGGAGCAAAATTCAGGTGCCTTCACATTGGGAACAGCAGGGTTTCGGATCTTATAATTATGGTCGTGATTATGTAACGTATGGTAAAAACTTCAAGTTTCACGACGAAACAGGTTTATATAAACACAAATTCACCATTCCGAATTCCTGGAAAGGAAAAACCGTCAACATCGTTTTTGAAGGCTCGATGACCGATACCGAAGTGAAAATTAACGGAAAATTGGCTGGAGAAATTCATCAGGGCGCTTTTTATGAATTTAAATATGAGATTTCGGATAAAATTCAGTTCGGAAAAGAAAATATTCTCGAGGTAAAAGTTTCCAAAATGTCTTCAGATAAATCCGTCAACAACGCAGAACGTCTCGCAGATTACTGGATTTTAGGTGGGATTTTCCGACCGGTTTATTTGGAAGCAACTCCAAAAGAACATATTTCGTGGACAGCAATTGACGCCAAAGCAGACGGAACTTTCCGTTCCGATATTCATTTAAAAGGAATCAATTCCGCAAATAATATTAAAGTGGAATTATTTGATGCTGAAAATAATTTAGTGGCGGAATCTCGGCTTCAGATTCTGAAAGGAGACACTGTAAAACAAATCCGGCTTTTGGTTAAAAATCCAAAGCTCTGGACGGCGGAAACACCCAATTTGTACAAAGTAAAATTCACATTAAATAAAAACAGGAAAAAAATCTTTCAAACCGAAGAAAAGTTCGGTTTCAGAACTATTGAAATCCGAAAAAGTGATGGTATCTTCATCAACGGGACAAAGGTGAAAATGAAAGGCATCAACCGCCATGTCTGGTGGCCGGAAACGGGTAGAACGGTCACGGAAAATATTGATGTAATGGATGTTCAGCTCATCAAAGAAATGAATATGAATGCCGTTCGTTGTTCGCATTATCCACCGAATAAATCATTTTTAAGAATTTGCGATTCTCTGGGTTTATATGTGTTGGATGAACTCGCAGGCTGGCAAAAAAAATACAGTACCGAACTTGGCAAAAAGCTCGTGAAAGAAATGGTGGTGAGAGATGCAAATCATCCGTCCGTCATTTTTTGGAGCAACGGAAATGAAGGCGGGCATAATTTTGATCTGGATGCAGAATTTGCAAAATATGACCTGTCAAACCGTCCGGTTATTCACGCGCATCACAAGCCTGGAAATGCTTTCAACGGTATCGACTGCAATCATTACGAAGATTATTACAGCACCCAAAAAATCCTTGAAGGTGAAGATATCTATATGCCGACCGAGTTTCTGCACGCTCAGGATGACGGCGGTGGCGGAACTTCTTTAGCGGATTATTGGGAATTGCATTGGAATTCCAAAAAAGGCGCAGGCGGTTTTCTCTGGTCTTTTGTGGACGAAGGCTTGGTGAGAACTGATTTCAACAATCAGATTGATGTGAACGCCATCAACGCGCCCGACGGAATTTTAGGGCCGCATCGGGAAAAGGAAGGAAGTTTTTACGCCATCCGCGAAATTTATAGTCCGGTAAAAATTGATTTGAAAACCTTGCCTGATGATTTCAATGGAACAATTCCCGTGGAAAACCGCTACCATTTTACAAATTTAAAGGATTGCCGGTTTGAGTGGAAGTTAGTCAACTTCAAAAAACCATTCTCTTATGAATTTGGTTTTGATATTGTTACAACAGGAAAAGCAGAATCTCCAGATGTTCAACCGGCACAAAAAGGAAAAATCAATCTGAATCTTCCTGAAAACTGGAAAGAAAATGAAGGTTTGTTATTAACGGCAACTGATTCTTTCGGAAAAGAAATCTACACCTGGACATGGAAATTGAAATCTAATGATGAAATTTCAAAACAGTTTTCAAAATCATTAATTAAAAAATTTCCGGTTTCTGTCGTAGAAAATGATTCCTTATTTATCTTAAAATCAGACGAAAAAGAATATGCCATCGGAAAGAAAGATGGATTATTGAAATCTGTTTTTCTTGATAAAAAAGGAAAGAAAATGTCTTTCAGGAACGGGCCGGTTTTCGTGAGCGGCACAATGGAATTAGCATCCATCAAATCTTTTGCAGAAGGACAGAACCAACTCATCAAAGCAATTTATAAAAACGGAAATAAAATCATCTGGAAACTCAATCCGAACGGAGTTTTAGAATTACATTATGAATATTCTTTATCAGGAGATTATCAGTTCGCAGGCGTTAGTTTCAATTACCCGGAAAATTATGTAATCAATGCAAAATGGCTCGGAAAAGGACCTTATCACGTCTGGAAAAACCGTTTGCAGGGACAGACCTATAATGTTTGGCAGAATTTAAAAAATTCAACAAGAACCGGGCAATCGCCATGGATTTATCCTGAATTTAAAGGCTATTTTGATGATGTTTCCTGGCTGCAATTGGATACGGCAGAGGGAAAAATAACAGTCGGAACCAAAGAAGAAAAAATGTTCGTAAGACTTTTCGATTTTTATGGAATTTATGGTGCAGAAGGATATCCTAAATTGCCAAGCGGAAATATTTCTTTCCTCGATGCGATTCCACCGTTGGGAACGGTTCTGGCGTTTAACATTAACGATAAAACCGAAACTTTAGGACCGGAAAGTGAAACAAATCATTTGAACGGAACATTTAAAAGAACTTTGTATTTCTATTTTGGATTGCCGGATTTAGGTGACGAAAACAAGCAGTTTACTATGCCCAAAGAAAATATTTTAACGGATTAATGATGAAAAAAGAATTGTCATTTTTTATACTATTTTTCTGTTCATTGTATTTTGGACAGCAGTCCGGTTTCAAATTTGATTTTGGAGGAGGCAGAGTCGAAAACGGATTCATTCCCATCATTTCAACTTCAAAATTTGATAAAAATATCGGTTACGGATTTATGGATATATCCGCTTTGCAATCGGTTGACAATGGTGGAAATGCATTAACGGGAGATTTCATCACAAGTAATAAACCGTTCTATTTTTCGGTGATCATTCCTGAAGGAAATTATAACATTCAACTGAATTTAGGTGATAAAAAAGGGACTTCCGAAACAACTGTTCGTGTAGAAAACCGCCGTCTGATGCTGAATGATGTTAAAACAAAACAGGGCGAAATTGTAGAAAAAACAATTACGGTTCATGTTAAGGACAGTATTATCCGAAATCAAAAAGGTGAAAAAATCGGAATGGTAAAACTGAAACCGAGAGAAAGAAAATATTTACATTGGGATAATTTATTAACCATTGAATTCAATGATAAAGCACCGAAAGTTTGTTCCCTTATTATTCAGCCCAACAAAAAAGCAAAAACGATTTATTTAACAGGAGATTCCACCGTTGTGGATGCACAATACGAACCGTGGGCTTCTTGGGGACAAATATTGCCGTACTTTTTTATTCCGAATGAAGTGGTGATTGCCAATTACGCCGAAAGTGGAGAGACTTTAAAAGCCTTCGAAGACCGCCACCGAATTGATAAAATCTGGACTCAGTTGAAACCCGGAGATTATTTATTCATTCAATTCGGACATAATGACCAAAAAGCGGGAAACAGTATAAAATCAGGCTACAGAAAAAGATTAAAAGAATGGATTCAAAAAACCAAACAATTGGGAGCAATTCCGGTTTTGGTAACTTCGATGAACCGCAGGGTTTTTGATGAAAACGATAAAATTGTCAATACGTTGGATGATTTTCCGGATGCGATGAGAAAAATCGCAAAAGAAGAAAAAGTGGATATAATTGATTTGAACGCATTAAGCAAAACATTATTCGAAGCAATGGGACCTGAAGCGGCGAAAAAAGCATTTGTCTATTATCCCGCAAACGCTTATCCCAATCAACCCAATGTTTTGGCAGATGATACGCATTTTAATCCTTACGGAGCTTACGAATTGGCTAAATGCGTCGTAAAATCTATTGTTGACCAAAACTTACCTTTGGAGAAATATATTTCAAAAAATTATAAAAATTTTAACCCGAATAAACCCGATGATGTCAACAAATTTCACTGGCCGGAATCCGTTTTTATGGAATCTTTAAAACCTGATGGAAATTGATATTTAACTATAGCTCGCTCCGTAGGAGCGAAATCTGTGTAGAACAGATAACGATAGAAATAAGAACTCCGTAGGAGTTCAATTTTAAAACTAACAAATTGATTTTAAAATAGGTGAAGAGAAATAGCTCGCTCCGTAGGAGCGAAATCTGTGTAGAAAAGATATGCGATAGAAATAAAGAACTCCGTAGGAGTTCAATTTTAAAATAAATAAATTGATTTTAAAATAGGTGTAGAGAGGAATAGCTCGCTCCGTAGGAGCGAAATCTGTGTAGAACAGATAACGATAGAAATAAGAACTCCGTAGGAGTTCAATTTTAAAATAAATAAATTGATTTTAAAATAGGTGTAGAGAGGAATAGCTCGCTCCGTAGGAGCGAAATCTGTGTAGAAAAGATATGCGATAGAAATAAAGAACTCCGTAGGAGTTTAATTTTAAAACAAATAAATTGATTTTAAAATAAGAATCATTAAGAAGAAGCTTAAATCTTAATTTCTTAATGTTGAAATAAAAAAAATCTTGATTTTTAATATTAATGTGTTCTTCTAAAAAAACAGAATCACACACTTAAAAATAACCAATGTGTCCAAAAATCTTTTGTGACTTTTGACTTCGGTGAATCTGCGATTGTGGTTAAATTTAAAAGTAAAGTAATGAAAATTAAAAATATAGTCAAACTCGGCGTCATCTGTTTTGCCTTCGGAAATCTCTCCGCACAAAATCCTTGGCCGAAAACGACCAACACCGCTCAACCGTGGACGCGTTGGTGGTGGATGGGAAGCGCTGTTGATGAAAAAGGGTTGGATAAACAATTGACAACCCTATCAAACGCAGGTTTTGGTGGAGTGGAAATTGTGCCGATTTATGGCGCAAAAGGGTTTGAAAAACAATACATCAACTACCTTTCTCCGGAATGGATGAAAATGCTGCAATTCACCACAGAGAAAGCCAAAAGTTTAAAAATGGGCGTTGATATGGCAGTCGGAACAGGCTGGCCAATTGGCGGACCGCAAGTTGAGGAAAATGACGCGGCTACAAAAATGATTGTTCAGACTTACGATATCCTGCCTGATGAAAAATTTTCAGAAAAAATTATTCTGAAAGACGAAAAACAGAAGAATTTAAAGACCACAAACTTGGATATCGTTACCGCTTACAACGAGAAAAATGAATATGTTGTTTTAACAGATAAAGTAGCTCAAGACGGAACTTTAAACTGGAAACCAACCTCTGGAAAATGGACAATTTATGCAGTTTTTGTGGGTAAAAGCTTACAAAAAGTAAAACGTGCGGCTCCGGGTGGCGATGGGTATACGTTAGATCATTTTTCGCCCGATGCCACGAAAGCTTATCTGAAAACTTTCGATAAAGCTTTTGGAAACTCAAACTACGGAATCCGTTCGTTTTTTAATGATAGTTATGAGGTTTACGGCGCAGATTGGACATCCGATTTTAAAGAAGAATTCAAAAAAAGAAGAGGATACGATTTAAGCCCCTTTATCAAATATCTGGTGGGCGATAACGAAAGTGAAATGGTCGGAAGAATAAAATCAGATTACCGTGAAACAATGAGCGAACTGATTCTTCAAAATTTTACAGAAAACTTTACGAGATGGGCGCATTCCAAAGATTCCAAAAACACCAGTCAGGCACACGGCTCGCCGGGAAATTTGCTGGATTTATACGCTGCTGTCGATATTCCCGAATCTGAAACTTTTGGAAGCACAAAATTCGATATTGAAGGCTTAAAACGGAATAAAGAAGACATCAATACAAAAGAGATTCCGGATATTAATATGTTGAAATTTGCATCTTCAGCAGCGAACATTACCGGAAAACCTTTGATTTCCAATGAGTCTTTTACGTGGCTGACGGAACATTTCAAAACATCCTGGTCGCAGGTAAAACCGGAAGCGGAACAGATTTTCCTGTCGGGAATCAATCATATTTTTTATCACGGAACAACTTACACCCCCGCTGATGTTCAGTTTCCGGGATGGCTGTTTTATGCTTCGACGAATTTCGTTCCTGATAACAGTTTGTGGCCGAATATTAAAGGTTTAAATTCTTATATTGAACGGACTCAACGTATCTTACAAAGCGGGAAATCAGACAACGAAATACTGATGTACTGGCCGGTTTACGATCAATGGGCGAGTCCGAAAGGGAAGGATATGGCTTTTAAAATTCATAATATTAAAAAATGGCTGCATCCGACTGCTTTTTATGAAAACCTTGAAAAATTGGGCCAATCCGGCTATTCTCTCGATATGATTTCGGATCAAATGATTTCCGAAGCGAAGTTTGAAAATCAGAATATTCAGGTGGCAAAAGAGGGCGGTTCTTACAAAGTTTTAATTGTTCCGAAATTGAATTATTTACCTGAATCTACTTTAAAGGATATCCTAAAATTAGCTCAAAATGGAGCTTCGGTGATTTTTCAAAGCGAGCCCAAAGATGTTCCGGGATTTTTTGAATTTGAAAAAAGAAGAAAAGAATTACAGGCTGCATGGAAAACAATTCCTTTTCAGCAGAACGGAAATTTACAGACAGCAATCTACGGGAAAGGAAAAATTTTGATGAGTTCTGATGTAGAAAAAGCATTAGAATATTTAAAAATCGAAAGAGAAAAATTAACAGACATAGGGTTGAAATTCGTCAGAAGAAAGCTTGACAGCGGAAAATATTATTACATCGTTAATCATACTTCGAAAAAAATCAGTCAAAATATTCCGTTAAATTTTTGCGGAAAACAAGTGGCGCTGATGAACCCTGAAAACGGTGATTTTGGAGTCGCCGAAACGCAGAATACATCGGTTAGAGTTCAATTGAAGTCAGGAGAATCAATCATTATAAAAGCTTCTGAAATTCCGGATCATTCAATTCCAAAATGGAAATATATTGAAGGAACAGATGCTCCGATTGTTTTAAATCAACCTTGGCAGCTGACTTTCAAAGAAGGCGGTCCTGAACTTCCGAAATCGAAAACTCTAAACAAGCTTCAACCCTGGACGAATTTTACAGAAGATACTTCTACACAAAGTTTTTCGGGGACTGGAGTTTACACAACGTCATTCAAATTAAATAAAAAAGCTGATGATTTTATACTGAAATTTGACAAATTATATGAAAGTGCGAAAGTCCTCATCAATGGTCAGAATGCAGGAATGGTCTGGAGTCTTCCGTTTGAAATCAATGTCGGAAAATATCTTAAAAAAGGAAAAAATACAATTCAGATTGAAGTTTCAAACCTGATGGCCAACCGAATCCGCTATATGGATCAGCACAAAATCCAGTGGCGAAATTACCACGAAATCAATTTTGTAAACATCGATTACAAATCTTTCGACGCTTCAAACTGGAAAGTACAGCCTTCAGGTTTAGATGGCGAAATTCAATTAATTCCTGTATATTTCTCAAAATAATTTTAATGACAGTCTGCAATTAACAATCTTTGTGTACTTATTTTAAGTGAAATCGAAGATTCGACGAAGTCAAACGCCTTTGCCTCAATTTTATAATTGATCATCGGAATCGGCGAAACTTGTTTTGCGAACTTAAAAACAATTAGTAGTTTAAAATAAAGCTTTGCAGACTTTGCGTTTAAATTATGGAGAAACAGGTTAAATAGTATAATTAAATTATGAAAAAAGTCATAGTAAAAACATTAGCATTAGGAACAGTCCTTACATTCGGATTTTCCAATGCCCAAAACAAACCAAAGGTGGTTTTAGACAATTTTTTCAATAACGAAAAAAGAGAAAATAAAGAAACCAAAGTGTTAGAATCCTGGCATTACACCTGGAACGATACGACAAACGGCGGATTCTCTTTGCTGGGCGAAATCTTCCAAAAACAAGCGGCCGAAATCAGCACATTAACAACGGCTCCGTCAAAAAAAGATTTAAAAAATGCCAATATCTACATCATTGTTGATCCGGATATTGATAAAGAAGCTTACGGCGGAAAGGCCAACCTGATGGATTCAAAAACCATCAAAAACCTCGAAAAGTGGGTGAAAAACGGCGGTGTTCTCGTTTTGTTAAGCAATGATAACGGCAATTCTGAGTTTGAGCATTTCAATAAATTGGCGGAACAATTCGGGATTCATTTTAATGATGACAGCATCAACAGACTGAAAGGCAGAGAATTTGAGAAAGGCGCAGTCTATGTAAAACCGGGAAATGAAGTATTTTCGGAACTTAAATTATACATGAAAGAAGTCAGCACTATTTCAGTGAATGCGCCTGCAAAACCATTTCTGTATGCCGAAAATAAGGTGATTGGTGCCATTGCAAAAGTTGGAAAAGGAACTGTTTTCGCGCTGGGTGATCCGTGGTGCTACAACGAATACATTGACGGAAAAAAACTCACCGGGGATTTTTCCAATTATCAAGGAACCGAACAATGGGTAAAGTGGTTATTGAAGCAGGTCTCCCAAAATTAATAAAGTCTGTGCAATCGATTGAATTTTGTTTGTTTGGGCAGCTTAATCCGCCTGTAGTTTATCCTGAGCTTGTCGAAGGGCTCCCAAACCTTTAGGTTCGACGAAGTCAATTTTTTTGTTTCGCTTTGCTCCACAAAAAGGATTTCCGCTCAAGTCGGGCTGCGAGCGATTCAAATGAACAAACCTTATAGGTTTCAAAAACCTATAAGGTTTAGCAAAACACAAAATTCAACGCAAATCAATAGGAATGAGCTTTAACCCGTTTAGAAAATGAGACTTCAAATTGGGCTTCAGCCAAAACTTATAAAATCAGAATTATGAATATAAAATTAAAATTAATTTTAGCTGCGACTCTTTTTTCAGGACTTTTGTATTCCCAAAGACAAATGGAATACCTGCAAAGAGGAATCGTGGCAATTCCCGCATATTCAGGCGTTTTTGTAAGTTGGCGATTGCTGGGAACGGATGCTCAGAATACCCATTTCGATGTGTATCGGACAGAAAATAATCAAATCAAAAAGCTGAATGATAAACCATTGTACAAGGAAACCAGTTTTTTAGATAAAACCGCCGACAAAGGAAGAAATTATACGTATTTCATTAAATCAAACACACAACATCAGGAAATTGACCAGGATTTTGCAAAATACACAGCCAATCAGAAGCCTTATTTTTCAATTCCGTTAAAAACTCCGGAAGGTTACACTCCAAATGATGCTTCAGTCGCCGATCTCGATGGCGATGGAGAATATGAAATCATCTTGCATCAAACGGGAAAGTCGAAAGACAACAGTCAGAAAGGAGAAACCGATCCGCCGGTTATCCAGGCGTATAAATTAAATGGTCAGTTTTTATGGGAAATTAATTTAGGCAAAAATATCAGGGAAGGAGCGCACTACACACAGTTTTTGGTTTATGATTTAGACCAGGACGGAAAAGCGGAAATCGTAATGAAAACCGCCGATGGAAGCAAAGACGGAAAAGGAAAATTTATCGGTGACCCGACCAAAAATTACGTCAACGAAAATGGAATGATCCTTTCCGGACCGGAATTTCTGACGGTTTTTGACGGCCAGAGCGGAGCTGAAATTCATACGGTGAATTACCAGGTTCCAAGGTTTGCAGGAAATTTGAATCCCACCAACGAACAAATGACCGAAACCTGGGGCGATGCCAAAGGAAACCGCATCGATAGATTTTTGGGAGCGGTTGCTTACCTCGACGGAAAAATGCCAAGCGTGATTATGTCGAGAGGGTATTATACCAGAACAGCCATTGCAGCATGGGATTATAAAGATAAAAAGCTCAGTCTCCGCTGGCTTTTTGACACGGAAAGCTCAGAAGATAACAAACAATATCGCGGACAGGGAAATCACAATTTAACGATTGCAGATGTCGATAACGACGGAAAAGATGAAATTGTTTTCGGCGCAATGACAGTTGATGATAACGGAAAAGTATTAAACAGTACAGGTTACGGTCATGGTGATGCGCTGCACGTAGGAGATTTGGATCCAATCAACCCCGGATTGGAAATTTTTGATATTCAGGAACGGTTTGATGATGCGGGGGCACATTTCCGGGACGGGAAAACCGGAAAAGTTCTTTGGAAATTGCCATCAACCATTTACAGTCAGGCAAGTAAATTTCAAGGACCGGGAAGAGGATTGTCTTTAAATATCGATCCTCGTTACGGCGGTTCGGAATGCTGGGCGGCCGGCGCAGGATTAAAAGGTGTTTACACTGCAAAGGGAAAGAAAATCAGCGATAAAAATCCGGCAGTGAATATGGGAATCTATTGGGACGGTGATTTTTTAAGCGAAATTCTCGATGGAACTGTTGTTTCAAAATGGGACTGGAAAAACGAGAAATCAAATCTGATTTTTGATGCTAAAGATTTTCAATGCGAATCCAATAACGGAACAAAGAAAAATCCTTCCCTGGTTGCCGATTTATTCGGAGACTGGAGGGAGGAAGTGATCTACAGAACGGCAGATAATCAGGAGTTAAGGATTTTCAGTACGACGATTCCGACAAACCATCGCCTGTATACTTTGATGCATAATCCGCAGTATCGTTTGAGTATTGTCTGGCAAAATGTCGGATACAATCAGCCTCCGCACACGGATTATTATCTCGACGAATCGCTTAAAGAAGTTCCAAAACCAAAAATTTTTACTGTAAAACTTAAGATTGATAATTAAATTTAAATATAAAAATGAAAAGACTATTAACAACAGGCTTCTTTGCAATGATCATTGCCGGAATGACTTCCTGTTCAGTTCAAAAGCAAAATACAGCGACAAGTGTGAATCTTCCGGATAAAAAAGAAGTTCTGGAAGTAGCAGAACGGGCCAATCATTATTTTATGAATAAATGGCCGGATGCAGGTAAAGAAATTGTAGGCAAAAAGGTCTGGCCGAGCAATCTCTGGACTAGAGCGGTTTATTATGAAGGTCTTATGGCGCTCTATAAAATTCATCCCAAAAAAGAATATTACGATTACGCCCTGGACTGGTCCCAAAAGCACAATTGGGACATGATGCGGGGAACCTTTACCCGAAATGCCGACAACCAGGCGTGCGGACAGACGTATCTTGATCTTTATGAGATTGATGGAAAAAAGCATCCGGAAAGAATCAAATATGTAAAAATGTCGATGGACAGTATGATCGCTTCCGGAAAATCGGATGACTGGTGGTGGATTGATGCGTTACAAATGGGAATGCCGATTTTTACCAAACTCGGAAGAATCACCGGCGACAAAAAATATTTTGATAAAAACTACGAAATGTACGCTTTCACAAAATATAAGCATGGCGGAAATGGCCTCTACAACCCGAAAGACAAACTTTGGTGGAGGGATAAAAGCTTTGTACCGCCTTACAAAGAACCAAACGGTGAAGATTGCTACTGGAGCCGCGGAAATGGTTGGGTAATAGCCGCTCTTGCGCGTACGCTACAGGATACGCCGAAATCTGATCCTCATTATCAGGAATATCTGCAGGATTATAAAGATTTGCTGTCGGCGTTGGTTCCTATTCAGAGAGAAGACGGTTTCTGGAATGTAAGTCTTCACGATCCCACGAATTTCGGCGGAAAAGAAATGACCGGAACGGCACTGTTCGTATATGGAATGGCCTATGGAATCAATAATAATTTAATTGATAAAAAAACATATTTACCCGTCTTGACAAAAGCATGGACCGCTATTGTAAAAGATTCTGTGCAGCCGAACGGATTTTTAGGATGGGTTCAGGGTACAGGAAAAGAACCGAAAGACGGTCAGCCGCTTTCTGTAAACAAAGAACCGGATTTTGAAGATTATGGATTGGGTTGCCTGTTGCTGGCGGCAAGTGAAGTGTATCAGTTAAAATAATATAGTTATGAATTAAAGTTAGTTTGTTGATTTTTGTAATCATACTTATTTATATTTCAGAAATTTTAAATTTGCTTTTCTCTTTACAAAATCACATTTGTTACATGACACTACAAGATGCGCGATCGGTTACATCTTGTTAATTTTCAGGCTCAATCGAAAGATAAAATTATGAACGCATTATTAGGAGTTATTTTTCATTTTTTAGGAGGTTTTTCTTCGGGAAGTTTTTATTTGCCCTATAAAAAAGTAAAAGGCTGGCAATGGGAAACATTTTGGTTAATAGGAGGTTTTTTTTCATGGATCATTGTTCCGCCGCTAGCAGCATTCTTAACCATTCCTGATTTCTGGAAAATTATTCAGAATGAAAGTTCTTCAATTTTAGGATTAACTTTTCTATTCGGAGCGCTCTGGGGCATCGGCGGCTTTATGTATGGTCTCGGTGTCCGGTATTTAGGAGTTGCCCTCGGAAGCAGTATCATGTTGGGGCTTACAATGGTTATCGGTTCGCTGGTTCCTTCCGTTTTTTACGAATTTTCGCCTCAGGCAGGAAAGGACAATATCGGACTGATGATTTCCAGCACATGGGGAAAAATGGTGCTTCTCGGACTTTTTGTATGCGTCATCGGAATTATCATCAGCGGAAAGGCCGGTGTCATGAAAGATAAAGAGCTGCAGAAAGAGTCTACAGATCCTCACGGGAAATCTGTAAAAACCGAATATAAATTCGGACTTGGACTTACGGTGGCGATTATTTCGGGAGTGCTGAGTGCCTGTTTTAATTTCGGACTGGAAGCCGGAAAACCTATGGCGATGGTAGCTAACGAGGCATGGAAAGCTGCAAATCCCGGTCAGGGAGAATTTCTGTTCCAGAACAATGTAACCTATATTGTTGTTCTTTGGGGAGGGATGGCTTCCAATCTTTTGGGCTGCCTTTATCTGGCTTTTAAAAATAAATCGTATACAGATTACACTAAAAAAAATGTACCTCTTGCAAAAAATATTTTTTACTGCGCATTGGCAGGAACCATGTGGTTCTTACAGTTTTTCTTTTACGGAATGGGTGAAAGTAAAATGGGTAACGGCGCAAGTTCATGGATTTTACACATGGCGTTTATCATTTTAATTGCCAATCTCTGGGGAGTAGTCATTAAAGAATGGAAAGGGGTTTCCAAGAAAACGATTTCCACTATTGTGGTCGGGATGATCGTGATGTTTATTTCTATCCTGATTGTCGGTTACGGAAATTCTTTGCGTTAAATACAGTATTCACCAGGTATTATTTCATACAGTTTATATAGTTTAATTTCTCTTAGGTGTTGATTTTTCAGCACCTTTTTTTATGCTAAGCGTATAATTTTGGGAAATATTGATTGGCTTTTGTAGAATTGTTCTTGTTGCGAATTCTGGTTTTATTTCATTTTATTGTGATTAAATTTTTATGCTTTAGTGGTATTGATTAATAAATTGATATTTATTTAAGAAAAAAAATGAATATTCTGATGCAGGATATTGCAGGATGCCTGAATATTTCTAAGGATGTATTTTGGTGATGTAAAAATTAATATATGTCTATTAAAATCAAACAGAAGAATTTTAAGCCACTTATTGCACCGCTGTTTTTGCTTGCATCTGGCTTTATGTTCGGGCAAAAGGCAGTAAATGACACTGTGAAAGACAAGACTAGAGATATTGAGGAGGTAGTCGTTATCGGTTATGGTAAAGTTAAGAAATCAGATCTTACAGGATCGGTATCTTCAGTTTCTGCGAAAGATCTGGCGGCAACACCGGCCATGAATGCTTTACAGGCTTTACAGGGAAGGGCGGCAGGATTAAATATCGTTACGGCGGGTGGTGCTCCCGGAGCAGGAGCAAACGTTACCGTTCGTGGAGGTGCTTCCATTACCCAGGGAACGGAGCCTCTTTATATTGTAGACGGTTTCCAGCTGGATAATGCGCTTAATATTATTAATCCCAACGATATTGAAAGTATTGATGTATTGAAAGGTGCTTCCGCCATTGCCATTTACGGGGCAAGAGGATCCAATGGTATTATCGTTATTAAAACAAAAACCGGGAAAAAGGGAAGGGTTACCATCAACTACAATTCATTCATGTCGTTTGATATGCTTTCAAAGAAACTGGACATGGTCTCCAATTCTGAACAATTTGTAAAATACCAGTATGAAATGGCACAGCTTCAGGGGAAAGTCACCCAGTGGAGCAATGTTTTTGATAACAGTTTGGGAACAGATTCACCGGGATTTTACACAGGAGCATTTGCCAGGATAAATAACCGTTATGCATCAGCACCATCATTAGACTGGCAGGAAAGAATGCTTGGAGGGACGGGAGTTACCCAGAACCATAATGTGAGTGTTTCGGCAGGTACTGATAAAACGCAGACATTCATCAGTTATAATTACAATAAGCAGGATGGTTTGCTGCAAAATTTCAGTGAAACCAGAAACTCTTTACGTGCTAATGTCAATTCAGAACTGTACAAAGGAATACGGTTAGATTTCAGTTCCATGTTTAATTCAAATTCCACTAATGGTGGCGGCGCTTATTCGGGAATGAAAAAAATATTGCTCCAGCCTATCACGGGAGGAACATTATTCACCCAGGATCAGTTATTCAACACGCAGACTTTTCCAGACTTTTCAGCACTGGACTCAGGTTTTGACACGGAAAATCCATATATCGAAACGGCGGCATCTACACAGAACAGACGGGTAAGAACATTTCTCGCCAATGTAGGCCTGGAATTCGATTTTCTGAAGGATTTTACATTCAGAACTGCAGGATCTTATAACTGGACCAATACAAAAGCCACTGCGTTTTCAGATAAAAATTCCCGTGCCTATCTTACGGATCCTGTCAATACCGGTATTAATGGAAGTATCGGGAATTCTGAAGCATACCGATACCAGATCACTAATACTTTGACTTATAACAAAACGTTAGGTGAAAAACATAAAATCACCGGGTTAATCGGTAATGAGATCATCTACCAGGAAACTGAGAGCAACAGCATGAGGCTGGTACGGTTTCCTTCTATTTTAAATTATGGCCTTGATGATATATCCAATGCCACTGTTGCAGATAAAAGTACGGACAGATCATCCTTTAGTCTGCTCTCTTATTTTGCAAGGGTAAATTATAATTACGATAATCGTTACCTCCTTACCGGTACTGTACGCCGTGACGGATCCTCGAAATTCGGACCGGATAATAAGTGGGGGATATTCCCTTCTGTGGCTGCTGCATGGAGAGTCTCAGAAGAAGGTTTCTGGAAAAATTCCAAAATCGAAAAGTATGTTAATGATCTTAAATTCAGGTTTGAATACGGGATTGTCGGTAACAACAGCATCCCGGACAATGTTTTCAGAACCAATGTTGTAGGGACCGATTATCCTCTTAATAATACGGTAGGAAATCTTGCCCTTGTAACAAGCAGTGTTCTTGGAAACCGTATGGTACAGTGGGAAGAGATGAGATCAACCAATATCGGGGTGGATTTAGCATTGTTTAATAACAGGATTAAATTAACCTCAGAATGGTACAACAATAATGTGACCGGCATGTTGCTGGAAACGGTATTGCCTGCTTCTACGGGATACGCAAGACAGTTTAAGAATATCGGTTCCATGAAAAATACCGGTATGGAATTCACATTAAACTCAATCAATGTAAAATCAGGTGATTTCAGATGGTCCACAGATGCTAACGTAGGTTTCAATAAATCAAAAGTTTTATCACTGGACGAAGGAAGAGATTTTAGAAATTTCAGTGTTGGAAGCAACAGAGCAGGTATGGTTACCTACTATGCTACAGTTGGGGAAGAATTGGGAGATATGTACGGATACGTTTACCAGGGAATTTATACCACCGACGATTTTATCCAGGAATCCAACGGATCATTAACATTAAAACCAGGAGTGGTAAAACCGGCTTCCGGAACTCCGAAACCCGGAGATATCAAGTTTGCAGCAGATAATGAAGCAGGAGATCAGTTTACAAGAAAACTCGTAAAAATAGGGAACGGGACACCGGATTTTATCGGTGGGATCAGCAATAATTTTTCATATAAAGGTTTTGATCTTGCGGTATTTATGAAATTCAGTGTTGGCGGTGATATTTATAATGCTACCAAGCACAGTTTAAGTCCTTATGCTCTGTTCCAGAATACGCCTTCGGAATTTGGAGATAATTACTATCGCATTATTGATCCTAATACCGGTCAGGCCACTACAAACCTTGCACGATTAAAAGAACTTAATCCTGATGAAGAATCCCGCCTTTGGAGCTTAAATACTACCAATTCAGGATACATTACCTATCCGTCATCGTATTATGTAGAAGATGGTTCTTACTTAAGGATTGCTATGGTAACACTGGGATACTCATTTCCGAGAGAATTTTTAAGTACTGTAAAACTTACCAATGCGCGTATCTATTTTACGGTTAATAATGTAGCTACCATTACAGGTTATTCCGGATACGACCCGGAAGTTTCTGCGGCAAGCGGTGTTACGGTAACACCTGGATACGACAGTTCGTCATTCCCGCGGTCAAGAAGTTATGTTCTTGGTATTAATTTAACTTTCTAAATGCAAACGTTTACATCATGAAAAACAGATATAATAAAAATCTTATAAAAACGCTGATCATTGTTCCTGCAATTTTAGTAGGAAGTATCAGCATCAATTCCTGCAGCAATGATTTTTTGGATCAGCCTGCCTATAATTCATCCAATACAGAATCGGTATTTGACAATATAGAAACTGCGGATGCTTTTGTTCAGGGACTTTACAGAGGCCTTGTCCCTACTGAAATGTTTTATCAGCTGGGGGCAGGAGATACGGTAACCCATTCCGCGGAAGACGGTTCAACCAATAATTCCAAATACAATATCTGCAACTATCAGTATGATGCCTATACGCCAAATACCGTTACCGGAATTTACGCTGCGATGTATGCTATTATTGAAAGAGCTAATATTGCCATCAGCAGATTGCCCACAATGCCTGCAAGCACTAAGCGTGATGCTCTACTGGCAGAAGCAAAAGCAATTCGTGCATTTTGCTATCACAACTTAATCCGTGTTTACGGAGATGTACCGGCGATCTGGATTCCGCTTGAAGATGCAGATCCTAATGACCAGAATACATTTTATCCTAAACGTTCTCCAAGGGACGGAATTTATGATCGTATCATTGCTGATATTCAGGAATCGGTAAACAATTTGCCGGGTTCAAACGGCACCCCGGAAAGGCTAAACAAACAGTCTGCCAATGCACTTTTAGCAAGAATTGCTCTGTATGCAGCGGGATATTCTCTCCGTTGGGACCTGAACACAGGATCGGCAGGTACAATGTCACGACGTCCTGATAACAGTAGGGTTCAGCAGCTTTATCAGATTGCAGATGCTGCGGCAGCTTCTGTAATTAACGCCGGTACCAACAGCTTGGTGCAGGCTCAGGGAGGAAAGAGCGGTTTTGAAGCGTTATGGTTCAATTTTGACAGGAGAAATTTTGCAACGGTAAACCAGGAGATGCTTTGGCATATCGCCGAATATGGTCCCAACACCAATTCAGCATTTGGAGTATATGCACATCCGGGTTCCAGAGGAGGAACTTATGGCTCCAGAAAAGCTTTACAATTTATATTGCCCACCTATTATTTATCTTTTAATCAGGCAGATAAACGCAGGGATGTTGCCTGTACTTCTTACAGCATTTATTTCTTAAGAACTGGCAATGCATCAGATACCTGGGTAGATGTGGGAACAACTTATTCCTGTATTATGCCGGGTAAGTTCAGAATAAGCTGGTGTGTGGAACCACAAGCCGCGGATGCGCGTAACCTCAATATTCCGATCATAAGATATGCGGATGTATTGCTGATGTATGCAGAAACTCAAAACTATCTGAACGGAGGTCCAACAGCTGCTGCTACAGCCGCTTTACAACAGGTAAGAAACCGGGCCGGGATAGGTTCGTTGCCAATTCCAAGCGGTCAGCAGGCGTTTCAGGATGCTCTTGTTCAGGAGCGTAAGTGGGAGTTTTCCGATGAATTTATGCTTCGTACAGACTTAATAAGAATGAACCGTATCGCCAGCGAAATTAATGCTACAAAACAGGCCATGAAAAACCTTTCGGATCGTACAGGCCAGTTTGCATCAACACCGGTATACAGGCTTTATAAATTTCATAAAAATGCACAGGTGTACGGAGATCCCTTCCTGGCAGTTACCTACATAGATTTAACAAATCCTACGGAAATTGCAGCGGTTCAGGCAGTTCCTACGAACTCAGCAGGATATGCAGCTTATCAGACCACTTTAAAGAGTATAGCATTGGCAAACGGACAAACTTCAACGGCTGAAGACAAATGGTATCCTGTAAATATGTTCCAGGCATATACTAGTACATTTAATGGAAATGCAAGAAAGGCGGTAGGATTTGTTGAAGGATTTAATGCGTTGCAGATCGGAAATATTATTTATACCAAACCAACAGGTTCTGCCGAAAACGGAGGAACGTACCCGAACTGGATCGAAGGAGGTGGAGACGGACTTTTCTACGGATTTATACCGAATAAAACAGAATTACTGCCATTTGCAGCAGCATCGGCCGGCCATCCTTTGGTTGATAATCCTAATCTTAGCCAGCTGCCCGGATATTAATCAAAGTAAATCATTGAGATAAACATTAAGAAATTTTACCATTAAGGTATAAGCTCATTTGGCCTAAAAAAAATTAATAAAAAGTGTATTTTAATTGAGAAATTAATAAAAGCTATTAAAATTTATTAAATGAAATTTAAACGGACTCTTAATGTTTATTTTTTAACCTAAATCACAAAATATTAATCATGATTCATCCGGATCAGATTGAAATATGCCATGATAAGCTGAATTAAAAGCAACGTGTTAATTTATCTTTACACAAGGCATTTAGCAGTATAGTACGGGATGCTGTACAAAACAGAACAATCTAATTTTGGGTGAGAATTTAGAAATATAAGTAAAGACAATGGAAAAACTAAAAACATTCAAATACGTAAACTATTTGTGGGATGATGAAAAAGCAGCATCTTTTGGAGATGACCAGGTTGCCTTATTCTTGTACCGTTCCAATATTCTGGGAGCAGACTTAAGAATCACCAACTACGGTGGCGGAAATACAAGCTGCAAAACCATAGAAAAAGATCCTTTAACCAATGAAGAAGTTGAGGTAATGTGGGTGAAAGGTTCCGGAGGCGATATTGGTACTTTAACAAGAAAAGGAATCGCAGGTTTATATACCGAAAGACTGAGAAACCTCAAAAATGTGTATGAAGGTCTGGAAGATGAAGACAGAATGGTAGGGTTATTTGATCATTGTATTTACGATCTTGATAGCAAAGCGCCTTCTATCGACACACCTCTTCACGGACTTCTTCCATTCAGACATATTGATCATCTTCACCCGGACGCCCTGATTGCAGTTGCGGCCGCAAAAGACAGTGAAGCAATTACAAAAGAAATCTGGGGTGATACAATGGGATGGGTACCATGGCAAAGACCGGGCTTCGATCTGGGCTTGCAGCTGGAAAAATGTTTAAACGAGAATCCGGGAATCAGAGGAATTGTTTTAGGAAGCCATGGATTATTCACTTGGGGAGATACTTCCTATGAATGTTATATCAACAGCCTGGAAGTTATCGAAACGGCTTCAGAATATATCGCTAAAAAAATTGAAGAAAACGGACAGGTTTTTGGCGGACAAAAAATAGAATCTCTGCCTGCTGAAGAAAGAAAAAGTAAAGCGGCTCAAATTATGCCATTATTAAGAGGTCTGGCTTCCTCGGAAAACAGAATGGTTGGCCATTTTACAGACAGCAATACGGTACTGGAATTTATCAACAGCAATGACCTTGAAAGACTGGCTCCGCTGGGAACTTCATGCCCGGATCACTTCCTGAGAACTAAAATTCAGCCATTGGTGCTTACTTTAGATAAAAATGAAGATTTAAATGATTCAAAAGCAATTTTAGAAAAATTAAATCCGCTTTTTGAACAATACCGACAGGAATATAAAGAATATTACGAAACCTGTAAGCATCCGAACAGCCCCGCAATGCGTGATCCGAATCCGGTCATCATCATTTATCCGGGAGTGGGAATGTTCAGCTTCTCAAAAGACAAGCAGACGACACGTGTGGCAAGCGAGTTTTATGTCAACGCCATCAATGTAATGCGTGGTGCAGAAGCCATCTCTGAATATACTTCACTACCAAGACAGGAAGCTTTCGATATCGAATACTGGCTGCTGGAAGAGGCTAAACTTCAGAGAATGCCGAAGGAAAAGCCTTTGTCAAGAAAAGTTGCCATCGTTACCGGAGCCGGAGGCGGAATCGGGCAGGCCATTGCCGATAAAATGGTTGCGGAAGGAGCAGTGGTTGTATACACGGATTTGAATAAGGATGCCGTAGAAGCGGCAACATCGAAATATAGCAAAGACCAGGCGGTTGCCGTTCAGTGTGATGTAACGAATGATGAAGCAATTGCTAATGCTTTCAAAGAAACCGTTTTGGCATTCGGTGGGGTAGATATTATTGTCCATTCCGCAGGATTGGCTATTTCCAAATCGTTGGAAGAAACTACTCTAAATGATTGGGATTTGCTGGAAAATGTTTTGGTGAAAGGCCAGTTCTTACTATCAAAAATCGGGACGGAAATCATGAAAAAACAGAATCTGGGCGGAGATATCGTCAATATCGCTAGTAAAAACGGATTGGTTGCAGGGCCGAATAATGTGGCTTACGGAACAGCGAAAGCTGCTCAGCAGCACATGACCAGATTGTTGGCCGCAGAACTTGCAGCCGATAAAATCAGAGTGAATGTAGTGAATCCGGACGGCGTCATTGTAGGAAGCAAAATCTGGGAAGGAGAATGGGCAGAAGGCCGTGCTAAAGCCAACGGAATCACGGTGGAAGAACTTCCGGCATTTTATGCCAAAAGAAATTTGTTAAACGAAATCATTCTTCCTGAAGACATAGCCAATGGCGTTTTTGCATGCCTTGCCATTTTAAATAAAAGCACAGGAAACATCATCAACGTAGATGGTGGAATGGCCAATGCGTTCCCAAGATAAAGCTCATAGAATAAGCAATTGATTAAACTACATTTGTGTCAGTTTAATCAATTGTTTTCTCTCAAAGCCACGAAGTGGCGACATAAAACAGCATAGGGCGAAACCCTATGCAAAAGAAACATCATCAACGTAGATGGTGGAATGGCCAATGCGTTCCCAAGATAAAGCTCATAGAATAAGCAATTGATTAAACTACATTTGTGTCAGTTTAATCAATTGTTTTCTCTCAAAGCCACGAAGTGGCGACATAAAACAGCATAGTGCGAAACCCTATGCAAAAGAAACATCATCAATGTAGACGGCGGAATGGCGAATGCGTTCCCAAGATAATTTTTCATCAATACTGAAGGAGTATATTTTAAATCGTAAGTTTGATATTATTATGTTAAATGAATTTAAAAATAAATTTCCTCAACCAAAGCCCCGAAGTGGCGACATAAAACAGCATAGGGCGAAACCCTATGCAAAAGAAACATCATCAATGTAGACCGCGGAATAGCAAATGTTTTCCCAAGGTAAAATTTTCATATCAATATTATTTTAAATCGTAAGTTTGATATGATGTTAAATATTTAATGAATTTAAAATAATTTTCTTGAACCGGAGCCACGAAGTGGCGACATAAAACAGCATAGGGGCGAAACCCTATGCAAAAGAAACATCATCAATGTAGACGGCGGAATGGCGAATGCGTTCCCAAGATAATTTTTACATCAATACTGAATGAGTATATTTTAAATCGTAAGTTTGATATTATTATGTTAAATGAATTTAAAAATAAATTTCCTCAACCAAAGCCACGAAGTGGCGACCTACAATAACACAGGGTGCAACCCTGTGCATAACAAAAAAAAACCTGAGAAATATAAATCAGACCATGATTATAAACAAAGACAGTATAAAGCAATATAATAAAAGTGAAACCGAAAACTTCAATTCGGATTTCGCTTATTTATCAGATAAACTCACAAAATCAGGAGCAAATGTTTCTGAAATTGTCAAAAAAATTGCCGACTTTCAGGTGGCTGTTCCAAGTTGGGCTTTAGGCGCAGGAGGTACACGTTTCGGAAGATTTTCCTACGGCGGCGAACCGGCAACATTGGAACATAAATTAGAAGATATCGGGCTTATCCATGCATTAACGAACTCCGCAGGAGCTGTTTCATTGCATATTCCGTGGGACATTCCGGATGATGTACAGGCAATTAAAGAAAAAGCGGCTGCTCACGGATTGGTTTTCGATGCGATGAATTCCAATACGTTTCAGGATCAGCCGGGAGCACAGCAATCATACAAATTCGGCTCTTTGAATGCGTCGAACGAAGATGTAAGAGCATATGCCGTTGAACACAATAAAGAAGTAATCCGTATTGGTAAAGAATTAGGCTCTAAAAGTTTAACGGTCTGGCTGGCAGACGGCGCAAGCTTTCCGGGACAATTAAATTTCCAGACCGCTTTGTCAAAAACAGAACAAAGTTTAAAAGAAATTTATGCAGGAATGCCGGAAGATTGGAAATTATTCATCGAATATAAGCCTTACGAACCGAATTTTTATTCTACAACCATTCAGGATTGGGGGACGTCTTTCATGCTGGCAAACGCTTGCGGAGAAAGAGCTTATACCTTGGTCGACTTAGGGCATCATTTACCCAATTCAAACATTGAGCAAATCATTGCAACCTTAATGTACAAAGGAAAATTGGGAGGTTTCCATTTTAACGACAGCAAATATGGTGATGATGATTTAACGGTAGGTTCCATCAAGCCTTATGCATTGTTCCTGATTTTCAACGAATTGGTTTATGGAATCGAAAACAATCCGCAGAATCCTTATCCGGCGTGGATGATTGATGCAAGCCATAACATCAAAGATCCGCTGGAAGATCTTATTCAGTCACTGGAAGCGATTTTAATGGCTTATGCACAGGCACTTCTGGTAGATCAGAAAGCATTGAAAGATGCGCAGCTGAATAACGATGTTGTCCGTGCCCAGGAAATTTTGCAGAATGCGTACAGAACAGATGTTCGTCCGTTATTAAAAGCCGCAAGATTTCAGTCAGGTGCGGCGATCGATCCTATTTCGGCTTACAGAAATCTTAAAGTGAGAGAACATTTAATCTCCGAAAGAGGGCTGAATGTAAAAGCAACAGGATTGTAACCTGTTTAATTTGATAATTTGAACTTTCAAGTGCAATCGAAAGTTTTTAATTATATGTATCCTTATATTTTTATCATTAAGGTTGAAAGTGTTTAGATTATTAAGGTTAAGCATATGCTTGAAGAATTAGTGGATTTTCTTGATGATCTTGATACATCTGAACACTCCTTAATGGTGTATAAGAAATTATTAATATAATTGAATATTTAGCAAAATACATTATTGAACTTTACAGGAGTATATATGCTAAATTCTTTGTTTCTTCGCTGAGTGAAATCGAAGATTCGACATAGTCAAACGCCTTTGCAAACTTAAAAAACAGATAGTATTAAAAAAAATCTTTGCGAGCTTTGAGTTAAAAAAAGATATAAATTAAATAATAATATTGAATTTACAAAAGAAATTAAGCTCTTTGTAATCTTTGCTGAGTAGAACGCCTTTGCCTCAATTTTATGATTTATTCATTGGAATCGGCGAAACTTCGTTTTGCGAACTTAAAAAACGTATAGTATTTAAAAAAATCTTTGCGGACTTTGCGTTTAAATAAAAGAAAGTGTTTAAAAGAGTCTTTTGCAATAAAAAAATAATCATCCAAGAAAATGTCTAAAAAAAAGAAGGTAACCATTGTATTTGATATTGGAAAAACCAATAAAAAATTCTTTCTGTTTGATAAAAACTACCAAGAAGTCGTTCGTGAGTATACCGAATTACCCCTTACAACAGACGAAGACGCCTACCCGACGGAAGATCTTGCGGCACTCCAAAACTGGATTAAAGATAATTTCAATGCCATTCTCGACGATGAAAATTTTGAAGTAAAAGCCATCAATTTCTCTACATACGGAGCAAGTTTTGTGCATTTGGACCAGAGGGGAAATGTTCTCACGCCATTGTACAATTACACCAAACCGATGGATAAAGAGATCTTGGATTTATTCTATAAAAAACACGGAACCAAATTAAAAATCGCCCGTGAAACCGCTTCCCCGCAGGCGGGAATGCTGAATTCAGGATTACAATTGTTTTGGCTGAAATATAAACATCCTGAAGTTTTCAAAAAGATCAGGTACAGTCTCCATTTACCGCAATATCTATCGTATTTGTTTACCGGAATCTGTGTCTCCGAATTCACATCAATCGGCTGCCACACCAATTTATGGAACTATGATAAAGCAGATTACCACGACTGGGTCTACGAAGAGGAAATAGATGCCCTGTTACCACCAATTGTACCGACTTCAGCAAGCATCAATACTTCTTACAGAAATAAAAAAATTAAAATCGGGGTGGGAATTCATGACAGCTCTTCAGCGCTTTTACCGTATATTTTAAGTAAAAAAGAACCGTTTTTACTCCTTTCAACGGGAACCTGGAGTATTTCACTTAATCCTTTCAATGATGAAAGCTTAACCGATGAAGACATCGAAAATAATTGTCTGAATTACATGAGAATTGATGGGAAACGTGTGAAGGCATCCCGTTTTTTTATGGGAAATGAATATAAAATCCAGGTGGAAAAATTATGCGCACATTACGGAAAAGAATATGGTTTCCACAGGGAAGTGCAGTTTGACCAGGAACTGTATCTGCGTTTAATGAAGCATAAAGCCGTTTATTTCCGTTTTGAAGGGATTATTTTAAAAAGAAAAATGATCACCGAGACCGATTTAAATGCTTTCGCAACTTTTGAAGAAGCGTATCATCAGCTGATGATCGAACTGATGGATTTGCAGATTCATACTATACAAAATGCAATTGGAAATTCGGAAATTCAAAATATTTACATCGATGGAGGATTTACCGATAATGATGTGTTTATGAAACTGATGTCTCATCATTTTCAGCATTATCATGTGATGTCCAGCCATTCGCCGTTGGGTTCTGCATTGGGAGCTTCCATGGTCATTTCTAATAAAAAAATAGACGAAACTTTCTTACAGGAGCATTATCAGATGAAAGTGCTTCAGCCTTTAATTTTTAATTTGTAAATATGTAAAGTAAAAGATGAAAAGTAAAAAGTAAAAAGTGAAAAGTAAAAAGTGAAAAGTAAAATGTAAAAGAATCAACTTCTAACTTCTAACTTCTGACTTCTAACTTCTGACTTCTCACTTCTCACTTCTCACTTCTTACTTCTAACTTCTAACTTCTCACTTCTCACTTCTAACTTTATAACATAAAAACCTGTAATCATGGCTTTCCCATTTGATACAAAATATGCGTCACTCGATCTTTTAATTGAAAGAGCTAAAAAAAGAATGCCCCGTTTTGCTTTTGAATATCTTGACGGCGGCTGTAATGAGAATATAAACCGCGATAGAAATACAGAAGAACTGAGAGAAGTGCTGCTCCGGCCGAGGTATTTAAATAACAATTTTGCGGAAGCCAACATGGAAGCCGAATTATTCGGGGTAAAATACTCTGCACCTTTCGGGATTTCGCCAGTCGGCCTGCAGGGATTAATGTGGCCGAATGCCCCGGAAATCCTTGCAAAAGCAGCTTTTAAACATAATATTCCTTTCATTTTAAGCACCGTTACCACCAGCAGTATTGAAAGAATTGCAGAATTAACGGAAGGTAGAGCCTGGTATCAGCTGTACCATCCCAGAGAAGAATGGTTGCGTGACGATATTCTCAAGCGTTGTGAAGGTTCCGGATATGATGTGCTGGTGGTTCTGGCAGATGTTCCAACATTCGGATACAGAGCTAAAGAAATAAGAAACGGTTTGGCAATGCCGCCACAACTAAATTTCCGGAATGTTTCCCAGGCTCTGGTAAAACCTCAATGGTGTCTTGAAATGCTGAAGCACGGCGTTCCGGGCTTTAAAACCATGGAAAAATACATGGACAAAAACATGAACGTAAAGCAATTGGGACAGTTCATGAATTCCACTTTTTCAGGAAGATTAAATTCGGACAGAATCAAGGCGATCCGCGATCAGTGGAAAGGAAAACTGGTCATTAAAGGAGTAGCTTCCGATGAAGACGCCGAAGAAGCAGTACGTTTAGGCTTCGATGGGATGATTATTTCCAATCATGGAGGAAGACAGCTTGATGCAGGAGAATCTACGATTGCGGTGGTAAAAGAAATCAGCGAAAAATATAAAGACCAGATCAAAATCATGATGGACAGTGGTATAAGAACCGGGCCTGATGTTGCCCGTGCATTAAGCTGCGGTGCCGAATTTACTTTTATGGGGAGAACTTTTATGTATGCTGTTGGAGCTTTAGGAGATAAAGGCGGCGACCATATTATTGAGATGCTCAAGATGCAGTTCAGGCAGGTAATGGAGCAGCTTTGTTGTGAAAAACCGGAGCAGCTGCAGGATTTTAGAGTATAGGTTTTTGAGCGGGAAGCGGAATGATAGAAGTTAATAAGCTTTTGCAAAAAATTACAGAATAAATTGATTAATAGGAACGGGCTTTAGCCTGTTTTCTTATTAAATATCTCAATTGGCTTTAGCCAAACTTAAATAATTTTAAACAAAAATTACTTATTCAAACTGTTGATTTAATAAGTAAAGACAAATAAATTTGCTTCGTAAAGCTCAAACGATCGCTTCATAACAGTCAATTTATTGATTTCATTCTTTGCTCTCTAAAGTATTCAGAATAAATAATGAATCTCTGTGTCAATAAATAACAAAAATTTTAGAACAAAAAATTCGCAAAGAACTCCCTGCGAATTTTAAATTATATTAATAAAGAACTATTTCTTTTTCTCAGCTTTCACCGCCTGTCTTGCGAGTAACTTCCAGTCATTTTTCACTTTGGCCCAAACCAGTAAAATATCCAAAGTGACATCACCCGGAGCTTTTCCTGCGTCGGCGGTTGTTGCATAAAAATGATGGCGCACAATTGCTGTATTTCCGACAATCTGTACGGTTTGGTTGGTAACATCAATTGTTAGAAAATCAGATTTCTTCGTAACCAGCTTTTCTACAAACTCTTGGGCATCATCAATGTGTCCTCCGGAATGTCCGTACGAGAGTTCCTGTAAAATTAAAGACTCAAGGGAAGATTTTTCCCCGCTAATCATAGCCAGTCGCAACTTCTCGGCTGCCGCTTTTACAGCATCTGGATCATTCATTTTTTGTGCGGACAGGGTAATAGCCATTATTAAACTCAAAGCAAAAATTAATTTTTTAATCATAATGAAATAATCTAAATAATATAATAAACAATGTAATCGATTGCGCAAATAAAAAGGAATTTGGAATTTCTTTTAAAGAGAATCCCGCTGAATAAATTTAAAAACATTATTCACTGATTCTTTCTTGTTCTTTAGGATCATATACGCGGCAGATTCGCCCATCGCTTTAAAATCGGTGGTGATTACAGTAATTCCCAGTAATTCTTTTAATGGAGTTTCATTGTAGGAGATAATGCCAATATCTTCGCCCAGCTTCAGGTTTTTCTGCCGGATCTGTTTTACAAGATTCACCAGGTCACGTTCGCGGATGGTTATAAAAATATCCTTATCCTGCAGTTCCATATCAGAGTAAATTTCATCTAGAATTTCATAATCAAGCTTAAAATCCCGGCAGAATTTTTCAAAACCCCTTACGATCCTGAAAGGATAGGGATGGATGGACTTATCCGGATACACCAGTATGATCTTTTCGTATTTCCTGATTTTATCAAGACCCTCTTTCAAAGCATTGTAAATATCATGCTCGAAATCCTGAAAAATAGAGCCGTATTCTCCTGAAATATTGGGTTTTGTATTGTCCAGCATCAGCAGTTTATTCTTTGGAATCTTTTCAATCATTTCAATGACTTCTCTGGTGGAGCTTGTGTGTTTGGACTGCTCGTCCCGGAAGTGAGGCATGACGACATAATAATCAAAACCGCCCATATTTTTTTTCAAGGCATTGATGAAAAGCGTCTCATCACAGTGGTAAATATACATTTCCACATTGCCTTTGGTACCGATTGCATTCACAAAATAATTATAAATCATCATCTTGTAGGTACTCGGTTTGTTGATAAGGAAAAAAATATTAATCGTGTCATTCTTATTGATACGGGAAATATAATATCCTTTGCCCTTCACCGATTCAATAATTTGCCTTTTTCTTAATTCTTTATACGCTTTTTCCACTGTATCACGGGAAAGAAAACAGGATTCGCTCAGTTCATTAATGGAGGGGATTTTTTCACCGATGCTGATTTCTCCGCCATCAATTCCGTTTAGAATAGAGTCTACAATCTGTTTGTATTTGGGAACACGGGAGTTTTCGTTGATATGTATTTCAAAAGTTTCTGCCATAGTTTTGGGGTATGGAATGATTTAATTTTAACAAAATGAATTTCAGAAGAATGATTTGTTAAAGTAGACAAGTTACAAAAAATTATAATAACTGATAATCATCATGTTTAATGAAATGTATTAACATAAATTATTTATTATCAATAATTTGTAATCATAATTTTATATGAGTTTAAATTATTTAAATTGCCGGTTTCATAACGTAAAACGATGATAACTCTAATTTTATTGTAAACTTTAAATCTCAATCGTTTATAAAAAAAAGCCTGTCCTTTTCAGAACAGACTTGGAAACTATATGAATGTGAAACTCTTTAAGGCATCTTTTTAAAACCTTCCGCTTTAATTTTCCAGGTTCCATCTTTCGGAAATCCGGGAAATTGTCCTGTTGAACTGTCCCAACCTTCCAGCATCATCGCAACAGTTGTTAAAATTCCGCCGTTTCCCGGCAGATAAATTCTCAAACGTCCATCCTGAAAATTATGCCCGTTTTTAAGGTAGGTATTGGTCTGAACATCCATAAACAGAGCATCCAAAGCTTTATTCGGAAGTCCGAGCCTTGCAGCCGTCATTGCCGTCATCGGAAAATCCCAGCCCCAGGTGTGACCCCAGTTCCATCTTTCCCAAACGATGTCGAGTGTATTTTTCATAATTTTTTTATCCAGTTTCGGAGATTCAGGAACCATTCCTAATGCGCCTAAAACTGCAGGATGATCGGTCATCCATTTCGGAAAAGTGAAAGAGTCTTTTGCCGATTCCGTGGATAAATAAACTCCGTCCTGAATTGGAAGCGGTGCTAATTTATTAATTACATCATCCCATTTTTTATCCCTTGGTTCGCCCAGTCTTTCTTTCCATTGTTGCGCAACCCTCAACGCCCAATCCCAATAAGCGACTTCATATGTCGGGTTATAAGTATCTTTTGCAGGGAAAACTTCCTGCGCCGGAATGACGCCTTTCCCAAGATTGTAACGGTTTTTTTCTCTGTCATACGTTGCAAAGTCAGCCATAAATTCTGCCGTTGCATACACTAAGTCTTTATATTTTTCCAAAACTTTTTTATCCTTTTTATCACGATATAAAAGCTCGGTCATGTAAATCAAATGCGGCTGTTCCCAGATCAGAAATGCAGCTACAGAAGACGGACTTTCATTGCCTTCATTATCCGACATTTTAATCCAGCGAACGCCTTTATAGCCCTGTCTTTCCGCTAATTTTTTTGCTTTTTCAAACGATCTGAAATAATAATCCAATTGCTTTTCCAGAATTTCCGGCCTTCCCCACAAAGCGTAATGAACGCCGTGCCACCAATGCATTTCGGTATGCGGTTTTCCGTACCAGCTGTTGAAAGTTAAACCCGTTTCCTGTGGCGGATTGCTTCCTCCGCACTGAACTTTCGTTAAATATTCAGACAAAACAATTCTGCGTTCCAATTCGTTGGCTCTTTTATCGGTGCTTCCTTCAAAATCAACCGCTGCACCGCTTTCCCAGAAGTTTTTCCAGCCTGAACTGCTTTCTTTTTCAGCATCTGCAAATAAGCTTTTATTTGTTTTTTGATTTTTCTCTGAAAACTCAACACTCAGTTCAACCGTTTTGCTTTTTGAAGAAGGTTCGAAAACAAAATAATGTTTTCCGGCCTCACTTAATTTTCCTTCGGTAAAATACAATTGCGTAAAATAATCTGCAGTTTGCAATTTGTGCTCAATAAAGCCCTGATTTGAATTTGAAGAAGTTAATTTTGTTGAATGTTGATTTTCATTACCATAAAAAGTCCCTTCATCCAGAAACTGTCCGCTTGGATAAGGATATTTTGCAAAAATTTTCAATCTTTTTTGCTTAATTAAATCAGATTCAATTTTAACTCCTATTTTATCAGAATTCTGAAAAGACGCCGTCCATACTTTTACCGGAGTTCCTTCCAGAGAAAACTCACTCGTAATTATTCCGGTCCACAAATCAATTTTCTGATAGATGTTTTGAAGATCTGAAACCTGCGCTTTTTTACCGTCTTTTTTGATCAGCTCAAGACCTATATTTCCTAGTTGCAGACGATGTTGATTCACCCGGAAATATTCTACCGCCTTTTTATTGCGTTCAGGTTCTTTGATTTGAACACTGTATAACGCTTTTCTTCCGTCATTATTGAAGTCGTAAGGTTTTAAAGTTTCCTCAAAAGTATAATTTTCGGTATTCGGAAAACTGTTCCAGCCCCATTCCGACTGTGTTCCCAAAGAAACACCGTTTTTATAATATTCCGGGAATGACTGCATTCCGGTGATATCAACGGTGTAAGCAAACTTTCCGTTTCCAACCGTTAAAGTTGATAAAGTATCTGCTTTTACATTGACGATATTATGTCTCTGAATAACTTTTTTGCGGTCGATTTTTTGGGCATTTAAGGACGAAAATCCAATGCAGAAAAGACTTAGATATATTGCAATTTTTTTCATTTTAAAATTTATTTTATTTCTTAACCGCAAAAGAGACAAAAGATTTCCTGGCTTTTTAGTTAGTCAAAAGGTTACAAAATGTAAACTTTATATTTCCACATTTTGTAAACTTTGAATTTCTTATTCTCAAACATTTCTTTTGAACCTTTTGCGGTTTAACCATTTTATTTTATCATCCACGAATTCACGAATTAATTGTTAATAAACATTCGTGCATTCGTCATTATATTTATTTCAAAACAGTTGCGCTCATCATTCCAATCACCACATCATTGCTCACGGCTGTTAATTTTATCGATTTTAATTCTTTATTTTCATCAATCGGCAAGTCCAGAATCGTAGCAGAACCGCCATCCACCTGACGGTCTGTAAATCCTTTAATGCTCGAATATTTACGCAAAGTTCCGCCTTTGTACAATTCTCCGGTTTTCAGTTGGACACGGTACGGAATTTTATCATCCGGAATTTCAAATGCAAAATTATCATCAAACAAATCCTGCTCAATTGGCCACCAATTGGTCGGGTTTTTCAATTCCAGTTCTGAAGTCGAGCCATCAGTATATTGAACCGTAATTGTCCCGTTCACAATCTGCGACTGCATCGGATTGGTAGAACCTGCCATTAGAAAATAGATTTTCTTTCCTTTTCCGGTCAAAGGAATTTCAACCGAATCAGGATAATTGTCCCATTGACTTGCAAACACAATATTTTTATCTGTTTTATCAATTAAAAAGGGAATTCCGAGGAAATGAACTTTGCCGTTTTTTCTTTTATTCATCAAACCAATGTCATCAATTTGAGCGGTAATCAAAGGATAGCACCAGTTTCCGATTCCCTGCCAAGGAAGCTGCAGCGTGGGTACTTTTAATCTTGGCGAAAGATATTTCTGATTGAAAATTTCGGTTACTTTTTCATTATATTTTGAGGCTAATGAAATGGTATTAAACTGACCCTGGTTTTCAATTTCCCAGTCTGCAATTTCAATAATTTGTTTAATTCCGTTGTATTCGAGTTTGATAGAATTTGTTCCTTTACTTAAATAATTTACAGGAATTTCAATGGTTGTATGTTGATTTTTTTGAATATTAAAAGTTTGATTAAAACCATTAATAGTCAGTTTTCCATTAATTGGACTGGATGATTTAGATTGGATCTGCAGTTTTTTATTGATCCATTTTGTTTCCAGGGGAAACCGGATATCCACATTCACAGGCTGCCACCAGGTTGTACCGTTTTGTTCGGTTTGCACGAAAAAAGTTCCTTTTCTTTCTTGCTGAATTAGATCAAACTTATTTCCATTTCGAATTTTAATCAATTCCTGTGGGTCAAGAACATCTTTAATCTTCTTTTTTGAATCAAAATTCAACTGAAGACTTTCAGAAATATAATTGATATAATTTGTCTGTTCATTTTTTAATTCTTCTCCCGAATAATTAATTTCAATCTTAAAATCTTTTCCTTTCGGCGTTTCAAACTGAATAATCGGCTGCAAAATAGAATTGGGTTTAATTTTCCAATCCACATTTTTGCCATTTACTTTTACCGATTTGATGTTGGACTCATTCACCGGAATCTGCATTTCCAGCGCCACCGGATTCTGATATTTTGAATTAAATAAATATTCAGTCTTTTCCGCACTTCTTTTAAAATAATACTCCCAATCCGGAAGCTTTAATTCAGCAAAATTCCAGTCTTTCGGAAATGCGGGTTTTATTTCAATTTTATCATTTAATAATTTAGGATAAACTCCGAAAAGCCCTTCCGTTAAAGTTCTGGAAGCTACGCCAACAGGATCGGCAAAATCCCGGTACAATTCCCCACGAAATGCATCATAATGCGAAAGCTGTTCAAAATTCCCAGGACTGATGCCGTAATACATTGATTCAACCAGATTTCCTTTCCAAAGTTGGTAGGCCTCATCATTTCTTCCGGCTTGCCAATACGCCAAAGCGGTCTGTAAATTTTCCGCCAATGCAACATTGTTGATGGACCAGTCGTAAGGCTGCCAATTGGTGGTGGATAAAGTATAATAATCTTTATGATCTGTACCTTTTACCGTAACCGGAATTTTCGGCGTATAGTTATTAATATATTGTATGTTCTGGTAATCTTCAAATTCATTCAGAATAAACGCATCCGAAACGTGGTAAATTGACCATATTCCCGGTTTATCGTGAACAATTTGATTGCCTAAAGCATCTTTATATTCAGCAAAATAACCTTTGTTTTTAATCCAAAGTTCGTTTTTCATTGCCTTTATAATCGCTTCAGCTTCCTGTTCGTAAGGTTTCGGATTTTCACCAATTATCTTCGCCAGTTTCGCCATTTCACGGTTAGCCCTGTAATTATATGCCGAAGTATGTGTCACTTTTCCGCCAGAGTATTGTAACGCGTCGCTTGCCCAAATCGCAGCATATGCATCATACAAATCACCACGTTTGAAATTTCGCTTTTCCCAATCCATATGACGAACCATCGCCGGCCACATTTTTTTGAGAAATTCTACGTCTCCTGTGTAATTGAAATGTGAAAAAAGCTGATCAAAAAACACCAGATTCATATCGTAATGATGCGGTTTAGTGTTGTCATTCGGGTTTCTGGAAATGTAACCGCTCGAAAAAACGGAAGTTCCCATTTTTTCTTCAGAACGAGCTAAATGTCTCAAAGTATCCATCACAACCGGAGCAGCTTTTGGCTCCAGGACTTGTGATCTGGAATAGCTTTCAAAATGTTCTTTTGCTCTGTCGTGCCAACTTAATACATCGGCTGTGTAAGCGCCACGCCAAGCATTCAGCCGCATTCTCCAGGCAACGGCACCGTGAAGAAAGGTCGGACTTTCCCAAATTCCGTTTGCGGCGACGGCTAAATTGGCTCCAAAGTTATTCAAATCTGCATCCGGAGTTTTGAGCTGAATTCGATTCGTTAATGTTAATCGGGCTTTTTCAGATTCATTAAAGATGTTTTTTAACGCTTCATCCGAAAAGTTTTTAATTGATTTTCCTTTGGAAATCTGAATATAAACCGGCTTTTTCTGTGAAGAATACGAAGCGTAAATAATAGGATATTGATCTGTTTTATTTTGAGTAAAGTCAGAAAGTTTCTCTAAAGTCGCCGCATCGGTTTTTTGTAATACATTTACATTTGAAAAGCTTCCGCTGACAGTCTGCGTTTCTTTTTTCTTATTTAAATAATTGAGTTGAAACTGATTTTTATTAAGTTGAAACTGATTGTTCAGACAATATTCTGGCAACAGATAAAATCCGGATTCAGGATCTGCACCAATATCTCCGTTTCTGCTGAAAGTTGTTCCGCTTGCTCCGCCATAAACTGCATAAATTTTTGTGGAAGAATCTATATTCAGGGTTTCCATTTTTAGGACAAGGCCTTCTTCTTTAGCCTGAGCTAAAACGGTTAATTTTAAAGTTCCGCTGCCAAGAACAGGGTCTTTAATCTCATACAACATTGAGCCTGGCCGATAACGGGTTTCAATCTTCTCAGCATGAATTAATTTCTTAATGGAATTTCCTTTCTGAATGACAAACTGCAGGTTTCCGCCCATCCCGGGAAGGTAGAGTGCAAATTCCGGCAAATCTCCCGCTTCAACTCTGGAAGCAAGATTATCGCCATACAATGCCCGGTTGAATCTGTACTTTCCGTTGACCAGCAAAAAATCGCCTTTATCTTGTTTGTAATGCAGTTCACGCTCGTTGTTCTGCCAATGTTTCGATTGGGCAAAAGAATGGGAGAGTGCCGACAAAACAATCAGTCCGGCTAAAATGGTTTTTTTGTGCATTTTAATTCTCTAAAATAATTATACGGATTGTCTTTTTTGGTAATAATAGAACTAGATATATAAAATTAATAAACAATAATATTTAAAGACACTTCGACAGGCTCAGTGTGACATCTCTAATACAAACTGTTTTTATAACGTGTCAGTCTGAGCTTGTCGAAGACTTTCAATAACCAGATTAAATGAATTTAAATGTGTTTATTTTACGGTTTCAACTCAGTTAATGGTTGTCCGTTAACGGTTACATTTTTAAGTGTTACATTTTTCATAAAATCTACCTTGTATGGTATTTTTACGCCAGTCATTTTTACATTAATCATGGTAAAATCCGTCACTGGGGAAGATTCGTAGGCATCCGAAAATACGGCATACTTTCCGCCTTTATCTACGGTTAAATTTTCCACCCGGATATTTCTGATCGTCGGAATATGATTTCCCGGCTTTTCATAATGCATATTAAAACGTATTGCCGCTTCATCATATGCTCCCACTTTTGTATTATAAAAAAATACGTTTTCGATGATTCCGCCACGGCTTGAGCTTGTTTTGATTCTTAATGCACGATCAAGATTTTTACTGTCCATCACGTTTCCAATGGCATAAATATTTCTGGCACCACCTGCAATTTCGCTTCCGATAACGACTCCGCCGTGACCGTCTTTCATTTCGCAGTTTTCAATGAGGTGGTTTTCGGCAGGTCTTCCGATGTCTCTTCCGTCCTCGTCTCTTCCGGATTTTATGGCGATACAGTCGTCACCGGTATCGAAATAAGAATCTTTAATCCATACATTTTTACAGGCTTCAGGGTCGAAACCATCGTTGTTTGGTCCGTGGCTGATGACTTTTACCCTTTCAATCAAAACATTTTCACACAACACAGGATTTAAGTTCCACATCGGGGAATTTTTAACCAAAACATCTGCCATGTAAAAGTTTTTAGATCGGTAAGGCTGAACAAAATTTGGTCTTAAATAATAACCGTCACCAAAAATTCTTTCTCTTGCTGGTTTTCTTTCAGCCATATATTCGTGAAGCTTTGCGCGGGCAGGATTCTGCCTTCCGGGACGGGTTTCATTGTAGCCATATTTTGTAGCACCGCACCAGAACCACCAGTTGTCATTGTCGGCATTTCCGTCTAAAGTCCCTTTTCCGGTAACCGCAATATTTTCTTCTTCGTAAGCATAAATTAAAGACGAATAATTCATACATTCCATTCCTTCCCAACGTGTGAAAACGATAGGGTAGTCGTTGCTGTCCTGGCTGAACAGAATGGTAGAACCATCGCTTAAATGAAGATTAACATTGCTTTTTAAATAAATAGCTCCCGTTAAAAATATACCTTTTGGAACGACAACTCTTCCTCCGCCTTCAGCATTACATTTTTCGATGGCTTTTTTGAAAGCTTCCGTATTTTTTGTTTTACCGTCTCCGATTGCCCCGAAATCCGTAATCAGATAATCTGCATTTCTGAATTCAGGTTTTTTGATTTGCTTTTTTAAAGCTTTGATTTCTTTCAGAGGCTGTTTTGCGGAAGTCCATGGTTTATATTGGGCAGAAATAGCAACGGAAAGAACTAAAAAAAGAAGAATTGGAAGATATTTTTTCATAAGAATCTGGAAATATAGTGCGGTTTATCTATTGCAATCTAAAATAAATATAAGAATTGGTTATCCTGCACTGTCGGTTAGAAAATTATGGAGTTGGGAATAATGTTTTCAGCCAGTCGGAGCAAAGCGTTTTCCAGTTATCGGTTAATTTTGATTTGTTTGTAATTCCGATTTTATGTTCGCCTTCCGGGAAAATAAATAATGCACCTTTCACCTTGTTTTTCGTCATAGCCTGATAATACAGAATGCTGTTCATCACCGGAACGGTTTTATCATTCTGTGCGTGCATCAGTAATGTTGGCGGGGTTTTATCGGTCACACGGTTCTGCATGGAATATTCGCTGATTTTGTCCTGAGAAGCATTTTCACCCAACAAACTCTTGCGGCTTCCAACATGCGCAAATTCCCCCAAATCGATAACCGGGGAAATTAAAATTGCAAAATTAGGAATGGTGGAAATAGAGGTCGAATCGCCTTTCAATTCCGTGTAATCTGTTGTGATATTGCTTACCGATGCAGCCAGATGTCCTCCGGCTGAAGTTCCGATTACGCCAATCCGGTCAGGTGAAATCCCATATTGGACAGCATTTTTTCTAAGGTATTTTATCGCCGCCTGAATATCCTGTAATGGAGCGATTTCTCGCTGTTTCACATCCGGAGAAACAGGTAATCTGTAATTAAGGACAAAAGCGGAGATTCCTAAGGTATTGAACCATTTTGCAATCTGGAAACCACCAAGATCATACGTCAGCTTATAATAACCGCCGCCGGGAATAACAATGACGGCCATAGGCTTTCTTTCTTCTTTTGGCGGCAAAAAGGCAAATAGTTCGGGTTCTTTTATCTGTACAATTCGCCCGTCTTTCTCTTCGGTTTTCAATGATAAGCCTTTTGAGTTAGGCATCTGGCCTTTCGGCCACAAAATGATTTTTTCCTGTGCGAAGTTTAAATTTACTATCAGAAAAGATAAAAACAATATCAGTTTCTTCATTACCTGTTCCATTTATTAATGATCTTATTTTTCAAACTCTATACTGGCGAGTATAAAGGGTCCGGTTCCTTTGGCATCGTTGGAGCGGATCTTTTCATTCACATAATATTCATAAGAGCCGTCTCTGTATGGCTTTCCTCCTAAACCGGCAACCGCACAGCATTTGTTGAGATTAACAACGCCGTTTTCATCAACCGTGATTAAATTCTTAATAATTCCATTGTAGCCTTTTTTGGCATACACTTTATAAGATTGAGGAAGATATCCTTTGTTCACGGATTTGATCATCATGTAAACAAACATTGCAGACGCGGAAGCTTCGGTGTAATTCCTTTTTTCTCCGGCTTTATCCAAAACCTGGTACCAAAGTCCGTTTTCCTTATCCTGAACTTTGACAATAGCATCTGCAAAGGATTTAATGTAAGAAATTAATCTCGCTCTGCCGGGATGATTTTGGGGCAAATAATCCAGTACGTCCACCATTGCCATTCCGTACCAGCCCATCGCTCTTCCCCAAAAATTAGGAGACAATCCGGTTTGTTTATCAGCCCAGGCTTGTTGTCTGCTTTCGTCCCAGCCATGATAGAGCAGCCCTGTTTTTTTATCCAGAAGATTTTTCTGTACCGAGTCAAACTGGAAAACAATCTCATCGTACGCTTTTGCAGCATCATTTCCTTTAGAAAAATCTTTTGTATAATGTGCGTAGAATGGCATTCCCATATAAAGCCCATCCAGCCAGACCTGATACGGATATATTTTTTTATGCCAGAAAGAACCTTCTTGAGTTCTTGGCTGACCGGCAATTTGTAAACGTAAGGTTTGAAGTGCCTTAAGGTATTTTTCTTTTTTCTCTTTTTCATAAAGATAAAGCAATACGTTTCCGCTGTTCAAAAGATCGATGTTGTATTTTTCCAGTTCATACGTGAGAATTGTACCATCTTCTTTGATGAGTTTTTCTCCGAAACCACTGATATAGTCGTAATATTCCTTTTTGCCTGTCTTTGTGTAAAGTTGTTCGGCACCATCCAGTACAATAGCTGAAGGGTAAGTCCATTTCGGACTTTTGCTGAAATCAAGCATCCAGGATTCCGGGAAACGGTACATTTCGGAAAGCAGCATTCTTTCTGACCAGTTCAGGTTATCAGGAACAATTTTGCCGGATTGTGATGTTGACGTTTCGGCTTTGTGGATTGAAGATTGAGCTGATACCGCCATTATTCCTGTATGTAGAATTGTTAATGCCAGAATTTTTATTTTATTATTAATGAACTTCATTTTCAAAATATTAATAATTGCAATCTAAGACAAACACGGGTAAATATTGTCCTGCACTGTCGGGATAGATTTGTATTTACTCATATAAAAGCTTCCTTTTTGGTAATTCATCTTTCCTTTTATAAATTAATGATAATAATTATTTATAATTTTCGTATTCGTATTATTTTATTGAAAATTATTCTTAATCTGATCAAAAGTTGTTAAATTAGTGATAGTATAAAAACTAAAACCAACCACAATAATGAAAATCTTTTTAGTTGATGATGATCCTTTTTTCGCGGAAATGCTTAAATACTACCTACAGCTAAATCCCGATTATGATGTTCATATCTGCAGTACTGCAAAAGAATGTCTTTCAGCGCTTTATCAGACTCCTGATATTATTTGTATTGACTTCGGGCTGCCTGATCTCCAGGGAGATGAGCTGTTTAACCAGATTAAGAATTTATATCCGGATCTTCCTATTATCGTCATCAGCGGACAGGAAAATATTGAGGTAGCCGTTAATTTTTTAAAGCTTGGTGCGAAAGATTATATTGTAAAAAACGAACATACAAAGGAGCTGCTCTGGAATTCAATCATCAGGCTTAAAGAAAATATTTCCCTAAAACAGGAGGTTAAAGAGCTGAAGGATGAGCTCGGAACCAAGTACGCTTTTGAAAAAACAATCATCGGCCAGAGTGAATCAATAAAAAATACCTTTTCGAAAATAAACAAAGCTTCACAATCCAATATCAATGTTTCGATAACCGGGGAAACCGGTACCGGAAAGGAAGTTGTGGCAAAAGCAATTCATTATAATTCTCCCAGAAAAAGCAAGCCGTTTATAGCGGTGAATATGGCTGCGATCCCGAAAGAACTTGTCGAGAGCGAGTTTTTTGGGCATGAAAAAGGGTCTTTTACAGGAGCGGCGGATAGAGCGTTAGGAAAATTTGAGCAGGCCAACGGTGGAACTATTTTTCTGGATGAGATTGCAGAGCTTGATCTCAATATCCAGAGTAAACTGCTTCGTGCACTTCAGGAAAGAGAGATTACCAGAGTTGGCGGAAATCAGAAAATAAAGCTTGATGTACGGGTCATTACCGCAACACATAAAGATCTTGCTGCTGAAGTTAAGAAAGGTACTTTCAGAGAAGATTTGTATTACCGGATTATAGGACTTCCGATTGAGCTTCCGCCGCTTCGCGAAAGAGAACAGGATGCTTTGATTCTGGCAAGACACTTTATAGAATTGTTTGCAAAGGAAAATAAAAGTAAACCTTTAACCTTGTCGAATGAAGCTAAAAAAAAGCTTTTGTCATACGGTTTCCCCGGAAATGTAAGGGAGCTGAAATCGGTTATTGACCTGGCCTGTGTGATGGCTGATAACGGGGAAATTATGGCAGAAGATATTACTTTTTACAATCTTGAAAAAAAATCTGAGAACTTCCTTAACGGCCAGAAAACTCTGAAGGAATACACCACCGATATCATCTTCCATTTTCTGAAAAAAAATAATAATGATGTCATTAAAACAGCTAAGATACTGGATATCGGGAAATCAACAATATACAATTTGCTGAACCAGACTGAAAACAAAAAAACTCAATAACACATGAAAGTTGCCGAATTACTTTATAAGGACAGAGAATGGAAACTTGAAAGGAATGATGAAAACCTTAATTACGAAAATGCTCAGCTTGTATTGGCTTACGGAGCAAGACATATTATCGAAGATGCCTCTTTTTTTAAGCTCTTAAAAGAAAAATTTCCCGGCGCGGAGATTGCTTTATCATCATCTTCCGGGGAGATTTACGGCAATGATGTTTATGACAATACCGTAGCAGTAACCGTACTCAATTTTGCTACAGCCTACCTGAAAACCTCTCAGATTGATATTACCGATTTTCCGGATAGCTATGAAGCCGGAAGAGTGCTTATGGATAAGCTTCCTAAAGAACAGCTCAAATGGGTATTCATTTTGTCGGACGGAAGCAGCGTCAACGGAAGCCAGCTTGTTGAAGGTATCAATTCTGGACGTCCAGAAGATGTTTTGATTACAGGAGGTCTGGCTGGCGACGGTGATCATTTTGAAAAAACGGCAGTTGGGTTAAACACCGTGGCAGAGCCCAATAAGATTGTAGCAATAGGATTTTACGGCAGCAATCTTGTATTGTCTCATTCTTCATTCGGGGGATGGGAAAGTTTCGGACTTGAAAAAACAGTTACAAAGTCCCGGCATAATATTCTTTATGAAATAGACGGGAAAAATGCCTTGGAATTGTACAAAAAATACCTTGGAAAATATGCTCAGGATTTACCGGGCTCAGCTTTACTTTTTCCGCTGTCGCTTACTTCGGGCGATCATCCTTATCCTGTGGTGAGAACTATTTTATCGGTGAATGAAAATGATAATACGATGGTATTTGCGGGAGATCTTCCGGAAGGCAGTAAAGTAAGGTTTATGAAGGCCAATATAGACCGGCTGGTTGACGCAGCCCATGATGCCGCTAATCAATGTCTTAAGATAGGCCGCCAAAATCCTAAAATGGCAATTATCATAAGCTGTGTTGGCAGAAAACTCGTTTTGGGAGCCCGTACTGCAGAAGAAGTTGATATGGTAAAAGATGTTTTAGGCCCGGATACCTTAATTTCCGGGTTTTATTCTTACGGCGAAATATCACCACTGCGTCCTTTTGATAACGGTGTTTTACATAATCAGACCATTACCATTACCACCATTAACGAAATTACACACCATGGAAATTGAATTTCATAAGCTATTAAGAAGACAAATCGATAAATATCTTACGGAAGACTGCAAAACTCATCCTCAGTTCAAAAGCTTTATCAATGCAGTCAATGAATCGTATAAATCGTTTGAGCGGGACAAAAATCTGATGGATCATGTTTTTAAGCAAAGTGAAGAAGAATATAATGAGATCAACGAGAGCCTCAAAAGTGAAAATATTCTCAAGCAAAAGTCAATTTCAAATCTCTATGAAGTTATTAAAATGCTGGATTCTTCTGTTGAAAATCAGGATTCCGAAGATCTTACAGAGCTTTCTTCCTATGTTTCAGAGCAGCTTAAAAAAAGAATATTTTTACAGGAACAGCTTAACAAACAGCTTGAATTTCAGAATCTTTTAATGGATATTTCTTCCGAATATATCAATATTCCGATTGAAAAGGTATCTCAGAGTGTTAACAAATCCCTTAAAGAAATGTCTGAATTTGTTCACGCAGACCGTGCGTATATTTTCAGATATAATTTTGCTGAAAAAACCTGTTCCAATGTTTATGAATACTGCGGTGAAGGAATTACTCCGCAAATAGACAACCTGCAGGATATTCCTCTTGAAATGATGGATGAATGGGTGGAAATCAACAAGAAAGGAGGAAGCATTTACTATCCGAATGTTGAAGAACTTCCTGAAAGCGATATTAAAGAAATTTTACAGGCACAGGATATCAAAAGTCTTTTTGTTATTCCGGCCATGACGCAGAATGAATGTTTGGGTTTTGTTGGTTTTGATTTCGTGAAACATCATCACAATTTATCGGATACCGAAAAAAACCTGCTCACCATATTTACCCAGGTTCTTGTAAATGTGAGAGAACGGCTCGTACTGGAAAGAAACCTTTCCCGAACCGTAGAAATGCTTAAAAAGCTATTGGCCAATTTACAGTCCGGCATATTAATGGAAGACGAAAAACGTCAGATCATTTTCACCAACGATCTTTTTTGTAATATGTTTAATATACCGGTTTCTGCTGATGATATGATCGGTCTGGACTGTACCAACTCTGCGGAAGAATCTAAAACCTTGTTTAAAGACGAAGAGCACTTTGTTCAGAGAATCAATGAAATCCTTGAAGAAAAGAAAATTGTAACCAACGAGCTTCTGGAAATGAAGAATGGAAAATTCCTTGAAAGAGATTATATCCCTATTTTTATTAATGATCAGTACCAGGGACATCTCTGGAAATACACTGATATTTCTGAAAGAAAAAGGGCTGAAGATCATCTCAGAAGACAGGAAGAAAAATATCGCAACATTATTGCCAATATGAATCTGGGACTTATTGAAGTTGATAATAACCAGATGATTCAGTACGCCAATCAAAGCTTTTGTGAGGTTTCGGGCTTTGAAGCTGATGAACTGATCGGGAAAAATCCGTCTCAGCTTTTCCTTTATGGAGAGAATAATATGAAGTTCCTGGAGGAGCAGATCGAACTAAGGAAAAAAGGTGTTTCTAGTGTGTATCAGCTTCCTGTAAAGAACAAGCGCGGAGAAATAAGATGGTGGGCAATAAGCGGCGCACCCAATTATGATGACCAGGGAAATCTTCTCGGTTCTGTAGGAATTCACCTGGATATCACAGATCAGAAAAAACTGGAAGAGGAGCTGAAACTCCAGCGGGCCAAGGCTCTTGAAGCCTCTAAAGCAAAAGAGGTTTTCCTCGCTAATATGAGCCATGAAATCAGAACGCCGCTCAATGCCATCATAGGATTTCTTCGTGAACTGAAAAGGGTAGGCGTAAATGGTTCGCAACAGGAATTTTTAGATTACAGCTATAATGCTTCCCAGCATTTACTATCCATTATCAACAATATTCTTGATATCTCAAAAATAGAATCCGGCGAGATGCTGCTGGAGAATAAAAACTTTTCAATAAGAGAAAGTGTTGAAAATGTAATTACGATTCTCAAACCTAAAGCGCAGGAAAAAGGTTTGATGCTTACCACGTCATTTTCTGATAAACTCTATCCTGTTTTTAAAGGAGATCCCTCTAAAATAGAACAGGTTTTGTACAATATTATAGGCAATTCACTCAAGTTTACCAATCAGGGGAAAATTGCAGTTGATTGTAAAGTGCTGCAGGATCTACCTCATCAGCAGACATTTTCAATCTGCATTACTGATACAGGCATTGGGATGAGTGAAGAATATATCAGGAGTATATTTAAAAAGTTCAACCAGGAAGATAGTTCTATCTCCAGAAAATATGGAGGCACCGGATTAGGAATGTCTATTACTAAAGAACTCATTCATCTGATGAAAGGAGAGATTGACGTGAAAAGTGAGAAAAACGTAGGAACTTCAATTACCATTCAGCTTGTACTTAATAAAGGAATCGAAAAATTAAACCAGGAAGATTCTCCAGAAAATGAACAGATTGTTTTGGATGGCACACGGATATTATTGGTTGAAGATAATGAGCTCAACCAGCTCGTTGCTGAAAATTCTCTGAAGCATTACAATTGCCTGGTAACAAAGGCTGATAATGGAAGAATTGCCGTGGAAATTCTTGAAAAAGAACAGTTTGATATTATTTTAATGGACATTCAGATGCCGGAAATGGATGGTATTGAGGCTACCCAGATTTTACGGGAAGAGATGGGAATCAAAACACCGATTATTGCGCTTACTGCTAATGCTTTTAAAAGTGAAATCGACAAATGCATCAGCATCGGGATGGATGATTACATTACCAAACCTTTTGCGGAAGAAAGTCTGATTACCATTATTGATAAGCATATCAGACCGCAGAAGAATCAATCAGATGCAGTACCGGTAAAGGAGATCGCTTATGATTTAACAGGCATTCGAAAGCTGGGGCAGGGGGATGAAGCGTTTATTAAAAAAATTATAGCATTATTCATTACCCAGACTCAGGAACTGCTTCCACAGATAGAGTCTGCGTTCAACAACCAAAACTTTGCAGAAATTGCCAGGATTGTACATAAACTCAGACCAAGTGTGGAAGCGGTGGGCATAACATCCATATCTTCGGAAATGAGAGAATTGGAAGTTTCGGCGAAGGAGCAAAGCATGGAAATCTCCAAGCTGTATTTATTGTTTGAAAAAATCAAAAATACACTTATGAATGCAATTGCACAGATGGAAAAAGATCATCTGTAATCATCCGAAATCAGGATTAAATTCCATATTATGGAAATAGATAAAAATATATAATATTGTAAATCAGTTTTTTATGTAAAAGGTACGATTGTGGAGAAGGTGATTCTATAAATTAATTATAAAATGGAAAACACTCACAATCTGAAGCTTTTTATTGTAGATGATGACCAATTCTGCTCAAGTATGTATGAGCGGTATTTAAAAAATCATCATTATAGTGATATTACCATCTTCAGCAACGGCACAGAATGCCTCAACGCGCTTTATCTTAAACCCGATATCATTTTCCTGGATCACAACATGGAGGACATCAACGGTTTTGAAGTCCTGAAGAAAATAAAACGTTATGATCCGAATATTTATGTAATTATGGTTTCGGCACAGCAAAGTATTGATACTGCTGTAGATACCCTTAAATATGGTACTTTCGATTATTTGGTGAAAGGAAATGAGGTCTGCGAAAAAATGAAGGAGACCATAGAAAAGATTGTAAGCATCAGGCAGGAAATGAATCAGAATAAATTTAAAACGATCAGAAGGTTTTTCTCATTTTTATTTTAAAGTTATGCTGAAGAAATTAATCATTTACGCAGCTGTTTTACTGTCGGTGCTTTCCTGCAAAACGTACAACGTTCTGGAAGAAGATAAGGCTACACGGAATATGCAGGATTTCAGTTTTGATCCGTCTTATCAGTACAGAATCCGGAAAGATGATAAAATCACCTTATCGGTTTGGGGGCAGGATGATCTCAGTGTAGGTTCGGTATACGGAATCTATAATTCCAATGAAGTGTACGGAAAATGGCTGCTCGTGGATGCCGGCGGAAATATTGAAATTCCGAGGCTGGGAACTACGCCGGTGATCGGGAAATCCGTTCCGGAACTTAAAGAAGAAATAAAAAACAAGCTGAAAAAATGGCTGGTAAATCCTATTGTTGATGTGAAAGTGCTCAACAAGGAAATTGCAGTGATGGGAGAAGTGCGAAATCCTGCGGTAATTCAGGTTGATAAAGACCAGAATACGCTGCTTGAGCTTGTCTCCAAAGCCGGAGGTTTTGAAATGTATGCCAACCTGAAATCAGTCAAAATATTAAGACAGGAAGGCGAAAATGTGCGGGTAACCAATATAGATCTTACCCAGATGAAGGATGTTCCCAATCAGAATATTGTACTGCACCCCGGAGATTACATTATCGTTCCTTCCAAAAAAAGCAAAGATTTCGACAAGAGAATTTCTACGATTATCCCTTTTGCTACGGTTACTTCTGCTGCGGCAATATTATTCGGACTGTTATAACGATTACCATGAACAACGAGAATGTAAGATTTCTAAAACCTCTGTTAAGAGGTCTTCCCATTGTAATTGCCGTGATGGTGATTTCCGTTCTGGGTGCAAAAAAATACCTGAACTACGTTACCCCGATGTACGAAAGTACGGCAAAACTGAAACTGGCAGACACCCAGGAAGGGGTTCCCAGTGCCAATCTTTTTAAAGATTTTGATGTCTTTGCTTCGCCCAATAAAATCAGCACTGAAATTGAAGTCCTTAAATCAACTTCTTTAATTGAAAAAACACTCGGAAAATTACCTTTTTCAACGGAAATATACCGGAAAGGGAAAGTTCGTTCCGTAGAATTATTCAACGATTCCCCCATTAAGGTAGAAGCAACTTTTAATGATAAAAAAAACTATGATAAAAAATTCCAGCTTATTGTCAATTCCCAAAATCAATATACTTTATTGGTACCGGATTCATCAAAAGAAATAAAAGGAACTTTTAATAATCCGGTAAACATCAAAGGCGGAAAAATACTCATTTCAAAAAATGAAGAATATTTGTCGGGAAAACGGGACGCAAAAATTATCGATCAATATGAATTTGAATTTCTGAGCAGGGAAAAACTTTTAGATAAAATCAATAAAGATCTGGACATCGTTTCGGTTGATAAAGATGTTCCCGTTATCAGGATCAATTTTAAAAGCAATGTACCGGAAAAGGCCTCACTTTTTGTGAATACGCTGGCTGAAACTTATATTCAGGACTATATCGAAAACAAATACCGCGCGGCCAATACCACCGTAGATTTTCTTAAAGGTGAAATCGGTGAGGCTAATAATAAACTTGCCAGTGCCGAAAACCGAATCGAAAATTACAGGGAAAAGGAAAATATTATCAACATTCCGCAGGAAACCGAAACAGATCTCAGGAAGATTGCACAGCTGAAAATTCAGAAAAGCAATATTAAGATGAACCTTGATGCCATAAAAAATCTCAACAGCTATGTCGAAAAAGGAAAAGATAATTTTCCTGATCTGGCCACGAATTTTGAAGCATTCAACGATCTTCTTTCCACGGAAATGATCAAAAATATCAAACAGTTGCAGGCTGAAAAGAAAGAACTTCTTCTTACCTATACTCCTGAACATGAAAAAGTAAAAACCATTGATGCTAAAATAAAAGATCTTACCGATTACCAGATCGAAAGCATTAAAAACACACAGAATAATCTCCAGATCAAATATAATGACCTGAACCGCGATATCAACGTTGCCGAACAGGCTTTTGTAGGCTTGCCGGAAAAAGAAAAGCTGCTCAACATCATGAACCGGGAATTCAACCTGTATGAAAAAAACTATAACTTTCTCAACGAAAAAAGGATAGATGCGGAAATCGCCAAATCTGCCAAGATTTCTTTCCATAAAATCATTACCAGAGGAGAGCTTCCGGAACATCCGGTTTCGCCCATGCGTTCCATCATCATTATTGTTGCTGCTATTGTCGGGATGATCGGTTCCATCATATTGATTTATGGAGTTCATTTTGCCAAAGCCAAGGTAAATGATATTTATACCATCGAAAAAAACAGCGCCATCCCTGTTGCATTTGCTACGCCGTATATCAAAGATAAAAACCAGGTACTACATCATTTCCTTGAAAATATTCTGGAGATGGATCTCAAAGGAATGCTTAAAGAAAAAAATATCATCTGTCTTACTTCTTATGACGATGCCGCGCAGCATGCTTTCCATGCAGAACAGATGATAAAGGCTTTAAAAGCACAATCCAGGAAAATATTGGTAGTGGATGTTGCCGGAACATTGAAAAATAAAATCGGGGATCATTACATCAATTTTTCAGCAGAAGAGAATCTTCAGCATACCGCTCACGAAATGGAAGAGATCATCCGCCGGAATATGGGAGATAAGGATCTCTGTGTCATTAATAATCAGGCTGTTAAAAAAGGAAAGCTTCCGCTTTTGTTCCTGAAGTTTGCCGACCGGAATATTTTCCTGCTGGACAGCCGAAAAACTGCCGCACGAAATATCATGAATATAGAACTCCTGAAAGATGAATACCAGCTTGATAATCTATGGTTTGTCCTAAACAAACAAGGATACAACCCAAGCCTGATCACCACAATGATGAAGATGCTGAAAAAATTCAGATCATGAACAACATTTTTAAAATCGTACAAAGACATCCTTTTCTTGTCCTGACTGACCAGATAATATTCAGCGGATCTAATTTTCTGCTGGCATTTCTTCTGGCCAGAAAGTTAAGCATTTCTGATTTTGGTTTTTTCTCAACGGTTCTTTTAGTAACGTATCTTTTGGTCTCGGTTTGTAATGCGCTTATCGTACAGCCATTTCAGATTCTCGCGGCAAAAGAATTCGGAAAAAAATCCCTGGGGTTTGTATTTCAGGCTACACTGCTTTTGATATTGATTTTTGCTCTGCTGATGTTTTCGTCTGCATTTTTACCGTTTTCCAGGTTAATAATTTTTCAGGATCATATTCTTTCAATTATCATTTTCGTGTCAGCGTACATTTTGCAGGATTTTTTGAGAAAAGTTTTGCTAATAATGGACCATGTTCAGCTTGTGCTTTTCATGGACAGCATTTTTATTCTTGTTTTTCCTTTAATGATTATTCAGGAAAATCTTTCGCTTGATAAAAGTTTATTGATTATTGGATTAGTCAATTGTATTGCTTCTCTGCCGGCAATCTGGTATATCATCAGGAATTCGGATTTAAACATTAAAAATTCCGCGCTCTGGAAGTATCACTGGAATGCCGGAAAATGGCTGGTAAGTGCATCATTTTTACAATGGTTTTCATCCAATTTTTTTACGCTTGCTGCCGGAATATATTTAGGGATCAGCGCTTTGGGAGCACTACGCCTGGTGCAGTCTCTTTTTGGAGTCATCAACGTTTTATTGCAGACGGTTGAGAATTATTATATTCCCAAAACGGCAAAGCTATACTACGAGGATCAGGAATCAGCAAGAAAAAAACTGTTTAAAAATATGAGACAATGGATAACGGTCCTGGGAATAATTATCGGATTATTTTTCATCTTTTCCCAACCGCTTATTGCTTTGCTCGGTGGTGAAAAATACCGCGAATATGGATTTGTCATAAAGCTTGTTTCGGTTCTGTATCTTTTGATTATTTACAGTTACCCGACACGGATTTCGATCAGGGTTTTGGAACAAAATAAGGCATTTTTTACCGGATACTGCATTTCGTTTGTGTTTTCTTTAATGAGCTTTCACTTTTTATTACAATTCGGAGGATTATACGGAGCGGTTGGCGGACTTGCCATGAACCAACTGCTGATGATTGCTTACTGGAAAATTCTTCTCAACAAAAAAAAGCTTTCACTATGGACATAGTACATCTTATATTAGGAAAAGCAAACCCTGAAAAAATGAACGGCGTGAACAAAGTCGTTTTCAACTTTGCTTCAAAACAGGCATTAAATAAGATGAATGTAGAAGTTTGGGGAATTTCGGAAAACACGGAAATCAATTATCCTGAAAGAATATTTACGACAAAAATTTTTAAAAGAAGGAGAAATCCTTTTTCAATTCCGGAAAATTTAAAAAAAGAAATCCTTCAAAGCGGAAAAGATACCATATTCCATATTCATGGCGGATGGATTCCCGTATTCTCTTCATTAAGCCGTTTTTTAAAGAAAAATAACCGCAGATATTTGATCACACCGCATGGTTCCTATAACGAAATTGCGATGAAAAAAAGCAGATTTATTAAAAAGCTCTACTTCGGATGGTTTGAAAAAGAAGTCATTACCAATGCCGAAAAAATTCACTGTATCGGAGAAAGTGAAATTGAAGGGCTTCAAACGCTCTACCGTACTGATAAAACGGTTTTAATTCATTACGGATTTGAAAAAATACAATCGGATCTTAATGCAATTTCTTCTAAAAAAGACATCATTTTCGGTTTTGTAGGCAGACTTGATATGTACACAAAAGGACTGGATCTTTTGATGGAAAGTTTTGCCGCATTTTCAAAGCAATATCCGGAATCGAAACTGTGGATTATAGGAGACGGTACTGAAAAAGAAAAGTTTCATCAGATGATTATTCAATATAATCTGCAACAAAAAGTACAACTTCTGGGAAGTAAATTCGGAGAAGAAAAAAATGACCTGATCAGGAAAATGGACGTTTTCCTGCATCCTTCAAGAAATGAAGGCCTTCCGGTGTCTGTGGTTGAAGCGGCCGCTTTCGGGAAACCGTGTATCGTGACAAAAAATACCAATGTGGGGCATCTTATCAAACAATATCATGCAGGAATTTGCATAGCGTATCCTGATACAAAACTACTTACCGATGCTTTAATTACATTACACGATATCTGGCAGAAAAATAATTCTGAATATCAAAGAATGAGCGATAATGCCCTGAAAATGGTGGATGAGGCCTTCGACTGGAACACCGTTCTCCGTGAAATGAACAAAAAATTATACACCTTCTAAAATGCAAATCCTGGCTTCCGAACATCAGCGTTTTCTCAAAAAGATCAACAATCAGCTTTTTATCATTCTGCTGCTTATGGTGGCTTGTTTTTTTACATGGAGCGAAAATGTAGCCATTACGAGAGCGATAAAAGTTGTCGGTAGAATGGGAGTCATGATTTCATCCATAATGGTCTACTATAGAATTATTTCTTACGGAGGTGTCAATTCTCTGGTGTATAAAAATATTTTTTCACCGGTTTTATATATGGCCTATCTCTTTTTAGGATTTGTATCATTCTCCTGGAGTACCAATCCGGGATTCAGTGCTTTGCAGTGGTTCATGACTTTTCAGAGTTTTGTTTTTGCCTATTTTTTTGTGAAGAGTTTAGCAATACTTGATGTATATTTTGAAGGCCATTCAATACGGCTGTACCATCTTTTAGGAAATACGGTTTTCGTACTTCAGCTGGTTTTTGTAATCGGGATGTGGACGAATCCGGATGTCTTTTTCCGCCTTACCGACGGTGGGGAAGAAGCCCGCCTGGGGGGAACTTTAATGAATCCCAATGAGCTGGGAATGCTTGCCGGAGTAGGCTGTGCCTGCCTGATTTTCGATCTTTATAGGTTTAAAAATAAAGTCTGGACCATCATCAAAATTGTCATTATATTATATGCATTATACATGACGGGTTCAAGGTCTTCGCTTATCGGTGTCCTGTTGATCATATTTTTTCATGTCAACCAAACCAAACGGAAAGGACTGAAGTTCGGAATTATTGCTGTCGTTATGGCAATAGCACCATTTGCCGTTTACACAGTAATCCTGAAAGGCGGAGACCAGTCCAGGCTGGAAGAAGTAATGAGCCTTACCGGAAGACTGCCTTTCTGGCAGGCCCTGATCTCAGAAGGATTGCCGCGAGAACCGCTTTTAGGCTTTGGTTTTATGAGGATTGACTATAAAGAATTCTTTCAGAGTGCGCATACCTATCCTGGGAAAATGACGCACAATACTTTCATGCAGGTATTGATGAACCTCGGTTTTATCGGTTTTACCATTGTCCTTTTTCAGGTGTTCTTCACCGTTAAATCCATACTTTCCGCACAGAAGGAACTGAAGCTTATGCTGATCGGGATTCTGATACCTATCATCATTAATTCTTTCACCGAATTCGGCATCTTTGGTGAAAGTAATTACGGGATATTGTTTTACCAAATTATTATTTTCTCAATTGCATTCCGCAATAACAATCATCTTACAAGACTTCAGAGAATAATTCTTCAAAAGAAAAGACCGGATCTTATGGTTGAAATGAAGTTTAAAAATTAGACTTTATTCCAGAATATGGAAAAACGGTATCGGTTTTTATTGATTTAAATAATTGAAAATCAGTATTTTATATTTTTGGCAGCGTATTTATATCGTTTAAATAAAAGCAAGAATTATGAAGACTTTATTTAATAACACAGGATATAAATTGTACACTACAGAACAGCCTGGAAGTTTAAAAATATCTTTTTCTTACATCAGAAATTCGGATGGTTCATTACGCTGGTTTTGGAATTCAAAATCAAAAAAGCCCTTGTTTTTAAAATTCTATAATGCTTCTTCTTTTAAGGCAAGACTGTATGCAATGGCGGTAAAACTTGTCTTTGAACTTGGATTGCAAAACCTCATCTTTGAAAAAGAGACTTTATATTATAAGGTGGAAGGAAAGCCGGTTTTTAATATCAAATCCGGGTGGGCAATATTCACCGGAACGCCCGGCCCGAATAATAAAGCACTTTTGTATACAGCAGGAAGTTTTTACAAAATCGCCTGCACGGAAACCGCAAAAGACCTGTTGATCAATGAACTTGCCAATGTACGCTTTGCCTCTTCCAGCCGTTTGTATTCCGTTCCGAAAACCATTTTGCACAACGGAAGCATTTTGCAGACCGAAGATGTTTCAATAAATGGTCAACGGCGTAATTCCTTTGGAAGAATTCACGCTAAAACAGTACAGGGAATAACAAACAAATATCAGCGCCGCTGCTCCATCGCAGACTGGGGATATTTTCAGATGCTGAAAAAAGATTTAAAGACTATACATGATGAAAGAATACCGCCGAATTTAATCAGAAAATTAAATGAAATACTTGGGAAAATTGATGAAACACAATCTGTTACTCTTTCTTTTTCTCACGGTGACTTCACGCCATGGAATTGTTTTGTCTACTACAATTCTTTATCGGTTTATGATTGGGAACTGGCTTCATGCGAAAAACCAAAAGGGTTTGATTTCTTTCATTTCATCATCCAAAACGGAATTTTAGTTGATAAAAAACCGTGGAAATCTATTCTGAACGAAATTAAACAAAAGAACCGGCTGGCCTTTCATTTTAATGAAGGGGAATTATACCATCACCTGAAATTTTACCTGTTAACCAACATATTAGCATACCTCAAAATATATTCTGAACAGAAAGAATGGCATCTTCAGATCCACTGGTTGCTCCAGACCTGGACAGATGCACTGAATTATTTCGCAAAAGATTCTTATACGGAAAGAGAGTTGCTGATTATGGATATTTTTGACAGCCTTCACAATATTCCTTATGCAGCATTAAAATTTCACAGTCAGGAACCCGAAAAACTAAGCCTCGATTCTGATATCGATATGCTGATGTCTTCCCGGGATGCGGAAAATTTAATTCGATTTCTCAAAAGAAACAGCCTTGCAGAAAGAGTTGCCGTCTCAAAAACATCATTTATGTACAGAATAAGGATTATTACGAATGATAAGCAGATTCTTAATCTTGATCTCATCATGAAAATCCAATGGAAAGGATTGGAATTTATGAACGTGGATAAAATGATCAAAAGAGCTTTGGTAAATGAATTCGGGGTTAAAACTTCCTGCGATACCGATACAGCGAAATACCTGCATTATTTCTATACCCTCAACGGAAGCGAGGTACCGGAACGGTACAAAGATTTTACAGAAAAAAATATTCCTGAACATAAACTGATAAAAATCTCAGAACATATCAATCAACTGAAAAGGCGTACGAAGCAAAGGTTATCATTTTTAAAAAACACATTTACATATATCAATGACACATTCTCAGAAAAAGGATTTGTCATGACCTTCAGCGGTGTTGACGGTGCCGGAAAATCAACAGTCATTTCTGAAATTTCAAATCTGATTGAAAAACGGTACCGCAGACCGGTGAAAATTTTAAGACACAGACCATCTTTATTACCGATTCTCAGTGTTTGGGTAAAAGGAAAGGAAAAAGCGCACCTCGATGTGGTCAATTCATTGCCGAGACAGGGAAGCAACAATAATAGCTTGTCTTCTTTCGCAAGATTCTGCTATTACTATACCGATTACATCATTGGGCAGTTTATCATCTATCTGAAATATGTGATGCGCGGTAAGATCGTTTTGTACGACAGGTATTATTTTGATTTCATGGCCGATGCACGAAGAAGCAATATCAACCTTCCTAAATCGGTTGCCGAAAGCGGGTATTTTTTCCTGATGAAACCGAAATTCAACTTCTTCCTGTATGCGTCGCCGGAGAAAATCCTCAGCAGAAAAGAAGAACTTTCTTATCAGTCGATATCTTATCTCAATACAGAGTATAATAAATTGTTTTCGAAATTAGGAAAGCACAATAACAATGCAAAATACATTGCCATTGAAAATAATAATCTGAATGACACTCTCGACATCATCATGAACAGCATAATCTCCACAAAATGAAAGTATTGATCGAGAAAATTGTAAAATTGAGAAACCCTGATTTCACGGTGGATCCCGGACTGAATTCCGGTGCGGTGATACAGATAATTTGGATTCAGGCTTGCAGCATGCTTCGCGGATTAAAAGTTATGCTCTTTCTAAAGAATCCGAAAGGGATGCTGCTGGGAAAAAGAGTAGGCTTTTTTAACCCATCCAAAATACAATGGGGACAGTTCTTAAGATTGGGAAATGACGTTTATGTTTCTGCGTTGGGAAGAAAAGGCGTGGAGTTTGGCAATAACGTTTCCATCGGGGCTTTCAGCCGGATTATTGTTTCCACTTCTCTGAATAATACGGGTGAAAAAATAAAAATAGGAAATAATGTCGGTATCGGAGAATTTGCCTATCTCGGTGGCGCGGGCGGACTGGAAATTGGTGATGAATGCATTGCAGGGCAATACTTAAGCTGTCATCCTGAAAATCACAATTATGAAAATCCTGATATTTCCATCCGGCATCAGGGAGTGAGCCGGAAAGGGATTAAAATAGGAAAAAACTGCTGGATCGGAAGCAAGGTTACCATTCTGGACGGTGTGGAAATAGGAGACGGTAGCATTCTCGCAGCAGGAAGCGTCATCACAAAATCATTCCCGAAAAACAGTATCATCGCAGGCGTTCCTGCAAAACTCATAAAAACAAGAAACAATGAAAACGAATCAGACTATATTGGCGAGCTGCTATGCCGTAAATCCGTATAAAGGTTCCGAAGATGCGATGGGCTGGAATTTTATCTGCCAGATTGCCAGATTCCGAAAAGTGATCGCCATTACTCGCGAAAACAACAGAACACACATCGAAAAATATATTTCAGAACATCCGAACGGCATTTACAGAAATATTACATTCCTCTATTTCGACCTTCCGTACTGGATGAGGTTCTGGAAAAAAGGAAGCAGGGGAGCATTGCTGTATTATTATCTCTGGCAGAAAGGCATTGTTTCTTTCATCAAAAAACAGAAGCTGGAATTTGATATTACCCACAATGTGAATTTCCATAACGACTGGACACCAAGTTTCCTCTGGAAGCTTCATAAGCCAATGGTTTGGGGACCGGTAGGGCATCATCCGCTGATTCCTGCTCAATACTTAAATATGTACTCCAGGACTCATTTTATAAAAGACAGGCTGACGTGGATTGTGAAAAATCTTTTCTGGAAATTTTCATCTTCATTAAAAAACACCATCAAACATTCCGGCCACATCTGGTGCATGAATACCAGTGTTCCTAAAAAGCTGAACCTTACCGGAAATTCCTATTCGCTGTATCCTTCAGTCGCAACGGAAGATTTTAACAAAAATGAAAAAATTAGTCCTAAATCCGGATTTACGGTAATAAGCGTGGGAAGATTTGTGCCTTTAAAAGGTTTTGATTTAACGATACGCTCATTTATAGAATTTATCAGTCAGCTTCCTGAAAAAGATAAAGCTGAATGCAAACTGATCCTTGTAGGAGCAGGAGAACAGAAAGTACTCTACGAAAGCCTGATTGAACGCAGCGGCATGAATGATTTTATCGAAATTAAAGAATGGATCGAAAGAAAAGAATTAATGAAACTATATGACAGCGCTTCGGTATTTCTTTTTCCTTCACACGAAGGTGCCGGAATGGTTGTACCGGAAGCGCTTTGTTTCGGTTTGCCGGTGATTTGCCTGCAAAACGAAGGTCCCGGAGAATTCATCAATAATTCCTGCGGAATTACCGTTCCGAAGCAGAATTACAAAAAAACACTGGAAGAACTGAGTCTTGCTTTGGTAAGGCTGTATTTGGATAAACCTCTCAGAAAAAAACTAAGCGCAGGGGCCAGGAAACAATATGTTGAGAAATTTTCCTGGGAAAAAAGGGGAGAACACCTCAATGAAATTTATAACCGTATGTAAGATGAACAGAATTGTAGCCATACATTTATTAAACGATTATAGCGGAAGCCCGAAGGTATTAATGCAGCTTTTAAAAACCTGGACAGGAAAAAATATCGAAGCTCACTTATTTACTTCCGGCGGGAGCAAAGGCTTTTTATCCGATTTGCCTAAAGTAACCCGCCATCTGATTTGGTACCGGTTTTCTCAGAACCCGCTGATAAGAATCTGTAACTTTTTTATCAGCCAGCTTTTTCTTATGATCAAGCTTCTGGTATTCCTGAGAAGGGATGATACTATCTACATTAATACCGTGCTTCCTTTTGGAGCCGCCGTTTCAGGTAAGTTGCGGGGCTGCAGAATAATTTATCATATTCATGAAACTTCCGTAAAACCTGAAATCTTTAAAAATTTTCTATTCGGAATTGCAAGATTAACGGCTTCAAAAGGGGTTTTTGTTTCAGATTATCTCATGAAAAAGGAGCCGCTGGTTAAAAATCAGGTACTTCTTTATAACGTTCTGGAACGCGAGTTTGCTGAAAAGGCAGATCGATCCTATACTATTCGGGGTAAGGAACCTATTGTTCTGATGATCTGTTCTTTAAAGTCTTACAAAGGGGTGGATGAATTTGTAAAACTTGCAGAAATAAACAGAACTTATATTTTTAAGCTGGTGCTGAATGCTTCACAGCAAGAGATTGATGCTTATTTTAAAGGAAAAATTTTACCGGATCATCTTAAATTGTATCCAACCCAAATTGATACCCATTCTTTTTACCGGGAAGCAAGCATTATTGTCAATCTTTCCCGACCGGATGAATGGGTAGAAACGTTCGGGTTAACAATTCTGGAAGGAATGCGCTACCGGCTTCCGGCAATCGTTCCGCCGGTGGGAGGAATTACGGAACTGGTAAACGAAAATAAAAACGGTTTTCTTATCAATTCCGCAGATGTCTATGAGCTGTCCGGAAAAATTCATTACCTGATGTGCAATGAAGATGTATACAAATCGTTCAGCGAATCCGCCTATCAAAAAAGCCTTGAGTTTTCAGAAGCTTATTTTGAAGAAACCTGTGTGCGGATGCTTTCCATTTAATGGTCGTTTTTCCGGATTCTGGAATTGTGGTATTGTATTGTTTCAAATTAAATGATTGAAATTCAGTTTTTTATAATTAAAATTAAATTTGGAATACCAATAGTATTGCTTTTATAAGAAAAATATAAACGTATGAAAACTAAAGTAGCCATTATCGGAACTGTGGGGCTTCCTGCAAGATACGGCGGATTCGAAACCCTTACGGCACATCTTGTAGAAGAGCTTTCCGATACCTATGATTTTACTGTGTACTGTTCATCAAAAAAATACAGCAGAGAAGAAAGAAAAGAAAGTTGGAAAGGCAGCAGGCTTAAATATATTCCGCTGGAAGCAAACGGAATTCAGAGCATATTCTACGACAGCTGGTCTATTCTCCATGCCTTGCGTTGCAGTGATGTCCTGCTTATTCTGGGAGTTGCGGGAGCATGGCTTCTGCCTTTTGTAAGATTGTTTACCAATAAAAAAATAATCATTTCTATTGACGGAATTGAATGGAAAAGAGATAAATGGCCTCTGGCTGCTAAACTGTACCTGTGGTGGGCAGAAAATCTGGCCGTAAAATATTCCCATATTGATATTTCGGATAATGAATCGATTCAGGATTATACATCTTTACGGTATGAAACCATCAGCAGGGTTATTGAATATGGTGCAGATCATACAAAATTAAATGTTTTCCCTTCGGAGCAGGACCTGATAACATATCCTTTTTTATCAAAATCTTACGCAGTAAAGGTATGCCGAATAGAACCCGAAAATAATGTTTCAACAATTTTAAAAGTTTTTAGTGAAAATCCGGAACATCACCTTGTGGTAGTAGGAAATTGGGAAAACAGTCCTTACGGAAAAGACCTGAAACGTACATTTTCTGTTTTTGAAAATATCAGTATTCTCGATCCCATTTATGATCAGCATACATTAGATATTATCCGGGGTAATGCTTCATTGTATATTCACGGGCATTCGGCAGGAGGAACCAATCCTTCTCTCGTGGAAGCGATGTTTTTGGGACTGCCGGTGATCAGCTACGGCGTTTCTTATAACAGGACCACCACAGGAGACCAGGCTTTCTATTTTTCTAACGAAGAAGAGCTGAAAATCCTGCTGAAAACCCTTACCAAGAATGATCTTAAAAATTGTTCTTTGAAAATGAAAAAAATTGCTAAAAACAAGTATGTCTGGAAAACCGTTGCCGAAAAGTACAGCCAGGTCATTCAGGAGAGTTTTTCAGTGACGAAAAAGAACGATGTTTATCCGGAAATTTCAAAGCTGGATCAGGAAGTGCTCGCAAAATATAATGTGAACCATTTGCAGAATATTCAGTTATTTAACAATGCTAAAAGCAGGATTTAAAAACAAACCATTATGAAAAATTATACAGAACTTACAGTGTACGGCCTGCTTGCTTTTACGTTGTCAATCTGCATTATTCCATTGATGACGGTAGTTGCCCAAAAGTTAAAATTAGTTGATATTCCCAACGCCAGAAAGGTGCATCAGGAAGCCATTCCGCTTATCGGCGGTTTAGCGATAGGTATTATCGTAGCTTTGCTTGGCGGATTGACCAGCATGAAAGATTTAAAAGAAATTTTACCGGTCATCATTACGTCTTATGTGATGCTGCTGGTGGGAACACTTGATGACAAAACAGATATTAAAGCCATTTACAAACTGGGAATCCAGATTTGTGTAAGCATTATTATCGCTTCTTCAGGAGTAAGAATCACTTCATTGTACGGGTTCTTCGGGATTTATGAAATTAATGTTTATGCCCAGTACATCATTACGGTTCTGGTGATTGCAGCGGCAGTAAATGCCTTCAACCTCATCGATGGAATAGACGGGCTGGCCGGAAGTGTGGCCGGAATTGGTTTCATCCTGCTTTTAGCAATTACCATTATCACGAAGAATTATGGTCTGATGAAACTGGTTATGTTATTCATAGGAGGTATTGCTGCCTTTCTCAGATACAATTTTTCAGGAAAGAAAAAGGTTTTCCTGGGAAATTCCGGATCGTTGTTCTTAGGTTATTTTTTGGTATCGATAGGAATTTATATCACGAAATTTGATCATGCTGTGTCCGGCTTCCCTTATGGACTGTTTTTCCTGTTTTTCGTGTTTACCATTCCGATGATTGATTCCGTGAGAGTATATGCAGACCGTGTATTGCGGGGCAAATCACCATTCAAGGCCGATAAGTCCCACATTCATCATTATCTTTTGCAGCTGGGAATATCGCATAAAAAAATTACCGGGCTTTTTGTGGTGATGAATATTTTCATATTTGCCCTGCAGTACATCTTTCTGGAAAACTTTTCCATTTACACCTGCCTGATTTCACTGATCGCTTTTGTTATCATTTTTAAATGTATCAAAATCCTCAATTTCTTTCTTGTCTGGAAAACCAAAGTGAGGGAACTAGAAAATAAAACACAATGATGAATGCCCGGGGGTTCCCTATCTGTCAGAATAAAATCTAAGGCAGATCCCCGGGTTTTATAAAATGTAATATAAAATAGTTGTTTTTCATGTTTATTAGTTTTGAAAATGCTCCGGAGTTTCTTCGGAGCATTTGTGCATTCTAAAAATTAACCCTGATGTCTGCCGGCTTTTTCATTTTTATGGTAACCGTGTCAAAATTATCTTCGATTTCGTAATCTGCGTCATCATAAATCTCATCATCTTTTCTTTCCTGTACCCTTATTTCCCCGAATCCAATTTCATCTTTCGAAATATCAATTACGAAATCGTGCGTATCCTCATCTTTTGTGAAGTGCTCTTTTTTAAAATCAATAAACTGCATAATATTTTGTATTTGGTTTGTTTGTACAGAATGAGCAAATTGTATGCAATTGGTTCTTTTAAAATGCTTATAATAGTATCAAAAATAAATACAGCTTTATTAAATCTATAATAAATCTATATTAATAATGATTTATTTTAAATAATTTTTTAATTTTTAAAACTTTCATTACCTTTATGTATACCACACAAATAAAATATTATGAAAGTTAAAACTTTAACGTTTTCAGTTTTTGCTTTGTTTTTTACCAACCAGGCATTTGCTCAGCAGGCTACCGAGGCAAAAATTTATCAGAATTATCCGTTAGGGATGAATATGCTCCAGTTTTCTTACGGAAGGCAGTCTACCAATTCAACCATTGACGGAGATATCACCTTACCGAATAAAGATGTGGATATTGATGCTACCATTATGTATCTGCGGTACGCCACCTTCTTCAATTTTTTTAACAAAACAGCCGGTATACAGGTTGTATTGCCGTATGTAGATATCAATGCCAATTTTTTCGGAACCAAAGCTAACAACTCAGGATTGGGAGATATGATCTTTGTAATCGGCTCCAATATTATCGGCGGAAAACCAATGGCATTTGGAGAATATCTGCAAACCCCAAAAGAAACCGTTTTCGCCTGGTCTCTTGCAACAACTGCTCCTACAGGAAGTTTTTCAAGTGAAAAGCTGCTGAATCCCTCCGGAAACCGATGGCAGTTCAAGCCTGAGTTGGCGGTCAGTATTCCCGTAAGTAAATTTGATATAGAAGTGTACGCAGCGGCCAAGTTTTTTACGACTAATAATAAACTTCCGTCCACGGTTTTGGGACAGCCCGCATCTTCTGTTTCGCAGAAACCTTTTTATAGCCTTACGTTTCATAGCGTTTATAATATCAATGATAAAATATGGGTTTCCTTTGATGCGGCGGGAAGAACGGGAGGTGAGACCAAAAAGAATGGCATTGCACAAAATGATTCTCAGACAGTTCTGGGTTTAGGTGGCTCCATGAATTACTCACCAAGTGTTCATCATAAAATCGGGGTAAGCTTTATTACCAATGCAGCGGGAGACGAAAATTCGCCAAACGGTTCTATTTATGCCCTTAAATACTCTTATGTATTTGGAGGAGGAATCGACAAAACCCTTCAGGAACTAAAGGACAAAAAGTAAACAACACCTCAACAAAATATTTTTAAATTATGAAAACAGTTTCCACTCTTTTGCTCGGTACATCTGTACTGATCAGCAATATTTCGCTATATAAAGCTCAGAACAGGGCAGCTGCAGATGGCAAACCTGCAAGCAGCTACACTCAGAAAAGCAATAATGCTTTAAAAGATTATTTGCCTTTCAGTGACAATACCGATTTCGAAAATGCAAAAAAAGGATTAATAGCCTCTCTTCCCACGGGAGAAATTAAAGATGCCAACGGAAACGTTTCCTACAGTACCAAAATCTTTGATTTCCTGAATGCAGAAGCACCATCAACCACAAACCCAAGCTTATGGAGGCAAAGCGGGCTGAATGCCATCAACGGTCTTTTTAAAGTAGCAGAAAATATCTACCAGATCAGGGGATTTGATCTTGCCAACATGACCCTTATAAAAGGAAAAACGGGATGGATTGTTATTGATCCGCTCACCGTGGAAGAAACCGCTTTGGCTGGAATGGATCTGGTGAAAAAACATGTGGGTGATTTCCCTGTAAAAGCTGTCCTGCTTACACACAGCCACATTGATCATTTCGGGGGAATGAGGGCCTTTATTAATGAAAAAGATATTAAAAGCGGAGCGATCAAAGTGTATGCTCCCGACGGTTTTTTTGAACATTCCATCAGTGAAAATGTAATGGGCGGAAATGCCATGAGCAGGAGAGCGGCCTATATGTACGGAAATCTTTTGCCTAAAAATGGAATGGGAAGTCTGGGATCGGGGTTAGGAACCACCACTGCCAAAGGAAGCACAGGAATTCTGGAACCAACGGATATTATTTCAAAACAAGACGGTGAAACCAGAGTAATTGACGGCGTTACCATAGAATTTATTTACACCCCGGAATCGGAGGCCCCGGCGGAGATGATGTTTTATTTTCCTGAATTTAAAGCTTTTTGCCAGGCTGAAAACATTTCACATACGCTTCATAACCTCTACACATTAAGAGGTGCGCAGGTGAGAAACGGTTTAAAATGGAGCAGCTATATTGATAAAAGTATTCAGAAATTCGGGGACAAAGTAGAGGTTTCTTTTGGCTCTCACCACTGGCCGGTGTGGGGAAACAGCAATATCGTTACCTTCTGGGAAAACCAGCGGGATATGTACAGGTTTATTCATGATCAGACCTTAAGGCTTGCCAATCAGGGGTATAATCCTACCGAAATTGCTGAAATGCTAAAGCTTCCCGAAGCGATTGATAAGAAGTTTTATAACCGCGGGTATTACGGTTCGGTAAGTCATGATGTAAAAGCACAGTATCAGTTGTATTTCGGTTGGTTTGATGGCAATCCTTCCAATTTAAATCCGCTGCCTCCGGCTGAAGCAGGGGCTAAATATGTAGAATTTATGGGCGGAGAAGATAACGTTCTGCAGCAGGCAAAAAAATCCTATGACAAAGGAGAATACCGATGGGTTGCCGAGGTTTTAAAGCATGTTGTTTTTTCCGGCAGCAAAAATCAGAAAGCCAAAGAACTGCTGGCAGATGCGTATGAACAGTTAGGTTACATGGCGGAATCAGGGCCATGGCGCAATTTCTACATCACAGGAGCATCAGAGCTCAGAAACGGTAAAAAAATGGCCGCACGCGGAGGAACAGCCAGCAAGGATATGATCAACGGAATGTCTTCCGAATTGTTCTTTGATTATCTGGCGATGCGCTACAAAGGAACCGAATATTATACAGACCAATTTAACTTTAATATTTCACTGACCGATAAAAATGAAAAAGTAGGACTTATCGTAAGAAACGGAATGGTAACACCAAGAATCGGCAGCTTCCTTACTAACGATGTCACTGCAACCGTTGCCATAAGCAGGAATGATCTGGCGATACTGACTGCCGGAAATAACGCCAAAGTCAATGAATACATTAAAAACGGGAAAATAAAAGTTGAAGGAAATGCAGAAGCTTTTATCAAATTTATTGAGCATATTGATAATTTTGATGCTTGGTTTAATATTGTTGAACCTTAATGATGAGATTAGAATAAGAAGTATTGCATAGCATAAGTAAAATATAGCTTAAAACAAGCAGTAAATAAGCCTCAATCCGAACGGATTGAGGCTTATCCTTTACATCAGCAATCTAGTGCATATAGGAGAAACCAACAAAATAATGTTTTTCCGAATGGTGCTGTAATCCATAATTAAGCCCCGCATCAATTTTAAAATTTTTCATAACCTCCATTTGAAGGGCTGCATTAATATAGTTTGAAAACTCGTGTGCTTTAAAATCGTACGTGTAATAGGTTTCTGCGATTCCGTCAAGATTTTTAGTCAGCGGGTGACTTATGGTAAGTGTCTGTAAAATTTCGGTATGCATTTCGGGAAGATCCTGATCTTTCAGCCGGTCTACTTCCACCTGAAAACCTAAATTCCAGTCTCCTGCAAATTTATAAAGCATGGGGACAATCAGTCCGTATTCAAACCGGCTCTCATCATCATACTGTGACGATGGAATTTTAGCATAGGGCAGTAATGCCATCACAAAAGTTCCTTTATTATTCCCTGTAATATTCTGTTTTATCCGTAAAGTAATATCGCCAAAACCATGTGTTTTAGAAATATCTCCGGAACTTTTTTCAGTTTCCTTTTGTAAACCATAGCTCTGAAAACCGATCTGTACAGCGGTTGATCCGGTAATTCCAATCTTTATATTCCCCTGGTTGATCAGTAAGGTTTTTGTTTTCGTTAAATCAGATTCTTATCTTGTGAATCGTACGGCATCTGTTTCATATTGAATATGCCCAGCATCCACAGTGTAAGGTGATTCTGTGACGTCCGGACGGTCGGTTTCCATCTCCCGCATTTGCGATTTCGGAACAGGATTAAATAATGTATATTTTTTTGTGTGTTCCTGTGCACTACAGGTGAAAGAAATTAAAAAAGCCGATAAAACCAATATGGAAAAGCTGTAATGGTGAGTCATTGTTTTTTTATGACTATTGCAAATTGTATACTAATTTGCATCGTAAAACCCATTTGTGGTATTTAAAATGTATTTGAATGGGTATTAAAAATTGAATAGCAGAATATCTCTTGGTAAAGTAGATCTAAAGTACCTACTTTTGCATACGTTTGAAAGGTGAATTTATTTATGGATACATTTTCGGAAAATCATGATATAGGTCTGGCTTCTTCATTTTCAGAACTGGTGGAAACTAACTTTCATGGGAATATGAATGCTGTTTGCTGGAAAAGAAATCTTGAAGGCGATTTTCAGGAAATTGTTTCCAAACTTACACTGAAAGAAAATATTACGGAAGTTTTTATCGATGATCTCTTGGAGCTGGATCTCTCTGAAAAAGGAAATGCAGCAAGACAAGCTATCATAAATGACATCAGGTTGCTGTCAGATTATGGAGCAGCGCCGTCCCTTAATTTATTAAAAAGTTATGAACGGGATGATGAATTTGATTTTATATCCACCGATGTTTATTCCTATCATGCAGACCGCTCTCCAATAGAAACCTCTACCTTTTTATGCACCTATTATGGTGCCGCCAGTGAAATTGTCGCGAATGATCAGTGCACGCAGAAAATTCTCATTCCTGAAATCCGGGAAAAGCTTAAAAAACTGCATGACGGCTCCGATGAAGAATTTGAAAACTTTTTAAAAGATAACTTTTTTGACCTTCATTATGCCGCAAAGGAAAATGCAAAACCGGTTAATTTAGGGAATGGAAATCTGTGGAGACTTGCAGTAGATCATCCTGGACAAAGCGTTTTACCCTGCATTCACAGAGCTCCGCAGGAAAATCCGGGAGAGTACAGGCTTCTGTTAATTTGTTAGAAAAGTAAATTGTTTTAAACTTTAAATTCAGAGTACGGTTACTATTCGCAAGCTTACCTAAAATAATAATGCAGTACTTTTCTCATCTGCTCCATTGACACGCCAAAAACAACATGCGAACCGAATTCCCAAACCCACCAGGATTTCGGCATATCCGAAACTTTTCCTGAAGCTTCAAAGCCGGAACGGTAGAACCGTGGGTCAGAGCCCATACTGTAATTCCTGCTGCAATGCCTTCGCCTGCCGTGAAATTTTTATTTTTCTCAGTCATAAATATATAGCTTACTCCAATCAATGTTCCTAATGTGTAATGGATGATTTTCATGGATTTTAATGTGCCGGAATATGACAATTCTGTGTGTGCTATTTTTCGGTACATCTCTTTAGCGAAAACCGCCGGCGGCATATTTTCCGGCTGACGGGTTACGTCTGCGCCACGTAATTTTAGTTCATCGTCTTCAGGAGGAAGTAGTGTTTCTCCTATTTTTTGAAGGGGCGGTTCAGCAAGAGATTTTATGAAGGATGCTATCAATCCTATGGCAACTCCTTTTATGAGATTTTTTGTGATCGTATTCATTGGTGTAATTTTAAACTATTGATTAGAACTTCGGGGGCGGCCGTTGAAAACGGCCGCCCCCGAAGTTCTTGTATTCATAAAAATCAAACTATTTCTTCAGAACAGCCATTAATTTTTCAGCAACACTTTCTGAAGAAGCCGGATTTTGTCCGGTGATTAATAATCCGTCCTGTACCACATGTACGCCCCAGTCATCTGTTCTTGTGTAATTTCCACCCGATTTTTTAAGCTCATCTTCAACCAGGAAAGGAACAATATCCGTCAGCTGAACAGCTTCCTCTTCACTGTTTGAGAAACCGGTAACGTTTTTATTTTTAACAAAAGGATCACCGTTTTCGAGGACAATATCTTTGAAAACGCCCGGAGCATGGCAAACTGCTGCTACAGGTTTTTCGTTATTATAAAAATCAAGGATCAATTGCTGAGAATCTTTATCATAAGCAAGATCCCAAAGCGGACCGTGGCCTCCCGGATAAAAAACGGCATCAAAATCAGCCGCTTTCTGATCAATCAGTTTTTCTGTATTGGCAATGATATTTTGCACTTCTTCATCCTGATAATAACGTTTTGTAGCGGGGGTCTGTGCATCAGGATCCTCACTTTTAGGGTCAATAGGAGCCTGTCCGCCTTTTGGGGTTGCAACAGTGATGTCGAATCCTGCATCTTTCAGCAGATAATAAGGAGCAGCAAATTCTTCTACCCAGAATCCCGTTTTTTTACCTGTATTTCCCAATTCCTCATGGGAAGTAACTACAAATAGTACTTTCATATTATTTTATGTTTGAATGTTGTAAAGAAATTTTTAAGTGTACTGTTTCAATAACAGCAGATTTTATCAAAAGATAACTGCTGTTTATGTTTAAAGACACTTTGCTTTATAGCGCATAAAAGCATACAACTTTACTGCCAATCAACAACGGATTGAAATAAAATGTGGTATGCATTAAATAGGTTAGTAAGGAAAATGTTTCGTAATTTTTCTATTAGCTTTTCATCAGAAGTTCGATCATGATCATGATGGAAATAAATTTCTTGGAAGACTGGTATTTGGGATTCAGCTGTTCCCGTATTTCACCCAAAGCATTGCTCAGCTTGTTGCTGACTGTTTTATTGCTTAAGCCTAAAGCTTCGGCAGTTTCATCCACCGACATATTCTTGCGGATTCTCATATCATACACTTTCTGCTCTGTTGCAGGCAGCATAGAAACCACCTCATCAATCATGGCAAAAAGATCGGTAATTTCATTTTCGTCAAGAATTTCAAAATACTCTGCATCTGTGAGATCTACAGAGTTTTCAGATTCGTCAATGCTTATCGTAGCTCTATCTTTTTTATTGCTGTTGAAAAAATCAATTACCCTGTAATGAAGATGTTTCAGGAAATATCCCTTTGCACTTTCGTTTCCGTCGGTCTGTATGTTTTCTGTGTCTTCCAGAACTTTTATCCATAGATTTTGAAGCAATTCTTCTGCCAGTTCCTTGTCTTTGGTTCGTGCAAAAACAAAGCGGTACAAATCATCCCAATACCTTTCATAGAGTATCATAAAAGCCGGCCGGTCGCCTGTTTTTATTTTTTTCAATAATATGTGATCCGTCTGATTCATTGATGCAAAATTACCTAAACGAAAATTAACTTTTTGTGAACTTTGGGGAATGTAATATTAATTATTTCTGAAAATGAAGCATGAATAATGAGTGAATTTTTATAAATGATTAAAAAACACCGGAAATTGTTAACAAGTTGATCCTAATATGAATACAGTGTTAAATCCGTGCTGGGGAAGTTTTTCATTTTCGCTGTTTTATAGATGTAACGGCAAACGTTGATCATGCATTTATGAAAAACCTACAGTATAAAGAAATTCAGGCATTTGTTTTCAGGCTTTGGGAAAGGGAAGTTACTGAAGAAAAAATTTCAGAGAAAGAAAAAGAACTTTTAGAGCAATGGAAAACCAGTGTGGAAAAAGATCTGGGTGAACATTATATCGGAGAATCAAGAGAAAGAGTTCTGTTCTCTTTAGAACCTTATTTTGTATCAACACATATTTCACATCATTCAACTCCGTTTAAAAAATATTTTTTCCGCATAGCGGCTGCCATCATACTGCTTTTTACGATAGGTGGTTTGTTGATCTATCATTCGTTCTTTAAAGCGGACAAATATTATGCAGAATCTGCCAATAGAAAAGTAATGCTGGCAGACGGTTCAGTTGTCGTATTGCTTCCCGGTTCTCAGCTTACGGTAGAAAAGTCTTTTCCGCAGGATACCAGGGTTGTTGATCTGAAAGGAGATGCTGTTTTCATGGTGGCAAAATCAAAAAAACATCCGTTCATTGTACATGCTGAAGGTTTTAGCACAAAAGTATTGGGAACTGTTTTTAAAATTACACAAACCGGAGACAGCAAAACAGTAGATCTTTACGAAGGAAAAGTTGCCGTTTCTTACGCGGGTACTCCGGTTGCTTATCTGAAACCTCATCAGAAATGGACCAACTTCGGGATTCCTCGTACTGCGGCGGTTATTTCGTACAAAACAGAAAAAACATCATACAAAAAACTGCCTTCTTTACTTTCATTGAGCTTTAACGACGTCATGCTGAAGGAAGTAGCAGAAGTTCTTCAGAAAAACTACAGTATCAGTATCATCTATCCTAAAGAATTTGCAGAAAAGAAAATAACCGCGGATTTTACAGGCGGAAGTACAGACGAAAATATTGAAGCGCTTGCTTTTATACTTGGACTGGAAGTGCAAAAAGAAAAGCAGACCTACATTCTTAAATAACATCAATTAAACTAATAATCAGATCAATATAATAAAGTAAACACTAACAATGAAAAGTTTGAAATGTAGTTTTACCATTGCAGCACTGTTTTTTTCGGTAGCGGCGGAGGCGCAGGAATTGTCACAGAAAGTGTCGTTTACTGCACCTGCCGGTAGACATCTTATCGAAGTGCTGGAAGAATTTGCAGGTAAAACAGGAATGAGACTGGCTTATTCAAAGACAGATATTAAAGATATAAAAATAAAAAAAATACAATGTGAAAATATCCCCATTCATCGCTGTCTGGATGATATGATCAACGGTCTTCCTATAGTTTACCGACTTCGGGGAGATCTGATTTCGGTTAAATACAAAGGATCGGAATTATCCGTAACGGGAAACGGAAGGATTTCCGGAAAAATTGTGGATGAAGTCGGGAATCCGGTTGCAGGTGCAGAAATCAGTATTGCAGGCAGAAAAACCGTAACCGATAACAACGGAGATTTTGTGATAGAACTTCCTTCGGGAACCTATACGTTAATGGTAAAGTCTCCCAGATACAATTCTTTACGTATAGAAAAACTTCAGATAAAGGATAATACAACCAATACCGTTTCTTTTGCTATGCAGCCGGTTTCGGATAAAGTTTCAGATATAAAAGAAGTGGTGATCACCGCAACCAAAAAAGCAGATACACAAGCCGGATTATTAACCCAGCAAAAAAAAGCTGCTCAGATGAGTGATGGAATCTCGGCAGAACAGATTTCAAAAACACCGGATAATGATTTGGGTGCTACCCTGAAAAGAGTAACCGGGGTAACTACAATTGATAACAAATATGTAGTGGTGCGATCCATGGGCGAACGATGGAATACTGCTGCAATGGATGGAATTAACCTACCCAGTACGGAAGCATACAACCAGAATTTTTCCTTCGACATTATCCCGAATTCTATGGTGGAAAGTGTTGTGATCAGTAAAACTGCAACACCCGACATGAATGCAAGTTTTGCAGGAGGATTTGTAGAAGTGAGAACCAAAGATATTCCGAATGAAAATTTTACTACCGTAACATTGGGAACTTCCTACAATGATATTGCCACTTTCAAAGAATTTGTAACCAGAAAAAGAGGGAAATACGATTATTTCGGCTATGATGACGGAACACGGGATTTTCCGCTTGACCTTGAATATACCGATTGGAACAATCCTCTGTTCTTTGAGCAGTCAAAACGCTTTGCCAACGATAATTTCACCAACTATAAAACAACGGCAGATTTGAATTCCAATATGCAGATGGCACTGGGAAGAAGCTTTAAATTAAAAAATGATAACAAATGGGGACTTGCCGGGGCGCTTACGATAAGGAACGAACAGAATAAACTGGACATCGACCATACCGGAAGAGGTGGCTGGCTGGATAACGCAGGACTTGTCAACAACTGGCAGGAACTGGGAGTGGCACCCGTAAAATTTTTTAATTTTAAAAATAAAGGAGCATCTTACAGTTACAATTCCACCATTGGAGCGATGCTGAACTTCGGATTGCAGCTGGGAAAGAACAGGCTGTCTTTCCGTAATTCGTATACCCACATTTATGACCAGACCCTTACCAGAATTACCGGATGGAACGAGTACACCGGCGGTACCGGACAGCCCGCAATGGCAGAAGGTTCATACAATTATTTTTATAATGGAATTATTCCGGATAATGATCCTTCACAGTTAAATTCTTTGGACAGACCTTATACAGATAATACAGACTATCCTGTTTACCAGACTTTATTACAGAATAAGCTGGAAGGAAATCATAAGATAAAAGATTTGGAAATCAACTGGTTTGCGGCAAGAACAGGCGTCATTTCGGATACGAAGGATTATACACAGTACCAGACTTTTTATGATTTTGTGGGGAGTGAAATTTTAACCTATCATCAGATTTATAATTCAGGGAATAATTTTTCAAGAGGATATATCGGCAATAAAGAAACCGATTACAATTTCGGAGCTTCGGCAAAATGGAAAATGGATGCCGGAAGCTTTAAAACCGATATCAAAATAGGATATGCCGGAGCCCTGAAAAGCAATACCAATGAGCAGCAGAAATTTTTCCTGAAAGTGGATGAAAACCGAGACGTTCCCAACAGTGAAAAAAATTACCTGAAAATGTACGGATTGCTTTCAGACTGGTTTGATGGCTCACACTACACACAGGGAGGCATCGGGTGGCAGACCAAACCGCTTTATAAAAATGATACATATGAAGGAGAGGTAGATCAGCATGCACCCTACATCATGTTTGACAATCGCTGGAAAAACAAATTGAGACTGGTCTGGGGAATTCGAGCCGAATATTTTAAATATACGCTCATCTCTCAGCAGCTTGATCCGGATGATCCCAGAAACGTAACCAAAGGATCTATTGATGAAAAGCCCTGGCAATGGATGCCTTCCGCCAACTTTACGTACAGCCCTACCAACAAAATCAATGTGAGGCTTGCCTATAACAGATCGGTAATCCGGCCGCAGTTTAATGAAAGAACCGGGCTGCCTTATTTTGATCCTGTAGCTAATGGTCTGATTTATAATACAGAAATGACCTCTTCAGTCATCAATAATTATGATTTTAAATTTGAATGGTTTCCTAATCTTGGCGAAATTATTTCAGCAGGTTTGTATTACAAAAATATCGATCGGCCAATAGAAAGGGAAGGTTTTATTTCCAATGAAGGAAATCTTTTTTTATACAATGGAAATTCGAAAAATGCAAAGCTGAAAGGATTTGAAGTAGAAGTAAGGAAAAGTTTGGGTTTTATACAAGAAAGCTTTTTTCTGCAGCACCTTTTTATCAGCGGAAACTTTACCTATAACACTACGAAGGTAATTGCTTTTAAAGACCGTTACAAAACTGAAGATACCGATGAGACCTATGAAGTGGAAAGACCATTGTACGGACAGACACCCTACGCTTACAATCTCGGACTTTTATATGACGGAGAGCGTCTGGGAGTAAACTTCCTGTATAATGCCAAAGGTGACCAGTACATCACTGTAGGATACGCTTATATCGGCGAAGAGATCCAGAGGCCTTATGCGGTAGCCGATGCACAAATTTCTTATAAATTATTAAGGAATAAAAATTTAGAAGTAAAATTTAATGTCAGGAACCTGTTTAACAGGGTGAAAGAATTTTACAACAATTTCAATTCGTACTCAGTATTCAAAGGATCCGGGACGGATTATCAGACACAGAGAGAAGCGCTTGAGCTGCTGCCCGGAGCCACCGATAAATATGATAAAGATGTAGACAGAATATTGTTCAGAGCTTATAACGGAAGAACTTTCGGACTAAGCGTGAATTATACTTTCTAAATAAATGAATATTCAGTAAAGAGCTCATTGCAATGTACAGGTTGATCCTGGTTATTTGAATCAAAAATAATACTGATGATGCGCGCCACAGTATTGATTCACAACAAAGCTGATACCTTCCCGAATATCAGCGGTGAATAATAGGGAACTCTTCATTACAGCTCCTCATGTAATGTTGGGTAAAAATAACCAAATCGCAGAAATACAGAGGCGGGTATTTCTAAATATTTAAAAACATCAGGTCTGGAAAAACTATATAAGGCTTGATCATTCAAAAACTTTAACAATGAGAAAATTAACTTTAATCGCAGTTACAGCTTTATCTCTTACAGCTTGTCAGCATGAAACATTAGCAGATGCTACTACACCGTTTGAAATGCAGTCTGCTTCTGCAGAATATTTAACAGCTTCTTCACTTCCTGTTACTACGGTAAGCGGAGCCATCACATCAAATACTACATGGAGTGGAGTTGTTGAGCTTGATGGTATTGTAACCGTGAAAAACGGAGCGGTACTTACGATTCAGCCGGGAACGTTTATCAAAGCAAAACCAAACGCAGCCAATACGGCTACCGGAGTGTTGGTAATTTCAAGAGGAAGCAGACTTGATGCTCAGGGAACTTCTACTCAGCCAATCGTTTTCACAAGCTACAATCTATTGGATGGTGACGAAAGCACAACCGCTAAACCTGGAGATTTCGGAGGAGTAATCATGCTGGGCGCTGCACCTACCAACAAACCGACTACTACGGTAATCGAAGGGTTATCCGGAGTAGATTATCAGTATGGAGGATCTAATGCTTCAGACAACAGCGGAATCCTGAAGTATGCACGTATCGAATTTGCAGGATATGATCTTCTTGCTCCTAATTCAGGAAACGAAATCAACGGATTAACTTTAGGAGGAGTTGGAAGCGGTACTACTTTGGATCACATCCAGGTGGCTTACGGTAGAGATGATTCTTTTGAATTCTTCGGAGGTACGGTAAATGCTTCAAACCTTATTTCTTTCGCATCTGATGATGATAATTTCGATTTCGATTTCGGATACAGCGGAACAATTGACTGTGCTTTAGCATTGGCAGATCAAAATTCTACACACAGTCTCAGCGGTTCTAATCCTGATTCCAACGGTATCGAGCTTGATAACGACGGAACAGGTTCTTCAGCTTCACCATTCACCCATCCTGTAATCAACAATCTTACGATTGTAGGAGCGGGTACCTCTTCATTCGGTGCTTTGTATGAAAATGCAATCCACGTAAGAAGAAACGGAAAATTAACTTTAAATAATGCTACGGTAACAGGGTATCCTGTAGGGGTATTATTGGAAACGGTGAGCGGTGCTCCTGTGAATCTTTCTGATCTTAATTTTACAAATGTTCAGGCTTTCGGATATACGTTCAATTACGCTTCATTAGTAGGATCTACCAGGTCTGCGCTTACTGTTTCAGGAGGTACGGCAACTACGCTTAACGGAGGAATGCCTCAGCCGTTCTTCAACTCAGGTACAGTTGACCTTGGATCAAGAAATTGCGGGAATTTCTTTGCTTCTTGGACTAAATATGATTTCTCAATCGTAGAATAATTTTCAATGCAGGAAATAGTAGAGAGACTGCTGTTTCCTGCTTTTTTTTAATCTGATAAATATTTTCATAATGAAAAAAACAATTTTATTTTCTATTCTGCTTTTGCCATTAATGGCTTATTCTCAGATTCCTGTATGGATCAATTCTTTTGATACGTCTGACGATCTTCAGGGATGGACGTTTTTTAACGGAAACGGAAACAGCAACCAATGGCAGCAGGGAAATAATATTTACTATAACGGAACTACACTCACTTATGGTACTTCGGGAGTTTTAAGATATTCCATTAATCTTGTGCCTTCCGGTACGGCAACCAATTTTTCTACGGAGAACGACTGGGTTATTTCCCCTGAAATCAATTTAACAGGAGCTTCAGGAACGATCACTCTTGCAGCCTACATCAGCAGACAGAGAACAACCCATACTATTGTAGGAAGAGATCTTTGGATTTTTACCAGCACCCCTCAAAAACCGGTTCCTACCGTTGCAGATTTCCAGGCGATGACGGTGGACGGAAACGGGAATACCATTACAAGCCCATACACCATTATCGCCGGAAATACGGCGAATCCGTGGCCTTCAACGGATTTAACACAGTCTGCGGAGAGCCTGGTAGATCTTTCGAGCTTTGCCGGAAAGAAAATTTATATCGGTTTCTGGTCAAACAGAATTACTACCGGACTGAACGTTCAGAATATCAATATTGATGAGATAGGAATTTATGCATCTTCGTTTGTTCTTGGGACAAAAGAATCAGCAGCGCAAAAAGCAATTACGAAAGTAAAGGAAAATCCTGTTTCAGAGTCTTTACAGCTGCAGCTTAATCCGGTATTGAATGAAAATTCTGTGGTGGTAAGCGTTTACAATATGTCAGGACAAAAAGTTTTGATGGCTAAATATTCTAAAAACATTAACGTTACAGCTTTATCTTCAGGAACGTACCTGGTGGAAGTAGCTGATGGCAAAACAACGGAAAAACTGAAATTTATTAAAAAATAAACAGATTCCTTTAGAAAGGAAACCATGAAAACTCAAGTAAACATTTTCAATTAGATTTTAAAATTAGGTAATTGCCCGATGCCAGATCGGTTTTGGGCAGTTTTTTAATGTTGATAATGACTCAATGATAATACAATGAAAAACTTTTTAGCATTTTTTGCCTTCACCATATTTTTTTCATGCACGGACAACAGCACATTGGAAGCTTACGATAAAGACCAGGTTCCTGCCGAAGTTACGGTGAAAGGATTCTCAAAGCCGGATATTATCCAAATGAGGCTGAATGGCGAGCCGGTCTCCATCAACGGTGCCACATCTTATACCGATAAGATCGAAACCAAAATCAATTTTGTACTTGATAACGGGGAAACAGACGAATTGGAAATTTACAACCATCAGACAGGAAACAGGATTGCAGCTTATTCTATTACTTATAATAATGCCAAAGATTATAAAAACCTGTATTTCTTCAATCTCCCGGGAATTTTCCTGCAGACGTACGCCGTAAAACCACAGGTAAATTTAGGGAAAGTAGGCTTTGAGTTTATTTTTCCCAATCTCGGCGAATTTTCCGGATCTTCCCTTCAGAACGTTAAAGGTGTTCTTAAAAGAGAGAACGGCGTTGTGCTTGCTGAATTTGACAACATTGGGAAAAAAGATTTCACCAGTGTAAAAATATATAATTATTTCAGTGCTACCGCTCCTGTCTATCTGGAATTGTACAAACCGGGAACTACGGAACCTTACACAGGAGCTGTTATTATAAAAGCAACTGTAAAACAGGATATTGGCGCCAATATGATTGTTCTTCAGGAAAAAATGGAAAATGGAGTAGTAGTTGTAAAAGGAGATATTGATGTAGCAGATTATTTATAAGTAATTATTTATGAAAGACTTTTTTAAAATTCAGTTTTTGTGGATCATGCTGTTGTCAGTTTTCATGGTTTCTTGTAACCGGACAGACGATGAGGTTCCGGATTTTCCCGAAGGAACTACGGAATATACCAACCGCTGGATTCAGGATAGTATGCGCAGGTATTATTACTGGGCAGATCAAATGCCTGCAAAACCGGATTACCATCTTCCCACAAAGGATTTTTTTAAAAGCTTATTATCATCCCAGGACCGCTTTTCTTTCATTGTGAATACTACTGATCCAAACACCTATCCGAAATCCGTTCGGAACCTTTTCGGGTTTGATTATGCAATTCTCCAATTATCAGGAGGTGAAGTAGTAACGGTTGTTAAACTGGTTTTAAAAAATTCTCCTGCCTCCAACTCTGGCCTGGAACGTGGAATGGTGATCAAAAAAATAAACGGCCAGACCATCACCGCTTCCAATGCGCAGCAACTGGCGGAATCTATTTCCACTAAAACAGTTATTGATCTTACAGTCGGAAACTGGCAGAACGGGGCTGTTATTAATGAGAAAAATGTAACGGTATATTACGGATATTCTCTGGAGCAGCCTTTATTATCCAAAATCTTTGAGCAGAATGGAAAAAAAACCGGATATCTTTATATGTATGATTTTCCGGATGGAATAACTTCCGCGCTTAGTCAGAAATTCAGTGAGTTTAAATCGGCAGGAATCCAGGAGCTTATTTTGGATCTTCGCTACAATTACGGGGGATCTGTTTCTTCGGCGGCAGCACTTTGTGCAATGATACCTTCGGGAATTTCTGCAAATTCCAGGTTTATTGTTTATAAAGGCAACAAAAACGGTGGCGAACTCAGCAGAACCTTTTCCCGGCAAATAGCTTATGATCCAGGAGCATTATCTTTTGATGCTTTGCATGCCCACTCTTTAGGCTTAAACAGAGTGTATGTGCTGACTTCGGGAAGTACAGCATCCGCTGCTGAGATTGTGATCAATAATCTGAAACCTTATATGGATGTAATTCAGGTGGGAGATACAACTTTAGGAAAAGATATGGCCGGATTTATTATTGAGGATAAAAGAAAACCGAAAAAAATTACGTGGCAAATTCATCCTGTTATTTATAAGGTATTCAATGCCAGTGGAGAAGGAGGGTATATCAACGGTATCAATCCCCAATTTAGTGTCAATGAATTTAATAATTTACCGTTAATGCCGTTAGGCGATCCTTCTGAAGCTTTACTTTCATCTGCTCTTAATAAAATCTATTCTAAGCAGGGTAATACAAATGCTGATGGAAATGAAATTAAGGTTCTATTTCAGAGTGACAGCCCGGCAGCGGGATTTTCAGGATTTAATTTTAAATAAAACAACGATGCAGGGAATAGAACCGAAAATTCATACCAGCCTCCTCGAACGGATGAAATATTATTCGGATCTTATCAGGAACTCGAAACACGATTCCTGTATCAATCCGGAAGATGCTCACCATATGATGATTGAGCTGAATGAACTGTATGAAGATTATTTAAAGCAAAAAAGAAACCTGGAAAAAAGCATTAAAAAATACCGGGAGTTCTATCAGGGACAGCAAAAACTGCTGACACCCAGAATACGCCAGCTGAGAAGAACCCGGAAATAATACTCATAAAAAAAGAGCTTACGATTTCGCAAGCCCATTGATTTATCATTAAATATTCTGAATTAAGAAACGATTTGATCAGCAATTATCCCCGATTTTATAGAAGTTGCAACTCTTTTGCCCGCGGTATCGCAGAAGTCAAGACCCGAATAATCAGGATTAAGTCCTGCAATGTACGGCACGGTCATAATAAAAAGATTTTGTGTTGCCTTACCATAATAATCAAGTGCCTGAAAATAATCGTTGATATTCAATCCGTCTACACGAAGATAATAGTTCTCCGGTTCGATTTTCAGGATTTTTTTATTACCTTCTTCAAACTGCATTTTTCCTGTATTCGTATCTTTAAACTTAAGATATCCGGAGCTGATTAATCCTTCCTCACGAAGCGTCTTGAAAGGAATATCGTTAAATTGTACCGGCTGCTGTCCGATTGCATCAATATACATTCTGTAATGTTCTGATTTTATCTCTCCTGAATGATGATCGGTATAATGATATATTGCACCTTCTTCCTGATGAGGTTCTACATGGCTCTCGTCATCCACACTTACAAGGCTGATGAGTCCCTGGTTATACAAAGCAATAATTTCCCTGTATGATGACTGTGGCAATGATGCGATAATCACTGAGATAAGAGGAAGCAGCGTTTTTTTCATCCTGATCATATCTTCTGCCGAAAAATGCTTGGCCGGATAATTAATTGCATAGCTGAATGCTGAAAGTGTTTCCTTCCATGCGATAGTCTGATGTCTTTCGATTGATTTTTGTGCTTCATAATATTCGGCTTTAAACAGCTCGAAACTGTCTAGCTCCTCCCGTAAAGTCAACATTTTTTCTACAAATTGCTCAATCGTAAGGTCTTTAATTTCATTATAAAATTTTTCATTTTTCTTACGCAGCGGCTGCTTAAAATTTCGTTCGAAAACATAATTTAAATCTACAAAACCTCCGTTTTTCTCTTTGTATTCATAAATTTCTTCCTGAGACATAATCCAGCCTTCTGAAAAAGCACTTCCTTCCGAATGAAAACGAAGCGCGGGCAAATAGCCTCTTTTTGAAAATAAGGTAAGTGAAAAACTGCTGCTGTTTTCATGCAAAGTGTAGATCATCTCATCACCTTTTTCACTGAATGTCCCGTTCAGTCTCGCGAGTGTTTTAATAGCATCAACGGCTGTAAGGGACGTTCCTCGGATGGCGATCGGATAGTTGGTAGCAGCAGAAAATTTTGAGGGCGGATAAGGAGAATCGTACCATCCGTTGGTATTTCCTTCATGTTTTTTAGGCCAGTGATGGCCTGTACAAATTACAGTTGCCGAACACTCATAGATTTCATCTCCGCCGGTAAGAATTTCGAAATGATGATCCTTTTTGCGGATATCCGTAACTGTTGTTTCGGTGAATACTTTTACGGTAACACCTTTTTTTCTCGCGGTATTCAGAAGTATTTTGAATTGCTCTTCCATATAATCTCCTAAGATCAATCGCGGAATCACTTTGTATTCATTAATATTACGGTAATCTGAGAAATCAGGATGATTCGGGTAAGGTTTTCTCTGAATAAATGATGAAAACGTTTCGGGAAGCTCCGGAAGTTCGTTGGCAGAAACGTTGGCTACGTGTTCTTTGGCTGCGCCTTCCCGGCTGTAAGGCATTCCTGCACCTATTCTAGTGCTTTTTTCAAAAATATATAAGGTTTGGGGATATATATTTTCGGAGATCAGGTGTTTGACAACAAATAATGCTGCCGGTCCGCCTCCGACAATTGCGATACTGTCGATTTTTTCCATTTTACTTCTCTTTTTGCAGTGAGTGGTGCATTATCGCAAACCGGCATATGAAATTTTTTTGATCCGGTTTATGATTGCAGTCATGAACTTACTCCAAAGCGTATGCCAGTACCTGGGTACCTTGAGAAATGTGGTATGTGTAGATGCTGTAAAAAGCGTAGAAAAATTAAATTACATTATTTTTGAAAGCTCTTCGGCGAAAAGTTTTACCTGAACCGGCCTTTTCTTTTTATCCACCTCCAGCCTGTTGTAGAACCCGGTTTTTACAATCACCATTTGTTTTTCAGGAATCATTATGATAAACTGGCCTAAGAATCCGTAGAAAAACCGGTATTGTAAAGAATCTTCATCATCTGCCCAAATGGTAAAGCCAAATGCATCATTTATTTTTGTTGGGGTCAACATTCTTTTGCAGTATGCTTCGCTGATGATTTGTTTTCCTTTCCAATATCCATTATGCATCACCAGCTGACCGATTTTAGCAAAATCCCTTGGTGTGGCATGAATACAGCAGAACGCTTTTTCAACTCCTTTTTTATCGATGCTCCACTTTGCGGATGATTCCATTCCGAGAGGTATCCATATTTTTTCAGAAAGATAAGTGGCAAGATCTTTTTGGGTCGCTTTTCTTAGTGCCAGACCGAGAAGCTGTGCGGCAACACTTTGATATTCATAACGCTGGCCGGGCATTTCTTTACATTCAGTTTCAAACGCCTGCTGAGCAAGATCTTCAACAAAATATTGTTTTGAATTTTCGGAAAAAGGGTGGTGGTATTCTTCCTTCCAGTCAAGGCCGGCCTGCATGGTCATAAGATGACATAAGGTAAGATGTTTACCGTATTTACTGTTTTTATAGGATGGGAAAATGGATGAAAGAAGCTGATGTTCAGATTGAAGATAGCCGTCGTCAATGGCACATCCTACCAGTAAGGAAAGGATTCCTTTCGCCATTGAAAAAGAGTTCATTAAGGATGAAGAATTGTGATTTTTCCAGTATTCTTCATGCATGATCTTATTATTTCGGATAACAATAAGAGATGATGCTCTTGTTTTTTTCAGTTCTTTGAGAATCGTTTCCGGAATTACAGTAGAATTGTATGAGGTTGATTTTTGCCAGGGGTCAGGGTCTTTATTCGGAATGCTTCTGGAAGAAAATTTTTCTGCATCATCGCTTGACGGTGTTATCGGGCCTTTTTTGATATTCAGGGCAAACGCTTTAAATATAAAATGGTAACCGGAAAGGCGGACTATGGCAATAAATGCTGATATTACGGCAATGAATACAGATAGAAATTTTTTCATATTGATTTTGAGATGAAGCGGTTCAGATTGCTGTACTAAGTTTAGCGGATATTCTTATCCTTTTATACAACAAATCTGCTGATTTTCATTCAAAGGCTGTGCCGACAATATTTTGAAACCTGAATATGATCATTAAGAATGAATTCCTATAAAGATATAAGGTATGTTTAGATTTAAAATTTACTTTATCCTTAAAAACGTATGGTTTTAAACTTAATAATTAATGTTAAGTAAAAAAATAAATGTATTGAATATCGAAAACTAAAAATATTATAAAAAATCAGTCTTTTATAATTTTATCCACATGTGATTTAGCGTACTGGAGTGCTTCTTCTGCTTCCTGAAATAGAATTTTCATGGAGATCTGAAAGCCGTTCATCATAAAATAGGTAACCTTACTTTCCGTGTCAAAGCTTAAAAGGGTAATATGATCAGCATTAATTATCAAAGGACCGCCCAAAACTTTTGCACCGTCAATAGAGTTGGGTCTGCTGACTCTGATAATGCTTGAAGCTTTAATATAAATCAATCCTTCCTTCGTTGTTTTTATGGTATAAGACACCTCAATTTTTTTGCTAATGTATTAAAACATTGGATAAAAAATAATAATTGTGGTATGTAAAACAAGTTAGTGTAGTCATAACGATTTATGACTATAATGTTAAAATTTCAGGATTTTTGAATTTTATTTTCTATACGAAAGATTTTGGGAGATTTGTTGGTGGCAGACTTGAAATATTTTCCGAAATGTGAATTGTCACTAAATCCAAGTTCATAAGAAATTTCGGTAACGGATAGATGGGTATGAAGTAACAGTCTTTCTGCTTCCAGAATAACCCTGTTTTTTATAAACTGTCCTGCACTCAGAGCAAGATGCTGTTTAATAAGCATGTTTAAATAATTAGGACTAAGATTTAATTTTTCAGCATACGGAGCAGTTGTTTTCATTTCCTTGTAAAACTGATTCACCAGCTCTGAAAATCGGGCTACAATTTCTTTTTTATGATCGGCAGGCAAGCTGTGCTTTTTTATTATTTTGGAAGCTCTTATACATCTTAATATGAGTGTTTTAAGCTGCATGCAGATCATTTCTTTTGCAAACATGCGGTTTCTGCCATATTCTTTTCTGATTATATAAAACTGCTGCCAGAACTCCGCCACAGATGATGCATCAAGGTCTATCATCTGTGGCATTTCTGCCATCGCGGTATCGTTTCTGATGAGCTTATTACCGGTATAAACGTGATTGTAAAAAGATTTCGTAAATAATATCGCATAGCCCTGGGGAGCCAATGAGAGATTAAAGTAATATACCTGATTGTAATTAAGAAAGAGCAGACTGTCTTTTTTTAATTCATACAAATGGTCATCAATGATTGCTGAACCCTTTGCTTCTTTAAACAGAAAAATAGAATAGAAACGGTTTCGCCAATGTTTATTGATGTTGATTTTATCAAACAACAAAGAAACAGGAAGAATCAGTACTTCATTTTTTAAATAATGTACTTTCTCCAGATGATAAAGTTGCAGCGTTTTGATGTCCTGTTTCACAATATTACTTTTCCTGTTATTGAATTAAATACCGAAAACCGGTTGAAATTTAAACTTCTGCCTTTTCGGATCTGTTCTTTATTTTTATTGAATTAACAACCTTCTTATCCACATAATCTGAATTCATAGCACGCAGTACCGCGAGATAACTCACTCCGAAATTGATTTCGTCGCCAACTTTTAAATTATTTTTATCATCGGTGATATTCAGAATCATCATGTCTGAGCTTGCTCCCAACACTTCAATCCCTTCGCTGAGAGGATATACCTGTTTCACATCAATATCAAGAACACCAAGATCTACAATAGCCCTTACAGAAGTTTTATCTCTGTCTTTTTCATCGTATTCCGGACTTTCACCGGTAAGGTTCTTTCCCACTTTTCCGGTAGGAACCATTGGTTTTTCAATCATTTCAATTACTTCCGCCGTCAGGGTAAAAACATCCTTATGCATTCCTTTAATGTAAGTATCATTAAAAACATCGGTACCGAAGAAAAGACTTTCTCCAACCCGGAAATGATTGATTCCGTCCGGAATATTTCCCTTGCTGATCAAAGGAATCGTTACGGATGAACCCGCACTGATGTATGGAATTTTCTTTTTGAAAAGCTTCTCGGTATTTCTTCTGTAGTTGACGAGACGACTGAGCTTTTCCCGGTCCGGAAGAATACCGTTAAGACATTTGAGATTTGTTCCGATCCCTGAAACTTCAATATTGGGAAATTTTAAAACTTCTGCATAAAAATCCGGAAGAGAATCGGCCATGATCCCTTCCCGAAGTTCACCCATTTCTATCATAATGACAATCCGGTGAATTTTATTTTGTTTAAAAGCTTCTTCTGAGAGTGCTTTTATGGTTTCAATTTCAGAATTGAAGCTTACATCTGCATATTTTACAATGCTTGCTGCAAGACGTTTTGCCGGAGGTTTTATATAAACAGTTTTGGTCTCAGGCGATAGCTCCTTGATTTTTTTCAGATTGCTGAGACGGGAATCACAGATATCCGTATCTGTTACGGAAAGAAGACTCTTCAGGAAGATTTCGTTTCCGCAGAGAAGTTTGGCAACAATTGCCCATTCTATTTCATGCCTGTCAAAAAGATGATTTAAAAAATCATAATTCTGTGCAAGCTTTTTTGTATTTAAAGTGATATAAGACATATTATTTTTTTAATCGCATTTCAAGATATTTGCTTTTGAATCCAAGCTTTTCGTAAAGATGGCGGGCCGGGTTTTCGCTTTCACAGTGTAGCGCGATATCTCCTTCTGTGTTTTCGATGACTTTCTGCATAATATTTTTGCCGATTCCCAGTCCTCTGGATTCTTTGTCTGTAGCAATGTAAACCAGGATATTTTCAGGTATATAACCGCTCATTCCGGTTTTGTTGACAACACAGACACCCTTTAGTTTTCCTGTCTGCTGATCTGCAGCGGTGACAATGAGTCCCCCTGGTTTATTTTCTATGCCTAAAGCATATTCTATAGCTTTTCTGATATCTGTCTCCGGATCTCCGTACTGTCCGAGATGCTCGAAGAGAAATGCTGTTAATGATGAAATTTCAATTGTTTCTGTTGAATTTTTGGGTTGGTATATATTAAATATTATCATCTTTTATTATTATCCCGGGAATGGTAGTGTAATATCGTAACCTGCCGGTTCCGGGTCTTGGGCAGGGTTGTCATTGTCCTTAAAAAAAAGCAATGGCACGGAAGTGTTATTAATAATCTGTTTGAAAAAATTCTCAGAAAAGAATGATTTCCAGCTTTCTTCATCCTGATAATTCAGAATAATAAGGTCAAATTCCGCATCTTTGGACGCTTTGGATATTTCCACGGCTTTATCATTGCTCACGGTAAATGAAGTGTAGTCTTCCGTATCACTTCCTTTCAGAGATTCCCGTATATTGATAAAGGCTTTTCGGATACTGGTAAAATTTTCATCTCCCGATATTCCGAAAAGACTGATAAGACCTTTGTTTTTCTCAGCAATAAGTTTTGAGATTTCCATTTTTTCTTTAAGTTTTTCAAGAACACGTACAGGGACTAAAATTTTCTCAAATTTAAATTGTTTGGAACCTTCCGGCATCAGCAGAACCGAGCAGCTTACTCCTTTAAGAATCTGATAAGAAGAAGAGCCCAGGATAAGCTCCCGCAATCCCTGTTTTCCGGATGTTCCGGTAATGACAATGTCTACAGATTCTTCCTCAACAATTTTGTTGATGCTGTTGGTAATGGTATCTGTTCCGATTTTTTTCAAAAACGTAATATCATTATAGTTTTGCTGCAGAGAATTTTTAATTAATTCGAGGCTGTGTTCTGCATCGGCATATTGTTTAGTTACCGTATCTTCACCTACTACCTGTCTTCCTGTTCGGTCAATAATATAAAAATTCATCACATTATGAAACAGAATGATCCGTGCATTATGCCTTTTTGCCATATGTACGGCAAGAATTGTTGCGCTGTCAGTTTTTTGTGTAAAATCAATAGCAACTAAAATTGTTTTTATTTTGGTGTGTTTTTCCATATCAATTGTGATATAAGAGTGCAAAATTACGGCCAAGCATGCAAAAAACATGTCATCATTTATTGCTGTTATGGTATATTTTACTTTTTATACATTAACCATAATCTATAATTTTATTAAAATAAATTATTTAAGATCGCTTAATGTGGAAAAAAAAATTCTCCTTTAAAATAGGGTATGATAAAAGTAGAGTTATTTTTTTATTGATTTTTGGAATGTATTAGTGAATAAAATAATATCATTTTTAATTTTTTGACTGTCAGTGCTTTAAAAAAACATGTATAACATTCTTTTTTAAATTGATTCTATTTTTATTGATGATAGGAGTATTTTAAAACTGTCAGATTACTTTATAATTCGATAAATTTTAAGTTTTATTTTTTCATTTATTTTCTTAAATCTGAATATATTTTACTAAATTTGAATTCAATATGCGGTGATATAATGAATTCGGAAAAATAATATATATTTTCTTATAGGAAATAAGAAGTAATTATTATATTTTTACTATATCTAAATTTAGAAGTAAAAACTTTATCTTTAGGTGCTAAAAATTATTTTTACTATGAACATAAAACTATTATTATCCGGAATCTTATTATTATCGCTTTTAGCGGCTTGTTCGGATAGGTATGAAGAGGGAGATTCATACCCTGAAACAAGTAAGACTCCAGTAGCTTTTAAAGCTGAAAGCGATCAGGGAGATGAAACGGCTAAAAGAACAGATTCAACAAAAAGCAAAGAAATTATTGATGTATCACAAGCAATCCCAGCAGACATCTCCGCAGGACAGGGAGGAACTGACACCGGAGAAACAATTGATCCGACAAAACCGGACAGGCCTAAGTAAGCTCATTATCGAGATTACGGCTTCTGTTTTTGTTATTATTTCAGCTATATTGCCTTTTCTTAACAATATAGTAGGATACTTCACTGATGTAACGGTGCAGCTAGATAATAACGCCGGTGTAAGAAGTCTTGATCTGGATTCTGCTATTTACTTTTTGTCGATACCCGTTTGTATGATACTGTTGGCGCTGGGCGGATTGTTCAGGGCAAACAGGTTTACTTTTTATGCGGCCTTAATATCAGGGTATTTCCACCTAAGCACTTATGTGAAATTCGTGTTCTTTAACCAGAACAAAATTTCCGCAATTGCGGATGCAGCAATTATTTGCCTGCTGTTGGTGATTATAGTGCTTGTGTTTCTGCTGGATAGGTATTACAGAAAAATTTATCTGCTTGATAAATTTAATAACAGTACACTTGAAAGATTTTCTTCCATATTATTTAAACGTTTAGGAAAAAATGAGTAGTCACAGAGATAGATTAAAGATTCTTGTTGCTCTCTCGGATAAATTATGGGAAGATTATGACAATACGGTAATATCTGAAGAGGAATATATAAGAAAAATGAATTTGGTAAAGAAAGAAATCAATAACGGATTTATAAAAACCCTGGAGGAATTGGAAGTGTTTACCAATGAACTTGGGTATATCGTTATGTCTGTACCTACAAAAAGTTTTATTTATGGTTCAGAAAAGATTATCATTAATAAAAACTAATTTATTTGGCAGATATTTTCATTGCTGAAAGTATTTCGTTCAACATCTTATTTTGTTCTGAAATAGCTTTACTGTATTTCTTTTCAATTTTACTGATCTGGCTTTGAAGAAACATCAATGTTTTGTCCTGAGTATTGTACTGGGCAAACAAATTAGCAAGCAGATCCCCAATCTTATCATTAATTTCATTAGTATAAAGATCATCATTCCGATGGTCTTTTTTGTTTTTCTCAGCTTCTGTTAATAATTCTCCTTCACCGGTGATCAGCCAGATAAGATTATCATTAAGGTCCGGATAGACTCTCAGGATCCGGGCAAGCTTATCCACACCCAGGTCACTTTTCAGTCCGGCACCTTTAAAATTGGACGCCGAAATCCCGCTTTCTCTGTAAAAAGTTTCCTTTTTAATGTTGTTTGCCTCTAAAAAAATTAAAATTCTTTCTTTTGTGGTCTGAATTTTGTCCATAATTATTTTTTATAGTCGGAATTTAGTCTATATTTGCAAAGATAAAACAAAATTATAGAATATTAATACAAATGAAAAATTATATGCAATCTGCGAATGACTACTACCGTCATTTTATACAGCCCAGAGATTTTATTGAATTCCAATCCGGGTTTTTCCTCTCGGAAGGTATTTTCAGAATATCAGGTGAAACACAATGTCAATGGCTTTTACAGATCATCTGTTTTCAGCAGAAAGAATCGGGTGTACAATTGGTAGAGTTCTGGAAGCTGAAGAGAAAAGAAGGATTAGAATACCAGCTCCAATGTAAAGACAGTTCCGGAACTGTTCTTTTTGAAAATACTTTTATATCACCGGATTTCTTATTTAATGAAATTACGATATGGAAAATTGGCAGTTACCTCATCTTGCCGGCAGAATATAATGAATTTGTAAAGCTTATCAAAAATGATACAGCAAATCATACTTTCAAAAGTATGGATGATATTAAAACAAAATTGAACTAAACCTAAGAATAATTAATTAACTAATCTCATGAGTATTAAAAGAAACAAAAAAAGAAATTCCGTAAACACGCTTTACGATTCTTACACATCAACAGAAGAACTGTTTGAATTTAAAGAAGGTTATAAATTAACCAAAGGTATTGTGGATGTCTCCAACGAAGAAGACTGCAGCTGGCTGCTGGAAATCATCCTGGAAGAACAGCCTAAAATCAACTGTGAAACACAGCACTGGCATTTTAAAAGAGTAGAAGGAAACGTTTTCAGGCTTTACTGTACGGATGAGGACGGAATAATTCTTACTGAAAAAAATGATATCTCTATTCCTTTTTATTTTGATGACCTCTTCCTGCTGGTAAAGAAAAACCTTCTTTGTCTGCCGATTGAATCAAAAATGTATGCGTAACTAACCATTGGAAATGTTAAGATTTGAACTAAATAAAAGTGCCGTTACTGAATAACGGCACTTAACTTTTCTGAGGTATGCGCGGAAAAATATCCCAGCGCGCCATTGCTGATATTACTCGGTGGATTTGCAGGAGTAATTCCGCCACCGGGACCACTGCCGGAAAGCTGAAGAAGAGCAGAATAGAAGGTATATACCTGGTTGTCGATACACTGCATTTCAACATAAATACTATCTCCGGGCACAACTTTTATATCGCCCGGATCACTGTCATCATTAGGAAGCAGTAACGGCCTTTGATTGAGCATACCGTTGTTTACATTGTCTGAAAATTCCGAGAAAAACTTTTTAGGATTATTGTTTACGGTAAAACTGAAAAGATAACGGTTTCCTAAAGCAGGAGGATCCGTGAAAACAGGCAAAAGCGTATAGCTTGTTTCACCCGCTGCTACAAAAGAATCCTGCAGAAGGCCCTCAAAAGCAACCGGCTGGGGCATGGTACTTTGTGCAACATATTCGTTACCTTCAGCTTTTACGGTTAAGGTATACGTTCTTCCCGGCTCACCGGTGATTGTAGAGGTTTTATAATTTCCGCCGCCTATATATTGCAATACTTCAGAATGTCCTGCATTGTCACTTAAAGTTACCTGTGCATCTTCTACTGCAGGATATTCATTATCGGAAGTAAAAGAAACCGATTTTGTTATTTTTACAATATAAGGACCTGCTTTATCCGTAATATTACCCTCGATTACAATTTTTCCGCTTTCGTTCTCCAGTTCCAGATCAATTTCTTTTTCACATGAAACGGTTATTGTAAGGGCTGCTATGATTAAAAATATTTTTTTCATGATTAAAACTTAAAATTATAAGTGATATTAGGAACCCATCTGAACAGCGATGTCTGTACAGCTCTTGTTGTCCCCGGATTGTCAGGGTTATCCTCGAAATTGATGACATAGGCGTTTTCCCGTCCGTAAACATTATAAACTCCGAAAGACCAGGATCCCTTAAAGCGCCGGTTGGAAGCGGGTTCGTAAGTTGCATTCAGATCCATTCTGTGATAAGCCGGCATACGGTCTGCATTTCGTTTGCTGTATTGAAAAACAGTTTGTCCGTTCAGTTCATATTTTCCTGTAGGGAAGGTTACTGCATTTCCGGTGCTGTAAAGAAACAATCCGGAAAAAGACCATTTCGGATTGAGCTGATAGGTCGCTACTACCGAAAGGTCATGCGTTTTGTCCATTCTTGCGTTATACCATTCATTATCATTAATTCCATTTATTTTTCTTTCGGTTTTTGAAAGGGTGTAGGAAACCCATCCGGTAAGTTTCCCGCTTTTCTTTTTAGCAATAATCTCAAGTCCGTAGGCTCTGCCTTTACCAAAAAGAAGTTCGCTTTCCACATCAGCTGCCGTATCGAAGGTTATCTGTGCACCATTTTTATAATCAATCTGGTTCTTCATGGATTTATAGTATACTTCGGTATTAACCTCGTAATTATTATTGCTAAAATTTCTGCTGTAGCCTATGCTCACCTGGTCTGCTATTTCGGGTTTCACTGTATAGCTGCTTCCGATCCACTGGTCTGTGGGATTTCCGCTTCCACTGTTGCTTAGCAAATGCAGGTTCTGTGTATTTCTGGAATATCCTCCTTTAATGCTGCTGACTTCATTGATCCGGTAATTAGCCGTAATTCTCGGTTCCGGATTTACATATGTTTTGCCGAATTTTCCTTTTTCAAGAAATTCTGAACCGGTAAGAACTCCGTTTTCATACGTGTTGAAAGTATCACCACCTAAAACACTGAATAAAGAAAGCCTTATCCCATAGTTTACGGTAAGTTTCTCATTCACTTTATAATCATCGTTTATATAAAAAGCATTTTCCCATGAATGTCTCGGGTTTCTGGGAAAACTGCTGACACTGGTTCCTGATGCGCTGCTTGGTGTAATGGTGTGATAAATCGATTGGAGACCAAATTTCACAGAATGATTATTCCCTGCAAACCACGTAAAATCCTGCTTCAGGTTCCAGTCTTCGATTTCGGAAGAAAGCCCGAATGTATTATTGTTGCTGCTTAAGCTCACATTATAATTATAGTTGCTGAATATAAAAGAAGTATTGGAAAACAATTTGCTGCTGATAATGCTGTTCCAACGCAGGGTAGCGGTTGTATTTCCCCAGTCTGTTGCAAAAGTATCACCCAATCCCAGAACATCTCTTCCGAAATATCCTGATAAATAAAGCCTGTTGTTTTCGTTAATCTGATAATTAGCCTTCAAATTTAAATCATAAAAATAAAGTTTACTGTCTTTAAAGTCATCAGTTGCCTTTAAAAATACATCCGCATAGGTTCTTCTTCCGGAAACAATAAAAGAAGATTTTTCTTTTTGAATAGGACCTTCAACACTCAGCCTGCTGCTGATCAGCCCGAGTCCGCCGTTCACATTATATTCTTTGTTGTTTCCATCCTTCATTTTAACATCCAGTACGGAAGAAAGGCGGCCTCCATACTGCGCCGGGCTGTTTCCCTTGATAATACTCGCATCCTTCAGGGCATCACTGTTGAAAGTACTGAAAAAACCAAGAAGATGAGAGGCGTTGTAAACTGCAGCTTCATCCAGCAGGATAAGGTTTTGATCTGATGCTCCGCCCCGAACACTGAATCCGCTGCTGCCTTCTCCATTGCTTTTTATACCCGGTAAAAGCTGAATGGTTTTCATAATATCCTTTTCACCAAAAAGAACAGGCAGTTTTTCGATATTCTTGATACTTAGCGTTTCTGTTCCCATTTGTGCGGTAGTCAGGTTTTTGTCCTTTTTAACTCCTGAGATGACTACCTCTTCAATCTTTGCTACTTTTTCTTCTTCCTGAGCGAGCTGCAGATCCTTTTTTATATTATCTTCAACCGTAATACTTTGCTGAAAATCTTTAAAGCCGGGATTTGAAATGATAAGATTATAGGTTCCTTTCGGAAGGGAAAGCGAATAAAATCCGTAATCGTTGGAAACTACAGAAATGGTAGGGTCTTCAGCAACTTTTACTGTAACCCCGATCATAAGTTCACCATTCCTGATGTCTTTTATGGTGCCGCTTACCGAATATTTTTGTTGTGCAAAAACAGCCGTACTGAAACAAATTGCTGCTGCGGAAGTGGCAATTTTAAAGGATAATATCTGCATTTTGGTTAATTGATTGAGGATTTTAAAGTGCCTAAAATTACAATTTTTAAAGATAGTAACCAACGGATAAGTTTTAACATCATTTTGCTTTTTTTATGCTTTCTGAATAAATGCAATTAAAATCTTCATATTATTATACCAGATTTTATTTTAAGTATAGAATTTATTTATAATTAATTAATTATTTAATTTATCATAATATAATCTGCAAATAGTAATTTTTTTTAAACATACAATGTTATAATGTTTGTTTTATTGCATATATTCATATTGGTTATTGCCTTTTAAATAACAATTTTTTCATCATTATTTTTTTCATCCTTTTCATTTGCGTAATTTTATTCTCCGAAACAGAATTTATACTAATATCAAGATAATGAAAGGATATAATTATGGGATAGTCGGTCTCGGAGTGATGGGAAGAAATCTTCTTTATAACATTGCTGACAACGGATTCTCAGTGGCAGGGTTTGACCTCGATGAAGAGAAGGTAAAACAGCTGCACAGCGACGCAACTTCGGAAATGCAAATGAAAGGAACAGGCTCTCTGGAAGAATTTGTAACCACATTGGAAACTCCAAGAAAAATCATTCTTATGGTTCCTGCAGGAAGACCGGTGGATGCCGTTCTGGATAATATTTCATGCCTTTTAAGCAAAGGTGATATCGTGATTGATGCCGGGAACTCTTACTTTAAAGATACGGACAGGCGTATTTCCGGTATGGCTTCTAAAGGACTTCACTTTATGGGAATTGGCGTTTCAGGTGGCGAAAAAGGAGCGAGAACGGGACCCAGCATTATGCCGGGCGGAGATGCTGAAGCATTCAGCCTTCTTCAACCTATGCTTGAAGCTATTGCTGCTAAAGTTGACGGTGAAGCTTGTACGGCGTATATGGGAAAAGGTTCAGCCGGAAATTATGTGAAAATGGTTCACAATGGTATTGAATATGCCATTATGCAGCTCATCAGTGAAGCATACGATCTTCTTAAAAGAGGAGCAAATCTTACCAATAATGAATTGTATGAAGTTTTCAGGGAGTGGAATAATGGCGAAATGAATTCTTTCCTCATCGAAATCACCAGAGACATTTTTAAACAGAAAGACGACCTTACCGATCATGATCTTCTTGATCAGATCCTGGATAAAGCCGGAGCAAAAGGAACGGGAAAATGGACCTCGGAGCAGGCGATGGAAATAGGTGTTTCTATCCCGACTATTGATATTGCGGTAACATCAAGAATTTTATCTGCCTATAAAGATGAAAGAATACAGGCTTCAGAGCTGTATGCTGAAAAAGAAATTAATACTCCTGAAAATAAAGAACTTTTCATTCGTGAAGTAGGAGAGGCGCTTTACCTTTCTACTCTTATTAGTTATGCACAGGGTTTAGCTTTACTCATCAAGGCTTCTGAAGAGTATGACTTCGGAATTCCATTAAAAGATGTTGTGAAGATCTGGAGAGGTGGTTGCATCATCCGGTCACTGCTTCTTGAAAAATTCTACTCCGCTTATTCGGAAAACCCGGAATTAACAAATATTTTACTGGATAAAGATATTTCAGAATTGGTGAAATCTAAAATAAAATCTTTACGCAAAACTGCTGCATTTGCTGTTTCAAACGGAATTTCAAGTCTTGGCATTCAGACCGCTCTGGGGTATTTTGATGCGTATACTACAAAATCATTACCGGTAAATCTTATCCAGGCACAAAGGGATTATTTCGGAGCGCACACGTATCAGAGAATTGACAGAGAAGGAGTTTTCCACACGATCTGGAACAGTACAAATCAATAAAATTTCGGAAAAATGAATGAAAATAAAATCCTGAGGCCAACCACTATTATTATTTTCGGAGCCACAGGCGATCTTGCTAAAAGAAAATTATTTCCGGCATTTTATAATTTATATATTGACGGAAGAATGCCTAAAGGATTCAATATACTTGCTTTGGGCAGGGCAGAAAATACGGATGAAGATTTTAAAAATTATGTAAAAGAAAATCTTGAAAATTTCTCCAGAAAAAAACTGACTCAGGAAGACTGGGCAGGATTTCAGGCGCATATTACCTATTTCAGACATCAGCTTGACCAGGAAAGCTCGTATGTGGATTTACAAAAGAAATTAAAAGATTTCGACACAATCTACGGAACAAGGGCCAATCGGTTATTCTATTTGTCCATCGGACCGAATTTTATCTCCACCATTTCCAATCACATTAAACAAAGTGAGCTTGCTTCCGATCCTAAAAAAGACAGGATTATTATCGAAAAACCTTTCGGGCATGATAAACAGTCGGCTATTGAGCTGAATAATCTTCTGTCTGAAGCCTTTGAAGAAGAGCAGATTTACAGAATTGATCATTACCTCGGGAAAGAAACCGTACAGAATATTCTGGCTTTCAGATTCGGAAATTCTATTTTTGAACCATTGTGGGATCACAAGCATATAGAATCGGTACAGATTACCGTAGCGGAAGAGGTAGGCGTAGAGACAAGAGGAAGCTTCTATGAACAGACGGGTGCACTGCGTGATATGATCCAGAACCATTTGCTGCAGATTCTTTGTATGGTGGCCATGGAGCCGCCTGCAACACTGGAATCAGGGGAAATAAGAGACCGTAAAGTTGACGTCCTGAAGTCAATCCGAAGAATTCCTGCCGATAAGGTGGATCATTACGCCGTAAGAGGTCAGTATGGAAGAAATAAAATCAACGGTTTTGAAGCCAAAGGCTACCGTCAGGAAAACGGAATTGCACCGGATTCCAATACAGAAACTTTTGCAGCGGTAAAATTCTATCTTGACAATGAACGTTGGCAGGGTGTCCCTTTTTATGTGCGTACGGGTAAAAAAATGAAAGAAAAGCATTCTTATATTACCGTTCAGTTCAAGCCGCTCCCGAATTCTACTTTTTCAGATACACAACATCATCTTGCAGCTAACAGATTGGTGATCAATATTCAGCCACTGATGGACATCAGGCTGCAGTTCATGGCCAAAAAGCCGGGACTTACCCTCTCTCTTGAGCCGGTAGAAATGATCTTTGATTATTTCGTGTGCCAGGAAGATACTCCGGAAGCCTATGAAACATTATTGCTTGATGCATTGTTGGGAGACCTTACTTTGTTCATGCGTTCTGACCAGGTGGAGGAAGCGTGGGATGTTGTAAAAACAATACAGGAAGCATGGGAAAACAATAAAGACGCCTCTTTCCCGAATTATAAAGCCGGAAGCTGGGGTCCTGATGAAAGCTTCACGCTGGTGGAAAGACAGGGAGACAAGTGGTGGTAACTTTAAATAAAGAAAAATGAATATCAGAATATTTGATGATTTAGATACATTATATACGGAAGCAGCGGATGTTTTTAAAAATCTTTCGGAAAAATCAATACGTGAAAAAGGACGTTTTACCGTTGCATTGAGCGGCGGTTCTTCTCCAAAAGCCATATTCAAATTACTGGCAACAGATGAATATGCAGAGAGGATCGACTGGAATAAAATCTATTTTTTCTGGGTTGATGAAAGATGGGTTCCGCTTAATGATGATAAAAGCAATGCAAGAATGACTTTCGAAACGCTTCTTGATAAAGTCCCGGTTCCTAAAGATCACATTTTCCCGATGTACAAAGACAATATTCTTCCGGAAGAATATGCCCGTGAATATGAATCTTACATCCGAAATATACTAGGAAATGAAGGAGTTTTCGATTTTATTCTTCTCGGGATGGGGGATGATGGTCACACCGCATCACTGTTTCCGGGAGAAGAAATTCTTAATGAAAAAGAAAAATGGGTTTCTGCATATTATTTAAAACCGCAGGAAATGTATAGAATTACCCTCACTGCACCTGTTATCAACAGAGCGGAAAATATACTGGCCGTTGCATTCGGTGAATCTAAAAAACAAGCATTGAACGAAATCCTGAACGGAGAATATAATCCGGAATTGTATCCTATGCAGCTTATTGAAAAAAAGGAAAATTTTATGTTCTTTACAGATCATAAAGCAATGGGAAAATAGAAATTGTAAAATATATCATTTGGTCCTGCAGAACGCTCTGCAGGATTTTTTTATTATAAGTATATTATAAATTGATTAATTATTAAGATAATACAGATTTCATATTGTCTAATTTAAAAAAATGCATAGTTTTGTATGAGAACTAAAAAATAACCCTTATGAAACACTCAATCCCAATGCATATTCGTGCAGCATATTCATTAAAGCTTTTAATTAACCGGAAATTTTTATCATATCCTTATTTGGTGTGATAAAGGATCTGTTATACATTTATATTTCAGAATAATCTTACTTAAAATATTCAAAATAATTAATAACTTAAAAAAAACGAAACATGGCAGACGAATCAAAAAGTATATTCATTACATATGCCAATATCAGCTTATGGGGTGGAAAGCTGGAAGGAGTCATTGATACTGCAGAAAAATTTTACAGCCTTAAAACCGTTGAACCTATAAAATTAGGCGATGTAAAAATAGGAAGTGTAGATATAGGAACCGAAGTAGCAAAAGCAAATTTGGGTCTGGAAAAATTAACAGTCAATTTCGTGGTGGAACATAAAGCGGATTCTGCAGCAAAAGATGATAATGCTAAAAATAATGACGATTATACAAAAATGATCTTTGCGCTTAGTACAGTAGAGGCAGCAAAAGCGGTACAACAAATAGAAAATGGAGGTTTCTTAGGAGCCGATTTCACAATTAATTCCGTTAAAGTAGGATACCTGAGCTACGGATCTAAACAAGAAAAGCAAAAGGAAGAATTTGTCACCTGGATGAGTGACAATGTAAAAAAACTGGAATAAAAATCTTCCGGTTCCAGAATCGATTTTTTATAAAACATGAAGCCATTGATGCATTTGCAGAATGGCTTCTTATTCTTATCGTTACATTATGCATTTTCAACTGCCTGTAAAAATACAAGCTTTACTTCTTGAGGCTCCGGAACAAATAATCGGTCAGGATATTGTTTTTGAAAATATACCCTGGTTCAATCAGCAGGAAGAAACATTCATCAACTCGCTTACGCCGTTTGTTTCGCAATCGGTGATTCCACGGCCGTTTTCCAATGATAATCTTATTACTTTGGGAAAGGGGATGCACCTCCACTGGTCGATGCCTTCTCTGCTGAAAACGTTCGATGAATATGGAACGCTTCCCGAAGTACCCAACCGGTGGCTGGTGATAAAACAAGATCAAAACGGTAAAAAAGAAGAATGGATTGTAGAAAGCGATTATATCTGGGATATCAATACAGATGGATTCTCCAGTGCTGAACTTTGCTCTTATCCGATTATAAAAAAAGGACAAAACTCCGGAATCAAAGAAGGTTTTGAATTCCGATATGTAGGAAGAAAATATCTTAAAGACGGACATGCAGAAAAGCAAAAACCAGAATATCTCGAAGGTCTCACTGCACTTGGCTGGGGAAGTCTTTCATTTGACAGCCATTACGCAAACTGCAGAAGCATTTTTGGATTTTATGATGATGATTTTGATGCTGAAATTGATTCCCACTACACCATCATAGGCTATTACAGCGAAAATAAAAAAGATCAGGATTATTTTAAAAAACTGATTGAAGTAAACAGGATTAAGCTCAAAAAAAGAATAGAGTCCGTTGATCTCCGGAAAATGATGGATGATGAGCTTTTCAGAATGGGAATTCAGACTGAGGAAACATCAGAAGGCAATTTTACCGCAGAACAGCTGAATGTTATGCGAAATCTGACTATTGATTATCTTTCAGCGGAAATCAACAAAGCCATGATTTTCGATGCAGATCATGCATTCCGGTACTTCATCAACAGAAACTCTTTCAAGGCGAATGATTATGCATTTCATCTTTCGGAGTCTGTTGTGAATATTAATGAATGGAAGATTAATTCTTTTAACGCCAATAGTATTTCAGGAGGTATAAAAACGATCTGTTCAGGTGTTTTTGAATATAAAAAATCGGCGGTTAAAGCTTATGAAGATCGTTCGGGAAGTCTTAATATTTCCATTGCAAATACACTACCGGAAGCGCTTACAGCAATTCTTTTGAAAGACTATGATGAGGTGGAAAAGCTGGTGAAGGAAGAACAGCTGGAAGCCATCCTCAACTGGGGCGAACTGAATGATAAAAATCTCGACTGGGTAAGCAGGCTGCGTTACAAAAGACATGAAAATCAGTTTAAAACAAACGGAAGCATCAGGAAATGGGAAATTGTCCCCTCCCAAAAACCGGATGAAAACGAAGAATCTCCGGGGTCAGAAATTACGGTACGCATTGAAGAAAAACTGGATCTCCTGAATACAAAACAGGCACAGCTTGATTCTGAAAAATACAGGTTATATCGTGATCTGGAAAACCTTTATGTGGATTGGCATACCTATCTTATGAGTCTTTTCATCTATAAAAATGAAGATATTTCCAACAGCAAGATCCGCGTAATCATGGAAAAAAAACTTCTGCCGGTTATTCTCAATACGGAACGTAAAATCAAAACGCTTCATACTAAAATTTATAATCAGAAAAGATACATCACAGATCTGCTGGGCGATCAGTTTGTACTGGAGCGTAAAGATGATTTTTATTTTTATGAGCCTGTGCCGCCAACTGTCATTGTTTACGATAAGAACAATACCGTACAGGAAAAAAGAAATATTGATTTCCTGAAGAATTCTTATGAAGAAGCGGTTAAAGAAATTTTGATTTCTGATATCATTTTTGATGAAAGCGGCATGCCGGTTTTCAGGCAGAAAGATCATGAACTTTTTAAAAAGTATACCTCTGTAAACTCTTGGAATACTTGTAAAATTGATTGGGAGGCTTTTTTTATGGCTCACAAAAATCCAGGGTCTGGAGCAATATTCAGCCAGGATTTTTTAACGGCAGGCTATATTTTGGATGATCAGAATGCCGATCTTATTAAGAAATATGATCTTCAGAATCTTACTTACTCTCAAAACCCGGATTTATATTACGGATCTTCATTTGTAAATGATTCGGTAAAAGGATTTGTTGAAAGCAAACTTAATGCTTTTCTAAATAGCCAGGATGTTGAAAATGTTCAGATTACAGAAGGGAGTCCGGATCAAAAAAAATCACGGAACAGGCAATATATCCGGAATATAAAAGACAGCCTTAATTCTATCAACTTACTGGAAATAAGCCTTAGCGACTTTAATACTATATTTACCCAGCGGACAAGTGCATTAAGCATGATGCCACTCATTCCCAATGGCTTCGGAGATCATCGCGAATTGGCTGGCAGCATCACAGAACTGATTAAAAAGTATGAATCAAAACTTAACCTCCTGACTCCCAATTCAAGTGCGGCTTTCAATCCGTTCAGAAACGGTGCGTTTAAGGTTAACAGAATCCGGCTGGTAGATACATTTGGCAGAAATAAAATATTGAATGTCAATGATGTTACAACGGGATATCATCAACAGATTCCACACAAAAAAACCTGGATTTCCTTACCTCCGAGGCTGGCGCAATCTGTCTCGGTTTCCGGGAAATGGAAAAAACTTCCGGGGATCAATTCGCCGGTACTCGGCTGGTTTGTTCTCAATACAATCAACAACCGGCTTGAAATATTCAACGAAAAAGGCGAACATTTGGGTGCTTTTAATGCTAAAGGAAAATGGGAGCTTTCCTCTTTCAATCATATTTCCGGTGAAGGATTTTCGGAAGACGAACAGAATAACGATCTGAATCTGGTTTTAAGCTGGCTTGATAGTCAAAGTAAAAAAGAGAATTTTATTGAACATTTCATTGAAGAAACCGTATTTGCGTTAAAAAGCATTCAGCCGGAATCTGCTTACGATCCTTCATTATTAGAAAGCATATCAACAACACCTATTGCCATTACCCGGTTAGATGTTGAATTGCATCTGAAAGGCGGACTGTACTATGATCTAAGTACGGAAAGCCAGAAAATATTTTCCGAAAAAGGAGGCGAACGTAATGATCTGGAATATTCCAGAGTTAAAATTCCTGTAAGTATCGGCGACACAAACCAATACAATGACGGTTGTGTAGCTTATTGGCATTGCAGGAATGACGATAGCGAAGAAACACAGAATATTTCTGAAGAAATTTATTTTAACAGTTCACAGAAAGCGGTTTTTAATCCGGATAAATCAATTGATGAATCTGTAGCTGATCTGGATGATCAGTTCAGAGCATCAAATCAGCAGAATAATGGTACAAAATCGTTTATCGAAAAACGTGAAAGCCTGATCCGTTTTCTTAATGATCTGATGGAAAACGAAGATACAGGCTATATCAGCCAGAGAGATTTTCTGAAAAATTATATCATCGAAGGAAATACAATCTGGTTTAAATTAATGGAAAAGGGAATTCTTATTCCTTATCATGAATCTTCGCAGAATACGGCTGTCAGACTGAAAAAAAGCGATACGGAAAGCTGGCTGTCTGCAGCAACGGAGGTACGTTCCAGATCCTATATTCTTCTTATGCATCCTAAGGGAGAACTTTTTATAAAGTCAGGTATTCTGCCTGTTGTAAAGCTGCAGATGCCTTACAAAAAAATTAAAAATGCGCTCAAAAAAATTGCCTTAACGATCTCTACGGGACCTGTTCTCACGCCTAAAGATCGTTTTGAAATGACACTGCTCAAAGATAACCGCTACCAGTGGAGCTGGATAGAACTGAAAAAGGAAAAGAGCGGCCTGTCCGCCGGAAGTGAAAATAGCATTAAAAAAAATAGGCTGACACAAATAAAATCCCTGGATCTTAAAAAATGCAATATTGAAGGGGAATTCAGGACGGTAAGTGAACTTAGAGAATATCTTTTCACACAAAAAATTATCACAAAGATAAAGCCCTCTGTTAAAGGTCATCCGGATGCGTATATTGTTACGGATCAGAGGAAAAGAAGGGCTTCTTTTGTTCAGGCTGTTTACGAATATGCCGAAAGGAAGTTTTTTGATAAAAGATGGAAGCTTTTTGATCCCAATTTCGGAGAGGATTATACTTTGGCAGAAATAATCAATTATACTTCAGGTTTTAAAAAAACACTCCTGGACAATGAAATGATTTATGATGCTCCTTTTTTTCATGATGAAAAATATATTGTGGTTACTGAAAAATATTTTCAGTTACTCAACAGGCAAAATCCTGAAAATGAAAAGATAATAAAACGAATTCGTGTCCTTCCTTCAGAAGAGAAGAAAGATGTTCAGATTCAGACGAGTAAGCTTATTGATATAGATGAGGAATTTTTGATTTACATCAACCTGAATTTCCGTTCGCAGGAATATCTTCAGTCTGTGTTTTTGGATCCGGATGATTTTTTTCCGGATGAACATATTTATTTCATTAATGAAAAGCCTTATGCAGAGTTTGAAAGCATCTACAACGACTGGCATTATATGGATGATGCCTTTTCGGAAGAAAACCTGATAAAAATGCAGAAAGATAACCTGTCCGTTAAAAGCAGACTGATTGGTGTATTATCTTTTTCAGAAGCTTTGGATACGGAAAATATTCCGGAAATAAAGATAATGGATATTTTGAATGCACGAAAACAAATACCTGTGGATGGAAGGGAACAATACGAAATATTGCTGGATTTTTTTGAAAGAATTGAACTGATGGTTTTTAACGGGAATGAGGATTTGCTTTCTAAATTTTCTGTAAGAAACAGGCTTTCGCGCATCATGGCAGCTAAAGAGAAAAATTTTACGGAAAAGCTTAAGAATCATTATAAAACATTTGAATTCATCCTTGCAAATTCTCAGGCAATATCTTCTATTAATGATTTTAATACCATCAACTCTACCGTTCCGGAACTCATGATGAAAGAAGGCTGGCTATCCATAAAACCTACTAATAACTAATTATGAATAAAGAAATCTTTTATTGTTCCCTTGATCAGTTCGACAGTTTCAATGCGGTGATCAATCCCTGGGCAGCTTCCAGGAAAGATGTTACGATAAAGCTTGATATCAAAAATCCGGAACTGCCATTGGTTAGCTTTGACAGATTTAAAGGTTCATTTCTGAGAATCAGGAACAAAACCATGCTTCATCTATTTCCCGGAAACGATGATCTGCTGTTCGGGAATAGTACTCTTAGTGTTAATATATTTTTGAATATCAGTACAATAGCTGGATCAGCTAAAAATAATTTTATTTTTTTTGATATAAAAATCGATGAGTTTTTGATAACTTTTTATCTGGTTAAAAATTCAGAAAATAGCAATATTGCAGAAATTTATGTTGGCTGCCGCATGATAGAAGATCAAGAAGAAACAGCTGATGTTATCGTCAACCAGAAAACAGGCATTGAAATCAACCTGGATTACTGGTATAACTTCAACCTGAATATCAATAAAAAAGGAATGCTGGAAATCAACGCATTATACATAAATTCGGTATTAAATTCCGGTAGTGTTTCCAGTAGTCTGGCAGGCGGTTATCAGCTTGATCTTAATGAATTTACAGATAATGACCATACTAATTTCCGGCAAATACATAGTCTCATTTTCGGATCGGAAAACAATAAAGGAGAATTCAATGTTTCAGACCTGTATTTATTTAAAGGATTAAATGAAGAAGAACTGTGGATGTATATTGAAAAAGGGATAAATGTCTCATCTAAATATACGTACAGATCCAAAATCAGCTTTGAAATCTTTACGGATTATCAGGATGAAGTATATAAAGGAATTCAGTTTTTTGATCGCCGGAACGAAAAATATATTCTGAAACTTTTACCGGACCGATATTCTTTTACTTCAAGAACAGGAAATTCAAGAATCATTATAAAACTGAAGAAAGGATTTTTTACCATAAATGATAGTAAGGAAAATAGATTTGAAATCAAAGAAGAAAATGATGAATTGCATATTTCAATGGATTTTAATGACAGTCTGTTGGAATATGAATTGCCGAATATAAAGACTGTTAACATTACCAATACGGAAAAGCTATTTGTCCAGTGCGAAATTACGGATATTACGGTTTTTGAGAATAATAATCCTGTTGAAGTCTGCGAAAGCGTGTCTATGGATCAATTGATCTTCGTTAAAGATCTTTCAAAAAAATCAACAATACCTTTAGAAATTATGGTGTTGGGAGAACCGTCTTTTGAAATTAAACCGAATACTGAAATTCTTGTACAGCTTAATCTGATCAACAAATCGGAATACGACCTGAAATTCATACACGAGGAATCTCACGGAGCTAAAGGCCGCCTGAAACTCAACTCACTGTTCTGGAAGCAACTGATTCCAACAGATGCAATTTCCCTGATAAAAATCGAGGCAAAACGAATTTCTGCAAATAAATTAACAGAAATCAAAGAGCTGGTTTTTAAATGCGAGCAGGATGAAGTATTTCTGGAAACCAATCAAAGCTTTATAATCAAACAAAATGAATTTATAAGGTTAAAAATCAGTGGTTTGAAAATAAATGCTTTATCAGAGCTTACTCCTCCTGGTGCTTATCCGTTTCAGATTCAGTTTGAAAATATCGAAGATTATAATAACGGAAGTATTCCCTTTACGCTCAATTTTATAGCTAAAAAAGAGCTTTCCTGTCCGGTTGGAAGCATTGTAGCTTTTTACACCAGAGATATTCCTGAAAACTGGCTGCTGTGTGACGGACAAAGTATTGATGAAAAGCTTTACCCGGAACTGTATAATCTACTGCAGCATAAGAATGTGCCGGATTTAAGAAACCGGTTTTTAGTAGGGGCAGGAAACAATTATCCGCTGGGCAGTACGGGAGGTCAGGATTCCGTTACGCTGCAAACAAACCAGATTCCGGCTCATACGCATCATATTACGGGAATCCAAAGTAATAATGAACCTTTCAAGGATGTTGATCTTGGGTGGATGAGAAGAGAAGAAATGCATGGTGTTTACGGTACGGATCGTACGGTGTACTATTACAAAAGCGATAAATTTGATACTAAATTTTTCAACACCAAAACATCTACTCCCATTCAAAGTACAGGCGAAGGGTTATCACATGAGAACAGGCCACCGTATCACGCAGTGTATTACATCATAAAAGCAAAATGAGATGAGTGCGAAAATGATATTCCTTTCGGCGGATGTTCAGCTTTTTAATAAAAATTTTATCCTTGCAGGTGCCGTAGGCGAAAAAGAAACGATACTGCGGGTGAAAACCAAAGATATTGCCTCCATAGTACGGCAGTTTGTGGGTGATGCTTCATTTTTTTCCATAATAGAAGGGATTCTGCCGGAAGAGGTTGAACTGTCGTTAATCATACCGAAAGGGAAAGAGAATATATTTTCCATATCTGCGGATTTTGCTGAAAAAAAGGTCAGCATCCATATTGTTAAAACCGGAAAATATACTTTATTCAGCTGTTGGATCAACAATTCAATTGCATTTTCCAATCTTCCGCTGGTCGGAGAGTATATTCCTGCCGAACATGCCATTTCCGGAATCGGTTTTATGTATCTAAAGAAGAAAGATAAAAATAGTACAATTGATTCTCAAGATTTTTCATCCCTGCTATTTCCACAACGGAAAGTCTTTTCTGATGATGGTAAAACCTTGATGCTGAATGAAGGAGAAAATATATTCATTAATTATAATGCAGGGAAAGGAGAAACTTGTTTAACCTATCCTGAAAATATACAGAATGTTGATTCTGATAATGACTCACAGAAGAATAATCAGGAAAATAAAGAGTCTGTCTTCAAAATTACTGAAGTAGGAGCCGATACCGATTTTCAGAACGGAAACAAATCAGTACTCCTGAAATTATCAGCCAGGCTTGCCATTTCAAGATTTTCCTTTGAAGTGATTGGGCTGCATGTCGGACTGAATATCAATCACTATTTAGAGACCATAAAAGAATACTCCAGGCAAAAAGAAAGCGATCTGCTTAAGCTGCTTACCGGATTTTTTAAAGGAACCTCTTTCGGAATCCAGGGATTGGCACTTCAGTATAAATCGCCTGCTTTTTCCATTTATGGAGGCTTTTATCGTGAAAAATCAGCTAAAAGCGAAGAATACAACGGCTTATTAACGATCAAGTTGCAGAAAATTGAAATCATAGCCTTAGGATCTTATGTAAAACAAAATACCTATTCTTCATTGTTTGCATTCGGATATCTCGGGCTGACAATTCCGCTGCATCCCGCATTTGAAATCAAAGGCTTTGCGCTTGGTTTAGGATTGAACCGCGAGTTTAAACTTCCGCCGATTAGTGAAATTGAAAATTTTCCTTTAATTCAGATCGTCAAAAACAATGGACCGCGCCCCGGGGAGGGTATTAAAGAGATTTTTTCAAAGCTAAACCATTACATCCCGCCTAAAGAAGGAGCCTATGTCATCATGATCGGATTACGGTTTCAGTCGTTTAAAATAATTGATACCATTGCGCTTATTGCTCTTAATATTGAAAACGGATTGGTATTTAATATGTTGGGATTGAGCACTATGGAAGTTCCGGAAGTTTACAGGATTAAGTTTGCCTTTTCATTACAGGCAGATTTTAATTCAGGTTTTGTGATTGCAAGAGGAGAGATTACCGATGGAAGTTATCTTATTTTCAAAGAAGTGAAACTGCAGGGAAGTTTTGTTTTTGCGATGTGGTTTTCAGAAAGTCTGAAAGGTGATTTTTTATTTACCATCGGAGGGTATCATCCTAATTTTAATGCGCCGAAACATTATCCGTCTTCCGGAGAATTGTATCGTTTAGGATTTTCATTACGACGAGGAAATCTTTCGGCGGCATTGCAGATGTATTTTGCTTTGACGCCTCAGGCAATAATGTTCGGGTTAATTGGTAGATTGAATTACACATTGGATCTTTCAAAAAGCATTACCATTGATTATTGGATCGGATCTAAAACTTTTACTTTTACCATTGGTGTTGAAGTTGAAATAAAACTTGAAGCGCATTTTGTAATGTTTTGGAAGCCATTTAGTTATAAATCTGATTTAGAATTATTGTTTAATGTAAGACTTTATGCGGATTTTTGGTTTTTCGCGATCAATATCAATGTAAGTCTCAATGCAAGACTAAGTATTTGGGGACCGGATCTGGAAGGGATTGCCTATCTGAATGTTGCAGGATATGGCTTTACAGTGAAGTTCGGGGATTCGGTTTCCAGGAACTCGCAGCTAAGCATATATGAATTTAAAAAAGAATTTATTCCTGATGATCACCTTAAGCTGAATATTTCCAGTGGTAAGATTTCCAAAGAAACGGATAAAATCAATGATAAAGAAACAGCTATAGTCAATCCGAAAGATTTTGTACTTGAGTTCAACAGTCAGATTCCTGTTACATCAATAACTCTGAAAGATACAAAGGTAATAATCGGGAATACTGCATTTGGAGTTACCTATCAAAGAGACAATTCCAAAGCATTTCTACATGAGGTTACTATTGAAGTATTGTATATGGAGGGCAGTGTGCCTCAGGTACAGAAAGGCTGGAATATTGATCCCGTCCTCCAGAATATGCCTAAAGCTTTATGGAGCAAAGAACCTTTAACGCAGAATTCTGTACTTTCGGGGGACGGACTGATAAAAAATTTAACTACCGGAGCGGTAATTAAATTTCCGGAAGCAGAGACCGGACAAATCATTTCCGGAGAAAAAATACAGAATTATGATGAAACTCATTATCATTATAGCCAAGAAGGCACTGCAAAAGTTCAGGATTTTAAAAAAGAAAAAGGCAAAACTGCATCTGCTTTTAAAGATTTTGGTTCGGATAAAAAAGTATTCAGTGCAATCCTTGATGAAAACGAATGGGATTTTACCGACTTGCTGTCTGATGAGGAAAGGTATTCATTCCTGTCAGAGTCTGAAATTATTAGCTATTCAATCAATATATAATTATGGCTGAAAATACTTTAAATATTATATCATCCCATATTCCTCAGGTCGCTGCAGGAAAATACCGTATCAATGTGAAGTCTGAAAATGAGATTCTTACTACCTCATCGGCTGTAGATTTTATTGTTTCAGGGTTTGTCAGCCAGATTCCGCAGACAGAAGTATTATCGGTTTATCCGCCGAAAGAGGGGCAGGGAAATTATGCGGGGACATTTCCTATGGTTCAGTTCAGGAGAAGCTCTCTTCCGTGGGATTTTGATTTCACTGCAGAAGGGGAGAGAATACCGTATCTTTTTCTGGCACTTTTTGAAGAAGATGAGCTTGATCAGGAATCCGGAAATATAGATTCAACGAAAATAAAAATAAGAAGCGGAAATACTTCCGATCTGGATTCTGCCTATGAAAAGGATAAAGAATTTACCTACCTTGCTGTTCCTAAAGGAAGTATAAATCTTTTACCGGATGCTAATGAAATGAAGTATCTTGCGCATGTAAGAATTCAGGAAGATCAGAATACGAGCATGAATTTTCCTTCCCGGACTTCCATTGTGCTTTCAAAAAGAATGGCCTTTCCGGAAAAAAGATACAGGGCTTTTGTCTGTTCTTATCTTATGCGTTCGGGAAATACATTCCGGCTGTCGGGAGAAAAAACAGATTTGCTGATGGTTCTTTATCAATGGAATTTTGAAGTGCTTGCAAATAATGCATATCAGTTTAATGATTTGAAATTCAATGGTTTTTATACAGAAACTTCAAGTCAGAGAAGAAACTATGAAAACCCTGTGCATTATGGGGAGGACAAATTGTTTGCATTTTTAGAGAAGAATACATCCCGTTTTGTTAATATTCTTAAAGACCTCAATTCTGATGATAAAAAAAGATCTGAAATCTTATCTCTTTTAAAATATGAAGGCAAAACATTAAAAGGGCTTCTTCACGAGCTCGTTTTTTCAGAGATTGGCTATCATAAGACGTTGAGGGATAATAAATGGATTGCTGAATTAATTGATCTTGGCAAGGTACCATTGCTGCACCATCTGAAATCAGGAGGAAAGATGGTTTCGTGGTATCATGGACCATTCGTGAGAAGTGGATATAATGTTGTGTTTAAAGGGTTCAGCATTAATCCGGAAGAAGGAATCGATTTGGGTGAAAATATTCCGGACCATTCGGAAAAACTAATTTTTTACAGCAAAGACACGAATATGCTTGATCTTGGCTATGCGGCAGCGTGGCAATTGGGCAGATTACTTGTTATGAATAATGTTAAAGTTGTTCAGGAGATTAAAAAGTGGAAACATCAGCTGAGAATAAATGAACTGATTCTTTCACAAAATCAGGAGTATAGCCCTGTTAATTTATCCGTAGATAATAGTGTAAGACAACTTCCTGAGCTTATCAGGAATTTTATCAAAAACATCGTAAAGTTTGTTGATTTTCCATATTACTACCTTTTTCCGGACGAAACATTGCTTCCTGAAGGCTCCATTCGTTATTTTAAATTGGATAATGCCTGGATTCTGTCGATGCTTTTCGGGATATTTAGTATAGGTAATGACTTTAAAATCAGGGATTTTAAAAGATATGTGCTTCACAATTCTTCATTCAGCGAAGTGTTCGATTATAAAAAAAGCTATACCGGATTTGCTATGCATTCGGAAATTATTTCCAATTGGCCGCAGCTCCAGATTGAAACTGATAACGGTTCAGGTTTTCAGTATGTTACGGATCTTACTTCTATGGTCAGGCTATATATGATAAACGGATCTTTCAGCACAATATCATTATTCATGAAAAATGAAAATGCCCATTTCGCGATTGATTTTCCGAATCAATATACGATAGATAAAAATACGGATGGGCTGTTGACTTTTTCAAACAAGAATGGAGATACAGAATATTCCGTATCGGGATTTGAAAAGAATATTTATAAAAACAGAATGCCCTTCGATCTTTTATCCAGACAGCCAAAAGTAGTTTTTACCATCCGTTAAATATTTCTCCTGCTCTATGTAAGTTATTATTACGTTGTGGTTATCGCTAGATCAATAAGTGACTGAATATTTTATGCTCATCACATTGCTTTTAAGGTGTAAATATATTTCTAATTGTGGTACATTTTCATTAAATTTGTTAGTATACCCATAAACACCAAACACCATTCACAAATGTTATGAGCATAAAGAAAACTTCCGTGTCGCTTTTTTTAATGCTTTCGGCAAAAATTTTCTGTCAGCAGTTTTCTTTAAAATATTGTATTGAAAAAGCGCAGCAAAATAATACCGTAATAAAGATTGCCGAACAGTCGCTTGAAACCCGGCAGAAATTGCTCGAATCAAGCAAAAATAACGGACTTCCGAAGCTTGATCTTCTGGCAGGGTATAATTATATCGGCGAACCTCTCAGGATTAATCTCCAACAGGTAAAAGACGGTATTGTTGAGGGCTCTGCCAATCAGGCAGTATATTCAGCAAATACGGCTTATCAGCAGATTACGGGCAACCCGCTTTCGCAGCAGGTACAGAATGTCATTTATCAGACTTCAAAAGATATCATCAGTGCTGTTTATCCTGATTATAATCCTGAAATCACGAAGCAAAGTTATTTCCTTGCCGGGCTTGTTGTGCGGCAGCCCATTTATCTTGGAGGGAAACTGAAATCTTCCCGAAAACTTTCCGAAGAACAGGTAAAAAGCAGCGAAGCAAACCTTCAGTCTTCAAAAGATATTACGGCTTATAATATTGTCCTGCAGTACCTGCAGGTGATGTATCTGAACTCAATGATTGATAAGCAAAAAAAAAGTCTGGAATCTTTACAGAAAAATGAATCCTATGCCGGAAACCTGCTTAAAGCAGAAATAATTCCGCCTTATCAGAAGAACTGGGCAGATATTGCCAGAATGCAGGGCGAAACCAACCTGAAAAATTTAACGACTGAAAAAGAAAATGCGCTTTTCATTTTAAAAGATATGATGGGAATTCCTCTTGATGAACCGGTAGAAATTACCGAAATGTTGAAGGAGTCTTCAGAAATCCCCGTTTTTTCATCAGGATCGGTAAATGCTGATGTACAGTTTCTTCAAAGTAAGAAAGCAGAAGCGGAAACCGGAGTGGATATCACAAAATCATTGTCAAGACCCAATATATTTGCCATAGGAAATGTTCAGTTTTTCAGGAAAGATCTTCCTGTAATTACTCCTCCGTGGCTTGTAGGAATCGAGCTGCAATGGACACTTTTCGATCCGGAAAGACGTTCCAGAAATCTTGCCTCGCAATCTCTGGTTAAAGAAGCTGATCTTCTCATAGAGCAAAAACAGAAATCGGTAAACCTGGCTGCGAAAATAGCGGAAAATAAAATGATAAGTCTTAAACAGCAAAGTGAAACCCTGGATGCGTCACGGAAACAGGCCTATCAGACAACGGATATGGTGAGAAAGAGAATGGAAAACAGCCTTTCTTCCGTAAAAGATGTTAATGATGTATTGCAGCTGCAGTATGAAACCGAAAAACTTTATTATACCTCACTGGTAGCTTATCAGACTGCTCTGGCAACTTATTTATATATCATCGGAAAGCCGGAGGATATTACAAGCTATATCCCATAATGGCAGATAAAGCAAGACTGAACTTATTTTGCATAAATTAAATAACCGGATATCATCCGAAGCATAATCAACCAACAGATGAAAAATTTTATAAAAAATTACTGGGCTGTTTTTATTCCGGTTGCTGTACTTGCAGCAGCTCTTATTTACCTCTTGAAAGAGAAATCTGCTGATACGCCTAAGGATGCCGTAATTGGTATGGTAGATGCCGAATTTATTGATGTTTCAGCTTCTCTTCCTGGGCGTGTTCTTGATATTACGGTACAGGAGGGGGACGAGGTAAAAGAAGGACAGACCGTTGCCCAAATGAAAACTTCCGAAATAGAAACCATTCGGTCTCAGGTAACAGATGCTGTTGAAATCGCACGCAATCAGATGGATAAAATAGAGAGAGGTGTAGAGCCGGAAGTGCTGGCTTCTGCAAAAAATCTTCAGCAGATTGCACAGCAGCAGATGGATCTCATGTCTAAAACGTATAGCAGGTTTCAGAATTTATATTCCGAAGGCGTTGTTTCCGGTCAGGAAAGAGACGTCATTTATTTTAAATATAAAGCCGCTCAAAAAGAACTGGAAACTGCAAAGCTCAATGTACAGCTTCTGGAAAGAGGCAGTAACAAGGAAATGAAAAATTCTGCACAGGCTATTCTCAATCAGGCACAGAAGGCGGAAAAGCTTGCACAGGAAATTAAGGATAATGCTTCTATTAAAGCGCCTGTATCCGGCAGGATATCGACCATAGTTTCCAATAAAGGCGAAATGGTAAATGCGGGATATCCGATGATGACCATTCAGAAGGACAATTCATTTTTTGTAAAATTTAATCTCCGACAGAATCAGATGACAAAAATTGATAAAGGAAGTGTTGTAACGATGAAAATTCCCGGCTGTATTCCGGAAAACGTGAAAGGTAAAGTTTCGGAGCTGGCTCCGGCATTGGGTTATGCAGATTGGGTTCCTGAAAAACAGAATGGAGAATTTGAGCTGAGAACTTTTCAGATCAAAGTAAAGCCTGAAAATCCGAACGTCGTAAAAGGACTTCGTTCAGGGATGACCGCGCAGCTTATTTTACCTTAATTTAAATCTTTAAGTTTGAAAAAAATCAGCATCATTATGGTACGCGAGTGGAAACGGATTTTTTCGATTCCTAATTTCTATGTGGTATTGCTGATTATTCCGCCTATTATTTTCCTTTTTTATGGTTTTATTTATCAGAAACAGTTTGCCAGGGAGCTCCCGATGGCGGTTTGGGACGAAGATGGTTCTTCTGTTTCAAGAACGCTCACGGATATGATGGAGCAGAATGAAAACATCCATTTTACTCATGTTGTTTTCAGCAATGCGGAAATTGAACAATTGATGAAAGAAGGAAAAATCTTCGGGGCCGTTCATTTTCCTAAAAATATGGAAGCGGATGCGAAGAAAAACCACCAGTCGAATATCACATTATACACCAATGGCGCTTACCTGGTTCCTGCAAAAATGATTTATAAAGGAGCTGCTGAAATCATTATTAAAGCTGGGCTTGCCGTGGTTTTACAAAAGGCAGAAAAACAGGGAATGGCAGCTGATAAAGCCAATGTTCTTGTACAGCCTATTAAACTCAACACTACAGTTCTCTATAACCCGGAATTCAATTATCAAATGTATCTCACGCCGGGGCTGGTTACCGTAGGATTGCAGATGGCGTTAATTGTGGCTTCCGTTCTTATTCTTAATCTCGAATTTAAAAAAGAAACAATAGAAAGCCTGCTGAAAATTTCGACTTCATCTTCACAGATCATTATCGGAAAGTTACTGGCGCATCTTTGTATTGCCTGGTTATTATTTATCCTCATCAGTTTTGTGGTGTTTCCTGTTTTTGATCTCGGGAAACCGGAGACTGATTTCAGTTTTTTTATACTATATACACTGCTGGCTCTTTCATGCATCGGAATCGGAATGATGCTTTCCGCTATTTCGGACAACCTGCTTTTCGTAGTAGATGTAGCCTTGTTTTTTACTTCTCCTGCATTTGTGTTCAGTGGTTTTACATTTCCAAGATGGGCAATGCCGTGGTACGATCAGCTCTACGCAGACATAATGCCATATACACACTTTCTGGATGGTTTCATCAAACTTTATTTTATGGAACTTCCGCTACGGTATGCCACTCCGGAAATGATCAGGCTTTTGGTTTTTACAGGAATTACTTTCCCGGTGGCCATCATATTCTTTCAGAGAAAAATTAACCGGTATCTAAAAAATCATCGGGCATGAAAGATATTTTTAACATAATGAAAAGAGAAGTAAGGAATATTTCAGGCGATTCCAGCCTTTTTCTTATTCTTTTGATTGCGCCGGTTTTATATGCTTTTATGTACGGCAGTATCTATCTGAATAAAGGGGAAGAAAAAGTAAAGCTGGCCCTTATTGATGATGACGGATCTGCAGTTTCAAGATTGCTTACCGATCAGCTTAATGCTACGCCTATGATTGAAATTGTTCCGGCTTCCAATATCTCCGACGCTCAGGAGAAAATGTATCAGGACGAAGTAGAAGGGTATTTTTATATTCAGAAAGATCTTGAAAAATATATTCTTTCTCAAAAGCAGCCCAATGTAAATTTAGTCTTAAATGCGTCTCGTTTTCTGCCTTCCAGCGATTTGCTAAGTACGGTAACAAAAGTCTGCCTTACGGTGGGAGCCGGTGTAAGAAAAACCTATTTCAATAAGCAGGGGATGGGGGAAGAAGAATCCATGAAAATGACCAATCCCATCAATATGGATTACAGGCCTTTATACAATTCCGGGATGACGTACGGCTCTTTTCTTTTACCGGGGCTGCTCGCTATTATCCTACAGCAGACATTGCTGATAGGTGTTGCCGCAGGTTTTACCTCCGAAAGAGAAGAGAAGAAAATACCGGAGGTTTATAAGATTTCAGGATTCAGTATTTCAAAATTGATTTTCGGGAAAGGAATTCTTTATCTGTGTATTTTTATGATCTTCGGGACTTTTTTTACCATCGTAAATTTTTCACTGTTTGGAGTTTCGGTCAGAGGAAGCTTTATAGATCTGGCTTTTATTACGGCTTTATTTATCTCTTCGGTGATCGTTTTGGGAATGCTCATCGGAAGTTTTTTCAGAAGCAAGCTTTTTGCTTTCCAGGTATTGGTGTTTTCCTCTTATCCGATATTTTTAATCACTGGATATTCTATGCCGTATCAGTCGCTGCCATCTGCTATTCAGGTAATGTCTGATCTGATTCCCACTTCGCCATTTCTGAAAATATATATATCGATTGTTCAGGCGGGCGGATCAATCGCAGATAATATTGATTCGGTAATACATCTTCTGATCTTGCTTCTTGTACTTCTTATTCTTTTAATTTTGAGAATACAATATATTTTAAAACGCGATCAGGAATAGCAGGTATTCATTAAACCGCAAAAGACGCCAAAATAACTTTTGTTTCTTTTGACGCCGTTATACTTTCGGTTTGCGGTTAAATTGAAAAACTTATTAATTTATCCGTTATGCATTTTGAAAATTTTTGATAGTAGCTTCATCATTTCGAGTATTTTTCGCAATAAAGTGGTGAAAAAAATGTATCAAGAATGGAATCTATTCAAAATTATAAACTTTTCGATACGATTTTTTTCAAAAATCTACTCAAAGTGACGATAATAAATCAAAATGCGCAACTGGTTAATAATATCCTAAAACTTTCATCCAGATTCCGCCAAGTCCCATATAAATAATTAATAAAACAATTCCGATTTCAAGGCCACGCAGCCACCAGGATTTCAGATCAACATAACCACTTCCGAAAAACACAGGCGCAGGGCCATGTCCGTAATGCGTGAGTACACCGTAGATAGATCCTAAGAAGCCAAGCATCATTGCCAGGAGCATGGGCGGAATTCCTACAGCAATTCCTACCGCCAGTAAAGCGGCGTACATGGCAGCAACGTGCGCCGTGGCACTCGCAAAGATATAGTGACTGAAAAAATACACCAGAATAATAACCGGAAAAGCAACAGTCCACGTCATACCTCCGATTTTCAGCTTGATAAGATCACTGAACCAGCCTATAAAACCGAGTTCATTTAATGAGCTTGCCATCATCACCAGAACCGCAAACCATACAATCGTATCCCATGCGCCTTTTTCAGATTTTACATCTTCCCAGGTAAGTACTGATGTCAGCAACAGTAAAGTAAGGCCGATGAAAGCTGTTGTTGTGGCATCAATGGAAAAACTTCCTCCAAAAATCCACAGTGCAAGTAATATAAAAAATGCAAAAAGCATGAGCCATTCATTTTTGCTGATAGGGCCCATTTCCTTCAGTTTTTCGGCAGCCATTTTGGGGGCGTCACCTGTTTTTTTCAATTCTGGCGGATACAATTTGTATAAAACCAAAGGAACAATAAAAAAAGCTGCCAATCCTGGAATAAAACCTGCTGAAGCCCATGACATCCAGGTAATATTGATTCCCAGGTTAGCGGCGAATTTCTGGCACATCGGGTTACTGGCGGTTCCCGTTAAAAACATGGAAGAGGAAATCAGATTCATATAATAGCTGTTGAGCGTAAGATATGAGCCTAATTTTCTGTGTGTTTCAGGTTTTTCAGGTACAGAATCGAAACTGGTGGCCATTGATTTCATAATGGGATAAATAATTCCTCCGCCTCTTGCAGTATTGCTCGGAATGGCAGGAGCAAGACAGACGTCTGCCAATCCTAATCCGTAAGCCAGTCCAAGAGAACTTTTACCGAATATTTTAATGAATAAAAATGCGATACGATTTCCGAGTCCGGTTTTGATAAAACTTCTTGCGATAAAAAATGATATTCCGATCAGCCAGATTACCTTATCTCCGAAACCTGAGAGCGCTTTGGTAATAGATTTTCCCGCATCTCCCGGAGCTATTACCTGCGTAAGTGCAGTAAAGGCAATGGCCAGCATACACATCGTTCCCATAGGTGCCGCTTTAAGGATGATCCCTAAAATAGTAGCCGCAAAAATAGCAAAAAGATGCCATGCGTTCTCGCTTACTCCTTCCGGTACGGGAATAAACCAAAGAATAAGTGCTATGGCAAAAGTAATTACAACATTTTTAATATTTATTTCTTTCATGATCATTAAGTTTGTTTTAGAATCGACTCTGTACCTGTATGATAAAGAGGTTATTATTGTATTGCGTGCTGTTTTCCACCTGATATTTATAACGGTCAATCTGCATCCCAAGCTGAATTCTGGCGCCATAATTTTTCAGAAATTCAAGTCCGAACATCGGCGTAATCGTTTGTCTCGGATTTGAACTGAGTCTGAAGTTGGTATCTAAATATTCGTACCGGCAGGAAAGCTCGAAGGCACTTAGGTTTCTGTGATTAATTTCATAACGCACATTAGGAAGGAAATAAGCTCCTCTGATGAGGTATTCATCAGGATTCTGAGGTCTTGTTTCAGGATCTGCCGCGAAATAAAGAGTATGATTTGTTGCCTGTTTTGCCTCAAGCTGCATATCCAGGCTCCATCTGGGATCAAACCGGATTATTGAACTAAGATCTATTCCCAGGGCATATACTTTTTTACCGAAAACTTCGCCGATACCACCATTTAACCCCAGGTTCAGGTTGTATTTTTCTGAAAAACCGAAAACAAGCCTTGTGGAATATTGTTTACCGTTATCATTGTCATTCACCTGGTTTTTACCGTTACCGTTCACCACGGAAATGGCATATTGAAAAGGAATTTTACCCAGATTGAGCTGACCTGTTGCAGAAAGACCGATCTGAAAGCTTGTCCAGCCCAGTTTACCGAATTCGGTATACTGATTGGACCAGTCCAGTGATTTGATAATATCAATAGGATAGGTTTCTTCCAATCCGAACCAGGGTCGGAACTGCCCTACAGTGAATGCCAGCTTAGGATTAAAGGTATATTTCAAATACGCATTTTCCAGTACTCTTGATTTGGGATCATTTTTAAAATCCGCAAGATTAGCCAGCGCGACAACTTCTGTCCGTTTACTGATCTGGGCGCGCATCTGCACTCTCATGTATTTGATCATGAAATTATTATCAGTCCCGCTGTGATCAGAATGATGAAGGCCGTTGACATCCACATCTTTGCTCATTCCCACCAGATAGCGTGCCTGGAAAAGACCTTTTACCTGGAGTTGGGGATATTTTATATCTTCCTGTTCCGGTTTGCTGTATAATGAATCCGGTTTTTGCGCGGCAGTTAAGCAGAAAGATATAACAAAGAAAGAAGAAACAGCCTTTTTTATAAGAAAAGCCATATATATTGTATTTGGTGAAGCGTTTATTGTATTAATTTAATCCTAAAAATTTAAAAGGTTTTGCTTCTTTAAAACTTGCATTGGCTTTGCCGCTGTACGTTTGAAAATTGCTCAGGTCCAGCTTCATGGTTTTTCCTTTGGGAGTGAGATCAAATTCTTTAAGGTTTACCCAAAAAGTATTTGGAGTAAAAACGGCTTCAAAATAATACGTCAGGTTTTTTTGGTCGGAAACAGAACGCCATCTTGTGGAGGAAATATTCGGTTCTGTTTCGGAGGTTATTCCGTAGGGAACAGAACAGTTCCGGATGACACTGAAAACGCTGGCCACAGCTGTTCTGGTATCTGATGTTTGCGGGATGGCATTGATATAATAAGATGCCCTTACAAAACGGTCGGCGGCGCGGTTGGTTCCCGGGAGCATTACGGTTCCCGGAATACCTTTCCAGTAATTATTGAGTGCCAGCTGCTGATCGAAAATGGGTGAATTGGTCATTACTGTGTAATCAGGAGAGTGATGGATCACGAGTTTGCCTTCGATATATTCAAAAACGGCACTGTCTCCGGATGCATCTGAAATGGAAAGATGAACGGTGGTAAAACGTTCTGTACCCGGAATATAATCGCTTACAATAACAAAGCTTTCTTTCCTGGCATGCTCCACGGCTTCTTTCACTGTTCCGAAATTATCAAGGAAATACTGTGCCCATAAAGAAATAGCTATTCCTTTCTGCTTTCCTTTCGGATCAAATTTAGGATATTGTGACTCTCCAAGCCAGAGGAGATTGGCTACCAGTCCGTTTTCATTCATTCCATCGCAGGAGGCAATATCCCAGGAAGTACTTACTACGCTGCCGTATTTCGACTTCCATTTCATAGAAAGCGGTCCTACTTCACCATTTCTTTCGGTTCCTTTCGGAAGAATCCAGATATTGGCGGGGATTTCATCGCGCCAATCCATCGAACGTGCAGTGATTACAGTATTTTCGGGACCTTTGTAAACAACCCTTGTGCAAGCTTCGGAATAGGTACATGCTCCAGCAAAAAGAGCAGCTGAAAGAAGACTCAGATAAAATGTTTTCATGTTATAGTATTTTGTGTGGTAATATTTTAAACAGTGATAAAATATTATAATATTGGTGAAATAAATGTAATGAAAATTTTTCTATAATACCACATTATCATATTAAATATAATAATAGTGATCAAATTATAAAAAATGATCAATCATAGAACAATAATGAATGCTGTAAAAGTTAGAAAAAAAGGAGGTTTATTGGTGTTGCAGAAAATAAAGTTTCCATCAAGAAAACCCGGACAAATTATAGTCTCCGGATCAGGGTAAGATATACTGTATATGAGTTCAGCCATTGATTTGGTATCCAGTGATCAAATACATACAAATGATGCGTGTAACTGACTAAACTCTATACGTACGGTGGGTAATTAATTAAGTTCATAATTAAAAATAATCAGGCTCAACATGAAGTGGATATAATTCTGATCTGCTTCTTTCCTGTTGATCAATTTATTTTTATAATCGTAAGAATTTAACACTTTTGATAATTGCTGGTAAGTATCAAATTTGTCATCTTTAATTTTTACTCTGAGATTTCCGTCTCTTCTTTTGATAATTTCATCATCCAGTGTTCTTAACTTAAAAATAACCTCGCATAATTTCGGATTAAAATTCATTTTACCGGTATATCTTTCAATAATATTTACCTTGAATGTATCAAATTTTATGGTGTTAAAAATAAGATTAGAGCCAGACTCCTGTGTGTTGAGCTCAAGCGTGTAGTTCATAAGTTTAAATTTAGTACAAATGTAATCAGAAGCTGAAAAAATTCAAAATAATTTGATCAAGTAATGTACCATTTATATCGATTTTGTTTTTTTATTTCAAAAAGGCAAGAAAAGCGCACTATTGACTGCCGAATTTTTTCACCCGGATTTTCTTTTCTTTTACTTTAATAATGAAGGGACTGAGTTCGGCTATTTTTCCCGGTTCAACATTAAATTCCTGAAGGACATTTTCGCAATAAGTATTGGCGGGCAACGAATTTTCATTCAGCTTTATCTTGTAATTGCCGGATTCTATGAACGATATAATCTCGCCGTTGTCATCGGAAATAATGTGTCTTACAAGTATATCATCTTTATATACATCGAAAGCAATCGCAGCCAGTTTAGGATCGAAGTCAAGCGAGGTTTTGGCGTCAAAATCATAACTTACTTTCCCGTGAACCGTTCCGTTCTGGTGCAGCGGAATTTCTAAAGAGTGGTTGTGCGTAGTTACATCAAAGGCTGCTTCATCATAATACCATCCCTGCTGAATAACCTGCCGCAAATTATATTTGTTATAAGGAATCGCACGGTATTCAACATTTCCGTTGTCATCTGTTTTGAATGATACATTATTAATCATAATGATATATCCGGCAGCTTTTTCGTCTCCGTCATCATAGACATTATTATTATTGTGGTCATAATATACAAAAGCTTTAATATTGCTTTTTTTGCCCGGATCAAGATGATTACTTCTTAAATTAATCGTAACACCGGCTTCTATAGTAAAAAGATTATTGGTGAAATTATTAAGGGAATAATTAAACCAGGAAGAATTCAGATAAAATCCGTACTGCTCTTTTGCGTATTTCAGATTGACAAATCCCGAAGGTGATTTTCCATAAAGTGTATCTTCCGTATAAGACAGCCCGGAATTGATGCTCAGCTTTCCATGAAACATATGGTGGGTAACAAATGCCGAAGCTGATGATTTTTCATAACTGCTGTTAACACCTAGTAATTTTGAAAACGCAAATTCGGAAAGATAATAGCTGCCATACTGGTAAATATACTGGAAATTAAGCCATTTGTAAGCATATGTTCCTGTAAGCCGCATCTGATATTGATTGGCATCACTGTCTGGATAGTTGACAAGTCCGGTTTCAATACCCAGTATAGATGAATGCTTCCTGTCCGGGCTGGACCAGCTTACGCGTTCCACCATTCTTCTGGCACTCATTTCTTTGAGATCCCTGCTTTGGGCGAGTCCTAAAAAAGAATTGTACGTATTGGAATTTTCGTTCTGATACTGAAGACTGATGCTTAATCCGAAATTTTTTCTTTTAGGGAAATTGAATCCCGTTTCCAGCCTGCTGCTGTTTGTTTCCAGGTTATTATCGAAAAAATAAAACTTAGGAGAAAAATTGGACACCATGATGTTGGCATAAATAGATTTGTCATTAAATATGCTGCTGGAAATGTTCTGCTGAACCTGAAATATTCCTCTCTGATTTCCAGGATAATAATTGGTGCTGAAAGAATAGTTACCGCTTAAATTGATGTTCTTTACAGATCCGGAATACTGGGTTTCTACTGCACCGGAAGGTTTTGTAATATTAATGCTTTCATACATACTTATTCCGCTGAATAATTTACCGCTCATTTTCCATATTTTATTAAAAGCATATTGAAAATCGGTTCCCAGAAGATTGTGCTTTACCTTTTCAAAAGGATCACTCTTAAAAATATAGGCTGCAGAAATATTGCGGGCTGCATTGCTTGCTCCCAAGGTGCCGCGTACGTAAAACCCATACCCAAGTTTCAGGAATCGGGTTCTGTCGATAAGACTGAAGCTCTGGTCTATAAAGCCGAATTCAAGTTTTTTATCTTTATCCGCAGAAGTAAAGGCATATTCTGCTCCTCTTCCATATAACGAAACTTCGATGATTTTGGTGATGTTTCCGAGAGTAAACTCATTCTGCTCTCTTTTATATGTAATAAAAGTATTGTTCACTACTGGATCTTCCGGCCCGTTGGTTTTGTAAATATTCCCTCTGATAGCAACATATCCGGAAGGAAGATTGAAACCTCCCGAACCGATAATCTGGTATAAATAGCTTTCTCTTCCCAGATAACGCAGGCTCGTTGTAATGCTGTTTTTATTATAATTGAGTGTATTATCCTCTAAGGAACGATAGCGCTGCATGGAAGAATTATTCTGAATGGAAACCGTACTGTTTCCGAATATTTCTTTATCAGGTTCTCTGAAACCAACGACATTTACACTGAACTGGGGAATCTTAACCATATTAACGGAAGGTCTGAACCTGTAAGTAAATACCGAATCTTTCTGTACCGAGATGCTTCCTTTCTGCTCTGCAAAAAAACTTCCCTGGTTTGTTTCCGGAATTTTAAATACTACGGTAACATTTTGTTTTTTATTGCCTAAATTTGATACCCTCGCTCTTATTTCTATAGAATCATTCACATTACTCATGTAGATAACAGGAATATCCGTACTGATCGCCATGGAGTTGTTTTCTGCAATGGTATGGGAGATAGTATGGGTTTTTATGACATTATTCTGTGAATCTGTCAGGGTAAATTCTATCTTACTTTCCCCAAAACCGGCATTGCTGTTTACAAGTATTTTCAGGGGCAAAAATAAATTTCCTCCTGCAGGTATTTCAATATCTGAAGCATTTACTGATATATTTCTGAAACCTTTCGGGACAACAATACTCAGTTTGCCTTTAAAAGGATTTTGAGAATCATTTTTAATTTCAGCAATGGTGCTTATAATACGATCTTGTCCAAACTTGGAATCGGTCCGGATTTCCATAGTAATCCCTTTGCCGGTCTGTGCGGAAACCAGTGTAGAAATGAAGGAAATTAGAAATACAAATAAAATTCTCCGGAATTGGCTTAAAAACATTTGGTTTTATTGAGGCGTTATCTCGTACTGAAGGGTTGCGGTATAATCGTCTGACTTTGCATTGATAAAAATTTCATCATTATGAATGGTAGAATATTTTACATCATAATAAATCATATTTCCCTGCGTTGCATTTCCTTTGGCAACAAGCTGTGACGTTGCACTTAATGAGATAGGATACACATTTGTATTGACTGTAGCCGAAGAAAGAGCCAGTTTTACAGCGTCTATAGGAATGGTATTACCGTAAGACGATGTAAACTGAGACTGGAGTGATTTCAGCTTAATCTGATAATTGGTATTGCTTTTTACCATCAATGCATTATTGTAGGTTACGCTTACTCCGTTGGTATAATCTTCCATGCTTTTGAATTCCAGTAATGCATTTTGTGCATTTGGCGCAAAAGTAAGTGACATTTGCGGAGGATCAACAGGAGGAGTTCCGGATAATGTTCCAATCTGAATTTCAAAGTTATGGGTCATTTTGCCAATAACATTATTGTACTTATCATACATGGTAAATTCTACAGGCGCGTAGAATTTCATCCATGCAGGATAACTTCCCAGATAAGCGCCTCCCATTACGGTGAGGCTGAATTTTATCTGCAGGTTATAATATCCGTTCGGCTGTGAGGGCTGATTGTACAACGGCGCATTGGAATTCGGGACCAGAAATACTTCCTGGCCCTCCTGAAGAATGACATTAAGAGGCATACCAATCTGCGGAATGGTAGGTACCGGTCCGGGCTCTCCCTGTCCTGAAGAAGCTACAGGATGAAGTGATATTTTGTTTCCGGGAATGGTGTAATTACCATCAGTAGATTTTATGGGCTGTTTCAGTTTTGCAGACAGACGCCATGAAGGAATATTAAAATTACCGTTTCCGCTCATCATAGCGGTATAGGCATCGGGATTTGTATTTCCGTCGTACGAATTGATCTGAATGTAACTGTTTACCCAAGAATAATATGAAATTTGTGAATAGCAATATTGACTTAATAACAGTACTAAGACTGTGATTATTTTAATCATACGTGAAGTTTAACTCTCCGAGTTCAAGGTTATTATCTCCGTAATCAATCATTACGGAAGCTGTATATTTTCCTTTCGGAAGATCTGCAGGAAGTGAGATATCCATCTCTCTTTTATTGCCGGGTAAGGTATAAAATATGATAGAGGGATCTATGGAAGTCTTCTTGCCGTCTTCAATATTTACAAAATCTGCGTACACTTTACCATCGGTCCAGATATTTCCCTGATTTTCAAAAAACAGATTAAGCTGTTTTTTAGATTTATCAAAAGTGAGGTTCTGGATTTCGATTTTTTTAGTCTTGGCTGAAGGGATTTTATGAAAGACCTTAATACCGGAGCGGATACTTACTTTAATTTTTGCCCCTTTATTATCTACATCATCTACAGGATTCATCTGGCTTACAAAAAGGACAGCGGTGTGTGCTGCCAATGTATCCACAGGCTTTGTGGGAACGGTAATGGTAACATCTATATCTTTTCTTTCTCCCGGTGCCAGCGAAAAATAATTATCTTCTTTTTTTACACTGATCCACCCTGCGCAGGAATTTTTCAAAGTATTGGCTGCGTACATAAGATTTTCACCTTTTTCGCTATATTCCCAGTCTCCGAGGCTTACCGCAAGATCCAGCGTATTTTTTGTGCTTACGTTGGTAATAGTAATGGTTTGTGTATTACTGTTTCCCGCAGTAGATTCGAAATACAATCTTGGAGGAGATACGGAAACTCCTGTTTGTGCGTAATTCAGGGAGAAAAGCAAAACGAATATAAAAAAGTAAATACGATGTATTGTATAGGTCTTGTTCATCATGAAATTTAAGACTAAAACAGCATGAAAAATGCCACAATTTCTTGTAGCATTTTTATTTTATAAATAGATCTACAATATATTATTGTGCAATAATAGTGTAGGTAAGCTCAGTAGTGTATACTGTAGGATCCTGTCCTGCGATATAATTGTCAAGGTAAGCATTTGCTCCTGCACCTTTGTACTCAACACTGATTTTTTTGTTTACACCTCCCGCTGTAGATGTTACCAATGTGGTTTCGTTAGCAGAAAGGGTAGTACCTTGTGCATATTGTGCTCCGTTTACAGCATCTGTACCTGCAGTTGCTTTAATCTGGATAGTATTAGCCTGGATGTTTTTACCACCGTTTTGTAAAGCTGCATTGGCGCTTTTTACTTTTACCTGGAATCCTCCTGTACTGTAGATTGTTAAGTGATCTGCATTAAGGGAAGATACTCCGTTTGCATAATCATCTTTCGTTACATAGTCTAAGTTTACAATTTTCTGAGAATTGTTAACTACCAAAGTCTGGATTGGTTTTAATCTTACGTTTAACGTAACATTTTGTTGTGCTCCAATTGTTATGAACCCTAATAAAGCAAAAGAAGCTAAAATACACTTTTTCATAAATCGATTATTGTTTTTTAATTTTAATTCAAAAATTGATGCTGCAAATGTATTGAGTTCCCAGAGTAGGATTCTTGTGAAAAAAGACTATTTTTTTGTGATTTTTGTCGCTGATAATAAGCAACATAAGATTATTCTTTTATTGAATATTCAATAAAAATTATTTATGAAAGTGGAAATAACTCCACAAATGAAGATTATTTTAGCGTTAAATAATCATTAATTAATTATGAGTAGAAAATTAATAAATCTTTAATTCTATAAAATTTTTGTTTTTAATGTTAATTTTTTTTCTTCTAATTGGACATCATTGTTAAAATATAATAGTTGTTGTCCTTATTTGGAGTATAATTTTTTTCTTCTTTAGCATGATGATTGATCTCAAATATTTTTTCAACAACGCCTTTTTCATAGTTAATGAGATTATATGCTTTATCTTTTTCCCCAAAAAGCTGACCGGAATCTGAATTTTTAAAACCGGCAGACTGATTGTACACATTTTGCTGCATGATAATCTCAAATCCGGAAGGGCTTGAAATGACAACAAAACTGGATTCCTTATTAGCTTTTGTTTCGGGTGAATTTATAACCGCAGGGCTTATTGCCAGCATCTGAACAGGATATAAGCGTACATTCACAGTAGTTCCATCGTGTTGCGCACTGACAGAAGTAAAGGCCAGAAGACAAAATACTATGAAAAAATATTTGATGTACATTTCCTGATTTATCACCGTGTGGTTACTTAATCAAATATACAAATATTTTTCAATTATCTCATTTCTGAAGGGTTTTTTTGTGTGTGTTTTTTAAAAAAATTTGTAAAGTTGCCTTCATCGCTGAATCCCAGCTCATAAGCGATCTGCGAAATCGTATAGTTGGTATAGCTGAGCATTTTTTTAGATTCTGATATAAGTTTCTCAATGATAACGTGTTTTGCGCTTTTTCCCAAAACATATTCAGTCATTTCTGTGAGTTTTCTTGGAGTTACATTTAGCTCGGCTGCGTAGTGAGAAACTTTTTTAGCAGTCTTATAATCTCTTTGTAAAGTAACTTTGAATTTGTTTACACAATAAAGATAATCAAATTTTATGTCTTTTTTTACATCTTCGGTAGGGATATGAAGGAAAGCATCCAGCATTAATCTCTCAATTGCATTGTGGGCGGCAGAAAGATAAAGGCTTTTGTCTTTTTTGCGGAAACTTTCCATTCTGTCCATAAATACCACCCGCATTTCTTCTATATTGATAAAGGGAGCGACGAAAATGTCGGAATTATAATTGAAAAAAAGTTGCGAATTTATAAATAAGCTGTCTTTTATAGACCGTTCGTAGAAAGTAGAGGAAAATGTGATGAGGAAGGTGTCGTACCCTCGTGCTTTTAAAAACTGTACATTTTTTTGCGGTCCTACAAAGACGATGTTTCCGGCGGCTATATTATATGAATTATTTTCTACTATCAGATGAAGATCTTCCATAATAATGTAGATGCAAAAGTATTCAAGCGTGGTAAATTGTCTTTTATTATTGTTTCTCTTTATAGCCTGATCCAAACGGTTGATGCTGAAACCATTTTCTCTTAACTGATCTGTAATAATATACATATTATGTTTTAGTAGACTTAATAATGGGCTAATATAATTTTTTACAAAGATTATATTAATATTATTGTATTAGAGATAATTCTATAATTAGTATAAAATTATATAGTACTTTTTATATCAAAAATTGATCCTGAAAAGAAGAGCTGTTATTAATGGTATAACTTTTAAGAGTATTATGCTGTATACTATTTTGTTATTGACCTAAAGTGTAAAATATCATCTTAATATTCCTGCAGTATAGAATTATTGCAATTATTATACACATAATTTATTATCTTTGGCGTGCTGAAATTGTATTGTATTTAAAATGAAAATGGCTTATGACGTTACAATAGCTCTTTCAAAAAAAAGGAATGTTTTTAACTTCAGAGAGTTATAGCTTGCACTGGAATTTGATTGCCTATATTGCTCTTTGGTTTTTTTTATAATGCTGTTTTCATTTATTTGCATAAAATACATATTATAATAATTGATACGCATTTTCTTGGTTGTTATCAATATTTCTTACTGTAGCTGTTGTTTTTTTTTGTTTTTCATCATCCAGTTATAATGGAAAAATATTGATGATCATTTAATTTTAATGCTATATTGAATTAAAAAAGAAAACATATATTTATATAAAAAAATTATTCAATAAATTTTGATGACAGTATATTATAATTGAATAAAAAATAATATAATTTAATTATACTGATAATCTGATAATTCCATTTTATAATGAATAATATTCTTCTTATGAGAACATTTCGGCAGAAAAATTGCTATCAGAAAGGATTAAAAAAATCACACGAATGTGTGAATGAGGATTTATAAACTTAAAAACGAGACCACTCTATAACATTCAAGGGTTGTCTTAACAGAGTAAATGAATATGAACAAAAATATCATTGCGTATCTATTACTAATAGCAATTACATTACTTTCCTGCAAACCCAAGCAGAATATGGTCTACATGTCGAAAAACAACATGGAAGAAGAAGTAGCCAAAGCAAAATATAACGGGTTGCGAATTCAAGAAGGAGATGTACTTCTCATCCTTGTCTCCGCACTTGATGAAATTGCAGTGAAACCCTTCAATCTTAACACTGCCAATAAGGTAGGAAGCGAAAACACTACGGGAATTAACCAATACGTGCAGCCTAGTGAATATCTTGTAAACGAAGAAGGATACATCAATTTTCCAGTGTTGGGCAACGTGTTTGCGAAAGGTATGACGCAAATACAGCTGAAGCAGGATCTGGAGTCCCGCTTAAAAAGATACCTTACGGATCCTTTGGTTACCATTACACTCAAAAACTTCAACGTCAGTATTCTTGGAGAAGTTAAAGAACCCGGGCAAAAGGAAAGTGTTTCTCAGAAAATCAACGTTTTTCAGGCGCTTGGTCTGGCAGGGGATATGACGGATTTCGGTGATCGTACCCAAGTAAAGCTGATCCGTACAAAAGATGATGGCAACGACGAAATTGTTAATCTGGATCTTACAAGATCAGATATTGTAAGCTCACCTTATTATTATATGAAACAGAATGACATATTGTATGTGCAGCCTGATAAAAATAAACAGATTCAGGCCAACTCTAACCCAAACAGGGCTCTTACCTTCCAGATTATTGGTGCAGTATTAACAGCAGCTACTTTAATTGTTGCTTTAAAAAGATAAATGTAAAATATGCAGCAGTTAGAATTACAAGAGAAAGAAGAGAAAATTGATCTTAGAAAAACCATTTCAAAATACCTTTACAAATGGCCATGGTTTGTGGCATCTGTTTTAGTTTGTGTAATAGGTGCTTACATTTATCTTAGATACAGTGTGCCAAAATATCAGACAAAAACTACCCTTAAATTTGATAAAAAACAAAATGACCTCACTTCGGCATTATCCGATCTAGATAACTTAGGGATAGGATTGGGAAATTCAGATGAACTGAAAAGTGAAGCAGCTGTTGTTACTTCGAGACCAATATTAATGCAGGTTGTTAAAAACCTCAATCTAAATGTGGAGTATTTCAATACCGGTGAGATTAAAGATTCCCAGCTGTTTACAGAGCTGCCGGTTTCCGGGAAAATTCTTGATTATGATAAGGAGTTTAAATCATCGGAATATTTTATAAGAAAAATTAATGGAGACGAATTTACCCTGATAAGCGAAACGCACGGTAAGTTTACAGGAAAGTTTGATGTCCCTTTAAAACTTGATTTTGGTACAGTTATTTTAAATAGGAATCGTCAGCTTAATGTTAAACCGGATTATAAAATTATTTTCTGGAACCCTATTGAGAAAGTAAAAAAACTTGAAAAAACAATCCAGGTAAATTTACCGGATGAAAAAGCGCTTCTTATGGACATCACTCTCATTGGAACTGTTGCGCAAAAGTCAGAAAAGATTCTTGATGAAGTTACCCGCCAGTATAACCTGGATGGGCAGAGAGATAAAAATCTTCAGGCAGAAAATACACAAAAATTTATAGATAAAAGACTGGAAGTGATTACCCGCGATCTTTCAGGGGTAGAAAACCAAAAAGAAGACTTCCAGAACCGTAACCGTATTGTTGACCTTCAGGCACAGGCAGAGCTTGCGCTTCAAAATACCAGCGAAAATACAAAGCTTCTTCTTCAGCAACAGGCTCAGCTTGATCTTCTGAACTCTCTTACTGCTGAAGCTTCTAAAGGCAATAATCAGCTGATGCCTTCCAACCTCGGGCTTAATCCATCACTGGAACAATCCATTTCGCAATACAACCAGATGCTTATCAGCAGAAATAAAACATTGAAGCAGGCTACCAGTGAAAACCCCGCTGTTATTGAAATGAACAGGGAAATCGCTTCTTTAAAAGATATCATCAGAGATAATATCAGAGAGCAGAAAGATGCGGTAAAAGCTACTATTTCACAAATCCAGAACCAGATTACAACAAGCAACAGCCTCATAGAAAAAGTTCCCGGACAATCGAAAGTCTACAGGGGAATTGAACGTCAGCAGAATCTTAAAGAACAGCTTTTCTTATTCCTTCTTCAGAAAAGGGAAGAAAATGCGATTAATTTATCCGTGGATGTTCCTAAAGCTAAGATTGTGAATCCTGCTTTTACGGAAGATAAACCTGTTTCTCCTAAGAAAGATATTATTCTTCTTGCTGCATTATTGGTAGGTCTGCTTATTCCTTTCGCAGTATTTTATGTATTGTTTATCTTGGATGATAAAATTTACAGCAGAGAAGACATCAGGGAGCGTTCTGGTCTTGGTGTACTTGTTGACATCCCATCATTAAATGACGATGACAATCATTTGGTACAGAAAAATGATTTCTCAGAACTGGCAGAATCTTTCAGGGTATTGGTTTCAAACCTTAAGTTTGTTTTACCTAAAAAAGAGTCAGCTAAAGTGATCATGGTTACTTCTTCCGTAAAAGGGGAAGGGAAAACTCTCGTATCTGTAAACCTTGCCCTGACCATTGCCAATAAAAACGGAAGATCCCTTCTTATTGGTTCCGATATTCGAAATCCACAGATTCAGAGATATGACAGCGAGCCTGTAAAAAGAAAAGGTCTTACAGAATATTTATACGATGAATCGGTACATGTGGAAGATCTTATCCATACATCCTATACCAATCCTTACTGTGACGTAATCTATGCCGGAACGATTCCTCCGAATCCTCAGGAACTCCTTTCCAATGGAAGATATCAAAAACTTATTGCCGAGATGGCGGGAAAATATGCTTATATTATTATAGATTCTGCACCACTAATGCTCGTTTCAGATACTCTAAGTATAGCCGATGTGGCAGATGCTACATTATATGTGGTGAGATCAGGCGTTTCAAGAAATGTGCTTATTAATTTCGCAGAAGATCTGGTAAAAGATTCAAAATTAAGGAATGTATCTTTTGTAATAAATGATGTTTCCAAAAAAGCAAGGGGATATGGCTATGGTTATAATTATGGCTATGGTTATAATTATGGCTATGGTTATGGCTATAATAATAAAGAAACTGAAAAAAGTTGGTGGAGTAAAATTTTTAAATCATAAAAATGGGTAAAATTTTAATTACGGGAGGAGCAGGGTTCATAGGCTCCAACCTTACGGAGTATTTTTTAAATAAAGGCCATCAGGTAGTCTGCCTGGATAATTTTTCAACAGGACACCGCCACAATATCGAGCCTTTCTTAAAAAATCCGGATTATAAACTGATTGAAGGAAGCATCTGCGATCTTGAGGTCTGCAGAACTGCAATGGAAAAAGTAGACTATGTGTTGCATCAGGCGGCATTAGGCTCTGTTCCAAGATCAATCAACGATCCCATTACCAGTAATGAAGTGAATGTTTCAGGTTTCCTGAACATGCTTGTTGCAGCGAGAGACGCCAAAGTTAAACGTTTCGTGTATGCTGCATCATCCTCAACATACGGCGACTCGGCTGCACTTCCGAAAGTAGAAGAAGTGATCGGAAAGCCGTTATCGCCATATGCAATTACCAAATATGTTAATGAGCTGTATGCAGATGTTTTTTCTAAAACCTATGGGATAGAATGTATCGGACTTAGATATTTCAACGTATTCGGACGCAGACAGGATCCCAACGGTACCTACGCAGCAGTAATTCCATTATTTGTAAAACAGCTGATGAATCACCAGTCTCCGAAAATCAACGGTACCGGAGATTATTCCAGAGACTTTACCTACGTTGATAACGTGATCCAGATGAATGAGCTGGCGATGCTTACCGAAAATCCGGAAGCTGTCAATACCGTTTATAATACGGCGGTAGGAGACCGAACTACATTAAATGATCTTGTGCATTATATTAAAAAATACCTGAGTGAATATGATGCAAAAATTGCTGATATCGAAATCGTACACGGCCCGAACCGGGTGGGAGATATTCCGCATTCACTCGCATCTATTGAGAAAGCTAAAAACCTTTTGGGTTACAATCCCAGCCATACCATTGAAAATGGACTGAAAGAGGCTATTAAATGGTATTGGGAAAATTTAAAATAAACTATTAAAAAGAATTTTTGTGGAAAAACAATATAAAATTGCCGTTATCGGTCTGGGGTATGTAGGATTACCGCTGGCCCGTTTATTTGCAACACAATATCCTGTAGTGGGATTTGATATCAATCAGAAAAGAATTGAAGAATTAAGAACCGGAAACGACAGTACGCTTGAAGTAGAAGCTGATGTTTTACAGTCGGTTTTGGTTGATCAGAGTCCTTTTAATAATGAAAATGGAAAAGGATTCTTTGCTTCAGCTGATATTGAAGATATAAAAGATGCAAATATTTATGTGGTAACTGTACCGACACCTGTAGATAAGCACAATCGTCCGGACCTTACTCCGCTTTACAAATCTTCTGAAACCGTAGGAAAGGTTTTGTCTAAAGGTGATATTGTAATTTACGAATCTACTGTTTATCCCGGTGCCACCGAAGAAGAATGTATTCCCGTGCTGGAAAGGGTATCTGGAATGAAATTCAATGAAGATTTCTTTGCAGGCTATTCTCCGGAGCGTATCAATCCTGGAGACAAAGAACATACAGTAGAAAAAATTCTAAAAGTAACCTCCGGTTCTACACCGGAAATCGGGGAAATTGTAAATGGTTTATACCAGTCTGTCATTGTAGCGGGTACCCACCTTGCGCCTACGATCAAGATTGCTGAAGCGGCCAAAGTCATTGAAAACTCCCAAAGAGATATCAACATTGCGTTCGTGAATGAACTGGCAAAAATTTTCAACCTTCTCGAAATCGATACGCATGAAGTGCTGAAAGCGGCAGGAACAAAATGGAACTTTTTGCCTTTCAAGCCGGGATTGGTTGGAGGTCACTGCATAGGAGTAGATCCATACTATCTTGCACAGAAGGCACAGGAAAACGGCTATCATCCTGAAATCATCCTGGCAGGACGAAGGCTTAATGATTCTATGGGACAATATGTAGCATCTGAGCTGGTGAAATGTATGATCAAGAAAAATATCAACATCAATGGTGCAGAGGTTCTGAATCTTGGGATAACCTTTAAAGAAAACTGTCCAGACGTACGTAATACGAAAGCCGTAGATGTAATCTGCGGACTTGAAGACTACGCATTGAAAGTAACGACCTTCGATCCGTGGGCAAATCCTGAAGAGGTGGATCATGAATATGGTCTGACGGTAGTCAATGAAATTCCGGAAAAGAAATTTGATGCGGTGATTCTTACTGTTGCCCATAAAGAATTTATGAATCTTAACCTCAAGAATTACCTCAAAGAAAACGGAGTAATCTACGATGTGAAAGGAATTCTGGCAGATTGTGATTCCAGGTTGTAATACTATATTATTTATGTTTAAGAAGGTAAAACTTGGTAATGTTTAAGAAAATTTTAACATCGAAAACATTTACAAGCTTATTTTGGGTTTCTGTTGAGAAGTTTGGATATAGCGGAGTATATTTTATATCAACAATTGTTTTAGCTAGGTTATTAACACCTGCTGATTTTGGTTTAATAGGTGTGCTTGCTATTTTCATATCATTTTCTCAAATGATTGTAGAATCTGGCTTAGGTGGTGCATTAGTTAAGAAAAAGAATGCAGTTAAAGAGGATTTTAATACGATATTTACCTTTAATTTAGCGTGCAGTTGTGTTTTATATGTAATTCTTTTCTTTGCGGCACCATTTATTGCAGATTTTTATAAAAATCCACAATTGACCTGTCTTACAAGAATAGTAGCTTTAAACATAATAATAAGTGGCTTTTCTCTTACACAGAAAGTTCATTTAGTTAGGGAGTTGCAATTTAAAAAGCAGACCATGATTAGTATTGCTGCTTTATTTATTTCTATAATAATTTCTATTAGTTTAGCTTATTATGGATTTGGAGTTTGGGCATTGATCTCGCAGCAATTATGTTACAATTTGTTTTTCTGTCTACTGATTTTCAAAGTAGTTAAATATAATCCTAAAATTGAATTCCATAAAAAATCATTTAATGAATTATATGGTTTTGGAAGTAAAATTTTTGCGTCATCATTACTTATAGTTGTTTTTAACGAAGGGGTTTCATCTCTTATTGCAAAAATTTATTCATTATTAATTACGGGTTTTTATTATCAGGCAAAAAAATTAGTAGATTTTCCTATTAATATATTTAGGGCTTTAGGTGATAGTATTGTATTTCCTCTATTGAGTAAAATATCTGACCAAAAAGAGTTTGAAAATAAATCGTCCTTATTGATGAAATTAATACTGATAATTTCTTTTCCTCTGTTTATCATATTATTTGAATTTTCAGATGAAATTGTTTTTATTGTTTTAGGTAAGCAATGGGCCAAATCGGCTGAAATGCTTAATATATTATGTTTAAGCTCTATAGGATTGATTATAGATACAGTGAGTAGAAATATTTTGAAATCTACAGGAAATGGTAATGCTATTTTACAATCTGAAGTATTGAAAAAAGTAGTAGGTATTATTATAATATTTGCCGCTATCAATTTTGATTTAAAAATTTTTTTATTTTCAATAGTGATTGCAAATTTACTAGGTTGCATAATTAATATGATATATGTAAACAGGATAACATCATATAAATTAAAAAGACAGGTAAAAGATATTCTGCCGGTTATTTTTATTGCTGTAATTTCCGGATTTGTAGCTAGAAAGATTATAATGCTTTTTAGTTTGAGTTATATGAGTAATTTTATAGCAGGTTCTGTATTAATTGTAACTATTTATTTTATACTGGGTCTACTATTTTTACTTGATAAGAAGACGATTTTACAATTAAAATCCAAACTTAAATTTAACTAATTAATTTATTGATGTTAAGCAAAACCGCTATCTTTTTAATTTTAATATTCCAGATATATTTATATGTATTTAATAAGTATCCTACTTACTATGATACAACTTTCTTGTGGTTGATCATTATATTAAATATAATTTCACTAGTGAGTTTTTCTTTGAAAAAAGATAAAAATCTTAATCTTAAAAATAATAAGGTAAAATTTTCTGTTTTATTTTTAATAGGATTTTTGATTGTTTCGTTTCAGCCTTTTATAGATTTGGGATTGGGTTTTTTGCAGTCTAATAATCGTTATCTTTTTATAAGATCCGGAATTATTCTTAAAACTCTTATATGTGCTTCTATAGCTTTGAACAGCTACTTATTCGGAAGTATTTTATTTAATGCAAAAAATTTTTATTTTGTTACAGAACAAAATAAAAATAAAATAAATATTAAACCAATAAAAATTATAAACTTTTTTTGTTTCCTTTTCTTCCTTTCACAAATTAATACATCTTTTCTTGATGCAAATACATATGGATCCGGGAGAGATGTTTCATATCTTCTAGGCTATACAATGCTATTGTATGAAACATCTTTTATGGCATTGATATTAATTAACATCATTAATAATGGAAAAAAATCAAGTTTTATAAATTATTTAAAACAGTATGGATATAACTTTGTATTTTTTTTAGTATACATTTGTATTATTATACTTAGTGGAGATAGAGGGCCGATAATTTACATGTCTTTGGCTTTACTTTTTGGATATCTATACTTGAATGGAGTAAAGATATCAGCGACTAAACTAACCTCTGTTCTTATTATCGGAGCTGTATTGATATCAATATTAGGAATGATCAGACGTGAGGGAGTAACATTGGATGCTGCTATCAATTCAAAGGTTGAAAACATCTACTATCCGGACTCTTTTTTACCGGCAACTAAAGAATTAGGAGGCTCAGTTCTCACAATCAGTACTGCAGTTAATAAGGTGCCATCTTCTTATGATTATTTTTATGGCCTATTCTTGTTTCAAAACTTCTCAGTAATTGTACCGGGCTTAAACAATTTTATTAATTCGAAGGTTGGAATTGATGCAAATTATTTTTCATCTTCAGTTTTCTTAACATATTTATCATTAGGACCTAATGCAAAGTGGGGTGTTGGAACAAGTGCGGTGGCCGATGTTTATTTGGATTTTGGAATTGTTGGCATTATTTTAATATTTTTTTTGTTTGGTTATTATACTAAGAAGCTTGAAGTATATGTACTCGGTTATAAACATAATAATCTTTTATTAGTTGCCTTATATATGCTATTTTTTTCATTTAGCATATATATTGCAAGAAGTAATATTTTCGTTCCATTAACTAAATTTACTTATGTATTACTATTTTATTTCATAGCTATAATTTTAAACGGAAATGTCATAAAAAAATGGATAAATTAAAAATAATATTTTTACTACTTCTCAGTTTTAGTTTTTTCAAAGGTCAAGAAATTAATAGTAAGGAATATACAGATATCAAAAATAAATATTTTACTAATGCAGTATATCTAGAAAATTACTTACCAAAAAGTATAGATAAGACTGGAAGTACTGATTATACAAATTTTGTACAGAATGCATTAGATCAAAATTCAAAATTAATATTTCCAAATTATCCGATTCTTGTTTCTGATAAAGGTATAAGCTTAAAATCAAATCAAAATATTTTATTTCAGTCAAACTCTAAACTGGTACTAAAAAGCAGTAATAAAGCAGCTTATAAAATTATTAGTTTAGTAAATGTTTCCAACGTAAATATTTACTTTCTTAATATAGAAGGTGATAAGTATAGTCATCTATCTTCAGTTGGTGAGTGGGGAAATGGTGTCTCAATAAAATCAAGCAGTAATATCATGCTTTATAAACCCATGATTTCAAAATGCTGGGGAGACGGAATATATATCGGACAGGAAACTTCTGTTCCTCAAAATATAACGGTAAACGGAGGACTGATAAACGATAATCGCAGAAATGGAATTTCAGTAATATCTGGAATTGATATTACACTCAAAAATATAACGATAAGCAATACAAAAGGACATAACCCTCAAAGCGGAATCGATATTGAACCTAATAACGCTAAAAACAGGCTCAACAATATAGTATTGAATAATATTACTACAAAAAATAATGCAGTTCACGGAATTATTATTTCAACCGGCAACTTAAATGGTAGTACACAGCCCATTTCAATAACCATTAACAATCATCGCGATTATAACTCGGCAATAGCTTTAGGATTGGGTGTTACCAGAAATAATCTTACCTATATACAGCCACTTAATGGTAAAATAACAATTAGTAATTCTAATTATACACTTCCTGGAAAGGCTTTTATAAGAAATTATAAAGGTAAAAAGAGCAATATAAGCCTTTCCTTTCAAAATATGAATTTTAAAAGATCAAACGTTGCTGGAACTTCTGCTAAAGTATCTTCATGGTCATTACCACTTGACCAGTTTTTATCAGATTTTAAGCGGAATGTGGATAGTGATGTAAAATAAAATCTTTTTTGAAAATGTAAACATTTACTAAATTATGCTTATTTACCTAACAATATTAAGATTTTGTAATGTCCCACATATTGTTGAGATACCACAGGTAGTTGATGCGATTTTCGTATATTTGCTTAGATTTAGTAAAATATTAAGTACAAAATACAATTATGCTAAATCATAAAGTCGATTGTGCCGGCCTTAAGAATGTAATAAATAATGATTATCATCTTTTTATTACAGAATATCATACAGCCTTTGAATTGTGAAGATTAGCATCTCTTATATTTATGACGAGCAATTTAAAGATCTGTTAATATTTTATGTAAAGCTTTTTGTTAATTGCAAGTTTATGAAGGTGCATTGTAATGGATCGTATATTAATGGTATAAGAGCTTTAAAGACAGTTTTACAATATACCCGAAGGACTTTCTGTATTCTGTTCATGTATATTGATGCTGCTTTAAAATTAACTGGATCAAATAGATATTAAATTGCAATAATTATAAAGAAAGTGATTAAAAAATGAATATAATTTTCCTTGAAGCTGTTCAAATTCACGGAGGTGCCCGTAAAAGTACCATTGAGCTGGCAAAAAGATTAATTGATGAAGGTCATAATGCTGTTATTGTTGATTTTTGGGGCAATTGTGATGAATTTGTTGAAGATGTGCAGAATAATAAAATCCCCCTTACCATTCTTAAAAAAAATGACGCTCCTATTGCTATTTTCAATTCGAGAAATCCGCTTAAAATATTCAGAAATATAACACTTTTCTTACTTGACTGGCTGAGTCTGAAGAAAGAATTCAAAGCATTTCAGAAGACTTTCAGACCGGATGTTGTTATCATTAATAATATTAAAACCAATTCCATCTTAAGAAAAGGCAGAGGCTATAAAATTGCTTATTTTGCCAGAGGATGGTTCGCATACAATTCCATAAGTTTCCTGAAAAAGCTCATGTTTAAATACAATTCCGATTATTTTATTGGAGTTTCACAGTCTACAAGACAGGCAATTTTTACGGGCGGACTGGCCCCACTGGAAAAGATTTTCGTTGTTCCCAATGCCATCGATCTTTCGAAAGTAGCGCGCTACAAACAATTACGACGCGAAAAAACAGAATCAGATCCTATGGTTATTCTGCATTGTGGTGGTTTTTTACCTGCCAAAGGACAGGAAATGTCTCTTGCTTTAGCAAAAAAACTAAAGGATAATCAGGTTAATTTTAAAATGATTTTTATGGGAGCCGTATATGATTCACCGGTTTCTGTAAAGTTTTTAAATAAAATAAAATCTGACATCAGCCTTTTCGGACTCGAAAATGATATTGAAATTGTACTGAACCATAAAGATCCGTTTAGCATTTTCAAGGACAGCGATGTGCTGATTCATCCTTCTGATACAGAAGGGCTTCCAAGAGTAATCATGGAAGCACTCGCTTTTGAAATGCCTGCCATCGCAAATCCTGTAGGTGGTGTTACCGACTATATCCTGCATAACTTTACAGGATATATTGCCAATCATAATGACGTGAACGATTATTATGACTACATCACTAAGCTTTATTACAACCCGGAACTTTATAAATTCATTGCAGATAATGCGAGAAATTTAATAGCAAGTAATTATGCTAAAGAAAACCAAATAGAAGCGTTTCACAAAATCTTTAAAAAACTGGGCAATTCATGAAAAAATCACTTACCGTTTTTACGCCCACGTATAATAGGGAAAAAACCCTTATCAGGCTATATGATTCTTTATGCAGCCAAACCAGTCAGGATTTTAAATGGGTGGTTATTGATGACGGCTCTTCCGATAATACCGCCGCTTTGTTTGAAAAGTGGAAAGCAGAGAATATCATTGAATTAGAATATCATTATCAGACAAATAAAGGTAAACTGGCAGCCCAGATATTAGCCTTAGACTATATTGATACGGAGCTTTTTACTTGTATTGATTCTGATGACTATATGCCCGCTCACGCTGTAGAGAAAATAATAAAATTCTGGAAAATCAACAAAAAAAGCAATGCTGCGGGAATAATAGGTCTTGATTCCTACGAAGACGGCAAAATAGCAGGAAAGAAACTTCCCGATATTACAGAGGCTACTTACTCCGAACTGGTAGATCATTATAAAATGCAAGGTGATAAGAAATATATTTTCGATACGAAAGTTTACAAAAAATTTCTTCCTTATCCATATTTTGAAGATGAGATTTTTCATGAGGTGAGCTGGATCTTTACTTTGATAGATCAGGAATATAAATTTCTGATATCCAACGAAGTATATTGTATTATAGAATACCAGCAGGACGGATTGTCAAACGGGCTTTATAAAAGATATAAAAACAGCCCGAAATCATTCATGGAATACAGAAAAGTGAAAATGCAATATGGCATCAATAAAAAAGTAAAGCTTAAAAATGCGATACATTATGTGTCTTCCTGTCTTTTTGCGGGAAAGTGGAACTTTTTTAAAAATTCTCCTGCAAAGGCATATACTCTGGCTGCAATTCCCTTCGGAATACTGCTGAATATCTATATAAATTATAAAATAATACAAAATACAAATCGTATTAAACAAGGAAAATTAAACTAGAATGAATGCTATAATAGTACCTGGAGTAACAGATTTAAATAAAGGTGATCAGGCTTTGGTCTGGGAAAGCTGGAGGCTTGCCAAAGATACCGGGCTGTATGATGAGGTATATATCTTGGATGCCGGAGACAATGATGAAGAGAGAGAACTTCTATGCAGACAATCTGAAGAACATGGTTTTAAATTGCTCGAAAATATTTTAAAGCACCCGAGAAGAGGACAGCACAAATCCGGAGAACATATTAAAGAGTCCAGAATGGAACTCTTTAAGCAGATAAAAAATGCAGCCATGGATTTTAAAGATACCAGATATCTGCTAAAAATCTGCAATGATCTTGAAAAAGTAAGAAAGAATTTCGACGACAAAACGTACCGCACAGTAAAGCAGTTTCATCAGGCAAAAACAATTTTTGTAAAAGGTGGAGGCTTTATCCATGCCTATGGTGAAAAAACAGCACCTTATCTTATGTGGTATTTTTTGTTCTATGTAAGACTTGCAAAAGCGTTAGGTAAAAAAGTGGTTTTCTTACCCAACTCTTATGGACCATTTATAGGACTTACCGTTGAAAAACAGGTGCGTTCCGTATTTGGAAAACTTGATCTTGTATATGCAAGGGAGAATGTTTCCGCACAAAGCTTAGGCCAGCTTATGGGAAAAGAAATACCTGTAGAAATGGATCTCGGCTTTTTTCTTGAAAAAGGAAGCCAGGAAGAAGCCGTAAAAATCCTTCAGAAATATAAACTGTCGAAAGAAGATAAAATTGTTGGCGTAACAATTCGCCCCTGGCGTTTTCCGGGATTATCAAATCCCGAAGCACTGTATAAAAAATATATCAGTTCTGTGGCAGATCTCACCAGACATTTGTTGGCAAAAGGATATAAAGTAGCTTTATGCAATCAGTCGCTGGGACCTAATTCTCATGAAGATGATCGTAATGCGATTAGAGATTTACTGGCTCAGGTGCAGGATCCGAATATCATTTGGATTAACGAAAATCTTTCGTGCGATCTGTTAAAAGCGGTTTATTCCAATTTTTATTTCTTTATCGGAACACGTTTTCATTCCATCATTTTTTCACTCACTTCTCTTGTCCCTTCCATTGCAATAGGATACGGAGGTAATAAGGCAAAAGGAATTATGGGAGATTTCAGATTGGACGATTATGTGGTACAGATCCAGGATGTAGAATCAGATCAGCTTATCAATATGTTTGATAAAGCCATTTCGGAGTACGATAACATAAAAAATCAGCTAAATCAATCCATGGGATTGGTTAGTGCAAGCAGGAATAGATTAATACATGATATTAAATCATTATATTAAATGAAAATAATTCGTACATCAACGATATCAATATCTTTAAATGTTTTGCTGAAAGGGCAGCTGAAATTCCTCAATGGTTTTTTCGAAGTGGTAGGCATATCTTCCGGAGATGAGCTGCTTGACGAAGTCAGTCAGCGAGAAGGCATAAAGACGATAGGAATACATATGGAAAGAGGAATCAGTCCTTTTAAAGATATCGTTTCGCTTTTCAGATTATATTCTATTTTCAGATCGGAAAAACCTGCTATTGTTCATTCCATTACCCCTAAAGCCGGGCTATTAACGATGCTTGCAGGGAAAATGGCTGGAGTTCCTATTCGTATGCATACTTTTACCGGACTTATTTTTCCTACCAGAAAAGGCTTGGTTCAGAAAGTCCTTATTAAGATGGATCGCCTGTTGTGCTTTGCCGCCACTAATATTTATCCGGAAGGACAGGGGGTGAAAAATGATCTTTTGAACTACAAAATTACTTCAAAACCATTAAAGGTTATCGCAAACGGTAATGTTAACGGTATTGATCTGAATTATTTCCTGCCGGAAAAAATTTCCGAAGCACAAAAACAGCTCTTAAAAAAAGAGCTCAACATCGCTCCATCAGATTTTGTTTTTGTATTTGTTGGGCGTTTGGTTGGTGATAAAGGCATCAATGAACTGGTGCGGGCTTTTTCGCAGATCAGTAGGAATACAGAACGGGTAGTACCAGTGAAGCTTTTATTGATAGGCCCTTTGGAAGAACATCTTGATCCCTTGTATCCGGAAACATTGGAAGAGATAAAAAATAATCCTGATATTTTAGATTTAGGATTTCAGAAAGATGTAAGGCCTTATTTGGCAGTTTCAGACGCGCTTGTTTTTCCAAGCTACCGTGAGGGTTTCCCTAATGTTGTCATGCAGGCGGGAGCCATGGGACTGCCAAGTATCGTTTCCGATATCAATGGCTGCAACGAAATCATTGTTGAAGGACAAAACGGAATGATTATTCCGGTGAAAAACAGTGATAAACTTAAAACAGCTATGGAAAAAATGCTTTCGGATACAGATTTGTATCAGAAGCTGAAAATAAATTCCAGGCCCATGATCCAGTCTCGGTACGAGCAGTCTGTTATCTGGAATGAATTATTAAAGGAATATAAAACCTTGCTTAAAGAAAATAATATAGATGTATAAAAACTTATTGAAAAGAGTAATCGATTTTCTGATTGCTCTTTCGGGTTTGATTTTATTGTCGCCTGTTTTTCTTATTGTACTTTTAGTGCTGTATTTTCAGAATGACGGCAAACCGTTCTTTTTCCAGAGAAGGCCGGGACTTAATGAAAAAATGTTTAACATCATTAAGTTTAAAACCATGACGGATAAAAAGGACAGCAAAGGAAATTATCTGCCGGATGCTGATAGGCTTACTCCAATGGGAAGCTTTATACGCCAGACCTCTCTTGATGAGATACCGCAGCTGATCAATGTTCTTAAAGGAGATATGTCCCTTATTGGTCCGCGGCCCCTATTGCCACAGTATCTGCCTTTGTATAATGCATCTCAGAAAAGAAGACACGAAGTTCGTCCGGGAATTACAGGCTGGGCCCAGGTCAATGGAAGAAATGCTATTTCATGGGCAAAGAAATTTGAACTGGATGTTTGGTATATTGATCATGTTTCATTTGCACTGGATTGTAAAATTGTGCTCCTTACTGTTAAAAAAGTTTTTAAAAAAGAAGGAATCAATAAAGAAGGTCAGGCAACAACAGAGGCTTTTAACGGAAATAACTAAAAAACTATAATAAACGTATTCATATGAGTAACCGGTCATGGCAAGGTAGTTGTTGAAATTGAAGAAGATAGCGCATTTTATATTGAATCATTATAAATGAAAATATTAGAAAAAAAACGCTTGATATCTGTACTTCATAACCACACGAGAAAATAGAGAATTCGTTATTGCGATAGAAAAGACAAATAACGAAAAAGCAATTAATAAGGCAATTGATCTGATTATCTAGCCTGCCTGAACCCAAATCATGAATATCCAATACGAGTACATTAGAATGAATGTGCTGTAGTTATGTCCCAGGTTTGATTAATGCTGCTGATACAGTAAAGAAACATCGTATTCAATGAGGAAATAAGAAAACAAAGAAGGGTAGAACTATAAATCACCCGAATTTTAGATAGTAATAAATTAAAAAAAAATAATTATGAGCATTGAAATATGGCTCTCTTCCCCTCACATGGGTGGAACAGAAATAAAATATGTCAACCAAGCATTTGATACCAATTGGATCGCTCCTTTAGGTCCAAATGTTAATGGCTTTGAAACTGATCTGGAAAAATTTCTGAATCAGGAGGTAAAAGTTGCTGCACTTTCTTCCGGAACAGCAGCGCTGCATTTGGCATTGATTGAATGTAATGTTGGCCATGGCGATGAAGTGATTTGCCAGTCTCTTACGTTTTCGGCATCAGCCAATCCTATTGTTTATCAGGGAGCGACTCCGGTTTTCGTAGACTCAGAAAAAGATACATGGAATATGTGTCCTGTCGCATTAAGGGAAGCGGTAGTAGACAGAATTTCCAGAAATAAAAAACCAAAAGCCATTGTTGCGGTTAATCTTTACGGAATGCCGGCAAAAATGGATGAAATTTTAGCTATAGCTGCAGAATTTGATATTCCTCTTATTGAAGATGCTGCCGAATCACTTGGTTCTACTTATAAAGGAAGATCTTGCGGTACTTTTGGACATTTTGGAATTTTATCTTTTAACGGAAATAAAATTATCACAACTTCCGGCGGCGGAGCACTGGTATGCCATTCCAAAGAAGACAAAGACAGAGCCGTTTTCCTTTCCACACAGGCGAGAGATAAGGCACCGCATTATCAGCATTCGGAAATAGGATATAACTACAGAATGAGTAATGTTTCTGCAGGAATAGGCAGAGGGCAAATGGAGGTTCTGAACAGCAGGGTAGAAGGCCGAAGAAAAATGCACGATTTCTATGCTGAAATTACCAGAAATATGGATGGAGTAGAACTGTTTTGCGAGCCGAACACAGATTTTTTCAGCAACCACTGGCTGTCGGTAATCACAATTGATGAAGCAAAAGCATCTAAAAACCGGGAAGATCTTCGCCTGGCATTTTTGGAAGATAAAATCGAATCCCGCCCAATCTGGAAACCGATGCATATGCAGCCTGTTTTTAAAGACGCACCCTATTACGGAGGAGATTTTGCAGAGAAGCTTTTCGAGAACAGCTTGTGCCTGCCTTCCGGGTCAAATCTTACGGATGCTGACAGAGCAAGAATCGAAAAAGTAATGGTTAACGTTTTTTCAAACAAAAAACTTTCAGATAGTATTGTACCTTAAAAACCTAAATAATTCTCACGGTACAAAATATTGTACTAATAAAATAAAAGCAGAGACTTTTGAATCTCTGCTTTTATATTATAATAAACATACAGATACTCGTTATCTGAATTTTCTATTAGAATTGCTGTAATTACCGGCATTTATTCCGTGAAAATTATTGTAGGTATAATAAAGATCCTTAAAGTAAATATCCGTATCGGCTTCATACTTTTCGATCATAGGAATGGTGTTTTCCTTCCTGGATGCGCTGTAAGCGTATTTCTTTTTTGAAACTGTCTTTTTCTTAGGACAATGACAGTGCAGATGATCCTGTTTTCTATGCTCATCAAGTTCAACAATTTTAATTTCTGTACGCTCGTACTTTTTGAATTTTTCAAAACTATTCAGGTCTAAAGTAAACCAGGGTTCGCCGTGATAAAAATAATGATCGGTGATTTCAGGATTAAAAATGTCTTTCTTTTCTAACGGGGCGGATGAGTAGTAACCATTGCAGTCAGTACACATGGCAACTTGTATTTTTATCGACATAATATTAGGATTTAAAGTGATTCTCTTTGCTATATCAGAAGTTGTGCCATAGGTGAGAATCTTACATAAAAATTAATAAACAATAGCAGCAAAAGAGTAAATAATATCAGAATATTCGTTATGTAGAAAATCCAGTGATCTTCTAAGTAAATAATTTCTCTTTATTAATTTTTGCTTATCATAAATTTAATCTCCAAATTTTCTACCGATTTTCTTTTTGCTATATTTTTTACCTCTTGCATATAAAAATGGTAAAGGAAAAATCAAAAAATTAACGAATTTTTATATCTAAAAGTGTTTTTTTTACACTTTTTAATAAAAAAAATAAATCTTTTTTTAATGTTTCTTATCATAGTATTTTAATCCAAAATTTTAAAGTCTTTTTTTTATTATTTTTTTTCCAAGGTGTTGTAAACTCATATTTTAAGATTGTTATAAGTGTAGTTTCAATGATAACCTTATCATAAATTATATACAATTGTTATCATAAAAAATCGATATGTAAATGGTTGATATGTAAGTGTTAGCAGTAAATTTATTTTTTTTATTCAATTGAATTTTTATATTTGTGATGTTACATAAATGTTAACGATTAAATGAGCCCTGACTTTATTCATACATACGTATCTGTAGATTGTGTAGTATTCGGATTTGATCTCGAAAACCGCCTGAACATTTTATTAGTTCAGCGACATGTAGACGAGATCCCCTTGGAAAGAAGAAGAAAACTGCCCGGAAGCCTGATCTTCAGCAACGAAGATGTAGACGATGCCGCAGAAAGAGTACTTCATGAGCTTACAGGAATCCGTAAAATGGTTCTTAAGCAGTTTAAATGTTTTGCAGATCCGGGACGCGCCAATAATGAACATGATATCACGTGGATGGGTAAAGAATACAAGCACCATATCGACAGGATCATTACGGTAGCTTATCTTTCACTCTGCAAGATCGATCATAAGATCAACAGTACAAAGTACGACAATGTAGACTGGTTCCCGATTGATGAAGTGCCGGAGCTGCCATTTGATCACAATAAGATTATCAGCGAATCACTGGTGGAAATCAGAAAATGGATAGAATCAGATTTCTCGATCATTTTTGAACTGCTGCCGAAAAGATTTACCATCAGACAGCTTTATCAGCTTTATAGCGCATTAAGCGAAAAATATATTGATATTAAAAATTTTCATAAAAAAATATCATCATTCAACTATATCGTGCCGCTGGACGAAATTGAAAAAAATGTTTCACACCGTGCTGCAAGATATTATAAGTTCGATGCGAAGATCTACAAGAAAAATAATACTAAACTCATTAAATAAAAGCTCCTCAATAAAATTATGTACTTACTAGGCTATGACATCGGCAGTTCTTCTGTAAAAGTTTGTCTCATCGAGGCATCCAGCGGAAAAGTGATTGCTTCAGAATTTTCCCCGAAAAAGGAAATGAAAATCACCGCTGTGAATCCGGGATGGGCAGAACAGAACCCTGTTGATTGGTGGACTAACCTGAAACTGGCACACGAAGCCGTAATGCATGAATCAGGAATTCATTCCGAAGATATCAAAGGAATCGGAATTACCTGGCAGATGCACGGTCTTATACTTGTAGACAAAGATCAGAATTTATTGAGACCTTCTATTATCTGGTGTGACAGCCGTGCCGTACAGTATGGCGAAAAAGCCTTCAAAGAAATAGGAGAAGAAAAATGCCTGTCGCATTTGCTGAATTCACCGGGAAATTTCACGGCATCCAAATTAGCCTGGGTAAAGGAACACGAACCGGAAATTTTTGATAAAATTGATAAAATAATGCTTCCGGGAGATTACATCGCCATGAGACTTTCCGGACAGATAGGAATGACTATTGAAGGCCTTTCGGAAGGGATTTTCTGGGACTTTAAAAACAACTGTATTTCGGAAGATGTGATCAATCATTACGGAATTCCGAAAAGTTTCTTCCCGGAGATTGTGCCTACTTTTGGAATTCAGGCTACGGTTTCTGCTTCCGCAGCTCAGGAACTGGGCCTTAAGGAAGGAACACCGATTTCCTACAGAGCCGGAGATCAGCCCAACAATGCACTTTCACTGAACGTTTTTAATCCGGGAGAAATTGCTTCCACTGCCGGGACTTCAGGAGTGGTGTATGGAGTGCTGGATCAGCTGGAATATGATAAGTTATCAAGAGTTAATACGTTTGCCCATGTTAATTATACTCCGGAACAGATCAGGCTGGGCGTTTTACTGTGCATCAACGGAACAGGAATCCTGAATTCTTGGCTGAAACACAATTTCGCGACCTCATTATCTTCATATGGCGATATGAACGAGCTGGCTTCTCTTTCACCGGTAGGTTCCAAAGGTCTTAGTATTGTCCCTTTCGGAAACGGTGCCGAAAGAGTCTTGGAGAACAAAGAAACCAACTGCTCGATTCACGGAATTAATTTTAACATTCACACGAAAGGAGATATTCTGCGTGCGGCGCAGGAAGGAATTGTCTTTTCCTACGAATACGGAATGAATATCATGAGAAATATCGGGATGGATATTCAGGTAATCCGTGCAGGAAATGCCAATATGTTTTTAAGTTCGATATTTCGTCAGTCACTTTCCAGTGTCAGCAATGCGGTTATTGAGCTTTATGATACCGATGGAGCTGTAGGAGCGGCAAGAGCGGCGGGAATGGGAATCGGGTTTTATGCAGATTCTAAAGAAGCTTTTTCATCACTCGAAAAAATAGCAGTGATAGAGCCTGAACACGAAAAACAAGAACAATATCTGGAAGCTTATACAAGATGGAAGCATCATCTTAATGAAATAATCTAAACAATTAACAACGGAAGTTTTCCATAGCTCTTACCGACCTTTCAATGCCGGTGAGCAGGGGATTTCTACGCAAAAAAAAATTAAAATAAATAAAAAAATATGAACACTTTAACTGGTACGAAAGAGTTTTTTACGGGGATCGAAAAGATTAAGTTTGAAGGGAAAGAAAGCAGAAATCCAATGGCATTCCGCTACTATGATGCAGAAAGAGTAGTAATGGGAAAACCCATGAAAGACTGGACCCGTTTTGCAATGGCGTGGTGGCACACTTTGTGTGCAAATGGAAGCGATCCGTTCGGAGGGGCAACTATCCACCATCCTTGGGATATCGGGAATGATGCCGTTACGAGAGCTATGCACAAAATGGATGCAGGTTTTGAATTCATGTCTAAAATGGGCTTCAGCTACTACTGTTTTCATGATATCGACCTGGTAGATCCGGCAGATAACTGGAAAGAGTATGAGAAAAATCTTCAGACTGTGGTAGAGTATGCCAAACAAAAGCAGGCAGAAACAGGAATTAAACTTTTATGGGGAACCGCCAATGTTTTCACCCACGAAAGATACATGAACGGAGCTTCTACCAACCCGAACTTTGACGTAGTAGCCTGTGCGGGAACCCAGGTGAAAAACTCTATCGATGCAACCATTGCTTTAGGTGGAGAAAATTATGTATTCTGGGGTGGAAGAGAAGGATATATGAGCCTTCTGAACACAGACATGAAGCGTGAGAAAGATCACCTTGCCCGTTTCCTTTCAATGTCCAGAGATTATGCCCGTCAGCAGGGCTTTAAAGGAACTTTCCTGATTGAGCCTAAACCAATGGAGCCAACAAAACACCAGTATGATTACGATTCTGAAACGGTAATCGGCTTCCTTAGACATTATGGACTGGATAAAGATTTTAAATTAAATATCGAAGTAAACCACGCAACGCTTGCAGGCCATACTTTTGAGCACGAACTTCAGGTAGCGGTAGATGCCGGACTTTTAGGAAGTATTGATGCCAACAGAGGAGATTACCAGAATGGCTGGGATACAGATCAGTTCCCGGTAGATTATCTGGAAATGGTTCAGGCATGGCTGGTACTTCTTCCGGCAGGCGGACTGGGAACAGGCGGAGTAAACTTTGATGCTAAAATCAGAAGAAATTCTATTGATCCGGAAGACTTGTTCATCTCTCATATTTCAGGAATGGATGTTTTTGCAAAAGGACTTCTGGCAGCTGCTGATATTCTTGAAAACTCAGACTACAAAAAATTAAGAACAGACCGCTACGCTTCTTTTGACAACGGAAACGGAAAGGCATTCGAAGAAGGAAACCTTAAACTCGAAGATCTTCAGAGAATAGCACATGAAATCGGGGAACCTCAGCCAAAAAGCGGAAAACAGGAACTGTTTGAAGCTATCGTAAACATGTATATCTAATCTTAAAAAATGAAAAGGCTGCTAACACTAGGGATTTACAAGAACTATAATTATTAATAGCCTTTTTATTCAACCCTAATATTTAAAAATAATAATTATGAACCGATTTTATTTAGCTAAAACCAATAAGGCGGCCCTGTTTTTTGCCATGGCCTTATTACCTTCCGGCCTCGCGTATGCCCAGGTTAAAAAAGATTCGGTAACAAAAGAGCGAAAGATAGATGAAGTTGTTGTTATTGGATATGGTACACAAAGAAAAGAAGCAGTTACAGGATCTGTGGCTACCGTAAAAGGAGATGTTCTTCGTGAAGTGCCTTCAGCAAACATTACACAGGCTTTACAGGGAAGAACTGCGGGAGTTGATATTTCCCAGACTTCTACAAAACCGGGAGCAGCCATGCAGATCCGGATCAGAGGTACAAGATCATTAACAGGGGACAACAATCCGCTTATCGTTCTCGATGGAATTCCGTTTGTAGGATCTTTAAGCGATATTAGCTCTAGTGATATCAAAAGTATAGACATCCTCAAAGATGCTTCTGCAACGGCAATTTATGGTTCGAGAGGTGCAAACGGTGTTATTTTGGTAACGACAAACAGAGGATCGAAAGGACAAAAACCGAGATTCACGTACAACTCTTTTACCGGAGTTCAGACTCTGTTTTCAAAATACCCGATGATGGACGGGCCTAAATTTGCCCAGCTACGTGCCTATGCTACACCTGCAGGAAACACAACACCTTTATATACCAACGGTGCAGACGAAAATAATAATACCAATACCGACTGGCAGAGCCTTTACTACAAACCGGCAATGATGACCAGCCACGATGTTGGTGTTTCCGGAGGTACGGAAGGCGGAAATTACAACGTCGGATTGTCTTATTTTAAGCAAGATGCATTAATACCGCTCCAGAGTTACGAAAGATTCTCTTTACGTACGGCAATCGATCAGCAGGTAGGAAAATTTAAATTCGGGTTCACTACCAATACCAATTATTCGGTTTCAGAAGGAAACGGAGTAAATCCGGGAGCGATTTTAGGATATTCACCCCTAGCTAACCCTTATAATGCCGACGGAAGCTTTAAAAGAGTAATGAGTACCGCAGGAGGAATCGACCAGACTTGGATCTATACCCGTAAAACATTAGAATCATTAAATGATAAATATGTAGATGAAACCAAATCTTTTGCCTCATACAACAACCTTTATGGTGAGGTAAGCCTACCTTTAAATGGTTTAAAATACAGGTTAAATGTAGGATTAGACTTCCGTACCGCCAATAGCGGAAACTATACCGGGGTAGGAGTATTCAATACCAATCCGCTTGGGCCTTCATCTGCAGGAAGAGGAAATAACCAGACTTATCACTGGGTAGTGGAAAACCTTTTAACCTATGACCGTACTTTTGGCAAGCATAAAGTAAATGCAGTAGGATTATATTCTGCAGAAGGAAACAGATTTACAAGCTCCTACATGAGTGCGAGAAATGTACCTGCAGACTTTTTTCAATATTATAATTTAGGACAGTCTCCACAAGCAGATATCACCGTAAGACCAGAGGATCAGAGGTATGAGCAGACAGGTCTTCTTTCAGCAATGGGAAGGGTAATGTATACTTATGACAATAAATATATGTTGACTGCAACGCTTCGGGCGGACGGATCTTCAAGGCTTGCCGAGGGAAATAAATGGCATACTTATCCGGCACTGTCTTTAGGATGGAATATTACGAATGAATCTTTCATGCAGAATATTAAGGCACTGAATCTTTTAAAACTAAGGGCCGGTTGGGGACAAACTTCCAATCAGGCGGTAGCTCCTTACTCAACATTAGGATCACTTACCGTAACACCGTATAATTTCGGAGGTTCAAACGGTACAGGGGTTTATGTAAATCAGGCTCCCAATGCTGATCTCGGATGGGAATATTCTAAAACACAAAACTACGGAGCAGATTTCGGATTATTCAATAACCGTATTAGCGGTAGCATTGAATATTACAGAACGCATACCTATGATCTCTTATCCAATAAATCGCTTCCGCCTTCCTCAGGTCTTTCATTCGTAACAAAGAATGTTGCGGAAACAGAAAACAAAGGATGGGAATTCTCCTTAAACGGAACAATTTTAGACAATCCGGATGGTTTCTCCTTAGATGCGGGAGTTAATTTTTACACCAACAGAAACAAAATTTTAGCACTTGCTTCAGGAATTGATAGAGACGTAAACAACCTTTGGTTTGTAGGGCATAATATTAATTCATTGTATGATTATCAGTATATCGGCCTTTGGCAGGCGGGAGATCCTTATCAAAACATTCTCGAGCCGGGAACACCAGCTGATGTGGTAGGATCTATTAAAGTGCTTTATACCGGAGGGTATAATGCAGACGGAACGCCGGTAAGAGCAATTGGCCCGGATGACAGGCAGATTTTTGATACGGCTCCGAAATATCAGGGTGGTTTCAATATTCGTATGGCATATAAAAATTTCGAGCTTAGCACGGTTGGAGCATTTCAACACGGAGGGATCTTAATCAGTACACTATACGGATCTGCAAGTTACCTGAACAGATTAACAGGTAGAGGAAACAACGTTGATGTAGATTACTGGACGGAAAATAATACCGATGCATACTTTCCGCGTCCGGGACGCCATTTAAGTGGTGACAATCCGAAATATTCTTCTACATTAGCGATGTTTGATGCTTCTTATCTTAAGCTTCGTACCATCACTTTAGGATACAATATCGATACAGATTTCTTAAAAGATCTGAAAATTACAAGCTTCAGAATTTATGTAACGGTTACCAATCCTGTAGTATTGTTTTCACCGTACCACAAATTCTCAGGAATGGATCCGGAACCGAACTCTTTCGGAAACGAAAACCAGGCGGTTAGCGGATATCAGAGCCGTCAGCTCATTATCGGAACCAATAATCCGTCTACAAGAAATTATTTAATGGGTCTTAATTTAACTTTTTAAAACTGTACAGTCATGATAAATTTTAACAAAAAAATGGTACTGGGAGCAATCTTCTTATCATTAACATTTACAGGATGTAACGAGATTCTTGACGAGCAGCCAAGGTCCGTCTATACTGTTGATTACTTAAGCACGCCAGACGGTATCAACCAGAGTTTTACTTCTTTATACAGACAATTACGACTTCTATACGGTAATGGCTACTTTATGAGTAATTGCCAGAATGGTACCGACGAATCTACCTGGGCACAAAGTGCAGACGGTAACTTCAGAGAGCTGGATATGTCGGGGCAGGGAAATATTAATCCTAATACTTTCCCTACAAGCATGGTTTGGGGATCTGTATTTCCATATATCAATACGGCTAACGGAATTATCGAAAAAGGACCTGCAGCAGGGGTTGCTGAATCTATGATTTCCGAAGCCAGATTTTTCAGAGCGTTTGATTATTTTATGCTCGTTCAGACGTATGGAGGAGTTCCTTTGGATCTCGGTTCGGGAGAGCTTAAATTTAATACAGCACCCGTAGCTACTTCAGTAAGAAATACGGTACCTGAAGTATATTCAAAAGTAATTTTTCCGGATCTTAAAAAAGCGGTAGACAATTTACCCGTTTCCCCGCGTGTTACAGGAGGAGTTACAAAAAATGCAGCCAGATTGTTTTTAGCAAAAGCATATCTTACCTACGGTTGGTGGTTGCAGAACCCTAACAATATTCCTACCTATCCGGAAACGTCCAGAACCGATCCGGATGGTCACAATGCACAGTGGTATTTCCAGCAGGCTTATGATGTCGCAATGGCAGGGATTACCAATCCGGCACCTTACAGCTTACAGGCTACTTTTTATGATGTAAATGTAGGTTCCAACGACAGAAATAACGAGTGTATGCTGTTTGCAGATCATACTTCATCAAGTACTTATTATAATGAAAGTGATCCTGTAGGTTTCGGATCAGGATGGGCTCCGGATAACTTTGCAGCATGGATGCAGACCTGGAACTATACTGCCATTAAAAGCAGCAGGACAGCAGCTTGGGGCCCGAATGACGCAGTTAGTTCCATTCAGCGTGAAGCAGCTCAGTCGTTAGGAAGACCTTGGGTTCGTATGTGTCCAACATTAGGTGTTATTAAAAATACTTTTGCGGATAAAACATTAGATTCACGTTATGACGGTACTTTTGTAACCACATACAGAGGAAACTGGAACAAAAACGGAACAGGACTTACAACGGTACCGGTTTTATACAACGCGAACGGCTTGCCTGTACAGCCGGGAGGAGCTATTCTCAGCTTCCTGAACGACGATTCCCAAACTCCTACCTATCCTTCAGGAGCAGGACAAAGCGGTGTGGGAGCAGGAACATTGCCTGGAAGAGCAGACTGGGTAATTGCACCAAACGGAATCAGCAGAATTGTATATCCTGGTCTTTGGAAAATAGGAACATACCGTACCGATGATCCGAATGGTTTAGGCTACCCGAATGCAGGTCTTACCCGTCCGTTCAACGTTGCAAAATTCTCAGAATTTTACTTCATTGCAGCAGAAGCAGCGGTAAAAGGAGCTTCAGGAGCTATGAGCGCAAGGGATCTTATCAACGTGATCCGTGCTAGAGCAGGAAAATGGAAATTCAATAACGCGCAGAATGTTTCCTATGTAGCCGATAACAGTGCAGCGATGATTGCAGCAACTCCTGCAACAATCACGATTGATTATATTCTTGCAGAAAGATCCAGAGAATATTATGGGGAATTCTACAGATGGTATGATTTGGTACGTACCCAGAAGTGGGAACAGTATGCAGCTACTTACCAGATCGGAGGAGCTTCTTATGGAGATCATACACCGCAGACGGTAACGAGAACAATAAAACCTTTCCATTATCTTAGACCGATCCCGCAAGGACAGCTTGATGCAATGGAGGTTTCTGCAGATGTAAAAGCAAAATACCAGAACCCTGGTTATTAATTGATTTTATTCTTACATTCATATTAACAGCAAAGTAGGTGTTTACCAAAAAGCACCTGCTTTGTTTTAATAAAATTAAAATATAATATTATGGAAAAAACATGGCGTTGGTTTGGGAAGAATGATCAAATAAAACTTAGTACACTGAGGCAAATCGGGGTAGAAGGAATTGTTTCGGCACTTCATGATATCCCAAACGGAGAAATCTGGAATTTAGAAGCTGTTAATGATTACAAAAATTATATAGAAAGTCACGGTCTTCGCTGGTCTGTTGTAGAAAGCCTTCCGGTAAGTGAAGCGATAAAATACGGAGGTGAAGACCGGGATTTTTTAATAGAAAATTATATCAAAAGTCTCGAAAATCTTGGTAAAGCAGGAATAAATACAGTCTGCTATAATTTTATGCCGGTGCTCGACTGGGCAAGAACAGATCTCTTCCACGAATGGGAAGATGGCTCCTCATCATTATATTTTGATAAAGCTAAATTTGCGTATTTTGAAATTCATATTCTGAAAAGAAAAGATGCAGAAAATGATTATACACCGGAAATTCTTCAGAAAGTAGAAGAGCTGAAAAGTATACTTACTGAAGAAGACAAAAACATTCTTATTGATTCGGTTATTGTAAAAACTCAGGGATTTGTTAACGGCAACATTAAAGAAGGAGATTTGAATCCTGTTGAGAAATTCAATAATTTACTGGCTTTGTATGACGGAATTGATAAAAACCAGCTTCGCCTGAATCTAAAATACTTCCTTGAAAAAATAATGCCGGTTTGCGAAGAATGGAATATAAGCATGTGTGTACACCCAGATGACCCGCCGTTTGCACTCCTGGGCTTACCAAGAATCGTTACCAATGAAGAAGATATAGAGTGGTTTCTGAGTGCTGTAGACAATCCTCACAACGGACTTACTTTCTGTGCAGGCTCTTTAAGTGCCAATCCGAATAACGATGTCCCGAAACTGGCCAAAAAGTTTGCCAGCCGTACAAAATTTGTTCACCTGAGAAGTACAAATGTTTTCGAAAATGGAGATTTTATCGAAGCACATCATCTTGGGGGAAGAGGTAAATTAATTGACGTAATCCGCATATTTGAGCAGGAAAATCCTGAATTGCCAATGAGAATCGACCACGGAAGACTTTTAACTGAAGATGTTGAAAAAGGGTATAATCCCGGTTACTCTTTCTTAGGAAGAATGCTGGCTTTAGGACAAATTGAAGGCGTAATGGCAGCGGTACAAAATGAAATGTCGAAGACAAAATAGGATCCGTACGATCCAATAATAACAGCCGCAGATGAAACCTGTGGAAATAAAAATCATTCATCAATTATCACTTATCAATCATAAAAATGAGCGAATTATTCAGTATAAAAGATAAAGTTGCCATCATTACAGGTGCTTCGGGCGTTTTAGGAGGAAGCCTTGCCAAAAGTTTCATAGAAGCAGGCGCGAAAGTAGTCGCATTGGGAAGAAATCAGGAAAAACTGGATGCCCTTGTAAAAGAACTGAAGCTATCCGGAGGTGAAGCATTTGCCGTAGAAGCGAATGTGCTGAACATTGAAAGTCTTGAAGCTGCCTCAGAAAAAATTAAAGAAAAATACGGCAGAATTGATATTCTCCTGAACATCGCCGGTGGAAATATTCCTTCCGCAACATTATCTCCGGAACAGTCATTTTTTGATATGAATATGCAAAGCTGGGATGAGGTTACTGATCTTAATATCAATGGTACTGTTTACCCAAGTTACGTTTTCGGAAAAGCAATGGCGGAGCAAAGAAGCGGAAGTATTGTCAACATCTCATCAATGGCAGCGTATTCTGCGATCACAAGAGTGGCGGGATATTCTGCAGCCAAATCCGCAATTACCAACTTTACTCAATGGCTGGCTTCAGATGTAGCATTGAAATTCGGAGATAAAATCCGTGTAAATGCAGTTGCTCCCGGGTTTTTCATTGGTGACCAGAACCGTGCGATTCTTTTAAATCCGGACGGCTCTCTTACAGACAGAAGCAAAAAAGTAATTGCTAAAACTCCCATGCAGCGTTTCGGTGAAGTAGAAGAACTAAACGGAGCCGTACAATTTCTCTGTTCAGATGCAGCAAGCTTTATTACTGGCGCATTATTGCCTGTTGATGGTGGTTTCAGCGCTTTCAGCGGAGTTTAAACCTGAGTTAATTTTCTTCATATCAAAATTAGAAGATTATATGGAGAAGAATATAATATCCTTTATCATTAAATTATTAAAAGTGATAAATAAAGACGAAACAGCTTAATATCAAAGTATTGCAGTTTGAAGTATTATAAAAGTAAAAATGAAATCTAAACTTTGCAATATCGCAATCTGTCTTCTGATCAGTATATTTTCCTCTGCGCAAAAAGGAGGAAAATATAAGCTGTGGTATAATAAGCCGGCTCAGCAATGGATTGAAGCTTTACCAATTGGCAACGGAAGAATTGCAGCAATGGTTTTTGGAGATCCTTACAAGGAGAAACTTCAGCTCAACGAAGCTACCTTCTGGTCGGGAGGGCCTTCCCGAAATGATAACCCAAACGGGCCTAAAGTCTTGGATTCCATTAGATATTATCTTTTCAATAGAAATTATAAAAGAGCACAGATCCTTGCTGATAAAGGATTGACGGCAAAAACACTTCATGGTTCTGCATTTCAGAATATTGGTGAGTTCACGCTTGATTTTCATAATCTTGGTGATATTAAAGACTATTATAGAGAATTAGATATTGAGAAAGCACTTACAACGACAACTTTCACTTCAAACGGAACTCATTTTAAAAGAGAGGTATTTGCCTCAATTCCGGATAATGTGATGGTAATTAGACTCAGTGCCGACAAAAAAAACGCATTGAATTTCACAGCCAATTTCGACAGTGAACTCAAGAAAAATGTTCAGGCTGATGGCGTTACAGTACAGATGAACGGTTTATCATCAACCATAGAAGGTTTAGAAGGAAAGGTAAAATATAACGCTGTTGCAAAATTTATTACAAAAAATGGAACAACTTCAGCTTCAGGAAAATCCATTTCGGTAAGTAACGCGGATGAAATCACCATTCTGATATCAATCGCGACCAACTTTACAGATTATAAAACATTAAATACAGACGAAGTTGTAAAAAGCAGAAAATACATTTCTGAAGCGGAATATAAAAATTTTAATACCTTATTTAAAAATCATTTAAAAGCCTATCAGAACTACTTCAAAAGAGTTGATATTGATTTAGGAACTTCTGAAGCCGCAAAAAATCCCACCGATATTCGTGTTAAAAACTTTGCAATAAATGATGACCCGGAATTGATTTCACTGTACTATCAGTTCGGGCGTTACCTTCTCATTTCTTCATCGCAGCCGGGTGGCCAGCCTGCGAATCTTCAGGGGATCTGGAATGGTTCCAATAAACCGGCGTGGGACAGCAAATATACCATCAATATCAATACGGAGATGAATTACTGGCCTGCCGAAAAAACCAATCTCCAAGAAATGCACCAACCTTTGATTCAAATGATCAAAGATCTGAGTGAGTCCGGAAAGGCAACGGCTAAAGTGATGTATAACAGCCGTGGCTGGGTAGCCCATCACAACACTGATATCTGGAGGATAACCGGAGTAGTCGATTTTGCCAATGCCGGAATGTGGCCGATGGGCGGAGCATGGCTTTCCCAGCATCTTTGGGAAAAATATTTATACAATGGTGATAAAAATTATTTAAAATCTATTTATCCTGTACTTAAATCAGCTACACAGTTCTATGAAGATTTCTTAATTGAAGAACCAACCCACAAATGGCTCGTTGTTAGTCCGTCCATGTCTCCGGAAAATATTCCGCAAGGACATCAGGGAAGTGCTTTGGCAGCCGGAAATACGATGGATAATCAGTTGATGTTCGATTTATTTACCAAAACAAAAAAAGCAGCAGAAATTATTAATATTGATCCAGAAAAAATTCCGGTCTGGAATACCATTATTTCAAAATTACCACCCATGAAAATCGGAAAATACGGTCAATTGCAGGAATGGATGGAAGATATGGATAACCCTGAAGATCATCACAGACACGTTTCCCATTTATACGGATTGTTTCCCTCCAACCAGATCAGTCCGTTTACCACGCCGGAATTGACTGGTGCTTCCAAAACGGTTTTGGTACATCGTGGCGATGTCTCCACAGGCTGGTCAATGGGCTGGAAAGTAAATCTCTGGGCAAAATTGCTGGATGGAAATCACGCTAATAAACTCATTAAAGACCAGCTTACCTTAGTAGAAAAAGATGGCTGGGGAAGCAAAGGCGGAACCTATCCCAATCTTTTTGATGCGCATCCGCCGTTTCAGATTGACGGAAATTTCGGCTGTACCTCAGGGATTACAGAAATGTTGTTGCAGACACAGAATGGTTTCATCGACATTCTTCCTGCGCTTCCTCATGAATGGAAAAACGGAAAAATTTCCGGATTAAAAACATACGGAGGTTTTGAAGTAAATATAAGATGGGAAAATAACAAGGCAAAAGAAGTAGTGATAAAATCCCACCTCGGAGGAAACTGCAGAATAAGAGTTCCTAATGAAATGCAGCTTTCTGGAAATACAAAATTGAAAAAAGCGGAAGGAAAAAATCCGAATCCATTTTTTGAAATTCCTGAAATCAAGGAACCATTAATTTCGGCAGATGCAAAATTAAATCCTTTTGAAATTAAAACATCGTTGATATATGATTTCCAGACAGAGCCGGGAAAAACATACATCCTAAAAATAAAGTCCTGAAAGGACGACCTAAATAAGAATAGGATGAAATCCTATTCAATAGAACCCGAAGGGTTCAACAACAATAGCCACAGATAATTGTATGATTTTCCGACAGAACCAGGAAAAACATACACATTAAAAATAAAGTCCTGAAAGGACGGAATAAATCAGAATAGGATGTAATCCTATTAAATAAAAGAAGGGTTCAACAACAAAATTAAAACAGAAATTAAGACATTTATATATGAAAAAGACGCCCATGAATTTAAAGAAAAGAACCGGTGTTCTGGCAGCAGCGGCTCTGCTTTCCATAAGCAATATTTCCGCGCAGACATTTTCCAACTTCAACTACCGTGGAAACGATAAAATATACAAGGACAATCCTTTACAGTCAGATGAATTTTATTCACCAATTCTTCAGGGCTGTTATCCGGATCCGAGCATCACTAAAAAAGGCGAAGATTATTATCTGGTAAATTCTTCATTTTCAATGTTTCCGGGTGTTCCGATTTTTACTTCTAAAGATTTAGTAAACTGGAAACAGGTAGGCCACGTTCTGGACAGACCTTCTCAGTTAAAAGTTGAAAAAGGCGGCGTTTCTCAGGGAATTTATGCACCGGATATCAAGTACAACAAGTACAACGATACATTTTATATGATTACCACGCAGATTGCAGGCGGAGTAGGAAATATGGTGGTAAAAACAAAAGATCCCGCAAAAGGCTGGAGCGAAGTTCAAAAACTGAATTTTGACGGAATAGATCCTGCCATTTTCTTCGATGATGATGGTAAAGCTTACATCGTTCACAACGACGCTCCGCCAAAAGGAACAGAGCAGTATCAAGGTCACCGCGTTATCAAAATGTGGGATTACGATTTGGAAAAAGACCAGGTGGTAGCAGGTTCAGATAAAATAATTGTAAACGGCGGTGTTGATCTTACTCAGAAACCGATTTGGATTGAAGGTCCGCATTTGTACAAATACAAAGGAAAATATTATCTGATGTGTGCCGAAGGAGGAACAGGAGGCAATCACAGCGAGGTAATCTTTATGGCAGATTCTCCGAAAGGACCTTTTGTACCGGCAAAAAATAATCCGATTCTTACCCAGCGTTATTTTCCGAGAGACCGAAAAGAAAAAGTGGACTGGGCAGGACATGCTGATTTGGTAGAAGGATCGAACGGACAATGGTACGGTGTATTTCTGGCAATTCGTCCGAATGTAAACAACCGCGTCAATAAAGGCCGTGAAACATTCATTCTTCCGGTAGACTGGAGCGGAACATATCCTGTTTTCCAGAACGGATTGGTTCCGATGAAGCCGAAATTGAAAATGCCGCAAGGTGCACAGAATCAAACAGGACAAAACGGCTTTTTCCCGAATGGAAACTTTACCTATTCTGATAAATTAACCGATAAAAATCTGGATTTCCGATGGATTGCCATGCGTGGTCCCCGCGAAAACTTTATCGCAACAACAAAAAATGGAGTAAAAATAAATCCTTTTGAAACGAATATAAAAGCTTTGGCTCCGGTTTCGGCTTTATTCCACAGATTGCAGCATGAGGATTTTGAAACATCCGTTGTTTTGGATTTTAAGCCTAAATCTGAAAAAGAACTGGCCGGAATTACCTGCTACCAAAGTGAAAAATTCAATTATGTTTTCGGAATGACGAAGAAAGATAAAGACTTTTATATGGTGTTGGAAAGAACCGAAAAAGGGGAATCCAAATTAATAGCAAGCGAAAAAATTTCATCATCTAAAGCAATTACATTACAGGTAACAGGCGAAAAGGATATGATCAGCTTCAGCTATTCTCAGGATGGAAAAAACTTTAAAAACCTGGGCGGTCCGGTTTCGGGAGATATTCTTTCCACGGATGTTGCAGGCGGTTTCACAGGAAGCTTAATCGGTCTGTACAGCACATCGTCTAACGATATTGTGCCGAATTAACGAATAAGGCTTCGACAGGCTCAGCCTGACACAGCAAAAAAACAGATCGTTGTAGCATTGTCACACTGAGCTTGTCGAAGTGTATAACCAACCCCAAAATATTAAAATCTTGAATATCAAAAAATCATTTTATATAGTTTCTTTTTTAGGATTTATCGGGCTGAATCATCTTTCAGCCCAGATAAATCCTTTTCAGAAAGAAGTAACGAAGTTTACCAATCCCATTATCTGGGCAGATGCTCCGGATCTATCCATCACCAGAAATGGTGACGATTTTTACCTGATAAGCACCACCATGCATCTCATGCCGGGCGCTCCGGTGATGCATTCCAAAGATCTCGTACACTGGGAAATGTCAGGCTATGTTTTCAATACATTGAACGACAATTCAAAATATGACCTGATGGATGGTACGGTCTACGGACGCGGTCAATGGGCTTCTTCCATCCGTTATCATAAAGGGAAATATTATGTATTGTTTTCCCCGAATGACGAGCCATTCAAATCCTATTTTTTTGTAACGGACAATCCGGAAAAAGGAAACTGGAAACTCATCACCAGAACAAAACATTTTCATGACGCATCGTTATTTTTTGATGACGATGACCGCGTATATGTTTTTACTTCCAATAAAGTATTTGAATTAAGCCCGGATTTTAAAAATATTGTAGGCAATCAGAATGGAACAGAAATTTTTCAGAAAGACGCTTCGGAAACCGGACTTTTAGAAGGCAACCAGATCATTAAAAAAGACGGCAAATATTATATGATGATGATTTCATGGCCACGAAATGAAAAACGCAGACAGGTGGTCTACAGAGCCGATAAAATAACTGGCCCGTATGAGAAAAAAGTAGTTTTGGAAGATAATTTTCTCGGATTTTCTTACGCTGGGCAAGGCGCTTTGATTGACGATAAAAACGGAAACTGGTATTCTTTAATTTTTCAGGACAGAAATGGAGTAGGACGGGTTCCTGTTCTGCTTCCGGTGAAATGGGAAAATGACTGGCCGGTGTTGGGAGATAACGGTAAAGTTCCTTTGCATGGCGAAGTTCCGCTTCCTCCTTTTAAACCCAAAAATCACCTGATCGAAAGCGATGATTTCTCCGCAAAAAAAATGAAAATCCAATGGCAATGGAACCATAATCCGGTAAACGAAGCCTGGTCTCTATCCGAAAGAAAAGGGTTTTTAAGACTGAAAACAAGCAGAATCGTAAGCAATCTGTACGCAGCACCCAATACCTTAACCCAGAGAATGGAAGGCCCGAAATCGAGCGGAATTGTTGCTTTGGACCTGAAAGGAATGAAGGATGGTGATGTAGCCGGCTTCAGTGCTTTCAACGGAGATTCCGGAATTTTATCTGTTGTGAAAGAAGGTGGCAAAAAATTCATCGTTTTTTCTTCCGCTTCCGTGAGTTTAGACAATAAAACAAAAGCGATTACCGATGTGAAAATGGAAGAAAAGAAACGTATTCCGCTAAATTCTGACAAAGTTTTTCTTCGCATTGATGCCGATTTCAATTTAGGTAAAGATCTCGCGGATTTCTATTACAGCACCGACCAGAAAAACTGGACGGAAATGGCAAAAGATTATAAAATGATTTTTGATTACAGAAGATTTTTTATGGGGTCAAAATTTGCCATTTTCAACTATGCCACAAAAGCTTCGGGCGGATTTGTAGATGTTGATTTTTTTGATTTTAAGCGAAAAAATTAACAGTTGATTTAACTTAAAAATTTTTAACCTGACTAATAAGTGTAAAAAATACAAATAAAAATATGAGAACTTCAGTTGTATTTGCGATCGCATTCTCGCTCACAGGATTTTTTGCTTCAGCCCAGAATTTCGAAAAACAGGCACCCCAAGGTTTTGACCAGAAAAAAGAAAATATTCCTCACGGGAAAATTGACAGTATCCAGTATCCTTCCAAAACGGTTGGGACGGTAAGAAAAGCGTTGATCTATACGCCTCCCGGTTTTAATAAAAATAAAAAATATCCTGTTCTGTATCTGCTTCACGGTATCGGAGGCGATGAAAAAGAATGGTATAAAAACGGAACGCCACAAATTATTCTTGATAATCTGTATTCCGAAGGAAAATTAACACCGATGATCGTGGTTTTGCCTAATGGCAGAGCCATGAAAGACGACCGTGCGACTGGGAATATCATGGCAAAAGATAAGGTGGAAGCATTCGCAACATTTGAAAAGGACCTGTTAAATGATCTTATTCCATTTGTGGAAAAGAAATTTCCGGTAAAAAAAGACCGCGAAAACAGAGCCATTGCCGGACTTTCAATGGGTGGCGGACAAACCCTGAATTTCGGACTGGGAAATATTGATAAATTTGCCTGGGTAGGTGGTTTCTCATCTGCTCCTAACACAAAAGAGCCCCAGTTTTTACTTCCGAATCCCCAAAAAGCAAAAGAATTAAAGCTCATCTGGATTTCCTGTGGTGATGCCGATGGATTGATGCCTTTCAGCAAAAGAACCAGTGATTACCTCAGACAAAATAAAATTCCGCACATATTCTATATTGAACCGGGCGGACACGATTTTAAAGTCTGGAAAAATGATTTGTACATATTTTCACAGCTGATCTTTAAGCCTGTAGATCAAACTTCATTTCCCAATTTTACCGTGCTAGGAATTCCGGCAGAATCCAATAACAGAAATTCCCGGTTTCCACAGATTTTACCCAACGGAAAAGCCATTTTCAGAGTGAAAGCTCCGGAAGCACAGAAAGTACAGATTGACCTCGGAAAAAAATATGATCTTGTAAAAGATCAGGATGGTACCTGGAAAACAACTACGGATTCTTTAAGCGAAGGCTTTCATTATTATTCTCTGTTAATTGACAATGTAGCGGTTGCAGATCCTTCCAGCAAAACCTTTTACGGTATGGGAAGATATGCAAGTGGTATCGAAGTGCCTTTTGCAGGTGATGGATACTATGCCATGAAAGATGTTCCACACGGAGATATCAGAATTCAGAATTTTTTCTCAAAAGTAACCAATTCATGGAGAAGGGTTTTTATTTACACCCCTCCCGGCTATGACAAAAACCAGAATGTAGCATATCCAGTGCTTTATATTCTACACGGTGGCGGCGAAGATGAAAGCGGCTGGGCAACACAGGGAAAAACCAATTTGATTATCGACAATTTAATTGCTGAAGGCAAAGCAAAACCAATGATCATCGTAATGCCGGATGCCAATATAGGACCTGCAGGATTCGGAAGTTTCGGAGCCAGAAATCTGCAGATGTTTGATAGGGAATTAAAGGAATCTGTCATTCCGTTTACCGAATCTAATTTCAGGGTTAAAAAAGATGCCGCCAACAGAGCGCTGGCCGGACTTTCAATGGGAGGAATTTACACCTTGCATACAGGCGTTCAAAACTCTGATATGTTTTCTTCATTAGGAGTTTTCAGCTCAGGATGGATTCTTCCGTCTCTTCAGGAAGTAGCGGATAACGAATATAAATTCATGAATGAAAACAAACAAAAAATCAATTCCAATATAAAAAACTTCTGGATTTCAATGGGTGGAAAAGAAGATATTGCCTATAAAAACTGTCAGACTATGATGAAAAAACTGGATGAGTTAGGCATTAAATATTCGTATTCCGAATATCCGGGAGGCCACACCTGGCCGGTTTGGCGAAACAATTTGTACAATTTTGCGCAGTTGCTTTTTAATGATTCTAAATAGTTTTTAGCAGTATACAGCCAAGTAAATTTAAGTGAGGCGATACATTTTTGTTAAGATGAGAAAAGTGAAAGCCTAGAATTTAATTTAAATCCAAATCACAAAATGAATTTCAATACCATCAGAAATAAGGCATTTATCGTAGCGATTATAATACTTTCGGGAAATAGTAATGCACAGTCTTACAAAAAAACAGATTCAGGCATCAATATTACCTTAGGAAATGCAACTGTTGAAGTAAAATGGTATGACGAAAATACGGTAAGAATCATGAAATATCCGTCCGGAAAAGAATTGATAAAAAACAGTTTTTCCGTTGTTCAAAAAGAACAGAAAACCAAATTTTCGGTTTCAGAAGACAAGAATAGTATTTTTATAAAAACAAAAGACCTACAGCTTTCTATTAATAATACAACCGGCGAAATAACCTATCGACTGCCAACAGGAAAAGAGCTTCTTAAAGAATCGGGAAGTGAATTCAAACCTTTTAACGATGCCGGAAATCAGACCCTTTCTGTTTCACAGTCTTTTCGGCTGGAAAAAAACGAACCCATTTATGGTCTGGGAATTTTGCAGAACGGAAAAATGTCCCAACGGAATACGAACATAAAAATGATTCAGAATAATACCTGGGATTTTGTACCGTTTTTTCAGTCGGTAAAAGGATACGGCATTTTTTGGGACAATCCATCGCCCACGCAGTTTACAGATACACCGGAGAAAACATCATTTTCTTCTGAAGTAGGAGAGGGGATCGATTATTATTTTATCTACGGAAAAAATGCAGATGGAGTGATTGCAGGAATGCGCAACCTCACGGGAAATGTACCGATGCTTCCTTTGTGGACTTACGGCTATTGGCAAAGCAAGGAGCGGTATAAAAGTCAGGAAGAATTGATAGAGGTAGTTAAAAAATACCGTAATTTAAAAGTTCCTTTAGACGGAATTATCCAGGATTGGCAGTATTGGGGAAATAATTACCAGTGGAACGCAATGGATTTCATCAGCCTCGATTTTCCCGATGCCAAAAAAATGATACAGGATATTCATGATATGAATGCACACCTTTCCGTTTCTATCTGGTCGTCATTCGGGCCGATGACCAATCAGTACCGCGAAATGGAAAACAAAGGAATGCTCTTCAATTTCAAAACCTGGCCGGAATCCGGGAGGGATGTCTGGCCTCCCGATATGAACTATCCTTCCGGTGTCCGTGTTTATGATGCTTATAATCCTGAAGCCCGGGATATTTACTGGAAATTTTTAAATAAAGGCTTATTCAGTCTGGGAATAGATTCATGGTGGATGGATTCTACGGAGCCCGATCACCTCAGTCAAAAACCTGAAGATCTGGATACCAAAACGTATCTTGGTTCCTTCCGGAAAGTGAGAAATGCTTATCCTTTGATGACTGTGGGCGGGGTTTATGATCATCAACGTGAAACAACAAATGATAAAAGGGTTTTTATTCTCACAAGATCGGCTTTCGCAGGTCAGCAAAGGTATGGAGCCAATACCTGGTCCGGAGATGTCAACTCGTCTTGGGAAACCTTACGCAATCAGGTTCCTGCAGGATTGAATTTCAGTTTGACAGGGAATCCAAATTTCAATTCTGATATCGGCGGTTTCTTTGCCGGCGTTTATAAAAGAAATGGAGGTCCGCAAAACAAAATGTTTCAGGAATTATACGTTCGCTGGTTGCAATACGGAACATTCACGCCCATGATGCGTTCACACGGAACCGATGTGCCGAGAGAAATTTATCAGTTTGGCCAGAAAGGTGATCCGGTGTATGATGCAATAGAAAAATTCATCAGATTGCGTTACAGCATGCTGCCTTACGTCTATTCTGTTTCCTGGGATGTTTCTAAAAATAAATCGAGTTTTATAAGAGCATTGTCAATGGATTTTCCTTCAGACACCAAAACCTGGAATATCAACAATGAATATCTTTTTGGAAAGTCATTTTTAGTCGCACCGATTCTGAATGCGCAATATACTCCCGAAAAAATAGTAAAAACTGATGAAAATGAAGGCTGGAACAAAACCGAAAATAACAAAAAAGAAAATTCACTTTCCGATATAGATTTCACACAAGATAAAACAGTGAAAGTCTATCTTCCGGCAGGCGCAGATTGGTTTGATTTCTGGACTAATAAAAAATACAAAGGCAATCAGGAAATTCAGAAAACGGTTAGTCTTCAGACCATTCCATTGTATATAAAGGCAGGAAGTATTATTCCGTTTGGTCCTGATGTGCAATATGCAACGGAGAAAAAATGGGACAATCTTATCATTAAGGTTTATCCCGGAACCGATTCGGATTTTGTCTTATATGAAGATGAATTTGATAACTACAATTATGAAAAAGGAACATATACTGAAATTCCTTTCCACTGGAACGAAAAATCAAAAACATTAACGATTGATTCACGGAAAGGCAAATATCCGGGAATGATTGACAAAAGAAATTTCAATCTGATTCTTCCGGATGGTCAGCAGAAAACGATCAGCTATTCGGGTAAAAACATAAGTGTAAAATTTAAATAATCTTAAAAACAGTACCGATGAAATATATAAGTCTAATAACAATTTTAGGATTTTTTCAGAATTCCTTTGCACAAAATCCCATCATTCAGACCAAATTTACTGCAGATCCTGCACCCATGGTTTATAAAGACACGGTTTTCCTCTATACAAGTCATGATGAAGATGATGCATTCGGGTTCAAAATGAAAAACTGGCTGCTCTATACTTCTACGGATATGGTCAACTGGACCGACCACGGTGTTGTCGCTTCCCTCAAAGATTTCAAATGGACGGATCCGGAAAACGGAGCATGGGCGCCGCAGGTGATCGAAAGAAACGGAAAATTTTATATGTACTGCCCGATGCCCGGACAAAGAGGAATCGGCGTTTTGGTGGCAGATAATCCTTATGGTCCTTTCAAAGATCCGATAGGAAAACCTTTGGTTAAAAATTCAAGCGACGATATAGATCCTACTGTCATGATTGATGATGACGGACAGGCCTACCTCTATTGGGGAAATCCCAACCTTTGGTACGTGAAGCTGAATGAAGATATGATTTCCGTAAATGGCGATGTGGTAAAAGATCCATCCATTGCAAAAGTAAAAGGCTCTCCAGACCCTTTTCATTATCAGGAAGGACCGTGGGCGTGGAAAAAAAACGGAAAATATTATATGGCCTATGCATCCACCTGCTGTCCCGAAGGAATCGGCTATGCGATGGGAAAATCAGCAACCGGACCGTGGGAATTCAAAGGAATGATTATGGACAGCGACAAGCGTTCCAACGGAAACCATCCGGGAATTATTGATTATAAAGGAAAAACCTATATTTTCGGATTCAATTACAATATCGGAAAACAGACGATGAGCAAACATTACGAAAGACGTTCTGTCTGCGTAAGTGAAATGAAATACAATGCCGACGGAACCATTCAGAAGCTTCCGTTCTGGAATCCGGAAGGTGTACAGAGAATCGCAACGCTTAATCCTTACAACAGAGTAGAAGCCGAAACCATTGCGTTCAGTGAAGGTCTGAAAACCGAGAAAATGACCGAATGGGAAAGAAACAATCCTTATGATACCGGTAAAAAAATCACCGATCGTATTGTTGTTTCATCGGTCAACAATGGAGATTATATTAAAGTTCAGGGCGTAGACTTTTCCAAAGGGACTCAATCCATAGAAGTATCCGTAGCAGCTTTGTACGGCGGAAAAATAGAAATTCGCACCGATGCGATTGACGGACCCGTTTTGGGAACGGTAACAGTAAACGCAAAAGCGGAAGGCGATATTTTCAAAAACATAAAAACTCCGGTTAAAAATATGAAAGGTATTCATGATCTGTATTTTGTTTTCAGAGGAGACAGAGACCTTTTCTATTTCGACTGGTGGAAATTTAATGAAATCTAAAATAATGTTGAAGAATACGATACTCCTTACAGCGGTAACCTTTTTACTGTCAGTCAATATTTCCAAAGCTCAGTCGGTCGTTTGGCTGGATAAGCTTGATCTCAGCGTTGCCACGCAGGGAAACGGGAAACCGGGCATCAATACTTCGGTAGATGGAAAAAAACTGACGATTGCCGGAGAAATATTCGACAGAGGTTTCGGTACCCACGCCGAAAGTTCATTACTGATAAAGCTGAATGGTAAAGCCCAAAAATTTTCAGCATTAGTCGGATTAGATGATGAAATGAAAGGCCACGAGCCTGCCGTGGAATTTGAAATTTACGGAGACAACAAAAAGCTTTGGTCCAGCGGAATCATGCATTTGGGTGATAAAGCAAAACCTGTTTCGGTATCGTTAAAAGGAATTAAGCAGCTTGAACTGGTTGTAACAGACGGGGGAAACGGACCGTATTACGACCATGCAGACTGGGTCAATGCAAAATTTGAGACCAATGGAATTTCTACATTAGAAACATTCAATCCTATTGCTTCAGAACCTTATATTTTAACCCCAAAACCAGCGGCAACACCCCGAATTAATTCAGCAGCCGTTTATGGCGTTCGTCCCGGTTCGCCTTTCCTTTTCAGGATTGCAGCAACAGGTGACCGGCCAATGGCTTTCTCTGCAAAAAATCTTCCCGTAGGATTAAAGCTTGATTCTGAAACCGGAATCATTACCGGAAAAATAGATACAAAAGGAACCTATGAAGTAGAATTATCTGCGAAAAATGCAAAAGGTTCAGCCTCAAAAAAATTAAGAATAGAAGCAGGAGACAGGATTGCGCTTACCCCAACGATGGGATGGAACAGCTGGAACTGTTTTGGACACGAAGTTTCTGCCGACAAAGTAAAGCGTGCAGCAGATGCTTTGATAAAATCAGGCATGGTAAATCACGGCTGGAATTACATCAATATTGATGATTCCTGGCAATTCAACAGAGATGGAAAAGACCCGTCTTTCAAAGGAAAAATGCGCGATGAGAATGGGTATATTTTAACCAATTCCAAATTTCCGGATATGAAAAACCTGAGTGGCTATATTCACGCAAACGGACTGAAAATGGGAATTTACTCCTCTCCCGGACCATGGACCTGCGGCGGATGTGCAGGTAGCTACAGCTACGAAAAACAGGACGCCGAAAGCTATGCAAATTGGGGTGTCGATTACCTGAAATACGACTGGTGCAGCTACGGCGGCGTCATTGACGGGTTGCCGGATAATGACCCCAATAAAGTACCTTCTCTTGCTTTTCAGGGCGGTGGTGATCCTGATAAAGGCATAAAACCTTTCCGCTTAATGGGAAATATGCTGAAACAGCAGCCGAGAGATATCGTATACAATCTCTGTCAATACGGAATGGGGGATGTCTGGAAATGGGGTGATGAAACCAATGCCCAATCATGGCGCACTACCAACGATATTACCGATACCTGGGCCAGCGTGAAAAACATCGCATTGGCTCAGGATAAAGCCGCTTCTTACGCAAAACCCGGCAATTGGAATGACCCGGATATGCTGGTAGTAGGCGTAGTAGGCTGGGGAAATCCGCACCAAAGCCGTTTAAAACCGGACGAACAATATCTGCACATCAGCCTTTGGAGTATCTTTTCCGCACCGTTGCTCATTGGCTGCGATCTTGAAAAACTGGATGATTTTACCTTAAATCTCCTGACTAATGACGAGGTGATTGCCGTTAATCAGGATGCATTGGGAAAACAAGGTGTTTGCCTGCATACCATCGGCGAACTCAGAATCTATGTGAAAGAACTTGAAGACGGGGGAAAAGCCGTTGCTTTTGCCAATTTCGGAAGGGAAATACTAAAGATGCCATATAAAGATTTCAAAAAATTAGGAATTTCTGGAACTCAATCCGTACGAGATATTTGGAGACAGAAAAATATTGCAGAAATCAATACCGATAAAGAAAGCCTTTCATTGGATATTCCGGCACATGGCGTTGCCTATTATAAATTCATTTCACCAAAATAATAAGATTAAATATGATTCATCGAAATTTAAAATATATGGCATTACCTTTTCTGTTGGCAGGTACTGCTGTTTTTGCCCAGAATCCGGTTATCCAGACGCATTTTACACCTGATCCGGCACCGATGGTCTATAAAAACAAACTTTATGTGTACACGGGAGACGATCAGCCGGGATTTGATTTTTATACGATGACCAAATGGCGGGTTCATTCAACCGAAGATATGGTGAACTGGACAGATCATGGCGTCCCCATTTCTTTAGAATCTTTCAGATGGGCGCGGGACAGAGCTTGGGCGGCACAGTGCATCGAACGCAACGGCAAATTTTACTGGTATATTTGCGCTCAGACCGTTGATAATAATATGGCAATCGGTGTCGCCGTTTCGGATAGTCCTGTCGGGCCTTTTAAAGATGCACTTGGAAAACCTCTGGTAACCACCGGAACCTGGGATAATATCGATCCTACCGTTTTTATTGATGATGACGGACAGGCTTATCTCTATTGGGGAAACAGCAGATTATTTTATGCTAAACTGAATAAGGATATGATTTCTTACGCCGGAAAAATTACGGAAATTCCTCAATCAGTTGAATCTTTTGGCGGACTGAGACGTCCCGGAAGAAGTGATGAGGTCTTACAAAAGCAGGAAAAATTTGAAGATGTGTATGTGGAGGGGCCTTGGCTGTACAAAAGGAACAATCAATATTACATGATGTATGCAGGAATGACAGGAAAAACGGAGTGTTTATCCTATGCAACCAGCGTTTCACCAACAGGGCCGTGGAAATACAGAGGGAAAATTATGACTGACCAGCCGACCAACAGCTTTACCAATCACGGAGGAATTATAGATTTTAAAGGAAAATCTTACCTGTTTTATCACACCGGGCTTTTACCGAACGGCGGAAGTTACGGACGTTCTACCGCTGTAGAAGAATTTCAGTACAATCCCGATGGAAGCATCCCCAAAATAACCATGACCAAAGAGGGAGTAAAATCCGTTGCCACATTAAATCCTTTTCAAAGAAACGAAGCTGAAACCATGGCCTGGTCGGAGAAATGCAGCACTTCCGAAAACAAAAAAAACGGAGTCTATGTTTCCGATACGAGAATGGGCGGATTTGTAAAAGTCCGCGCGGTGGATTTCGGAACAAATGGCGCTTCAGAATTTTCTGCTTCAGTAGCAGCAGGCATTGACGGCGGAATTCTGGAAGTTCATCTTGATGATCCGAAAGGACCGAAGATCGCCTCAGTTGATGTTCCGAGAACCGGAGGATGGGAAGATTTTAAAACAGTATCATCCAAAATTTCAGAAGAGATTTCCGGAGTTCATGATGTTTATTTTGTATTCCAGGGGAAAAATATTACAGCCGGAAGAGTACTTTTCAATTTCGACTACTGGAGTTTTAAAAAGAAATAAAATAAAAATTCCCCTTCTCTGTAAATCGAGTGACGAGATTTGCCGAAATAAAAAAACAATTAATGAATATTGAGGTACTGGTAGCAAAAATTCAAAGAATTTGTGACGGGGTGGTTTAACAGAATTAAATGATAAAATAATACAGCTTCTATAAGCGTTAGCGGCTTTGTGAAACTGAATAGAAGTATTTCAACAAAAAACTCCGTGTGCTTCGTGTTCAGAATAATAAAGAATGAAACGAAAATATGAAAAAAACAATAAAATCAATCATAAGCATTTGTTTAATAGGCTATTCGGGAATATTGTTGTCTCAAAATCCCATCATTCAAACCAATTATACCGCAGATCCGGCGCCAATGGTTCACAACGGGAGGCTCTACGTCTACACCACACATGATGAAGATGATTCCACATGGTTTACCATGAACGATTGGAAAGTCTATTCCACTGATGATATGGTAAACTGGACCGACCACGGAACCATTCTTTCCTATAACGAATTTGAATGGGCAAAACGCGACGCATGGGCAGCTCAGTGTGTAGAAAGGAACGGCAAATTTTTTATGTATGTTCCGATGTGGTCTAAAACCAATAACAAAGGTGCCATTGGAGTAGCGGTTGGCGACAGTCCGTTTGGACCTTTTCACGATCCGTTGGGAAAGCCGCTGGTGCAGAGCGAGTGGGGCGATATCGATCCAACCGTTTTTGTTGATGATGACGGACAGGCACATATGTATTGGGGAAACCCGAAATTAAAATATGTTAAATTGAATGAAGATATGATTTCCTATTCCGGAAATATCGTTGAGGTTCCCATGACCGAAGAATCATTCGGAAAAAGGGATGGTAAACCCAATCCGGAAAGACCGTCAAAGTACGAGGAAGGACCGTGGCTGTATAAAAGAAAAAATTTGTATTACCTTTTCTGGCCGGGCGGTCCGCTTCCTGAATTCATAGGCTATTCCACCAGCAAAAATCCACAGGGCCCCTGGAAATACGGCGGAGTTATTATGCCTGCCGAAGGAAAATCATTTACCAATCATCCCGGAGTCATTGATTTTAAGGGGAAAACCTATTTCTTCTATCATAACGGAGCTTTGCCGGGCGGGAGCGGTTTTACCCGTTCGGTAAGCGTTCAGGAACTGGAATTCAATAAAGATGGTTCTATCTCACCATTTGCGATGACCAACGGAATTACAAAAGCCATCGCAACGGTAAATCCTTACAGCTTTAATCAGGCAGAAACCATTGCCTGGTCGGAAAATGTAAAATCGTATCAGAACAAAGAAGCCGGTGTTTTTATTAAAGCTAAAAAAAGCGGAGCTTATACCAGTATAAAAAATGTTGATTTTGGTAAAAAAGGAGCCACAACATTTTCCGCAAGAGTAGGAACTACCCACAACAGCGAGGTAACGATGGATGTCCGTCTGGACAGTGTTACCGGACCGATTGTCGCTACGGTAAAAGTACCGCTGACAGGCGGAGACAACCGATGGGAAACCGTGAAAACCGAGTTAAAAGAAAAAATTACCGGCGTTCACGATGTGTATTTTGTGTTTAACGGAAAAGCAGCTAAGGATGTTATGTTTTTCGATTACTGGACTTTTCTTGAAAATAAATGATTATGACTAAAATAGTATCTTATCTATCACTACTTTTATGCCTGCTGAGCGGAATTTCGGTGTTCGCGCAGGTTGCGGAGGTTATCAGTCCCGATGGAAAACTGAAGCTGAATGTCTTTTCGGAAAACGGAAAAGCGCTATACAATGTAACCTATCAGGGAAAAGAGATGTTGGAAAAATCTCCGTTAGGTTTAATCACCAATGAATCTGATTTTTCCCAAAATTTAAAATTCACCGACAGCAAAAAAGATCAGGTTTCCAAAACCTACACCAACGAGAAAATTAAAAAATCGCAGGTTGATTACAAAGCTAATATAATAACGGTTAGTTTTACCAATGCCAACCAATTCAGCATCAGTATGGAATTTCAGGTAAGCAATGAAAATATTGCATTCCGGTATCATCTTTTACCGATGAAAGACCGCATGAGTGCCGTTGTACAATCGGAAATTACAGGTTACCGATTCCCTGCTCAGACCACAACTTTTCTTTCCCCGATGATGAAGCCGATGACCGGTTTTGCCCGCACCGCACCAAGCTATGAAAGCGGTTATAAAGCCGATGCGGAACTCGGAGTCAAAGCGGATTACGGATATGTTTTTCCGGGATTATTTCGCCTCGGAAATGATGGCTGGATTTTGCTTTCGGAAACAGGAGTGAACAGTCTGTACTGTGCTTCTCATCTGGAAAATACTTCTGAAAAGAGTCTGTATAAAGTCGCTTATCCCGATATGGCTGAAAACAACGGGTTCGGAAGTACCGGAGCAGCGATTTCCCTGCCCGGATCAACACCGTGGAGAACGATTACCATAGGAGAATCTCTAAAACCAATTGTTGAAACGACTGTTCCGTTTGATGTGGTAGAGCCGATGTATGAACCCTCACAGAAATATCAGTTCGGGAAATCTACCTGGAGCTGGATTCTCTGGCAGGACAACAGTATGAATTATGATGACCAGGTGAAATTCATTGACCTTGCATCAGCATTGAATTATCAGTTCATTCTGATGGACGCGCTTTGGGACAAAAACATAGGAAAAGAAAGGATGAAAGAGCTCGTGCAGTATGCAAAATCCAAAAATGTTGGATTGATGCTTTGGTACAATTCCAACGGTGCGGCCAATGATGCGCCGATGGGCCCGAGAAATAAAATGAGTTCTTCCGTAGAACGCAAAAAAGAAATGAAATGGCTCAAAGAAATTGGCGTAAAAGGATTAAAAGTCGATTTCTTCGGTGGCGACAAGCAGGAAACCATGCGTCTTTATGAAGATATTCTTTCAGATGCCAATGATTTCGGGTTAACCATTGTTTTCCACGGAACCACCTTACCAAGAGGCTGGGAAATCATGTACCCGAATTATGCCGGAAGTGAAGCTGTTTTAGCCTCCGAAATGCTGTATTTTTCTGAAGATGTACGCAAGCAGGAAGCATTCTTCGCTTCACTGCATCCGTTCATCAGAAACACGGTTGGAAGTATGGAGTTTGGCGGAACTTTTCTTAATAAATTTTTAACGAAATCCAATAAGGATAAAAATAAAAGATACACCACAGACAGCTTTCAGCTCGCAACAGCGGTATTATTCCAGAATCCCGTTCAGATGTTCGCCGTAATGCCGAATAACCTGACGGATGCCCCGAAATTCCAGCTGGATTTTATGAAAGAAATTCCAACCCTTTGGGACGAAACGGTTTTCATCGACGGGGATCCCGGGAAATATTCCGTGATCGCCAGAAGACATCAGGATCATTGGTATATTGCCGGAATTAATGCAGAGAAAACAGTTAAGAAATTAAAGATCAGTCTTCCGATGTTCGCTGGAAAATCGGTGAAATTAATTATCGATGATGCGAAAGGAAATTCTTCGGAAAAAGAAGTGAAAATAAGCAAAAATGGTGATTTTACTGTGGAAATCCAGCCCAACGGTGGTTTTGTTTTAAGAAATTAACCATCCTCAAACCTTCAAGATTTAGCATAGAATAGAAACCTCATAGGTTTTTAAAACCTATGAGGTTTGATAAAAAAAACGAAAATAAAAAAATTATGAAGCATATAAAATTCTATATTCTGGTCATGCTATTCGGATTGTGTCTGCACATTGATGCTGCGGAACCGTTCATCACCACGGAAAAAAATTCAGAAACCATTGTTTTAAAAGAGAAAACTTCAGGACTTTCGGTTTTTACCAATCCGGGAATCGACAAAGGAATTCTCAGGGCCGTTAAAAGTCTGCAATCCGATTTTCAAAAAGTGACGGGTGCCGAGCCGAATGTACTGAATCAGCTTTCCGCACAGCAGTCGCCATTGATTATCATCGGAACAGTGGGAACAAAATCGGTGATTGACGATTTAATTAAACAAAAAAAAATTGACGGAAAATCACTAACAGGAAAAAGTGAAAAATACATTATTCAGAATGTAAGCAATCCATATCCCGGAATTTCAGAAGCCATTGTAATTGCAGGCAGCGACAAGCGTGGAACGATTTACGGAATTTACGAAATGTCACAGCAGATCGGCATTTCACCATGGTATTATTGGGCGGATGTTCCGGTTGAGGTCAAAGAAAATATTTATTTTAAAAAAGGAATCTACACCGACGGCGAACCGGCTGTGGAATACCGCGGAATTTTCCTGAATGACGAAGAACCTTCCCTCGGAGGTTGGGCGAGAGCCACTTTCGGAGGGATCAATTCCAAATTTTACGAAAAAGTTTTTGAACTGATTCTGCGTTTAAAAGGCAATTACATCTGGCCGGCAATGTGGGGCAAAGCTTTTTATGACGATGATGCTCTGAACGGCCCATTAGCTGATGAAATGGGAATTGTCATGGGAACTTCCCACCATGAACCGATGGCTTTGGCACAAACCGACTGGCATCGCTACATCAAAAGAAATAACCTTCCCAATGTTTGGGATTACGCTAAAAACAGTGAAGTTTTACAGAAATTCTGGAAATCGGGAATCGAAAGAAGCAACCACTGGGAAAGACTCGTAACAGTGGGAATGCGCGGTGACGGTGATGAAGCAATGGGAGAGGGCACCAATATCGCCCTGCTGGAAAAAATCGTAAAAGACCAGCGGAAAATTATTGCAGATGTTACCGGGAAAAAAGCGGAAAAAACACCACAGGTGTGGGCATTGTACAAAGAAGTTCAGGATTATTATGACAAAGGAATGCGCGTTCCGGATGATGTTATCCTTCTATTCTGTGATGACAACTGGGGCAATGTAAGAAAGCTTCCGGACCTTTCAAAACCTTTGCATAAGGGCGGTTACGGAATTTACTACCATTTCGATTATGTGGGCGGACCGAGAAATTCAAAATGGATCAATATCAGTCCGATCCAGCGCGTTTGGGAACAGATGAATTTATCTTACGAACATAAAGTAGATAAGCTCTGGGTCGTAAATGTCGGAGATTTAAAACCGATGGAATTCCCGATCAGCTTTTTTATGGATATGGCCTGGAACCCGAAACAGTTTAATTCAAAAAATCTTTTAAAATATACAGAAAAGTGGGCTGCACAGCAGTTCGGGGAGAAACATGCTAAAGAAATTGCAAGGATGATCAACCTGTATGCAAAATACAACCGTAGAGTAACACCGGAAACCCTCGACAGCAAAACCTACAGCCTTGAAAATTACAATGAATTTGAAAGGGTTTTAAATGAATACAGAACTTTGGCAATCGATGCTCTGCGATTAAAGGAGCAGATTCCTGCTCAATATCAGGATGCTTATTATCAGCTCGTTTTATACCCGATTGATGCCTGCAGCAATTTGTACGAAATGTATTATGCCGTTGCCAAAAACAGGGAACTGGCCGCTCAATATGATTTACAGGCAAATTATTACGCCGACAGGGTAAAAGAGTGTTTTGAAAGAAATGCCTATCTCGATCGTAAATACAATACAGAGATTGCCGGAGGAAAATGGCAGCACATGATGGACCAGATGCGTATCGGGTATAAAACCTGGGCCGACGGAAAAGAAAACATCATGCCTGAAGTAACATACGTCTACGATGATAATGCTTCCAAAGAGAAAGTTTTCCAGGAGAAGAACGGTTACGTTTCCATTGAGGCGGAACATTTTGCAAGGCTTAATAATTCGGGCCGCATCCATTGGGAAGTGATTCCTGATTTCGGGAAAACCAGATCCGGGGTTACTACTTTCCCTCAAAACGTCTATCCGAAAACCGATGAAAATATATATCTTGAATATGACATAAACTTTGAATCCAAAGGGGAATTCGAGGTACAGCTTTTACTGGCGCCAACGTTGAATTTCAACCATAATAAAGGATTGCGTTACGAAATTTCTTTCGACGGACAGTCTCCGCAAGTGGTTAATTTCAATGGTCATTACAAAGGAGAACTGGGAAGATGGCAGTCAGAACATATTATCAAGTCAGCTACAAAGCATATGATTTCACAGCCCGGAAAACATAGATTACGATTCCGTGTTTTAGAACCGGGAATTGTTTTGGAAAAAATATTGATCAACACCGGAGGTTTAAAACCTTCCTACCTGGGTGCACCCGAAAGTGAAATTCTTCACTAAATTTCCAAAAAATAAGTAACCTAATCACTACCTGCTTATGAAATAAACATCTCTCATCTCAATTTCATTTCAGTTTAAATATTGTTTTTATCAAAAATGAAAGGACAACCGCAAAAAGACTGATATAACTCTATTTACGATCGTTGCCTGAATCATTTCAGGAGATTTTTCTTGACGGTTTTTTTTAATCAGACTGTCTTGAAGGGGATTCTTTGCCCAAAACTTTATACCTGAACATCACAAAATTAAACTAAAACATTATGAAAAAACTAGTCAGCCTCTTTACCATTCATGCGCTGTGCCTGCTTTTTAGCAGCTTGTGTTACGGACAGCTTACCACCGTTAAAATTGATAAGAATATTACCTACCAGAATATAAAAGGTTTTGGTGGGTTTGTCTGCAGTCCGCAGTTTGCGTATAACCATATGTCAACCTCCGAAATTCAGACGCTTTGGGGAGCGGGGAGTACAGCCGGATATAACATTATGAGATTGTATATTCCCGAGGATAGTAATAACTGGAGTGTGGTATTGCCTACTGCACAGCTCGCAAAATCAATGGGGTTAACCATTTTTGCAAGTCCGTGGACGATGCCCGCAGCATGGAAAACCAATAACCATGTAAATGCAGTGTATACCGATACCAACGGCGTACAGCAGATCGGGTACTTAAAGCCGGAAAACTATCAGGATTATGCCTTATATCTCAACAGTTTCGTTACCTTTCTTCAAACAAATGGTGTAGCTCTTGATTATATATCCATTCAGAATGAACCTGATGAAATGGCGCAGTATCAGGGATGCATCTGGACGCCAACACAAATTGCGACTTTCGTAAAAGATTATGGTCATCTCATCAACTGTAAAGTAATTGCACCGGAAAGTGTAGGTTTTACGGATAATTTTGCCAACGCCATGCTCAACACTGCTACAATGGCTAATTTTGAAGTGTATGGCGGGCATCAGTACGGATTGATGCAGTCTGCTTACAAGCAGTTTCAAAATTATAATAAAGAAATATGGCAGACGGAATATCTCATCAACTGGAACTCAGGCAGCCAGACACCACGCGATTTTAACTGGAATCTGGATGTCTTTAATTTTGCGTCAAGCATCAATAATTCCATGCTTGGAAATATCAATGCCTGGATTCATTACGCCTCAAAACGGTATTACGGATTGATGGGTGACGGTACCAACGGTACTGCGACAGGAGTAATAACCAAAAGGGGTTATATTCTTTCTCACTTTGCCAAATACACAACCGGAAAAACGCGTATTGCAGCGGTCTGGGGAGACAGTACGGGTGCGCTTCAGGGATCTTCCTACATTTCTTCAGACGGGAATCAGGTGGTTTTGATGGTCATTAATCCTTCCTCAAACCCTTATAATCTTAAAGTAGATCTGCCTTTCTATACAACTTCAGGAACAAAAGTGGTAACAAACAGCCAGTCTGATATGCTCACAACTCCTGTTTCATTCGGTGCCCAGACTTTCCGGCCGGGAGTGGAAATAACTCCGTCCAGCGTAATGACTTTCGTGTTTAACAAAAGCGCCGACAGGCCGGTCTCTTCAATGACAGGAGGGAATATCCGTTACAATAAAATAGAAACGCAAACGACAACGAATGCCGCTTTCGGAACCGCATTTAATATCAGCAATACCACCGTTACGTTTTCCAATCCAAGTCCATTATTTAGTAACAATATGACCGCTTCCAACGGGTATCTTCAGCTCAATGACGGGTACAATAAACTGATATTGCATGTCAACAGTTATACGACGGCAGGACAGAGCTATTCGGATAATACGACTTTGTACTATATTAATAGTCAGGGTGTAGCAAAATCCTATAATTATGGTAGAATTAATTTTCCGTCGGGCGGAAACTTTGATATCACATTAGATATTTCAAGACAGGTGCTTACGGACGGATGCAAAGGTATTTTAGGACTCAGAAACTCAAACTACAGCTCTGTACTAACATTAAATTTAGGAGATGTGTATTTCAACGTCGGAAACGAAATCGCTTCAAAGTTTAACGGAACCTATTCGGACAGTGATAGCAATCTGATGGACGGACTGGAAAACGGATACTATACATCGCTGGATTTCAGAACCGTTTCAGGAATTACGGCCACTAATAACTGGCAGCCTTTAAGCGTTAATTCAAATAATATATTTTATGTGAATTCTAACGTAAATGCTACTGCTAATAATATCATTTCGGGAACAACATGTTCCAATCTTGTTCTTTCAGATTCAGGAAGAGATTTCCAGGTACCATTTAATTTCACAGCCGGAGCAGCTTCTTACAGCAGAACATTTAACGGTTACGATGTGTTGTTGCTGCCTTTCGAAGCCAATATTCCGTCTGGTGTGAATGTTTACCTGATGTCTCCCGGAACAACGTCAATTTCCTGCACCCCGGTTTCCAACGGAATTATTCCGGCCAATACTCCGGTTTTGGTGAACGCGATAGGAAATGTGACTTTTACCGGAACAGGAAATGTTTCAACCCCGAAAGCGATCACTGTAAACCAAATGAATGGCGTTTATCATACCATTAAAGTTCCTGCTAATGCTTATGTGTTGAAAACGGAAAACGGATTAACCGGATTTTATAAAATAGCTGCAGGAAGCGAACCTACGATTAATCCTTTCAGAGCTTATCTGACTGAAGAAAATACGTTTTCAGCCAATGTTCTGCCGTTAAATTTTTCAGTGCTTTCTGCAAAAGAAACAGAGTTAAATCAGTTCAGAGTATATCCTAATCCTGCCAAGGCGGAAATTTTTGTAGAACTGAAATCCCGAAATGCAACGGCTTCCATTTATGATTCGAAAGGAAGTTTGATTAAATCTAATCTGAGAATGAGTTCAGGAAAAAACAGGATTGATATTTCAGTACTTACTTCAGGCGTTTATTTTATCGAGTTATCCTATGAAACTAATCAGGTCTTTACACAAAAATTTATAAAGCAGTAAAATCATAGCTAAATGTTTATTATAACCGTCATGCCCATTGCGTATGGCGGTTTTAAATATAAATCTCAAGAATTAGTTAAAAATAAGTGTTGTTTTTACATTTATTAAAAATAGAATCATATATTTGTTTTTCTTACCCAATCATTAATGATCATCTTAATCGGCTGTGATAAATAGTAAGAATTTAAAATCTTTCCCATGAAAAAATTGCTGTTTAATATCTCTCTCTTTATCTGTACAATATCATCTGCACAGAATTTTAAATATCCTTTCCAGAATCCCGATCTTCCGGTCGAACAGAGAATTGAAAATCTGCTGGGGTTATTAACGGTTGATGAAAAAATCGGAATGATGATGGACAATTCAAAAGCAGTTCCGCGATTGAATATTCCTGGTTACGGCTGGTGGAATGAAGCGCTTCACGGTGTGGCAAGAGCAGGAACAGCTACCGTTTTTCCTCAGGCAATAGGATTGGCGGCAACCTGGGATGTTCCGGAACATTTTAAAACTTTTGAAATGATTTCTGATGAAGCCCGTGCAAAATACAACAGATCTTTTGATGAATCCCAAAAAACCGGGCGTTATGAAGGCTTGACTTTCTGGACTCCAAATATCAATATTTTCCGTGACCCAAGATGGGGAAGGGGCCAGGAAACCTACGGTGAAGATCCGTATCTTACTTCTGTTTTTGGGGTTGCTGCCGTAAAAGGCCTTCAGGGAAATGACCCGAAATATTTCAAAACCCACGCCTGCGCCAAACACTTCGCCGTTCACAGCGGCCCGGAATGGAACCGCCATTCCTACAATGCTGAGGTTTCCAAAAGAGATTTGTACGAAACTTATCTTCCGGCTTTCAAAGCGTTGGTGTTGGAAGGAAATGTGAGGGAAGTAATGTGTGCTTATAATGCTTTCGACGGCCAGCCATGCTGTGCCAACAATACTTTATTAACCGAAATCCTCCGCGGAAAATGGAATTACGACGGAATGGTCGTTTCCGATTGCTGGGCACTCGCAGATTTTTACCAGAAACAATACCACGGAACACATCCCGACGAAAAAAGTACTGCAGCAGATGCTTTGAAACATTCCACAGATCTGGAATGCGGCGATACGTATAACAATTTGAATAAATCTTTAGCAAGCGGATTAATCACCGAGAAAGATTTAGATATTTCAATGCGAAGAATTCTGAAAGGCTGGTTTGAGCTTGGGATGCTTGACCCGAAATCTTCCGTTCACTGGAACTCAATTCCGTATTCTGTGGTGGATTCTGAAGAGCATAAAAAACAGGCTCTAAAAATGGCTCAGAAATCAATTGTATTGATGAAAAATGAGAATAATGTGTTGCCTTTAAATAAAAGCATCAAAAAAATTGCAGTTGTCGGTCCAAATGCCGATGACGGACTGATGCAGCTGGGAAATTACAACGGAACTCCTTCTTCAATTGTTACAATTCTGGATGGAATTAAAACCAAATTTCCAAACGCAGAGATTGTTTATGAAAAAGGAACCGAAGTTGCCGACCCATCATCCAGAACTTCGCTTTACCAAAACTTTTTAAGTCAGAAAAACGGCGAAAAAGGAATGAAAGTAACCTTTTTCAACAATAATGAATTTAAAGGAAATCCTGCCAATATTTCAGTTAATAAAACCGGAATCAATTACAATAGTTTCGGCGGAACACAGCTTGCCCCGAATGTGGGAAGGGAAAATACTTCGGCCATTATTTCCGGGATTTTCAAAAGTCCATATACAGGAGATGTGATTCTTTCTCCATCCACATCAGATGTCTATACACTTTTTGTTGACGGAAAAGAAATTGCCACCAGAAAGGGTCCCGATGCCAGACATCCTTCAGAATTTCCTGTGAAAATGGAAAAAGGCAAGGAATATAATATTGAATTACGCCACACCCAGAAAGGAAAATATGTAAGCATCACGTTTGATGTGTACAGAAAAGATCCTGTGAATTTTGCTGCAGTTAGGGAGAAAGTGAAAAATGCGGATGTCATTGTTTTTGCAGGCGGGCTTTCACCAAGTCTGGAAGGTGAAGAAATGATGGTCAATGCCGAAGGTTTCAAAGGAGGAGACAAAACGTCCATTGAACTTCCGAAAGTGCAGCGTGAATTGCTGGCAGAATTGAGAAAGACCGGAAAACCAATCGTTTTTGTGCTTTGTACAGGAAGTTCATTGGGATTAGAACAAGATGAAAAAAATTATGATGCTTTGATTAATGCATGGTACGGCGGACAAGCTGGCGGAACTGCCGTTGCTGATGTTCTGGCGGGAGATTATAATCCTTCAGGAAGACTGCCGGTTACTTTTTACAAAAATCTGGCACAATTGGATAACAATCTTTCCAAAACCAGCAAACATCAGGGCTTTGAAAACTATGATATGCAGGGTAGAACCTATCGTTATATGACCGAAAAACCATTATACGCTTTCGGACACGGATTAAGCTATTCAAAATTTGTTTATGGAAACGCCAAACTTAACAAAAATACCATCAACACCAATGAAAATCTGACGATTACAGTTCCGGTTACAAACAGTTCAACAAGAGATGGAGAAGAAGTCATCCAGGTGTATGTAAAACGAAATAACGATCCGTCTGCTCCGGTAAAAACATTACGCGCTTTTCAAAGAGTATGGATTAAAGCCGGGGAAACAAAAAGTAGTCAGCTTACTATTTCTGAAGATTCATTTAAATTTTATGATGAAAAAGTGGATGATCTGGCGCCAAAAGCAGGGGATTACACCATTTTCTACGGTGGAACTTCCGATGAATCCGGACTACAAAGCATTCGACTAAAGGTCTATTAAGCTGTCAGACTGTGAAACCTTACAGGTTTTTAAAACCTATAAGGTTTGCCAATAATAAAAATTCAATTTTTCAACTCAAATGAAAACAAAATTCAAAATATTCGCCACCACATTTTCTCTAAGCGTAACCTTCTTTTCTGCTCAAAATGGAAATGTAAAAAAGCATTTTCTCGATTTAGACGGAACTTCCACCAACATCAAAATCCAGCCAACGATGTACGGTATTTTCTTCGAGGACATCAACTTTGCAGCAGATGGCGGCTTATATGCAGAACTCATTAAAAACCGCAGTTTTGAATTTGATGAACCGTTGACGGGCTGGAAACAGCCGAACACAAAAACATTGTCACCAAACTTGGATTCCGGTTTTTTAACGATTATAACCGATAAATCCAAAACCAATAAAAACTATGCGAGAATCACGATTTGTAAAGACAAAAATTATGTTCTGGAAAATGAAGGCTTCCGAGGAATTGGGTTGCATCAGGGCGAGAAATACGATTTAAGCTTTAACCTGGAAAATGTTTCAGGAAATATTTCTGCAATCAATACAAGTCTTATCGATGAGAACGGAACAGTGATTTCCTCAGTTTCCACGATCATAAAAGGGGGAGGCTGGCAAAAATATACTGTGGTTCTGACACCCTCCAAAACGGTTGAAAAAGCGAAGCTTCAGATTACATTTACCGGAAAAGGTGTTGTAAATATGGATATGATCTCTTTGTTTCCGCAAGACACCTGGAAAGGTCGAAAAGGTGGGTTAAGAAAAGATTTAGTGCAAAAATTATATGATTTGCAGCCCGGATTTTTACGTTTTCCGGGAGGCTGCATTGTTGAAGGACGAACTTTGGCAGAACGCTACCAATGGAAAAAAACAATTGGTAAAGTGGAAGACCGGGAAAATCTTATCAATAAATGGAATAATGGATTTACACACCGTCTCACACCGGATTACTGGCAATCTTTCGGACTTGGATTTTTTGAATATTTCCAATTGGCGGAGGATTTAGGCGCAGAGCCGCTTCCTATTTTAAGTTGTGGAATGGCGTGCCAGTTCAACACAGCAGAACTCGTGAAGATGGAAGATTTAGATCCTTATGTTCAGGATGCGTTGGATTTGATAGAGTTTGCAAATGGAGACCCTAATACAAAATGGGGAAAGATCCGAACCGAAATGGGACATCCGGAACCTTTTAACATGAAATTCATCGGTGTTGGAAATGAGCAATGGGGAGCGGATTATATTGAGCGGTACAAAGTTTTTGAAAAAGCAATTCACGCTAAATATCCCGATATAAAGATCATTTCCGGAAGCGGGCCGTCGCCCGACGGCGAGTTCTTCGAATATGGCTGGAAAGAGCTTAAAAAACTCAATGCCCAAATTGTGGATGAGCATTACTACAATTCACCGGATTGGTTTATGAAAAACGCCGGAAGATATGATAATTACGACCGTTCGGGTCCAAAAGTTTTTGCAGGGGAATATGCCGCGCAATCGGTTGGGGTCGTAAAACCTGATAATAAAAACAATTGGCTGACCGCACTATCGGAAGCTGCTTTTATGACAGGATTGGAACGCAATGCAGATGTAGTAGCTATGACTTCCTACGCACCGTTATTTGCTCATGCAGACGGATGGCAATGGACACCGGATTTGATTTGGTTTAATAATCTGAAGTCTTATGCGACACCAAATTATTATGTTCAGAAATTATTTTCCAATAACAAAGGAACTGATCTAATAAAAATCTCCGAAAACGGCAAACCTTTGAAAGGTGAAAACAGTCTGTATGCTTCTGCAGTTAAAGATGATGAAAAAGGAGAAACCATCATTAAAATTGTTAATGTGAATCCTCAGGAAATTTCAGTTGAAATTACCCCGAAAAGTATAAAACCCGGCAATAAGCTCACGAAAATTGTACTGACTTCTTCAGGGCTTTCCGAGGAAAATAATTTCCAGTCAGAAACCATTACACCAAAAGAAGAAGCGCAGACCATTAAAAAAGGAAAAATTTCTGTTGAAATTCCGGCAAATTCATTAGTAATCCTCAAAATAAAATAACTGGAAAGTACTATGAATAAAAGAAAATTTAAAATTAAGTGTAAAAATTACATTTATTTAAAATAGAATCTTATATTTGTTTTTAGCTCTATCAATGACTAACCTGACAATGCTTGTATTGTGGTAGTATTAGAGTTGTCATCCTGAGCTTGTCGAAGGATGTATTAAAAGAATCCAAAAAAATTAATTATCCACGTTAATGAAAAAATACGTTATCGGCTTAGACTACGGAACAGACTCTGTCCGAGCCGTTTTGATTGATACGGAAAATGGAGCAGAATTAGCGGCTTCCGTAAGTTATTATCAAAGATGGAAAGAAGGAAAATATTGTAAGCCGGAAGAAAATCAATTTCGCCAGCATCCGCTCGACCATATCGAAGGGTTGGAAAGAACCATTTCAACGGTCGTAAAAGAAAGTGGCGTTGCGCCTGAAAATATTGTCAGCATTTGTATTGATACAACAGGTTCATCACCGCTCCCCGTAAATAAAGAAGGAATTGCCTTATCCCTTTTACCTGAATTTTCAGAAAATCCGAATGCCATGATGATGCTGTGGAAAGACCATACTTCTATCAGGGAAGCCGAAGAAATCAATCATCTGGCAAGAAACTGGGGCGGTGAAGATTACACAAGATTTGAAGGCGGCATCTATTCTTCTGAATGGTTTTGGGCTAAAATTCTTCACATCAACAGACAAGATGAAGCAGTGAAAAATGCGGCGTACAGCTGGATGGAACATTGCGATTACCTTACGTTTTTGCTTTCCGATAATCAGGATTTAGCAACATTTAAGAGAAGCCGTTGCGCTGCGGGTCACAAAGCAATGTGGCACGAGTCATGGGATGGGCTTCCTTCCAAAGATTTTCTTGGTCAGCTGGATCCTTCGCTGGCAGAACTTCGTGACAGGTTGTATGAAAAGACGTACACTTCAGACGAAGTTGCAGGCAACCTGAACGAAGAATGGGCAACAAAATTAGGCCTAACAACCAAAACGGTAATTGCTGTCGGAACTTTCGACGCCCATTCCGGAGCGGTTGGTGCAAAAGTAGAAGAAAATACACTGATCAGAATTATGGGAACATCAACCTGCGATATTATGGTGGCCCCTAATGAAATTATCGCAGACAAAACCGTTAAGGGAATCTGCGGACAAGTCGATGGATCTGTTATTCCGGGATTGATGGGATTGGAAGCAGGGCAATCGGCTTTCGGCGATGTGTTGGCGTGGTATAAAGATATTTTGATTTGGCCCATTCAAAGTATTATGATGAATTCCAGTGTGATTGATGACCATCAAAAGCAGTTGCTGAAAGAAGAAATAGAACACAATATTATCCGTAACCTGACTTTGGAAGCAGAAAGGATTCCGCTTTCAGAAGTTGTTCCGGTCGCTTTGGATTGGATCAACGGAAGAAGAACGCCCGATGCCAATCAGGAACTGAAAATGGCCATCAATAATCTTTCGCTGGGAACAAAAGCTCCCCATATTTTCAAAGCTTTGGTAAATGCCATTTGTTTCGGAGCCAAAAAAATTGTCGACCGTTTTGAAGAAGAAGGCGTAAAAATCGAAAAAGTTATCGGAATCGGTGGCGTTGCCAGAAAATCACCTTTCATTATGCAAACGTTGGCTAATGTACTGAATATGCCGATTGTCGTGGCAGCATCAGACCAGGCTCCGGCTTTGGGGGCCGCCATCTATGCCGCCGTTGCGGCAGGAATTTATCCTACTGTTCAGGAAGCAAGCCAGAAAATGGGCTCCGATTTCGAAGCAGAATATTTCCCACAGACAGAAAAGGTAGAAAAATATGCAGAATTTATGAAACAATATCAGGTTCTCGCAGATTTTACAGAAAATAATATCAAATCAAAGAGAAAGTTGACAGCTGAAAGTTTATAGTTGTTGGAATTAAAATGAGAAAAGCTCCGTAGGCGCGCCCTGTTGATAGCAATGCATTATCAATATCATTAAAGCCTCGTAGAGGCCCTGTTAAATATTTACATTAAGTGAAAAACCATCAACCAACAACCATTAACTAAAATTATTATGGCAGCTTTATCCGTCTGTAGTTTATCCTGAGCTTGTCGAAGGGTTCCCGCTTTTTTGTTCCGCTTTGCTACACAAAAAGAGCTCCACTCAGGTCGGGCTGCATGCAATTCAATACTCATGCTGTTGCTGGAGAAACAAACCTTATAGGTTTTTAAAACCTATAAGGTTTAGGAAAAATTATAAATGCCTACGACTTAAAAATAATCAGCAGTCAAAAATTTACGCTTAAAAATTAATACAATGAGCATCTATAAAGAATTAAAAAGAGAATGTTACGAAGCCAATATGCAGCTTGATGCATTGAAGCTGGTCGTTTACACCTTCGGAAATGTAAGTGCCGTTGACCGTGACAAAGGAATCTTTGCCATCAAACCGAGCGGTGTCCCTTACGAAATATTGAAACCGGAAGATATGGTGATTTTAGATTACGACGCCAATGTGGTGGAAGGAAATTTAAGACCGTCTTCCGATACCAAAACCCACGCTTACCTTTATAAAAAATGGGAAAACATAGGCGGAATCTCGCATACGCATGCTATTTATTCTGTAGCTTGGGCACAAGCGCAGTTAGACATCCCGATTTTCGGAACCACCCATGCAGATCATCTGACAACAGATATTCCCTGCGCTCCGCCAATGCGGGATGATCTCATCGAAGGAAACTACGAATACAATACGGGAATCCAGATTCTTGATTGTTTTAAAGAAAAAAACTTGTCTTACGAAGAAGTAGAAATGGTACTCATCGGAAACCACGGACCATTCACTTGGGGGAAAAATGCAGAAAAAGCTGTTTACAACAGCAAAGTTCTCGAAACCATTGCAGAAATGGCGTATCTCACAAGACAAATCAATCCAAATGCAGCTCGCTTGAAAGATTCATTAGTAAAAAAACATTACGAACGTAAACACGGCAAAAATGCCTATTACGGACAGTAATTGGCGGCGGCTGGCAATTGGCTTTTAGCAATTGTCATCGTTCAACAGAAGACTACGAACCCGAAGGGTTCAACATCAGTAGCCATAGGTGTAAACCTATGGAAAACAAAATTTGTTACAAATCAATTATCAATTATAAATCATCATTAATAAAAATATGTTAACACCCCTCAATACCAAAGAAATATGGTTCATCACCGGAAGTCAGCATTTATACGGCCCGGAAACACTACAGCAGGTTGCTGAGCATTCGGCTAAAATCGTAGAGGCATTCAACGCTTCCTCACAGATTCCCGTAAAAGTAGTTTTAAAATCTACCGTAAAAACAACGGAAGAAATTTTCGAAACCCTAACCGCAGCCAATTTTGCAAAAGATTGTATCGGAATTGTAACCTGGATGCATACTTTTTCACCCGCAAAAATGTGGATTCGCGGATTGACTGCTTTACAGAAACCGATGCTGCACCTTCATACGCAGTTCAATCAGGATATTCCATGGTCAACGATGGATATGGACTTTATGAACCTGAACCAGGCAGCACACGGTGACAGAGAATTCGGATTTATGGTTAGCCGTCTCCGTAAAAACAGAAAAGTGGTCGTAGGACACTGGGCGGAAAAAAGAATTCAGAAACAAATCGGTGACTGGAGCCGTGTTGCGGCGGGCTGGGACGACTGGCAAGGGGCAAAATTTGCCCGTTTTGGCGACAATATGAGATTTGTAGCGGTTACGGATGGCGATAAAGTGGAAGCGGAAACCCAATTCGGTTTTTCGGTTAACACTTGGGGCATCGGAGATTTGGTAAGCGTTGTTAATTCGATTGGTGATGGCGAAATCAAAACATTAATCGAAGAATATGAAGCCTCCTACAAAATGGCAGCATCTCTTCTTTCAGGAGGAGAAAACAGAAAATCCCTGGAAGTTGCTGCAAGAATTGAATTAGGGTTGGAAAAATTCCTGAAAGATGGAAATTTCAAAGGTTTCTCTGATACTTTCGAAGATCTTCACGGACTGGAGCAGCTTCCCGGAATTGCCGTACAAAGATTGATGCAGAAAGGCTACGGTTTTGCTGGGGAAGGCGACTGGAAAACGGCTGCTCTCGTACGCGCCATGAAAACAATGGGACAAGGCCTGGAAGGCGGAAATGCCTTTATGGAAGATTATACATATCATTTAAATCCGTCAAATCCATCGGTTTTAGGCTCTCATATGTTGGAAGTAGATCCAGTTTTGGCAGCAGATCAGCCGTCTTGTGAAATTCATCCGTTAGGAATTGGTGGAAAAGAAGATCCGGTTCGTTTGGTTTTTAATTCAAGAGGAAATATTGATTCTTTAAATGCAGCGTTGATGGATTTTGGAAACCATTTCAGACTATTAATCAATAAGACAAAAGCATTGGAAATCACCGAAGAACTTCCGAAGCTTCCTGTGGCAAGAGTACTCTGGAAGCCGCTTCCGGATTTGTATACTGCAGCTGAAGCCTGGATTTTAGCCGGAGGAGCCCATCACACCTGCTACAGTGAAAATATCAGTGCCGAACAGCTGGAAGATTTTGCGGAAATGGCAGGTATTGAATCGCTCGTAATCGATGAAGACACAAAAATCCGCGATTTCAAGAATACGCTTCGCTGGAATGAAATTTATTATCGTTAAACTTGCAAAATATTCAGAAAAATGAAAAAAACAAGTATCAATCTGATAATTCTTTTTGCCGTTTTATGTATTTTCGGGTGCAATAAAAAGGAAAATCAATCAAAAACTCATTCGGAATCCATGAAAAACATACAGGTTTCAGATTACGGAGTCACGTCAAAAGGTGATTCTATTAAAAAATATACGCTGACCAATAAAAACGGGATGAAGCTGGAAGTCATTAATTTCGGTGGAATCATCACCTCACTTACCGCTCCTGATAAAAACGGAAAATACCAAGATGTGGTCTTGGGCTTTACCAAGCCGGAAGATTATTTCAACGGAAATCCGTATTATTTCGGTGCATTGATTGGCCGTTACGGAAACAGAATTGCCAATGCAAAATTTACGCTGGAAGGAAAGACTTTTAACATCGATAAAAATGACGGACCAAACAGTCTTCACGGCGGAAAAGAGGGATTCCACACCAAATTTTGGAATATTGAGCAGATAAAAGAAGCGCAGTTTCCAACATTGAAGCTGACTTATACGAGTGCAGACGGAGAGGAAGGCTTCCCTGGAACATTAACAACAACGGTTCTTTATACGTTAACGGACGATAACGCGTTGGAAATTTCTTACGAAGCAGAAACGGATAAACCAACTGTTGTCAATCTTACACAGCATTCGTATTTCAACCTTTCCGGAAATTTTACAAAAGAAATTACGGATCATGAGCTGCAGATCAACGGAGATCAATTTTTACCGGTGAACGAAACGTTAATCCCGACCGGTGAGCAAAAAGCTGTTAAAGGAACTCCCTTTGATTTTACAGTTTCAAAAACAATTGGGAAAGATATCAATGCGGATGATGATCAGCTGAAAAAAGGAAAAGGCTACGACCACAACTGGATTCTTAACGGAAACGGTTTGAGAAGCATTGCCAAAGTGTATCATCCGGAATCAGGAAGAGTAATGGAAGTGCTTACCGATGAACCGGGTGTTCAGTTTTATTCAGGAAACTTCCTTGACGGGAAATATGAAACAAAAACCGGTGGTAAAAACGGGACCAGAACAGGTTTCTGCCTGGAAACACAGCATTTCCCGGATTCCCCGAACCAGCCTTCATTTCCGTCTACAGAGCTGAAACCGGGACAAAAATACCAGTCGAAAACAATTTATAAATTCTCAGTAAAAAAATAAAGTATGGGGAATTTAGCAACTCTTGATATCATTATATTTCTAATCTATTTTGTTGTCGTTGCCGGCTACGGAATCTGGATTTATAACAGAAAAAAATCGGCCGCTACAGGCAGTAAAGACTACTTCCTGGCAGAAGGATCACTTACGTGGTGGGCAATTGGTGCCAGTTTAATCGCTTCAAATATTTCAGCGGAACAGTTCATCGGAATGTCCGGAGAAGGATTTTTCGTGGGAATTGCAGTAGCTGCTTACGAATGGATTGCCGCGATTGCTTTAATTATTATCGCCGTCTGGTTCATCCCGATTTATCTCAAAAATAAAATCTACACGATGCCCCAATTTCTCGAAACCCGTTACAACAAATCGGTTTCGTTGATTATGGCGGTATTCTGGCTGTTTTTATATGTAATTGTTAACCTTACTTCCATTCTTTATCTTGGAGCTTTAGCGATTGATACATTACTTGGCGGGGGAAGCTTGCATATTATTATGATAGGATTGCTTATAATGGCTTTGTTAATCGGACTTGGCGGGATGAAGGTAATCGGTTACACAGATGTCATTCAGGTAGCGGTTTTAATCATCGGGGGTTTTGCAACCGTGTATATGGCCTTGCAGATTGTTGATCAGAGAATCAACGGGGCGGCTGTCGGAAATGCATTGGCTGGCTTCAATACTTTAATTAATGAAGCACCGCAGCATTTTAAACTGATTCTTGAAAAACCTAAAGTTACTACTACAACATTGGCAATGCCTGAAAACCTGAATGTTCAGAAATATGTAGTTCTGCCTGGATTGGCGATGTATTTTGCCGGACAGTGGATTGTAAACCTGAATTACTGGGGCTGCAACCAATACATTACGCAGCGTGCTTTAGGAGCAGATCTGAAAACTGCGAGAACCGGAATTCTATTCGCAGGGTTTTTAAAATTATTTATGCCGATTATCGTCATGCTTCCGGGGATTGCAGCGTATGTTCTGTATACGAAAGGACATCTGCCGGGCTTCAATGGCGTGAAAGACGGAGCTTATTCTGCTATCTTAGGATTCTTGCCGGTGGGTCTGAAAGGTCTTGCCGTAGCCGCTCTTACTGCAGCAATTGTGGCGTCCCTGGCAGGAAAAGTGAACAGTATTTCAACGATTTTCACCTTAGATATTTATAAGAAGTATTTGAAAGCAGATGCTACGGAAATTGAAATGGTGAGAACCGGAAGATGGGCGATCATCATTGCGATGTTCCTGGCTTTGGCATTTACATGGACCGATGTTTTGGGAATCGGGGGAGAGGGTGGATTTACCTTCATTCAGAAGTATACAGGATTTATCAGTCCGGGAGTTTTTGCGATGTTCCTGCTTGGAATGTTCTGGAAAAGAACCACGGGAACAGCCGCTTTAGTGGGGGTAATTTTAGGTTTTGTTCTGGCCATATTCTTCAACAGCTTTGCAGTGGATATTTTCGGAAAAGAAACTTGGCTGTATACGGCTTTCACTTATGAAAAACTAGAAGGCGGCGTAGTTCATACCATTACGGAGATTCCGTTCCTGATCAATATGGGATGGTCATTTGTAATTACCATCATCGTAATGATCCTGATAAGTCTTGCCGGCCCGAAAGTAAACCCAAAAGCTTTTGTTATTGATGCTTCCATGTTCAAAGTGGATAACAGAACATTGGTTTTGATTGTGGTAACATTACTTTTACTGACTGCGCTTTATGTAAGGTTTTGGTAAAATTTAAATAAGTAAAGAAAATAAGCAGGATATCAGTTTTGATGTCCTGTTTTTTATTAATATCCAAGTGTAAATGTACTCTGCATGAGTAATAGCTGTGTAGTACAATGAATTATAGGAATATCTGTGAACTCCGTAGGAGTTCTATCTTTAAACTTGTAAGTTTATAAGGAGGCCGGTTATCAATCCTTTTTTAGTCGGATTACTATTACATTGTATAATAGTTTGTATATTTGGCACACAACGGCTAATAACTAAAATACATTACATGAGTTTCTTTAGAAAAATTTTTTCAAAAAATAAAAATTCAAATCAGGAAAATAAGGAAGTACCACAAGTGAAAGAAGTTTTTACTGAAGAATATTTTGATAGCAGGTACACGAAACAGGAACTTTCTGAAGATGATCTTTTGGTAGACGGTTCTTTTAAGATGATTGAAAGCTATTTTTTAGACAATAAGATTAAGCCCATCATAGAAAGTCCTATTTATCATCCTGCAAATATTGATGAAGCTATTGAAGAAGGAATAGGATTTTTTCAATACTGCAAACTTTTTAATCAGGAAGACAAGCAGATCGGGTTAATGGTCACCATCGCATTTTCCTATTTCTTAATCAAAGAATATGGTTTTAAACTTTATCAGGATAAAACTCCTGAATTTCCTTTACGGTTTATGACATTAAAATACAACAAAGACGGAGGAGTAATTTCACTGTATCCATTTGAATATTCATTAAAAGTATTAAACGGTGAAGCGAGATTCAGTGATTTGTTTGAAAAGATAAAAAGTAATCTGGGAAATATTCCTTCAGCAGATGAATTTATGAAGAATTTAAAAAAAGATTTAAATCAAAAATAATTTGATATTACCTGACAAAATTATAATAAGTCTGTTTAAACTTTTATTTTAAAGTTGATAATGATAAACAAAAAAGTTCACAATAGTTTTTTAAAAATCTTTAATTATTATTCTTTTGAGCACTTTGATTATTCTGGAAATTCGCTTTAAGATTATCTTTTGTACCTTTTGTGGTTAATTCTGAAGTTAATTTAAACAGGTTTAATGTCTAAATCTTAAACATAAATCCTTCGGCAAGCTTTTTTTTATATTGATCTTCATCAAAACGATATAGGAAAGATCCCTTTTTAGACGAGGTCATATCTTTTTCCTCTGTTTTTACCAGAATATCCAGCGCGTTAATTTTACTGATGAAATTCCTTTTGTCGTATTGCTCATTAAAAATGGCTTCATACAGGCTTTGAAGATCTTTCATGGTAAATTTTTCCGGAAGAAGCTCAAAACCGATAGGTCTTGTGGAAGCTCTTCTTCGTAATCTTAAAACGGCGTCTTTCACCATATCATTATGATCGAAAATAAGTGTCGGAAAATCCTGAAAATCAAACCATTTGGCACTGTATTTTTCATTGATCTGGATATTCTTCTCAATATTGATCAGCGCATAATAAGAGATCGACATGATTCTTGCGGTAGGCTCACGGTCAATCTGTGTATAAGAATTAAGCTGCTCAAGGTAGATGTTTTCCAGGCCTGTGAGATTTTGAAGAACACGTTGTGCTGCTTCATCAGAAGTTTCATCGTCTCCGATAAAACCCCCCATCAAAGACCATTCTCCCATCTTGGGTTCGAAATTTCTTTGCACAAGAAGAATCTTAAGATTTTCACCGTCGAATCCGAAAATAATACAGTCAACAGCTACCAAATGTCTTGGATATTGAGAATAATCCTGGGTCATCTTTATATTTTATACAAAGGTAAATTATTTAAGCATATGATTGTACTTAAATGTATTTTTTACACTTTTTTCATGATTTTATTTCATACCTGCCAAAACAGCAGTGTTGGAAATGATTTCGGGAGAAAAAATGATCTTTATACAGGCAATTTTTTCTTGAAAATTGATGAATCAAATATAAAATTAATGTTAAAATTATGTTAATTTTTAGGATCAGATTTTATAAATGACGAAAAACTAAATTTTTAACCTTACTATTAAAAATACGATAAGTTGTTTCCGGAATTATTATCAATTCTTCTTAAATGTTCCGTATTTATTTTGTACACAAACATTTAATTTTATGTTCCTGATTTTCTATACCATCAATAATCTTATTTTTTATGATAAGTTATCGTTGATTTGTAATTTTAAAGTTGGCTAAAAATCGTTTTTATTTACATTTCGCGGTTCAGAATTTTTAAAATGTTTTGTATATAAATTCTTTCTTTTATTTTAGAAATGTTGAAATAACATTTATTAATGAACCGGAAAATCTCCATTATCGTATTCGCGTTTTCATCATTTACCTTTGCACAGGTAAGTCAGAAAATTCAGTATTTCCCGCTGAAAGATGTTAAGCTGTCGGAAAGTATTTTCAACAAAGCCATGCAGGCCGATAAAAACTATATGATGACTATGGAACCGGACAGGCTTCTGGCTCCGTATCTCAAAGAAGCAGGCTTACAGCCAAAAGCGGAAAATTATCCGAACTGGGAAAATACAGGCCTTGACGGCCACATCGGAGGACATTATCTTTCGGCGTTATCACTGATGTACGCGTCAACAGGAGATGCTAAAATAAAACAAAGACTTGATTACATGATCAATGAACTTGATCGTTGTCAGAATGCATCTTCAAACGGTTATCTTTCAGGAGTACCTTCTGGTAAAAAAATCTGGAAACAAATTTCGGAAGGAGATATCCGCGCTTCAGGATTTGGATTAAACGACCGCTGGGTTCCTTTATACAATATTCATAAAATATATGCAGGACTTCGTGATGCCTATTGGTATGGTGGAAGTGAAAAAGCAAAAAAAATGTTGGTACAGCTTACCGACTGGATGATCAACGAAGTTTCCGCGTTGTCTGATGAGCAGATTCAGGATATGCTTCGCAGTGAGCACGGTGGTCTAAATGAAATTTTTGCGGATGTGTATGAAATTACAGGAGATAAGAAATACCTTCAGCTTGCCTACAGATTTTCCCATCAGGCCATTCTAAATCCACTGCTTTTAGGCGAAGACAAACTTACGGGAATTCATGCCAATACCCAAATTCCGAAAGTAATCGGCTACAAACGTATTGCCGATCTCGAAAATAATGCACAATGCAGTAATGCCGCAGATTTCTTCTGGCATAACGTTACGGAAAAAAGATCATCTGTTATCGGCGGAAACAGTGTCAGTGAACATTTTAATCCTGTTAATGATTTCAGCAGCATGATTAAAAATATTGAAGGTCCGGAAACCTGCAATACCTATAATATGCTGAAGCTTACAAAAGCACTTTTTGCAACGTTGCCCAAGTCGTATTATATGGATTATTATGAGCGCGCGCTGTACAATCATATTCTTTCCACCGAAAATCATGATAAAGGTGGCTTTGTGTATTTTACACCGATGCGTCCCGGCCATTACCGTGTTTACTCACAGCCGCAGACAAGCTTTTGGTGCTGCGTAGGTTCCGGACTGGAAAATCATGCCAAGTATGGTGAAATGATTTACGCGCATTCTGATAATAATCTTTACGTTAACCTTTTTATTCCTTCAACATTGAGATGGGATGATAAAAAAATCATCCTAAGACAGGAAAACACCTTTCCCGAAACTGCAAAAACAAAATTAGTTTTTGAAGAGACTGGAAAAGCAATGGTAAATTTAAAGCTTCGTTGCCCGGAATGGATGACTTCTTCAGAGGCAGCCATAACTATAAATGGAAAAAAGCAGGATCTAACGGCTGATGACGACGGATATTTTAACATCAACCGGAAATGGAAAAAAGGTGATGTGGTAGAAATGTATCTTCCCATGCATCTTACCGCCGAAAAATTGCCGGATCAATCAGATTATTATGCCTTTAAGTACGGACCTGTTGTTCTTGCTGCAACTTATGGAAAAGAAAATCAGCAGGGATTATTAGCAGATGACAGCAGAGGTGGACATATTGCCCACGGTCCGCAGATTCCGCTGAATGAGATTCCTGTTATTTTAGGAAATGGAAAAGAAGTGATTAATCATGTAAAGCCCATAAATACGCAGGATCTTACTTTCAGTCTTACGGGATTGTATCCTAAAGAAAAGTTTGATAAAGGTTTTCAGCTGGTACCGTTTTATACAATTCAGGAAGAAAGATATATTCTGTATTGGCCGCAGGCTGATCAGGACAAAATTGAATCCCTCCAGAAAAAGAAAGCTGAAGAAGAAGCGGAAACCAGACGGCTTGATCTTATCACTGCAGATAAAATTCAGTTGGGTGAGCAGCAGCCGGAGTCTGATCACTACTTTGAAAGCAACGATTCCAACACAGGATATATGGAAGACTGTCATTTCCGGGATGCGAAAGGCTGGTTCAGTTACCGGATGAAAAATCCAGGGAAAAATGCTGAATATTTATACATTTTGTATTTTGATGCGAATGCCAACCGTGCTTTAAATGTAGAAGTCAACGGTAAAAAAGTCTCTGCCAAAAAACTGGAAGGAAAAGCCGGAAATTCACCTCAATATCTACTTTTACCGATTCCTGAAACAGAAAAAGATAAAGAAATTCTTAGTGTAAAATTTTATGCGGAAGAGCAGATGCAGACTTCAAAAATTATTGAAGTACGTTTGCTGACGCAGGATTACCAAAAGTCTATCAATAAAAATTAAAAGATTAACCCATGAAAATATATTTTTCTAAAAGATTATTTTTAATACTGGCCATTTCCATTATTGGTGTATTGAATGCTAAGGTAAAGCTTCCTGCACTGGTTTCAGACGGAATGATTCTTCAGAGAAATCAGGTGCTGAAAATCTGGGGCTATGCTGATGCAGGTGAAAAGGTGAATGTTAAATTTTTAAACAAAACCTATTCTGCAACCGCAGATAACCAAGGGAACTGGAATATCATGCTTCCGGAACTTAAGGCCGGAGGTCCGTTTGTAATGACCATCAACGATATTACGCTTAAAGATATTTTAATTGGTGACGTTTGGGTAGCATCCGGACAGTCTAACATGGAACTTCCGATGAGACGCCTTAAACCGCTGTACGGAGACGAAATGAAAACGGTAAATAATCAAAACATCAGGTTTTTTACCGTTCCGCAGAAATATAATTTTAAAGCATCGCAAAATGATCTTGATGGTGGAAAATGGGAAAGCGCAAACCCACAAACCATTCAGAATTTTTCGGGTGTTGCTTACTTTTTCGCTAAAAATCTGTATGAGAGAAATAAAATCCCTGTAGGAATTATCCATACCAGTTTGGGTGGCTCTCCGGTTCAGGCCTGGATGGATGCGAATTCTCTTAAAAGCTATCCGGAATATCTTCAGGAAGCTGAAAAATGGAAAAATGATGATTTAATAAAATCTACCGAATCCGGCGAACAGGCTTTAAGCAGAGCCTGGTACACCGAGTTGGATCAAAGTGACATCGGTCTCAATCAGCACTGGGAAAATTTTGACCTGGATGATTCATCATGGAAAACGATGAATGTCCCTGGATCATGGGAAGATCAGGAAGGGTCTTTCGAAGGCTCTGTATGGTTAAGAAAAGAAATCACATTGTCAAAAGATGAGGCAGGAAAAGCAGCTTTCCTGAATCTTGGCAGAATAAAAGATGCGGATGTGACGTACATCAACGGCGTTAAAGTAGGAAACGTTACGTATGAATATCCTCCAAGATGGTACGATATTCCGGCTGGGATTCTGAAAGAAGGTAAAAATATAATTGCCGTAAGAATTACCAACGGAAGCGGAAAAGGACAGTTCATTGCCGATAAACCGTATTATCTTGAAATCGGCGGACAGAAAATTGATCTTACAGGTAGTTGGAAATATAAAATTGGGGCTAAAATGGAGAAAATGGCTCCGGGACAGACCTTCATCCGCTGGAAACCAACCGGCCTTTATAATTCCATGATCAATCCGCTGATTAACTATAAAGTAAAAGGATTTCTTTGGTACCAGGGCGAAAGCAATACCGGCAAACCGAAAGAGTATGGCGATCTTTTAACCACAATGATCAACGACTGGCGTTCCAAATGGAATGAAAAAGACGCACCGTTCCTGATCGTTCAGCTTGCGAATTTTATGGAAGCTAAAAATCAGCCTGTGGAAAGCAATTGGGCAGAACTCAGAGACCAGCAGCGAAAAGTTTCGCTCACCGTTCCGCAAACCGGACTTGCCGTGATTATAGACGCCGGAGAGTGGAATGATATTCATCCTCTTGACAAAAAAACAGTGGGCGACCGACTGGCTTTGCAGGCGTTGAAAATTGGCGACAAAAAAGAGATCGTTGCAGATGGACCTGTTTATCAGTCAATGAAAGTTGAAGGGAATAAAATCAGACTATCCTTTAACAAAGGAACCGATGATTTTGCTCCGGTTTCGGAACTGAAAGGCTTTGCCATCAAAGGAAAAGATGGAAATTATCAATGGGCAAAAGCCAAAATTCAGGGTAAAAATATTGTAGTCTGGAATGATGGAGTTAATGATCCGGTTTCCGTACGATACGACTGGGCCGATAATCCGGACGGGAATTTAAAAAATAAGTCAGGGCTTCCGGCTTCACCATTCACTACAGAATAAAATCTATTATCCATCAGTCTATCATCACTTATCTATTAAAACATTTACAACCATATGAACAATCCATCACAGAAGATATCTGTCGTTGAAAAAATAGGCTACAGTCTGGGAGATCTTGCTGCCAACCTTGTTTTTCAGACCCTTGTAACATATCTCGCTTATTTCTATACGGATATTTACGGACTAAAACCTGAAGATGCATCAGTCATTACGCTCATCGTAGGATTAATTGCCGGTTTCGGTTTCAACCCGATGGTTGGCGCTTTGGCAGATCGTACCGCTACAAAATGGGGAAAATTCAGACCATGGATTCTTTTCACCTCCGTTCCGCTGGGGATTACGGCTTTACTGGCATTCAGCACGCCGGATTTTTCATATCAAGGAAAAATGATCTATGCTGCCGCAACATACTCTTTGTTATTGTTGTTGTATGCAGCCAACAATCTTCCGTATGCCGCACTGAGTGGTGTTATCACAGGAGATATGGGAGAGCGTAACAGTATTTCTTCGTATCGTTTCGTGGCGGTGATGTTTGCCCAGTTCTTCGTTCAGGTATTCATGCTGCCGATTATTTTATCCGTAGGAAACGGAGATAAAGCAGCCGGTATCGAAACGGTCATGACCTGGCTTGCGGTGATTGGTTCTGTCATGCTTCTGATCACATTTTTCACCACAAAAGAAAGGATTATCCCAAAGCCTGAGCAAAAATCAACCTTAAAAGAAGATTTAAAAGATATTTTCCAGAACAGGCCGTGGATCATTATGTTAACCGTTACTGCTTTTATTTTCATTACGCTGGCAATGAAAGGAGGAGCTTATGTGTATTATTTTAACAATTATGTAGATGAAACTTCGCTTAAAAGTTTTATTTCACCCATTACCGCATTCTTCAATTCAATAGGGATGAATTTCTTTGGTGAAGATCCTAAATCTGCAGGTTTCGGTTTGTTTAACGCAGGTGGAATCATTATGATGATCATAGGAATTACTTTTTCTAAAAAGTTTGCCGATAAATATGGGAAGCGTGATACGTTTATCGCATCGCTTTTCATTTCCACTTTATTTGTGCTGTTCTTTGTATTTTATCCTCCGAAGGCAGTTGGAATGATGTTCCTTTCCCAGATTTTACACGGATTCTTTTACGGAATCAGCACCCCTTTATTATGGGCCATGATTGCCGACGTAGCCGACTACTCCGAATGGAAAAACAACAGAAGGGCCACGGCTATTATCTTCTCTGCCATGATGGTAGGTCTAAAGGTAGGTTTAAGCATCGGAAGCTCATTAGTAGCGTTGATTATCGGTAAGTACGGATATATTTCTACCGAGGGAACTGAAAATGTAGTTCAGCCTGAAACGGTGGCTGTAGGAGCTAAAATGCTGGTAAGCGTTTTCCCTTCAATTCCTTTTTTCATCGCATGCGGATTACTTTTATTCTATAAAATCAATAAAAAAATGGAAGTCCAGATTGAAAAAGATCTGGCAGAAAGAAGAAAACAATAATTATGACTATGAAGCGAATAATTGTATTGGGTTTAATGACTCTTGCTGTTTCAAATGCAGCAGCCCAAAAAACGGAAAATTCCCTGAAGAAAGCTTTTAAAGATAAATTTTACATCGGTACGGCTATGAGCCTGCCGCAGATTAACGGAACGGATGTGAAATCAGATCAGATTATCACCTCCCAATTCAGTTCCATTGTGGCGGAAAACTGTATGAAGTCGATGTTTCTTCAGCCCCAGGAAGGAAAATTTTTCTTTGATGATGCCGATCGTTTTGTGGCTTTCGGTGAAAAGAACAACATGTTTATCATTGGTCATACGCTGATTTGGCATTCCCAATTACCCAAATGGTTTTTTGTGGACAAGGACGGAAAAAATGTTTCCGCTGAAGTGTTGAAGCAGCGCATGAAAAATCATATCAACACAGTTGTTTCAAGATACAAAGGCCGTGTAAAAGGATGGGATGTAGTTAATGAAGCCATCATGGAAGACGGAACGTACAGAAAAAGCAAATTTTATGAAATTCTGGGCGAAGAATTTATTCCGCTGGCTTTCCAGTACGCTCAGGAAGCTGATCCCAATGCCGAACTGTATTACAATGATTACAACGAATGGTTTCCTGAAAAAGTAAAAACGGTAATTAATATTGTTAAAAATATGAAATCCAGAGGAATAAGAGTTGACGGTGTTGGTATGCAGACACACGTTGGGCTTGATACTCCGAAACTGGAAGAATATGAAAAAGCGATTGTCGATTATGCTTCCGCCGGAGTAAAAGTAAATGTTACCGAAATGGAAATCAGTGCGCTTCCTTCACCTTGGGGAACTTCCGCCAATGTTTCAGATACGGTGGAATATCAGGCAAAGATGAATCCATATACAAAAGGCCTTCCACAAAATGTGCAGAAAGAATGGGAAAACCGTTACCTCGATTTCTTCCGTCTGTTCATCAAACATGAAGACAAAATCCGAAGAGTGACAATGTGGGGCGTTACGGATAACCAGTCCTGGAAAAATGATTTCCCGGTAAAAGGAAGAACCGATTACCCTTTACTTTTCGACCGCAACTTCAAAGCAAAACCTGTAGTAGAAAAAATCATTCAGCTAACAAAAGAAAAAAAATAAATCATCGATCATCGATCATCATTTATAAATCTATTATCCATCAGTCTATTATCTAATATCTTATTTAAAAATGAAAAAATCAAAATATCTATTCCCCAAAGATTATATGGCAGATCCCTCCGTCCATGTTTTTGAGGGTAAAATCTATATCTATCCTTCCCACGATCGAGAAAGCGGCATTGAAGAAAATGATAACGGTGATCATTTCGACATGAATGATTATCACGTTTTTTCTTTGGATGATGTAGAAAACGGGGAAATTACGGATCATGGAGTTGTGCTTTCGGTTAAAGATATTCCATGGTCGGGGAGACAGCTCTGGGACTGTGATGTTGCTTTTAAAAACGGTAAATATTATATGTATTTTCCGCTGAAGGACAAAAACGATATTTTCAGAATCGGTGTTGCGGTGAGCGACAAACCTTACGGGCCGTTCGTTCCGGAAAAACATCCGATGATGGGAAGCTACAGCATTGACCCTTGTGTTTTTGAAGAAAACGGAAAACATTATATGTATTTCGGAGGAATCTGGGGCGGACAACTTCAGCGTTACCGAAACAATAAAGCCCTGGAATGTGCCGTAATTCCTCAAGATCATGAACCTGCCATTCCTTCCAAAGTTGCTTTGTTAAGTGAAGATATGCTGGAATTTGCCGAAGAGCCTAAAGACATTCTCATCCTCGATGAAAATGGAAATCCTCTGCTTCACGGAGACCAACACCGTTTCTTTGAAGCTTCCTGGATGCATAAATACAATGGTAAATATTACTTTTCCTATTCAACCGGCGATACGCATTTGTTGTGTTATGCAACCGGAGACAATCTGTACGGGCCATTTACTTTTCAGGGTGAAATTTTAACACCGGTAATAGGCTGGACTACCCATCATAGTATTGTTGAATTTAAAGGGAAATGGTACCTGTTTTTTCACGACAGTGTTCCAAGCGGCGGAAGAACATGGCTTAGAAGCATGAAGGTTGTAGAACTTGAATATGATGAAAACGGTAAAATAAAAACCATCGAAGGATTGGACGAAAATCAGTAAAATGCAATCAACTTTGTCAAAGTTCCGAACTTTGACAAAGTTTTTAAACCAATTTCACACACGGAACCCGAAGGGTTCAATAACAATAGCCGTAGGTATAACCTATAGAATTTAAATTAAAAATTAAAAAAATTACCATGCAGCATTTCCGAATGTACTTCATCGTATTTCTAATGTTTCCTTTTCTGATTTTTGCGGAAGACGGAAGTCAGCTCTGGCTTCGCTTTCCTGCGAAAAACGGGATTTCCGCAGATCAAATTATTGCAAAAGGAAACAGCCCGACCTTGAATATTGCCAGAAAAGAATTGAGCAGTCATTGGCAGGGGCAAACCGTAGAACTTCGAACCGATAAATCTTTAAAAAACCTGAAAGACGGTTACACCATAAAGTCCGGACAGAATAAAATTGTTATTGCTTCTGCAAAAGAAATCGGCTTGTTGTATGGCGTGTATCATATTTTACGGCTCCAGCAGACCCATGTTTCCACTACCAATTTAAATATAACGGAAAAACCTTCTTACGACGTAAGAATCCTTAATCATTGGGATAATCTGGATGGAACAATTGAGCGCGGTTATGCAGGACATTCTCTTTGGAAATGGGAAGATCTTCCGGATACAATTTCTCCCAGATATGAAGAATACGCGAGGGCAAATGCCTCTATCGGAGTTAATTCGGTGGTTCTGAATAATGTTAATGCCTCTCCGAATATGCTTCGTGAAGATTATCTGAAAAAAGTAAAAATTTTGGCAGATATTTTCAGACCTTACGGAATCAGGGTTTATCTTTCGGTGAATTTTGCTTCGCCTAAAGTGTTGGGCGGTACAGAAAACTCGGATCCGTTGAATAAAAATGTTCAGAAATGGTGGAAAAATAAATCTTCAGAAATATATAAATTAATTCCTGACTTCGGTGGTTTTTTGGTAAAAGCCAACTCCGAAGGCCAGCCCGGACCTCAGGATTACGGAAGAACCCATGCAGATGGCGCCAATATGATGGCTGATGTTTTAAAACCTTACGGAGGAATTGTAATGTGGAGAGCCTTTGTCTATAGTCCGAGCAAAGATGACCGCGCAAAGCAGGCTTATCTGGAATTTGTTCCTCTTGATGGAAAATTCAGGGATAATGTCATCATTCAGATCAAAAACGGACCTGTAGATTTTCAGCCTAGAGAAGCTTTTAACCCATTATTCGGAGCTTTAAGGAAGACACAGGAAATGGTGGAATTCCAGATCACCCAGGAATATCTTGGACAAGCTAATCATTTGGTATATCTGGCTCCGCTGTTCAGAGAAACATTGGAAAGTGATACCTTTTCTGACGGGGAAGGTTCTACTATTGCAAAGCTCACGGACGGAACGTTAAGGCCTGCAAAAATTACAGCCATTTCTGCGGTTGCCAATATTGGAGAAGATACGAACTGGACAGGCCATCATTTTGCACAGGCCAACTGGTATGCATTCGGGCGCCTTGCATGGAATCATGAGCTTAATTCAGAACAAATTGCTAAAGAATGGATTACCATGACTTTTACGGATCATGAAAAATTTCTTAATCCTGTAAAAGAAATGATGCTCACTTCAAGAGAAACTGCAGTTGATTATATGATGCCTTTAGGTCTTCATCATATTTTTGCAGGAATGCATCATTATGGTCCCGAACCGTGGGGAGATTATAAAGGAACAAGACCCGACTGGTCGCCGGTTTATTATCATCAGGCAGATGAAAAAGGACTTGGTTTTGACAGAACTGCAAGCGGAAGTAATGCAGTTTCACAATATTTCCCTCCATTAAATGAAATCTATGGAAATATTAAAACCTGTCCGGAAAACCTTATTCTTTGGTTTCACCATGTGCCGTGGGAATATAAAATGAAAGATGGTAGAACCATGTGGGAAGAACTGTGCTATAAATATGACTCAGGAGTTCACAAGGTAAGAGATTATCAGAAAATATGGGATCAGATGAAGCCTTATATTGACAACCAGAGGTTTACAGAAGTGCAGTCAAAGCTAAAAATCCAATCTAAAGATGCTGTCTGGTGGAAAGATGCATGTTTACTGTATTTCCAGACTTTCTCTAAAATGCCGATTCCTTATGACATTGAAAGACCTGTTTATGAGCTGGAAGAAGTAAAAAAAATAAAACTGAATATGGGGCACCATAATTAAAAATGAGGCAACTCTTTTTCTGTGTTGAAAAGAAGAGTTGCCTCATAAAAAATAACTGTACTGAAATTTTATCCGGTATTAATCGGAATAACTATATAATAATTAGTATATGGAATAATTAGTGTATTACACTAATGTTCTTTATTTTAAGGAAATGATCTTGTTAAAAACATTTCCGTTTTCTTCTACACGGATGATGTAATTTTCTGATGTGTTTCTATCCAGATCAAAAGTGACATTCAGATCTCCGTTTTCAGATTGTTTTGTTGCTGTGTAATAGGTGCTGTCTGCAAAATCCGTTACAGAAATCATCACAGGATTTTTTACATCAGACATATGAAGTTTTACAAAGTTACCTGAAACACTGTATTCCGGTTTATTGATAACACTTACAGGAGTTTTATCAACTTCCATCACATTATCTTTGTTAATGCTGATTCTGTATTTTTCAACCTTTCCTTCAGATTCTGCTACCAGATAATAAGTTCCTGTAGAGAGCTCTTTCAGATCATAAGATTTTGAAATAACGTTTTCTGCATCAAGTTTTTCAGAAAATATTTCGCCGTCTATATCGTTATATACAAACAATGAAACGTTTTTAGCATTAGATATCTCAAAATTTATTGTTTTTGCATTCACCGTTCCTAAAGAGATAGAAAAGTCTCTGTCCTTACTCATCAAGCTTGCTGAGATTAATAAGAATCCTGCAAGAAAAGCTGATTTTAAAAATGTATTCATAATGACAAGTTTATTGTTATCAATAATTTATACTGCAAATCTACAGCAGATATTTTCCTCATTCTACAATATAATTTTCATATATATGTGTAATATTAACCTTTACTTAATGTTAATTGAATATTAATTGTTAATTTTACATATAATTAATTGTACAGTAATGAAACATGCCAATCCTGCGTTTGAAGCCATAAAACCAAATATCGGCAGCAGTTTTACAAGTCTGAAATTTCAGCGTAATGAAAATATAAAATCCCATGTCTGGCATTATCATCCGGAAGTAGAGCTTATATTTGTGTGCAAGGGTTCCGGAAAGAGGCAGATTGGAAGCAATATTTCTTATTTTTCCGATGGCGACCTTGTTTTGATAGGAAGCAATCTCCCGCATTGCGGACTTACCAATGAAAATACCAATAATGATTATGAAATGGTGATCCAGTTTAAGCCGGATTTTTTAGGAGAACATATTTGGGAAACTCCTGAAATGCAGCGGATTTCTGCTCTGCTCGAAAAATCAAAAGCCGGAATAGTTTTTAATGAAAATATTAAAAAAACAGTCGGCCAAAAAATTGCCGACATGCACGAAATATCGTCCCTCAACAAGCTGCTCACATTTTTGGAAATATTAGACGAACTCGCCACTACACAGGATTACAGGATACTGAATGCCGGAAAGTATTATCTGCAGACGCAGGTTGAGGATAATGAGAGAATCAACCATATATTTAATTATGTGAAAGATCACTTTAAGGAACAGATCAGCCTCGAAGAAATAGCGGATCTTGCCAATATGAAAGTGCCTTCATTCTGCCGTTATTTTAAGAAAATCACCAATAAAACATTTACCCAGTTTGTCAACGAATACCGGATTACCCATTCGCTGAAGCTACTGGCTGAACAGCCTTTGAGCATTACGGAAGTCTGTTTTGAATCAGGATTTAACAATTTCAGCTATTTTAATAAAACGTTTAAAGAGTATATTAAGAAAAGTCCGTCTCAATACCGTAAAGAATTTAATTACTTTATGGAATAATTTAAAAAACAACCTTGTTTTATTTGAAATATACGTGTACATTTAACACTTATAAAATTCATCACAATATTTTTTATTTTGATCCAGGAAAAATTAATTAATGATACCAAAGAGGCTTTTCAAAAAGCCTTTAGCACAGAACCGGAACATATTTTCCTTTCTCCAGGAAGAATAAATATCATCGGCGAACATGTAGATTATAGTGATGGATTTGTTTTACCGGCAGCCATTGATAAATATATCTGTTTTGCTGTTGAGAAGACAGGAAATTCTGATGTGTGTACCTTTATTGCGAAAGATTTTAATGAAAGTTTCAGTTTTAATGTTAAAGAAAAACAATCTCCGGTTTCTCAGACCTGGGTTAATTATTTACTGGGAGTTTTTAATGCCATTCAGGAAGAAGGGAAAATAATGGGAGGGCTGAATATCGCTTTCAGCAGCACGATTCCTATGGGTTCGGGGTTATCTTCATCAGCCGCTCTGGAATGTGGTTTTGCCTATATTCTCAATCAGATTTTTAATCTCGGTTTTTCTAAAAAAGAACTCGCTTTGATCGGGCAGAAGTCGGAGCATACTTATGTAGGAGTGAAATGCGGAATTATGGATCAGTTTGCTTCCGTTTTCGGAAAAGAGGGACAAGTTATTATGCTCGACTGCCATTCACTGGATCATCAGTATTTTAACGCGGATCTCAAAGACTACAGCCTGGTTTTATTTGACAGCTGCGTCAAGCATACGCATCTTACTTCCGGGTACAATGACAGGCGCAGAGATGTGGACAACGGAAAAAGTGCACTTTGGAAAAAGTTTCCGCAGATCACAAAATTCCGCGATTTCAGTGTTGAAATGCTTGAGGAAGTACGCGAAGAGATAGGAGAAATTTCATACAAAAGATGTTTGTATCTCCTGAAAGAAATCGAAAGGGTAGGACAGGCTGCTGAAGCATTGTCTGAAAATAATGCAGAGCGTCTCGGAAAGCTGCTTACCGAAACCCATTCCGGACTTTCCAATGAATTTGAGGTAAGCTGTAATGAGCTTGATTTTTTGGTGGAACAAACTTTAAAAGAGCAAGGCGTTATCGGTGCAAGAATGATGGGAGGCGGCTTTGGCGGTTGCAGCATCAACCTTATCAAAGAAGATTGTGTTGAAAATGTAATCAGCAGAATCCGTGAAAAATATGAAGCTGAATTTAAAATTCAGATGAAAGTGTATCAGGTTAAAATTTCCGAAGGAATAAAAGAATATATCAGCAATGAATGTAGTATTTGACAGCAAAAAACATCCTCACAGAAGATACAATCCGCTGCTCGACGAATGGATCCTGGTTTCTCCGCAACGTTCCAACAGACCGTGGCAGGGGCAGACTGAGAAAACAATACAGGAAGAACTTCCGGCTTATGACTCCGAATGCTATTTGTGCCCGGGAAATATAAGGGCGAACGGCGAAAAAAATCCCGACTATCAGGGTGTGTATGTGTTCGACAATGACTTCGGAGCTTTGCTCAGCGATAAAGTTGAATTTTCTGATAACAGCACTGATTTTTTTTCCATAAAACCTGAAAGAGGAATAAACAGAGTAATCTGTTTTTCTGAAAATCACAGTCTTACGTTGCCTGAAATGGAAAAGGATGCTATTAAAGAGGTAATAGACGTCTGGCAGCAACAGTATGATGAACTCGGAAGTAAGGAATTCATTAATCATGTGCAGATTTTCGAAAATAAAGGACAGATTATGGGCTGCAGTAATCCTCATCCGCACGGTCAGATCTGGGCACAATCTTCCATTCCGACGGCTGTTGTAAAAACACAGAAAAGTCTGAAATCCTATTTTGAAAGAACCGGAAGATCTCTTCTGGAAGATTATCTTCAAAAAGAAATTGAAACCGATGAAAGAATCATTCTTGAAAATAAAAGTTTTGTTGCGCTCGTGCCATTTTGGGCGGTATGGCCTTATGAAACGATGATTATCAGCAAAAGAAAAGCCGGAAGTATCCTTGAGTTTTCAGATGCTGAAAAATATGATTTGGCCGGGATAATAAAAAACCTTACCATTAAATATGATAATCTTTTTGAAATTTCGTTTCCTTATTCCGCTGGAATTCATCAATCGCCAACCGACGGACTTTCACACCCGGAATGGCATTTCCATATGCATTTTTTCCCGCCGCTTCTTCGTAATGCTGAAGTTAAAAAATTCATGGTCGGCTACGAAATGCTTGCCGAAGCACAAAGGGATATAACTCCGGAACAAAGCGCAGAAATTCTGAAAAATCTTTCTTCCATACATTATAAAAACAGACATTAAGTTTTTAAACATTCAGTAGTGAAGAATTAGAAATACAACTTAATAATCTTAAATACATCAATATATAATCTTTACTTTAAAAGCTTTATTAAACTTAACTTCTTAATGTTTTAAAAAATTAAATCTTTAAAATCCTCTTAAATAAGAAATTGAGATTCATTATCCTTTTTAAACTTTGAATTAATTGAATTTCTTAAACATTAAACAAAAAAATAAGAGGACCCTGAAAAGAGTTCTCTTATTTCTAATACTACTTAAACAGTACGTATTAATTCAGTTCTTCCAGATTTTCAAATCTTGCATAAGAAGATTTCAAATGATGAAGATGATCAGAAACAATCTGTGAACTTTCCGGACAAAGATCTCCGCTTTCTAGAGCATCCTCATAAGCATTAATAGCTGCTTTTTCCCCGAATACTACATTTTCAAGGGTAGATTCGTCTTTATTGCCGGTAAATGAATTCTTGATGTCAATCCACGCTCTGTGTACAGCACCTGCGGTGCTTGTTGAATTGTCAGCCTCACCGCCTTTTTCATTGATAAGTCTTACAAGATCAGATTTCATAGTCTGAGACTGTGATACCATCTGGTCATAATCATTTTTAAGAGCAGAATGAGTGTCCCATACTTTGTCCTCTACTTTAGAAAATCCTTCAATTCTGTCGTTCGTGATGTTCAGCAAATCGTTTAGTACTGATACTGTTTTTTCGTTGTTCATATTAAAATTTTAATTGGTGTCCTTTGTAGGTTACAATAAACATGCCTTATTTAGGGACTTTCTAAATTTTTTTTAAAAAGTTTTTTGGCATAAAAAATGATTAGTATATTATTGTACTAAGATTAAAAAAATTAGTATATTTATATAAAAATTCAATATCATGAATTATAAAATGACAAAAGAAGTCATTGACCTTCTGGAAAAGTTTGAAAAGGAAAATGATAAACAGTATTATTCTGCTGATATCAACGGTTTTAGAGAATGGATTTGTGATCGTTTATCATCAGGAAACTCACAAATAGACGAGCCTTATTGGGAAGGAAAAGAAAAAGGAAGATCTCCCGAAAGCGCTATTACTACTTTGCTTTTACATTTGAACAGATATGCCAAAAATTACTCGAAATCTGCAATTTCGAATTCTGATTTTGTGACGCAGGAAGATTTCATCTACCTTATTAATCTTAAAGCTTTTGGGCAAATGACCAAAATGGAGCTTATTAAAAAAAACATTCATGACAAGCCTGTAGGAATGCTCATTATCACAAGGTTGTTAAAGAATGGATGGATTGAGCAGACAGAATCTGATATAGACAGAAGAAATAAATTAATAAAAATTTCTGAAAAAGGCACTGAAGCATTGGAAAAGCAGATGACAAAGATCCGGCAAGCCACGGATATTGTTTCAGGAAATCTTACCTACAATGAAAAAATGGAGCTTATCAGGATGCTTAATAAGTTAGATCGATTTCACTATCCGATTTTTTCAAAAAATATTGACAGTAAGGATCTTATTAAAACAGTTTACGAAGAATATTCATTTAAAAATTAACTATGAAAAAAAAGATTGCGGTGATAGGATCTGGATTTTCGGGACTTTCGGCTGCTGCATATGCTTCAAAAGAAGGCCATGAAGTTCATCTTTTTGAGAAGAACAGCAGCATTGGGGGCAGAGCCAGAAAATTTACAACAGATAACGGCTATACCTTTGATATGGGACCAAGCTGGTACTGGATGCCCGATATTATTGAATCCTTTTTTAATGATTTTGGTAAAAAAGCTGCCGATTTTTATACGCTTGTTCCTTTGGATCCGCAATTTGAAATGGTTTTTTCAGACGGAATCATGAATATTCCTCACAACTATGAAGAAATGAAAGCACTGTTTGAAAAAACAGAACCGGGAGCCGGAAAAAAACTGGATGCTTTTATGAAAGATGCACAGTATAAATACGAAGTGGGGATGCAGGATTTTGTGAATAAACCGTGCCATTCCTGGTTTGAATTCGTCTCTCCGAAAATAGCAAAAAGTGCACTGAAGCTGGATTTGCTTACCAATTTCCAGCGTTTTGTAAGAAAATATTTCACTCATCCTAAACTGATTGTTTTAATGGAGTTCCCTGTTATATTTCTGGGAGCTGCCCCAAAGGATATTCCTGCGTTGTACAGTTTGATGAACTACGGAGGATATAAGTTAGGGACATGGTATCCAATGGGCGGTTTTTCAAAAATTATAGAGGCAATGAAAAATATTGCTGAAGAACAGGGAACCCGTTTCTATGTAAATGCGGATGTTGAAAAAATCAATATCAATCAAAAAAAAGTTTCTTCATTAACGGTTAATCAAAAAGAAATTGATTTTGATGTGATCATCGCTTCATCAGATTATCATCACACGGAAACGAAACTTTTACCGGAAGAATTCAGGAACTATGATGAAAATTATTGGGAGAAACGCGTTTTTGCACCTTCATGCCTGATTTATTATCTTGGATTTAAAGAAAAGATCCCTAATCTGAAACATCATACTTTGTTTTTCGAAAATGACCTTGATCTTCATACCAATGAAATTTACACGGATAAAAAATGGCCTACGAAACCATTATTCTATGCGTGCTGCCCTTCAAAAACAGATCCGGATGTAGCACCGCCAAACTGTGAAAATGTCTTCCTGCTAATGCCTGTAGCGCCCGGAATTGAAGATTCTGAAGATATAAGAGAAAGATATTTTATGGAAATGATTATCAGGCTCGAAAAGCATACAGGAGCAACCGATCTTCTGCTGAAAATTGACTATAAAAGAAGCTATTGTGTAAAAGATTTTAAGGAAGATTATAATGCTTATCAGGGAAATGCTTACGGGCTTGCCAATACATTGTCCCAGACCGCCGTTCTGAAACCTTCGCTCAAAAACAGAAAAATAAAAAATTTATTTTATACAGGGCAGCTTACCGTACCTGGACCCGGCGTACCGCCTTCCATCATATCAGGAAAGATAGCTGCAACAGAAGCCATAAAAAATTGATTGCTATGAAAAAATTATTTGACGAACTTTCTTTCAAAGTAAGTAAAGAGACTACAACACAGTACAGTACCAGTTTTTCACTCGGAATCCTGGCTCTTTCTTCCGCTATTAGAAATCCTGTTTATGCTATTTACGGATACGTACGCCTGGCTGATGAAATTGTTGACAGCTTCCATGATTATGACAAAGAAAAACTGCTCCGTAAGTTTAAAGAAGATACCTTTAATGCATTGGAAGACCGGATTTCTCTAAATCCTATCCTTCAGTCTTTTCAGGAAACAGTACATCAATATGATATTGATGAGACACTTATCCATCAGTTTTTGAAAAGTATGGAAATGGATCTTCAGAAAATAGATTATAATTCCGATCTTTACAAAGAGTATATATTAGGATCTGCAGAAGTGGTAGGCTTAATGTGTCTTCAGATTTTTGTAAACGGAGATAAGGAACAGTATGAAAAGCTTAAACCATATGCCATGATTTTAGGATCTGCTTTCCAGAAAGTAAATTTTTTACGGGATATGAAGGACGATTATTATACATTGGGAAGGGTGTATTTTCCGGGACTGGACATGACCTATTTCGACAACAATGTGAAAGCATCTATTGAAAAAGAAATAGAAGAAGAATTCAGACAGGCCCTGATTGGTATTAAAATGCTCCCGCCTTCATCCAGATTCGGAGTATACCTGGCCTACAGATATTATATATCCTTATTCAGGAAAATTAAAAGAAAATCTGCCCATAATATTCTTAACGGAAGAATAAGAATATCCAACGGCGCTAAAATCTCTTTGATGATGAGCTGTTATGTTCAGTATAAAACTTCTTTATTTTAAGATTAACCAATACTCTAAAAAATGAATTTTCTCATTGTAGTAGCAACTTTTTTTGTGATGGAAGGAATAACCTGGCTCACACACAAATACATTATGCACGGATTGCTTTGGTCTTTGCACAAAGACCATCATGACCACAGCAATGAAGGCCATATGGAAAAAAACGATTACTTTTTCGTGATCTTCGCTGTTCCAACTATTCTTTTGATGTATTACGGAACCGTTCAGGGATTCAACCATTGGTTTTATATAGCGATAGGCATTGCCCTGTACGGAATGGCTTATTTTTTCGTCCATGATATTTTCATTCATCAGCGGATAAAATTATTACGCGATACTCAAAATCCATATTTGCTTGCTATCAGAAGAGCGCACAAGCAGCACCACAAACATACAGGAAAAGAAAAAGGAGAATGTTTCGGTTTTCTTTGGGTTCCGGTAAAATATTTTAAAATGTATTTCAATAAAAATAAATAAATGCAGCAATACACCTACCTTCTTATTAATTTTTTTACGGTAATTATCTGTTTTATTTTTTCTTTTCATCATAAGATAAAATTCAACAGGTATTTCGGTGCATTTTTGTCAGCTTCACTCATTGTAGGAGCGGTTTTTGTGATATGGGATGCTTGGTTTACAAAAATAGGAGTATGGTGGTTCAATGATCGCTACCTTTTGGGAATCCGTTTTGCCGGGCTTCCCCTGGAAGAGCTGCTTTTCTTTATCTGCATTCCTTTTGCCTGCCTGTTTACTTATTTCTGCCTGGATAAATTTTTTAAACTCGACTGGAAGCCGCTGCCCGAGAAAATTTTTGTAATCATAAGCATTATCCTTGCTTTGTGCATTGCGTTCTGGTTCAGGGAGAAGATTTATACTTTTATTACTTTTCTTTCAACTGCATGCAGCCTTTTTATTTTAAAATTTTTATTGAAAGTAAGATGGATCGGCAAAGTATCTTTTGTATACCTTCTTCTTATGCCGGGATTTCTTATGGTCAATGGAATATTGACAGGCACCGGACTGGAATCTCCTATTGTTAACTACAATCCCGATGAATTTATGGGAATCAGAATGTTAACCATTCCCGTTGAAGATACCGTTTACGGGTATGAATTAATTCTTTGGAATATTTTTCTTTTTCAATGGTTTAAAAAGCCTGAAAGCGCATCCATGGTTGAAGTGGAAGCATAATAGTCATTTCATTAAAATTAGATTTCAGCTTTTTAAACAATAAATATTATATTAGTTTTACATGTGTTTAAGCATTTCCCTCGGGAAATGCTTTTCCGTATGATGATTCGTAAGACTGTGCATAATCTCGCTACTGCATAATATTTACTTTGGCGCTCGTTTCAGCGGAGGTGGAATCTATTAAAATAAGTTATTTTTTAAGGCGGTGGTTTTATATATTCTTTTTTTATAGCTTTAGATCATATAAAATTTATAAAATGAAAAATTTAAAATTATTGAGCACATTTCTTCTGGTATTGTGTTCTCATTTAATCTTTTCTCAGCAAAAGTCAAATGATGATACGTTGAATTTTAAAGGCGACAACTCCAAAAGAAATTTAAAAGAAAAGATAACCGTCTTTACAGGAAACGTTTCTTTATCATCAAAGAGTATTAGTTTTGAAAATGCTGAAAAGGTAATTGTTGATGAAAAGGCAAATGAAGTAAAAATTTATAAACCACAGAATTTTAAAATTATTCACGTTGAAGGTTTATCCAAAACAGGAAAAAATCCTGAAGACGTAATTATTTACAATACCAAAACAAAAATAGTTTCGATATAGTTTTTATTAAATGTAAAGGCGGGTTTCCATTATATAAGAAAATCAAATTCTAACATACGGCTTTGTCTCCGAAGCCTGCTTCAAATGTATCTTAAACCTAACAGGTTTTCAAAACCTGTTAGGTTTTTTGAACTACAAAAGAAATGATTTGCCATACTACAATGTTTACCGAAGTCTTAGTCAAAAATTACGGGAGACGAAATCTTCAACAAATTCCGGATGTATGTTCATGATTAAATTCCAGCCCATAGGAACGGTATCTTTTTTTCGGCGCGGCAGCGAAGCTGCCGCGCCGAAAAAATCAAAATAGAGTATCAAGTTTCAAAAAATAAAACCTGCACAACGGCAGGTTTCAATATATAAAAAAAATCAAATTCTAATGTCCTGATTTCGCGTCTGTATCCTGCTTCACATGACCCAGGTATTTCGTGCAGTAAGCCCCGAAAATAAGGATCACCACATAACAAAATACCGGAATAATAAAAGAATGCTGCACTCCGAAAACATCAGCCAGATATCCCTGGAATATCGGAACGATTGCTCCTCCCAGAATAGCCATTACCACTAATGATGAACCCTGACTGGTATACTTACCCAATCCTGAAATAGCCAGTGTATAAATATTCGAAAACATGATGGAATTAAAAATCCCGATTCCCAGAATGCTGTACATCGCCATTTCACCATGATTTAACATAGCAGAAATTAACAGAATAACATTCACTGCTGCAAAGATAGATAGGGTTCTTGCCGGAGCTGCTTTTCCGATAAAGAATGCGATAAAATTTAGTGCAATAAATACCAGGAAAAAGCTGATCTGTGCAAAAGTAAGATCTACTATGCTAAAGATCACCAAAAATACAGCCGCTGCAGCTCCCAACATATACATGGCTTTTTTGCCCTGGCTAATAGACTGATTTAGGGATATAGCTCCGAGGAAACGTCCGATCATGGCGCCGCCCCAATATAAGGAAAGGTAGTTTTTACTTACCACTTCAGATAAGTTCATGACTTGTGGCTGTTCCAGGAAGCTGATGATGAAGCTTCCTACAGCTACTTCTCCCCCCACATAACAGAACATCGCCAGAACACCGAATTTCAGATGATTATGCTGCAAAGCGCCGAAACCTTTTACAATTTCTTCCCCTTTTACCTGAAAGTCTGGAAGCTTTACTCTTGAAATTAATAAAGCTACCAATAAGAGAATTCCTGCGAAGATCAGATAAGGAATTTTCGTTGCTGCGGCAGAGAAAGAGCCATCGGGAGCAGAAAACAATTCGAAAATCAAATGTCCGCCCAATACCGGTGCAATTGTTGTTCCGAAAGCATTGAAAGCCTGCGTCATATTCAGTCTGCTGGATGCAGATTCTTCCGGTCCGAGCAAAGAAACATAGGCATTTGCGGTGATTTGCAGAACGGTAAATCCTAATCCTAAAATAAATAGTGCCCCTAAAAATAATCCGTAAGAGGCAAAGCTTGCTGCAGGATAAAAAAGGACACAGCCTAAAGCCGCAAGAAAGATTCCGAAAAGGATTCCTTTTTTATAGCCCACTTTATCAATCGGGTCGCCCTGCGTGGTTGAGATTAAAAAGTAAATCAGCGAACCGATAAAATAAGCCCCGAAGAAACAGAACTGCACCAGCATTGATTCGAAAAACGTTAAACTAAACAGCTGCTTCAAGTAAGGGATAAGGATATCATTCATACACGTAATGAATCCCCACATGAAAAATAAGAGGGTGATGGTAATCAGAGGAACGGTATAATTCCTGCTTTTGGCCTTTACATCATTGATCATAACATTCATTTATTTAAAAAGTCGTTAAAGATACCTATTTTAAAGATAAAATCTTAATTTGAGACATTAAACTTATCATGAAAATTCTTTTTTTTAATAGATACATTTTTCAGCGGCAGATTGCATTTACGGATTATAAGAGTTATCGGATTTTTTTAATTAGATTTGTTAGATAAAACTTCCCCTTTTCAATGGATTCCATACAACAATTTCTACATAAGTCGGACGAGATGAAAGAAATTTTCTTACCTCACCTTTCCGCCGATCCTGTCATTTTCGGTTTTGATCAAAATGAACTCAAGGTTCTTCTTCTCAAAATGAATTATAGAAAACAGTGGCTTTTACCGGGAGGATATGTTCGAAAAGATGAAGATCTTGATGAAGCTGTTGTGCGTATTTTACAGGAAAGAGTCGGAATCACAGGAGTATATCTTGAAGAATTTGGTGTTTTCGGTAAAAAGAACAGAAGCGAGTTTTATTTTGAAGATTTTGATGAAACGCTTTTTCATAAGCAGAGATTTGTCACGGTAGGCTATTATGCACTCTATAATCCGGACCGATTTAAGCTTATAGCTGATGAATACAGTGAAACCTGTGAATGGGTTTATCTGAGCAAGCTTCCGGAAATCGAACTGGCAATGGATCATAGAGATATTATTGAAAAAGCGCTGTTGACACTAAGAGAAAAAATTTCACATAAACCGATAGGATATAATCTTTTACCTGAAAAATTTACACTTTCGGAATTGCAGAAACTGTATGAAGTAATCTTCGGAAAAGAACTCAACAGAGGAAATTTTTACCGGAAGATTAAAAATATGGGAATCCTTAAAAAACTTGATGAACAAAGAAAAGTAGGGGCTCACAAAGCACCGGACTTATACTCTTTCGATAAGAGAAAATATAGGAAAGCTCTGGAAAACGGACTTAATAGCTGGTAATTTATAATGAAAATAAGCGCTGGAATTTTATTGTTCAAAAGATTAAAAGAACATACTTTTTATTTTCTGGTTCACCCGGGCGGACCGTTCTGGAAGAATAAAGATTTGGGAGTTTGGTCGATTCCCAAAGGTGAAGCAGCCGAAGGTGAAAGTTTACTGGACCGCGCAAAAATTGAGTTTCTGGAAGAAACTGGAAAAGCGGTGGACGGAAATTTTATTGAACTGATGCCGATCACACAAAAAGCAGGCAAGAAAGTTTTCGCATGGGCGTTGGAACAGGATGTTGAAATATCCGGATTAATAAGCAATATAATCACAATCAACTGGCCGCCGAAATCAGGGAGAACCATAGAAATCCCTGAAGTCGACCGTTGGGAATGGTTTTCTTCAGAAGAAGCAAAACAAAAAATAAATCCCGCACAGGCAGGATTTATTGTTCAGCTGGAAGAAATTCTTTCATCCGAATAATGTCTTTTCGATTATTCAGCAGTTTCCTTTTTAAAACTTACGACTTCATAATTGCCATCGGAACAGTATTCCTTACAGCTTTCATCATCAAAAGATTCCGGTGATTTCAGGAAATCTTCAATAAATTTTGCGCTTTCGTCTGTATTTGCAGGGGTGATCACTACGTGAAAAAGATTCAGAACAGATTCGTCGGCATTTTTCAGTGATTCCTTTTTATGTTCTTTTGCTTCGTTAAAGTTCATATCAAAATTTTTTGTTTTGTGGCTAATGAATAAATTATGCCATTACAGATATTTTTATTTAATAACTAAACTTTTTTGGATTTATGGTAGAATAAATTCAATAGCAATGGCTTGATTTTAGATAAGTGTAATTTATTAAACTCAAAATTGAAGGCAGATGGAAAGGTTTAAAAGAATAATTCTAAAGATTCTGAAGTGGATGGGTATTTCGATAGCATCCATTCTTTTTTTAATGTTTATCATCCCTATATTATTTCCGGGAACCATTTCGGAGCAGGTAAAAATATTTGCCAACCAGCATCTTGCCGGAAAGCTGGATTACAGAAAAACACACCTGACGTTTTTCAGGCATTTTCCTTCGCTTACCGTTTCGGTAGATGATTTTTTACTGAAAGGATCAAAGCCTTTTCAGCAGGACACCTTACTTGCTGCGCGCGAAGTTGCAGTAGGAATCAATCTTAAAAACCTGATCTTTGACCAGCAAGTCAAAATTGATGAAATTTACGTTACAGATGCCTACGGAAATGTCTTTGTCAATAGTAAAGGAGAAGCCAACTATAATGTTTATGTTTCAAAACCTTCCAAAAAACCGAAAGATACAACAGGTTCCGGAACATCAATAAAACTAGATCTTATCAAACTTAAAAACTGGAATATCACCTACAGAGACCATGCAGCCAGAGTTTTGGTGGATGCGAAAGGGCTTAATTACACAGGCCGCGGAGGATTAAGTGAAGATATTTTCGATCTTGAAACTGATCTGGATATCAATAAACTTGATTTCAGCCTTAATAGAATTTACTATGCCAAACAAAAAACTCTGCATGCGGATCTTATTACAAGGATCAACACGAATGCGTTGACTTTTGTACTGAGAAAAAACGAATTACGAATTAATGATCTGCCATTAAAGTTTACCGGCTTTTTAAGCATTCTGAAAGACGGTTATAATCTTGATGTAAAAGCTGCTTCGGAGAAGACAACTATTCGTGACATGATTTCTGTCCTTCCTCCTCAATATCTTGACTGGGCAAAAGATACTAAAATTGAAGGTAATAGTGATCTTTTTTTCAACCTGAAAGGGCGTTTTAGCGAACAGAAAAATCTTAAGCCGCGGCTTAAGGCAAGATTGCTCGTAAGGGACGGATTTGTTTCCAACAGAAAAGCGCCTGTCCCAATGAATCATCTCAATATGGATCTGAATGTTGACCTTCCTTCGCTTGATACCAACCAATTGGCAATTGATCTTAAAAATCTTGGCTTTGATCTCGGACCGAATAATAGTTTTAAAGCAGTTGTCAAAACAAAAGGTTTAAATGAAATGCAGGTAAATGCCAATATCAAAGGAGCCGTGGATTTGCAGACGCTGGATCAGGCGTTAGGTTTGAAAGATATTGATTTTCGCGGATTACTGGATACCAATATCAAAGCCAACGGGATTTTCAGTCTGGATAAGAAGTTATTCCCAAAAACAAATGGTTATCTCAATCTTAAAAACGGCTGGCTGAAAACAAAATATTACCCGAATCCTATTCAGAATATTAATATTGTCGCCAATATTATCAACACAGACGGCACTTTCAAAAGTCTTGGTGTAAAACTTAATCCTTTTCGTTTCGATTTTGAAGGCAATCCTGTTTTTGTAAATGCAGATCTGCAGAATTTTGAGGATGTTTTATATAAAGTCCAGGCAAAAGGTGTTTTAAATGTAGGCAGGATTTATCGTGTTTTTGCGAAGAAAGGCTTTGATGTGAGTGGGCTGATTATGGCTGATCTTTTCCTGAACGGAAGACAAAGCTATGCAACTACCGGACAGTACAGTAAGCTTAACAATAAGGGTAATTTGATTTTAAAAAATATCAAAGCGACCACTGAATTTTTACCGAAATCTTTTTTTATCAAAGAAGGAAACTTCCGGTTTGAAAACGAAAAAATGTGGTTTAGTAAGTTTTTTGCGACATATGGAAAATCAGATTTTTCGCTGAACGGATACCTGCTGAATACAATCAATTATTTTATTGAAAGAAGAGGGACGCTGCACGGTAAATTCAACCTGAATTCCAACTATGTCCTTATTGATGAATTCATGGCTTTGAAAAATGGTGATAATTCAAAAAAATCGATTGAAGTGGAGTATGCGAAAGTAGAAAATCCTAAAAGCAGCGGGGTCGTGATTATTCCTAAAAATCTGGATGTTTCCCTTCAGACGAATATCCGAAAAGTCGAATTTAAAGGATTGGCTTTAAATCATTTGAAAGGACAGGCTTCTGTTGACAAAGGCCAGGTATATCTGAAAAATACTTCTTTCGATATTATCGGCAGCAAAATGAATATTGATGCCCGTTATCAGGACGAATCTCCGCTTACTGCGAATTATGATGTTGCATTAAAGGTTTTAGACTTTGATGTACAGCGTGCTTACAAAGAAATTGACATGGTGCGTGAAATGGCAACAGCAGCAAAAAACGTGAAAGGAATTGTTTCTATCGATTATAAATTAAAAGGAGATTTTGACCGGAATATGACACCAATTTATCCCTCTCTGGAAGGCGGCGGAATCGTTAATCTTCGGGACGTGGAAGTTAAAAACCTAAAAATGCTTTCTGCGGTAGGCGACAATATCGGTGCAAAAGCTTTTAATAATCCTGATATGAAAGGGGTAAATATCGAAACCCATATTAAAAATAACCTGATCCATGTTGATAAATTTACATTCAGGGTTTCTATTTTGAGACCGAGTATCAGCGGAACGACGAGTTTTAACGGTCTTCTTGATCTCAGAGTGAGAATAGGAATTCTTCCTGGCGGACTGATCGGGTTTCCTATAGTGGTTACCGGAACCCATGAACATCCGAAAATCAAAATTTTCAGTAAAAAAGGACAGGGAATTCTGGATGCGGCATACAACAGGAAACTTAATAAAGTGATCCGCCAGGAGAGAAGGGCCGAGAAAAAAACAAAAAGGCAGCAGCGTAAAGAGAAAGAAGCGCAGGAAGAGCGGGCTAAAAATGCCGAAAAGCAAATTAATAAAGATTTAAAAGAGAAATAAAATGAGCCAGCTGAGCCTGTTTGAAGCAGATGAATATTATGAATTTCCTGAAGAATTGTTGGAATATACAAGAGATTTTTTAACGGAACAGATAGCTTCAGAGCTTTTTGATCAACTTATAACTACAACACCCTGGAAGCAAAATATCCAGAAAATGTATGATAAAATGGTGGTTACTCCAAGATTAACGGCATGGTTTGGCGATAGCAGTAAAATATATCATTTGGGAAATAACGACTTTCAGGTCAATGAATGGTCACTAGAATTAATTGATTTAAAAGAGAAAATCGAAAGATTTTCGGGGAATGAATTTAATTCGGTACTGCTTAATCTATATCGGGATGGGAATGATTCGGTGGCATGGCATCGGGATAAGGAAAGCGAATTGGGAAATCGGCCGGTTATTGCCTCTGTAAGCTTGGGGCAGGTAAGGAATTTTGATTTCAGAAAAGTAAATGATCACCATAAAAAGTACAGTATTGCTCTAGAGCATGGTTCGTTGTTGATTATGAAGGGCGACTTGCAGGTTAACTGGGAGCATCGTATTGCCAAATCGGTAAAGAATATGAAGCCGCGAATCAATCTTACTTTCAGGCTGATCCGCGAATTATAGTCTGAATATGCATGAATGAAAATATTTTTGATGTTTTAATCATAAACTAGAAAAAATAAATAATATTAACATAATTTGGCAAAGAAATTGTGTATTGATAACCAAAGTATTAAAAACATCCACTATGAATATTTCTTATTACGATTTTAAAAATATGCCTAATCAGGATCAATTCAGCTTAGTGATGAATGAAGGACGTATTATGAACGAAAGAACAATTAATACTCTGAAATATGTTCTTTATGAGATATCTCATTTTACGGTTGAAATGATTTATAATGTTCAGAATAATAAAATTGAAGGAATCAATGTATTCCAGAATAAAGGAGCTTATGCGATCTAAGTAACACAAACTGACAGGAAATAATAAAGAGCAGCTTTAAATAAGTTGCTCTTTTATTTTATATTTTAATAGAGTTTAAAAATTATACCAACGAATTTTATCATATCAATATTAAAAAGTTTAATCAAATAAAAAATCCTCAGAGATCTGAGGATAAAAACTAATAACCATGAAAACTCAAATTAAACATGAGTATTAATCTATATTAAAATATTATGCCACTAAATTCGTCTGTGGTATTTTTTTAATATTATTTATGATTTTTAAGAAAAAAATAAGGTTTATTTTAAATCTAATATTTATCAACACTTTTAGATTGTTATTGGCACGGTTTATTCAATATTGATAAAAAATAATAGTATGGCACATAAAAATTTCAGAAAAGAAGATTTTGTTAAAGACGAAGGTTCAGATCTTTACCAGGTGGAATTTCGCAAAGGAAATATCGGTGAAGGCGCTGATTTGGTTGTTGAAAGACAAAAAGAAGATGGCGAGTATGAAAACCTTCAGGCAGAAATCAGAAGGCATAATGACCGAATTTTTATCTGTTGGAGTGAACCTTTCAACGGAAAAGTAATTTTCGACGAATAAGAATCCCCGGTTAATTCCGGGATTTTTTATTATAAACATTTGACGGTGTGGCATAATAATAGGTGACTTATAGATAATTAACCAAAACCAATTACAAAATGAAATCCAATAATGAAATTCACGGAAGCCTTAAAGGTAAAACAGTGGTCATCACCGGAGGAAGCAGTGGAGTAGGGAGAGCTGCAGCTGAAGCATTCGCTTTGGAAGGCTGTAATATCGTTGTGGCAGCGCGAGGGAAAGATGCGCTGGACGAAACCGTTTCTTTATGCCATGATTTGGGAGTCGCCGCATTGGGTGTTCCTACGGATGTATCTATCGCTGCTGATGTTCAGAATCTCGCTAATAAAGCATTACAGTTTAACGGAAGAATAGATATATGGATCAACAACGCAGGAGTAATGGCAAGCGGAAAGTTTGAAGAAATTCCCATGGAGCTGAACGAACAGGTTATTAAAACCAATCTCTTCGGTTATATGCATGGCGCTTATAGTGTTTTACCCATATTTAAAAAACAGGAAGACGGAATTTTAATCAACAATATATCAATAGGAGGGTTTATGCCGGCTCCTTACAGCGCGGTGTATTCTGCCACCAAATTCGGAATCCGAGGAATGATGGAGTGTCTTCACGGCGAAATTTCAGATTTCCCGAATGTACACATATGCAATCTGTATCCGCAGATTCAGCGTTCTACAGGAAATATGCATTCGGCTAAATTTTCAGGGCTGGATTTTAAAATTCCTCCCTTTGCTGCAGATCCCAGAGATACTGCTGCCAAGTTTGTAGAAGTTGCTAAGTATCCTCAAAAAGAATTATTCCCGGATATTACTTCCAGACTCCTCACCGGAGTGTATAAACTTTTTCCAAAACCCGTTATCAATACCGCATCTGCAGGGATGAGACTGATGATGAAGCTGAAAAATGCTCCGTCAGATTCAGGAAACATTATGAAACCTTCTCCGGAACCACACCGAATTTACGGTGATACCATGCTTCCTGTTCCGTCTAAAAAAACAGGATTGGCAGTAATGGCAGGACTTGGATTAGGGCTGGCTTTTATGTTTCTTAAATTAAAACCATCCAACGAAAATTAAATCAGAATTAAATTTAATTTGTTATAAAAAGTTTCGGGCAAATCTTTGATTTGCCCGAAACTTTTTTTGTATTCTGATGATTTTAGACATAAACATATAAATTAATCTCTTATTGTAAGCATAATTAATTTAAAACTGATATTTTTGTGTCCAGTGAATAAGTTGATGGGAATTTAGAGGTAAGCCATTATTTTAATCAATATAAAAATGATAAAAAAACCTTTACACAATTTCCATATTCCCGTAATGGGATTGGCGTACACCATAGACAGCCCTGTCCGTGTGGCGCAGTACGGAATTTCATCCGTAGTTTCTATAATTGATGATGAGATTATAGAAAAAATGAAAAATTTTTACAGCAGCCGGTTCAACCTGAATTATGCAAGTATTTCCACAAGGGTTGAGGACTACCGTGCCAAGAGAATTACCGCATATCTCAATATGCTGGATGATATTGTGACGGAAAAGTTTGAAACCTTTAAGGAGGAACTATCGAAAAACAGAATGGCACTTGCCGGTTTTGCAGACATGCTTCCCAATACTTCGGAACTGAAAGCCGGTCTGGAGCATTTTCTTAGCCAGAAAGACGGAATCACATCTTCCATTAAAAATTTCATTGAAAAACATCTTTCTCCGGGAAATATTGATGTCAATATCATGACGAAAGTGGATAAGGATAATTTTAAAAATAAACAGCAGTTACCGGTAATCTATAATGATGCACATGCTTCATTACGTGGATTTGCAAAGAGTAAGCTGTCTTCATCTGTGGTGCTTTCGGCAGGAATGAATCCCAGACTTTACAGTTATATTGAGGAATTTGAAGATTTCTACCCTGATGAAAAGGGTAATATTAAAAAGAAAATCATTCTGAAGGTAAGTGATTTCCGTTCTGCGATGATCCAGGGAAATTTTTTGGCTAAAAAAGGACTCTGGGTTTCGGAATACAGGATAGAATCCGGGTTGAATTGCGGCGGGCACGCCTTTGCCACGGAAGGACTCTTACTAGGACCTATTCTTGAAGAATTCAAAAGTAAAAAACATGAGCTTATTGAATCGTCTCATATTTTAATGAACAAAGCATTGGAGCAGAAAGGAAAACCTCCTGTCTTACAGCCTTTAGAATTAAAAATTACTGTTCAGGGTGGAGTAGGAACTGCTGAAGAACATGAATTTCTGTTAAAAACTTACAATGTCGACAGTATCGGTTGGGGATCGCCTTTCCTGCTTGTTCCTGAAGCAACCTCGGTGGATGATGAAACAAGAAAACTGCTTTTAAAATCCGGAGAACAGGATTTCTATACCAGCAATCTGTCTCCATTGGGTGTGCCTTTTAACACGGTTAAAGATTCTTCCAATGAAATCATCAAACGTCAGAAACAGTTGAAAGGCAGATATGGAAGTTCGTGTCCTAAAAAGCTGCTGGCTTTAAGCAAAGAATATTCACCGGAAGGAATTTGTACGGCATCCAAAAAATACCAGGAACTAAAATTAGAGGAACTTGAGTCACAAAAAAGTGAGTTAACTTCCGAAATATATCATAAAAAAAGATACAATATCACTGAAAAATCATGTCTTTGTGTTGGTTTGGTAAATGCCGCATACCTAGAAAACGATATTGAAATAAAAGGTGAGCAGCAGGGTGTTGTAATCTGTCCCGGTCCGAATCTGGCGTATTTTGATAAGGAAGTTTCGCTTTCGGAAATGGTAAAGCATATTTATGGTAGATCTAATGTTATTTCACATAAAAACAGGCCAAATATTTTCATCAACGAAATGAAAATGTATGTTGACTATCTGAAAAAAGAGATCGAAGAATTTTCTGGAAACGTAACAGCAGGTCAGATTAAAAAATGGAAAAATTTTAAAGAAAACCTCCTTAAAGGTATTGAATATTATGAGAGTCTGCTGAAAAAAACCAATTTTTTCAAAACGGATCTTAATATAAAATGTCTTCTACAACACTATAAATCAATAATATCCGGCATTGTAATTCCGGGAAATCAGTGACACAGAACTTCATCTGCTTAAAGATTTTTATTGATGGTGGTTAATTAAAAGTGCTACAGGAAATTGTAGCACTTTTGTTGTATATTGGCTTTAAATCGTCCTTAATATCACATTGATGATATTAAATGCCCTAAATTGCTTTATATTTTAAAAATATAAACAAAAAATGCACAAAAGATCATTACAAGACAGTTGATCACAGTAATCCATTTTATACTTGAAGCTACATAAATTTTTAACTTTGAGCTGTTAACCGATCCACAATGAAACAAAAAATTCAGTACAAGTAAGTTTTAATATGGCCAATCCGAATAGGAAAAAAAGAAAACAAATAGAATAGATGTTGTTGCACATCAGATTTTTATTGAAATATAATAGAGAAAAGTATAAAATTCATCAATATCGACAACAATGCAGTCAATTGGGGAAGCTGACTTGGCAACTTTCATTCTTTAAAAAGCCATTATCTCTAATTGATCTTAAATTTTGCCGTTCTACAATTTCTGGGTGTAACTCCAAATTTTTTTTTGAAGTGCCTGTTGAAATTTGAAAGATTATTAAAGCCAGTTCTCATCGCTATGTTTTCAATATTTTCTTCTGTTTCTAAGATTAATTTCTGTGCTTTTGACAAGCGGTATTCTACCAGATAATCTGTGAATGAGCGTCTTGTCCTCTGAATAAAAAACCGGGAAAAAGATGTTTCAGTCATATGAACCAAGGCTGATATGGAAGCTATTTTTATAGACCTATGGTAATTATCCTTTACAAATTCAAAGACTTTTAAAAGCCGCATGGATTCAAGTGGGTTAAAGCCTTCTATTTCATCTTGCACAATATTATTTAAATTATCAGACATTGAAAGAATCTCAAGGATCTGTACCAAAGCATACCATCTTTTAAGTGGTTTATAATATTGCATTTTTCGCATTATATCAGAAATTTTTTCCTGTTCTATGCCGGTTATATCAAAAGCTCTTTTGTAATTCTTCAGAAATGATAGAATAGGTTTGAATTCGGGGAGGTAGATAGAGTCACCAAACGTATCTAACGAAAAATGAATAACAATGGATTTGGCCTTAAGCTGTTTTTTTTTATGGTAGTATTTTTCATCACTTTTGTAAGTATGCGGTATATTACAGCCAATAAAACATAGATTTCCGGGCCCAAAATCTCCAACGTGATTACCAATATGACGTTTTCCCGTGCTGGAAGTTACCAGAACAATCTCAAATTCCGGATGATAATGCCAGGGTGTTGGAAAAAAATCATATTCGAAATTTCTGTAAACAAACGATTCATTTTCCGTCTTGGTGAGATGCTCCAATGCCGGCACTGCAGAAATAGTTTTACTATTTTCCATTTACAAATGATATATAAATACAATATTAAGATATAATCATATTATGTAATGCTAATTTATGCTTTTTTTGACATAAAAGTATTAGTTTGTAACATAATTGTATCAGTCTTGAGATTTATATTACTATAATTTTATCAACACAAAACTTTAAATTATATAATAGTTTTTACTCATTTATTATACTAAATTAATGAAACGTATTAGCATTTTATTATTATCACTCAGCTTTGTTGTAGCTTTTGGACAAAGTAAGAAAGATGTTTTCATTGATAATCTGATGAAGAAAATGACCATTGAGGAGAAAATCGGTCAGTTAAATCTTATCTCTCCTCCCGGCAATATCCAGACTGGCGCAGCAGTAAGTTCCGACGCAGAAAATTATATCAAGCAAGGCAAGCTGGGAGCCGTTTTGAATATGACTGGTCTCAGCCGAATCAAAGAAACTCAGGAGATTGCTGTCTCAAAATCCAGATTAGGAATTCCTCTGATATTCGGATTAGATGTAATCCACGGATACAAAACAGGTTTTCCAATTCCATTGGCACTTTCAGCTTCCTGGAAACCGGAATTGATACAACAAGCGGCAGCAATTTCAGCCAAGGAAGCTACAGCGGACGGAATAACCTGGACCTATTCGCCGATGGCAGATATCGGAAGAGACCCTCGCTGGGGTCGAGTAGCTGAGGGAGCCGGAGAAGATCCTTTTCTTGCATCGAGAATTACCGAGGCTTTTGTGAAAGGCTATCAAGGAAGTGATTTATCTTCAAACAACACCTTACTGGCCTGCGTTAAGCATTTTGCGCTGTACGGCGCATCCGAAGCCGGAAGAGATTATAATACGGTTGATATGAGTCTTCACCGGATGTACAATGATTATTTTCCGCCTTACAAGGCAGCCATTGACGCAGGAGTAGCTACGGTTATGACCTCTTTTAATGATATTAATGGCGTTCCTTCTACGGCTAACAAATGGCTACTAACAGATGTTTTAAGAAAACAATGGGGCTTTAACGGATTTGTAGTGACAGACTTTACTGCCATCAAAGAACTCATTGCGCACGGACTTGGAAACAGTCAGCAGGTTGCAGCCAGAGCATTGAAAGCCGGAACCGATATGGATATGGTAGGCGAAGATTATCTTAATACATTGAAAAAATCATTACAAGAAGGCAAAATATCAGAAGAAGACATCAACAAAGCTTGCAGACGGATACTGGAAATGAAGTATAATCTTGGATTGTTTGATGACCCTTACCGGTATATTGATGAAAAAAGGTCGAAGTCAGAAATTCTCACATCGGAGCATCGGCAATTTGCCAGAAAAGTTGCGGCACAGACTTTTGTGCTGATGAAAAATGAAAGACAAATATTACCATTGAAAAAATCTGATAAAATCGCTTTCATAGGACCACTTTTGGATGACAAGGCCAATATGCCAGGAACCTGGGCTGTGGCTGTTGATTTTAAGGAATCCGTTACAGTACAGTCTGCTTTGAAAGAATTTCCGGAAAGCAAAAATTATTGGTTTGCCAGAGGCGCCAATCTTACAGAGAATCTCAATCTTGAAAAAAACGCTTACATAGAGTTTACCAAAGAAAATCCAAGGCAATCCCCGGAAAAACTTTTGAAGGAAGCTATTGATACTGCAAAAAAAGCGGATAAAATAGTTCTGGTTTTGGGAGAAGCTTCTGAAATGACCGGTGAATCTGCCAGTAGAACAGACATTAAATTTCCTGAGAATCAATTGTTACTATTAAGAGAAATTAAGAAATTAGGTAAGCCTATCATTGTTATTTTATTTACGGGAAGACCTTTGGACCTTTCTGATATGGTAGATTTGCCAGATGCTATTCTTAACGTTTGGTTTCCGGGAACAGAAGCTGGACACGCCATTACGGATGTTTTGTTTGGGGTGGTCAATCCTTCGGGGAAATTAACAATGACTTTTCCGCGATCACTTGGTCAGGTTCCCATTTATTATAACCACAAAAATACAGGAAGACCTTTGGAATTTACAGACCATCGTTTTGAAAAATACAAATCCAATTATCTCGACGAGAGAAACGACCCTTTATTTCCATTTGGCTTTGGACTAAGTTATACAAAATTTAACTATTCTTCAATGAATCTTTCAAAATCCCAACTCAAAGGAAATGAAACGTTGAAAGCAAGCATTACTGTGACCAATTCAGGGAATTACGATGGTGAGGAAACGGTTCAGCTTTACATACGGGACAAAGTGGCAAGTATCACTAGGCCTGTTAAGGAACTAAAGGGCTTCAAAACTGTTTTTCTAAAAAAAGGAGAAAGCCAGACTGTAAGCTTTGATATTAACCAGGAACTGCTGAAATTCTATAATGAAGAATTAATTTTCGATTGGGAAGAAGGCGAATTCGATATTATGATAGGAACCAATTCTGATCATCTAACGACTAAAACCGTATTATGGCAAAAATAAAATTTAACATTCTTGTATTAATTCTAAGCTCATCATTATTCTATTCACAAAAGCCAAATGAGGCTAATGTTTCTGAGAAAATTCCTATAGTAGGTGTCAAGAAAGGGCTTTCCGACGAAGAGCTGATGGAAACCGTTCAGAAACAAACGTTCAGATTTTTCTGGCATTATGGTCATCCGGTTTCAGGAATGGCAAGAGAGCGCAGCAATACTGTCAAATGTAACTATTATTGGGATTACATCAATGAAGCTTGGGATGAGCCTAATCTTAGTACAGGAACTTTCGGGCCGGATGCCATTGCGGTCGGCGGAACAGGTTTTGGGATTATGAGTACGATTGTCGCTGTGGAGCGAAAGTGGATTTCAAGGGAAGCTGGTCTCGACAGAATTATTCAGATTGCTGATTTCCTCACAAAGGCAGACCGTTTTCACGGGGCTTTTCCACACTTTATGGATGGAAATACAGGAAAAACCATTGCATTTGGCCGATTGGATGATGCCGCAGACTTGGTGGAGACCTCATATCTGATGATGGGATTTTTATGCGCAAGAGAATATTTTAATCAGAATACTTTAAAGGATAATTATCTGAAAAAACGAGTCAACGAAATGTGGGATGCCATCAACTGGAAATGGTTTACCAATAATGAAAAGAAGTTGTATTGGCATTGGTCACCGACACAAGGATTTGATATGAATTTCCCTATTTGGGGCTACAACGAAGCATTAATAACTTACATAATGGGCGCTGCGTCCAAATGGCATCCAATTCCGAAAGAAGCTTACGACGGTTCTTGGGCTGGAGCAACGACATTCAAGAATAATACAAAATATTATGGCTACGAATTGCCACTCGGGAATTATGGCGAAGATAAAGGCGGGCCGCTTTTCTTTGAACAATACACGTTTCAGGGCATTGACCCAAGAGGACTAAAAGATAGTCTGAATATTGACTACGAACTTCAGACCAGAAATCACACGCTGATCAACAGAGCTTACTGTATAGAAAATCCAAAAAAACACGTCGGGTACAGCGAAAGATGCTGGGGACTGACTGCCGGAGATAGTTACAAAGGTTATGTGGCGCACAGCCCTGCGACTGATTTGGGCGTGATACAGCCAACGGCAGCCATTTCATCAATGCCATTCACACCGAAGGAAAGTATGCAGGCGATGCGTTATTTCTATGAAGAATTAGGCGGAAAAATCTGGGGAGAATATGGTTTCCATGATGGTTTTCATCTGGGCAAAAACTGGTCATCCAATACTTACATTGCTATTGATCAGGGACCGATCATTGTGATGATAGAAAACTACAGAACGGGACTTTTCTGGAAATTGTTTATGAACATCCCGGAAATCCAAACCGGACTGAAACGCCTCGGGTTTACCTCAAAAAGTCCGGTCATCAAAAAGTAAGGTGTTTTTACCAAAAATATAGAATTATGGGACGTTTCACTTTGAATAAGAATCAGATAGAGCAATATCACAGAGATGGATTTATTATCATCAATCAATTTCTGAATGCTCAAGAGACTGAAAAACTTCATCACATTGCAGTCAATGATGATGTGATGCGAAAAAATGCCTTTGACCTCAATGACCAGACTGGAAAAAAAACAAAGCTCAGCCTTTGGTATACACCAGGTAACGATGCTTACGGACTTCTGACCAAATCGGAGAGAATGATAAACAACGTCAATGCTCTGCTGGAAGGCGATGCGCCGGTTTGTCATTTCCATTCAAAGCTGATGCAGAAAGAACCAAAAGTTGGCGGTGCGTGGGAATGGCATCAGGATTACGGCTATTGGTACAAAAATGAATTCCTGTTTCCCAACCAGATGATTTCCGTAATGGTGGCGATTACGGATGCCAATAAAGATAATGGCTGCTTACAGGTAATCAAGGGAACGCATAAAATGGGAAGGGTAGAGCACGGATTTTCCGGCGAGCAGGTTGGTGCTTCGCAGCATTATGTTGATTTGGCGCTAGAATCAATGGAACATATCTATGTAGAGCTGAAAGCTGGAGATGCTTTGTTTTTTCACCCGAATTTATTGCATCGTTCGGAAGCCAATACTTCTGATTTCCCGAGATGGAGCCTGATTTCCTGCTACAATCGTGCTTCCAATGTTCCCCATAATGAGCCCAATCTGAGCTGCATCAAGCCTTTGGAAGCCGTTCCGGATGAAGCGATGATGACCTGGAAAGTGGAAGGTTTATCAGAACATACAGATTTCCTGTCAAAAGATAAAGATGAAGCGTTGAAATAATGAAGATAAAAGTTCTGGCTACACAATGGGGAAGCGAATCCTGGTCTGCAAAAGCATTTTTAGACTTTGTCTTATCTAATGATTATGATGGAATAGAAATCAATATGCCGCAAGACGCCCAATATATTTCTGAATTCTCGAACGAACTTGAACGTATCAGGAAAGAGCGTAGTTTTACGTTTGTTGGCCAAGTCGTTTTGGATTACAGAAATGAAGGTTTTGAACAACATTTGAAGCTTTACAGAGAAAGACTGGAGCAGGTGATTTCCTTTAAACCCGATTTCATCAATGCGCAGAGCGGTGCAGATTTTTTTAGTTTTGATGAGAATTGTGCGTTTATAGAATGCGCTCAGAATCTTGCCAAGGAACACGGAATCCGTATCCTGCACGAAACACATCGCGGCAAGTTTTCATTCCATAGTCTCGGGACATTGGATTATCTTAAAAAATATTCTGATATAGAACTGACGGCAGATTTGTCCCATTGGTGCAATGTTTCGGAAAGTTTACTGATGGGACAGGATTTTATTTTGGAGAAAATATTTCCGAGAATCCGACATATCCATGCAAGAATAGGTTTTGCTCAGGCACCACAGGTCAATCATTTTATGGCGCCGGAATGGGAAACTACCACACAAAAATTCTTAAATTGGTGGAGGGAAATATTGAATGTGCAGGAAAATCAGACAGAATTTACATTTCTCACCGAGTTTGGTCCCCCGCCTTATTTGCCAAGTCTTCCGTTCAGTAATGTTCCGCTTGCTAACCAATGGGAACTGAATCTGGCAATGAAAAATTTAATCAAAAGCACATTCAATTGAAATTATTTTAAAACAAATTATCATTATTGTTTATGAATTCTTTTAAACTCATATTACTTTTCTTTAGTATTACCATTGGTCAGAGCTATTCCGCACAGGAATCTGTTGGCGAAATTGTGAAATATCAAAAGACCAATCACGGACTGGAAGGCAGTACTGCAAAGCATTTTTTCAAAATATCAGTTTATAATTCTAATACGGTTAGAATCCAGGTGTCAAAGAATAAAAACATCGAAGATTTTTCGTTCGCTTTGGTTGATGAAAAAATTCCTGATTTTTCCGATTTCAAAATTTTAGATAATGGAACTTCCATCTCGCTTACCACAAAAGAAATTACAGCAGAAATCCAGAAAAAACCTTATTTCAAAATAACTTATAAAAATGCAAAAGGAGAAGTTATTAATGAAGATTTGGACGGAAAAGCCCTCGGAACAACGTTTCAGGGAGACAAGGTAACGGTTTACAAAAAACATTTCGGCGAACGTTTCGTCGGCATGGGCGAGTCATTGGGAAATCTTGACAGAAATAAAACCATCGTGACTACCTGGAACACCGATTTCTATAAATATGACGACCCGAGAATTCCGATGTACATCAGCGTTCCTTTCTACATAGGCATTTTGAAAGATAAGGTTTACGGGATTTATTATGATAATAGTTTCAAGGGAACTTTCAATTTTGGCGCATCCAATAAACGGTTTATGTCGGTAAGTTTTGATGGTGGCGATATGGATTATTTTTTTATTCACGATGATTCTGTGGCCAAGGTCATAGAAAATTATACCTCAATTACAGGTAGAATTCCGCTTCCGCCAAAATGGAGTATTGGCTACCAACAGTCAAGATGCAGCTATTATAATGAAGACCAGGTGAACTTTATAGCGAAAACCTTTCGGGAGAAAAAAATCCCGCTGGATGGGATTGTCCTGGATGCAGATTATCTGGTGGAATATGAGCCGTTCCGAATTGATACTAAAAAGTTTCCGGACATGAAAAAAATGGCATCTGCACTCAGGCAAAAAGGAATTGAACTCACAGCGTCCGTAAACCCTGGTATCAAGATAGACCCAACTTACGATGCTTACAATGATGGTATCAAAAAAGACATCTTTCTGAAATATCAGGATGGTGAAAAATATATAACAGATATTTATCCCAATACCAATTATTTTCCGGATTTTACTTATCCCAAAGCCAGAACCTGGTGGGCAGACCAGATGAAAATTTATCAGGATGTGGGCATCAACGGTTATTGGAATGATATGAATGAGCCGGCTATCGACGGACAAATGATGCCGGACAATGTGGTCTTTGATTATGACGGAAGAAAATCCAACACTGCAGAATCGCACAACCTTTATGGTTTTCTGATGGCGCGTTCATCTTACGAATCATTTAAAAAATATGGCGGCAACAAGCGCCCGTTTGTAATGACGCGTTCCGCTTTTGCAGGCGTTCAGCGTTATGCTACGGTCTGGAGCGGAGATAATCAGGCCAAAGATGAACATATACTTTTGGGTGTTTTGCTCAATAACCAGATGAGCCTGTCGGGAATTCCTTTCGTTGGACCGGATTTGGGAGGCTATATTGGCGATGGCAATAAGGAGTTGTACAGACGTTGGGTAGAAGTTGGCATTTTTTCACCTTATCTCAGAAATCACCGCGAACAGTTTGCTGCAGCCAATGAACCGTGGAGCTACGGCGAAGATAATGAACTGATTTCGCAGTCGTATATTGGTTTCCGTTATCAGATGATGCCTTATCTGTATTCTAAATTCCATGAAACTTCACAGAACGGAATGCCGATTTCCAAAGCGTTGTGTGTAGATTATCCCTTTGATTCTAATATTTATAATGTCAATTACCAGCATCAGTTTTTGTTTGGCGATGCATTTCTGATTGCACCGGTAATGGGAAAGGATAAGCAGAAGAAAATTTATTTTCCGGAAGGACATTTCTATAATATTTTCACCGATGAAAAAATCGAGGGCAATCAGGAAAAACAGATGGAGTTGGACCCATATCATTTGCCAATATTCGCCAAAGCATCATCTATAATACCTTTGCAAAATGTGACACAATCGACTAAGGAAAAACCAAATGATACGCTACAGTTACATATTTATAATGGTAATAAAACTAATATTTTTTCATATTATGAAGACGATGGCGAAACTTTGGATTATGAAAAAGGTGATTTCTATAAAAGGAGGATAGAATTTGATCCTCAAAAAAAGATTATTCGTTTTTCCAAATCAGAAGGCAAGTTTAGTTCAAATTTCAAAAAAATAAAGATTATACTTCACGGTTTTGATGCGGTTTCTAAAGATTTAAATGCTAAACAGGAACAATGCAAACTGTTTGATCCTTTAGCTAATCTGGATCAGATTTTTTATGATGCAGCGGCGTTGAAAAACCTGAGAAAACAAAATGCAATAAGAGACTCAAAAGTTCTTATTATTGATAATAAGGATGAAGCAATGATTATTAACTACTAAAATGATAAATTAAGCTCAAACAAGGATGTGAGATTCCGGCTTATCATAGCTGAGTGCAATAACTTAGAAAAATAAGAACACCAACTACTGCTTGGTGTTTTTTTTATGAACGAACATTTTACTAACTGTTTTTCTAAAGGGACGCGGCTTTTCCTCGCAAAGGAAAGTCATCAACGGTAATTTGGTAGTAAAACTTTGTAATTCTTGTTCATTAGGCATAATACAAAATTATCAATATTTTTTTTCTCCTCAAATTTTGGGATTGATCCAGTAGAAAGTCCAAAAACAAAAAAGTCTTTAAACACTAAGATTTAAAGACTTTTAATTTTATTTGTTTCCCAACTGGCGGAGAGTGAGGGATTCGAACCCCCGGACCTGTTACAGTCAACAGTTTTCAAGACTGCCGCAATCGACCACTCTGCCAACTCTCCCTGAACTCCGATTGTATCGTCGTTTTCAGTGGTGCAAATATAGAAATTTTTTTGTTACCTGCAAAATATTTTTTACGGACATAATTATAAACCATATTTCCAACTGTCAGATAAATGTTTAGCAGTAAAACCTTCTAAATTAATTGCTTGGAACCAACAGGTTATCAATTTTCAGGAGTACGGCGTCAATATCAAAAGGCTTACTGATAAATTCATCGGCATTACATCTGCTGATTACTTCATGATCTTTGGCGTGGGCACTCATGATCATGATAGGAATATTTGCTGTTTCGGGACGCATTCTCAATTCATTGCAAACATCAATTCCGTTTCCGTCCGGCATCATCACATCCAATATAAATATATCCGGAACTAAAGAAAGATCCCTGTTGTTAAATGCTTCTACCGTTGAGAAAGAGCGTACGTCATAATCTTCAAATGACAGGAGGAGTTGTAATGCATCTCTGATGCCTGTCTCATCTTCAAGTATAAAAATTGTTTTCATAACGGTTGCATCGCAAAAACAAAGCCAAATCTTTAGGAACAGCCAAATTTTGAAGGTAATTATTAAAAAATATTTTGTTTGCGTAAAAAAATTATTCGGTTTTACTGCATTTAGGGCATATTCCGCTGATGACAAAATTATAGCTGTGCGCGGTGAAATTTTCGGGAAGACTAATCTCAGGAATCACATTTTCAATACAGGTAACTTCTTTACAATGTTCACAATTAAAATGCAGATGATTGTGTGAATGCTTTTCCTTGCTGCAGTGATTACATCTGGCATAATTAATAACCCCGTCCATATTCACGATCTTATGAATTTTACCTTCCTTTTCCAATCGCTCCAAAACACGGTATATCGTTACCCGATTGCAGAGTCCGTTAAGCTTTTCCTGTATTTCATGGTGTGACAAAGCATTGGCAGCATTGCTTAAAAGATGCAGTATTTCTGTTTTTGCCTGCGTATTTCGTACTTGTTTCATTTTAATTGAATGATAAGAATATCACTTTATCAGCAACAAAGTTACAATAAGAATTAGAATTAGAATTAGAATCTGTAATTTAGATTTAATAATGTTTAATTTAACACAGAAATCATTAATCAGATTAAAAAATAAAGATTTTTGAATCGTATATTTCTACAATATTCTCAAAATTTTACATAAAACCCGTGTGAGCCACTTGTCAAATATTGCGATTTACTCCAGCGTAATCCATACCGGAGCATGATCGCTGCTTTTTTCCCATCCGCGTACGTGCTTGTCTACTCCTCCGGATTTCAGGTTTTCTGCCAGATAAGGACTCAAAAGAATATGATCGAGACGCATTCCGGCATTTCGGCTGTAAGAATTATAAAGGTAATCCCAAAATGTATAAACGGTTTCTTCGGGATAAAGCGTACGGATCGCATCTATCCAGCCTTTCTTAAGAATTTGTTTGTAGGCAGTTTTCACTTCCGTTCTGTATAAGGGGTTGTCTTCCCAGCGTTCGGGTTTGTAAACATCAGAAGCTGTAGGAATAATATTGAAATCTCCGATAACAATAGCAGGAAGATCCATTTCTATAAGCTGGCTGATTCTTTTTTTTAGGCGTTTGATCCACGCCAGTTTGTAATCGAATTTGGGCCCGGGATATGGATTTCCATTCGGAAGATACAGGCAGCATATAACGGTCTGGTTGATAATGGCTTCAATATACCGGCTTTGTTCATCTTCTGGATCTCCGGGTAAAGATCGCTGAACTTCGGTAATTTCCATCTCTTTTGCGAGTATTGCAACACCGTTCCAGCTTTTCTGCCCTTTCCAGATCGCATTGTAGCCCGCAGCATTAATTTCACTGACAGGAAACCGTTCCTGCGGAGCCTTTAGTTCCTGAAGGCATACAATGTCAGGCTGAGCTTCTTCCAGCCAGCGAAGAAGGACAGGAAGTCTTCCATTTATTCCGTTTACATTATAAGTGGCTATTTTCATAAGCTGCAGGGATTTATTTTTTTTTAATTTCCACAATATTTGTTCCATATAAAATCTGTGTTGATGCATAATTTATTATAAAAAATAAGATGTGGTACTATAAATAACTGATTTATTAAACTTTGGCAAATAAATTGTTACTATCAGCGTGAGCAATATAATTGCTGTTTATCTTTAACCATTTTACAATAATATTATGAAAAATTCAATTTTAACAATTCTTGCAGTTGCGGCAATGGTAGCCTGTAAGAAGAATGAAACTACAACTTCCGATCAGTCTTCAGATTCAACAACCATGTCAGCTCCTGCAGATACCTCAATGAATACGGGAGATTCTGCTACTACAGTTGCATCAGATGCAAATACCGCAACGAATACGCTAAGTGCGCAGGACAAAAAATTTGCAGATGAAGCAGCAATGGGAGGTATGATGGAGGTGATGCTTGGACAGCTTGCTTCAACCAATGCTTCTAACGCAACCGTAAAATCACTGGGAGCGATGATGGTAAAAGATCACGGAAAAGCCAATGATGAACTTAAAAAATGGGCTTCGGCATCAGGCTATACACTGCCGACAACAATGAATGCTGAACAGCAAAAACATTACGACGAATTAAAAGCTAAAAAAGGGGCAGAATTTGATCGCATGTATGCTGATCTTATGGTAAAAGATCATAAAGAAGATATTGCTAAATTTAAAAAAGAAGCTTCTGAAGGTTCTGATGCATCTTTAAAGTCTTTCGCCAGCACTACGCTTCCTACATTGGAACATCACCTGATGGAAGCTGAAAAGGCAAACAATGCTGTAAAATAATTATACAGAAACATATTCAATATTATAAATCCAATTTAATTACGGGAGATATTTAGTCTTCCGTAATTTTTTTTGCTTACGTCTTTTTAAAGATAGGATCAAAAAAGGGTTGAATATAACGTAAAGATTATCATTAAATAAGATTAAAGTAATACGTCTTAAAATCTTATTTTTTACTCACATACCGATTCTTTTTCAAATAAAACCGGAACGGCAAAAGAGCATGTTCTCCGGCATAGGCAACTCCGATGCGTGGAGTAGAAGCAATATCATCCTGACTGTATTGTAACCCGGAATCTTCAATCCATATTTCTTCTCCATTCAAAGGCTTTTTGTTGAATTTCATATCAATTCCCAACGCTTTGCAGACAGATCCGGGACCTGAAGAAATGGTTTTATCAGATGCAGGCCTATTTCTTCTGCTTTCAATAACGGATAATCCTTCATAAGGCTCAACAGCTCTTACCAGAACGCTTTTCGGATCATTCTCCTGTGAAACAACAATATTAAAAAGATGATGAATGCCATAACATAAATAAACATAAGAATATCCGCCAGTCTGAAACATAGCTTCTGTTCTCAATGTCCGCAGTCCGCCGTAAGCATGCGAAGCTTTATCTGCTTCTCCGAAATATGCTTCCGTCTCGGTAATTATTCCGGCAGTGATTTCTTCGTTTTTCTTCGTAAACAGTATTTTGCCCAAAAGATCCTGAGCCAAAAAAATAACATCGGAATTTTGATAATATTCCGGTTTTAGCTTTACCATAAAATATAAATCAGATGGGAATGTAGTATTTTTTAACTGTTAAACGTATATTTTTCTTGCAATAATTTTAAGATAATTTTCTTTTTCAAGCTTTTTGATGTTTCTTACCACGGTTTCAGTACGCAAGCCGGTAATTGCGGCAAGTTCTTTTCTGGTAAAAGGAACTTCAAAAGCAAATTTAGACAGATCATTACTGAAACTTTTATGATATTCTAAAGCGCCTTTAATCCTGATTTCGGGATGGAGCGACGTATTATTCTGCAGCATAATATATTTATAATACAGCCTTTGGGATAAAAAACTATTGATATCCTTTGAAATATCAGGATTTTCATCCAGAAGTTTCATGAATTTTTCTTTAGAAAGGGTAATAATGCTTGTCGGCTCAATGGCAACTGCGCTTACGGGATATTTTTTATCAATAAAAAGCAATAGTTCGCAAACGCTGAAACCGTTATGAAGGACAGCAAGAATAAGTTCTTTTCCGTCTTCATTAAAATGGCTTAGTTTTATCCGTCCTTTTCTAATCTGGTAAAACAGCCTTGGCGTATCTCCTTCGTTGAAAATAATCTCAGAATTTTTCAGTTCTTCAACTGCTGCACCATAGGATAGCAAAAGTTCTTCTTCAATGAGCATAATCTGTTTTTTTAGGTTAAAAAGCTGTGAAGATTAATTTTTAAACACTATCTAAGTTAAAAATTATATAGCGCAAAAAATTATGACTTGTATCATATCAGCTCTCATTTTATTTTAACATGAAATTACATAGATGATGATAATAAAAATTAAATATTTCTGAATTGATTATAATCAATCCTATTGTTAGAGTTCTTCCGTAAATTCGATAATAAGCGAATACAAAATATTGATATGAACATGAAAACGGAAGACAAGGCAGTCCCGAAAGGGAAACTGTTAATTATTGGAGGAAAAGAAGACCGTAACGGAACAGAAGTGAAAATAAAGGACAAAAATAAAAATTTTATCCCTCACGAAATTCTTCAGCTCCTTGTAAAAGATAAAGCAGACCGAATTGAAGTTATTACCACAGCAAGCTCAGAGCCTGAAAGCATGCGCGAAACCTACACCAAAACATTTAAAGAAATAGGATATACTAATTTCGGATTTATTCATTTTGCAGGTAACGCTGAAGATGAATATGTTCAAAGAATCAGAAAAAGTAAAGCTGTTTTTTTTACCGGAGGTGATCAAAACAGGATTTGTGAAGAAATTAAAAATACCGGAATCTGCGATGTACTGATGGAAAAATACCTGGGTGAAAAGGATTTTATGATTGCCGGAACCAGCGCAGGAGCAATGTGTATGCCTGAAATCATTATTTGTGAAGCCGAAGATGATGAAGCGATATTGGAAAATGATATTAAACTTGCCTCAGGACTTGAGCTTTTATCGGGCTGTATTGTAGATACCCATTTTGTGCACAGAGGGAGGTTCGGCAGACTGGCACATGCCGTAATGCTTCACCGCGAATGTTTCGGAATTGGCTTGGGGGAAGATACTGCACTTTTAATAGAAGAAGGAAAAAAAGCAATCTGCAAAGGATCCGGAATGGTTATCATATTGAGTGCTAAGGAAATCGGGCAGACAAATATTGAAACAGTGGAAGAGGGCCATCCTGTGTATGGAGAAAATATAAAAGTTCATCTCATTACAGATGGCTGTTCGATTAATCTGGAGTCAGGAGAATTTCAGGCTCCTTAAACTCTGTAAATAAACAAAAAGGAATATGCAGATTTCAGCAAATTCCTTTTTTTATTTATATTTTTAAAATTGTTATTTTAAAACCAGCAGACCGTTTATTTTAGAAACAATATCATCAAGATCAAAAGGTTTCGCAACAAAATCACTTGCTCCGGCATCTGCTGCAATATCATCTCCGTCCACACTTGCAGAAAGCACAATTACCGGAAGATCTTTAATCTCCTGCGTACTTCTGATTGCCTTTAAAACCTGGTCGCCTGATAAAAGTGGCATCCAAAGATCCAGGAGAATAAGATCAGGCTTGTCAATGTGGATCTGCTTAATGAGGTTCGTGCTGTTGATTTCGGTGAAGACGGTAAAGCCTTCTGATTCCAGAAGCATCTGCAGGACATCAAGTATACCCTGGTCATCATCACAGACCATTATTTTTTTGCTGTTCATTTTCAATGATTTTTCATAATGGGTAGTGTAAAACTAAATGTAGAACCTTCCCCGATTTCACTTTCTACCCAAAGTGTTCCGCTGTGATTGGTAATAATTTCATGCGAAATATAAAGCCCGATTCCCAGTCCCGGAAATTTTTTCTGTATTTCTCGCGCCCTGAAAAAGCGGTCGAAAATTTTTGCTTTATCCTGAGCACTTATTCCCATTCCGTAATCTGTAACCGAAACTTTTACGAAATTTCCGACCCTGTTGATATAAATATCTACCTTATCTGATCCCGGAGAATATTTTATGGCATTCGATATCAGATTATTAATAACCTGTGAAATCTGCAGCTCATCCCCTAAAATTGTTGCATTAGTAGATCCTTTTAATGATATTTTATGATGCGGGGCAGATACGGAAAGATTCTCAACAGTATCTCGAATGGTTTTGTCAATGTCAAAGGGATCAAGATGAAGCTCTATATTTCCCGACTGTATCTTGGAGGTATCCAGAAGATCAGAAATAAGTACATTTAATCGGTCTACATACACCGATACTTTATCAAGAGTTGTGTTAAATTTCTCCGGAGAATTTTCCGGAACCATTCTTTGTAAAAGCTGTACAAGACCTTTTATGGTGGTAAGAGGTGTCTTCAGTTCATGGCTTGCAATGGAAAGGAAATCATCTTTTCTTCGGTCAAGTTCTTTCTTTTCTGTAATATCTTCAATTGCAATAAGGATTCTGTCTTTGTATTGCCCTTCAAATTCAACACGATAGGCATTTAGCAGCATTACTTTTTTGCCGATGTGGGGAAAATCGTGTTCTACTTCATAATCAATTACCGGATTATTGGTAGGCAATATTTTCGTCAGAAGTTGTTTCAGCGGTTCAATATCCCACTGATGATTACCCAGTTCAAAAAGAATTTTTCCTACGGTATCTTCTGAAGTTACTTTAAATGAGTTTAAAAAATGTGTATTGACGCTCAATACTTTATAATTAGCATCGAGTACCAGCAAACTTTCCCTAACGGTCTGAACGATACTTGAAAGAAAGGCTTCGCTTTCTACAAGTTGTTTCGTTCTCTGAAGGATTTTTTGTTCCACTGAAGATTTTTCTTCCCTGAGTTCATGCTCCGCTTTTTTGCGTTCCGTGATATCATTTTGTACGCCGATAAAATGGGTAATAATGCCTTCTTCATTTTTTACAGGAGAAATATAGAGTTCATTCCAGAAAAGTTTTCCATCTTTTTTGTAATTTCTTATTTCAAGTTTGCAGTCTTTTCCTTCTATGATACATTCTTTAATGAATTCTCTTTCAGGCTGAGATCTGTCCTGCCCCTGAAGAAACCGGCAATTGTGCCCAATGATTTCATCATGGGAATATCCTGTGATGGTTTCAAAAGCCCTGTTACAGTAAATGATAGGATTGTCCGGCTGGGTATTATCAGTAATGATAATTCCGCAGTTGGCAGAGTTCAGTGCCTGTATATAGATGTCAATGTTGTTATTCATCGGATTATAGCTGTTTATCAAGTTTCCAAGCTTTAAACTTTCATTGATATGCAAATATGGGAAAAAGCAAAATGTTTTGCAAATTTCTATAAATGCTACATGGTATCCGCAAATAATATGCCTTCAATTTATTTTTTTAATTTAATGTTAAAAATTAAGTGTTTTTCAATTTTGAATTATTTAGTGTATAGATTCATATCCTAAAACATATCTTTACATTTTATACTGAATATGAAAAGACTCGGAATTATTGGTTACGGCTGGCTGGGATCCAGAATAGGCAAAAGCTTTGCTGAAAATTTTGATATCTACACAACTACAACATCACCGCAAAAGCTTAAAGACATCCGTTCTGAAGGAATCCATGTGGATGTAGCCATCTTTAGCGAAGATGAAAAGCAATTTCCTGACTCCTGGAATATTGTTCCGGAGCTTGATGTCCTTATTATAACGGTTCCTTTTTCTGAACGAAGAACTTCGAAGGAAATAATTGAGAAAAAGCTTTCAAACTTAATATCTTTCATAGGAAAATATGAAAAACAAATATTTTTTATGAGCACCACAAGTGTTTATCCTGATGAACCTGGCATCTTTAAAGAAGAAATGCAGCCTTCTGAAAATGTTTTTGTTGAGAATACAATTAAAGAAGCTTTTCCACATGTTAACATTTTGAGGCTTGGCGGATTGATGGGAGATTCACGGTTGCTGAAAAGTTTTAAGATCTCGGATCTATCCGGAGTTGTCAATCATATTCATTACAAAGATATTGCAGAAGTTATTTTAAAAATGATCGAAAAAAATGTTCATGGAAAAGTGTATAATGTTGTAGCGCCGCTTCATCCTTCGAAAAGGGAAGTGATTGCTGTCCAAAATAATCAGCATATTGAAGATGAGCAAGAGAACGATAGGCAGAGAATCATTTCGTCCGAAAAACTCATTACTGAATTAGATTTTACCTTTATATACCCTGATCCTAAAAAATTTCATCTGGATTAATAAATTAATTTAATGTAAATTTATTTAAATTAAAAAATATTTTCAGGTTTTGCTAAAAATTGGTCTGCTTTATGCTAAGACAATAATAAGCCGATTGAAAGCTTACACATCACACAAACACCTTAAAATATTAAATTATGAAAGAAGTTACACAATGGGAAAATTCCCCGTCGCTGAACAGAGAAATTGAACGCCAAAAAGCTCTTAAAGTTCTTGAAAAAGCAAAAATGATAAAAAGAAAAGTGGTTTTTCTCCCTAAGGGAGCTACCGGAAATGCAAGATTGAACGATGTATTTTAGGCATATTTCAAAATCTTACAAGTTATATTTCAATATACAATAGACCATAGCAGTTTCTGTTATGGTTATTTGTTTAATATTTGGCTCAAAAGCTAAACCAGTTTTCATGTAAAAAAAATAATAATATTTAAATTTTTTATTAAAATTATTTTAGACTGAAATGCAATCACTGATTTATGCTTAAAAATATTTTTCCTCGGTAAAACTTTCTTTATCTTTAAAACACCAAATTACTGATATGAAAAAATATACCATTGGAGCATTACTGTTCTCGATGATGCTTTTAAATGCTAACGCCCAATCCTTACAATCCCCCGACGGAAAGTTTGAAATGAACTTTCAGCTGAAGCAGGGAATTCCGTATTACAATCTGAAATACAATGGCAACGTAGTAGTGGAAGATTCTAAATTGGGACTGAGATTATTTAAAGATACCGCCATCAAATTCGCTTCGGAGATTGCAAAACCCGAAGATGCCAAATTTGATTTGAACAACGGATTCACAAAAACAGACGAAAAAAGGGATGCTAAAAATGAAACTTGGCAGCCTGTTTTAGGAGAAAAGAAAAGTTACATCAACCATTATAATGAATTGGCGGTAACGCTTCATCAGGATGCAACCGACAGGAATATTGTCGTTAAATTTAGGCTTTTCAACGACGGATTAGGATTCCGGTATGAATTTCCACAGCAGAAAAATCTTAATTATTTCGTCATCCGTGAGGAAGATTCAGAGATTGATTTTCCTAACGATATGAAAGCATGGTGGATTGTTGCCGATTATGATTCCCAGGAATATCAGCCGCAAACCACAAAAATTTCTGAAATTCCCGGACGTTGGGATCAGGCTTTTGATAAGCATTCTTCCCAGACTTTAATAAAAAATGCCGTTCAGTCTCCTTTAATGCTTAAAAAAGAAGGAAAAAATCCTTTGTATGTCAACGTTGGTGAAGCTGCTGTTTTAGATTATCCGGCATCTCACCTTGAAGTGGATCCTGTTAATTTTAAATTTAAAACACATCTTACTCCGGATAAACAAGGTGCTAAAGGTTATATTCAGACTTCTTCCGTTTCTCCGTGGAGAACGATCATTGTTTCTCCTAAAGCTGAAGAAGTATTAGCATCCAAAATGATGTTCAACCTGAATGAGCCTACAAAATATACCGATACTTCTTACATTCATCCTACAAAATACATGGGTGTCTGGTGGGAAATGATCATCGGGAAATCACAGTGGGCGTATTCCACAGCCAATAATGTACACATCGGAGAAACTGATTTTACAAAACTCACCCCAAATGGAAAGCACGCTGCCAACAATACGAAAGTCAAAGAATATATTGATTTTGCTGCGGCTAACGGCTTCGGAGGATTATTAATCGAAGGATGGAATATCGGATGGGAAGACTGGATCGGTCACAATAAAGAATTTGTTTTCGATTTCATCACGCCTTACCCGGATTTTGATATCAAAATGCTGAACGAATATGCGCATTCAAAAGGAATTAAGCTCATCATGCACCATGAAACTTCAGCATCTGCAACCAATTATGAAAGGTGGGCGGACAAGGCTTTTCAGCTCATGAACAAATATGGTTATGATGCGGTAAAAACCGGTTATGTAGGAGATATGGTTCCGAGGGGTGAACATCATTATTCGCAGTGGACGATCAACCACTATTATCGAATTGCCGAGAAAGCTAATGAATACAAAATTATGGTCAATTCCCATGAATCGGTAAGACCCGGAGGAGAGAGCAGAACGTACCCAAACTGGATATCCGCGGAAGCAGCAAGAGGAACAGAGCATGAGGCGTTTCAAGGAAATAATCCGGATCACCAGACAATCTTGCCGTTTACAAGATGGATCGGAGGTTCTATGGATTACACACCGGGAATTTTCCAGACGAAATTAGATTACTATTTTCCGGGAGATAAACGTTTTGTGAAAACAACATTAGCAAAACAGTTAGCATTGTATGTGGTGATGTATATGCCGCTTCAGATGGCTGCAGATTTACCGGAGAATTATCAAAGACATATGGATGCATTCCAGTTTATTAAGGATGTCGCTGCAGACTGGGATGATACGAAGATTTTATCTGCAGAGCCGGGAGATTATATCATTACCGCAAGAAAGGCAAAAGGTACAGAGAACTGGTTTGTGGGCGGAATTACCGATGAAAACAAACGTGAGTATACGGTAGATTTTTCATTTTTAGATAAAGGTAAAAAATATGAAGCCACGATTTACGAAGACGGGAAAGATGCAGATTATATCAACAATCCGCAGAGCTATAATATCTACAAAAAACAGATTACCAGCAAATCTAAAATTAACCTTAAAATGGTAAGAAGCGGTGGTTTTGCCATTTCAATAAAACCATTGTAACTGAACAAAATAATTTGTTAAAGTTTAAGAGTCCGTTTAAATTTATAATTTTACTATTAAGAAAATTAAGACGATTGTTTAAAAATTTTAATAATCAATGTATTGATCTATTAAGTATAGTAGGTTTAACTTATTGAAAATCTTAATTTAGTTTTTGAAAACAAAGTTTATTTAAATTTAAAAATTAAGAAAAGTTATAAAAGCTGAAAAAACTTAATAAAAATCAATGTATTGATTTCTTAATCAATTCAGTTTAACTAACTTAAATTCTTAATGTTTATTTGAAATAAGTAAACAGGCTTTAATTCCTGACAAAATTTATTTTCCTAATCAGAAGAAAAAGCTCCGGTTAATCGATAACCGGAGCTTTTTAATTTTAATGGTGTCTTACCCCTTTTTGGTGATAATTGATATCTTTGTTGATGGCTTCATAATTCTTAGGCAGATGGGCGGCGTGTTCATCGAATGAATGATTTCCGGAAGCATTCTGTTCCAGTGCCGGAGTTTCAAAATGAATCTCTTTACCGTTTTTATACAACTTATTATCATACGTTCTGTAAATTTTATTTTCCTCATAGGTATTCCCGTCCGGAGCCGTAAAGGTTTTCTTTTGCATTTTCTTTTTTCTGTTCAGTCCCCAGGCAACTGCTGTTCCTGCTCCTACAAGCGCTAGTGCGAGTTTTATCTTGTTGTTCATAATATGATGATTTTAAATTAATTTAAATGTTAACTATTAAGGTTGTCCGCTCCCTCCTGCGGCACCATAAATCTGGCCCGTAGAAAAACTGGCGTCGTTCGCGGCAAGCTGTACGAATATTGAAGCAAGTTCGGCCGGTTGTCCCGGTCTTCCCAATGGCGTATCTGCTCCGAATTTCACCAGATTTTCCTGAGTTTGTCCGCCACTTACCTCAAGAGCCGTCCACACAGGCCCCGGCGAAACGCCATTTACACGGATTCCTTTTGGACCAAGCTGTTTGGCTAATGATTTTACATAACTTGTTGTTGCCGCTTTCGTTTGTGCATAATCATACAAATTTTCAGAAGGATCATAGGCCTGAACTGAAGAAAGTCCGATAATAGAAGAACCCGGTTTCAAATGCGGAAGTGCTGCTTTTGTAATCCAGAAAGGTGCATAAATATTAGTTTTCATGGTCCTTTCAAATGCTTCGGTACTGATATCCAGAATAGATTCATGTGTTTTCTGATGTCCTGCATTATTCACCAGAATATCAAGTCCGCCAAGTTGCTCAACAGCCTGTGCTACAAGCTTTTTACAAAATGATTCATCCCGGATATCCCCCGGAATGGCTATGGCTTTTCTTCCCGCTTTTCGGATCAGCTCAATAACTTCTGCAGCATCCGGCTCTTCTTCTGGTAAATAATTAATGGCAACATCTGCTCCTTCACGGGCATAGGCAATTGCAGCAGCACGCCCAATTCCGGAATCTCCACCGGTAATAAGTGCTTTTCTTCCCATCAGCCTTCCTGATCCTACATAGCTTTTTTCTCCATGATCGGGTACCGGATCCATTTTGCTTGCTAAACCGGGAAAAGGCTGCGACTGGCTTTTAAAAGGAGGCCTCGGGTATTTTGTGGTGGGATCCGTAAGATCCGGGCCAGTAGAATTTCTTGGTTTTTGGCTTTGTGCAAACGCTCCCGGAGAAACAGCAGCAACCGCAACAGTAGCCGCAATCTTTCCAAGAGCATTTCTTCTTGTGATTGATTTTTCCATAATATTTAAGATTTGGTGTGGTATGGCTCTGGTAGCCAGATTAAGCTATGTATAGCAATCAACATTCCAAGCTGTATAAACTTTCTTTTTTTTAACAATAATCATAATCAGGTTTAACGTTTATCCACATAATCCTCTCGCTTTTAAAGAAATATTTTAATAAATTTATGTAATGGCGGCAAGATAGTTGCTCAATTCTAAAACCCAAATGACTATTTATATGAACCTGCAATTAACCAAAGAATCAAAAAAGAGAAGTGAAAAAAATAATTCGGAAAATTTTCTGAATGATGTTCTTAATGGTCTTCACAGCAACCCGAAACATTTATCTTCCAAATATTTTTACGATAAAAAAGGAGATGAGCTTTTTCAGAAGATCATGGCAATGCCTGAATATTATCTTACCCGATGTGAACTTGATATTTTCAAAAATAAAACAGAGGAACTTGCAAAAGGCATAAGATCTAATCATGAACCTTTTGATTTGATTGAACTCGGAGCAGGGGATGCGATGAAATCAACCTATCTTCTTAAGCATCTTACGGAAAAGGGAACCGATTTCACGTATATGCCTATTGATATATCAGGAAATATTCTGTCCGTATTGGAAAATAATCTTAAAATGCAGCTTCCTGATATTAATATTACACCTTTGGAAGGAGAATATTTCCAAATGCTGAAAAAAGCAATGAAGCTTTCATCGAGAAGAAAAGTAATCTTGTTTTTAGGAGGAAACATAGGCAATATGACGAGAAAAGAAGCGGAGAAATTCTGTGCTTCATTACATCAGTTATTAAACATTGAAGATATTGTCCTTATTGGTTTCGATCTTAAAAAAAATCCTTTTACTGTGTTAAATGCCTACAGCGACAAATCAGGAATTACGGCAGAATTTAACCTGAATCTTTTATCAAGAATCAACCGTGAATTAGGAGGTAATTTTAATATTGAACAATTTGAGCATTATGAATCGTATGATCCGATTACAGGGGCATGCCGAAGTTTTCTGATAAGCTTAAAAAATCAGCAGGTAAAAATTGGAAAAGAAACCATTGATTTTGCTGAAAATGAAGTGATAGATATGGAAGTCTCACAGAAGTTTTCAAAATCTGACATTGAATACCTTGCTGAAAGATCAGGCTTTTCCATAGCCGGAGAGATCAGTGATTCAAAAGACTGGTTTGTAGACAGTATCTGGAAGGTTAACAAATAAAACAAAAAACATGGAAATTACCACAAAGCTAAAACCTGTTTTAAAAAAGTTTATGGATGTGAGAGCACATTCCGAAGAAATCTGCCAGCCTCTTGAAATTGAAGATTACGTGGTGCAGCCTATTGTGGATGTTAGTCCTCCAAAATGGCATTTAGGGCACACAACATGGTTTTTCGAGACATTCATATTGCTTCCGAATTTTCCTTCTTATGAAGTCTTTGATCCGCAATATAATTTTGTATTCAATAGTTATTACGAAACCATCGGAGCAAGAGTAATCCGTACAGATCGCGGAAATTTAAGCCGTCCGTCTGTTTCGGATGTATACCGATACCGTAAATATATAGATGAGAAAATGACTGAATTTCTTAACAGCCATCATATGTCAAATGAAATTCTGCCGCTTTTGGAATTAGGGCTAAATCACGAACAGCAGCATCAGGAGCTTTTAATTACCGATATCAAATATATTCTTGGGCATAATCCGCTTTTCCCGGCTTATAAAAAAGAGATTAAAAAAGAGGAATATGGAAATAGTGAAAAAAGAATGCTTCATTTTTCAGAGGGAATTTATGAAATCGGTTTTGAAGGACCGGGATTCTGTTTTGATAATGAAATGGGAAAGCATAAAGTTTATCTTAACGACTTTGCTATTTCAGATCATCTGGTTACCAATGGAGAATATCTTGAATTCATGGACGCGGGAGGATATTCGGATTTCAGATACTGGCATGCGGACGGCTGGAACTGGTTAAAAGAAAACAATGCGCAATCTCCTTTATATTGGCATAAGATTGACGGCAAATGGATGTATTATACTTTAAGTGGACTTCAGGAGATAGATCCTGATGAAGAACTTTCTCATATCAGCTTTTATGAAGCTTCCGCTTACGCAGCCTGGAGAGGAATGAGACTTCCAACCGAACAGGAGTGGGAAGCTGCTTCTTCATGTTTCCCGTGGGGAAAAAGATGGGAATGGACCAACAGTGCCTATCTTCCATATCCCGGTTTTAAAAAGGAGCCGGGAGCGGTAGGTGAGTATAACGGAAAATTCATGGTTAATCAAATGGTTTTGCGGGGAGCATCTGTAGCCACACCTCCGGGACACAGCAGATTTACTTACCGGAATTTTTTCCAGCCTGAACTGAAATGGCAGTTTACCGGAATAAGACTTGCAAAATAAAATCATGAAAGAACAAAAACCATCTTATCTGAATTTTGATTCCGACAAGTATTTCTGGAAACCGGATATTAATTATAGAAAACATCCTGAAAAATATAAAGTGGGAAAAGGGGAGCAGGGCGTATTAATCTGCGAGCCTTATAAATCAGAAATTGGAAAATTCTGGCGGTTTAAAAATGCTGATATTGCAGAACAAAGTTCAGTGAAAATTTTTGAACTATTCAAAGAATATCTCACTCATGGTGATTTTGTAGGAGCCGATATGGCCCGAAAGTATCTTCAAATGGGGTTTACACGGGCACGGCGCTATTTTAATTACAAAAGCGGGAAAAAGTATGATTCACTAAATAATCATAAACCGTTACAGCGCGGAACCGGAGATCCCGAAAAGGAAAAGTCCGCAGCCATATTTTTCAGCAAATGGAAACAAGCCGAAGCCGATCCGCAATATGCCCGAATGAAAAAAGACTGGAAAAAGAATTTTGGCTAAGTAAAATAGAATGTACCAATGTATCAATATAACAGTGTACCAATGACTGATTGTTTTACGAATATATTGTTACATTGGTCAATTGCTACACTATTACATTATTTTATTTTTTAACCGCATTAATCATTTCCCTTTTCCCGGGAGGCCCCTGTTTTTTTTCCACGCTAAAATCAAGTTCCTGAAGAATTCTTCTTACACTTCCTTTTGAAGAATAGGTTGTTAACAAACCGTTAACCGCCATTTTGTCAGAAACCATCTCAAATAAAGGTTTTTCCCAAAGATCTGGCTGCACTCTTGCTCCGAAACAATCGAAATACACAAGATTAATTTTTGGTAAGTCTATGTTTTTCAGGTCAAAAAAATCACATTTTATTTTTTTTAAGTGAAAGCCTTTAACGATTTCAGTTGGCTTTTCCCATTCGGCTTGATGAATTTTTTGATAAATATTTTTGAATTCCGGGTTATCAAACAGCTCAAAATAGGCCAAATCGTTCATTTCGGATTCATTTATGGGATATTTTTCGAGTGTAAAATAGTTGATGATATGATTTTTGTCAGTTTTTAAATATTCATTAATTGTTACCAAAACATTCAAACCTGTTCCAAAACCGAGTTCTAAAATATTAATTTCGTAATCATTTATTAAATTTAATCCATTTTTGATAAACACATGTTCCGCTTCTTGAAGCGCTCCGTGATGAGAATGGTAGTTTTCATTTAAATCATTGATATATAATGTTTTACTACCGTCGTTGGTGGTCTTTATTTCTCTTTTCAAACTATTTTTTTACAAAATTACTCTAAAATTTTTATATTTAGAAAATTATGTTAAATTTGTAGAACATCATAAAAAATTTTAGAAATGATAATTCAAAAAACTGAAAACTCCCGAATTTCTACATTCGATCCAAACAATTTTTCTTTCGGTAATACTTTTATTGATCACATGATCATCTGCGAGTATGAAGACGGAAAATGGGGTGATGTAAAATTGGTTCCTTATGGTCCATTAATGTTTACGCCTGCTATGATGGGGGTAAACTACGGACAAGCTTGTTTTGAAGGCATGAAAGCCTATAAAGACAAAGACGGACAGGTTTTCCTTTTCAGGCCCGAAAAGAATTTTGAACGTATCAATAAGTCGGCAAAACGTCTGGCAATGCCGGAAGTAACCGAAGAGATGTTCCTGGATGGATTAAAAGCATTGGTTGATATCGACAGAGACTGGATTCCTTATGGAGAAGGAATGTCCTTATATATCAGACCTTTAATTTTCGCAACCGAAGAAGCGTTGAAGGCAAGAGTAGCGAATAAATATATGTTTGCTATCGTTGCAACTCCGGCAAAAAGCTACTATACAGCTCCGGTTTCCGTAAAAATTTCAGACCACTATTCAAGAGCAGCAAGCGGCGGGGTAGGCTCCGCAAAAGCTGCCGGAAACTATGCTGCATCGTTCTATCCTACACAGCTTGCCATTGAAGAAGGGTATGAGCAGATCATCTGGACAGACGATGCCACTCACGAATACTTTGAAGAAAGCGGAACAATGAACGTTTTTGTAAGAATCAATGACACGATCTATACGCCGCCAACTTCAGAAAAAATCCTTGATGGAGTTACCAGAGACAGTTTCATTCAGCTGGCTAAAAAGAGAGGTATTGAAGTGAAAGTTGAGCCTATCAAAGTAAAAGATGTTATCGAAGCTCAGAAAAACGGAACCTTAAAAGAAGTTTGGGGTGTAGGAACAGCAGTAGTAACAACCGTTTTTGAAGCATTAGGATATCAGGGAGAGAAGCTTGCATTACCAAAACTTTCCAGTGAAGAAAGCTTTGCGGAATTGCTTAAAAATGATTTGGTAAGCCTTCAGAACAACCTTTCCGAAGATCCTTTCGGATGGAGAGTATTGGTAGACCACGTATTGGAAACCGTATAATTTTCAATTTAAATATTTACAAAAAGCCGGGATTTCCCGGCTTTTCGCGTGCGTATACTTTATTTACTTCAAGCTTTCTACAATGTTTCCACCGTGTTTGTCATGCTGTAAGCATCTCAGCATAGTTTAGTAACAAAATGCTTGCTTGGTTTAGATCCTTTACAGGATGACATTAGAGTATTAATTTTTTAAATAAATTATAAGAAGTGTCTAAAATTCCCCTCCCTTGGAGGGGTGGCAAAAATTCTTAGAATTTTTGACGGGGTGGTTTTCAAAAGTGAATAATACTGAATTGTGAATTGTCAATAGTGGATATATAACAAAATTTACAATTCACTCGCAGAAATTCACCATTCACCTTCATCCTAGCCACGATTGCAGCAATTGTTTGAGCTCATTTTGTATGGTTTTGGTTGCGGTGGCGAAGCCGCCGCAACCAAAACCATACAAAATAGCGAGTGCGGAAAGCGTGAATAAGCTCCTGGAAAAATAAAACGGTAGATCATCAATAGAGAGCCTCACAATTTCATACGCACCATCCCTGTGAAATATGCAAACTTTGCTTTACAACTTTTGTTAATCATTCCCGAAATGTGTATTTTCGCAAAAGTTTATGAAAAAAATACTCTTCATATTGGTTCTCGGCTTATTCAGCTGCAGCAAGAATACACAGACGCATCCACCTGTGGGCGGTGTGCTCAGTAAGAATGACCTTGACGTTTCCAAGCAAAGAATGAAAAACCTGAACAGCCAGGAAAGATACCATATTCAGGAATGGATCAACGGGCAGCCGGCAAAATATTATCCTACCCAGCTCAATTACTGGGTAAATGTTCAGGGGTTTGACCAGAGACAGCGAAGGCAGGATGATACTTTTATTTCCTATTCGTACGATCTGTATGATTTTGACCAGACGAAGATCTACGACCAGCCGATACAGAGAAGAGATGCCAGATTCGGACACTTTGATGAGCTGAAAGCGGTAGAAGATGCTTTGCGTTTTATCCATGATGGGGAAGAAGTCACGCTTTTGGTTCCTTCGGCTCTTGCCTACGGCACGTACGGCGATGAGAAGAAAATCGATAATGATATCCCGTTAATCATAAAATTAAAAGCATTATAATCAATGAAATTGTTTAACAAAAATATAATTCTGGCAGCGGCAAGTATTTCGCTCATGAGTTGTACACCAATTTATAAAAAAATGAACGTAGACAAAGAAACTTACGAAGGTCTTAACGACGGACTGTATGCAAATCTTCAGACAACGAAAGGAAATATGATCGTGAAGTTTGAAGACAAAAAAGCACCTGTAACGGTAGCGAATTTTATTGGCCTTGCAGAAGGGAAAATAGACAACAAGGCAAAAGCCAAGGGAGTTCCTTACTATGACGGAACCATTTTCCACAGAGTGATCAAAGATTTCATGATCCAGGGAGGAGATCCTCAGGGAACGGGAATGGGAGATCCGGGATATAAATTCGAGGACGAAAGAAACGACCTTAAGCATACCGGAAAAGGAATTCTTTCCATGGCCAATTCAGGACCGAATACCAACGGTTCTCAGTTTTTCATCACGGAAGTAGCAACACCGTGGTTAGACGGAAGACACACCATCTTCGGAAAAGTGGTAAAAGGAGAAGAAGTAATCGATGCAATTGCCAATGTAGAAAAAGGTCCTCAGGATAAGCCTAAAACAGATATCGTATTGGAAAAAGTGTCTGTTTTCAGCAAAGGAGACGAATACAAAAACTACGACGCTGCGAAAACCTTCACGGAAGGAAAAGCGAAAATCGCAGAAAACAATAAGGCGTATTTAGCGAAAGAAGAAGCGGATAAAAAGAAGAAGGAAGAAGAATTCAAAGCCAATCAGGAGAAAATGGTGGAGGATTTAAAAGCAGGAATGCAGAAAACCGAATCCGGACTGTATTATAAAATCACCAAAACAACGGACGGAAAAGCACCGAAAGCAGGTGACAATGTTTCCGTACACTACGCAGGAAAATTGGTTGACGGTTCCGAATTCGATTCTTCATTCAAAAGAAACGAGCCGATTGAGATTCCGATCGGGATGGGAAGAGTAATCAAAGGATGGGACGAAGGAATCCTTTTATTGAAAGAAGGAGAAACCGCTACCTTATTGATTCCGCCGGCAATGGGCTACGGAGAAAGAGGAGCAGGAGGCGTAATTCCGCCAAATGCATGGCTGATCTTCGATGTTGAGCTGGTAAAAGTGAAATAATCAGATCTGATAATATAATGAAAGCCGTCCGCAAGGATGGCTTTTTTGTTGTGTTAAAGACGTCATTTCGGGTAGAAAATTATGCACTACGTCACTTCGAGTAGCTTGCAAAGCGTATCGAGAAGTTTGGTAATTCGTTCTCGATACATTTTCTGCGCTGCGCTGCGAAAACACTCGAACTGACGAGCTTTCATTCTCACTGAAATAGTGCTCAACGTCACTTCGGTAGATTTTGAAAAATCGTATCGAGAAGTTTGTCAATATAAAGTTCTCGATACATTTTCTGCGTTACGCTGCGAAAACACTCGAACTGACGACGCGATGGAAATTATGCAGATCGTCATTTCGATACATTTTCTGCGCTGCGCTGCGAAAACACTCGAACTGACGAAGCGATGGAAATTATCAGATCGTCACTTCGAGTAGATTTTGAAAAAATCGTATCGAGAAGTTTGTCAATATAAAAGTTCTCGATACATTTTCTGCGCTGCGCTGCGAAAACACTCGAACTGACGAAGCGATGGAAATTATGCAGATTGTCACTTCGATTAGATTTTGAAAAATCGTATCGAGAAGTTTGTCAATATAAAAGTTCTCGATACATTTTCTGCGCTACGCTACGAAAACACTCGAACTGACGAGCTTTCATTCTCACTGAAATAGTGCTCAACGTCACTTCGAGTAGATTTTGAAAAAATCGTATCGGGAAGTTGAACAATATTAAGGTCTCGACACATTTTTGTAACGATCCCGCCGAATCCCACGACCTATCAGGAAATTCAACGTCAGTATAGGTAGATTTGCAACAAAGTTTGTTAATATAAAGTTCTCGATACATTTCTCCATTACATTTCGAAAACACTCGAACTGACGTGCAAAAACAATAATAAAAAATTATGAAAACCAAATCCCTTCTGTTTGCATTTGTACTGATGTCCTCTTTGATTTTTGCCCAGACAAAACAGAATCCCGACGATGCAGCCATTAAAAAAAGTCTTTCCTATTTCATGAATTCGGTTATGGCTAAAAAGATCGACCAGGCGGTAGGTTTTATTTATCCTAAATTTTTCACGGTAGTCCCGAAGGAACAGATGACCCAGATCCTGAACATGACGTACAACAATCCCTTCATGAAGATTGAGGTCAGCAACCTGAAATTCGGGAATATTGAAAAGCCGGAGCTCATCAACGGGGAATATTTCTCCATTGCCCAGTATTATTTTACCATGAAGTGCAATATGTCTTCCCTGAACGACGACATGAAAAAGCAGGTCAACACCATGCTGGAAAAAAGATACGGCAAGAACAACGTAAAATACCTGTCGAAGGAAGGCATTTACACCATCAACACCAATATGAAAGCTTGCGCCGTTTCCAAAGACCGTAAAAACTGGAAGTTTGTGATTGTCGAAAAGGAATACAAACCGCAACTGGTAAAAGTGCTTCCGAAGAAGGTATTGGATAAAATTTAGAATTTTAGATGTTTTATTGAAAGCTGTCCGTTGGGATGGCTTTTTTGTGTAAAAAATTCAGGGAAAATACGGAAAGCCGTAATTATTTATTACTATATATTTATAATTTTAAAATCTAAATGATTGTACTTATATGGCTAAAAAGAAAAATGTTGAGCATGTCCAAATTTCACTTACTGATTTTATTGACTATGTTTCAAAAATTGGAACAACTAAATTTACAAAAGTTAAAGAAATTAAAAATAGGGATCCATATCATCCCGCTTTTGATTTTTGGAAACCTTTAAGAGAAAAAATAGTTGAGATCCATAAAGAAAATAAAAACAAAAATTTACTTAACGAAGTAATGAATGGTTTAACGGATAAAAATAAAATTAATCTATATCCACATTTAATTACACAGTATAAATCTTTTTTAGGCAAAAAAAAGCTTGAATGGATTGAACCTCCTTTTGCAGATTGGAAGATGAATGATTTAAGAATCAAAATAAATCCAGAAGTAGGACTTTTTATAAATGATAAGCCTTATATAATTAAATTATACTTTAAGTCAGAATCATTATCTAAATCCAAAGCTGATTTAATTCTTTTGATGATGAATGAAAACCTTAAAAAAGGTGATTTTATAGACGCGAATTTCGCTATTCTAGATATTTCTAAGAAAAAACTGTATGAAAATTCATCTCTTAATAGTATACATTTAAGTTTAATTGAAGGCGAGGCTTTAAGTTTTTTAAAAATTTGGGATAGTATTTAAAAAACTATTATATTGACTACTTAATAATAACAACTTATATACATGGATATAGAAATTTTTAGAATTGAAGGATTACATAATTCAAAAAACTATGAATTGAAGTTTGACAGTAATAGATTAATATTGGTTTCGGATAATGGATCGGGAAAAACTACAATTGTTAATATTTTCTATTATTTTTTATCCAAACAATGGAATAAATTGTTGGAATATAATTTTAAAAGAATTTATTGTAAAATAAATAATGAAGAAATTGAATTTACAAAAAGATTTTTTCAAAATCTTTTAAAAAGAGATAACAGATTTAAAAATAAATTTTCACTTAACACTTTAAGAAAACTTAATGAAATTTCTGCGAAAATTAATCCATTTGAATTATTCAACTTAACTGAATCTGAATTAGATTTGCTATCTAACAAATACAGCATACCATCAAGTATAATAAGGGAATATATTTTTGATGTTTATGAGAAAAAAGAAAATATTGAAAACCATGAAAATATAAAAAATATTGAGACAAAATTAAACTCAATATTAGTAGAAACAAAAATTATATATCTTCCAACTTATAGAAGAATTGAAAAAGATTTAATAAATATATTGCCTCATTTAGAAAGAACAGTTAAAGATTATGAAATAATCCAGAATCGTAAATCTTCAAGTAATGATGAAAAGTTTGTTGAATTAGTAGAGTTTGGAATGAATGATATTCAACGAAAAATAGAAAAGAGATGTCTTGAATTAAAAAATTATTTTTATGATTCTTTAAACTCAAATTTAATAGGTTCTTACTTAGATGACATTCTTAATAGGAGTTATAGTAATTTTGATTTTTCAAAGATTTTACAAATTGATGATACTGCATTAAATTATATTTTAAAAAGGCTTGATGACTCTGTAATAAGTAAAGCAGGAAAAACGAAGCTAGAAGAATTTGTAAAACGTTTACAGTCTAATTATTCTATTGAAAATATTGAAGATAAAATTAATGCACATTTTGTTTGGAAACTTTTCGAAATCTATCGAGATCAAAAGCGACAAGAAAGTGATATAATTGATCTAATTAATATTTGTAATGAATATATTAGAAATGAAAAAGAATTAATTTACAATAAAGATGAGTTTAAAGTAGAAATTGAATTAAAATATTCTTTTTATACTAAAATTAAAAATCTTTTTGATGAAGATGTAAAAAATGATAAAAGAAATTTAATTGAGCTGAAGGATCTTTCATCTGGCGAAAAACAAATTATTTCATTGTTCACACATTTAATTCTTTCATCCAAAGATTACTTTATTATTATTGATGAACCAGAACTCTCATTGTCTGTTCCATGGCAAGAAAAATTTTTGAGTGATATTTTAAAACTAGAAAAATGTAAAGGACTCTTTGCGGTAACACATTCACCATTTATTTTTCATAATAACCTTAGAAATTATACACATTCATTAGAAGAATTTAAAGAGAAGAAATGAGCTTATTAGATATTCTTGATGAAAAAGTTTTATCACCAGCTGCGTCATACATAAAAATAATTTCACAGTATAAAAGTGATGATAATACAATTTTTTGTTTTGTTGAAGGCATTGAAGATATTTCTTTTTATAGTCAATTTATTGAGAGAAATATAGAAAATGAATTGAAATTTATTGTTTGTAATGGTAAAGGAAATGTTATTGACAACCATAAAAGTCTTGATTGGAATTTTTATAGTAAAAAAAGGATTTTATTTTTTATAGATAAAGATTTTGATGATTACATTGGTCAAGAATTATACGAAGACGATAATATATTTATAACAGAACTTTACTCTATTGAAAATTATCTTGTGGACGAACATACATTAAGAAAATTCATTATAGATAATTGCTTAATTAGTGATGAGACAATTATAAATTTAGCGGTCGAAAATTTTAAAATTCAACACAAAGAATATATTGGACAGTTAAAAAAAATTTCTGCATGGATGATGTATTGTAGAAAACATAATTATAAGGTAAATTTTAATGATATTAAAATATCAGATTTGTTTTTTATAAATAAAGAAGGGATTTTAAAAAAGAAGGATTTAGGTTCATATGAAACATCTTTTAAATATATTTGTGATAAAACAGGATGTGATAATTTTAGTTTGCCAGAGATAAAAGAATTCTACAAGAAAATTGATTTGGAGTCTAAACCTCAAAAATTTATAAGAGGTAAATATGATTTGTATTTTATGTTTTTATATCTAAAATATATTTCTGAGGAAATAGTATTAGAGATATCCAAAGAAGTCAAAAAATTTAACGCAAATGCACCTAACAAAAAATTAATAAGACCAAAACTGTTAATACAAGTAAATGAAAGCAATATCTTTCAAATATTGAATAATAAAGTAAAACTTCCAATAAAATTAAAAGAATTTATAGATACTATAAATTAGTTATACTATAAACCTTATTTTAGCCATAAAATAAGTCCATGATAAAAATCCTCTACACTTTTTTCTTATGTTCAGCAGTTACGGTTTTCGGGCAGGGTAAAAACTTTTTTGAAAAAGGGGAGGTGCAGCTGCAGCAGCCTGTTGAAAAAGTCAGTCTGAGATATGAAAACAACCTGCCGTTTGTAAAGGTGGACATCAGCGGGAAAACCTACAACTTCATTTTCGATTCCGGGGCGCCGACGGTTATTTCCCAGGCGATTTACAAAGAACTCAACCTCAGAAAAAAATACAAAAGATCGATCAAAGATTCTGATGAAAAGGTGCAGCAGCAGATCTTCACCGAACTTCCTGAAATGAAAGTGGATCACCTTGTGTTCAAAAATGTAGGCGCGATTGTGCTGGATCTCAATTCGGCGGAACTGGGCTGCCTGAAAGTGGATGGCATTATCGGAGCCAATCAGATGGCCAAACTCTTCTGGAAAATCAACTATTCCGAAAATGTATTGGAAGCCTCTGCAGATCTTTCCAACTTTAACGTGAAGGACTATGACATCGTCATTCCTTTTGAAAGTCAGCCCCAAAAAACACCGACTATTACCGCATCGCTTCTCAACAGAGATATAAAACTCACTTTCGACACCGGGTTTACTGGCAGACTGGAAGTTTCCGGTGACGGCATCAATCCGAAGACCTTTCAGCATGTCATCAAAACATTCGGGACACGTACGACCGGTGCTTTCGGGACCGCTACTCCGGCAGCAGGATATATTTTCCGCACCGATTCCCTGAAGATGGGAAATACGCTCTTTCAGGATGAAAGAATAGGAACCGGGAAAACCGATCTTATCGGCAATGAGTTCTTGAAAGATTTCACCTTCATCCTCGACTGGAAAAACAGCAATATCTACATGAAAAGAATTGCTAAAAGTCCGCCAACCCTTGAGTCGTTTGGGTTCAGCTACCGCTTTGTTGACGGTAATGCAATGGTGACTTTTGTGTTTGAAGAAGACAATTTTCCGCTGAAAATAGGAGATGCCATTCTCAGCATCAATGGAATTTCTTTACAGAACCTTGATAAAGAAAAGTCGTGTTATTATTTCATTAATCGTGTAGAAAAAGATTTGGACAGCCTTAAATTACAGATAAAACGAGGCGGTAAAATCATTGATATACAAATGAATAAAAAGGTGTATTTGAAGTAATTTTGTTTGTTCGTTTCAGACGATAATTACTATATCGGAATAGTTTTATCCTACAATAAATCTGCAAAATCTGCAAAATCAGCGGGAGAAAAACAATAGTATCTTTTATTTTTAGCGCAGAGAACGCTTTGTTATTTAATAAAAATATTGCACTTAACTCCGTTCGCAAAGGCGTTATACTCAGCAAATGATAGATGTGTTTCAAGAGATTGACAAGCTCAGTGTGACAACTCTAATACTAATGTTTTGTTCTTAGCGATGTCAGGCTGAGCCTGTCGAAGCCTTAGTTTAATAAGCAGACAACCAAAAAAAGCTTTGTTTTTAGCGCAAGTGCTGCAAAGGTTTATCATTAAATCAGATTTTATTATATCCCGCAGATTACACAGATAACGCAGATTAGATCATGCGCTTCATCAAATCAACTTGTTGATTAAACTTTGCTCCCTAAATAATGAAGTTACTTATCATCATCTTTGCGATTGAAAACCTATACACAATAATATATTGCTTTGCATAAGTGGCTGAAAAAATTTAAATGTCTACAAAATAAACGGTTATTATTTTCTAACTTGAAAATTACGGATTTATATTAAACACTTCGACAAGCTCAGTGTGACAGCTCTAATACTAACGTTTGTTTTTAGCGATGTCAGGCTGAGCCTGTCGAAGCCTTAGTTTAATAAGCAGACAACCAAAAAAAGCTTTGTTTTTAGCGCAAGTGCTGCAAAGGTTTATCATTAAATCAGATTTTATTATATCCCGCAGATTGCACAGATAACGCAGATTAGATCATGCGCTTCATCAAATCAACTTGTTGATTAAACTTTGCTCCCTAAATAATGAAGTTACTTATCATCATCTTTGCGATTGAAAACCTATACACAATAATATATTGCTTTGCATAAGTGGCTGAAAAAATTTAAATGTCTACAAAATAAACGGCTATTATTTTCTAACTTGAAAATTACGGATTTATATTAAATATTTCGACAAGCTCAGTGTGACAGCTCTAATACTAACGTTTTGTTCTTAGCGATGTCAGGCTGAGCCTGTCGAAGCCTTAGTTTAATAAGCGGACAACCAAAAAAAGCTTTGTTTTTATTGCAAGTGCTGCAAAGGTTTATCATTAAATCAGATTTTATTATATCCCGCAGATTGCACAGATAACGCAGATTAGATCATGCGCTTCATCAAATCAACTTGTTGATTAAACTTTGCTCCCTAAATAATGAAGTTACTTATCATCATCTTTGCGATTGAAAACCTATACACAATAATATATTGCTTTGCATAAGTGGCTGAAAAAATTTAAATGTCTACAAAATAAACGGCTATTATTTTCTAACTTGAAAATTACGGATTTATATTAAACACTTCGACAAGCTCAGTGTGACAGTTCTAATACTAACGTTTTGTTCTTGGCGATGTCAGGCTGAGCCTGTCGAAGCCTTAGTTTAATAAGCGGACAACCAAAAAAAAGCTTTGTTTTATTGCAAGTGCTGCAAAGGTTTATCATTAAATCAGATTTTATTATATCCCGCAGATTGCACAGATAACGCAGATTAGATCATGCACTTCATCAAATCAACTTGTTGATTAAACTTTGCTCCCTAAATAATGAAGTTACTTATCATCATCTTTGCGATTGAAAACCTATACACAATAATATATTGCTTTGCATAAGTGGCTGAAAAAATTTAAATGTCTACAAAATAAACGGCTATTATTTTCTAACTTGAAAATTACGGATTTATATTAAACACTTCGACAAGCTCAGTGTGACAGCTCTAATACTAACGTTTTGTTCTTAGCGATGTCAGGCTGAGCTTGTCGAAGCCTTAGTTTAATAAGCGGACAACCAAAAAAAGCTTTTATTTTCTTAGCGCTAGGATCGCTTGGTTATTGAATTAATATTTGTTGATTATTTCCGTTCGCAAAGGCGTTCTACTCAGCAAATGATAGATGTATTTCAAGAGATTTATAATTACATTAAAACAATGCTATCACTTGCTGAACAAAGTGCCCTTGCGAGCGAAAATTAACAAGCAATAACACATTGCTTTGCGATCGTAGCGTTAAATATCTAATGCTTATCAGTAATTCTCCGTAATTAGTATCCCGCTGATCCTGCAGATTGCCCAGATTAGATCAAGCGCTTTATCAAATCAACACAAACAGTCATACAATATTTCATTGTTTGACAACGTATTGTTGTTTTAAAAGTAACAAGCAGGTTTTCGGGAAATGGGACAAGAAATCACCTCATAAAAAAACCGCTCTTAAAAAGAACGGTTGAATATATTACCAGTTTTTATCGATCATATAAATAAGCTGGGTCATGGCTACTGCGCCCAAAAGAAGTTCCCGTCGGTTTACCTTTTCAAATGTGTCTTCTTCTGTGTGATGGATATCAAAATACCGCTGAGAATCCGGAACCAGCTCTGCAGCCGGAATTCCCATATCGTGAAGCGGATAAAGATCTGTTCCGGAATAGGTATTTTTAAAATCATAAATTCCGTACGGTAAAAAGAGTTCCGACCAGCTTTGGATCTGCTTTCTTTTTTCCTGGTCCATATCCAGGGAAATTCCTCTCGGGGTAAATCCGCCCGCATCGGATTCTATGGCAAACAGATGTTTCTCATTGCTTTCTTTGGCTGTTTTTCCATACTGAACACCGCCTTTAACCCCGTTTTCTTCATTGGCAAAACATACGACCCGGATGGTGTGGTTATTTCGTATTCCTAAGTTTTTAAAGGTTCTTAATACTTCGATACTCTGAACGATTCCTGCTCCGTCGTCATGAGCACCTTCGCCCACATCCCAGGAATCGAGGTGGCCACCGACTACAATCACGCTTTGATCTTTCTTACCGGTAATTTCCCCGATCACAGAGTGGGACAGCTTCTCGCCTTTCATCCCGCAGTTGGAATTAAGCTTTGCCGTAACTTTTTGGGATTGCAGCAGTTTGGCAAGCTCATCTGCAGTAGTGCTTCCGATGGCTACTGCAGGAATTTTCTTGCCGTCTGCGTAACGCATTGCTCCGGTATGCGGAACATCGTCAAAAGCAGAAGAAAGCGAACGGATGATGGCAAATTTACCTCCTTTTTTTGCAGTTAAAGAAGCCGCCGTTGTTCTGTATTTCGCTGCATCACCATATCCTCGAAATGTTTCAATATAAGACTGGCTGAAAGGGTAATTGAAGAACACAATTTTATCTTTCACCTGTTCCGGGGAAAGTTTTTCGTATTCTTCCATCGAACGAACCATGATGATCTCGCCGGTAACATCTTTTCCGCCCGTTCCTTCAGAATTGCCCAGCGAAAGCATTTTTAAACTTTTCCAGTTTCCGTTGGACGTTTTGATCTGCAGCGATTCTTTTCCTCTTACCCACACCGGGACCATGACTTCCTGAAGCCATACTTTGTCGGCTCCCGCATCACGGAGCTTTTGTTCAGCCCACTTTACGGCCTTTTCATAGGATTCGGAACCGCTGAGACGGTGGCCGATATTTTTGGTTAAATCTCTCAGCTCGTTGTATGCTTTTCCTTTATTTAAAATTTCCGTAGAAATCTTTGCAAATTGTAGGGAGTCTTCTTTTGCCTGTGCGGAAACAGCGATGCTTCCGGCTATAAGTAGGGTGCTTAAAATATTTTTCATGTATTGTTAATCCTATTTATAATGGGTTGGTGGGTAAACTTCGTAGTGAAAGAAAGCATACAATAGTTTCAAATTAATTTATTAAACTCATTAATAGCTTTAGTATGCTTACATTATAAATTATTTTTAACATTAAGAAAGTTAAGAGAATTGTCTTAAAAAACTTAATAAAACAATTAATTGGTTTCTTAATTCGTTTCAACTTAATTTACTGAAATTCTTAATGTTAAATTGAAAAATAAACAAAGTTTATTGAATTGAGAAATTTAAGAATAAAACTATAAAAAATCACGTAGTAAAATTTCATAGCCTCTTAATGTTAATTGATGCTGCCTTTCATGTTACGCTTTAATTTCGACATCCAGCTGTCTGCCTTCCGCCTCCGCTTTTTTATCGAGAGAACTGCCCACTACAACACCAATGCCTAGCCCGATAGGCAATCCGATGCTGAGCAATGCAATATTATGAATAAGCAGCCCGAAAGCAACACCAATCGGCACTCCGAATGCGCCCATTCCAACAGCCATCCACAAATTGCGGTAGTAGTTTTTAGGGACAATCTTGTGTTCTTTTTCTAAGATTTTAATGATGTCGTTTTGTTTTTGCTTCAGCAGTTTGTATAAATCTTTGTCACGCAAGTTCGTGGAATTGATTACTGCCGTCCCGCGGTTAATCTTCTCTGCCGTTTCAGGTGAAATTTTATTTTTTCCGAGTTCATTCAGCAGTTGTTGAAACTGGTCATAGAGTGCTTGGGTTTTGGTATCGGTGAAGAGTTCGGGTTTCAGATCAGGTTTGATGATTTCCATATGCTTTTTTTATGGTGGTTGTTTTTATAAAACGCAAAGCTATACAAAGTTTTTTTAATTAAGATGCTTATGTTTAAGGTAAACAAAGGCGTAAACTTGACAACGAAATACAAGCTTATTTCACTATTACCAGTTTTTATCGATCATAAAGATCATTTGTGTCATGGCAACGGCGCCAAGCAGCAGCTCTCTTTTATTCACTTTATCAAAAGTATCCTGTTCAGAATGATGATAATCGAAATATCTTTGAGTATCTACAACCAGCTCAGCCAAAGGAATATCCAGTTTTTTTAATGGAGAAATATCCTGAATGGCATCTGTCTGATCAAAATCGTAGACTCCGTAAGGAAGAAAGTAGTTTTTCCACTCGAAAATCTGCCGTCTTCTTTGGGGAGACATGTCCAGAGAAAAACCTCTAGGGGAATATCCTCCTGCATCGGTTCCCAGTGCAAAAATATGTCTTTCCTCTTTCTTTTTCACATAAGCAGCATACATCTCGCGGCCCTGTCCGCCATTTTCACTGTTAGCGAAAAAAACCACACGGATGGTATGCCTGTTTTCAATACCGAGCGCTTTCAAAGTTCTCAGGACTTCTATACACTGAACAACGCCGGTTCCGTCATCAATTGCACCTTCACCAAAATCCCAGGAATCCAGCTGTGCACCAAGAAGAATTACATTAGAATCTTTTTTTCCGGGTATTTCTGCAATGATATTAGGGTTTCTGGTTTCACCCTTTGATTCTGCGGTCATATTGATTTTAGCGATAACTTTCTGTTTTTTCAGCAGCTTTTCAAGCTCGTCTGCAGATCTCGCTCCGATGGTCAGTGCCGGGATTTTAACTTTATCATCCGGTTCATAATAAATCATCTTCGCATGTGGCGTATCGTCGTTGGCTGTGGTCAATGAGCGTATAATTAACGCTTTTGCACCTGTTAAAGCAATCACGGAAGGGGAGATAAGCTTAGATTTTGCGGCAATAAGATAGGAATCACTGGTATTGATAATTTTCGGATCCATCGGAAGATTTACGAAAACAATTTTATCCTTCAGCTGACCTATTGAAGTGGCGTTGAGCTCCGTTACACTACTCATTAATACAATTTCGCCTGTAAGATCTTTCCCTCCGGTACCTTCAGAGTTTCCGAAGGACAGCATCCTGATATTTTTCCAGTCACCGTTTCCTGCTTTTATCTGAAGAGATTCTCTTCCTCTTATCCACACCGGAACTTTTGCTTCCTGTCTCCAGATCATTTCCACGCCTATTTCCTTCAGCTTTCTTTCTGCCCATTCTGCCGCTTTCATATATCCCGTAGTAGCGCTGAAGCGTGACCCTATCCCTTTGGTAAGTTCTCCCAGATTATTATAAGCCGTACCATTCACCATGATTTCATCCGAAATTTTTTTAAACTCATCATGATAATTGAGCTTTTGGGTAATGGCAGCCTTTCGTACCGGTTTTTTTACCGGTTTTTTCTGAGAAAATAAAAATCCACCCAAAAAGAGTGGAATGATAATGAAGATCTTTTTCATTTATTTTACCGTTCTTTTTCCATGCTAAAAGTAAGGAAAAAATGGTTAGTATTATTGTTTCATATCGTACATTAGGAGTGCGGTAACCAATTTGGGCTCAATGAATGTGCATTTCGGAGGCATGCTCAACTTTAAATCTGAAATTTTAATCATATCATTAAAGCTTACGGGGTAAATCCCGAATCCTGCTTTTCCTGCTCCGCTGTCTATTTTTTCTTTAAGATGATTGATTCCTTCAATATTGGACGTTCCTTTGATATAATCGATTTTTTCAGAGCTGTCCGGATCTTCGATTTTTAAAATATTCTTGAAAACATATTTGTCAAGAAGATGGTGATCCAGGTTATCCAGAGACATTTCCTGTGAACGCAGATCATGTTTTACGTGGAGCGAGTAGAATTTGCCGTCCATATACATCGAGATATGGAATTTCTGAGAAGGGAAATATGCTGTTTCTCCTTTTTCATGGATGAGGAAATAGGTTTCCAGCTCTTTTAAAAATTCTTCGTTTGAGAGTCCGTTAAGATCGGTTACGATCCGGTTGTAATCATGGATTTTAATCGACTGGTTGGAAACGATAAAGCTGTAGACAAAGTTGTAAAGTTCTGTTCCGTTATGTCTTTTGTTTTTTTCTTTCTGATGTTTGGCGTTCAGTGCGGTAGATCCTATTCTGTGGTGTCCGTCTGCAATATAAAAAGAGTCGATCTGGTCAATCACTTCCTTGAACTGCTGTAATTTAAGACGGTTATCAATCCTCCAGATTTTATGCCTGATTCCTTTGGTATCGACGTGATTAAAGATCGGAACATTCTTTTCCTCATGGTTCATGAGAAGCTCAATCTTGGAATTGGCAGGGTAGGTAAGCAATACCGGTTCTGCCTGAAGGTTCACCTTTTCCAGGTAATGCGCAAGTTTTTCCTTTTTCTGCGGAATGGTGCTTTCGTGCCTTTTGATTTTTCCGTTCCAGAAATCTTCAATACTTGCCAATCCTAAAAGACCTCTGAAAACCTGTTTGTTGGGATAGATCTGCTCATAAAGATAATAGGCCGAATTGTCCTGAACGAGCTTGTTTTCGTCCATCAGTTCTTCAAATGTAGAACGGATTTTTCTTAAATTCCTATCAATATCTTTGGATTTACTTACAACATAAGGTTTTATCATATTGATGTAAGTATCTTCAACTTGAGCTTTTTCCGCTATCTCTTCCTGGCTGAAGTTATCAAGAGGATGAGTAGGGAAAGTACTCTCATAGTCTTTATGAGGTCTTATTCCGCGAAAAGGTTTAAAAACAGGCATATTTTATTGTATAGTTTCTTTTATTTTGATAATTTGTTCTGCAAGTTCTACCCCGATTTTTTCCTGAGCATCTACCGTGTTTCCTCCTACGTGCGGAGACAGAGACAATGCCGGATTCATCAGCAGAAGGACTTCCGGATTGGGTTCTTTTTCAAAAACATCCAGTGCAGCGCCGGCCACTTTCCCGGATTCGATAAAATCGATCAGGGCTACTTCATTCATGACGCCGCCTCTTGCAGTATTTACAATATAGACTCCATCCTTCATTTTTTCAAACTGGGGCGTGTCTATGATATATTCATTCGTTTTCGGAGTATTAATGCTGATAAAGTCTGCTTCTTTAAGGAAGGCATCCATATCATTGGTGGAAGTGATTTCAAAGTTTACCGTCTGCCCGTCGAAAAACTCAAGGCTGAGAACTTTTGTTTTTGGTTTTCTTGTGAGAACAATGACTTTCATACCCAAAGAGATTCCCATTTTAACTACTTCCTGACCAATGCTCCCGAAGCCGATCACTCCTAATGTTTTTCCTGAAAGTTCATACGCTTTGCTGAACGATTTTTTCATGGCATCAAAATGGGTTTCCCCTTCCAGCGGCATTAATCTATTCGATTCATGAAGGAATCTTGCCAGGGAGAAAAAATGCCCGAAAACAAGTTCGGCAACGGATTTCGAAGAAGCTGTTGGTGTATTGATGACATACAGTCCTTTTTCAATAGCATACTCCACGTCGATATTATCCATTCCGATACCGCCTCTTCCGATGATTTTAAGTCCGGGACACGCGTCAATCAGCTCCTGTCTCACTTTGGTGGCGCTTCTTACCAGCAGAACATCAACATTATTCTCATTGATGAAGTTGATGACGTGATCCTGTGCAACCCTGTTGTCCAGAATTTCGATTCCTGCATTTTTTAATGCCTGTTCGCCTGCTTTGGAAATACCGTCGTTCGCTAAAACTTTCATTTTTTTATTGATTTAAGATTTAAAATGATCTTATTTAAAAAATTCTAAATCGGCTCGCAAATTAAGAAAATTTAAAATAATGGTACTCATTTTTTAATCTCTGAATTTTTATTTTGTCAATTATTTGAACGATTTCATGACATCTACCAGCACCTGAACACTTTCGATCGGTAATGCGTTGTAAAGGCTCGCACGGTATCCTCCAAGACTTCTGTGTCCGTTCAGTCCGCTGATTCCTGCAGCTTTCCATGCATTGTCGAATGCTTCTTTTTTGCTTTCGTCGGTAATTTTAAAAGAAACGTTCATCAGGGAACGGTCTTCTTTTACACAGAATGTTTCAAACAGCGGGTTGCTGTCTATTTCGTCGTATAATAATTTTGCTTTTGCTTCATTTCTTGCTTCCGCACCTGCAATTCCTCCGTTTTGCTCAAGGTGCTGTAAGGTAAGCAAAGATGCATACACCGGAAAAACCGGAGGGGTGTTGTACATCGATTCTTTCGCAATATGCTGGGAATAATCCAGGATGGAAAACATATTTTCTCTTCCTGTTTTGCCTAAGATCTCTTTTTTGATTACTACCAAAGTCACTCCCGCAGGTCCCATATTTTTTTGTGCTCCGGCATAGATAAGATCAAATTTTGAAAAATCCAGCTGTCTTGAGAAAATATCAGAGCTCATATCACAAACCATCAGGGTATCTACTTCCGGGAAAGATTTTATCTGAGTTCCGTAAATGGTGTTATTGGAAGTGCAGTGGAAATAATCGTATTCCGAACCTACGGTATACTCTTTCGGAATGAAAGAGTAGTTTTCTTCTTTAGATGAGCCTACAACATCAACATTTCCTATTTTTTTAGCTTCTTTAACAGCTCCTGCTGCCCAAGTTCCCGTATCAAGATACGCTGCTTTTCCGCCCACTTTCATCAGGTTGTACGGAACCATGGCAAACTGAAGGCTCGCACCACCGCCCAGATACAGCACTTCATAGTCATCACCAAGATTCATCAGTCTTTTTACAATGGCACGTGCTTCATCCATTACCGCTACAAAATCCTTGCTTCTGTGGGATATTTCCAGAAGAGATAAGCCGATTCCGTTGAAATCTAAAATGGCCTGTGCCGATTTTTCGAAAACTTCCTGAGGTAAAATACATGGTCCTGCGCTAAAGTTGTGTTTTTTGCTCATATTATTTATTTTTTGGCTGCCGCAACACGTTGATTGTACGGCTTCATTTATAATTATTATAAAATATAGGATTTTGGATATAAAAAACCGCCTCATGATGAATGAGACGGCAGTTTTTATTCTCCGTGTAAGAATGCTTTTTTATTAAGCAGTGCTTCTTCAGATTCTACGTGATCCTCATCCGGAACACAGCAGTCTACCGGGCATACTGCAGCACATTGCGGTTCTTCGTGGAAGCCTTTGCACTCCGTACATTTATCTGTTACAATAAAATAAACATCATCACTTACCGGTTCCTGTGGTGCATCTGCATCTACCGTAAGACCTGATGGTAATGTTACGGTACCTTTGAGTTCTGTACCTTCTGAAGCTTTCCAGTCGACTGCTCCTTCATAAATTGCATTATTCGGGCATTCCGGTTCGCAAGCCCCGCAATTAATGCATTCATCAGTTATTTTAATAGCCATCGCTAATTTTTTTTAAATTTGCACAAAATTACAAAATATTCCCCAATTTTACAGTACTTATGAATATTGAAAATCAAGTTTTAGGACTTACAAGGCTTAGCCATTATATAAAAGAGTTTTTATTAAAAAATACCGAACATTATAATGAGAATGATGTTGATTTTGATTTTTTGCTAAAGAAGTCTGAAATAGAGAATCCCTGGTTTACGATTGAGAACCAAAAATTCGCTTTGAAACAATGGGCTGATCTGCTGACGGATGAAAATATAAATAAATGGCTTAAAGAATACTCTCTTTCCAAAACTTCAAAAAGAGTAGGGCTTATTTTAGCCGGCAACATTCCTTTGGTGGGATTTCATGATGTGATTTCCGTAGTGCTGAGCAATCATATTCCGGTGATCAAACTGTCTTCTAAAGACCGGTATATGATTCCTTTTTTACTTAAAAAATGGAACGAGTTTTCCGACGGAAACGTAATGTTTGAATTTGTAGAAAGGCTGGAAAATTTTGATGCGGTAATTGCTACCGGAAGCAACAATACGGCAAGGTACCTCGAGTATTACTTTAAGAATCATCTTCATATCATTCGGAAGAACAGAACGTCTATCGCTGTTATCAAAGGGGATGAAACGGAGGAAGAACTGAAGCTCCTTGCGGAAGATATTTTCCGGTATTTCGGGCTGGGCTGCAGAAATGTTACCAGGTTATTCATTCCCCAAGATTATGTGATTGACAGAATTTTTGAAAGCTTTTTGGATTTTCAGGATATTATCAACCATAATAAATATGCCAATAATTACGATTACAACAGGGCGGTTTATCTTCTGAACCAGGAAAAATTCTGGGATAATAATTTTGTGATGCTCAAAGAGGATGAGAAACTGTTCAGTCCGCTTTCTGTGATTAATTTCAGCAGATATTCTTCTCTGGATGAAGTGAAGGATTTCATTGCTGAAAACGAAGAAAATATCCAGTGTGTGGTGGCTAAAGAAGAACTTGGACTGGACTCTATCGCATTGGGAGAAGCTCAAAATCCCGGACTTGATACGTATGCCGATAATGTTGATACGATGAAATTTTTATCGGTAATATAATTCTTCGTATCTTGCTGTCAACCAATCATCGATTCACATGAAAAAAATACTTTTTATAGGTGCGTTTTTTGCTTTTCACTGGACTTTTTCCCAGCAAAAGAGCAGTATAAAGATTGTTGAGAGTAAGAGAATAGAGCTTACCTCGGAATTAAGTAAGGATAAAGTTGATTTGTACAATCAGACTTTTATGAAATTTATTGCTGCGCTGAAAGACTCGGATAAAGGGAAAATCAAGACCTTGGTTTCAGATAAGATCAAATATTATATGTCTGAGGATATGATATCAAAACTATCAGGAGGAATCAGCTTTGAAAGAAAAATGGAAGTTTATAAATCGGGATACCAGCAATTGTATGAGAACGAAACGTATCCGATTATTCAGTACAAATATTCAGATGATCAAAATAATCCGCCACGGGATATTATCAATGTAATTTTTGAGAATGACGGAAAGATTCTCGGAATAAAGCCTGAATATGCAGAGTAGTTCAGGAGTAATGAGCAATAAATAATGAGTAATAATAAAATAATATTAAAAAATTAATACATAAAAAATATGATGACAGACGTTTTGGTCGCGCATTCTTCAGATATTGAGAAAGCCGACTTTTACAAGAAAACCTATTTACACGTTGCATTGGCAATTCTTGCATTTATTGGTGTGGAAACTGTTTTATTGCAGATTGTTCCGGATCAGGTAATCTTTGCCATGTTTGGCCAGCGGTATATCTGGCTTTTGATTATAGGTGTGTTCTGGCTTGCTTCTGTTCTGGCTACCAAATGGTCGCTTTCACTGAGCAAATCGACACAATATTTAGGATTAGGATTTTATATTTTGCTGGAAGCAGTTATTTTCCTTCCATTGATTAAAATTGCTACGCTATACGCAGGACCGCAGGTGATTTTCCAGGCAGCAATGCTTACGATTGCCATGTTTTCAGGGATTTCATTCGTTGCATTCACTTCAAAAAGAGACTTTTCTTTCCTTAGAAACATTATTGTGATCGGAGGATTTATTTCTTTGGGATTAATTGTTGGAGGAATGCTGTTCGGGTTTAATCTTGGACTTTGGTTTTCTGTAGGAATGGTAATTCTGGCTTCGGCAACCATTCTTTATCAGACCAGTAAATTAAAGGATGCTTATAGCACAAATCAATATGTGGGAGCTTCTTTACAGCTTTTTGCTTCAATTATGCTTTTATTCTGGTATATCCTGAGTATTCTGATGAGCAGGAGAAGTTAAGATGGTGAGAAGTGAAAGGTAAAAAGTGAGAGGTGAGAAGTGAGAGAGGTGAGAGGTAAGAAGTAAAAAGTAATAGATTATATATTTTCTATAACCCAAAAAATCCTGATGTTTTCATCGGGATTTTTTATTTGGAAGTTTACGGATAAACTTCGTAAAATTTAAGTTTAAAATCTTTCAATTTCAGATCAGATTTATTTGTCGATAGATCCTAAAACCTTTTGAGCAAAAGAGTTTAAGGCATCTTTCTCGCTCATTCCGGATTGTACACTGGCGTGAACTTCCAGGGCTCCGCAGATATTGGTAATCAATTCTCCGGCAACGTTCATGTCCTCTTCTGTAGTACCTCTGAATTCTGTAAAGCTTTCCAGTACTTCCAGGGTTTTTTCAAGGTTTTCAGGTGTCTGCGTTTGATACAGCTGTCTTATGATGGGTAACTTCATTATAATTCGTTAAATAATTCGGTTAAACTCTCTGCTTTGTTGGTCTGAACCTGATTTACCAGTTCACCGTTTCTGAAGATGGCAAAAGTTGGTAAATTGTCTACTTTAGCCAGTTTTCTGCTTTCCGGTAATTTTTCCGCATCAACATATAAGAAGGGAATACTGTCATTTTCAGAAGCTAATTTTTTGAATTTCGGCTTCATAATTCTACAGTTTCCGCACCATGTTGCGCCGTACTGTACCACTACTTTTTCATTTTCGCTTACAATATTCTGTAGCGTATCTTCTGTTAATTCTGTATACATTTGTTTTATTTTTTATAAAAAATAAACAATGTACCAATAAAAACAATGTAACAGTTTACCAATATCATCTTCTGCAGCATCATTGTTACATTATCAGATTGATACATTGTTATATTAAAATTAGATGTTAATTTTTAGCTAAATACTCAGCAGTAGAAGTTCTGTCCGCTTTCATAGCATCTTTTCCTTCTTCCCAGTTGGCAGGGCAAACTTCACCATGCTTCTGAACGTGCGTATAAGCATCGATTAATCTTAAATATTCTTTTACATTTCTTCCCAAAGGCATATCGTTTACAGACTCATGGAAGATTTTTCCTGTTTCGTCGATAAGATATGTTGCTCTGTATGTAACGTTTGAACCTGTGAAAACTTCTTCACCTTCATCATTGTATTCAAAATCCTGATCAACAATTCCTAAAAGGTTAGCCAGCTGTCTGTGCGTGTCGGCAAGAATCGGGTACGTAACACCTTCGATACCTCCGTTATCTTTTGAAACATTCAGCCATGCAAAGTGCACTTCGTTTGTATCGCAAGAAGCACCGATTACTTTAGTGTTTCTTTTTTCAAATTCTCCTAAAGCTTCCTGGAAAGCGTGAAGTTCGGTAGGGCATACAAAAGTAAAATCTTTCGGATACCAGAATAAAAGAACTTTTTGCTGGTTTGCAGTTGCTTCTTCAAAGATGTTGATTCTTAAATCGTCACCCATTTCAGACATTGCGTCAATGGTTACATTCGGGAATTTTTTTCCTACTAAAGACATAATTTCTTGTTTATTTAAATTTTTCTGGTGCAAATATAGAGATACTTTGTCTATCGAACAAATAAGTATCGATTAATAAAATCTATCAACACATTAGCTTGATAGAATCAAAAAAAGCCCTGAATCAGGGCTTTTAATTTATTTAAGATGGAAATGATTAATAACCAAATATCTCAGTAAGATTCAGTTTTTTTACTTCACCAAGCTTCTGCATATCCGCTTCTTTCACTTTGTCCTGAGAAGCCACTACACAATATGTGTAATTTTTGCCTTTCATTTCTTTGTTATGAAAAGTATTGATGTCTGCAAAAGTTAATTTAGGAGCCTGTTCGTAAACATTCTTTCTGATATCTGAATTATTTCCTAATTTCTGTGCTCTCAGATAAGTAAAGATAATACCGTCCTGAGTAATTCTTTCTGCAGCAATAGATTTTTTCAATCCACTTTTTGCTGTTTCGAAAAGCTGATCAGATTTCGGAAGGGTAGTAAGCAGTTCATTCATGGCTGTTGTAGATTCATTGAATTTATCTGCCTGAGTTCCTACATACGCCATGATCATATCTTTATCCTCTTTTTTTCCCGGAAGTGAAAAATAAGAATAGGTAGAATAAGCCAGTGCTTTTGATTCCCTGATCGTCTGGAATACTACGGAACCCATTCCGCCACCGAAATAGTTGTTGAATAAGCTTACCGTTGGCGTAATGCTTACATTGTAAGGATCACTGTTTCGCACCCAGAAGATTTCTGCCTGAACCATGTCGTAGTGGGCGAATAAAACCTGGTTTTTATCCGTTGAAACCTGAGTGAACGTCTTGGATTTCGGCATATCTTTAAGCGAAGCCGGAACATTATGGACTGATGCTAAAGAAGATGATACTTCATTTGCGGATTTTGGCCCATAGTGAAGAATTTTATGTTTATAATTAAATAAATCATGAAGCATATTCACGAGATCTTCTGCTTTTAATGCATCAAGCTCAGCATCCGTTAAAACATTATTGAAAGGATTTTGTGGTCCATATTGAGCGTAACTTCTCAGCCCGCTCATGATTGAACCTTTATTCTGTTTGGCGTTGGCTCTTGATTTTTTAAGTCTTGCTTTGTAAGAATCCAGGGCTTTTTGATCAGGTTGACAGTTTTTGATAAGATCTTCAAATAGTGCAGCCGTTTTTTCGAAGTTTTCATTTAAACCTTCCAAAGAAACGTATGTTTCTTCATTTCCTGCACTTACGTTAAAGCTTGAGGCCAGTTTGTAAAACTCCTTACTGATCTGTTCCGAAGATTTATTTTTTGTTCCTAAATATTGCAGGTATTCTGCCGCTAAAGGAAGCATTTTATTATTCCATCTTCCGGAATCAAAATGATAATATAGTCTGAAAAGCTGATTGTCCGTATTCTTTACAGAGAGAATATCAACGGATTTCAGTTTGCCTTTATCAATATCTTTATTAAAATCAAGCCACATCGGAGCGATCGGCGATTCCGGCATCTCGTCAATTTTTTTCAGGAACGGCGACTGGTCTTCTCTGTTTACGGATACTGCTGTAATGGCAGGTTTGTCTACCTTCAGGATATTTTTATCTTCTCCTTTTCTTTTGTAAACCGCTACGTAATTATTGTCCTTAAGATATCTGGAAGCGAAATCCATAATATCTTTTTTCGTCAGTTTAGAGATTTCTTCAACGTATTCCAGCTGTGTTTTATGATCTACTTCGGAAGTGAATTCATCCATGAGAGACTCTGCTCTCGAACTATATTTTTCATACTTCTGAATAATATTCTTCTTCTCATTGTTAACAATAGACTGCATCAGGTCATCTGAAAACTCACCCTTTCTTAATTTATCAATTTCCTGAATCAACAGGCTTTTTACATCATCCAGAGATTGTCCTTCCGTAGGATTACCCTGTAGTAAAAGCACTGAATAATCTTTCAGGACATACGGGAAAGCATAAGCGCTCAATAATTTTTGTTTTTTAACCAAATCAAGATCAATTAATCCTGCCTGTCCGTTGGTAAGCATGCTTCCGATGAAATTCAGCATTCTTGCGTCTTTCGTTGTTGCTCCCGGAAAACGGAACCCGATCATGATATTTTCAGGATTCGGACCGTAGACTTCTCTTGTAATAGGTGCCGTAATCGGACTTTCCTGGCCAACTTTATACTCAGGAATCGTTTTAGGCTTCATATAAGAGAATGCTTTATCGATTTTGGCAATCATTTCATCAGGATTAAAATCTCCGGACATGATGATTCCCATATTGTTCGGCACGTAATAATTGTTATAATATTCCCGAATTGCCTTTAATGAAGGGTTTTTCAAATGCTCAATCGTTCCGATGGTTGTCTGCTTTCCGTAATTGTTATTTGGGAACATGGCAGCAAACATAGCTTCCAGTACTTTTCTTCCATCGTTGTCGAGACCACGGTTTTTCTCTTCATATACTGCTTCCAGCTCTGTATGGAAAAGCCTCAGAATCGGCTGTCTGAATCTTTCAGCCTGTACGGCAAGAAATTTATCCGTTACGTTGGCAGGAATATCTTCTGTATATACGGTCTGTTCGTAAGAAGTAAATGCATTGGTTCCGTCTGCACCCATTCCCGACATCATTTTGTCGTATTCGTTGGCAATGGCGTATTTTGCAGCCTCTCCAGAAACTTTATCAATCTCTTTATAGATTTCCTTTCTTTTGGCTTCGTCTTTGGTAGAGTTATACTTTTCGTACAGCGCATCAATCTGATCTAAAAGAGGTTTTTCTTTTGCCCAGTCTTTAGACCCGAACTGATCGGTACCTTTAAAGAGCATATGTTCAAGGTAATGGGCAAGACCTGTATGATCTGCCGGATCGGTTTTACTTCCTGCTTTTGTAGCTATATAAGTCTGTATTCTCGGATCCTTTTTTGTCGGACTTAAAATCACAGTAAGTCCATTTTTCAGGGTATAATATCTTGCAGCAGTGGGGTCGTTGGTTACATATTTATACGTGTAGCCGTTTGATTTTGCTTCCTTCCACTGGAAATCCTGTCCGTAAGCATATCCGCAGTAGCTGGCTGCGGCAATGCTTGTAACGATGGTAATCCTTTTTAAAAAATTCATTGTGGGAATAGTTTTAGTTTTTAATTATAATTTTGATTAACTGAATTGCTCTAATGTATTCTTAATTCTCTTCATGGCTTCAATAAGATCTTCTTCCGATGCAGCATAGGAAAATCTGATGCATTCCGGGCTTCCGAACGAAACGCCGCCTACACAGCCAACGTGGGCATTTTCAAGAAGGAACATGGCGAAATCATCAGAATCCTTAATTTCTGTTCCGTTTAATGTTTTTCCTATATAAAATGATACATCCGGAAAAAAATAAAAAGCGGCTTTGGGAAGCACCACCTTGAATCCCGGAATTTGTTTAATTAAATCATACACCAGATCTCTTCTTTTTCTGAAAGCATCAATCATGTACTGGTACTCCGAAGGATCTGTTTTTAATGCGGTAATAGAAGCTCTCTGCGCCACGGTGTTAGCTCCGCTGGTCATTTGTCCCTGGATTTTTTCGCAGGCTTTTGCCAGCCATTCCGGACATGCGGAATATCCGATTCTCCAGCCGGTCATTGCAAAGGCTTTTGACATTCCGTTGATAACGGCAGTCTGTTCGTATACTTCCGGAAACTGAGCAATGGAAGTGGTTTTTGTTTCGTAGTTGATATATTCGTAAATTTCATCGGAGATTACCGTAACATGAGGATATTTTGCGATAACTTTAGCAATGGATCTCAATTCGTCGTAGGTGTAATATCCACCCGAAGGATTACATGGTGAACTGAAAAGCACCGCTTTGGTTTTATCTGTTATGGCTTCTTCCAGCTGCTCGGCGGTAATTTTAAAATCGGTTACATAAGAAGTCGGAAGCATTACTGAAGTTCCGCCCATCATTTTTACCATTTCGTCATAGCTTACCCAGTAAGGATTCGGAAGGATCACTTCGTCGCCGTCATTTAATAAAGCGGCCAAAACATTTATAATGGACTGTTTTGCACCGTTTGATACACAGATTTGTGACGGTTTGTATTCTAATTCATTATCTCTTTTCAGTTTATGTACAATTGCCTCCCGAAGTTCTAAAAATCCGGGAACAGGAGAGTAGTGGCTGTAGTTCTCATTAATGGCATCAAAAGCTGCCTGTTTGATATTATCCGGAACATCAAAATCCGGTTCGCCTAAGGTAAGGCTGATAACGTCTATTCCGCTCGCTTTCATTTCACGTGCCTTATTGGACATAACAAAAGTCTGTGAGTAACCAAGTCGTTGTACTCTGTCTGAAAGTTTCTCCATTTAATAATTTCTAATTTAACAAATATATAATAAAAAGTATTTTATGGAAAATAGAAGTAAACTTTTTTGTCCGGCTGAAAGTTTATCACTACGTTTGTAGTTATTCAATTGAATTCTGATTGCTAAAATATTAATAATGTACAAATTAATCTTTCTGCTTGTTGTTTCTTTTGTTTCGGCTCAGCAGTACCGGTTTACGTATTCTTATCAGATGAAGCCTGATGCAGGTAAAAAAGATTCTGTCATTACCGATTATATGAATCTTGATACAGATGGCATGAAATCTTATTTTTATAATGCCGCCAAATATGAAAAAGATTCTGCCTATGCTGTTACAAAAAACTTTCGAGATTTACTTCAGGCAAAATCATATGATCAGAATTTAAGTTATATCGTACAAAAGGATTATGGAAAAAAGGAGATCAATTTTTATGATCAATTTAAAACCATACATCTTGTAATTCCTGAGAATGAGGTTCCGAAATGGAAAATCGAAAAGGAATTTATAAAGATAAATGGGATCAGCTGCCAGAAAGCCACCGCTCGTTATAAAGGAAGAGTCTGGGAGGCATGGTTCAGTAAAGAGTATCCCATCAACGATGGTCCGTATAAATTTTCAGGCCTTCCCGGAATTGTTGTCAGCATTAAAGATTCTGAAAACGATCACGCCTTCAATTTAATTCAGATTAAGAAAATCAATAAAATTTTTTCACTGCTTCCAAAATCTGTAAAAAAGATGACCTTCACGGAATATAAAAAAATAATGCGTGATTATACTTTTAATAGTGAAGATATTGAAAATATGAGTGTTAACAAGCAGGAAAACCGAATTGATCTCCAGCTTAAAGACGGCTATATCGCCAAGATTGGAGCAGATGAAATGAAGAAGATGAATAAAATGGATGAAGAAATGACAAAACGCTTACGAAGAACCAATAATAATATAGAAAGAGAATAAATCTAAAAAGTAATATCTGAGAATCTTTAGCTAAATGTTATTTGAATAAAGCTTATAAAAACTTATTTTTGCTTTTTTATAATATTTCACATGTCTATAACGTTACTACTAAAATACTTTCCGGATCTTACAGAAAAACAGATTGAACAGTTCGGTAAACTGGAAGATCTTTACCATGAATGGAACGAAAAAATTAATGTAATCTCCCGAAAAGATATGGAATCCCTTTATGAGAAGCACATTCTGCACTCTCTAGGTATTGCGAAAGTAATGGAGTTCGCTCCCGGAACCAGGGTTCTGGATATTGGAACAGGCGGCGGTTTTCCAGGAATTCCATTGGCGATTTTGTTTCCGGAAACAGAATTTACTTTAATAGATTCTATTGGGAAGAAGATAACTGTTGTGCAAGCAGTTACGGAAGGTGTAGGACTGCAGAATGTGAATGCCATTCACGGAAGGGCAGAAAAGCTGAAGGCGAAATTTCACTTTGTGGTAAGCCGTGCGGTAACCCAAATGCCGGAATTTCTGAAATGGCTGAAAGGCAAATTTGAAAAAGAACAGTTTAATCCCAAACATAATGGAGTTTTATATTTAAAAGGCGGAGAACTTGCTGAAGAGCTTGCCGGAATTAAATGTGAAATTTTCAGTCTTAAAAACTATTTTGATGAAGAATTTTTTGATACGAAAAAAGTAGTTTACGTGTCAAAAGGCAATTTTAATTCTTAAATTTTAACATATTTTAGGAATACTATTTGCTTTAAAAATTACTGATAATCAAAATTTTGTTGTTATGAAAAAGCTTCTGTTTTCTGTGCTGATTTTAGGATTGTCCATTACTTCATGTGATGATGATGACGATTATCAGACCATTGAGTCCATCGATAAAATTAAAATAGACAGCGTAAAAATAGTTAACGACACGATGGATGTTTTCAGCATTCAAAGCATCAAAACATATTCTACCTATTCTTCTCACTGTGAAGGATTTTACGGATACGATTATGTTCATAACGACAACCTCGCCAGAACGGTTACCGCTTATAAATATATTACCAACGGACCTTGCAACCAGGTAACGTATACATCTGCGAACCAAATCAATTTCAGTCCGCGAAAAACAGGAACATACACTTTTAAATTCTGGAACGGCGGCAATAGCTGGATCACCAAAACAATTGTAGTTGAGTAAATAAATGAAATGGATTTTTTTAGCCTTTTTTCTGATTTCCAATGTATTATTCAGTCAGAAAATCTATTGGAATGAAAACGTGAAGCTAAACTGGAGCAACTTTAAAAGCAAGATAAATAACCATGGAGGAACTAATGTGGTAGCTTATACCAATTGCGGCTGGATTTATTCCTATGTAAAATCATCAAATCCTAAGGCGCCGATCAAAATAGAAATCAATACGGTTTTTAATGAAGATAAATCCTGGAAAGATGTAAAAAGGATCAACGATTATGTGCTTCTTCATGAACAAAAGCATTTTGATGTAGCCGAGGTATACGCACGTAAACTTCGTAAGGAAGTTGCGGAAAATATAAAAACATCCTCGGATTTTGACAGGCATTTTAAAACAATTTACAACAAAATTCTCAAGGAATATAAGGATTTCCAGCGACAATATGACAGCGAAACAAAAAACGGAATTCTGGAAGACAAACAATCAGAATATAATCGTATAATTGCTGAAGGATTGGAAAATTACAAAAGCTATAAATCGTCTTGAAATTCCTGAATAAAATCATTGATGAACTTTTAGAACAAAACACGGATCTCTCCGGGGTTAATGTCGTTCTGCCCGGAAAACGGCCTATTGTCTTTATACGCCAGATTTTAAAAGAAAGAAATTACTCAGGGTTTCTTCCCAACTTTTTTACGATTGAAGAACTCATACATCGCATTGCTGATACGCAGGAGATCCAGGGGATTTCGCTCTGGCTTTTTGCGTTTGACGTCTATAAAAGCCTTAATCTTATCCCGAATGACGAATTTTCAGAATTCCTGAAATGGTTTCCTACGCTGCAGAAAGACTGGGACGATATGATGAAATTTTCCGACAGTGATCAGGCGGTTCTGCATTATATGTTTGATGAAGAAAGAATTAAAGACTGGGCGCAGAACCTGGGTGATGAAGATGATGTTCCGAGAAAAAAATTCCTGAATTTCTGGAGAAATATGAATGTTTTCCTTCCCGTATTGAAGAAAAAACTGCAGGAAAAGAACTGGGCAACCTCCGGAATGATTCATGAGACGGCAAGAAAACACATTGATGAGTATTCTAAAAATACCAATGAAGAATTTGTATTCTGTGGTTTCAACGCATTTACTCCTGTAGAGGAGAAACTCGTAAGAACCCTTTTGCAGTGGGATAAAGCACAGTGTTTTTTTCAGGCGGACCGGTATTATTTTGATGATGAAAGACAGGAAGCCGGAAAATTTCTCAGAGATCATAAAATATGGAAGGAATTTAATGAAAGCCGTGCTTTTAAATGGATTGAGGACGATTTTAATCAGCCCAAAAATATAAAAGTGTATGAAGTTTCCGGAAATATTACCCAAACCAAGATTTTACCTGAAATCTTTAAAGAAATTGAAGATAAAACCTACTCGAATACAGCCGTCGTTTTGCTGGACGAAAATCTGTTGCCTGCAACCCTGGATGTAATGTACGGAATTCAGAATCTGAATATTACGATGGGATTTCCCTTGAAGAACCTTTCTTTTTCAAATGCGGTTAAGCAGCTTTTTTACCTTCAGAAGCAACTGGAAAAAAATAAATCTTCCTATTACTACCGCGATATTTTTCCTATTCTTGAAGAACTGCCAAAATCTGTTGAAGATGAAGCGGTTATCGATAATTTTAAAGCTAAAATTGAAGAAAGGAATATCGTCTATATTTCTAAAAAGCTCATGAATGAGCTGTTGAGCGGTCTTTCTTATTTTAATCTTCTCCAGAAAGCAGATTCTACCAACGATTACCTTGATGCGCTTATTGCTTTCTGCCGGGAAATAAAATGGCTGGATATTGATGATATTCAGTATGAAAATGTGTCTCATTTTGAAAATGCGTTCAGGATTATTAAAAACCAGCTTTCCCCTTATCAGTTTGTGATAAAAATGGAAACGCTGGAAATTTTGATCAATCAGCATATCAATTCAGAAAGTATTGATTTTCAGGGAGAACCTTTACGCGGACTACAAATCATGGGGCTTTTGGAAACCCGTCTTCTCAATTTTGAAAATGTTATTTTACTATCCGTCAATGAAGGTAAACTTCCCTTGGGAAACTCGCAAAATACCTATATTCCGTTTGATGTAAGAAAATTCTTTGATCTTCATACCTTTTTAGAAAACGACAGCATCTACGCCTACCATTTTTACCGGCTCATTCAGGATTCTAAGAATGTCCATTTGCTGTTCAACGCACTTAGTTCGGGCGTAAACAGTGGAGAAAAAAGCAGGTTTATTACGCAGATCGAAATGGAAAGTTCCCATGAAATCGAACATCTTATCATCGAGAACTCGTCGGAGCCTATCATTACACAGCCGATTGAAATTAAGAAAACGGATATTGTGCTGGAAAGACTGGAAAAATGGAAGTCTAAAGTTTCGGCGTCGCATCTCACAAGTTATCTCTATAATCCTATCGATTTTTATCTTTCAAAAATTCTGAATACTTCGGAAACTGATGAAATTGAAGAAGAACTCTCCGTGAAAAATTACGGAAACCTGGTTCATTACTCACTTCAAGAAATATATGAAGATTTGAAAGGTAAGATATTAAAAGAAAATGATTTAAAGAACTCAATTAAAGCAATAGATCATTTTATAGAAGTTGCTATTGAGAAGCTCAAACACCAGCCCGAATTTTATGAAAAAGGCATGAATTTCATTCATCGGGCGATTGCCAAAAAAGTAATTGAAACAATTCTCAATCATGATCTTGAATTAGTAAAAAATGGAAATTCATTAGAAATTATTGATATTGAAAAACGTTTTGAGGGTATTGATTTTTATTTAAATGAAACTGATAAAATATCTTTCTTCGGCTTTATTGACAGAATTGACAGGCTCAACGGAACGCTCAGAATTATTGATTATAAAACAGCTAAAATCAAAAATCTCGTTGTAAAAATTGACGAAGATAAAATCGATGAATACTTTCATAACAGCGATAGGAAACAGGCTCTGCAGCTTTGCATTTACCAATATGTTGTGGAAAATCTTCCTGAATTCTGGGGAATGCCCGTGGAAACAGGAATCTGGAGTTTCGCCGAAGCTAAAAAAGGCGTCGTATCGCTTCAGTTTGAGAAAGGAACTATAGATGATGCAATGAAGTCTGTAAAAAGCCTGATTGAAGAAATCCTGAATCCGGATATTAATTTTGTGGAAGAAATTAAGACATACTCAAATTAAAAAAGGTGGCTTCGAGATTCCTCAGCCACCTTTTCTTGTTTACACAATGTATTATGATTGGTGGCACTCGTAGCCACCATTATATTTAAAATGCGTTGATTCCCGTTATATCAAGACCTGTAATAAGAAGGTGAACATCATGAGTTCCTTCGTAGGTTATTACTGATTCCAGGTTCGCAGCATGTCTCATCATCGGAAATTCTCCCATAATTCCCATTCCACCCAAGATCTGGCGCGATTCTCGGGCAATATCAATAGCCATTTTCACATTGTTTCTTTTGGCCATTGAAATTTGTGCAGGTGTTGCTTTGTGCTCATTTTTAAGATTCCCTAACTGTAAGCAAAGTAATTGAGCTTTAGTAATTTCCGTTAAAAATTCAGCTAATTTTTTTTGTTGCAGCTGATAAGATCCTATCGGTTTACCGAACTGTTTTCTTTCTTTGGAATACTGAACAGCGGTACAATAGCAATCAATTGCCGCTCCGATTACACCCCAGGAAATTCCATATCTTGCTGAATTTAAACAAGATAAAGGTCCTTTCAATCCGGTAACTCCCGGAAGAAGATTTTCTTTAGGAACTTTCACATTATTAAAAACCAGTTCCCCCGTTTTTGAAGCTCTTAAACTCCATTTATTGTGCGTTTCAGGAGTTGTAAAACCTTCCATTCCTCTTTCAACAATCAGTCCCTGTACTTTGCCTTCTTCATTTTTTGCCCAAACTACGGCAATATCGCACAACGGCGAATTGGTGATCCACATTTTGGCACCGTTCAGAAGATAATGGTCCCCCATATCTTTGAAGTTGGTTTCCATAGAACCGGGATCAGAGCCGTGATTAGGCTCGGTAAGACCAAAGGAACCGATCATTTCCCCGGCGGCCAGTTTCGGTAAATATTTTCTTTTCTGTTCTTCAGAACCGAATTTGTTGATCGGAAACATGACCAGAGAACTTTGCACGGAAGCAGCAGAACGTACGGCAGAATCACCTCTTTCAAGCTCCTGCATGATCAGCCCGTAAGAAATCTGATCCAGCCCTGAACCTCCGTATTCAACAGGAATATAAGGTCCTAAAGCTCCGATCTGTCCCAATTCTTTCATCAGGTTTGGAATATCGGTATGGTTTTGTGCTGCGTGGTCAATCTGAGGCATTACAAAACTTTCTACCCAATCTCGTACAGACTGGCGGATAAGTTTGTGCTCTTCGGTAAGTAAGGAATCAATCCCGTAATAATCGGGAATGCTTGTAAGGGAATAATATGACATTATATTTTAATTTTCCTAAAAATAAGACTTTTAGCTATTTTAGAGAAATTTTTTTGAATGTCTTTTTACAAGTTGATTTTTAATAGGTTATGACAGCTTTTTAGCTTAAAAATAATAAATCAGTTTTCCTCATCTTCGTTGGAAATAGGGTACTGATTGGTAGGATTGTAAATTCTGTTTTTAAACTTATACAGGTACGGTGCCTTATTGGCAGATCCGTCGTACAGTTTTTCAAGCCTGTCCAGAATATTAAGGCTTAAAATTTTACGCTGAAAGTTATTTCTTCTAAATTTCTGGCCGAGAATGGTTTCGTACAGACACTGAAGATCCTTCATCGTAAATTTTTCAGGAAGAAGATTACTTGCTGCAACTTCCGTATTGATATTCATTCTTAAATATTCCAGTCCGGTTTCAATAATTCTATCGTGATCGAAAGCCATTTTAGGTAAGTTGTTGACTTCAAACCACTCGCAGGTTTCATTGAAAGCATCGGGAAAAGTATTCGCAATAGAAAAATCGATAAGACTGCAGTAGCCTACGGTAATAAACCGCTGGAAAATCCAGTGGTCTTTCGGAACTTCAATACCTTTATTCCTCAAAAGAATCTGGTGAACATTATTCTCTGTTCTGTCGATTCTTCCGAATGTGTGAAATTGTTTAAGAAAAATATCCTTAAGATGCGTTCTTTCATGTAAAACCCTTTCCGCAGCTTCCCGCAGATCTTCATCATTAAATACAAAACCTCCCGGAAGAGACCACAAATCAAGATCGTGGTATTTTAAAAGCAAGACTTTAAGGATATTGTTATGAAAACCGAATATGGTGCAGTCGACAGATACGTGTGCTACAAAATCTTTTGTATCAATAAGTTCCCGGAGTGTTTCCTTATTTTTTTCGGTGTTCATTTTCATGGTAGTAAAAATAAAATTATTTTCTAAATTTCTTTATCTGCAAATCTAAAATAAATTAAACTAATTGTAAATATCACAATAACAGCAGATAAGATGTACAGCGGATAGAAAGTCAGCAGTTCATTTCCGAATAAAACAGCCATAATGATAGAGCTTACGGAGCTTCCTAAAGATGAAAAAATAACAATAAGTGAGGTAAAAAGATTCGCTTTTGCCTTATCGATCCGGGCAATCATTTTTGAATTGATAACAGGGTAAAGCGGGGCAAGAAATAATCCTATTACAGGAAACAGAAACAGAAGGACCCGTGAGTCTTCGGTATCAAAGAATTGTATTCCGATGATGACGATCAGTACCATGACAATCAATGATATGCATAAAAGATAATATTTGGATAATGAAAATCTATGAATAATATTTGCGGTAATTGTTCTTCCCACATAAGAAAATAGTGCTAAAAATGAAGAAGCCTGCAATGCAAAAAAAGAATTGACTTTCAGGTGTTTCTTATAAAAGGAAGGCAGCCAGGAATTAAAGCTCTGTTCAACAAATACAATAGAAAAAATAACCGCCAGAAATATAATTAATGTTGGGTTAAAGATTTCCGAAAGATCTTTCACAATATGATCTTTCCCTATTCTTTCCGACTCTGAAACGGGAAGTCTTGAAAATAAAAAGATCGTAACAGCACATAACAGGGAAACCGATAAAAATCCGAATTTCCAGAATTGTGAATACTGACTGGAAATAAGCCATCCGAAACCGATATTCACCATAAAAATCCCTATCATGAAAGATGCTTCCACACTGTTCATGGTTTTGGCGAGGGCTTTTTCTTCTGAAATATTATTCCTGATAATCCCGAAAACACATATTTTACCGATTGCAAAACAGGTTCCTATGATCGCAAACCACAATCTGTAAAACCAGAATACTTCTACAAATGGTAAAATAAGTGAACAAATCCCAACAATTGTTAAAGCCAGAATAAGTGATTTTTTTGTTCCGAATCTGCTGATAAAATTTACGGCAAAAAGTGAAATAAATGCAATTGGAAGATCTTTGAATGATTCTAAAAAACCAAGTTTCTCATAGGTAACTTTTGCCTCTGAAAGCTGGAGGATAACGATACCCATACAATTCAGCACCATCGAAAAAATAAGAAAAGTAAGTCGCAGCGGAAGTGAAATTTTTGAAAGTTTGGTTGTCATTTTGGGGACGGTTATCATTAAAATTTTAACAAAAATCAGCTATTTAAAGATAAAAATTATGCCTTTAAACCCCCAAAAATAAACGAAAAATTAAAATAATTATTAATAAAATGTTAAATAAAAGAAAAAAAATATATTTTTATTGTCTCAATTTGAGAATTAAAAAACTAACTGTATATGAATGTAAGAATATCTAGAAGTTTGGGAATGGTTGCAGTGCTTTATTTTACTGCCAATTTCAATGCCCAGAACACAAAGAATGACACCCTCGGGAAAGAGCAGAAAATCGAGGAGGTTGTAATGATCGGTTATGGCACTCAGAAAAAGAGCAACGTTACCGGTGCTATTTCAAGTATCAAGGCAAGTGATATCGAAAATATTCCTGCCGGAAAACCTGAGCAGGTACTTCAGGGTAGAGCTGCAGGGGTCAATGTAATCACCAATTCAGGGCAGCCTGGTTCATCGGCAACGATTCGGGTGAGAGGTATTACCAGTTATTATTCCAATAATGATCCTTTGTGGGTGGTAGACGGTATTGTAGTAGATGGTATCGGATGGCTGAACCAATCGGATATTGAGAGCATGGAGGTTCTTAAGGATGGTGCTTCTTCTGCAATTTACGGGGTATCAGCCGCAAGAGGGGTAATCCTTGTAACCACTAAAAAAGGAAGAAGAGGAAGATTAAATCTTTCTTATAACGGATCTTACGGTACGGCGAGTGCATCCCGAAAGCTGGACCTTTTAGACGCAACACAATATGCAACAATCCTGAATGAAGCTTACGTAAACGGAGGACAAAACCCTGTTTTCCAGAATCCGCAGTCTTTGGGCAGTGGAACAGATTGGCAGAATGTTATTTTTGGAACAGGAGAAAGATCAAACCATGAAGTAAGCATCAGCGGAGGAAATGAAAAATCCACATTTTACGGATCTTTCGGATATTTTGATCAGACCGGGATTGTTTTAAGTGATATCTCATATTACAAAAGATTAACGGGACGTTTAAACTCAACGCATAAATTAACAGACTGGTTAACCATAGGACAAACTTTTGCCTATACGCATACAAAATCTCAGGGAATTAATTCCAACGGTGAATTTGGAGGACCTTTAAGTTCTGCCGTGAATCTGGATCCTACAACTCCGGTAGTTGTAACTGATCCTGCTGTGGCAAACAGCAACACCTATTCAAATCCGAATATTGTAAGAGACCCTTATGGAAATCCTTACGGTATTTCAACGCTGGTAGGTCAGGAAATGTCTAACCCGCTTGCCTTCAGATATACGCAATTAGGAAATTCAGGATGGTCTGATGATTTTATTGCCAATATTTTTGCAGAAGTGAGATTTTTAAAAGATTTTACATTTAAATCGTCGATTAACGGTAAAAAAGCATATTGGGGCAACCAGAACTTTACTCCGCTCTTTTATCTGAATCCTAACTACAGTAATCTAAATTTCAACAGCTTAAGCAGAACAACACAGCAAAAATTGGAGTGGAGTTTTGAAAATACTTTAACCTGGCAGAAAAGATTCGGAGATCATAACCTTAATGTTTTGGCGGGTACGGGATATTACGAATATAACATCGGTTTCGGGCAGACAGTAACCCATACCAATCTTCCTATCAGCAGTTATCAGGATGCTTCTTTCAATTATTTTATTCCTCAGGATCAAAAGAATGTTAATGCATGGGATTATATCAATACGCACAAAGCATCTTATTTTGGTAGAGTTGTATATGATTATGCTAACAAATATTTATTCACAGGAACCATAAGACGTGACGGATCCTCTAAATTCGGGTCTAATAATCATTGGGGAACATTCCCTGCATTCTCTTTGGGTTGGAACATAGATAAAGAAAATTTCTGGCCGGAAAATAAAATTGTCAATACCTTGAAATTACGAGGAGGATACGGAGTATTAGGAAATGATGGTATCGGCGATTTCCTTTTTGCCAATTTTTATGTACCGGGAGCAAATTATACCAACGGGAATAACGTAATTATGCCTGGATATATTCCAAATACGCTTGCAAACCCTGACCTGAAATGGGAATCAACATCACAGCTTAACGTTGCCGCAGATATTAAATTCCTGAATAACTTCAATTTAACGGTTGATTATTATAAAAAGAAAACTTCAGATATCCTAAGACAAGTTCAAATTCCTGGATATGTAGGAGTAACAGTAGCACCTACAGCCAATATTGGTGACATGGAAAACGAAGGGGTAGAAGTTGAATTAGGATACAGAAAAAACTGGACAGACTTTGGTGTTTCTGTTAACGGAAACTTTGCATACCTTAAAAACACGGTTACAAGTTTGGAATCAGGAAGATTATATATCGACGGACCAGGCTTCCAGTCTATGGGACCTGTTTCCAGAATCCAGGTAGGGGAATCATACGGTTCTTTCTATGGATATAAAACATTGGGAATCTTCCAAAATCAGGATCAAATTAACGCATACAGAAACGCAAGCGGACAATTGATTCTTCCTGATGCGAAACCAGGAGATTTCATTTGGGCGGATACTAATGGTGATGGGAAAATAACGGATCTGGATAAAGTAAATTTAGGAAATTCGGTTCCGAAATATACCTTCGGTATGACGGTTAATATGAATTACAAAAACTGGGATTTAATGGTATTTGCACAAGGACAGGCCGGAAATAAGATTTTCCAGGGACTGAGACGTCTTGATATCTTAAATGCTAACTACCAGACTGCTATCTTAGACCGTTGGACTGGTGAAGGTACTTCCAACACTACGCCAAGAGTAACAACTAATGACACTAACCACAACTATACATGGATGTCCGATTATTATCTGCAAAAAGGAGATTATGTAAGAGTGAAATTAGTACAGTTAGGATATACTCTTCCACAAACAATGACGCAAAACTTTGGAGTAAGCAAAGTGCGTTTTTATATAACGGCAGAGAATCTTTTCACATTCACGAAGTACACAGGATATGATCCTGAAATTGCTGCCGGTGACAGCTTTGGTATTGACAGAGCATACTATCCGCAGGCAAAGACTTTCCTTTTTGGAGCAAATATCACATTCTAAATTTTACTTACAATGAAAAATAAAATATATAAAATAAGTATAGCAGCATCATTATTAATAGGCACAGGACTCATAAATGTTGCTTGTACTACTGATAATCTTGAAGATGTAAAAAACCTGGGGGCATTCGACACCAATAACTTTTTTCGAAATGAACAGGAGTGTTTCTTTGCGCTTGTAGGAGCTTATGATCCTGTAAGAAAGTATGCAGCAGGATTTGAAAATATGGTCACTTTTTTCAACGCAGGGTCTGATGATTTCTATGCCGGGGGAGGAAGTGCCACAGACGGAGCAGGAATTCAGGGGCTATCAAACTATCAGCTGAATCCTAACACAATGCCTGCAAGCTATTGGAGAGATTACTATCAGGGTGTTTCAAGAACAAATGTCTTGATTGAGAAGGTTCCTCAGGCAAATATGAGTGACGCCATTAAAAAAAGATTTGTAGCAGAATCCAAAACATTAAGAGCATTATATTACTTCGAACTGGTGAGAATGTTTGGTAATATTCCGTTGATTCTTAATGAAATTAAGGCTAATGACGATTATTATAATATTCCTCAGGCTCCTAAAACAGCAGTTTACGCTCAAATAGAGGCAGATTTGCTTGCTGCTATTCCGGATCTCCCAATGACCGTTTCAGGAGATCAGAGAGGAAGATTTACGCAAGGGGCCGCCAGAGCTTTACTTGGAAAAGTATATTTGTATGATAATAAAAAAACGGAGGCAGCAGCTCAATTTGCTGAAGTGAACGGAACCCCGGGAGGAACAAGCCAGTATGGATACAAACTGGTATCTGATTTTGCCAGCCTTTGGGTAACGGATAATAAATTCACTTCAGAATCTATTTTTGAAGTGATGCACACCAACAAAGGAAACTCAGACTGGGGATTCTGGGGACAGGGTAATGATGAAGGAAACTCTATTAATATCATGGTCGCACCAAGAGGATATACCAAGTCTGCACCAACAGCGCCGGATGTAGTTGCCGGCTGGGCATTCAATCCTATTACAACAGATCTTTACAATTTCATGCAGGGAGATCCGAGAATGGGTGCTACTATATTAAATGTAAAACAGTTGAAACAGGAAGGTAAAGCAGATTATTCTCCTGCTTACATGGATTCTGGATACTTCCTTAATAAATTTATGCCTACAAAAGATGAAGTAACCACATTGCCGGGAGCTTCAGAATTAAATTACCGTCAAAACTACATCTACATTAGATTAGCAGATACCTATTTAATGGAAGCTGAAGCGCTTAACGGTACCGGAGCAAGAGCACAGGCACTTCTGGATGCGGTAAGAGCGAGAGTTGGATTATCTTCAGTTCCGGTGACTTTACAGGCGGTAAAAGATGAAAGAAGAAGAGAACTTGTTGGAGAAGGACACAGATGGTTTGATCTGGTAAGATGGGGAGAAGCATCGGCTAAGTTAGGTTCAAGAGGATTTATCGCAGGCAAAAATGAAATTCTTCCGATTCCTTACACAGAACTTACAGGAACAATCCTAAAACAAAATCCTGGATATTAATTTAAAACTACATAAAACATGACAACTAAATATATTGGTAAAGCGTTATTATTAGGTGCTGCAGCATTATTTCTTGCAAGCTGTACACCAGATACCGCAGATGATAACGGAAACGGACTTACGCAGGGCAGCGTAGACGCATCTTTTAAAGTTTCTAAAACAGCTGAAAACAGATACAGACTTACAACAAATGCCAATAATTATATTACCACAAAATGGAATATAGATGATGAAGGATACAACATAGGAAAAAATATTCAGGATATTTTTCTTCCTGATAAAGGAACTTATGTGATACAGCATCAGGCATATGGAATAGGAGGTGTCCTTGCAGGTACGGCCAGCCAGACGATTACCGTTCCGGCAGATGATCCTGTAGCCGGAAACATTATTCAGGGAGGAAGATTTGATTCCGCGGATGATGTTTCAAAATGGACCATACATCCCATAAGTTCTTCAGGAGCTCAATGGATAATGGGAAATGGTACGGGCGTAGCAACCATTGTAGCAAACGGTGGAAATCAGCAGGCAATCTATCAGGCTGTAAATGTTGTTGCCGGACAGAAATATGCAATCGATATGGTGGCATCATCCAACTCAGCTTTAGTAGATACCTGGTTTGAAGTGTATATGCTGAACAGCCTACCTCCTGCGGGTCAGGACGTAAGCGGAAAAGTGTATAGAAACATTAACACATGGGACGGATGCGGAAAATCTGCTTTTAAAGGAAGAGTTTCGTCAATAGGATGTAACGGTGACAAAAACGGTGGGGTATACACAGCAACAACAACCGGAACAGTTTATCTTGTTATTAAATGCGGAGGAACTACAGTCAACGGTCTGAGTATTGATAAAGTTGAACTAAGAAGAACACAATAAACTTTTCCAAAAATTTGATATGAACTCACAATATTCATATAGTTTCTTATTCAGAAGTGCTGCACTTTGCGGTGTAGCGCTTCTTTCTTTTTTAAACTGCAGCAGCACATCTTCGGATCTTGCAAATAATAATGATAACTCCGGGAACAACGGAGGGGGAGGTGCCACGGGAGATCCTGTACAGGTATGGCTTACCAAAGGAGACCAGTCTGTAAAATTACAACAACAAAGTACCGCCTACTTTTCAGGGAGTCAGAGCTCAGGAACAACCATTGAAGTGGATGCTTCACAGGTATTTCAAACTATTGACGGGTTTGGATATACACTAACGGGAGGAAGTGTGCAGGTAATCAATCAGCTGAATGCAGCCAAAAAACAGGAACTTCTAAATGATTTATTCAGCAGCTCGGGAATCGGAGTCAGCTATTTAAGAATCAGCATTGGCGCTTCAGATCTTAACAGTGAAGTTTTTTCCTATGATGATATGCCGGCAGGACAGACAGATCCTACATTGGCACAATTTAGCTTAACGAAAGACCAAGCGGTTATTCAGATGTTAAAAGATATTCTGGTAATTAATCCGAATATTAAAATATTGGCTACTCCGTGGTCGCCACCAGTTTGGATGAAAGACAACGGAAGCAGTGTAGGAGGAAGCTTAAAGCCTGAATTTTACGGAGTGTATGCACAATATTTCGTGAAATATATTCAGGCCATGCAGGCGCAGGGAATCAGGATTGATGCCATAACGCCTCAGAACGAACCTTTACATCCGGGCAATAATCCGAGTATGTATATGACTGCGGCCAATCAGGCTGCTTTTATTAAAAATAATTTAGGACCGGCTTTTCAGGCTGCAAATATCACGACAAAGATCATTGCTTACGATCACAATTGTGACAATCCTGCTTATCCTTTGGCAATATTGAATGATTCTGCAGCAAATCCTTATGTTGACGGATCTGCATTCCATTTATATGCCGGAGACATTTCCGCATTGGGAACCGTTCACAATTTGTTTCCTAATAAAAATGTCTATTTTACAGAACAATGGACCAGTTCTACAGGAAATTTCGGCGGAGATTTGGATTGGCACACAAAAAACATTATTATTGGATCAATGAGAAACTGGAGCAGAACAGCTTTGGAATGGAATGTTGCCAATGATGCATCATTCGGGCCTCATACACCGGGCGGTTGTACGCAGTGTAAAGGTGCGGTTACCATTACCGGATCTGCAGCGTATGATAAAAATGTTGCCTATTATATTATTGCTCATGCTTCAAAATTTGTTCCTGCAAACTCCCAGAGAATTGAATCTACACAAGGGGATAATCTTTCAACCGTAGCTTTCAAAACTCCTGCAGGAAAAACGGTTTTAATCGTTCAGAATAGCAATTCAGTGGACAAGGCATTTACTATTAAATATAATGGAAAAACAGCACCGGTAACTATTTCAGGAAGCTCAACGGCGACCTATGTTTTTTAAGTTTAATATGATTATCTGAAATTTGTAAAGAATAAAAAACTTTATGTTCTTTGCTGAGCAAAATGTCTTTGCAGAATTTAAAAGCAATGGAGACAAAACTTTGCAAGTTTTGCGTTAAAAAAACAGCGAACAATAGGTAATCAAAAAATAATTTATAAATGAAAAGAGTTTATTTCTTCATGGCAATTACAGCCTTTGGAATCAATGTATTCGGACAGAAGACCAACGATCAGAAAGTTTCTGAACTGTTGTCTAAAATGACGTTGGAAGAAAAAGTAGGACAGTTGGTTCAGTACAGTGGTTTTGAATATGCAACCGGTCCTCAGAATTCCAATTCTGCAAATGTTTTAAATGAAATAAAACAGGGAAAGGTAGGTTCCATGCTTAATGTTGCCGGCGCCGGGGAGACCCGGAAATTTCAGGAATTGGCTCTACAGTCAAGGTTAAAAATTCCTTTATTATTCGGGCAGGACGTTATTCACGGATACCGAACAACATTTCCGGTAAATTTAGGGCAGGCAGCAAGCTGGGATTTAGCATTAATTGAAAAATCGGAACGAATTGCTGCGACTGAAGCTTCTGCATACGGAATCCACTGGACTTTTGCACCGATGGTAGACATTGCCAGAGATCCGAGATGGGGAAGGGTAATGGAAGGTTCCGGAGAAGATACCTATTTGGGAACACAGATCGGGCTTGCAAGAATCCGCGGTTTTCAGGGAAAAGGACTCGGAAATCTTGATGCGATCATGGCCTGTGCAAAACATTTTGCGGCATACGGAGCGGCAGTTGGCGGGAGGGATTATAATTCGGTAGATATGAGCTTGAGACAGCTTAATGAAACCTATTTACCTCCTTTCAAAGCGGCTGCAGAAGCCGGTGTTGCCACATTTATGAACTCTTTTAATGACATTAACGGAATTCCTGCTACAGCAAACAAATATATTTTAAGAGACTTATTAAAAGGGGTATGGAATTTTAAAGGTTTTGTTGTTTCAGATTGGGGAAGTATTGGCGAGATGATTCCTCACGGTTATGCAAAAGATAATAAGGAAGCTGCAGAAAAAGCGATTCTTGCCGGAAGCGATATGGATATGGAAAGCCGAGCGTACATGGCGGAACTTCCAAAACTGGTTCAGGAAGGAAAAGTGGATCCGAAGCTTATTGATGATGCGGCAAGAAGGATTCTGGTTAAAAAATTCGAAATGGGATTGTTTGATGATCCTTACCGTTTCAGCAGTGAAAAAAGACAGAAAGAGCAGACCAACAATCAGGAAAACAGAAAATTCGGAAGAGAATTCGGTTCAAAAAGTATTGTTTTACTGAAAAATGAAAAGAATATTCTTCCGCTGTCAAGATCAACAAAAACCGTTGCTTTAATCGGACCTTTCGGAAAGGAGACTTCAGCAAATCATGGATTCTGGTCGGTTGCATTTAAAGATGATGATCAAAGAATTGTGACACAGTTCGACGGGATTAAAAATCAATTGGATAAAAATTCAACCTTATTATATGCAAAAGGCGCTAATGTTGATGATCAGGACCGATCAATGTTTGCAGAAGCCGTGGAAACGGCTAAAAAAGCTGATGTTGTGATTATGACGCTGGGTGAAGGCCATGCGATGAGCGGTGAAGCAAAAAGCCGAAGCAATATTCATTTTTCAGGGGTTCAGGAAGAACTTTTAAAGGAAGTTGCCAAAACCGGGAAGCCGATTGTTTTAATGATCAACGCAGGAAGACCTTTGGTATTCGATTGGGCGGCAGACAATGTTCCTGCAATTATGTACACCTGGTGGCTGGGAACGGAGGCCGGCAATTCTATTGCAGATGTACTTTTCGGAACAGTAAATCCGGGAGGAAAACTTCCGATGACTTTCCCAAGAACAGAGGGACAGATTCCGGTGTATTATAATCATTACAATACCGGAAGACCTGCAAAAAACAATACGGACAGAAATTATGTTTCGGCATATATTGACTTGGATAACGATCCAAAGTTTCCGTTCGGATATGGATTAAGTTATACCCAGTTTAAATATGCTGATATGAATCTAAGTTCTACAAATCTTAAAGGAAATCAGACTTTAAAAATCAGTGTTAATGTTTCCAACAGCGGAAATTACGATGGGGAAGAAGTAGTTCAGCTTTACATCAGGGACCTGTTTGGAAAAGTGGTGCGACCTGTAAAAGAACTGAAACGCTTTCAAAAAATCTTCATCAAAAAAGGTGAAACAAAAACCGTTACTTTCAATCTTACTCCCAATGATCTTAAATTCTATGATGATGAATTAAATTTTGACTGGGAAGGCGGCGAATTTGATATTATGGTAGGAACAAATTCACAGGATGTTCAGACGAAAAGAATTAATTGGTTAAAATAATACTATAGTTTACTTACTAAGAGCGGGATAAAACCCGCTTTTGGCGGTAGAAGACTACACGTTCTACAAAATCCATTTTATGAAAATCACATCTCAATATATATTTAATTTACTGATCGGGGGAGCACTTGCTTTTTCTATGGTGAACTGTACGGCTAACAAATATCCCGGTAAAAAGCTGGTCTGGTCGGATGAGTTTAATTATAAAGGTCTGCCGGATTCTACCAAGTGGAACTATGATGTTGGCGGACATGGTTTCGGAAACGAAGAATCTCAGTTTTATACCAAAAACCGACTGGAAAATGCAAGGGTTGAAAAAGGGAATCTGATTATCGAGGCTAAAAAAGAAAACTGGGAAGAAAGTAAATATACTTCTGCAAGGCTTCTCACTAAAGGTAAATTTTCATTTGAATACGGAACTGTTGAAGTGAGAGCCAAACTTCCGAAAGGCCGCGGCACGTGGCCTGCAATCTGGATGATGAGCGAAAAGATGAAAACCTGGCCGGATGATGGGGAGCTGGATATTATGGAACATGTAGGATATAACCAGGGATTTATTCACGCGTCGGCACACACCAAAAATTACAATCATAAAATCAATACTCAGAAAACCGATACGATCTTCGTGAAAGATGTCAGTGAAAGATTTCATGTATATAAAGCCGACTGGACCCCGGAAAAGATTGATATCTATGTTGATGACAAAAAATTTTTCACCTACGAAAATAAAGAAAAAACATACGGAGCATGGCCTTTCGACCAGCCTTATTTCCTAATCCTGAATGTTGCAGTTGGAGGATTTTGGGGTGGATTAAAAGGTATTGACGATACCGTTTTCCCTCAAAAATTTGAAATCGATTACGTAAGGGTATATCAGGATAAATAAATTCTTCAGTGAAAAGATTTCTCAAAATTTAAAAGTGAATAGAAAAAAGAAGAAGAAATACATGAAAAAGCTAATTGTAAGTTGTTTTGTGATAGGAATTGCCTGTAATATAAATGCACAAAGCTACTGGAAAAAGAATGCGGGAAAATCGGCAAAAGTTGTTTTTACCCATTCTGAAACCAACAAAAAAATGGTGGATAAGGGAACGGTGAAATTTGAAAAAATGCCTCAACCTAAAGAAACGGATGCCTGTATTTTTGTGGATCCCGACTTTAAATATCAGAAATTAATAGGAATCGGAGGAGCTATTACGGATGCTTCCGCCGAGACTTTGTACAAACTTCCAAAGAATAAGCAGAAAGAAATTATGGAAGCATATTACGGGAAGAACGGACTGGGTTATACCGTTGTTCGTACCAATATGAATTCATGCGACTTTTCAAGCGATTCGTACACTTACGTGCAGGATAACGACAATACTTTGAAGACGTTCAACGTAGCACACGATGAGAAATATAAAATCCCGATGATTAAGGAAGCGCAGAAAATGATTGGTAAGGATTTTACCTTTTACTTTTCACCCTGGAGTCCGCCGGCGTGGATGAAATCAAACAGGAGCATGCTGAAAGGAGGAAGGCTTGAAAATGCTTTTTACCAGACCTGGGCAGATTATTATATTAAATTTATCAAAGAGTATGAGAAAAGAGGCATCAATGTTTGGGGATTAACGGTGCAAAATGAGCCGATGGCCACGCAGACTTGGGAATCCTGCATTTATACTGCTGAAGAGGAAGGCGAATTCCTAAAAAATAATCTGGGACCGACACTCTGGAAAAATGGGTATAAACATAAAAAAGTAATGATCTGGGATCATAACCGCGACCTGATCTACCAACGGGCGACCACTACTTTAAGCGACCCTGAAACTTCCAAATATGCCTCCGGAATCGGATATCACTGGTACGAAACCTGGAACAATAAAACACAGCTTTTTGATAATCTATATGAAACACAGAGAGCTTTTCCGGATAAATTTTTGGCTTTTACAGAAGGCTGTAAAGAACAGTTTGACCTGTCTAAAATTGATGATGTTAAACTGGGAGAACTTTATGGAAGAAATATGCTGAATGACTTCAACAAAGGAACGGCTTTATGGACAGATTGGAATGTTCTCCTGGATGAAACAGGCGGACCGAACCATGTAGGAAATTTCTGTTTTGCTCCGATCATTGCAGATACCAGAACGGGCGAAGTTCATTATACTTACGAATATTATTATATTGGCCATGTCTCGAAGTTTATCAAACCGAATGCGCAGCGCATCGGGACCTCATCAAACCGGGCAGCACTTACTTCCACAACATTTATGAATGAAAACGGGCAGTTGGTGACGGTAATTATGAATGACTCCGATACGGATATTGACACTAACCTCTGGATTGAAGGAATGGCGGCAAAACTTACTGCTCCGGCACATTCGATACAGACTGTAATTTTATAAAACTCTTCATATTAACATTATTTTTAAAGTTTCGGCGGCACCAAAGGTGCCGCCGAAACTGTTTTACAGAGTAAAAATATTAGCCTTTCTCTAGTTCCAGCCATTCCTGTATGGTGGCTTCACTTCCAATTCCTTTTATATAATATTTCGCTCCTTCTTTTTTTATGTAAAATACACCAGAAGATGTACAGTTGTCTTCTTTATCGTTGTAAGATAATTCAAACATATTGTTGTTTTCTCTTACAAGATATTTTCCGTTACATCTTATAGGTTCATGATAAGTATTTGTTTCCAATATCGCTTCATTGCCTCTTTTAAATGAATAACTGATGGAAGCCATTCCCCGCAAAGGTAGCTTCTGTTTCAACATGATATTATAAATTACCGTCAATACCTGAAAGATTAGAACTTTTATTATTACTCAATGATACATTTGCTTTATAATATTTAAACGTTTTTGAATCATCATAGGTTACTTTTATTCCGATATAATTATCACCGAACCAGACTACATCTTTAGTATTAAAATTATCTGAAGAAAAACTGCGGTATTCCGTGAATGTCTTATCGCTGTTAATTTTCAGAATACCTAAAAAACTTTTATTTTTATCATACATATCATTGTAACAGTACGCTAAATATTTTGTATTGGGAGAAACAACAGGATTTTCTACTTTGTTATCGCCCGGCGATACAATGCTGCAAACAGAAGGGTTCGTTGCGTTAATCAGGTTAAGTTCACTAAAACCTAAATAATCGGCTATACTATTTGCGGAAAAAGCGTACATATGTAAAGACGGATAAAATCCTAAATAATCATATTGGGTTTCTCCTTCTTTCAATGTATTGGACAATTTTTTTAATTGAAGAATTTTATCATTTATTTCTAATATATAATTACCATTTCTGGATGGTAATGGTAAACTTGTAATGGGATGGGCTATGCTTTTCAGATTATCATATTCATTTTTGGTAATTTCGGTAAAATCCAATAAAGGCAGCGTTTCAAACTTTTCTTCAAACCCTACCTCAAAATGTTTTAATTTTTTAACATCAACGATTTCCTTTTGAACGATGGGTTCTGATATTACTTTCTGCTCTTTGGTACAGCAGACAAGAATTGTTGATGCCATAAGAATTTGTGCTATATTTCTCATTCGTAATTTGCAATAAAAAAAACCAAAGCAGATTATACTTTGGTTCACATATTTAAAATGATATCATTTATTGTTCAGTATCATATTTATTGATTACTTTCTGCGTTACGCCGGAACTGCTGAATCCACCGTCGTGGAAAAGATTCTGCATGGTTACTTTTTTTGTAAGATCAGAGAATAAGGTGACGCAGTAGTTGGCACAGTCAAGAGCCGTAGCATTTCCAAGAGGAGACATGTCTTCAGCATATCCAAGGAATCCTCCAAAGCCTTTCACGCCGCTTCCCGCCGTTGTAGGAGTAGGAGATTGTGAAACCGTGTTTACACGAACTTTTCTTTCACCCCAGTAGTTTCCGAATGTTCTGGCAATACTTTCAAGATACGCTTTGTTGTCAGACATATCATTGTAATCCGGGAAGGTACGCTGAGCAGCAATATAGGTAAGTGCAAGAATGCTTCCCCACTCATTCATACAATCTTTTTCCCATGCTACACGCATTACTTTATGGAAAGAAACGGCGGATACATCCCAGCCTTTTTCCAACCAGTCATAATTCATTTCTGTATAATGTTTCCCTTTTCTCACATTTACGGACATTCCGATGGAGTGGAGGATAAAATCGATTTTACCAAATTTTGCAACAGCGGCATCAAAAAGTTTCTCCAAATCCTCAATGGAAGTGGCGTCAGCTCCAATTACTTCAGATCCTGTTTTTTCTGCTAACGCATTCAGTTCTCCCATTCTCATAGCGATAGGAGCATTAGACAAAATAAATTCAGCACCTTCTTCATGACATCTTTCTGCAACTTTCCATGCAATTGATTGTTCATTAAGGGCCCCAAATATAATTCCCTTTTTGCCTTTAAGTAAACCGTATGACATATTTTTAATGTTTATTAGTTTACAAATGTAGCAATATTTTGTATTTATTACATCATAAAAAACGGAGCCTCTTGTAAAAAGACTCCGTTTTTCTTGAAAATATTTATATGACTGAAATTAATTTGTTTTCTTATTCCATTCTGCCTTTACATCTTCTGCTGCATCTTTGGTTTTTTCCCATGCTTCATTGGCTTTGTCTTTTACATTTTCCCATGCATCAGAAGCATTGTTCTTTACCCTGTCCAGCCAGTCTTCATGTCTTGCTTCTTCATCATTGGCTCTTTTTTCATTAATATAATCTTTTGCTCTGTCTGCAAGCTCCTCAACTTTCCATTTCGTGTTGTCCGCTGCATTTTTTAAAGAGTTTTCAGTGTTATCTACTGCGTTTTCTGCTTTGTTGTATTCTGAATTGTTCATAATAAAAATATTTTAGTGATGTTATGATTAAAACAATAACTATTCCTAAAATTGTGGTATACTGTTAAACTTTTCATAAAAAGAAATAAATTTATTTATAAAATATTTTCATAGTTGATTTATAATTTGTTGAGAATATTTATATTTGTTATTAATACAAAAACACAAAATGAAAAAAAACAAATATTCTAAAGTAATAGCTGTTTTTATATTATTATTTAAATTCAGTTATAGTTTTACTCAGGTTGGAATAGGCACTACTACGCCTGCGAATTCTTCTATCCTTGATATCACTTCCGGAAACAAAGGAATTCTTATACCAAGAATTACCCTCCTCTCTACCACAGATGTTACTACCATATCATCGCCGGCTGAAGGATTGCTGATCTGGAACAACGGCCTTGGTGGCGTTTCTCCTTCCGGATTTTATTTCTGGAGTAATTCAAAATGGAACCAGATTGCTACGGTCTCTACTGTTTTACCAAGTTCGGGAAATTGGAGTACATCAGGAAATAATGCGGGAAATTACGGAGGTAATGCTACCAATCTTTCTATAGGAACATCAACTTATGATGATCTCATCTTTAAAGTAAATGCTTCTAATATTGGGAAATTAAGTGTAGATGGATCAATAAGTTTTGGCAGCTCTGCAAGTTCAAAATATCAGGCAACAGCTATCGGTTACAATGCTATTGCAGATAATAATGAATCTGCCGCGTTCGGTAAAAATGCGTTTTCCGGAGGTTACAGATCTCTTGCCTTAGGTTTTGCAGCAAAAACCAACAGTAATAATGAAACAGCGGTGGGCAATAATACGCTTACATCAGGACAAAATTCCACAGCATTGGGTTCCGGAGCCTCTGCAAATGGTCAAAATTCTACGGCAATAGGTTACAATGCTTCAACATCTCAGCCTAATGCGATTGTTTTAGGAGATAGCAATGCAAATGTGGCAATCGGAACCGGCACACCCAATACTGCAGCAAAACTAGATGTTAATGGCCAGTATAAGTTGGGAAATAAAGGGACAGTGCAAAAGAACCAAATCAGTTTTGAAACGTTCCCTTCGGTTTCTATAACCAATCTTCCTGCAGGAAAAACTACAACAATGGATATTCCTATTCCGCCGGCTTTGGTGATGACTTCAACTAAAGCAACCATTATTGTTACACCGGCAAATGATTTTGCAGGAAATTCTACATTCTCGATATCAAATCCAAGATTAACCTCCGTTTCAAACATTACCATTAATCTTACCAATATTGCAGGTAACGCTGAAAGTCTGAATTCAGCACATTTTTATGTTACGATTAATGAATTTTAGATTATATTTTGCTTTATTGTGTAATTAATAAATGTATGTTGTCAATATTAAAATCGAATATCTTACAATAATTACTGTCTTTCAGTTTCAAAAGTGAATTTGTAATTTATTCTTGACCTAAATTGAGTTCGTATTAGTAATATTTTAATAATTCTAACTTATTTTTGAGATATAATAAATTTTAGTATGTTTGAGCTTTAAAAGGTTAAACTAATAATACTTTATGAAACTTAAATTACTACTCTTCTTATTTTGTGCTGTATGCATAAAACTTTTCTCTCAGCCTTATTACGGAAAGCAAAATACTAAAGATTTACCTAAAGCTGAATTCCTTTTGGCGAACGGTTCTACGGTAAATGCTTTTTTTGTCGGCTATACGTATCCGAACGGAACCTATCCCGGTTTTTTTGATAAGGATGATATTTATAATTTTATTTATAAAAAAACAAAAACTTCAGAAGATGAAAAATTTGGGGCAGATGAAGTAAAGATGTTGAAAATTTATGATGAACATGATGATGTCACAAGCACAATAGAAAGGCTGGACATGAAATATATCGATAAAGACGGTAAAGTAAATGATAAAAGAAAAAGATCTTTTCAGCCATTGCTTTATGATGGTAAAATACAGATCTATGGTTCAAATATGAAAATGTGCAGCACTGTTTCGTGTAACTATGTTTATTCTCAGCTGTATATCAGGAACGCGAAAGATGAGTTCGCCGTTATGCCGGTAGATTATGACAAGTTGGGACTTTTTGCGGGTTCATTATACGAAAAGATGGTGGAGGCTTTCAGATATGCCGGCCGTGACTGTCAAGAATTTCAGAAATATATGGACACGTTTGAGGCAAAAATTCAAGACAAAGAATTTAAGAAAACAATGAATGCCAAATTTAAAGATATCCGCAAAAAAGCTTTTGATGAAGGCAAGAAAGACAAGCTTGGCCACAACGCAACCCAGGAATTATTAGGAGATTATATGCTTCAGGCTTATTTGGAATTCTATGGCGGCATTATAAAAGAATACGAAAAGAATTGTCCGTACTAAAACATAAAGGATTGCAGAAACGCAATCCTTTTTAATTTATTTGATGATTCTTTCCAAAACCCATTCAATAAGGTTTTTTTCAGAAGCGTGATGATCTGATGAAAACTCGCCGCGCCTCCTGTTGGCAATGACATTATTTACCGTAATGGCTTTATGGCCTAATAATTTTGAAAACGCATAAATTGCAGAAGTTTCCATTTCAAAGTTAGTGATGCCCAGGTCGTTTAATGTTTCGAGGAATTGATCATCCAGAGCTTTTAAACGAAGCTGTCTGCCCTGAGGTGCATAAAAGCCGGGAAATGTCGCCGTATTTCCGTGGTACTTCGCATCTTTATATAATTCGCCAAGTTCCTCAGACCATTCGGAAAAGTACAGCATCGGTTTTATTTTTTCATAAGGGAATTTTTCATAAAAGTTTCTGGAGAATTCGTTTTCAAAATGGTAATCCTGGTAAAAATGCATTAAACCGTCTAATCCAACTACATTTTGTGTTACCAGCATATTATCCACCTGAACATCAGGATTTACACTTCCGCAGGTTCCCATTCTGAAAAGCTTTAGAGAAGTATGTTCGGTTTTGAATTCTTTTTGTTTAAGGTCAATATTCACCAGAGCATCCAGTTCATTCATTACGATATCAATATTCTCCGTCCCGATTCCCGTTGACATCACAGTGATTCTCTCACCACGAAGCGTTCCGGTATGGGTATAAAACTCTCTTTTATTTTTGCGGACTTCCACCGTGTCGAAATATTTCGAAACCTTGGCCACACGGTCGGGATCCCCCACGAGAATGATTTTTTCAGCAATATCTTCCGGTAAAAGATTAAGGTGATAAACGCTTCCGTCTTCGTTCAGAACAAGTTCTGAAGCAGCAAGTTTATTGAGCATAATATGTTTTTATTTGAATTAAAGTTTGTATTAAATCTTCCCCAAATGTCCTATTATCATTAAATCATCGGTATAGAAACCGTTTGTTTAGTTCTGAATATGATTTTGGGGTTTAAAATTAATAAAAATTCCCTTATCTGAAATGTAAACATTATTTAATTCAAATTTAAAATTGGGGTAACCTCCGAAGCTTGTTCTATTAATAGTTTTGCGGAAAAAAATTAATGAAGTTTTATCCTTTGGCTGTTCTTTTTGTGATATTAGGATTTGCAGTAATGTCTTTCAATCCTTCCCATAAAGGCTTTAAAAATGAAAATTCTGTAATTCATGAAGGTTTATCAGATTTTAAAACCAGACTCAGCCAATTGAAATCCGATGCTTATGGTTTTTCCGAAAACAGAATAACGCTTGAAGATTTACGCAAAACATTAAAGGAAACGAGAAACTCATTCAAAGAAGTAGAGTTTTATGTAGCCTATCATTATCCTGAATTTACAAAAACACACCTTAATGCTGCTCCGTTATTTCATATTGAAGCGGCCGGAACAACTTCCTACACACTTCCTCCGGAAGGCCTCCAGGTTTTGGACGAGCTGGTGTTTTCAGATGAAGCCGAAGAGAACAGGGAAGAAATAAAAACCATTACCGATTTCCTTTTCAACAGCTATGCAAGCTTCTATTTAAGTTCCCTGAAAAACGGCCTTAGTAAAGGAAATAATAAAACATTGCCGTTAAGAATTGAACTCGTCAGGATATATAGTCTTGGCGTGACAGGTTTTGATACGCCGGGGTCTTTAAATATTTCCGAAGAAACCCTGCATGCCTTTTCAGGAATGAAAAAGTATATTCAGGATGATCCTTATTTTAAAAATTACAACACGGAAAAAGCTGACCGATTGTTGTCAGCAGGCATTGCTTACCTTTCAGAAAATACAGATTTTGAAACATTTGACAGGATAGAGTTTTACAAAAAAATAATTCAGCCTTTATATCAGGAACTGGGAAGCTGGGATGGAAGAACGGATGATTTGAAAGAATTTTCCGGATGGAATGCCGGAAGCAAAGATTTTTTCAGCAGCGATTTTCTTGATCCTTATTTTTACACTTTGCTGAAAAAAGATGAAGATAATGAAGCGTTAAGAAATTTAGGAAAACAAATTTTCTATGATCAGAATGTGAGCGGCAACGGTAAAATGAGCTGTGCCACATGTCACCTTCCCGAAAATGCTTTTACGGATCTGAAATCTAAGTCGCCGAGCAATGTAGACGGAAAAACCGTACTGAGAAATTCTCCGGCACTCTACAACGCTGTTTTTGCCAAAAGATTCTTCTATGATTTAAGGGCTTTTTATCTTGAGCAGCAGGCAGAACATGTTATTTATAACAAAGACGAATTCAACACCAGCTATGACAATATTATTAAGAAAATAAATGCAGATCCTGAATATAAAAAAGCCTTCAGAAAAGCTTTTAAAAAAGAAAATATCAACCGTGAAAACTTTTCAAAAGCGTTGAGTTCTTATGTTGCTTCCCTTTATTCTTATGAGAGTGATTTTGATAAATTTATGAGAAATGAGAAAGAAATTTCTAACGATGCAAAAAAAGGATTTAACCTGTTTATGGGAAAAGCCAGTTGCGCAACCTGCCATTTTGCACCGAACTTTTCAGGTCTTGTGCCGCCATTTTTTAATGAAAATGAATCTGAAGTACTGGGCGTAACCTCAAAACCGATTGATCACAAGCCTCTTGAACTTGATGCGGATAAAGGAAGAATAAACAGCCCGGTAAGAAAAGAAAATTCCTGGATTTATGAAAATTCTTTTAAAACCGTAACGGTAAGAAATATTGCCCTTACCAAACCTTATTTTCACAACGGGGCTTTCAACAGTCTGGAAGAGGTTCTGGAATTTTATAACGAAGGCGGCGGGGAAGGATTGGGATTGAAAATAAAAAACCAGACGCTCGCTCCTGATAAATTAAACCTTACTCAAACGGAAATTAAGCAGATTATTGCATTTCTTAACTCCTTAACGGATATCAGCAAAGCAAAGCTTAAATAAAAGTAAGCATACTATTGTCATATAAAGTTTTGTTGGCTTTTGTTTTTCAGCATTAGCTTCAACATTATCTTTTGCATCTTTTGCGGTAAATTTTTTTCTCCCCCTGATCTCACGGATTCCGCAGATTTTTTGAATTTATAATTGTTATGATATTTTAAAACATCACGCTTTTCATTCCGGAAAAATCTCACCATAATTTATATAAAGTTTTGTTGGCTTTTGTTTTTCAGCATTAGCTTCAACATTATCTTTTGCATCTTTTGCGGTAATTTTTTTTCTCCCGCTGATCTCACGGATTCCGCAGATTTTTTGAATTTAAAATTGTTATGATATTTTAAAACATCACGCTTGTCATTCTGGAAGAATCTCAACATAATTTATATAAGGTTTTTTTGGCTTTTGTCTTTCAGCATTTAGCTTCAACATTAATCTTTACATCTTTTGCGGTAATTTTTTTTCTCCCGCTGATCTCACGGATTCCGCAGATTTTTTGAATTTAAAATTGTTATGATATTTTAAAACATCACGCTTGTCATTCCGGAAAAATCTCACCATAATTTATATAAAGTTTTGTTGGCTTTTGTCTTTCAGGATTTAGCTTCAATATTAATCTTTTGCATCTTTTGCGGTTAAAAGAAAATATGATTATTGTAGGTGATGTAACATTTCCTTAACCTGATTAACGTTAAATTTTCCATTAATTAATATTTCGAAAGAATTATTTAAACTCCTATTAATAGGCTCTTCATCGCAATAAAATAGATTTGCAGAGTCTAATAAATCGAAATTTAAAATGAAAAGAAAACTACTAACAGTTGCAGCTCTTGCAATGGTTTCGGGTACATTGTTGAATGCCCAGACTTTTATCTTCAACAAAAATTCTTCCTGGAAGTATAATGATGCTAATACGGCATTGGCAGACCAGTGGAAAAATGCAAACTTTGATGTTACGGCATGGCCGCAGGGGAACGGTCCGTTAGGATACGGAGATCCTGTAACCACACAAACCAATACAGGATTAATCACGGCTTATTTTGCAAAAGATTTCACCGTTAACTTAAATGATCTTTCCTCAACAATGGAGCTGGGTGTGATGAGAGATGACGGAATTGTAGTCTATCTGAACGGAGAAGAAGTGGTAAGAGACAATATGCCTACAGGAACAATCGATTTTAATACTTTATCTTCAACAACTATAGACGGATCTGCAGAAAGCGTATATAACGTATTTTCAATTCCAAAATCTAAATTTGTAAACGGAAACAACAGAATTTCCATCGAATTACATAACAGAGGCGCTTCAAGCTCTGATTTAAGAATTGATGCTTATCTGAAAACAACCACAACGGTAACTCCGGTTCCTTGTAACGCCAATCATATCAGCTGCTTTACATCTATCGTTCCTACTGCTCAGACCAACAAATTGATCATTCCATCAGAGCATAAATATCAGCTTATCCTGAAAGAAGGGGACAGCTATACAGAGGGAGGAGGATTAGTAGGAGGTCTAAATGATTTTACAGGATATGTAGCTAAAAATTCAAGCAGCACGAACGGTTACCTTTCCGTAAACCACGAAACAAACCCGGGAGGTGTTACGATGGCGGAAATCAACTATAACCCGACTACTAAATTGTGGCAGCTTACAAGATCAAGAGCGGTAAGTTTCTCTGCACCGAGCCTTGTTCAGACCATCAGAAACTGTTCAGGAGGGGTTACACCTTGGGGAACGATCATTACAGCTGAAGAACAGACAACTTCCAACGATGTCAATGCCGATGGAATGAAGGATTACGGATGGCTGGTAGAAATTGACCCGGCAACGGCTCAGGTAATTACTCAGAATACGGATGGTTCCAAAGGAAAACTTTGGCAGATGGGAATCATGAACCATGAAAATGTAGTGGTTAACAATGCCGGAACAGTAGCTTACTATGGTGAAGATGGAGGAACAAATAAAGTCTACAAATATGTAATGGACACACCGAATGACCTTTCTTCAGGAAATCTGTATGTTTTAAAATTAGATCAGGGATTAAGCAGTGGAGATCCTGTAGCGACAACGGCAACATGGGTTCAGGTGCCTAATAAAACAAAAGCAGATCAGAATAATACAGCTTCATTAGCAAATTCTCTTGGAGGAACTTCTTTCAATGGAGTGGAAGATGTGGAAATCAGTCCGCTGGATGGTAAAATCTATTTTACGGCAAAAGGATTAAACAAAGTGTACCGGTTAAAAGATGACGGAACAACCGCTTCTGAGGTAGAAACTTTCGCAGGTGGTCTTACAACAAACTATTCTTTCGAAACCGCTCAGGGAACAAAAACGGAAGCGTGGGGAGATGGAAATGATAACCTTACTTTTGATGAGCTAGGAAACCTTTGGGTGCTACAGGACGGTGGTAAAAACTACATCTGGGTAATAGCTCCGGATCACACACAGGCGAATCCTAAAGTAAAATTGTTTGCTTCCATGCCTGCAGGTTCAGAGCCAACCGGACTTACCTTCACACCAGATCATAAATTTGGATTTTTCTCCATTCAGCATCCGGATTCTACCATTTCTACGGATATTGACGCCACCGGAAACACCATTGATTACAGAGGGAAATCTGCGACAATAGTAGTAGCTCTGAAAAATGACTTGGGAACAGCCGGTTCTTTAGGAACCATTGAAGCACAGCCAGAAAATACGGTAACTGTTGCACCGAATCCTACTTCAGGAATCGTAAAAATCAATTCTCCAAAAGGGTTGAAGAATATTGCAGTAACAGCTTACAGCATAGATGGAAAAATTGTTTTCAATCAGAAATATTCGGGATTGAATAAAGTTTTGGATTTGGATTTTACCAATCAGCTTAATGCTTCAAGAGTTTTAATTCTGAACATCGAAGCAGAAGGAGGATTCCAGCAAACCGTAAAATTGCTGAAGAAATAAATTATTAATATTTACATTACTGCCGGTAATCGATTGATTGCCGGTAGTTTTTTTAGTTTATGAAAAAGTTATTTTTTTCTGTTTCATTATTGATTTTTTTACAGGCAAAAGCTCAGATTGATCCTGTAAAATATCCTACCTATACCAGTGTTGACGATGCACTGAAAAGTGGAAAAACAGTCTACAGCATGAGTTTTCGGGGAAAAGCAATGTTTAATCTTCCTGTTGAAATTCAAAAGTTCAATTCTGTTTTCTTTCTGAATCTGATGGAAAATAAGTTTGAGAAAATGGATGAATCTATCTTTAAATTAAAGGAACTTACGATTTTGAATCTAAACGAAAACAGCATCAAATATATCCCCGATGAAATTGCCGAGCTTCACAAACTGGAAAGTTTTTCAATCAATCTAAATAATCTTACACATATAAACCCAAACCTTGCAAAGCTTAAAAAGTTAAAAACAATACATCTTGATGCCAATAACCTGAATGTTTTTCCGGAAGCATTACTGGAAATTCCGGGACTGGAAGAAATTAACCTGCAGGGAAACCAGATCAGTTTTATTGCTAAGGATTTAGATAAAATTAAAAATTTAAAATCGTTGAATCTCTCCTCTAATCAGATCAATGATTTAGGAAAATTAGAATTTCCGGGAGCATTAAAATACCTGGAATTACAGCAAAATTCGATTGCTGAACTGCCGGACGGATTATTTCGTTCAAAAGAACTGGAGTTTTTAAATCTAAGCCAAAACAACATCAAAGAAATTTCGCCTAAAGTGAAAGGTTTAAAAAATGTTGTAAGCATGAATTTGGCCAATAACCAGCTCAAAGATCTTCCCTCTGAATTTTCCCAATTGAAAAATCTTAAAACATTAATATTAACGGGCAATCCGATAGAAAAATCAACTCTGGAAAAATTAAAGAAGATGATTCCGGAAACGCAGATTTATTTTTAACATATGAGCGATGTAATTGTAATGTGTGTTTTTTTAACGCGATGTTCGCAAAGATTTGATTGAAATTATTGCGTATATTTTCGATCGTGAAGGCACTTCGTTCAGCAAATGATAGCAGAATGCTTAAATCAAGCGAAATTAAAGATTCGATATAATCAATGCTGATACGAACGAAAAAAAATCTACATTAGGTAGTTTCGCAAATATTGCGTTAAAAGTAATTGTTAAATTTTACGCTCAGATTTTATAATTTAAACCACAAAAACTTCTTTCTTTTATCATTTGCTGAACGAAGTGCCCTTGCGATCAAAAAAATATACGCAACCATTTCATTCAATCCTTGCGATCCTTGCGTGTAAAACAAGGCTTTAATAAAACAAACCTATCCGCCCACCCTTTTCGTCTTGTATCCCATTTCTTTAAGGATATCCATTATTTTATCACGGTTATCTCCCTGAATGATAATCGTCCCATCCTTTTCAGAGCCACCGATTCCCAAGGTGGTTTTTATTTTTTTTGATATTTTCTTCAGTTCTTCTTCACTACCTTCCCAGCCCTCAACAATGGTTACAGGCTTGCCATTTCTGCCTTTCTTTTCAAATTTGCAGACTAATGGCTCTTTCTGCCTGAATTGTTCTTCGGGCATTTCAAAATCCTGCTCTTCATGATCAGGAAAAAGGTTTTTCAGTTGATCTCTTAAATCCATAAGGCAAAATTAATAAAATATTTAAAGAAGGGAATAGTAAGATACTTAAACCTTGAAGGTTTACAATCTAAAAACAATTTTAAACAAATTTTAAGCCTCCAATTCTTGAATTCATTTCAAAATAAATAAATTTGTAATACAAAAGTTTATACAAAATGTCGAAAAAAGCAATATTAGCAATCCTTGACGGATGGGGATTGGGGATGAATCCTGATGTTTCAGCCATTGATAAAGCCAACACACCATTTATAGATAGCTGCCTTAAAAATTTTCCGCATACCACCCTTGAAGCAAGTGGTCTGGCGGTAGGATTACCGGCTGGACAAATGGGAAATTCTGAAGTAGGACACATGAATCTGGGTGCCGGAAGAGTGGTATATCAAAATCTGGTAAAGCTGAACATGGCGGTGGAAAACGGTTCTTTAGGCCAGCAGAAAGTTATTCAGGATGCATTTGAATATGCTAAAAGAGAAAACAAAAAAGTACATTTCATCGGTTTGGTTTCCGATGGAGGGGTGCACTCCCATATCAATCATCTAAAAGGCCTTCTTACGGCGGCACATGAATTCGGACTGCGTGAAAACGTTTTTGTACATGCTTTCACAGATGGCCGCGACTGTGATCCTCATTCCGGAAAAGGTTTTATTGAAGATCTTCAGGAACACATGATAAAAACGGTAGGAAAGCTTGCTTCTGTTGTAGGAAGATATTATGCGATGGACAGAGATAAACGATGGGAACGTGTAAAAATCGCTTACGATGCCATGGTGGAAGGAGTAGGAGCGCAGACAACCAATGCGTTGCTTGAAATTCAGAAATCGTATGACGAGAATATTACCGATGAATTCATGAAACCGATTATCATGATTGATTCTACAGCCATTGGAAATGTTGTTCCGGTGGCTAAAATTACAGATCATGACGTTGTTATTTGTTTCAACTTTCGTACAGACAGAGGCCGTGAAATCACAGAAGTTCTTACACAGCATGATAACCCGGAATATTTCATGAGAAAGCTGCCGTTGTATTATGTGACATTAACGAATTACGATAAAACGTTCCAAAACGTACACGTGGTTTTTGATGAAGAAGTACTTCATGAAACAATGGGCGAAATCCTGGAAAGAAACCATAAAACACAGATCAGGATTGCAGAAACCGAAAAATATCCTCACGTAACTTTCTTCTTTTCAGGAGGCAGGGAAGAGCCTTTCAACGGAGAAAAAAGATTACTTTGCCCGAGTCCTAAAGATGTTCCTACTTACGATCTTAAACCGGAAATGTCAGCCTATGATATTACCAATGCCATCCTTCCGGAACTGGAAAGTGAAACTGCGGATTTTATATGTTTGAATTTTGCCAATACCGATATGGTAGGTCACACAGGTGTATTTGCTGCAGCAGTAAAAGCAGCGGAAACAGTGGATCAGTGTATTGAAAAAGTGGCCACAACGGCTTATGAACATGGCTATGCGGTTTTCATTCTTGCCGACCACGGGAATTCAGATGTTATGATTAATCCGGACGGATCACCAAACACGCAGCACTCAACAAATCTGGTTCCTTTCATTGTAATGGATAAAGATCATACCTGGAATCTGAAGCCGGGCAAACTTGGAGATGTGGCGCCTACCATTTTAAAAGTGATGGGTGTCGAAATTCCGGAAATTATGACCGGAGATATATTAGTGAGTTAAAATAATAATATAAGAGATCAATTGCCGTTATGATTGTATATAGCGGCATTTTTTATGATTAATATCAGAAGATTTAACAGTTTATTATGTCCTAAATAATAAATAAAACTCTAAATTTGCAAATTAAACCTAAATTTATAAAATGTATCAAAAGCTTGTTAGGAAAGAAGTAATGGGAATTTTGGAAAAGGAAGTGGGCTCTTTTCTGGATAAATTTTTAACGCCAATCGAGAAGATCTGGCAGCCTTCTGATTATCTTCCGGATCCTTCAAGCTCAGAATTCAAATACGATCTTGAAGAAATTCAGACCTTTGCCCGGGAAATGCCTTACGATCTTTTCGTAACCCTTATCGGCGACTGTATCACGGAAGAAGCATTGCCTTCTTACGAATCCTGGTTGATGGGTGTAGATGGTGTAGATCAGGAACAGAGAGAAGTGGGATGGGCACACTGGGTGAGAGCCTGGACTGCTGAGGAAAACAGACACGGAGATCTTCTTAGTAAATACCTTTATTTGTGTGGAAGAGTAAATATGAGAGAGGTTGAAGTAACAACCCAATATCTGATCAATGATGGTTTTGATTTAGGAACAAGTATGGATCCGTACAGAAACTTTATCTATACAAGTTTTCAGGAAACAGCCACCAATATTTCTCACAGAAGAGTAGGAACACTGGCAAAGCAATCCGGAAACGGAAAACTTGCTAAAATGTGCGGGGTTATTGCTGCCGATGAAGCAAGACACGCCAAGGCATACAAACATTTTGTGGCAAAGATCCTGGAAATTGATCCTTCGGAAATGATCCTTGCTTTTGAAGATATGATGCGCAAGAAAATTGTGATGCCTGCTCACATGATGAGACAGTCCGGACAGAAAGCAGGAGAGCTTTGGGGACATTTTTCAGATGCGGCACAGAGATGTATGGTTTACACGGGACAAGATTATATCAACATCATGAAAGATCTTCTTGACGAATGGAAAATAGAGCATGTTAAAGGTCTTAACGAAAAAGCCGAAAAGGCCCAGGAATACCTGATGAAGCTCCCGGCAAGACTTCAGAAAATTACGGATAGAATATCGACTCCGGATCTGCAGTTCCAGTTCAGCTGGGTAAAAAGTTAATCTATAGTATTAAATTATAAAAGTAAGAGCGCCGGAGTATACTTGGGCGTTCTTTTATTTGTATCTTTGCATTTCTTAAAATAAATTCACAGAATGAATAATAAAAAAATTGCAGTTGACTTTGACGGAACTATTGTTGATGATGCTTATCCCGCAATTGGTAAACCGAAAATTTTTGCTTTTGAAACATTAAAAAAACTTCAGTCGGAAGGATACAGACTGATTCTTTGGACCTACCGTCACGGTAGGGCGCTGGACGAAGCCGTAGAGTTCTGTATGAAAAACGGTGTTGAGTTTTATGCGGTAAATTCCAGCTTTGAAGGAGAAGTTTTTGATTCTGAAAATCAATCCAGAAAAATTGATGCGGATTGGTTCATAGATGACCGAAATCTAGGCGGATTTCCGGGCTGGGGTGAAATCTACAATATTATTCAGGAAAGAATAGAATTCCGTGTTGAAGGAAAAGAAGTTCTGGCTTATTCAAAGCTTAAAAAAGAAAAGAAAAAAGGGTTATTCTGGTAAAGAATAAATCTAACAATATAACAATGTAAGAGTTTACCAATTTTGATTGTTACATTGTTAAATTTTTAAATTGTTACATTAGTTACATGATTCAGTTAAAAACAATAGACGAGCTTCGTCTTATGAAAGAAAGTGCCCGATTGGTTTCCAGAACATTAGGAATGCTGGCAAAAGAGATCAAACCGGGAATTACCACTTTATATTTGGATAAACTGGCACATGATTTTATTAAAGATCATGGTGCGCAACCCGCATTTTTAGGATATGGTGGATTCCCGTATTCCCTTTGTATTTCACCGAATGAGCAGGTAGTCCACGGTTTCCCGAGCAAAGAGGAAATCAAAGAAGGTGATGTGCTTTCCGTAGACTGTGGCGCCATTTTGAATGGTTTTGTAGGTGATCATGCCTATACTTTTGAAATCGGTGAAGTAAAACCGGAAACCAAAAAGCTTTTGAAAGTTGCTAAAGAATCTCTTTACAAAGGGATCGAGCAGTGTGTCAGAGGAAAAAGAATCGGGGATATTTCCCATGCAATTCAGTCTCACTGTGAAAAAGAAGGATATGGGGTTGTAAGAGAACTTGTAGGGCATGGAGTAGGAAGACAGATGCATGAAGATCCGCAGGTTCCTAATTACGGAAGACAGGGCAGCGGAAAAGTGATTAAGGATGGCCTTACCATTGCCATCGAGCCCATGATCAATCTGGGTACAGAAAAAGTGAAATTCCACAATGATGGCTGGACAGTAACCACTCTCGATAATCAGCCATCTGCCCATTTTGAGCACGATGTTGCCGTGATCAATGGAAAACCTGTCTTACTTTCCACCTTCCAGTACATTTACGACGCCTTAGGTATTGAAAGTGACGAAGAGAAAGCCTTCCAATTGGATTTTTAAATGAAAAAAGCAGCCAAATTTTTATTAAATAAAATTCCGCGCCCTATGCTGATAAGGTTAAGCATTTGGGCAAGGCCGCTTATTTACCAGCTGTTTAAAGGAGACCGTTTTGTTGATCCTATTGATGGACGGTCCTACAGGAAATTTCTTCCTTACGGATATGGTAAACAAAGAGAAAATGCTTTATCGCCAGGAACTTTAAGTCTCGAAAGACACCGTCAGATGTGGCTGTATCTCCAGAATGAAACGGATTTTTTTATTAAAAACCATAAAGTTTTACACATCGCTCCTGAACAGGAATTTCTCAGAAAATTTAAAAGAATGAGGAATCTGGATTATATTTCGGCAGATCTCTTTTCTCCCATTGTAGACGTAAAAGCAGATATTCTCGATCTTCCGTTTGCCGATGAAAGTTTCGATATCATTTTCTGTAACCATGTATTGGAACATATTGTAGATGACGCTAAAGCGATGAGCGAGTTATACAGGGTTTTGAGACCCGGAGGTTGGGGGATTTTACAGGTTCCGATGAAAAATTCGCTTGAAAAAACTTATGAAGATTTCACCATTACGGATCCAAAAGAACGCCAGAAACATTTCGGGCAGTATGATCATGTACGCTGGTATGGAATGGATTATTTCGAAAGGCTTCAGAAAGCAGGCTTTGAGACGGATGCCAATTTCTATTCCCAGCAGTTTTCTGATGACGAAATCAAAAAATACGGACTCAGAAAAAATGAAATTTTACCTGTCGTTTATAAAAAATAAAACGCCTCCAGACTGGAGGCGTTTTTATATTAATAATTTCATCGGCTTACCCCGCTTAATTATAAAAAATTGAATAGTGTTGAAATTATTAAACTTCAACAAGTTTAATGCGAAGAAACCGCTTTAAGCCCAATAATAGAACCAACTAATGTTATGATAAAAAAGATTCTCCAGAAGCTTACCGGATCTTTAAAAAAGAAAATTCCCATCAATACGGTTCCTACTGCGCCTATGCCTGTCCAAACAGCGTAGGCCGTACCAATAGGCAGAGTTTGTGTAGCTTTGATGAGCAAAAGCATACTGATTGTAAGAGACACCAGAAAACCCCCGAACCATAAATACATGGTTGTTCCGCTTGTCTCTTTTACCTTTCCCAGGCAAGATGCAAAAGCAACTTCAAATAATCCTGCAATAATTAAGATAATCCAATTCATTGTTTAAATTTTTCCTGCAAAGTTCGGTATTTAAAAACAATTTTGACCTTTAAACAAATATTTTCCGGTTAATGATTTTTAGAAAACCTTCCTTTTCCAGTTTTTTAATAGTCCGAATCACAGTCTCTACACGCAGTGCGGTGATTGATGCAATATCTTTTCTTGTAAGCGGAACTTCAAAGGAAAACTGCTCCTGATTGTCACTGAAACTTTTCTGATAATTCAGGGCTCCTTTTATACGGACATCAGGCCTTAAAGAAGTATTATTCTCCAGCATGATATATTTGAAATAAAGGCGTTCGGATAAAAATTTATTAATATCTCTGGAAACCTGGACATTTTCATCCAGCAGCCTGATAAAATCACTTTTCGGAAGTTTCAGTACGGTGGTTTCTTCAAAGGTAATGGCATTCACCGGATATTTTTCATCAATAAATAAAAGGAGCTCGCAGACGCTCAGTCCCTTGCTTAGGATTGCAAGAATAAGCTCTTTTCCGTCTTCATCGTAGTGATTAAGTTTTATTCTGCCTTTTACGATCTGGTAATAAAATTTCGGTGTGCTGCCTTCCTCGAAAATAACGTGCGAAGAATCGAGGTTTTCAATGTCTGCACCGTAAGACAGTAAGAGTTGTTCTTCAATTAACATAATAATTTGCTTTAATCGGCATTAGGATATACCACATTTTTAAATATATCACAATGAAAAATATTTCCATTGTGATCCTGATCATAAATATACTGCTATATTTTGATATTGTTAGAGAAAATTTGATCATTATTAATTGTGATTACCGTCATAAAAAGCTCATCGATTATTCAATAAGTTTGAAAACACCAAATTTTTTAAATATGAAAAAACTAATTTTTACAGTTTTTATTTTTACAGTCATTACAGGCTGTACAAAATCCGAAACACAATACATCGATCAGGATAACAAAAGACAATCGGTGAACAACCGTGATTCTGATACCATTAATACCCTGCAACAGCGCTCTGATACATTGCAGAATCAGGATAATCTTAAGAATGTACCGACGGATAATGAGTAACTCGCTTTTTAAAAGTTTTGATATGGTACCAAAAGGAAGACTTATTATGATCAGAAATACTGACAATCCTGTTCCTGAAAAAGATAAAGAAACAAACGGAAGCTTTTTTTTGCATGAGATATTCCAGATTCTATCGAGCAGTAAGGATGCTTCAATAGAACTTATTACGACAGCATCAGATCAGGAAAAGCAGGTTGAAAAAAAATACGCTGAAGGATTGATCGCTGCCGGCTACCCGAATTTTAATTTTCTGTATCTGAGCAAAGAACAAAATGATGATGAACAGCTTTCTTCCAGGCTTAGTCGGGCCCAAATAGTAATCTTCACAGATGAACACTCCGAAATTTGCGGAATCCTGAAAGAATCTACAATTCTTAAGCTCTTATACAGGAAATACCTTTTGGAAGAACACTTTACAATTGTTGGGATAAATGTTGGTGCCATGTGTATTTCCGGGATATTTATGAATGACTCCGGGGTTATTGACGGTTTAGGCTTCATCAATACCTGCATTATTGATACTCGTTTCGATCATAAAACGAGATTTAAAAACCTGATAAAAAATGTTATTCTCAATAACGAATATTTCGGTCTCGGATTGAGCGAAAACACAGCGCTTATTATTGAAGAAGGCAGTAAAGCTATCTGTAAGGGGAGCGGATCTGTAATGCTTGTCAATGCAAGAAATGTAAAAAAATTTAACCCTAAAGATTTTGATAAAGGAAAAACAATGTTTGTAAAAAACCTTAAAGGTCATATTCTTGTTGATGGCTGTACCCTGAATCTCAAGAACGGGGAAGTACTTAATACGGTGCACAAAGAATTAACTGCAAAATAAGTATAATATGGCAAAAGGTAGATTATTAATCATAGGAGGGAAGGAAGACAAAAACGGAAGTGATCCCGAAATGGAACAGAAAAACAAGGATTTTTCACCACATGAAATTTTAAAACTTCTTACAGCATCTAAAGATGACCGCATCGAGGTCATTACAGTGGCTAGTTCCGAGCCGGAAAGTATTCGGGAGAGCTATACTAAAACATTCAATGAAATTGGATATACTAATTTTGATTTTCTCAATATCTGCGACGATCAATTGCACACCGATTATCAGTTTAAAAGAGTCTCGGCAGCAAAAACGGTATTTTTTACGGGTGGGGATCAGCGCAGGATTTATGAAAAATTAAAGGATTCCGCATTAAAGTATCTTCTCAAAGAAAAATATACCAATGAGAAAGATTTTACCATTGCGGGTACAAGTGCCGGAGCCATGTGCATGCCGGAAATCATCATTATGGAAGCCGCAAATGGTGAAGCAATGCTTGATCATGACATCGAGCTCAATTCAGGACTGGACTTCATTGATAAGTGCATTATTGATACTCATTTCGTGCACCGCGCCAGGTTCGGAAGGCTTGCACATGCCGTTATTCTTCATCCGCACTGCTGGGGAATCGGTTTAGGTGAAGATACGGCACTGCTTATTGAAGAAGGATGTAAAGCAACGTGTCGCGGATCTGGTATGGTTTGGCTGCTGAATGCTGAAAATATCGGACAAACAAATATTGATACGGCTAAAAAAGGATCACCCATCTATGCTGAAAATCTTAAGGTACATATATTAACCGATAATTGTATGTTTGATTTCAACGAGAAAATTTTTAAAGGTACAGAGTAGGTAAATAATTTAAGTCTAAAATTGTAAACCGTATTTGCAAAACAATAAACCCCTGAAAAAACAGGGGTTTACAATTTGAAAGTATATATTTAAGTGAAAAAGTGTTGCCAGTCAATATTCAAACACTATGCCGTGAATTATAATCTTAAAGGAAAATTTTCTAAGTTTATTTTATTTTAAATTAAAAATATTTATAAAATATTGATTCAGTGGAATAAATATTGCTGCGTTCTTTACAATTTTTTTTAATGTTAAATAATATTCATATTAATGTGGTACCTGCATGTATAATCGCGAAAACATTACTGTTTTTCGGAATATTGTGAGTATTTTTGATGTTGAACTAAATATAATTAATTATTGATTTTATATTTCTATGATCTTAATTGTTGATGATAACCAGAGCAACCTTTATTCCCTGAAAAAACTGCTGGAATCAAAAGATTTTCAGGTGGATACGGCAGACTCCGGTGAAGTAGCGTTGGGAAAAGCACTGAAGAATGATTATGCATTAATTATTTTAGACGTACAGATGCCCGATATGGATGGTTTTGAAGTAGCCGAAACACTTGCAGGTTACAGCAAAACCAAAGAAGTACCTATTATATTTTTATCTGCGGTAAATACTGAAAAAAGATTTATTACACGAGGTTACGCTTCAGGTGGTAAAGACTATGTGACAAAGCCGGTAGATCCTGAAATTTTGATGCTGAAGGTAAAAACGTTTTACAGTCTTCAGGAACAGAATCTCGCGATGAAGAAAGCGCAGCAGAGCCTGGAGCTTGAAGTAAAAGGCAGAAGGGAATCCCAGGTTACCATGAAATCGCAGATCGATCATTTTCATCTGATGCTGGAATCACTTCCGCAGATTGCTTTTACATTAAATGAAGAAGGAGTCATAGATTTTGTAAATGGCAAATGGTACGAATATTCCCAATCTGAAAAACAATTTCCCGAGACTCATCCTGATGATTTCAATATCAAAGAAGAATTACAACGCTGCGGAAAAAAAGGAACCGCATTAGAACTTGAAGTCAGAATAAAAAAAACAGAATCCGGTAAATATCGTTATCATCTTCTCAGGGTAACACCTGTATATGACGGAGATTCAATCAAGAACTGGGTAGGAACTTTTACGGATATTGACGATCAGAAGAAAGTAGAAAAGGAAAAAGATGAATTCCTGAGTATTGCCAGCCACGAACTCAAAACTCCTTTAACGAGTATCAAAGCATACGTTCAGCTTCTGGAAAGGAAACTTAAGCTTGATAAGGAAAGTGCTGAAGCAGGTTTTGTTACTAAAGTTCAGGACCAGATTGAAAAACTCAATACCCTTATTACCGATTTGCTTGATGTTTCCAAAATAGAAAACGGTAAGCTTAAAATCAATAAAAAGCCAACCAACCTGGAAAGTGTTATCAGCAATGCAATTGATACCATTCTTCAGACTCATGATGAAAATCGTGTGAAAATAAAACGAGACGGCATAAAGCCCGATATTCTTATTCCGCTGGATGAAATCCGAATTGAGCAGGTTCTCATCAACTTTTTAACAAACGCCATTAAATATTCTCCTAAAAATAATCAGATAATTGTTACCACTTTCGTAGATGAAGAAGAGCAGGAAGTAAAGGTAAATGTTACCGATTTCGGAATCGGTATCCCGGATTTCAAACAGGAAGCTGTGTTCAGAAAATTCTATCGTGTTGAAGAATCTTCCCTTCAGTTTCAGGGAATGGGGATAGGATTATTCATATGCTCTGAAATTATCAAGCAGCATCACGGAAGCATTGGCGTCTCCAGTAAAGTAGATGAAGGATCTACGTTTTATTTTACATTACCATTAAATTAATTTTTCAATGCCGAAAAAAATTATAAGAAATCTTCAGTTTGGAGTAGGACTTTCTCTAGTGATCCTGATTGCGAGTTCTATTGCCTCGTATGTAAGCATACAAAAACAGATGGACAACCGGGAAAGCCTTTCAAAAAGTCGGAGATCCATCACTGCTGTTAAAGATGTTTTAATTTCATTGTTGGATGCCGAAACCGGAAGCCGGGGATATCAGCTTACCGGCCGGGAAAATTTCCTTGAACCGTTCAATCGCAGCCTTATTGAGTTTCCGAAAGCAATAGAACGGGCAAAAAATCTTGATATTACCGACGAAAATCAGGTAAAGCTTTTACATGAGCTTGAACGGAATGTTAATACAAATATTTCAAATCTGAAACATTTTGTAGACAACAGGAAAAAAGGAATTGTCATGAGCCAGGAGCAGGTTCTTATGAGTAAATCATATATGGACAGATGCCGGAAAATTGTTCAGGAATTTGTACAAACTGAAGAATCACAGCTCGCTATTAAGAACAAGGATCTTACCAGATCATCCAACACCACGGTTCTATTCATCATATTTTCTGCTATTGCTGCTATTGTGGTAACAACATTCTTTTATCTGAAATTACGGGCAGACCTGATCCGAAGAGATAAGCTGGAAAAAGCACTTCAGGCTAAAGATATTGAGATCAGCAAAAGAGTAAGCGCCATCCGTGAAATTGCCAACAGGGTTGCCAACGGAGATTACAGCCAAAGGGCAACGGATAACTCACAGGACGATCTTGGAGATCTTGCCGAATCATTGAACCACATGACCGAGTCACTGAAAATTTCTTTTGATAAAATTAATGCCAGCGACTGGCGTCAGAAAGGTCTTGCTTTGCTTAATGAATCTCTCATGGGTAACAAATCGGTACAGGAAGTTTCCGATAATGCCCTGAAGCAAATCATTGAATACGGAAAATGCATCAACGGATCCATTTATCTTTATGATGAAGGAATGCTGAAATTGAAAGCCGCTTTCGGGCTGGAAAACAATATGAAAAAGATTTTTGAACCTGGAGAAGGAATGGTGGGACAAACCTTCATTAGTAAAAAAACACAGGTTTATAATAATCTTCATGAAGAGGATTTTGTAGTAACCTTTGCAAGCAGCACCATAAAAATTTACGGAATATTATTACTGCCGGTTTTTGCTGATGGAAACATTATTGGTGTGCTGGAATTAGGATCTACCAATAATTTTGATGAGAGCAGGATTGATTATTTCATTGAATGTACGAGAAATATCGGGGTTGCGCTGAATGCAGCTAAAAGCCGTGAAAAAGAACAGCAGCTTCTGGAAGAAACGCAGGCGCAGTCTGAAGAATTGCAGGTACAGCATTCCGAACTGGAAAACCTGAATACCGAACTTGAAGCACAGACCCAAAAACTGCAGGCATCTGAAGAAGAGCTAAAAGTGCAGCAGGAAGAGCTGATGCAGGCTAATGCAGAGCTGGAAGAAAGATCAAGATTGCTGGAAGAGAAAAATCATCTGATTGCAGAACGTAACAGTGAAATTCAGAAAAAAGTAGAAGAGCTGGCTTTAAGCACAAAATACAAATCGGAATTTCTTGCGAATATGTCTCATGAATTGAGGACTCCGCTTAATTCGATTTTGCTCTTGTCCCGTTTGATGGCAGAAAATCCGGAAGAAAACCTCAACGAAGACCAGATAGAATCGGCTAAAGTGATTCAAAGCTCAGGAAGCAGCCTTCTGACATTAATTGATGAAATTCTTGATCTTGCAAAAATAGAATCCGGAAAAATGACATTGGAATATCAGGACGTGGAAATTAATGATATTATTAAAGATTTAAAGAACCTCTTTAATCCCATTTTCCAGGAGAAAAAACTTCAGTTCAACGTACAGATTGACAATGAGCTGAATAATACCATTGAAACCGACCGTCTAAGAGTAGATCAGGTTTTAAGGAACTTATTGTCAAACGCACTGAAATTTACTACAGAAGGAAGCATCAATTTAAATATTAAAAAAGACATTAAGAAGAAAGATTTTATTGTGTTCTCTGTAAAAGATACGGGAATCGGTATTGCAGAAGACAAGCAGAAAATCATTTTTGAGGCATTCCAGCAGGCAGATGGTTCCACCAGAAGGAAATTTGGAGGTACAGGTCTCGGTTTGTCCATCAGCCGGGAAATTGCAAGGCTTTTAGGTGGTGAACTTACCCTGGAAAGCAAAGTAAATGAAGGAAGTGAATTTTGTCTTAGTATTCCGGTAAGAGCAATTAATGAATCTGAAATTGAACCGATTGAAACCGATCAGGATATAGTAGAGATCATCCGCGAAGATGTGGAGGAAATAAAAAATATTCTGGATGACGGAGAAGAAGAATATTATAATACCATCAATGCGCTGGAAATTCCGGAAGATGTAGCTGATGACAGAGATCATATTCAGGATGGTGATAAAGTAATTCTTATTATTGAAGATGACACCAATTTTGCCAAAGCACTCCTTAAATATGCCCGGATGCAAAAGTATAAAGCTGTGGTAGCAGTAAGGGGAGATCATGGTGTTTCTGCGGCTTTAAAATATCATCCGCAAGCGATTCTCCTTGATGTTCAGCTTCCGGTAAAAGACGGATGGCAGGTAATGGATGAATTGAAATCCAACCCTAAGACAAAACACATTCCGGTGCATATGATGTCTGTACTTCATGTAAAGAAGGAAAGTCTGATGAAAGGAGCTATTGATTTCATCAACAAGCCGGTTGCATTGGATCAGATGACTGAAGTGTTCAGAAAGATTGAAGAAGTACTCAGCAAATCTCCGCAAAAAGTACTTATTGTGGAGGAAAATGCCAAACATGCGAGTGCTCTTTCTTATTTCTTAAGCAATTTTAACATCTCATTATCCGTGCAGACGAATGTTGAGGACAGTGTGAAGGCACTTACCACTGATCATGTAGATTGTGTGATTTTAGATATCGGATCTTCAAAAGGAGATGAATACCAGATTATTGAGTCTATAAAAAGCTATGATGGCCTGGAAAATCTTCCGATTATCATATTTACGGAACGGAATTTGTCTAAATCAGAAGAACTGAAAATAAAACAGTATGCAGATTCTATTGTTGTTAAAACAGCACATTCTTACCAGAGAATTCTGGACGAAGTAGGGTTGTTCCTGCATTTGGTAGAAGAAAAAAATAATTCTCTTGAAACCGTAAGAAGTAAAACACTGGGATCTTTAACCGAAGTATTAAGCGGTAAAAAAATACTCATTACTGATGATGATGTACGAAATATTTTCTCTTTAACAAAAGCACTGGAAAAATACAAAGTAGAAGTCGTAGTGGCAATGGACGGAAAACATGCCCTGCAGCAGATTAAGGAACATCCTGATGTAGATGTTATCCTGATGGATATGATGATGCCGGAAATGGATGGCTACGAAACGATAAAGCAGATCAGAAAAATGCCGATGTATACAAGGCTTCCGATAATTGCCGTTACCGCAAAATCAATGATCGGGGAACGTGAAAAATGCATTACTGCCGGAGCTTCGGACTATATTTCGAAACCGGTGGATATTGATCAGCTATTGTCCTTACTTAGAGTTTGGTTATATGAAATGTAAACAGCTAAAATTCTGATGAATAAGAAAATTTTGATTGTGGACGATGATCCGCGAAATATATTTGCCCTGAAACTGACCCTGAAATCCCGGGGATATCAGATAGAAAGCTGTACAATGGCGCAGGAAGCCATTACTATTCTTAAAAAAGACAATCAGTTTTCTGCTGTGCTTATGGATATGATGATGCCCGAAATGGATGGCTATGAAGCTACCAGGATCATCAGAAGCACGCCTTTGATCAGTAATATACCGGTGATTGCCGTTACGGCACAGGCAATGCCGGAAGACCGTCAGAAATGCCTGGATGCGGGAGCAAACAATTACATATCAAAACCGATTGATGTGGATCAGTTAATACATGCCATTGAAAAATTACCATAATGCTGGAACCTAGTATCATAAAAGATGAAGAGGTAGAATACTTGATTAAAGATGTTTATGATATGTATGGCTACGATTTTTCAGAATACAGCAGGGCGTCCTTTAAACGCAGGGTTAATCGTATCTGCTTAATAGACCGGTTTACCAGCTTTGCCGAATTGCGCTACACCATTCTGAATGATCCGGAATATCTGAAGCGTTTTATCGAAGAAATTACCGTAAACGTTACGGAAATGTTTCGTGATCCGTTGTTTTTTAAGGCATTAAGGGAAAAAATATTGCCTCAGCTGGGAACGTATCCGCTGATAAGAATCTGGGTGGCAGGATGTTCTACGGGAGAGGAGGCCTATTCAATAGCTATTCTTCTGAAAGAAGCCAATCTTTACCACAAATCGCTTATTTACGGAACAGACCTCAACCCTTCAGTATTGGAGAAGGCAAGATCTGGAGTTTTCCCGCTTCAGCAGATGAAATTATACTCCGAAAATTATATATTATCAGGAGGAAAAAAAGATTTTTCGGATTATTATACTGCGAATTATGACAGTGTAAAATTTGATAAAAGTTTGCAGGAAAAACTCATCCTCTCAACTCATAATCTGGTTTCAGACAGCTCTTTCAACAGTTTCCAGCTGATTATATGCAGAAATGTGCTGATCTATTTTGACCGGGGTCTGCAGGAAAGAGTTTTCCGCTTATTTGATAATAGTTTGGAAAATTTAGGTTTTTTAGCGCTTGGTGCAAAAGAAACCCTAAGATTTTCTAAATTAGATGAAAATTATCATCAGATTGACGATCAGAGAATCTGGAAAAAATTAGATCATAATTAATGATATTGAATAACGAAAATATAAAGACAGAATTAGTAATTATAGGAGGCTCCGCGGGAAGCCTCAAGGTTATTCTTGATATGATTAAAAAACTAAATGATGTAATAGCTGTTCCTGTTTTGCTGGTGCTTCACCGGAAGGCCCATTCTACCAATATTCTTCAGGCATTGCTTCAGCAGCTGTCGCCATTGGATGTTATAGAAATTGACGATAAAACAGAGATTGAAAACAATAAAATATATATTACTCCTGCAGATTATCATGTTCTTTTTGAGGATAAAAAAGTGATGTCACTGGACAGTTCGGAGAAAATGAATTATTCCCGCCCGTCTATTGATGTAACCTTTAAATCTGCTGCTGAAATTTATGGAGAAAATCTAATCGGTGTGCTTTTATCGGGCGCCAATGCCGATGGTGTGGAAGGATTGTCCTACATCAAAAAAAACAGGGGAAGAGTCTGGATTCAGGATCCGGAAACCGCAGAGGTAGATTATATGCCGAGACATGCTATGGAAGCAGTACCCTATGACAAAATTATACAACCTGAAAATCTATCAGAATATATCAATCAATTATAAAAAAATAAAAAGTAAATCCCTAACAACTACGTAAGAATATGAACAAAAAGAAAATCCTGATTTTTGATGATGACACTACGATTCTTGAGGTGATCAGCATCATTTTTGAAGAAAATGGTTATCAGGTGGAAATTTCCGAAACTTCGCACGACATTCTGGAAAGAGTGGCGCAATACAAGCCGGATGTTATTCTTATGGATAACTGGATCCCGAAAATCGGCGGAGTGGAAGCTACAAGACTCCTGAAAAATCATGAGGAATTTAAACACATTCCGGTCATTTATGTAACGGCAAACAACGATATCGTAGCCCTCGCCAAACAGGCCCAGGCAGACGATTATGTTGCCAAACCATTTAACCTTGAGGATCTCGAGGAAAAGGTCGCCAATTTTTTACAGTAAGCGAATGACTGAAAATTTACATGCTATTTACACATAAAATAATCCCGGTACGAGTACCGGGATATTCTTTTTATATCATCTGCATATGCTGGGAATCGTTTCCTCTTAAAGAGTGGATCTTTTCCAAAATGAATTCCGTACTGCATTTTTCATTGTTAATTTCGGTAATCAGTGATGTCAAAAACAATTTCAGTCCCGGTTTTGATAAGATCTTTTTCGTGAAAGTAGGAGCAATAATGGTTTTTTTAGAAACTAAATTTTCTGTGAGTGCATATTCTTTTTCCAGATTTATGTCGAGATCAAATTGTGATTTAATAGATATCGTTAAATATTTTTTAATCATCCTTCTTATTTCAGAGCTTGGTGTCATCTTAAGTATTTTTTTTAATAACTATAAAATATCCGTGCCATAATCTATCAAAATGAGACATTTGGCAATTTTTTATGATTGTTTAATGATGGTTTAAAAAAAAACGGATGATGAGCAATAAAGCTTCAGCATCCGTGCGCTAAAATAAGGATGGTATTTTTATTTACCGCCGCCGCCGTTTTTCTCAACATCGGTTTTGGTATTTTCTTTCACTTTCTGGTTTCCGAAACGTTTCACAAAAGATATGGAAGCACCATACCAGTCCCATTTTGAAGAGCTTCTTACAAATCCTTGTTGGTTGTAGGTTGTGGCGTCATAATTTGGTCTCTGGAAAATATTCATCAGCTGGAGGCTGACTTCCATCTGTGTTTTAGGAAATATTTTGGTTGCAGAAATATTATGGAATACATTGGCTCTGTTGGTGGTAGAATTTCCATTGTTCTGATTAGAAACTTCTACCCAGGCACTCAGGTTAATATTTTTATTAAAAAGGTTGGTGTACGAGAGGTTGGTGGAAGCACTCAGGTAACTGATATAGGCATTACTTCTTATTCCGTTTTTCGCATTGAAATCACTATTGTCGATATAATACCATCCAAGCCCCAGATTCACGGTAAATTTATTCTTGAAGAAAGTCTGGTTGGTATTCGCATAAAGATAATATTTATGAACTTTTCCTCCAAAGTTTGATTGTTGGCTGATATTAATCGTTTCTTTTTGACCATTCACTACAATATCTTCTTTAACATAATCCGTCCAGTAATCCTGGTCTGTGTACATATATCTTGCAGAAATAAAATATTTTTTCAGGATTCCAAGCTTCATATAAAGCCTGTCACTCGGGTTGGGGTTGAGTTCTATATTCCCGCGGCTATAAATTCCGTCGGTATTCGGGGTTAGAAACGGATTAAATTCCGCGTACCAAGGTCTCCAGATATTTCGGTTATAGGTTAAGCTCAAATCATATTTGTCTGAGAATGTATATTTCAGCAAAATATTGGGAAGAAAACTGCCGTAGCCATCTTTTCGGGAAGCGTTTCCTACATCCTGACGGATCCTGTAATCAATATATTCATAACGAATCCCGATTCTGGTTTCCAGCTTTTTGAAGAATGTTCTGCTGTAGTTGGCATATAAGGATGTAATCTGATCTTCATAATGAAAAACATCATTAGCGCTTAACCCGCTCAGCATGTTCCCGTATAAATTATTGGGGATCAAATTGTTGTTGAAATTTATTTTACCGCCGACTTCAAAATTCGCACCTTCTTTTCCGATCGGTTGTGTATAATCAATCTTAGCATAATAATTTCTGTTTTCCGTATCTGTGATTACGCCCAGATCTCTTGTGGATGATCCGTCTGCTACGGAGAAGATGTTATTAATAAAATAGCTGTCATCAGATTGCCCGTAATAATTGGTTCCCAGATTTACGTCAAGAATTTTATTTTTTTCTTTATCATACCATTTATAAAAAACATTGGTGCCCAGATTACGGTTAAGTCCTTTTGAATTCTGGTTTTGTTCATAAGAACTAGTGAAATCATTATTGAGGAAATCTTTCCTGTCGGCTTCCGAATTGGACGTGGAATTACTCTGGTAGTATTCCATAATGACACCTACTGTATTTTTATTATCAATTTCAAATTCCGATGTTGACGAAACCGACGGACTTTTGCTTCTGCCTATAATATAGCTGTCGATCTGGTTGGTAGAATTATCCTGGTACCATGTATAAAAGCTTGAGTTTCTCTGAACATAGGTGTTGTCACTATAGCTCCCGATAAGCGTTTGTGTAAACTTTTTCCTGTGGTAATTCAGGTTAAAATTGGTGTATTGTGAATTTTTTGTATTCTGCCTGTTATTAAGCGTAACACTGCCTTTTAGTCCTTCATCATCCCGTTTTTTAAGAACAATATTGATAACAGTGCCTGTCGCTTCGTAGCGGGAAGAAGGGCTTGTAATCACTTCTATTTTCATAAGATTATCCGCCGGAATGGTTTTTAAATATTCTTTAAGCTCCTTTCCTGTGAATACTGATTTCCTGTCATTGATATATACTGTTACAGATTCTCCTTCCGCCTTTATTGCATCATTATTGTCAATACTTACCAGCGGTGTCATTCTCAGAACATCCCATGTTGTATTTCCTGCAAGGATTGAACTATTGGCAACATTAAAAACAGTTCGGTCCACTTTAGACTCTACAGTCGGCTTTCTTGCGGTAACCGTTACAGCTTCAATTTCTTTCTCCTGGGTTTTTATCGTGTCCTTTTCTGTTTGTGCAAAAGTAAGTATGCCGGCCAATAGGGCGACAGGTATTAAAATGGTTTTCATTTAAAACTAAGTTTTAGATATAAGACACCTTAGTGTGGGTTATTGTTACATCATTAGAATTAATTCTACCACATATTTTTAGTTATTTAAATTTTTCATAAACTCTTTTATAGATTATGTTTCAGCACATATTTGTATAAGAAGTTCATTATAGTGCTGTTATGGGAAAATATGAGTGGCTGAAGAAAAATATCAGACTATTACAAATAAAAAAAAATCATGAATTAAATTTTCTTAATACTGCTAAATAAAACGAAAAAGCCGTGAATTGCCGGCAATGAATTTTTTAGTGAATTTTCCGGTTTTTTTTAAATATAACTATCGTTAAAAAATATCTATTTTTGCTGAAATTTAAAATGGCTATGAAGAATGCAATCAGTTGGATTCTCGTTTTATTTATTCTTGTATCAGTCTTAAACAATTGCCTGAATACTTCCGTTAAAAAGGAAATCAGGGAAAAGGCTGATTTTATGGATAAGCTGAGAAATTGGTATTCTTCAGGTGATCCTTCGAGATGGCCTAAACCTGTTCTTGATCCCGAATCTTCCCCAACCTTCTCCGAAATAGGCCACTTACCGGAGATTCCGTTTACGCCCGACAACCCATATTCTTCCGAAAAAGAATTGTTGGGAAAAACACTTTTTTTTGATCCGCGTCTTTCAAAATCGGAACAGATAGCCTGTGCATCATGCCATGATCCGGAGTTGGGATGGTGTGACAACAGAACAGTTTCTTTCGGCCACGACCGACAGCTTGGAGTGCGAAATGCCATGAGTATCATTAATACGGCATATGCTAAAAATCCTTTCTGGGACGGGCGTGTCAGTTCCCTGGAAGAACAGTCACAAAAACCCATTGAAGACCAACGGGAAATGAGCGGGCATATGGATCTGGCAGCGGGTAAGATTGCCGCTATAAAAGGATATCAGGTTTTATTTGAAAAAGCTTTTGGTGATAAATCCGTTACTAAAGAACGTATTTCAAAAGCGATTGCAACTTTCGAGAGAACGGTCAGAAGTTCTTCCAGTAAATTTGATCTTTTCATTGACGGCAAAGCTGATGTCTATACTGATGACGAATTGATGGGACTTCATCTTTTCAGAACAAAGGCCCAGTGTATCAATTGTCATAATTCAGGATATTTTTCAAACAATACATTTGAAAATATCGGCACCTCATTAATGGGAGAAAAAGGAGAGGATCTGGGAAGATATCTTGTAACAAAAAATATGGATGATGCCGGAAGATTCAGAGTTCCCGGACTAAGAGAAGTTTCACGTACAGGACCCTATTTTCACAACGGGTCTATGGCTACTTTACAGGAAGTCATAGCGTTTTACAGCAAAGGAAATCCTGAACATTCGCAGAAACGGAGTACTGTTCACCAAGGTATCAGTTTAAAATCGGAAAAATCCGGAATGGTACGAATGCTTGAATTGTCTGATAGAGAAATTGCGCAGCTTGAAGCTTTCCTGAGAACCTTGACTTCTAAAACGGAAAAAATCACAATCCCGGAATTGCCAAAATAAAAAGCAGTTGTACAAATAATGTAAAACTGCCTCCCCTAAGATTAATTTACTAATTGTAATTTTTAACTATATCTATATTTGTTCTTTCTAAAAAAGAGAGCACTCCGGAAAAGGAGCGTCTCTCACATAAAATATTCCCTTTACTTTTTATTAAAACCATTCAGCATAGTATGCTTAATGAGTTATTGTCTTGAGTAAAAATAAGTATAAAGAATAATATGTTTTATAAATAATAATAATTAAGTTAAAAATGCTTTAATTGGTTAATTTGTTAGAATAAAATTTTTTATATTTGATCCTGCATCAATATTTAAAGAATATTATTCTATGGACAACCTTGACGACAAAGATTTACAGCTGCTAAGATTACTTCAAAATGATTCAAAACTGACTGTAAAAGAACTTGCAAAAGAAGTAAACCTCTCACCATCGCCTGTATTTGAGCGGGTAAAAAGACTGGAACAGGAAGGTTACATTAAAAAATATGCCGCTATTCTGGATGCCGAAAAGCTAAATCTTGGATTTACAGTATATTGTCAGCTGAAATTAAAAAGCAATGACAGTTATCTTGCAATTGAATTTGAACGGGAAATTCTGGAAATAGAAGAAGTGGCAGAATGTTACAGTATTTCCGGGGATTTTGACTTTCTTCTGAAAGTGTACGTCAAGGATATGAAGCAGTATCAAAACTTTGTCTTCAATATATTAGGAGCGGTTCCTTCCATTGGAAGCACCCACAGCACCTTCGTAATGGCTCAGGTAAAGAATACCCACGGACTTACAATCTAAGAGCTGATAGTGATATTGTTATTTAAATCAGATTCAAAAACATAAGAGATTTCAAGAAACTGAAATCTCTTAATCAAATCATATAAAAAGTAATTCTATCTTTAATAATATATTTTTCTGTTTTCTATTTTCACGAGGCTGCTGTTATGCATTTTCTTGATGGTTCTTATTACAGTTTCCACACGGAGGCCTGTAAGATTTGCAAGCTGCTGCCTCGTTAGCGGAACTTCGTAAGAGTATTGATGTTTATTGTTGTTTCCCTTAAGACAATCCATTACTGTTTTTATTTTCGATATCGGATCCGAAGAAGAAATATTAAAAAGCATTATGCATTTATTGTATAAAATATCTGCAAGACAACGGAACATTTTTGAGGAAACTTCAGGATTCTGCTTCAGAAGATTGATAAAATCATTTTTAGGAAGTTTCAGGATCTTACATTCGGTTTTAGCCGTTGCGTTGGTAGGATACAATTTGTCATCAAACAAAAAAGATTCTCCTAAACTCATGCCCTCTGTGAGAATATTCTGGGTAAATTCCTTGCCATCCTCATGATAGTTATTAAGCTCTACAATACCGCTGGCAATCTGAAAATAAAATTTAGGCACATTCCCTTCATAAAAGATCGTTTCACCGGTTTCATACTTTTCATAAAACGCTCCATATCCTAGTAATAAATCTTCACTAATTATCATACTAATTTCTATAGTTAAAAATGAATGTTAGCTGAATTGCGTTTAAATAAAATCAAATAATAAACCATGTGGTAACATTATTAATAAAAAAAATACCACATTTATGTGATTTAATAATTTTTTTAAAAAAAAGGAGGTCTTTAAAAAAGACCTCGTAATGATATGTTGGAAATTTGCGTTTACATTGCTTTGCTGTTGAGATTGGTATCAGCTACCTTAGTCAGCAGTTCATCACATTTTTTTTCTTCATCCAGTGTTTCAAGAAGATATTTCAGACAGTCTTCTTCTTGTAAGACTTTTGCAAATGCCGCAAGTGTTCCGTAGGTTGCAATTTCATAATGTTCCACTTTTTGGGCTGCTGCGATAATTCCCGCATCTCTTACCGTTCCGGGCTCAGTCTCTTCGATGATGCTTTTTGCTTCATCAAGAAGCCCCTGCATGGCATCACATTTTTTTGCCTGTGCTTTTTTACCTAAAGCTTTAAAACATTCTTCAAGTCTTGTTACCTGATTTTCTGTTTCTGCAAGGTGGTTTTCAATAGAGGTTTTCAGCTTTTCATCTGTGGCATTTTTCATCATTGTAGGTAAAGCTTTTACCAATGCTTTTTCTGCCCAGTAGATATCTTTTAACGAATCTTCGAAAAGATCTTTCAGTTCTTTAGCTGCACTCTTTTTAGCTGGAGTTTTTGCTGTGGATTTAGATGATGTTTTAGCTGCTGTTTTTGACGCCGTAGTTTTAGACGCTGTCTTTTTAGCTGGTGTTTTAGTTTCCATAATGAATTAATATTTAGTGATTATTGATTGGTGATGAATCTGCAACTATAAGACCATTTTACTGAAAATGTGCAGATGTGGTATCTAAATATTTCAGGTGAATATGAGGGTACTCATAAAACAGCGGTGATTTTAACGGTATATTTAAAAATTACCAAATCAAAATAATAATTGTATGAGTGCTAAAAAATCGCTGAATCTTACCTTAAAGATCTGGAGACAAAAAAACAGGAAAACAAAAGGACAGTTTGAAATACATAAAGTTTCTAATGTGTCTGTTGATTCATCTTTTCTGGAAATGCTCGATATCCTGAACGAACAACTGATCCGTGAAGATAAAGAACCAATTGCTTTTGACCATGATTGTCGTGAAGGAATTTGCGGTACATGTTCTTTATACATTAACGGAAGAGCCCACGGCCCGGATACAGGAATTACTACATGCCAGCTTCATATGAGAATGTTTACGGATGGTGAAACAATTGTTGTGGAGCCATGGAGAAGCGTAGCTTTCCCTGTAATTAAAGATCTGATTACCGACCGGAGTGCGTTTGACAGGATTATGGCGGCGGGAGGATTTATTTCCGTCAACACTTCAGGAAATACGCTCGATGCCAATGCGATCGCCGTTCCGAAAGAAAATGCCGACAAAGCAATGGATGCTGCTTCCTGTATCAGCTGTGGCGCTTGTGTCGCGTGTTGTCCCAACGGTGCTGCAATGTTGTTTGTAGGAGCTAAAGTTTCTCATTTTGCGCTGCTTCCGCAGGGAAGGGTAGAAGCCAAAAGAAGAGTTCTGAATATGGTAAAAGCAATGGATGAAGAAGGTTTCGGAAACTGTTCTGTAATAGGTGCCTGTGAAGTAGAATGCCCCAAAAATATTTCGCTCGACAATATCGCAAGGATGAACAGGGAATATATAAATGCATGGATCACAACGAAATGATCCATGCATCAATTTATTTTTCTTTGGAATTAATGATAATATATCGGATCCAGTAGCTCAGAAAAGCAAGCTGAATCGCTGCATCTGCAAGATATACCCATTTAATAACTCCCCTGAAATAATAATATGCCTCTACGACTGCCAATCCAAGACAGCAAATCATTACAGAAATAACAATGATAAAATTCCGTTTTTGATTTACCGTAAGGTATAGCAAAAGAAAGCAGTAGGGCAGCAAAAGGACACTGACTGTTTTCACGAGCCAGATGTCTGTTTTTCCGCCGGCTACCCATACAAAACTATGGATATGCAGAATCGGCCATAATGCGGTAATGGTATAGTATAACGTCTGGAGTAAAGGTATAATTCTGAATTTCCGCATGGATCAATATCAAATGCTTATACTTAAAAGAAAATTTTACGGTTTTTAATTCTTACAATTTTATTTTTTTCCATTGCCTTTATGGTTCTGATTGCTGTTTCCACACAAATTCCCGTAAGATTCGCAAGCTGCTGTCTGGTAAGCGGTATTTTAAATGAAAAAGGTTCCTGCTTTTCCTGACTGCTTTTCAGGTAGCTCATAACACCAATCAGCCTGTCGCATGGATTCTGTGAAGAATTTTTCTGCAGCATGATATACTGATAATAAAGCAGATCTGACATTGAAAGACAAACTTTCATGTAGAGCTTCGGATATGTTTCCAAAAGACTGAAAAAATTTTCCTTGCAAAGCCTCAGTACTTTACAGTGGGTAAGCGCTGTTGCATCTACAGGATATGTTTTGTTGAGAAAAAGCATTGCGTCACCAAAGCTTTGTCCTTCCGATAGGATGTTCTGGATAAACTCCTTCCCATCTTCCGTAAAATTGTTAAGTTTTACCTGTCCTTCTGCAATCTGGTAATAATACAGTGGAGTGTTTCCTTCATTAAAGATAAACTCTCCCGGACTGTACTCTTTTATCTCTGCACCTGCTGAGATAAGATAAGTTTCGTTAATGACCATAATAATGTGTTTTTGAGATTATCTTGTATCTATTCTGTTTATTGTACACTGGAGCTTGTTATTTCATAATAAATAGCCCAACCCGCAAACAGGATCACGATGATCCATATCCAGAAAGGAATGGTTTGTGGTGTTTCACTTCCGGTGATGATAAAACTTTTCTGATTTCCTTTATCATATGCATTAATCATAAGAGATAATGTACCGTCCACGATATCTTTTTCCTTCAGTCCTTCTATTTTTATGGCAGGACCGTTGGCTACTGTAAAATGTATTTTCCTGATTCCTTCTCTTCCGGTGGGTGATTTGCTTACGATTTTGAGAATATGCTCTCCATCGGTTAATTTTCTTGTGTCAAGATCAAAAACGATAGGAGTATCCAGTTCGGCAACGGGAGTAAGATCATCATCGATGAAGAGAAAAACTTTGCTGTTGTCTTTGGTCATAGGGCTAAATTTTATTCTAAAAAAGAATATTTGATATGATTTTTATTCTTTTCACCAGGCCTTACGAGATATTTCACCGAATAAAAAAAGGCAAGCAGGGTTATGGCAATAACAATGGCCACAATAAACCAGTCCCAGTTACTTTCCGGGCCGGCACCATGAGTGAGATTCTGTGTAACTTTCGGTTGTCTCAGCTTGCATGTATCACATGCGTAAGAATATTGGATAATCAGCAGAGACCATAAGATCATTATATTTTTCAAAGAATTTTTCATATTATTTCAGTTTATCCATTATTGTTTTTACTTCTTCTACGGTGATTTTCTTGGCATTATTTCCCCAGCTTGTTCTTTCATGGTTGATTACGGCGGTTACATCTTCTGCCGTGAAATTGGCATTGGTTCCAACGGGAGGCATGGTGGCAAATTCCGGTCTCGGATCATAGCCTTTCATAATGATGGTTACATAAAGTTCCAGATCACCTCCTGTTACTACAGGACTTCCTTTAAGAGCAGGGAATGCACCCGGAACGCCTTCACCATTAGCCTGATGGCAGGATGCGCAGTTGGCGGTGAAAAGCTCACCCCCGTCGGGAAGATTTTGTTCTCCCTGATTACCGCCTTCTTTTTTCGGCTGTTTATATAAAAATGCAGGAACAATTGATTTATCTGTGTAATCTGTCTGTTTTAGTGATTTCAGGTAAGCCACCAGCTGAAGTGCTTTCGGGCTGGCAACAATTTTCTTTCTTTTATTTTTTAAAAATTTTTCAGGTACTTTTACTTCCACATCGCCCGGCTGCAGATAATCTCTTTCAATAAACAAAAATTCATAAGAAGGCATAATGGAAGCCTCAATAGCAGCTCTCGGCTGATAAAGGTGGATAAGATGCCATTCTGCACTGGGCTGTCTTTCGCCTACATTGGTAAGATCGGGCCCGGCGCGCTGGGTTCCCATTAAATTAGCCGTATTTCTCCAGAAATCCGTTCTTCGGTTAACGGCGAAATCTGCGGGAATGCTCGGCCTTTTTCCGAAAACATTATCCATCTCAACATTTCTTACCTGTTGGGTATGGCAGGCAACACATCCGTTATCGATGTAAACCAGTTTTCCTGCCCTTTCTTCTTGAGTAAGTATTCTTGCCTGCCGTGGCAGCGGCCTGTTGATCTTCTGATTTTCCAAAGCTGGAATGACCGCAATATACAGCGTGAGGAAAAGGAAAAGTCCCAGTGAAGAGCCAAAAAGTATTCGATGATCATTTAAAAGCATCTTAATTGTTTTTTAGGTTTAACTATCGGTTTCGAAGCTGTCTTCTTGCAGCCAGTATTTCCGCCGGTGTTCCGGGAATTTTTACGACTTCTTTTTTTCTTACCATTCTGTAAAAATTGTAGGCAAAGATGAGATGCGAGATCCACATAAAGGTTCCGCCGATTGCCCTCCACAGCCAAAACGGAAACATATTGATAACACCGTCTATAAAAGGTTTTTTCTTCATCCACATAAGGCCGGTCTGTGTACCGCCAATCATTAATGCGATAACATACATCAGCAAACCGATCAAAGCCAGCCAGAAATGTATTCCTACAAGTATTTTCGGAGGCTCTTTTCCGGTGAGCCTAGGAATAAGCGTATAGGAAAATGCCCAGATCATGAAGGTGATGATTCCGTACATCGTAAGATGGGAGTGGGAAACCGTAAAATCAGTAAAATGCCAGAGCAGATTGGTATATCTGAAAGCTTCCACCGTACCCTGAAAAGATCCTGTAAAATAGAATATAATTGCCATAGAATAAAAGGGCAGGGTATAGCTGGTTTTTAGCTGATACCAGGCTCCGTTGAAGGTTAGTATAAAATTGGTAGTTCCTGCAGCTACAGGAATCAGCATTCCTACACTCGCCACAATAGCGGTCGTCTGCAATCTCCACGGAATAGCACTGAATATAAAATGATGCGTGCCGATAAGGGTATAAAATAATATATGTGTCCAGAAAGCAAGAGCACCCAAACTGTACGAGTAAATAGGTTTATTAAGCTGCTGCGGGAGAAAATAATACATTAACCCGAGATTGATCATCATAAACCACATCCCGATGGCCTGGTGCATATAATATCCTTGTGTAATGGTTTCGCCGATACCATCTTGCCACAATGGAATGTAACCTACAAGGATAACAATCACAATAAACATAAAGCCTGAAATAATATACCAGTTGGAAATATAAATTTCCTTTACGATCCTTTTTGCAACAGGTTTGAAAAGATTATGCGTTGAAATAGCTACTCCAATACCGAATGTAATCATGATCGGCCAGATATATTCCCGGTATTCTCCGCCGCCGTTATTCACCCCTGCAAGAAGTGATATTGTACCTGCAAGAACAGCCAGGTTAATAAGGATCAATGAAATATAGCCGCGTTTGATACTGTAGTTTTCCATATTGCTTACCCTGGTAACGACATAATGGGACAGTCCTACCATAGCAAGAGAAGCCCAGCCCCAGAATACGGCATTGGTATGGGCTGGCCGCAGCCTTCCGAAACTCAGCCAGCTGGTGTGCTCCACATCCGGAACAACATATTTTATCCCGGCATACAAGCCGAAAGTAGTTCCTATAATCAGCCAGAATATAGCAGTCCCCAGAAAGAGAAGGATTAGTTTTGTTAACTCCGGAGAAACATAATTGATGAAAGATGAGTTTCTTCTTTTTGTTGGAAATACTCTTAGATTTTCCGCCGTATTTACATTTTGAATCATACCTTTCTCATCCGAAGGAGCATTAGTACCTGAAAGCTGATTTTCTTCAGGCTCAAAACTCAGTTCTTTTTCCCTGCGCTCATATTCCTGAAGCTCTTCAGGATTAAGATTCTTTATTTTTTTGTAGGTTTCCGTGAGTTCCCTGTGCTTGAGAATTTTGGCATAAATGCCTAAAAACCTGAGAACTACAATAATTAGTCCGGCGATTATAATAATGAGTATCAATGCCAGAGTAATCTGAATTCCGGCCTGATTAAATAATGACGAGTCTGCCATAACGAATATTATGGATTAATGGGTGAATAAATCTTTAAAATAATGGCAATTGGCCTGTATTTAAAACAGAGCTTTAGTACAGCTGTTTCCGCAACAGATTATTTACTGTTTTTTATGGAATCTACATCATAAGCTGTGCTATCCATCGGCAGAGTATCGTCACCGGAATCTGGCGTTATTCCTGCGGTTCCGGAAACCATACTGTCACCAGTATTCAGACTGTCAATATGGGTGGGTTGGGTCTGCGGTTCTTTTTTGCAGCTTACGACAATGCTGGCCGCAAACAGGATGAATAAAAGGAAAGTTTTCATAATATTAAATTTTGTGGTGTGTTTTTCAAAGGTATATATTCAATTGCTGATTTTTTATGACTGATATCATAAGGTCTCATTAATACCGGAAAATTATTTAGATAGCTAATAAAAAACTCCTCAATAAGAGGAGTTAAGAAAAGTAAAATGGAGTGAAAAACAATTAACCTATTAAATTTGAGTTATTTAAAATCAAGAAGACCTTCAGCAAGCAATTTCCATTGTATCTTCGCAATACCAATCATTCCTCCTGCTGCGATCAGGAAGTTCCTAACTTTATCTAAAAAGCCGGCATTAAAGTTTGGCTTCTCGTTCCTGCCGTAAACACCTACTTTCAGGATAGTACCTTCTTTAACAATCATAAAATTAGATGTTGCCGAACGACCGTAGAAGTGAGCAATATGTCCTTTAGGTTTCGTAGGATCTTTTGAAGGCCTGCAGGAAATAAGATAGGATTCGTAATCATCTATTTGCCGATGGGCAATATTGACAATTTCTACCCAGTCGTATCCTCCCGCTTCTTCCGTACCCGGGCCAGGAATGCCGATTCTTATAAAATCTCCTCGTTGAGGTATTCTATTAACCGGCTGCCCGGATTCACTAAAATGTTTAAATTCTGAAGATGCCTTCCCGCAAAAGTCTTTCCATTCATTAATAGAAAAAAATCGTTTTTTAAGGATCGCAAACTGGGCATCAATTTCAATATCTTTATATTGCTTTGTACTTTCGGTATCATGAAATCCCCCGCTTTTCTGTCTGGGGACTCCGGGAATAGGTTTTGGTTTCATACAATTATGTCTATGAGGTGTTTAACAAAGATAATATCAGTATTATGAAATCATTATGAGCAGAATCACAATAGTATCTTTATTTCACAAGTGAGTGCAATCATAATTTTCATTAATTTTATTTACGATATTCGTTCAGATCAAACGAATAAGCATAAGTTTTATAAATTATGAACGGAGTAATTATACAATATTTTCATTGGTATTACGAAGGTAAACTTTGGAATGAATTTGCAGAAAATACAGAATATTTAAACAGCCTCGGAATAAGTGCAGCATGGCTTCCGCCGGCTACAAAATGCAATCTGGGATTGAAAGGAAGGGGATACGATATTTATGATCTTTATGACCTGGGAGAGTTCGATCAGAAAGGAGGAATTGCCACCCGTTACGGAACAAAAGATGAATACATAAAAGCTATTGAAAAAGCCCATCAGCATGGAATTGCGGTATATGCGGATATCGTCCTTAACCACAGGATGGGAGGCGATGAAACTGAAAAAATACATGTTCATCAGGTGGATGAGGATGATCGGAACAAGATTATTTCAGAACCATTTGAAGTAAGCGCGCAGACTAAATTTATTTTCCCCGGAAGACAAGGGAAATATTCGGATTTTATATGGGATTACCAGTGTTTTAGCGGTATTGATATTGTATATAAAGAGGGTGAAGAACTGACCGGAATTTTTAAAATTCATAACGGATTTGGTACTGAATGGACGGATGACGTAAGTCATCAGTTAGGAAATTACGATTACCTGATGGGAGCCGACGTAGAATACCGGAACCCTCACGTTGTTCAGGAAATGAAAAACTGGATCAAATGGTATCTCGAAACCACCAGGGCAGACGGATTGCGATTGGATGCACTGAAACACCTGTCTTCAGGTTTTCTCAAGGAATGGATTACGTATATCAAAACAGAATTGAATCCGGACTGCTATGTTTTGGGAGAATTCTGGAAAGATGATGTTAAAAAAATAACAGCCTTTTCCGATAAGATGAATGATCTTATTTCCTGTTTTGATGCTCCTTTGCATTATAATTTTTTTAAAGCATCGGAAGACGGAAAAAACTATGATCTGAGACGTATTCTGGAAGGCAGCCTGCTAGAAGAAAAACCAGTTTTTTCGGTTTCATTTGTTGAAAATCACGATACTCAAAAGCTTCAGGCTTTGGAATCTACTGTCCGTGACTGGTTTAAACCAATTGCTTATGCCATTATTTTATTATCCGAAGATGCTTATCCTTGTATTTTTTACCCGGATCTTTTCGGAGCGGAATATACCGATGTCGTAGACGGAAAAGAGGTAAGTGTTACCATGCCTAAGATTGAAGCATTGCCAAAACTGCTGATCGCCAGACAAAAATTCGCGATAGGTGAACAGATCAGATATTTTAATCATCCTGATTGTATCGCCTGGGTAAGAAAAGGTACTGATGATCAATTTGGCTGTGTAACAATTATTTCAAACGGTGATGAAAGTTTCATGGAAATAGATCTTGGACCGGAAAATGCACATTTAAATTTTAAAGATTTTCTCGGTCACAGAATAGAGAAAATAACCACAGATGAATCCGGTAAAGCGGTGTTTTCTGTAAACGCTTGTTCGGTAAGCGTTTGGGTGAAAGCAGAGGAAATATAAAATTGACAGTAAGCTGAACGTTTTTATCCGGAAGTAAAATTCATAACCGAATATTCAGATAAGATTAAAATTCACATTAAAAATATAATAATATCTTTGTTAAAATTTTACACTGAAAAATATTTTTATGGATGACATCAGGATGATTGTAACGGATATGGACGGCACCTTTCTCAATTCTGAACATGAGGTAAGCCCCGAATTTCCGGAAGTATATGAAGAGCTAAAAAAAAGAAATATATTATTTGTTCCGGCCAGCGGAAGACAGATGCTGGGCATTACCAAATATTTTGGAGATCTTGAAAATGAAATGGCATTTATTGCCGAAAACGGAGGTTATGTAATCTACAGAAACCAGGAACTTTTTGCCGATAAAATGGAACAGCAACACATCGTTGAGATCATAAAGTCTGTAAGAAAAATTCCCGGTGCAATGGCGGTTTTGTCGGGTAAGAAAAAAGCATATGTTGAAACCGACGAAGCTGATTTTATCAAATATATTTCACAATTTTATACAGATAACGAGATCGTTGATGATTTAACTTCAAAGAACGACGACAGCGTTTTCAAAATTGCAGTTTATCATCCTGAAGGCTCTGAATTAAACGTTTATCCTTTTGTAAAAGATTTTGAAAAATATAATCTGGAAGTCGTGGTTTCGGGCAAATATTGGCTTGATATCATGAACAAGAACATCAATAAAGGGAATGCTTTGGAGAAACTTCAGAATGCCCTGGATATTTCTCCGCAGCAAACGATGGCTTTTGGAGATTATATGAACGATATTGAAATGCTGAAGAATTCAAAGTATTCTTACGCGATGAAGAATGCACATCCTTCCGTAAAGGAAGCTGCCTGTTTCGAAGCATGTTCTAATGATAATTTCGGAGTGTTAAAAATCATAAAGAATTATCTGGATACAAACTAAAAAAGAAGCTGTTTCAACATTCGAAACAGCTTCTTTTTGAATTAGAAAATATATTATAATTAAGATTCGGTGCCCACTAATCCGTAGTTCTTGGTTGCCGGCTCTTTTCCGAACAGACATGAGAAAATATTCTGAAACTCGTGAATATACTTACATCTGATCGAATTTCCATAGATTTTCAATCCTTCTACGATTTTTCTTGAGCTAAGGTCAATATCGTATTTAATAAATGCTTCCGGTCTTTCGTATCTGATACGTTGTTCAGAACTGTATGTTCTTGAAAAACCGAATTTTTCCAGCCATTCTTCAGTAATCTGGATCGGCTTTATTGATGCTGCCGGAACAGAAAATCCGTGAATGTCGTTTTCAATTTTCACAAAATAATCTTTTTCATTATCCTGAAAAATCTCAGTGATATTATAAATCTGATTTTTGTATTCTACTAAATTATTGATTTTTAGATCTGCAACGTTCATGATATTTTGTGTGTTTGAGTTATTATTCAAAATCGGGTGATTATACTAACATTACTATTTACAAATACTATGCCTTATGGTTTGAATAATATCTGAATTAACAGTTAATTTTGATTTTATTTCTATTGTAAAAAACAGTGTAAGGCTTTTTAACACACAGATTAACAATAACAATCGTTACTGGGAAAAGTTAAAAACGTGGTACCTTTGTGGTAGGTAAAAATTTAATGTTTTCTGAATTTATCAAATTAAGGTGATATAAAAATTTATGATAAGTAAGGCTTATCCTCATTTTTCATCTTTTGTTAAACAAAATTTCTACAAAAAATTGTTACATTTAATGTTGAAAAATCACCGAATGATACAAAATTTTCCTTTCTATTTGGTACTGATAATCATTATTGTCCTCCTGATTATGCTGGCTAATAAAATTAAGGTTGCCTATCCTGTTTTATTGGTTATTGCAGGCCTTATTATTAGTTCGATACCCAATATTCCCGTGGTGAAAATAGACCCTGAGCTCATCTTTATCATATTTCTGCCACCATTATTATATGAAGCTGCATGGGCAATTTCATGGAAAGAACTTTGGAAATGGCGGCGGATTGTAGGGAGTTTTGCCTTTATTGTAGTCTTTCTGACTGCGACGACAGTTGCATTTGTTGCCAATCATTTCATTCCCGGATTTTCTCTTGCTCTGGGATTTTTATTGGGCGGAATTGTTTCGCCACCCGATGCCGTAAGCGCTGGTGCAATTCTTAAATTTGTGAAAGTCCCGAAAAGAATGTCTTCTATTCTGGAAGGTGAAAGTCTTTTGAATGATGCCTCTTCATTGATTATTTTTCGTTTTGCCATGATTGCCGTGGCAACCGGTCAGTTCATTTGGCATGAAGCTGCATTGAGCTTTTCATGGATGCTTACTGGAGGAATTGGAATAGGAGTGCTTGTTGGCTGGCTGTTTATGAAAGGACAGAAAATCCTTCCTACAGACGCCAATATGGATACCATTCTCACCATTGTAGCGCCGTATCTGATGTATATTGCAGCGGAAGAAGTTCACAGTTCGGGGGTCTTGGCGGTGGTGAGCGGTGGATTATTACTTTCAAATAACCGTCATAATTTTCTCAGTACATCATCTCGTCTTCGGGGAATTAACGTTTGGGAAAGTCTTGCATTTGCTTTAAACGGTATTGTTTTTATTTTGATAGGTCTTGAACTTCCTGAAATTACATCCGGACTGGAAGGGGTAAGCATATCATCGGCTATCGGTTATGGCTTATTGATTACAGCTGTTTTGGTTTTGGTAAGAATTCTTTCTGCGTATGGAGCCGTTGTCGTAACGTTGATTGCCAGAAATTTTATCACCGTTGCAGACAGCAGAAACCCAGGTTTTAAAGTACCTGCAATTCTGGGATGGACCGGCATGAGAGGGGTTGTGTCTTTAGCAGCCGCATTATCGATTCCCGTAAAATTATATCCGGGAGGACCGGATTTTCCTCAACGAAACCTCATTCTTTTTGTTACATTCATTGTTATTCTTACCACCCTGGTTGTTCAGGGACTTACGCTGCCTCTTATCATCAGAAAAGTTGATCTTCCTGAATATGATGATCATCTTCCTGATGAAGAAGCGGAAGATATGATTCGTCGTGAACTTGCTAAACTGACGGTTCAGCATTTAAAAGAAAATCACAGCGATCTGCTTAATAAAAGTGTATTCCTTCAGCAAATCCATGAAAAGTGGAAAGGTAAAATTAAAGAAGAGTCTGATATCAAACTTTCCTCCGAAACCAAAAATGCCTATCTTAATCTTCTTGATGCACAAAGAGCATGGCTTATCGAGCAGAATCATGATGAAAAGCAATATTTCGATGAAGATCTTATCAGAAAGCACCTCATGAAAATTGATCTGGAGGAAGAAAGGATCTTATTGGTTCATTAAAAACGTCATAACCTTCTGCAGATATTCATCTTCTTTCAGAACTTTATTGTACGATTGCCTTGCATAAACCGGGGAAAGTTCATAATTATCCGGTTTAGAATGAATATCTTCATTCTCAATATAGTTAAGGTGGCGAGTGTAGTCTCTAATAAGTTTGTTGATCGTCTTTCTTTTCATTTTGCATAAAGTATTATTCTTTATCTTCTGGAGAGAATTAAGAATGAAAGATTTGTCACCGTGGAAATTTACAACGTTTTTCACAAAAGAAAGGTTGTGATTATCCTGCATTACAGAATGTTCATCTTCAAAAATCATGATCGTAAAGTTATTGTTTGGGTTAAAATGGTTTCAAAACACTTATGATTGATTGTGAAAATCAATTGACGGGTATGGAAAAAGACTTCCAAAATACCTTGATAAGGCTGTCTTTTGAGGTATTAAAGTGAGTTGACATACTATTAATTTAAGGTTGGTGTGTAAAAAAATAAATACTTTTTGTTTAAAATTTCATATTCAAATATCTAACCAAAAAAAGTAATTATTTTAAAATTATTAAATATTTGTAACAAATCCACTTAAAATTGTAACAATTAACAATAAAAATGCAAAAATGTGGTATATCCCGAATAATTATTTAAATGAAAAACCTCTCTGATCAGGAGAGGTTGTAATAAAATTGACTATGTATTGAGTATTCTCAATCTATTTGTTGTTTTCCAGCCATTTCAGACGACGCAGATCCGGTAAATGTTTAACGCTGAAATTTTCAAACACAGCATTAAAACCGTTTCCGTCCGGGCAGGCGGCCATAAGACCCACCATTACAGGGGAATTATCCTGAAGATAGGCATTGCGCATCATCGTGTAGTTTTTATCATCAAAAGAGTAGAATATTTCTACGGCATCAAGCCTCCTTACGGCTTTTATCCAAATATCGGAAGGTGTTTTATCAAGCGTAATTACACTCCAGTCGCTGGTGGTGTGAGTAACTACAGTACTAAGATTGTATTTACCGTCTACAAATTCAATTCCGGCTTTGATGTAATTTTCCTTATCAATCCTTAACATTAACCCCGACTGGTCGAACCTGGTTTTGTAATTTCCTTTAATTTTCACCTTGGCTTCAAATTCTCCTCCGTAAGTGCAATATAAGAACGGAGCATCATCTACTGTAAAGCCATAATGAGAAATCCTCCAATAATCACTTTGAGGTGTCACAAACATATTCAGGGTGTTATTTTTAATTTCCCATTTTTCAGGCTCATTAAACCACGTCATTTTTTCCAGTGTTTGTGTCATAGCTTTATTGATTGTGCATAATGCAAAAAAACTTAAAAATATTCTCTTCATTCTGTATATGATATTTCAATAGCTTTAATTATTATTAATTTAGCAAAAATATAATTTATAGGAATTGTACTCAATACTGAAAAATAACCATTTATGGAGATCGTAAAAAAGCTTAACCAGGTTCTTCTCCAGGAAAATTATGATAACCAAAAATGTATGATGGACACGGATCTGTATAAGAATATTGCAGATATGTATACCAAAACCGAGCATTCAATAGCTGTACTCAGTGATATGCAGCATAATAAGAGCTATGTATTCAGTTCAGAAACAGCCTTGGAACTTGGTCTCAATTTTCCTGATCGTCCTACGGTGATCGATTCTATATGGGAAGAAGAAATCCTTAAAAAAATACACCCTGATGATAAGCTTGAAAAATATGTGCATGAGCTTAGATTCTTTGATTTTTTATTAGAAACGGATCCTGAAAAACGGTCGGAATTCAGCGTGCTTTCAAGAATAAGAATAAAAAATAAAGAAGGGATCTATAAGTTCGTCATACATAAGATGTTTTATTTTTTCTCACCATTTAATACAAAACTAAGATTTGCCCTTTGTCTGTATAATCTGGATTTTGATCAGTCTAAATTTTCAAAGCCGTCTTTTTCAATCATCAACTCTGTGAAAGCAGAAGTAGTGATAGAAGATAAACTTAATTATACCAGTATTCTTTCCAAACGTGAAATAGAAATCCTGAAATATATTGGCGAAGGGTATACCAGTAAAGAAATCGCGGCAATTCTTTCAATTAGTATTAACACCGTTAACAGGCACAGGCAGAATATCCTTGAAAAATTAAATGTAAAAAACTCTGTAAGTGCTTTTAACGAAAGTTTGAACTATAACCCTGATAAATTGTAAATAGTTGAAAATAATATCATTATGCATTTAAAATACTTAAATATTTATTGCTTTTTTTTTGTTTTTTTATGATATATATTAAAAATATATACAGTTATTATGACTTTTTAATAAAAATTTTACAGCCTTATTGAAAAATACTAACGAAATAGAGATTTATTTTTTAAATTAATGTTATATTTGTTATAATAACAACTAAACATAAAAAGATGAACATTAATTTTTCAACAGCAACTTTCAAAGATTTTGAAAATATTCCGGGAATGAATATGATGGAACGAGCAGACATTTACTATGACTTTCTGGAATATATGAAAAAGAATGGTCACAGATATAGACTACAGAATAATACAGGATGCAGCTCTGTAATGAAAGTCGGCACGGAAGAAATAACGAAGGAATTTATAAGTTTTGTAACAAGTGATTACCTGGGGTTTACCCAACATCCAAAAGTAAAACAGGCTGCTATAGAAGGGATAGAAAAATACGGCACAGGAACGGCTGCCACACCACTCATCGGCGGGTATTATTCTTATCATAAAGATCTGGAGGCAAAAATATCATCTTTTTTCGGGAGAACACAAGATGAAGCCGTAATTTTCACTACAGGATATACTACCAACAGCGCAACATTACAGATTCTCCTTCAGAAAGAAGACATTGCCATTTTAGATATGGCGGTACATGCCAGTGTTTATGAAGGGTGCATCCTTACGAACAGAAAAACATTTCCTCATAATAATCTAGATGCGCTGGAACAGATTTTAAAAAAATCTGAAAACCAGTTCCGTACAAAACTCGTAGTTATTGATGGAGTCTATTCTCAGGATGGAGACATTGCTCCTATCGAAGAAATTTATAAATTAGTAAAAAAATACAATGCCTATCTAATGATTGATGATGTACATGGAGTAGGGATTTTGGGAAAAACAGGTAGGGGAACAATTGAAAACACAGGATTGTTGGACAAGATAGATCTCATTACCGGAACATTCAGCAAAACATTCGGTAACCTTGGGGGATATGTTATTGCAAATAAAACACTGGCCAATTTTATAAGATTCCAGTCACGTCAGCAGATATTTTCTGCCACTACGCCTCCTTCCACTGCAACAGGTATAATAAAGGCAATAGAACTGATAGATGAAGAACCGCATTGGCGCAAAAAACTTTGGGAAAATATCAATTATTTCAAAAAAGGACTTGATGATCTGGGACTTGATACTGGAACTACCTGCTCCGCGGTTATTCCCGTAAAGATAGGAGATCCCCATATCACAGGCGATGTAGGTAAAATGCTCTTGGATCGCGGGATTTATACAAACCCTATAATTTATCCTGCAGTAGCAAGAAAAGATGCCAGAATAAGAATGAGTATGACGGCAACACATGAGCGAGATCATATCGATAAAACACTCAATGCATTTGAAGATATCAATAAAAAATTGCATATTGCGAAAAAATAAATAACAAATGGCTAGAAAAGTTGTACAAGGCCCTATTAGGGATAAAGAAAAGACCAAGCAAAAGCTGCTGGGGGCGGTTGGAAAAATCTTAAGAACAAAAGGTTACGCGGGTCTGAAAGTAAGTAAAATAGCAGCTGTAGCAGGTTTTGATAAAAAACTGATTTACGAGTATTTTGGAAGCACCGAGAAACTGATTGATGAATATATCAAAACTCAGGATTACTGGAGCAGAATGAATCAGGAGAATATTGAAGTGGATATATCAGATGGTGGGAGAGAATTGTCTAAGATGGCTATCCTTAATCAGTATGAACATATTAAAAAAAATAAAGAACTCCAGAAAATTATCCTTTGGGGACTTTCGGAAAGCAAACCGATCCTTAAAAAAATAGCAGACGAAAGGGAAGAAATGGGAGAAATGCTGTTTAAAAACATCGTAGACCCGTATTTTCAGGAAAAATCAACAAGATACCGTGCTATTGCAGCTGTTCTTGTATCGGGAGCATACTATCTGAACCTCTATACGGCACACAATGCCAGCATGTTTTGTGGTATTGATCTGAAATCCGAAGAAGGCAGAAAAGAAATAGAAAAAGCAATCACTGAAATCATCGATTTCGCTTATGATCAAAAATAATGATGAGAAAAAATTTTCCTATTGACCAATGCTAAGTTTTTGTGGATAACTTGAAATTGAAAATTTTCAAATTACAACTATATTTCTTACTTTTGGCCAATGGAAAATTTTATCGTATCTGCACGTAAGTATCGCCCACAACAATTTGATACTGTTGTAGGGCAATCACATATTACGGATACTTTAGAACATGCGATTGGAGAAAATCAGCTGGCTCAGGCTTTATTGTTCTGCGGTCCCAGAGGTGTAGGTAAAACTACCTGCGCCAGAATTCTGGCCAGGAAGATCAATGAAAAAGACGGCTCCGTTTCAGAAGACGGCTTTGCATACAATATTTATGAGCTTGATGCAGCCTCCAATAACTCTGTAGATGATATCCGCGAACTGATAGACCAGGTGCGTTTTGCTCCTCAGGTGGGCAAATACAAAGTGTATATTATCGACGAGGTCCACATGTTGTCTTCAGCAGCTTTCAACGCTTTTCTTAAAACGCTTGAAGAACCGCCTGCCCACGCAATCTTTATCCTGGCAACAACCGAAAAACACAAGATTATTCCTACCATCTTGTCACGTTGTCAGATTTACGATTTTAAAAGAATCACCATCGAAGATATTCAGGGGCATCTTAGAAATATTGCTCAGAAAGAGAATATTCAATATGAAGATGACGCCCTTTATTTAATTGCTCAGAAAGCAGACGGCGCACTGAGGGATGCACTTTCCATTTTCGACAGACTTTCTACATTTTCACAAAAGAACATTACTTTGGCAAAAGCTGCTGAAGTTTTAAATATCCTTGACTATGATCAGTATCTTAAAATCGTTGATCTTGCCAAGGAAGGTAAAATTCCGGATGTACTTGCTGCATTCAACGAGATCGTAAAAAAAGGATTTGATCCTCATATCTTTATTGCAGGACTTGGAAATCATTTCAGAGACCTTATGATGGCTCAGAATACTTCTACGATTGACCTGATTGAAGTGGGAGAACAGACAAAAACCAAATTTGTTCAGCAGGCACAAAACTGGAATGCACAACAGCTGATTGATGCCATAGAAATATGCAATCATGCTGACATCAACTACAAAAATTCTAAAAATCCAAGGCTTACAGTAGAAATTGCATTGATGCAGCTGTCCTCACTTACTGCCGGTACAGATATTTCAAAAAAAAAAAGTTTATAATATTAGCTCCTTTTCTCAATGAAAAACAGGAAATAAAAATTCCTGCACAAGTTATTGAAAAAAAAGAAGAATCTGTTCAGCCTAAGACACAGGATACTACTATTCCTCAGGAAGCAGAAATTAAGAAAACCACAAAACCTTTAACCAGAAAGGTAATTTCTTCAGGATTCAGCATTAGTGCCCTTCTAAATAAGGAAGATAAAGCTGAAGAAGAAGAAACTGTTGTAGTAAAAGCAGAAGCGCTTCCTCAGAATCATTTTACGGAAACAGATCTGCAGGCAGAATGGAATCTATTGCTGAAACAATTGCAAAAGAAAGATACCTTTGTTTTTAATGCCATTAAATCATTCAAGCTCGTTAAATCAGCAGAAAACCAGATTACCGTTTTCTTTCCTTCCGATTCTGCAAAAGTGGAATTTGATAAAGTGGGAAGAGAGTTTTTTAATCACTTTAAAACAAAAGTCCATAATTTTTCCATTGAGATTGTATACCAGCGTGATGTTGAAAATCTGAAAATTGAAGTGATGACCAAAAGAAAAATTTTTGAAAAATTCGCTGAAAAAAATCCGCTCCTTAAAGACTTGGATGATCTTATGCGATTTGATCTTACTTAAATTTTATAATTCAGGATATCCTAACTTGAATAAATTTTATATATTTGCTAAATATTTGTCCTGAAAATGCATTTTCGGCAAAATAAAATGTATCAAAAGCTTATTACAAAACGATCAGCAATTGGAAAATTTAGTAAAACCATTTCTATCTGTTTTTAGACCCGCTACTTTTTTTAGCGGTTATTTTAGCTTTTCTACAGTGTATTACAGAAGTTCAGAAAAAAAGTATCGATTTTATTATTGGTATTGCTAACTGAATTTCTTTCCAAAAAATAACAGGAGAACGACAGCCTGATTCCTGATTCCATTAATATTTTTAACGGCATTTTTTAGAAAGAATTATAAAGTAACTTTATGATGCAATTGCTATGGCTGTATATCAACAAAAAATAAAATAAGTAAGAATAATGAATTTAAAAGAATTGAACAACGACTGGATTGACACCTTCCCTCAGCCTATGATGATTGCAGGGCCATGCAGTGCAGAAAGTGAATCCCAAATGCTGGAAACAGCAAGAAGAATAAAAGAAACACAGGCGCACGTACCGATCTTCCGCGCAGGGATATGGAAACCGCGTACAAAACCAAACGGATTTGAAGGGGTAGGAGTAATAGGACTCAACTGGCTTAAAAAAGTAAAAGAAGAATACGGTTTCAAAACCGCTACCGAAGTTGCCAATGCGCATCATGTTTTTGCTGCGCTTGAAGCGGATGTAGATATTTTATGGATCGGGGCGCGTTCCACTGTAAACCCTTTTACCGTTCAGGAAATTGCAGTAGCACTCAGAGGAACGAAAAAGACAGTCCTTGTTAAAAATCCGGTAAATCCGGATCTTGCCCTTTGGATCGGTGCCTTGGAAAGACTTTTAGGTCAGGATATCCAAAATCTGGGTGTTATTCACAGAGGATTTTCAACCTATCAGAAAACAAAATACAGAAATAACCCAAACTGGCAGATTGCTTTGGATTTTAAAAGCCAGTTTCCAAATATTCCTATGCTGATAGATCCTTCGCACATTTGCGGAAACAGAACCGGCCTGGCAGACATTACCCAGGAAGCGCTAAATGTTGGATATCAGGGAGCGATCATTGAAACCCATTCTAATCCGGATGAAGCATGGAGCGATGCTGCCCAACAGATTACACCGGAAGTTCTGGCAGAACTTATAAGCAACCTTAAAATAAGAAGTACTGATCTTGCAGGTTTTGAAGGAGATATGGGAAGGCACAGGACATTAATTTCCGATATTGACTTCCAGCTGATTGAACTGTTATCGCAAAGAATGAAAATCTCCGAAAAGATAGGGAAACTTAAAAAAGAAAATGATATCGCTATATTTCAGCCGGAACGCTGGAAAGTGATCACGGAATACGCAACGCAAAAAGCAGTGGAAACCGGCATGTCTAAAGAGTTTATTGAAAAGGTATTTAAAACAATTCACGAAGAATCAATAGAAGTTCAGAATAATATTATGATCGACAGATAGCCATATACTTATAAAGTTTGGTGATTCAGGGGCTGAGAGTTCATGAGATGGTAAAAACATTAGCCTGAATTCTTAGCCCTATTTTCTTATATTTGCAGTAAGTTAATATATGAAAGGAAAAATCATTAAATCTACAGGAAGCTGGTATCAGGTTTTGGAAATGGAAACCGGGAGAATCTTTGAAGCAAGAATCCGTGGTAAATTCAAGCTTATCAAAACCAGGCTTACCAATCCGCTTGCTGTTGGAGATTTTGTAGAATTTCAGCTGGAACAGGATGATATTGCATGGATCACGAAAATAGAACCCCGCAGAAATTACCTGATCAGGAAATCCGTGAACCTTTCGAAAGAAGCCCATATTATTGCTTCTAATATTGACCTCGCATGTTTTATATTTACTTTAAAACATCCGGAAACATCCCTAGGATTTCTGGACAGATTCCTGGCCTGTTGTGAAGCTTACAATATTACTCCGCTTATTTTATTCAATAAAATTGATGTTCTTCATGAAGAAGAGATTGAGGTGGTAAAAGATGTAGAATTCCTTTATAATGAAATAGGATATGATACACTTGAAATTTCATCCTATTCCAGATTAAATCTTGATGAACTTCAGGAACTGTTACATGATAAAACCTCTGTGTTTTTCGGCCATTCAGGGTGCGGCAAATCTACTCTGGTAAACGCTTTGCAACCCGGTCTTAATTTAAAAACATCGGAAATTTCAGACACCCATCTTAAAGGAAAACATACCACTACTTTTGCGCAGATGTATTTCTGGAGTTTTGGCGGTAATGTAATTGATACGCCCGGTGTGCGTGAATTTGCTATGATTGATATTGAAAAAGAAGAAGTGCAGCATTATTTTCCTGAGATTTTCAAAAAAAGGGAAGAATGTAAATTTCACAACTGCCTTCATATCAACGAACCAAAATGCGCCGTTATTGCCAGCCTGGAATCAGGAGAGATTCAGCATTCAAGATATTCTACTTATATCAAGCTGATGGAAGAGGCCGAAGAAGCTGCTCAAAAATAATTCAATTTTCTTTGAAAATAATTCATATTACTGTTCATTGATTTAAAATGAAGCAATAAATAGTTGGTTTTATTGCTGTTACATTTAATGGCTGTTTTTAAATGATAAGAAATTGCTGAAAGTACTATAAATAAAAAACCCAGCCTAAGCTGGGTAAAAACTAATAACCATGAAAACTCAAATTAAACATGAGAATCGCAATATAAGAAACAATTATTGTGCCAAACTTTATTCTTTAATTTCTTAACAAATGTTATTTTAATGTTAAAATTTCTTTAAAATTCAATAAACCGATTTTTTTTGTATTTTTGCGCCATTAAAAAAATATACATATATGTCTAACATCACATTCACCATGATTAAGCCTGATGCAGTTGCAGACGGACATATCGGTGCTATATTAGGTAAAATCGCGGAAGGAGGTTTCAAAATTAAAGCATTAAAACTTACACAGCTTACTGTTGCTGATGCTAAAAAATTCTATGAAGTACATGCTGAAAGACCGTTTTACGGAGAATTGGTTGAGTTCATGAGTTCCGGGCCAATCGTAGCAGCAGTTCTTGAAAAAGATAACGCTGTAGAGGATTTCAGAACATTAATCGGTGCTACAAATCCTGCAGAAGCTGCAGAAGGCACTATCAGAAAAATGTTTGCAAGAAGTATCGGTGAAAACGCCGTACACGGTTCAGATTCTGACGAAAATGCTCTTATTGAAGCAAGATTTCACTTTTCAGGAAGAGAGATTTTCTAGTTAGAAAATTGCTTAAAAATACAAATCCGGGGAATAACATTCTCCGGATTTTTTTTTGCTTCATATTACAGGCTTGAAAATCAATCTTAAACCGTCACCGATAAAAGATATTCCGTATAAATACGTAATGATAAATTGCGTATTTATACGGATGGTTTTTATATAAAATTTCATCAATTTTACGTCATAATTCAATAAAGAATTACATAGTAAAAAGGTCTTAAATTAATAACCATAAAGACTCTGATTTTTAGCAAAGAAGAAAAGGCAGCCAATTGAGCTGCCTTTTTGTCATTTTTATTTTAAAAAAAATCAAATCTTTAAAAGTTCTATGGTTCTTTCCGGACTTTCTGCCGAAAAGACAGCATTTCCTGCTACCAAAACATCTGCTCCCGCATCAAAAAGCTTTGCAGCATTATCTACATTTACGCCGCCGTCGATTTCGATAAGTGCGGTAGAATTATTGCTTAGAATCAAATCTTTTGTTTCAGCAATTTTCTTATAAGTATTTTCAATAAACTTTTGTCCGCCAAAACCAGGATTTACACTCATTAACAGCACAAGATCGACATCAGCAATAATATCTTCCAGCATAAGCACCGGCGTAGAGGGATTCAGAACCACACCTGCTTTTGAACCCAGACTCTGAATGTGATGAATGGTTCTGTGAAGATGTGTACACGCCTCATAATGTACTGAAACAAGATCTGCTCCATGATCGATAAATTCTTCTACATATTTTTCCGGCTCCACGATCATAAGATGTACGTCTACAAATTTTTTTGCATGTTGCTGAACGGTTTTCATCACGGGAAACCCGAATGAAATATTAGGGACAAATCTTCCATCCATTACATCAACATGAAACCAGTCGGCCTGGGAGTTGTTTACCATTTCAATATCTCTCTGTAAGTTTCCGAAATCTGCAGCGAGAAGGGAAGGAGCAATAAGCTTCGTTTTCATTTACTTTATACTTTACTTTATTTTTATTCTTATCTGTAAAAGTTAATACAAATACAGGAAAAAGCTACCAAAAATAATGGTTTCAATAATCGCTAATTTAATATTGTTAATTTTAATTACCAACAATCGGTCAATTATAAATAATCCCAATGGGACTATGCTGAAGATGAGAAGCATTTCCAGGACCATCTTGTAGGAAGATCCAATTTTGGGAGGATCAAACCATTTATATACGACACCAAAAATTATACATACAAAATATAGTGCTGTGATAACAGATACAAAGGTTGGTTTTCTGACAAGATGATTAAAGAAAGTCTTCACGATTAATGATATTTCAGCTTCATCTCCGGCTGAATTTTTAACAGCGTTTCGTAAATCAGTTTAATCACATTTCCAACATCTTCTTTGGATACCATTTCTACAGTTGTATGCATATAACGAAGAGGAAGAGAAATCAATGCACTTGGAACGCCGCCGTTAGAATGCGCAAAAGCATCGGTATCTGTACCGGTCATTCTGCTTGCTGCTGCTCTCTGGTAAGGAATCTCCTTAGTTTTTGCCGTTTCAATGATCAGTTCCCGGATGGTGTGATGAACACTTGGTGCAAAAAATACTACCGGCCCGGCACCGCATTTTTGGTCGCCTTCTTTTTTCTTTTCGATCATTGGTGTTGTGGTATCGTGTGTGACGTCAGTAACGATAGCAATATTAGGTTTTATGGTATCTGCAATCATATCTGCACCATACAAACCGACTTCTTCCTGCACCGAATTGGTAATGTACAAACCGAAAGGAAGCATTTTTTTATTTTCTTTTAAAAGACGCGCAACTTCTGCAATCATAAATCCGCCGATTCTGTTGTCTAAAGCCCTGCACACAAAATAACGGTCGTTCATTTCAAAGAATTCATCGGGATAAGTAATCATACAGCCAACGTAGATTCCCATATCTTCAACTTCTTTCTTGGTAGTTGCACCGCAATCTATGAATATATTTTCAATTTTAGGAGTTGGTTCATTCTGATTGGTTCTTGTATGGATAGCAGGCCACCCGAATACGCCTTTTACAATTCCGTTTTCACCATGGATGTGTACGATCTTGGAAGGTGCGATTGTCTGATCAGAACCTCCATTGCGGATCACATAAATAAGTCCGTCATCAGTAATATAATTTACATACCAGGAAATTTCATCGGCATGCGCTTCAATGACAACTTTAAATTCTGCTTCAGGATTGATAATTCCATAGCATGTACCATAGTGATCAACCTCGATTTTGTCAACATAAGGCTTAATATAATCCATCCAGACTTTCTGCCCTTCGTGCTCATAACCGGTGGGCGAAGAGGTATTTAAATATTTTTCTAAAAACTTAAGGGATTTCTTATCAAATTTCATAAAAAGGAATGATTTTTGCGTTTTAGTTTCTTTCTAATAGGTGTAAAAATAATGAAATTTAGTAAGATTATTTGTCTTTATCTTTTCTTTTTTGGGGTAAGTGTTTTCGGCCAGAGAGACTCCGTAATCGCAAAACCGTTAAGCCAATATCCTCAGGAACTTTTAAAGGTAGACGAATTTGGAAATAGATATTTTTATGATGAAAGGCAAAAGGCGAAGATTTACGAGATCAATGGCGAAACGGTAGTAGTAATGGATGAACTTGTTCTGCTGAATAAGCCAAGATTTAATAATCAACTGGACAGAAACTATTATTATTTTCTCAATAAAAAACTGTATAGAGTTTATCCTTTGTTTTTAACTGCCCTGCAACAATACAGGGATATTCAGGGCGAAATGAATAACCTGGATAGCAAAGCAAAAAGAAAATACATTAAAGACCGCCAAAATATGCTTGCCGACCAATATGAAAAACAATTGAGAGATCTTACAACAACTGAAGGGCAGATCTTTGCAAAGCTTATGAACAGAGCTACCGGAAAAAATGTTTATGAAATCATAAAAGAGTTGAGAGGAGGCTGGAGTGCTTTCTGGTGGAATGTAAAAGGTAAAATGGCGGATATAGACCTTAAAGATAAATATGATCCGCATGTCAACAGAACGGATGAATATCTTGAATCACTGCTTCAGTCTAACTGGAACTCAGGCTATTTGCAGCCATATCCGGGAGCAGCAAATTTCAGAGTTTACAAATAATAAATCAATATAAAGAAAAATTCCTGTAAAATATTACAGGAATTTTTCTTTAAGCTTATCGAAAACAATTCTATCGATGGGAAGAACAAAAGGATTGTCTGCTCTGTCAATATCAATCCATTCAGTTTTTTCAATGCAAGGGTCAAGAATAAGGAAATCTTCTTCATTAATGATATTCACGAGGTAATAAACAGTCAGCAGCTGCTCGTTCTCCCTAAAACGCGAAACCATAAAATTTTCCTGAGTGTAAAAGTGTTCCAGAATCTCTATTTTAACATTAAGCTCTTCATCAAACTCTCTGTGCAGACATTCTATCAGCCCCTCTCCAAATTCGAGACCGCCACCAGGAAATTTCATTAAAGGTTCACCTGCATACTCCTCAAATAAAGTCAGAACTTTATTATCTTTCACCGCACAGGCATAGACTCTAATGTTTATCTTATCTATCATATGTAATAATTTGTATAGCTAAAGTAAGAATAATGAAGCAGGAGACAAAACGAAATCATTTATAACATAAATTGAAGTTTAAATTTTCTAGATATATTTCTCCTGATTTGAATTACGTTGATTTTTGATTATATTTAAGGATAAACGTTTAACCAAAATAATCCTTAAATGTAAACGATTTAATTTTTTTTACATTCAATAAACAAAAAATGTAATTTAAATAAAATATTAAATAATTGTAAATCAGAAGTTTACTTTTATTAGTATCGTCTTTTAATAAATCCGCGAAACTACAATTATTTTTCAAACAACCAAAAAATAATCCTATTGTTTTTTATATCTATAATAGAATATTTTTGCGATAAAGCCAACAAATTATGAAGCGAGCTTCAATAAAAGATATAGCAAGAATTGCAGGAGTTTCGGTAGCGACAGTATCTTATGTTCTTAACAAAAAAGAAGGAAGCCGGATTAGCGAAGCAACCCGGGATAAAATTCTGAAAGTTGCACAGGAAATCAATTATACCCCAAATAAAATCGCCAAAAGCCTTAAAATGAGTAAAAGCAAATTGATTGGTCTTATCGTAGCTGATATTTCCAACGACTTTTACTCCAATATTGCCAGAAGTATTGAAGATGAAGCCATGAAAATGGGATACACTCTGCTTATAGGAAGCTGTGATGAAAATCCGGAAAAATTCGGAAAACTTACCGAGCTTTTTTCCGAACAGCAGGTGGACGGGATGATTCTTGCCCCGGTGACAGGTTCCGATGATGCTATTAACAGGCTTGTCCGTGAAGAATATCCTATTGTAACCATTGACAGATACCTGAAGAATATAGACCTTCCGGGAGTGATGATCAATAATTTTGAAATCTCAGAAAAGATTTGTGATCATTTACTCAGAAAAGATTTTGATGAGCTTATTTATGTAGGCTATGACACCGAACTGCCACATTTGCTTGACCGACAACACGGTTTTGAGAAAAGAGCCGAAAATTCTAATGTTACTATTAAAAGGATTTTAACGGGAATTCATAATATTACCGAAGAAGTTCAGCTGCAGCTTAATGATCATCTTGATCTTTCTAAAAAGACAGCTATTTATTTTTCAAGTAACAAGCTGGGAATCGCCGGATTACGCTACCTTATCGATAATAATATTAAAGTTCCCGAAAGTATTTCATTGGTTGCATTTGATGAGACGGAAGCATATTATCTTTTTCCAACCGAAGTAAGCTTTGTTCGCCAACCTTTGGAAGAAATGGCCCGGGAATCTGTACAGCTTCTGGACAGCCAGATCACCAGCTATATAAACCATGGTAAAAGAGCGACATTTAAAGCGGAATTTGTAGAACGAAATTCAGTAAAATGACAAAAAATTGATCAATGACAGATAAACAATCGTATATAGTATGTTTCGGGGAAGTATTATGGGATCTCTTTCCTGAAGGTTCCAAAGCAGGCGGAGCACCTTTTAATGTGGCATATAATGTGCATAAAATGGGTCTTGATGTAAAGGTTATCAGCAAAACCGGAAACGATAATCTGGGAGAAAAATTAAGGCAGCAAATCGTCAGCTGGGGAATTTCTACTGACCTGATACAGGTTGATGAACATCACCCAACCAGTACTGTCATCGCAAAAATTGACGAATATAATGAAGCAACGTATGAAATCATCAATCATGTAGCCTGGGATCATATTGAATATCTTCCTGAATATAATGATTGGGTATCGAATGCTGAAGCTTTCGTGTTCGGAAGTCTTTCTGCAAGAAACGAAGTGACAAAAAATACCTTATTAAAACTTCTGGATAAAGCAAAGCTTAGAATTTTTGATGTTAATTTCAGACCTCCGTTTATTGACAAGGAATTAATAAAAATACTTTTACATAAAGCGGATATTGTTAAAATTAACCAATCAGAGCTGCAGCAGATCATTGAACTGATGGGAGGAAAATTTCGCACGGATGAAGAAGCGGTTAAGATTATTCAGGAAAATTTTGATGTTAATGAAGTCGTTTTAACCAAAGGAAGTAAAGGAGCAAGCTATTTTGTACATGGCAAAAGCTACACACTCCCGGCCTTCCCGATTACGGTTGCAGATACCGTAGGAAGTGGCGATGCTTTTCTTTCAGGATTCATCTCTAAAAGAATTACCAATAAAGATCAGGAAGAAATAATAAGGAATGCAGTGGCGCTTGGTGCGTTTATTACTTCTAAAGCAGGAGCCTGCCCTGATTACAACTATTCTGAATTTGAAGAATTTAAAAGAAATCATTTTAAATAAAACTGCTTAAACAAGCTAATTTAAATTTCACTAAAAAATGAAAATCATGAAAAAATAAAGTGAAAATCTGTAATAATTTAGAATATATTTCGTTTTATATTGAACCAACAAAATTAAACGATATGAAAAATTTAAAGAAACTAACAAAAACGGAACTTAAATCCGTGTACGGAGGGCAGCCAAAACAATATTGTGTGTACTGCGAAAGATTGAATAAGCTTGTCTGCAGTGAGGCTCAAATTTCACAATGTCCGTAATTACTTACAACCGCTGAAAAGCGGTTTTTTTATTTACTTGTATTTCTTTAATCCACCTTAAACTTACATAGAATTATACCACGAAAATCAATACATTTGATGTATAATTAAGACTGTCGTGAATCCTATTTTTGATGTCGTTGTACGTTCCCTTTGTGTTTACCTTTTTATGGTAATCGCTATCCGTCTTTTTGGTAAAAACCAGCTTTCACAGCTTAATGCAGGAGATGTTGTCCTGTTGCTGCTTATTTCCAATGCCGTGCAAAATGCAATGGTGGGGGAAAACACTTCATTGCAAGGGGGGCTTATAGCTGCACTTGTTCTTTTTATTGCGAATTTTATTGTTAAAAGATTAATGTTCTCTAATAGAAAATTCAGCAGCTTTCTGGAAGATGATCCTGTAGTTTTGGTTAAAGATGGAAAGGTTGATCAGGAAGCATTAAATAAAGTAAAAATTACAAGAGATGAGCTTGATGAAGCCGTAAGGGAACATGGTGTAGACGGGATAAAAAAAGTTAAATTATCCGTTCTGGAGGTAGACGGAAACATCAGTGTGATCTCAGAAGATGAAGAAAACAAACAGACCCATTACACAAGAATAAAACGTAAATATAAACGCAAATATCATTAATTTTTCACAATTTAATCTTAAAACCTGAAAGGACTTAGTTAAGAACTTCTCAAAATAGCTTCATTAATACTTTTAAACAATTTTTGGCACCAACATTGTTTCATAAATCAGGAATTTGAAAAGTGAAAAAATGAAAGGATTGATTAAAATTGTTGGAGTTACAACAGTGGTAATGATGATGACATCATGTATTGTTCATGAGCATCATGGTAGAAGAGGAATGCCTCCGGGACATGCAAAGAAAGTGTATATCTACGAGAAAAGAGGACATGGCCATGGTCACGGGCATCACAGAGGACATGGACGTCACAGGTGAAAATGAAAAAAAATAAAAAGCATCGATGTGTTCGGTGCTTTGTCATTTATTAGCATTACTGCTGTTTCTGTAATTTGGCATTCCGCTTGATACCTATATATCAATCACAAAAACTGTTTTTATGAAAAATTTATCCAAAATGTTATTGGCGCTGGCGTTGTTTGCCGCGCTTTCTTCATGTCTTCCGCGGCCGCCGGCTCCGCCAAGGCCGCCGGAACCACCGCACAGACGATAAAAAGTAAGCCCGGAAATTTCCCGGGCTTTTATTTATATTTAAAATCTTGTCTTTCTTGGATTTAAAAAAGTATTAAAAATCATTACTTCTGTCCCAAACCTGGCTTCTACACGTTCTGCAATATTCTTAAGTTCACTTTGTACGAAGTCTTCCCTAAGGTTATCATTATCAAAAACCAGCAGGAGATTATAATTTTTTCCTTCATCAATATAATCACTATGCACCTCTGAAAGGATATATTTATTGACATCCAGTAAATTTTCAGCCATCAGGATTAATGTTTCGTCAATATAATTTTCCCATTCTTCCAGATTGTTTTTTGTACAGTGGAAAGTTATACTTAATACGCTCATGTTTTATGATTTTTTTAATATTTTGAGTAAAATTCTACCGCAAAAATCGGCAAATTTTTCGTAAATTAGCCCGTTAATAAAAATTCAAAAAAAATAATTTTCAGACATACAGCTAAGGGTCTGACTGTCATTATAATAAAATTTGTTTATGCAAAAAGAAGGAGAAAGACTGATTCCCATCAATATTGTTGATGAAATGAAGTCGTCTTATATCGATTATTCGATGTCTGTTATCGTTTCAAGGGCGTTACCTGACGTGAGAGACGGTTTGAAACCCGTTCATAGAAGAGTACTTTACGGTATGTATGGATTAGGGGTTTTTTCTAATAGAAAATATTTAAAATCTGCTAGAATTGTTGGAGACGTTTTAGGTAAATATCACCCTCACGGAGATTCTTCTGTATACGATGCCATGGTAAGGATGGCTCAGGATTGGAGCCTTCGTTATCCTCAGGTAGACGGGCAGGGTAACTTCGGTTCAATGGATGGTGATCCGCCGGCAGCAATGCGTTATACCGAAGCAAGATTAAAAAAGATTTCTGATGAAGTACTTTCAGACCTGGACAAAGAAACGGTTGATTTCCAGAATAACTTTGACGACAGTTTACAGGAACCGACGGTTTTACCTTCTAAAATCCCCAATCTTTTAGTAAACGGAACTTCCGGTATTGCTGTAGGGATGGCCACCAATATGGCACCACACAATTTATCGGAATCGGTAGATGCTATATGCGCTTACATTGATAACAGGGAGATCACTATTGATGAACTGATGCAGCATATTATTGCTCCGGATTTTCCTACGGGAGGTATCATTTATGGATACGACGGAGTAAGGGATGCATTCCACACCGGGAGAGGAAGAGTAGTACTTCGTGCTAAAGTTGCTTTTGAAGAGATAGGAAACAGAAATGCGATCATAGTAAATGAAGTTCCTTATCAGGTAAACAAAGCCGAAATGATTGCCAGAACGGCAGAACTGGTGAAGGAAGAAAAAATCCCTGGAATCTACGAAATCAGAGACGAATCAGACAGAAGAGGACTTCGTATTGTTTATGAATTAAAAAATGATGCAATTCCGAATGTTGTCTTAAATTTATTATATAAATATACCTCACTTCAGACCTCTTTCAGTGTTAACAATATTGCATTGGTACACGGAAGACCGGAGCAGCTGAATCTGAAAGATATCATCCACCATTTTGTGGAGCACCGCCATGAAGTTATTGTAAGAAGAACCCAATTTGAGCTTAGAAAAGCAAAAGAAAGAGCTCATATTCTGGAGGGTTTCATGAAGGTGATCGGAACGCAGGATTCGTTGGACAGAGCCATTTCTATCATTCGTCATTCTGCCAATCCGCAGGCTGCAAAAGAAGGATTAATCGAAGCTTTCGAACTTTCTGAAATTCAGGCTCAGGCAATCCTTGATTTACGTCTTGCCCGTCTTACAGGAATGGAGCTTGATAAGATCCGTGATGAATATGATGCGATCATGAAAGAAATTGCTGATCTTGAAGACATCCTGGCCAATGAAGCAAGAAGATTCCAGATTATCAAAGATGAATTAATTGAAGTTAAAGAAAAATATGGCGATGAAAGAAGAACCGAAATTGATTATTCCGGAGGTGAAATGTCTATTGAAGATATTATCCCGAACGAATCTGTGGTTCTTACCATTTCCCATGCCGGATATATCAAAAGAACTTCGCTTTCAGAATATAAAATTCAAAGCAGGGGAGGTGTAGGAAACAAGGCCGCAACGACAAGAGACTCGGATTTCCTTGAATACATTGTATCTGCAACCAATCACCAGTACATGCTGTTCTTCACAGAAAAAGGAAGATGTTACTGGTTAAGAGTATTCGAAATTCCTGAAGGTTCCAAAACAGCCAAAGGAAGAGCGGTTCAGAATTTGATTAACATCGAACCGGATGATAAAATTAAAGCTTACATCAGAACCAACAACCTTAAAGATTCTGAATATGTAAACCAAATGAGCGTAGTAATGGTTACTAAAAACGGTACTATTAAGAAAACATCATTGGAAGCGTATTCAAGACCGAGAGTAAACGGTGTTAATGCCATTGAAATCCGTGATAACGACCAGTTATTGGGTGCATATCTTACCAACGGTAATTCCCAGATTATGATCGCTACTAAAAACGGCAAATGTATCCGTTTCCCGGAAGAGAAAGTAAGAGAAGTAGGAAGAGGATCTATCGGGGTACGCGGAATTGCAATGGATGATGATGATGAAGTAATCGGAATGATTGTAGTAAATGACGTAGAAAAAGAAACCGTTCTGGTAGTATCTGAAAAAGGATACGGAAAAAGAACTGCCGTAGAAGATTACAGAATTACCAACAGAGGAGGAAAAGGAGTGATCACCCTTAATATTACTGAGAAAACAGGAAATTTGATTGCCATCCAGAATGTAACGGATGAAGACGGGTTAATGATCATCAATAAATCCGGAGTGGCCATCAGAATGGGAATGGATGAAATGAGAGTAATGGGAAGAAATACCCAGGGGGTACGTTTGATTAATCTTAAGAAAAATGATGAAATTGCCGCCATTGCAAAAGTAGAAATGGACAAAGATGTAGAAGACGCAGAAGAAAACGAAGAAATAGAAGGAACAGCAGCTGATAACCACGAAAACGATACAGAAGCTCCGCAGGCAGATCATAATGCAGAGGGCAATGAGAATTCTGATTCGGAAGAATAAAATTGTATAATTAATATAAAATAGTGATTATGAAAAAGCTAATTTTAGGGATGGCTATCGTAGCATCAGCTTTTGTTTTCGGACAAAAAGGAGATGTGAACGCTCAGCTGCAAGAAGCTAACAAAACAGCAATGGATGCATATAATGCTAAAAACTATGCTGTAGCGGCTCCTAAGTTTATGGAAGTTTACAACTTACTTAAATCAAATGGACAGGACAATAAAGTATATATGTATTATGCGGGTCTTAATTATGCTTTGGCAAATGATTATCCGCAGGCTACAAAAATATATACTGATCTTATCAACTCTGGCTACACCGGAGTTGAAACAACCTATACTGCAAAAGATAATAAAACAGGGCAGGTATCAACTTATGATCAGAAAACATGGGAGATATTAAAGAAAACAGCTTCTAAAGATTATTCTGATTTCAAAACACAACAATCACCAAGTGTAGAGTCTGATCTTTATGAAACTTTAGCAACCATTCTGCTGAATGACAAGAAAAATGATGAAGCATTGGCTATCATTGAGAAAGGTTTGGCAAAGTTTCCTAATAATGCTAAATTAAAAGAATATCAAGGAAGTGCATTGTATGCATCAGGAAAGACAGATCAGTTTATGCAGAATCTGAAAGATCAGCTGGCTAAAAATCCTAATGATGCTACCAACTGGTATAACTTAGGAGTTCTTCAGTCTAAAAACCCGGCAACGGTAAACGAGGCTATCACGTCATTACAGAAAGCTATTGAATTGAAGCCGGACTTTGGAAATGCTTACCAGAATCTCGTATATGCCGTAATTGGGGATGATGAAAAAGCAGTGAATGAGATCAATGCATTGAGAAAAACAAAACCGGACGAAGCGACCAAGCTTATTGAAGCAAGAAAGGACAGATTCAGCAAGGCATTACCATACGGAGAAAAATGGCTGCAGGCAATGCCTAATGATCTTACAGCAGTTCAGACCATGAAAGATGTCTACAACACAACAAGAAATACAGCTAAAGCCAATGAGATGAAAGCTAAGGAAGCTGAACTTATGGCAAAACAGCCAAAATAAATAGAAAAAACCGAAACGACATCGTTTCGGTTTTTTTTATCTTAAATCAAAATTGAATAATATCTCAATTACCCAAGAACCGTTACTCCCTTCTGAATCATGTCATAGATTGCATCTCTGCCGTTATCGGGCTTTACGTTTACAGCTCTTGTACCGTTAAAATGAAGGCAGGTAACATATCCGTTGTCTACTGCATCAGTGCATGTATATTTTACACAGTAATCCATGGCGAGGCCAACAATCTCGAGAAGCTGAATATCATGATATTTTAAAAAGTCATCAAGCCCCGTTTTCATAAAATGATTATTATCCTGAAAACCGCTATAGCTGTCAATCTCAACATTTTTTCCTTTCTGAATAATATGGGTAACTTTGTCCCTGTTGAGATCTTTATGAAATTCTGCACCAAAAGTTCCCTGAATACAGTGATCCGGCCACATGAACTGCGGAACACCATTTAAAATAATACTTTCACCAACTTTTCTGCCATTATTGCTGGCAAAACTTTTATGATTAGCAGGATGCCAGTCCTGGGTCAAAACAATCTGATCATATTCATTTTCTTCCATCAGAGCATTGATGTACGGAATGACCTCATTGGCTCCCGGAACTGCCAGTGCGCCGCCTTCACAAAAATCATTCTGTACGTCTACGATTATTAACGCTTTTTTCATATTTAAAATTCTCGAATTTTTGATAAATTTACAAAAACAACAGCAAATAATTATCCAAAGCAGACTTATCGGACAAATAGACATTTATGAAATCTTCACAGTCCGGGATTTCAGGATTAGCCAGGTGATTAATACAATTAAATCTCAATAAAAAAATGAATGATATAGAACAAAAAAAGTTCCCCATAGGCACCTTTAAAGTACCTGAAAATATTTGTGATCGTACTCTCGACGAATACATAAAAGTCATCAAAGATTTCCCCGGAAAATTAAAAAATCTGATTGAAGACTTCTCCGATGATCAGCTTGACACTCAATATAGACAAGGCGGCTGGACTGTAAGACAGCTGGTAAATCATATTGCAGACAGCCATATCAACAGCTTCATCCGATTCAAACTGACACTTACAGAAGAAAATCCTACCATAAAACCTTACGAAGAAGCGAAATGGGCCGAGCTTCAGGACAGTCTGAATATGCCTGTAAAACCAGCCATGAGGATGATCAGAGGAACACACCAAAGATGGACAACTTTACTAAAAAGCATGACCAACAAACAATTTGAAAGAACCTTTCATCATCCGGAACATCACAAAAACTATGATCTAAGACATTGCCTTGCCTTGTACGCATGGCATTGCAACCATCACTTTGCTCATATCGAAAACCTCAAGAAAGAAAAAGGGTGGTAAAAAAAAGTCTTCACAACCCTGAATGTTTTGAAGAAATCATAACCAGAATTCATCTTCTGAACAAAAATTCTCCTGCAGTGTGGGGCAAAATGAATGTCTGCCAGATGATGAGACACTGTAATCATGTCCTTCAGGTTCCGCTCGGGAAAATAAAACTTCCGGAAATTAACATTTTGTTTGCGGCAATCGGAAAGATTACCAAATGGGAGATTCAGGTTTTTAATAACGGAATTCCCAGGAATATGCCTACTTTTCAAAAACTTATTATTAATTTTGAATGTGATTTTGAAGAAGAAAAGGAAAACCTCCTGAAAACGCTAGAAGAATACAGAACATATTACAGGAATAATAATCTTCCGGAACGCCATGTTCTTTTCGGGTTAATGAAAGAAAAAGATTGGGGATTTCTGGAATATAAGCATCTTCATCATCATTTAAAACAATTTAATGTATGAGTTTTTTTGACAAAATATTCGGTGGAAGAGAAGAAGATTCTGAAAAGAATCAGCTGTGGAAATATATAGAATCTGAAGACGACCTTAAAAAAGCAATCGAACACTCTTTTACCCAAAAGATTGCCATCTTCAAACATTCTACAAGCTGTTTTATCAGTAAAACGGTCTTAAGGAATTTTGAAAAAGAAATAGAAAACGCAGAACAAAAACCGGAATTGTATTTTTTGGATTTGCTCGCTCACCGAGATCTGTCTAATAAAATCGCATCGGATCTTGAGGTAAGACATGAAAGTCCCCAGTTACTGGTGATTGAAAACGGAATAGTAATCAGCAATGCTTCACATCAACATATATCGGCAGACCAAATCCTATAATGAAGAATATCAATAATTATTTATCCAAAGTTCTGGACGTTCCCTTAGAAAAAGTGAATCTGTGCAGTCTGCATTATGAAGTAAAGAAAATACCTAAAAACCAGTTTCTTTTACAATACGGCGAAATATGCAGATACATTTATTTTGTTGAAAAAGGGCTTCTTAAAATGTATTCTATCGATAAAAACGGTAAAGAACATATTATTCAGTTTGCTCCGGAGAGCTGGCTTATTTCAGACCGCAGCAGCCTTTATTTCAATGAAAAGTCCGTTTATTATATAGAAGCAGTAGAAGATTCTGAAGTTTTGCTTCTTCATCCTGATTTCATTAACAAACTCATCGGCGAATTTCCCAACAGCCTGGAAAAAAGTGATATTCTTCTCCAGAAACATATAAAAAGCCTTCAGGATAGAATCAATTCCTTACTGGGAGAAACCGCTGAAGAACGCTACATGAAATTCATAAAAATGTATCCGGATCTTTTGATGAGAGTCCCGCAGTGGATGATTGCTTCTTACCTGGGAATTACTCCCGAAAGCCTTAGCCGTGTAAGAAAAGAACTTGCAAGAAAGAATTTTGTTCCAGATAGCAAATAGAATTCCTAAAATATTGAAATTGACCATAGTTAGCTATTGGTCATTTTTTATGACCAGGATCATGTTTTTTCTAATAAAATATTCCTAAATTTAAATACACACCACAAATTTAATATTATGAAATTTACAAAATTCCAAAATGCATACATCTCATCAGTACACACTGATGATTACAAACAGAATTCTATAAACTGTAAAGTACTTTAACAGTAACCATCTATAATTTTTATTCCAGCTGTTATAAAAACAGCTGATTTGACATATCTGATAAAAATTCAACCGTTTATTAGTGGACGGCTTTTTTTAGATATATATCAAATATTGAATTCAATAATATCAAATAATTAAAATATTAGCAGATAACTTATTTTTATTCCAAAATAGAAATTAAAATTAAAGTTTAAACATTAATAAATTATATTGATTAAATAAAATGCAATAAGGTTCAAAATTTGCATTCATATAATACGAACTAACCAATATTTACTAGGAATGCTTACTATTTAACATTTAAAAACAGCTAACATGGTTATTAAAGAAGAAGTTCTGCATTCAGTAGGTGCAATCATAAGGCATTACCAGCCTGGGGAAGTTATTTTTAACGAAGGGGACGTACCCAAATATTATTATCAGATCATATCAGGTCAGGCAAAACTTAATAATTACAGCGACGACGGGAAAGAGATCATACAGACCCTTTTGGAAGAAGGCCAGAGTATAGGAGAATCATTGCTTTTTATTGATAAACTATATCCTGTAAATGCTGTAGCCATTACAAAATGCTCTGTTCAGAGACTTCCCAAAACAGTTTTTCTTGAGTTGATAAAGCTGTATCCTGAGATTTCATTCGAAATGAATAAAACACTCTCTCAAAAGCTTTATTTCAAGCTGATTATGGCACAGAATCTTTCCTCTCAAAATCCGACAGCCAAACTTAAAGTATTAATGGATTACCTAAAAAGTTTCCAGGAAAATCAATCACCTTACTCTTTCATGATACCGCTCACCAGACAGCAGATGGCAAGCCTTACCGGCCTTTGTGTAGAAACCGCAATCAGAACTATTAAAGTAATGGAGAGGGATAAGATTGTAAAGATTAAAGACAGGAAAATTTTGTATTAAATCTAATTTTTTTTAAATTTAATCAGGTCTAAAAACTTCAAGAATGAAAACAGTCAGCTGCATGAATATCGAGCCTGAACTCCTTTTTTCATACGGTGCCGAAATAAAATTATACAGGCATAATGAGATTATATACAGAGAAGGTGACCATGCAGCTTATTATTACCAGATTGTTAAAGGGAAGGTTAAACTGAACAGTTATAACGAAGAAGGAAAAGAATTCATCCATAACATCGTCGGTGAAAAGCAAAGCTTCGGAGATGCAATGATTTTCGTTGAAAATTTCTATGTGATGAATGCCGTTTGTATTGCTGAAGCAGAGATCATAAGGCTTTCCAAGAATAATTTTCTCGATCTACTTAAAAACAATCCCGAAGTTTCCCTTGAAATGAATGCCTGCTTGTCGCAGCGATTATATTTCAAAGCCATCATGTTGCAAAACATGTCTTCACAAAATCCTGTTATCCGCCTGGAAGGATTACTTGATTATCTTAAAAGTTACCACGATGGTGATTGCGAAAAATGTTTTCCTGTAGAACTTACCAGACAGCAAATCGCCAATCTTACCGGACTTCGCGTTGAAACGGTCATCAGAACCCTGAAAAAAATGGAAAAACAGGGTAAACTTACCATAAAAGAACGAAAAATTTTATATTAATGCCTTCCAACATGATTTGAGTCATAATTTGGTGAAATATTCTAACGTACATTTGAGTTAATTAATTCATCCATATTTCTTAAAGCCTCCTTGCAGGAGGTACGTTTAAGCTGTTTTCAGCTTACATGTTCATGCAAATTAACCAAAAACTCATTGCCGTCTAATACTAGTCACGGCCGGCAATACCATCACTATAATATTAATATAAAAAATTCAGTTATGAACACTAGAAATTCAAGAAATCGTAGAGGAAACTCAGATTCATCAAGCAATCTCGAAGAAATTTATCAATTAGGGTATGACCACGGTTATAACGATGCATCACAGGACGAAGAGTATGATGATGACTTCTCAGAATATGAAGATTATTTTGAAGAAGATGATGAAGATTATGATGATGAAGACTATGACGACGAAGATTACGATGATGAAGACTATGATGATGATGATGATGATGATGATGAAGACTACGATGACGATGAAGATGATGATAATAGAGGAAGAGGCAGAGGAAGATCAGGAAACGGAAACCAGCAGAGAGACAGCCAGGGAAGATTTACTTCCGGAGGTGGTAGAGGCGGTTCCCGTGGAGGATCAGGTCGCGGCTCGGGTTCAGGCTCAGGATCATCCGGAAGAGGAAGAAATTCAGGAGGATCCGGATCAGGAGGAAGAGGCAGGTCATCCTCATCAGGTAACGGAACTTCAAGAAGAGGCTTTGCTTCTATGAGTAAGGCTGAACGTACAAGAATCGCTCGTATGGGCGGTGAAGCTTCTCACGGAGGTGGAAGAGGCGGCTCTCGTGGAGGATCAGGATCTGGCTCTAACTCCAATTCAGGAAGATCAGGTTCAGGATCCGGAAGCGGCAGAGGCGGCTCAAGATCAGGAAATAACAGCGGTTCAGGTCGAGGTTCTAATTCAGGATCAGGCTCAGGATCATCAAGAAGAGGTTTCGCTTCAATGAGTAAGGCAGAACGTACGAGAATCGCTCGTATGGGCGGACAGGCTTCTCACGGCGGCGGAAGATCTTCAGGTTCGGGCAGATCCGGATTTGGAGGCAGACGTAATAATTCATAATTCTTTTTCCATGATTACCTCTTTATTATTTTGTAAAGGGGTAATCTTTTAAAAAACCAAACACCACATTCACATTATGGCAACAAAAACATTAGATAATAAAGACAACAGTACTACTGGTACTGAGACATCATCAACATCCAATACAGGATCAACTTCATCAAAAAAAACAGCTTCGGTAGATAATGCTACGGTAGATCAAAATGAAATGCAGAGTTCTCCATTACATAAATTCTTTGTTTCCGCATTGAAAGATGTTTATTATGCAGAAAACGCCATCATTGAAGCATTAGGAAAAATGCAGGAAGCAGCCACCACCGACGAGCTGAAAGAAGCTTTTGAAGATCACCAGCTGCTTACTCGGAAACACGTAAGCAGACTTGAAAAAGTTTTCAAACTGATCAATGAAACCCCGGAGAAAAAAGAATGCAAGGCCATTAAAGGAATCATCGAAGAAGGTGAAGAAATCATCAAATCCACAGAAGAAGGTTCCATGACACGGGATGCTGCCTTAATAATCGCTGCACAAAAAGTTGAGCATTATGAGATTGCAACCTATGGCGGACTCGCACAGCTTGCCATCACGATGGGACATGATAAAGCAGCAGATCTTCTCGAAAAAACACTCCAGGAAGAAGAAGATACCGATTACGAACTAACGGAAATCGCCGAAACCTTCATCAATTTTGATGCAGAACAGGAAGACTAAAATCTACAATATAAAGCCATGTCGAGCTTTTCTGCATGGCTTTTTTCAAATTTAAAAATATTAAATGATTAAATTTTATGATTTCTAAATAGTTTTAAACTAAAAATACCACACCAAATATAAAGAATTATGAAAGACAACCAACCGACCAACGAAAAACTAAACCAACTGGAAGATCACATGACTTCCAATGAAAATGAAAAACTTACGACCAATCAGGGATTGAAAATCAATAACAATCAGGATTCTCTGAAAGCAGGAGACAGAGGACCTACTTTGCTTGAAGATTTCATTTTAAGAGAAAAAATTACACACTTCGACCATGAAAGAATTCCTGAAAGGGTGGTTCATGCCCGCGGATCCGGTGCGCACGGCGTATTTAAGCTTACCAAAAGTCTTGCAGAATATACCAGAGCCAACTTCTTGTCCGAAGTAGGTAAAGAAACTCCAGTTTTCGTAAGATTTTCTACCGTTGCCGGAAACAGAGGAAGTACGGATCTCGCAAGAGATGTAAGAGGTTTTGCCGTAAAATTTTATACAGACGAGGGAAATTATGATCTTGTTGCCAATAATATTCCGGTATTTTTCATTCAGGATGCCATTAAATTCCCGGATCTTGTACATGCGGTAAAACCGGAACCTCACAACGAAATACCGCAGGCGCAGTCTGCACATGATACTTTCTGGGATTTTATCTCTTTAATGCCTGAAAGTATGCACATGATTATGTGGCTTATGAGCGACAGGTCTATCCCAAGAAGTTATAGGATGATGGAAGGATTTGGGGTACACTCCTTCAAATTGATTAACGATGAAGGTAAAGCTCATTTTGTAAAATTCCATTTTAAACCGAAATTAGGAGTACATTCCGTTGCCTGGGACGAAGCACAGAGAATCTCAGGAGTAGATCCGGATTTCCACAAAAGAGATCTTTGGGAATCTATTGAAAACGGCCTGTTCCCGGAATGGGATTTCGGCGTACAGCTGATTCCTGAAGAAGACGAATTTAAATATGATTTTGACCTTCTCGATCCTACCAAGATTGTTCCTGAAGAAGAAGTTCCTGTTCAGCTTATCGGAACATTAACATTAAATAAAAACCCGGAAAACTTTTTCGCTGAAACGGAACAGATTGCTTTCCATCCAGGACATATTGTTCCCGGAATCGATTTCACCAATGATCCGCTCCTTCAGGGAAGACTGTTTTCTTATACCGATACACAGCTTATCAGATTAGGTGGCCCGAATTTCCACGAAATTCCGATCAACAGATCCGTAAATGTTGTTCATAATAACCAGCGAGACGGTTACATGCGTCAGCAGATTGCTAAAGGCAAAGTAAGCTACGAACCGAATTCTATCGGTGGTGGATGTCCTTTCCAGGCAATGATGAAAGAAGGAGGCTTTGTTTCCCAGGAAGCAAGAGTTTCAGGAGCTAAAGTAAGAGAAAGAAGCAAGAGCTTTGTAGATCATTATTCACAAGCCAAATTATTCTACAACAGTCAGTCACAGCCGGAAAAAATGCACTTGCAGAATGCATTGATCTTTGAACTTTCAAAAGTAACCATCCCTGCAATCAGAGAGAGAATGGTAAGCCAGCTTGCCTTCATTAATAAAGAGCTTGCTTCAAAAGTTGCCGCTAAAGTGGGCGTAGAAGTAAAAGAACTCAAATTTCCGAATCAAAGTATCCCTGCAGATGCAGATCCTTCAACGTTACAAAGCGAAGAAAGAGAACCTGAAACCAAAATTTCAGAAGCACTAAGCATGCAGAATACCGTTAAGGATACCATTATGGGCAGAAAGATCGGATTTATTATGGGAGACGGCGCAGATGCAGCGGCCATTAATGATTTAAAAGCCGAGTTGGAAGCAGAAAATGCAGTAGTGGAGATCATCGGAACAAGTATGGCTCCCGTAAAGGTAAATGACGGCTCGTCACTTATTCCGAAACATTCTTTAACAAGTAATTCCAGCGTTTCTTTTGATGCGCTTTATATTGCGGCAGGAGAAAATTCTACAAAAGAATTACTGACTCCGGAAAACAAACAGCATGCGCTGAATTATATCAACGAAGCCTACAAACATTGTAAAGCTATTTACTTTGGAGAAGGAACAGAGCCGTTATATATGAACAGCAATGTAAGCATGAAAGATCATATTGATCCTGCTATTGTTATTGCGGAAGATGAAAATCCTGCAGACAAATTTATTACAGCAATTGCAAATCACAGAGTCTGGGATCTTGAAATAGAAAGAAACGCCAGAAAATAACTAATCACCTTCACACCACACTAAATATTAAGATTATGAAAGCAGCAGTTATTCACGGACCGGGTGTCATTAAATGTGATACGGTCGACGATCCGATTATCAAAGATTCAAGAGATGTTATTCTGAAAGTCACGTCAACGGCTATCTGCGGAAGTGATCTTCATATGTATTCCGGAGGAATTCCCCAGGCAAGACCAATGGTAATGGGACATGAATTCATGGGAATTGTAGAAGAAGTAGGACAGCATATTACCAACCTTAAAGTAGGAGACAGAGTGGTTGTTCCCTTCCCGATTTCCTGTGGCAGCTGTTACTTCTGCCAGCATGATCTCCCTACAGCCTGTGAACACAGTAACCCTGAACACTATGGTCCGGAAGGAGGAATTGTTACCGACAAAGGCGGTGCGCTTTTCGGATATTCGGATTTATACGGAGGCTATGATGGCGGACAGGCACAATATGTAAGAGTTCCTTACGCCCATTTTGGTCCCAGAAAGGTTCCGGATCATCTTACTGATGAGCAGGTTCTCTTCCTTACTGATATTTTCCCCACAGGCTACACAGGAGTCATGTGGGGAGAATTGAAAGGAGGTGAGACAGTGGCAATTTTCGGTGCAGGACCAGTAGGTTCTATGTCGGCAAAGTCCGCGATCCTGCATAATGCAAAAAAAGTAATTGTTGTGGATACCCAGCAATACAGGCTGGATCAGATTAAAAATCTTACGGGCTGTGATACTATTTTATGGGAAGATGGACAGGATGTGATTGATCAGATACGTGACATGACAGACGGCAGGGGTGCGGATCTCTGTATTGAGGCAGTAGGCTTCGAACCGGACAGAAATCTACTGGATCGGGCAAAAGCGGTGATCAACTTTGAAAAGGGTTCAATCAAGGTTCTGGAAGCTTGCATGAGCGCAGTAAGAAGAGGAGGAATTGTTTCAATTTTAGGAGTTTATCCGGTAAATTATGATAATTTCAAACTTGGACAGATTTTTGATAAAGGTATTACTATAAAAGCAGGCCAGTGCAACGTTCACGCAATTATTGATGAATTAATGGATCACGTGCAGACCGGAAGGGTACAACTGGATGACATTATTACCCATCGGCTTTCCCTTGAAGAGGTTTCAAAAGGATACGAAATCTTCGATAAGAAACAGGATGGATGCGTAAAAGTTGTCCTTGATCCGTGGAAGGCTTCTGGTCTTTAAAAAAATTACACACTAACACACTAAATATTAGAATTATGGAATTTCAAAAAAATCTTCTGGAGTATATCAGCCAGTCTTTAATGACGACAGATGAAACGATTTCGGTTGCAGAAAGCGTTACCTCAGGCTGTTTACAGCTTGCTTTTTCTCAAATGCCTAACGCATCAATGTTTTACAAAGGCGGACTGACTTCCTATACATTACAGGAAAAAGTACGGCTATTGGGAGTTGATGCACACGAAGCGGAAGAATGCGACTGCGTGTCAGAAAATATAGCGGAAACAATGGCCCTCAATGTGGCAAAGCTTTTCGAATCAGACTGGTCGATCGCAACAACGGGGTATTGTACACCAATACGCAATTCTTCGTACAAAATTTTTGCATTCTTTTCATTTTCTTACAAAGGAGAAATTGTTTTAACTAAAAAACTGGAGCTCCATCCTAAAACCCAGGCATTAAATGCCCAGCTTTATTATACTGAATTTATTTTAGGATGCTTTAAAAGTGAGATCAATCAGTTACTAATCCTAAAGTAAGAGGTATGAACAAAAAAAATGAATATGTGCTGGTTACGGGAGCAACCAGCGGGATCGGTTATGAGCTTGCAAAACAGTTTGCCAAAAATGGATACGATCTCGTAATGGTGGCCCGCAATCATGACGAGCTGAAAGCGAAAGCAGATGAATTCAAAAGCTTTGGAATTAATGTCATTACCATTGCTAAAAATCTCTTTATCGAAGAAGATGCTTACTCTTTATATTCTGAATTAAAGCTAAACGGAATCAGTCCTTCAATTCTGGTAAATGATGCCGGACAAGGCGTTTATGGAAAATTTCAGGATACGGATCTGCACCGGGAAGTTGATATTGTTAATCTTAATATCGTTTCCGTGCTTATCCTGACCAAAATGTTTGTAAAAGACCGTTTACCAAAAGGTTCCGGGAAAATCCTGAATCTTGCCTCCATTGCAAGTAAAGCCCCCGGTCCGTGGCATTCGGTGTATCACGGAACGAAAGCATTTATTTTGTCATGGTCAGAAGCCATCAGAGAAGAATTGAAAGATACGGGAATTACGGTAACAGCACTATTGCCGGGACCTACAGACACGGACTTCTTCAATAAAGCAGGTATGAACGAAAGTAAGATCCTGGAAGATAAAGACAACCTTTCATCACCGGAAGAGGTAGCTATTGACGGTTTTAATGCCTTAATGAATGGTGATGACAAAGTAGTTTCAGGATTAAAAAATAAACTCACCGTAGCCATGTCCAATATTGCAACAGACAGCATGGCTGCACACAGAATGGGAGAAATGCAAAAACCGGTAAATGAAAAATAAACGATTATGGCAAATTTGAAATTAGAAAATAAGAAAGTACTGATCACAGGAGCAGACAGCGGAATCGGTAAGGCAGTAGCTTTGCTTTTTGCAAAAGAAGGAGCAGATATTGCCATTATTTATTATTCAGACGATAAAGATGCAGAGGAAGTAAAATCGGAAATTGAAAGCCTCGGAAGAAAAGCTTCTGTCTTTAAGGGAGATGTCAATGATTATAAATTCTGTGAAGAGACCACCCAAAAAGTAGTTTCTGAATTCGGAGGAATTGATATTCTCGTCAATAATGCGGGAACACAGTTTCCTTGTTACAATATTGTTGATCTTGAGGAAGAAAACATCAGAACCACTTTTAATTCCAATATTATAGGAATGATCCTTTTGACAAAACTTGTTTTTCCTCACTTGAAACAGGGAAGCTCTATCATCAATACAACATCGGCGGTAGCGTATCAGGGACATGAAGAGCTGCTGGACTACTCGGCTACAAAGGGAGCAATTGTTTCTTTTACCCGTTCTTTAGCGTTACAGTCAAAATCAAAAGGCATCCGCGTCAACGCCGTAGCACCGGGACCGGTAGCAACACCATTAACCAAAGAAACTTTCGGAGAAGAAGAAGACGATCCGAACAAGCCGCCTTTCGAAAGAAACGCAACACCGGAAGAAGTGGCAACCAGCTTCCTTTTCCTGGCAAGTGATGATGCAGCGCAGATTACCGGACAGGTACTTCATCCTAACGGCGGTATTGTCGTGAACGGATAATTAAAAACAAACATATAAAACATGAAAACGACTGCTCTATTGCTGGGAATCATAAGTCTTTTCGCCTTATCATCATGCAAATGTGATTTTGACGAAGACGAACCTAAAAACAAGTATGACGGAAAAAATTCCGGCACCAACAAAAACAATGGCAGTACATCTGAAAATGATACACTGCAGATCAAGTAAGTTTAACCAAAATTCTAAGTCATGTACAGAGACGGGGCAAGAAAAAGTATATGGCAGGAAGAAATCAGGAGATTTTCCTCGGAAGCCGACCTTCATCAGTTCTACGATGTCGCAGTTGTGGGTGGAGGGATTACCGGCATTTCTACTGCCTTAAAGCTGCAGCAGGCAGGAAAGAGATGCATTCTTCTGGAAGCTGCCAATATCGGTTTCGGAACAACCGGCGGAACCACCGCACACCTTAATGATTTTTTTGATACGACCTTTAACCAGGCCATTAGCGATTTCGGGCAGGACCATGCTCAATTGTTTGCAGATACGGGCCAGGAAGCCATCAGCATCATCGAAAACAATATACAGCAATATGGAATCAACTGTGATTTCCAGAGAAAGACAGCCTATTTATTTGCTCTAGACGAAAAACAGGAGAAACAGCTTACCGATATTGTGGAAGGTGCAGCAAAGGTAGGTCATACCATGAATTACGTTGATGAAATTCCTTTTCCGATACCATTTAAAAAAGCAGTAACGATACCTGATCAGGCGCAGTTTCATCCCATAAAATATATTAAAGGACTTTGTGAAGCATTCCTCAGTTTGGGCGGAGTTATCCAGGAAGACTGCCGTTGTGAAGGCCATGATGAACAGGAAAATCATGTTAGTTTAGAAACATCCAAAGGAGAAATTAAAGCTAAAAATGTGGTTTATGCAACCCATATTCCACCCGGATTGAGTATTCTTCATATTACCAATGCACCTTACAGAAGCTATGCGATTGCGTTCAGCCTAAAAAGCGGCAACTATCCTAAAGATCTGGGATATGACCTTATCGATCCTTACCATTATTACAGAACCCAGGAAATTGACGGGCAAACGCTTCTTATCGCCGGAGGAGAAGACCATAAAACCGGACACGAAGAAGATACAGGCGAATGTTTTTCACGCTTAGAAAATTATGTCAGAAAATATTTTGATGTGGAAACGGCTTATTACAGCTGGTCCAGTCAATATTATGAACCAACCGATGGGTTTCCCTACATAGGAAAGCTTCCGGGAAGCAGCGGAAGAATTTTTACCGCCACCGGATTCAGAGGAAACGGGATGATATTCGGAACCATTTCTTCACAGATTTTATCAGATCTTATCGTTACGGGAAACAGTAAATATGAAAATATCTTTAACCCTTCCAGAATAAAACCTATTGCAGGCTTTGCCGATTTTGTAAAAGAAAATGCAGTAGTGGCTTATGATTTTATTAAAGACAAGCTTTTTGCAGAAAAGATCAATTCGCTTGCTGAAGTAAAAGATGGTGAAGCAAAGGTTGTGAAATATGAAGGTGAATCATATGCTTTATACAAAGAAACGAATGGAAAGGTACATCTCGTAAAAAGCACTTGTCCTCACGCCAAATGTGAAGTCCGCTGGAACAGTGCGGAACTCAGTTGGGACTGTCCGTGTCACGGTTCAAGATTTAACGTTAATGGAAAGCTTCTTACCGGACCTACCGTGAGAGATCTTCCGAGAGTAGATACAGATTCAGAAAATCAATAATAAGGTTATGTCTAAAAAAGGGTTTTTATATCGAAACAGTTTAAGTATTGTTTTGATTATCTTTATGGTTTTCTGCCTCGCTGCACAATTTTTTACAGGGTGGAAAACAGAAAATAAAGAACTTGTAGAACATGGAGATCAGGCACTCACAATTGGACAATATATTCACAGCGGACATTTTATTCAGGCTACTTTTGAAAACTGGGAAAGCGAATTTTTACAGATGATGCTCTATGTTGTCTTAACGGTTTCACTTCGTCAGAAAGGCTCAAGTGAATCAAAATCACTGGATGAAGAGGAAGATGTTGATAATGAACCTGTTCCTCATGCTAATGCTCCATGGCCGGTTAAAAAAGGCGGAGTGTGGCTGAAGATTTATAAGCATTCTCTGTCGTTAGCTTTTGCCATCTTGTTTATCATTAGTTTTTCGCTTCATTTCTACGGAAGTCTTAAAGATTATAATGAAGAACAGATCTCAAAAGAAAAGCCTACCATTACTGCAATAGAATATATCACCGAATCTCGTTTTTGGTTTGAATCTTTCCAGAACTGGCAAAGTGAGTTTCTGGCTGTGGCCTCTCTGGTTATTCTGTCGATATGGCTTCGGGAAAAAGGTTCCCCGGAATCCAAACCGGTAGATATGCCGCATGATGAAACCCCTTAGACCTTTGAGTTTATAGCATAAAAAAGCGGCTGTCCAAACTCTCGGACAGCCGCTTTTGAGTTTTTTTTAATAATAATTTTACAGCATAAAGAGTGATGAAGTATATTTTAACTTGCTCCTACGGAGCATCAAGATTACTTTGTTCATGTCCGGCAGAAAAAAAAGACTGTCCAAACTCTCGGACAGCCGCTTTTGAGTTTTTTTTAATAATAATTTTACAGCATAAAGAGTGATGAAGTATATTTTAATTTGCTCGGGAGGAGCAATATCTGTGTAGAACTTTATCAGTTGCTTGTAATAAACGGAACTCCATAGGAGTTCTATTTTATAATAGCACACCTACGGCGTGCTTGCGATTATCCTATTACTTTCTGCTACACAGATATTGCTCCTAGGGAGCATCAAGATTACTTTGTTCATGTCCGGCAGAAAAAAAAGACTGCCCAAACTTTTCGGACAGCCTATCAATTCTTTATCTGAAGATCTTTAAATTTTTGCTTTACCTTCCACGCCGTCAGAATTGTCAGTGGTATTTCCGGTAACGGCTGCAGTTACAAAATTAACAAGACTTACAAGTTTACCTACTTTAGTATCCCAGTAATATGATTCGGTAGGCTCTACACGAATAATGGAAACATTAGGATCATCTTTTCCATCCTCGAACCATGCTTTTGCCATTGGAGACCATTTATCTTCAATGGTTGAGCGGTCTTTGTAAATGGTAGCATCCCCAAAAACCGAAAGATACTGGTAATCTCCGTTGTTCATAAAGAACAGCTGAACTCTTTTATCATCTTTAATTTCAAAATTCTTATTGCTCGTATCGCTGCTAATGAACCAAAGGTTTCCTTCATCGTCCGTTTCCTGAAGTGTCATCGGCCTTGAATTAATAGGCAGGGTCTCCAGCTCCGTACAAAACATACAGATTTTTGCACTTTCGGATAAATCTTTGATTTTTTTAATAGCGTCCTGGTGGGTAAGATTTTCTGTTGACATAATTTTATATTTTAGTGATTTGATAAATAAAAATTACTCTTTACTATTCAAAAATCCGACCATAATAACGTCCCGGTTCAAAATTATAAACAATACATCACTTGCAAACAATCCCTTTTTCTATAAAAAACTTAAAATATTTAGCTTTAAAGCATTAATTTATTTAGGAATAATTTCAGACTGTAGAAAAGGAAGCAAAATTGTTATAAAAGCCTGCCAAGGTTTTATCTAAAAGATGCTTAGATTTTGATCAAAAGTTGCGCAGGTTTTAATCGAAAGAGATTCGGGCATTTTTATAAACCGGAAGGAGTTCCAGTATTTGATATAATTATTTCTGATTCTGAAACTTTCTCAGTATTTTTACTGAACTTTTAATTTTAAAGAAAATGATTCAATACTTAGATAATATTCATCACAAAGATTCCAAAAACTTTTTTCTTATTGCAGGCCCTTGTATTATTGAAGGCGAAGATATGGCACTTAAAATTGCCGAAAAAGTAGTGGAGCTCACCAATAAATACAATATTCCGTATATTTTTAAAGGAAGCTTTAAAAAAGCCAACCGCAGCAGGGTGGATTCTTTCACGACAATCGGGGAAGAAAAATCTTTGGAAATTCTTAAAAAAGTAGGAGAGACTTTTAATATCCCGACGACGACCGATATTCATGAAAACGATCATGCTGCATTGGCAGCTCAGTATGTCGATGTACTGCAGATACCAGCGTTTCTGGTTCGTCAGACCGATCTTTTAGTGGCTGCCGCGCAAACAGGAAAATGTGTAACCCTGAAGAAAGGGCAGTTCCTTTCCCCGGAATCCATGAAATTTGCAGTTCAGAAAATTACCGATTCCGATAACCGGAAAGTGGCAATTATTGAAAGAGGAAATTCATTCGGATATACTGATCTTATCGTTGATTACAGAGGAATTCCTACGATGAGAAACTATGCTCCTGTGATCCTGGATGTTACCCATTCTCTACAACAGCCTAACCAGAGCTCAGGGGTTACGGGAGGAAGGCCGGATCTTATTGAGACCGTTGCAAAAGCCGGTATCGCGGTAGGCGCAGACGGAATTTTCATCGAAACACATCCTACACCGGAAACCGCTTTATCTGATGGTGCGAATATGCTGAGACTTGATCTGTTGGAGGATCTGCTCCAAAAGCTCACCAGAGTAAGAGAAGCAATACTTTAATCGGTATTTTATCTTATTGAAGTAACATTTAAAGCGATCTTAATAAATGTTAACAAAGTATAAATAAGTTAAAATAAAATTTATATATTCACGTTTGAAATTTTAAAACATTTCTTTTGAAAAAACTAGTTTTACCATTGAGCCTTATGGTTCCTGCATTAGTATTCTCCCAGGTAAGAAAAAAGAAGGATACCATGAAAACCGCGAATATTGAAGAAGTGGTATTTCAGAAAAAGGTGACAGGAAAAACCAATGATCTTACCACTGTGAAAATTTCGGCCAAAGATGCTCAGAATGTTGCGAGTATTTCCGGAGGTATTGAGGGAATTATTAAAACGTTACCTTCGGTAAACTCCAATACGGAACTTTCTTCACAGTATATGGTTCGTGGCGGAAACTATGATGAAAATCTTATCTATATCAATGATATTGAAATTTACAGACCATTCCTGATCAGAAATTCTCAGCAGGAAGGATTGAGTATTATCAATCCCGATATGGTTTCTACAGTGAATTTCTCTGCAGGCGGTTTTGAACCCCGATACGGTGACAAAATGTCTTCGGCATTAAATATTTACTACCGTGAGCCGGAAAAATTCGAGGTTTCAGGAGAAGGAAGCTTAATCGGCGGAAGACTTACCACTGGTTTTGCCGCAGGAAAGGATAAGGAAGGTAACCGAAAGTTAACGGCTTTATTTTCAGGCCGATACCGGAATACCAATCTTGTTCTTAATACGTTAAAAGAAGATACGGACTTTAATCCGAAGTATATGGATTTTCAGACGTATCTCAATTATCACTTCAGCCCGAAATTAACATTGTCCTTTATCGGATTCTATTCTAACAATGATTATGAAATGATCCCCAAAGAAAGGGAAGTGGATTTTGGAAGCCTGCAGCAGCCTTTGAAGCTGAATGTTGCTTATGGAGGCCGGGAAGATGATAAGTATAAAAATATGATGGGAACCGCATCATTGAATTTTAAGCCTTCGGATAAATGGCGCTTTACCCTTGATGCATTTGCTTATCAAAACCGTGAAAGAGAATATTACAGTATTGCTTCGGCGTATGTTTTGCAGACTTTTGACCCGGTGACCGGAGATCCGGTTACATCATATGATGCAGGGGGCCAGATTGAGCATGCACGAAATGATCTTTTTGTAAAAACATACGGCGCACAATTCCGGACACGCTTCTCACCAAACGTGAATACGGATGTTGAAGTAGGGTTCAAATATGAAAAAGAAAATCTTAAAGATTTTACCAATGAATGGAGGCTTGTAGACTCTGCAGGATACAGCCTTCCCCATGAAGCATTTATTGATCCCAGAAATGCAGGCGACTTAAATCTCATGTACCATATTGCGGGGAGAAACCACATTCAGCCTACAAGAATGTCTGCGTACGCACAATATTCCCAGAAATTTTTCTGGGGAAGCAATAAAGTATTTGTAAATGCCGGAGCAAGAGTTGCCCACTGGAGTTTTAATAATGAAACCATATTTTCACCGAGAGCGCAATTTGCCATCAAGCCGGATTGGGATACGGATATGTTGTTCAGGCTTTCGGGAGGAGTTTATTATCAGGCACCTTTCTACAAGGAAATTAAAGATCTTGAAGGCAACTTCAATTCTTCTATACAGTCACAACGATCCATACAGGCTATTTTGGCTAATGATTATGAGTTTTATATGTACGACAGGCCATTTAAGCTGACAACAGAGCTGTACTATAAAAAAATGAATAACCTGATTCCTTATTATATGGACAACGTAAGAATACGGTATACTGGTAAAAATAATGCTTCAGGATATTCCTACGGAATTGATACAAGGCTTTTCGGAGAATTTGTTCCGGGTGTAGATTCATGGCTGTCTGCAAGCTATGCAAGGGTATATGAAAATATAGACGGAAAGGGTGATATCCCGAGGCCGACGGACCAGCGATTCAGGTTTGCGATGTTCTATCAGGATTATATGCCAAGATTTCCTGCAATGCGTGTTAATTTAACGCTGGTTTACGCAATGGGGCTTCCAACAGGAGCACCGATTCTTACCGATCCTTATCAGTATCAAAAAACATTACCATCCTACAAAAGGGTAGACCTTGGACTTTCCTATGCATTTATTGATCCTAAAGAAAAGAAAAATACCTACGGATTCTGGGAAAATTTTGAAGAATTGACGCTGGGAGTTCAGGTATTTAATGCTTTTAATATCAGAAATACGGTGGCCAATCAATGGATAACAGATGCCAATACCAATTTTATGTATCCGGTTCCGGTACGCCTTACCGGAAGGTTTTTCAATGTAAAGCTTGAATTTAGAATCAAATAATAAAATTTTTATAGATACAAGAACTTCTGATATTCAGAGGTTCTTTTTTTTCTGAATTCTGTAACAAGCTTACAAAATTTTATAACAACAGTACCACAAATATTTTTATATTTGTTCATCAATTAATTATCATTTAGGGAATGAAAAAATATATCATTACAGCTGTATTCGCTGTATTTTCCATACTTTCGGCTTCGGCGCAGTCTAAAAAGAATGCTCAGGTTTCTGTTCTTTATCAAAATTATATTACGATTAAATCTGCCCTTGCTTCCGATGATGCTGAAAAAGCTTCAAAAGCTGCATCCCAGTTTATTAAAACATCTTCAGGTGTCAACAGTAAAATTGTTTCTGAAAAAGAATTAAATGCGCTTAAAGAAAATGCTAAAATAATCGCAGCTTCTAAAAATATTTCAGTACAGAGAAAGTCTTTTTATCAATTATCTGACCACATGATCGCTTTAACAAGAGAGTTTAAAGTATCTCAAAATCCGGTTTACGTTCAGTATTGCCCGATGGCTGAAGGAAGCTGGCTGAGCGATGAATCAAAGATCATTAATCCATATTACGGAAAATCGATGTTGTCTTGCGGGAATGTGAAGTCGGTGATTAAATAATGCAATAGTTAAGATAAACAGTGAATTTTCCTGTATTTCAATGTCTTATAATGATTAGTGTTGAAACACCTTCAACTATATAATTGAATTCAAATCAAAATCTACTGTATTAAAATCAATAAATATTTTATACTGGGCACCCATTAATCCTTGTCCGAAACTGCCTTTTATTCTTAATTTTCCATTTACCCTAAATTTAGAATCAAAACGGATTTTTTGGGGAATATGTTGAAAAACTTTGTCACTATTGCTAACGTGTAAAATCGGCTGAGCCATACCAAGGGGCTTTGTAAAAAGCAAAATAAATATTTCCTGATCTAAAATAACAACATCTGCCTTATTAAATTGGTATCTGTAACCCAGTTTGCCAACAGATTCCATTTCCATATTAAGTTTCTTAAATAGAATGTGCTGTTTTCCTCTTAAGGATTGTAAAAAATTTTGATGCTTTTTTTTATAATGTAGATGGATTGCCAGATTTCCAAAAATGAAAAAGCAAACCATAGCGCTTAGAATGAAATACATTTCCATAGTTGCAAAAATAAAAAACGGAGCCTGAAAATCAAGCTCCGCCATTATTTTAAAGTTTTCAGTTTATTGATAATGTCATTTTGCTTTCTGATAAAGTTTTCAAGACTGTCCGTCTCTAAAGGATGTGCATTTTGATATTCTTCTATTTCTCCTAAAGTCTTTCTGATTTTAAAGACATCATACCAAGTATAGATTTCGAAATAATTCTGATTGATTTTTCTTTTCAATTCATTAAGTCTTTTTGTTTTAAGAAAATAATTTTCTTCACTATTTGTTAGAAGCCTCAGGATTTCTTTTTTAGTACCAGAATCCCGAATCGATTTAGCTCTGTATTCTGCGATTTCATAATAATTTTAAGAATTAACGATTACATCATTGTAAATTTTCATGATCTGATGTTTATCATTTTGAATGTCTGCTATTTTAGAATCCAAGCTCTGCATATCCTTATTATTTTTAATATAGTCAGTATAAATACCGTCCAGGATATCCTGAGTATTTCTTAATCTCTTGATGGGAAAGTCGGATTCTGTATTTTCTGCTGCTTTTTCTACCATTTGAGTTCCATCAGTTTTTCCGTCTGAGCAAGAAACAATTAAAAATATAAAAGCTGTGTTTATCAGTTTTTTTATCATGGTACTATTTAATGGAATTAAACCTTTAAAATTATGAATAAAAAACGGAGCCTGAAAATCAAGCTCCGCCAAATATATTTTAACTTAAAAATTATTTACCCAGATAAGATTTTAAGATCTTGCTTCTGGTGTTGTGTTTCAATCTCTTGATCGCTTTTTCTTTGATCTGACGAACCCTTTCTCTCGTAAGGTCGAAAGTTTCGCCAATTTCTTCTAAGGTCATTGGGTGTTTTCCATTCAGTCCGAAATACAATCTTACCAAATCAGCCTCTCTCGGAGTAAGCGTGTTCAATGCTCTTTCGATCTCAATCTGTAGCGATTCAAGCATCAGATCCTTATCCGGGCTCGGCGATTCCCCTGAACGTAGTACATCATAAAGATTGGAATCTTCCCCCTCTACCAAAGGCGCATCCATAGACAAATGTCTTCCGGAATTTTTCATTGATTCCTTAATATCTTCCTCGCTCATATCAAGAACTTCTGCCAATTCCTCCGGTGAGGGCGGTCTTTCATTTTCCTGTTCAAGGTGAGCGTAAGCTTTGTTGATCTTATTAATAGATCCGATTTTGTTCAATGGTAATCTTACAATTCTCGACTGTTCTGCCAAAGCCTGTAAGATTGACTGACGGATCCACCAAACTGCGTAAGAGATAAATTTGAAACCTCTAGTCTCATCGTACCTTTTTGCCGCTTTCATAAGTCCCAGGTTACCTTCATTAATTAAATCCGGTAAAGAAAGACCCTGATTTTGGTATTGTTTAGACACCGATACTACGAAACGAAGGTTAGCCTTGATTAATTTTTCCAACGCGGCTCTGTCACCGGCACGGATCCTTTGTGCTAATTCTACTTCTTCATCCGCAGTAATCAATTCAACCTTACCAATTTCCTGCAAATACTTGTCTAATGAAGCAGTTTCCCTATTGGTTACCTGCTTAGTGATTTTTAATTGTCTCATCTATTTTTTCCTCAAAAAAGAGTTTCTATAGTATTATACGTTTGAGATACAAGAAAGGTTACAAATATTTCAATTAATTTTTATTCAATTAAATTACATTTGAAAAAATAATTGTAAATTATGCCTCTTGCTTCATTGGAGAAGGATTTACAAACACATACTTTAGATTAAAAAAACAACTACCTTTAAATAGAATTTGCATTATTCACAATGTTTGTCATCCTGTAAGGATCTAGCCAAACCTAAAATTCTGTAGGCAATACTATGAATTCTGTGAAAATCTGCGAAATCTGTGGGAAATGAATACCTAAAAGAGAAGTCAAGTTCCATTTATAATTAAATATCAAATTCACAATTCACCATTCAATTGCGCAGCAATATTCACTTTATTAAACCACCCCGTCAAAAATTCTTGCAGAATTTTCGCCACCCCTCCAGAGGAAGGGAATTTTTAATCCCGCTTAAAAAATTAACTTATTTATTTGGCAATTCTTTAATCCTTGTCAACAAAAAAAGCGGAACCCAAGTTCCGCTTATCATATTATAACGAATAGTAATTAACTATTCACATTTTACCTCTCACTTTTCACTTGATTTTAAAAAAGATCATTCAGCCATTTCGCCAATCGTAACCCTCCGTACAAAAGCTGTCTTTCCATCGTATCATTGAATTTATACTGATAATCATAAGACAGTTTGGAATCATTTGGTGTCTGCGCATAGATTTTATTAGCGATTTTATGTGAATCATACAGCCAGTCTTCAAGCGTTCCTTTCTGAATTTCTTTTACTTCGGCATCAGATTTAATGTCTAATAATGTTGCATATTCGGTATAGCTGTATTTTTGAGAATCTACCAGTTTTCCGTCCCATACAGAATGCAAATTGGTCTTGTCTCCGAAATAAGTGACATTGATTTTATTTCCACCCAAATCTTCAGCTCTTCCCACATGTAAAGGCTGCGCAAGATCACCCATAATGTGGATAAGGAAAATCAAAGCAATTTTTCTGTCTTTCTCAGAAGTTTTTTCATCTTTGATCTGACTGGAAAGAACATTCACCTGAGTATATAAACTCGGGCCGGCCTGACCTTTTAATTTCTCCTCAAAAATCTTGAAATCAGTTTGAGGATCGATATTTACATAATGCCATGATGAAGCCTGCTTCCAGGCACCCGTTGTATCAGATTTAATAAAATCCGGCCAGTTGGCCCAATAAGCCAGCCGCTCTCTCCCCATCATTTTTTTAATTTCCCGCCTAGCTTTTCCGGAAAGGTGATTTTCTGCAATTTCCGCAATAATTCTGTGCCCTGTTAATCCCCATGCATACGAATACACCGAAGATGCCATGAATGCCAAAACCAAAATTTTTGAATACATACTTTTCATTGTAAATAACATTTTCAGGGGGCAAAGATACGGTTAATTTTAAGGTTAAGAGTAAGGTTGAGAGAAGGAGTGGAAGATTTAATCAAATCTTAATTTCAGTTTTATTTTAAGGTTAAAGTTGTGAACTAATTTATTCATTTAATTTAATCTCAACCTCAGTCTTAGCCTTATTTTTACCGTTTCTTTTTTTACTCATAATTATTTACTATTTTAGAATAAAATTAATCATATATTATTTTTTCAATAATTTGAGATATAGTATTTTTATAAGCCAAAATCACAGCAAACCCTATGTATGAAAACAATATTGTAGAGATGCATTACAATAAACTGCAGACAGACTTCAAAGCAGAAGCTGTTGCAGTAAACCTCTTGAAATATCACAGAGCAGTAAGCAATATATTTATTCAGAGAATCGGCATCAATGACCGCGCCTATCTTAAAGATATTAAAAGCATTACCAGCGATTATCTTGGTTTCGATGAAGAAGTTTTTATCATAGAAACTTATAGGGAAGGTATCTACGATTATCTGCCGGAAGGTCTTTTTCATCCGCCTTCTTTAGGCGCAACAAGAAAAAATGTAGAAAGTGTCGTGAAGGAAATCCGCAAACAGAAAAGGGTAGAAGAAGATGCCAGAAAATTTTTCAGGCCCTTTGAACTGGAGATTTTCTTTACGGAAGTAAGCGCTCTGCTTAAAGAATTCGACTTTGAAATTGCCAGCGATACCGATGCCCTGCTTAAAACAGTAAGTGAGCTCTGGCCGCTGGTGAAAATGATGGATAAGCAAAACGCTTATATATTCATTCATATTTTGCCTTTTTTTCACCAGATCCGTGGGGATAAAGCATGGTTTGAAAGGTGCATGACGGCTTTTCTGCAAATCCCCGTAAAAGTTACATTTGCGCCTAATATTATAGACGGTGTTGAAGAAGATGACGATTCTATGCTGCTGGGGAATTCACGTCTCGGCGTAACCTATATTCCGAGTGGCAAACATATGGACGGAGAGAGAAACTGGGTGGTCAATATCGGCCCTATTCCTTATACTGAAATGAAGAAATTTATAGACGGCAGCCCGTTCCGGAAAGTACTTAATGCGATGTACGATTATTTCCTGCCGGTAAGCGTGGATATTGAAGAAAATTTTATCACCGAAAAAGAAGACTTTTCATTCGCCCTGGAAGACGATGAAAGAAATTCAAACCGGCTCGGATACTCTACATTCCTCTGAAAATTTTTAACTATATTTACTAAACCAATTAAAAATATTAATACGAAAAAGACGCATGGAAATTTCTTCAGTAAAAGGAATCTTTTTAAGGTATATTCTTATGCCTTTATTTGCAGTTATTATGATGGTAATTCTCGGAATTATCAGAAGAAATAAGCCTGCGATAAAAATAAAAACAATTATCATCTATGTTCTGCTTTGCAGTTTATGTCTTGCCATTCCGGGATTTTTCGGTTTCGCAGGAAATCTTTTTAATCCGTACTGGTATCTTATCGCGCAGATTATTTATCTGATCCTGGGAATAATACATGTGAATCTTTCTGATAAATATTTCAAAAAACATTTTAGTTCTTTAGCGAAGAGCATTTTATTTGAATCCATCTTATCCGTCACCTGTGTCGGTTTTGGAGGATATCTGTTTTATTTGATATTCAACTGGATGAGTAAAGGTACAGGATATCCAATAATGGCCGCGACAAGTATTTTAATATTCCTTGTTCCGCTGGTTTTTCATTACTGCTATGTTCAGTTAATTAGTATTCCGGTTGATATATATAAGACCTGGCGCTATTCTCCGGATCAGAAGCTGCCTGATTTTGAAGGGGCGGATTTTGACAGGCTAATGGTTTTGAATGTTGAGCTCAGCAAAAATCTTGAAGATGCCAACAGATTTAGAATTAAAGCTAAAACATTGCCGACGGGAATTACTTTCGGAGACTGGTTTTACAGAGTAGTGGACGATTACAATCACAAAAACCCGAATTCTGTGATTCATTTATCTGATCAGGAAAGTGAACCGTACTATTGGATCTTTTATACGAAAAAGTCATTCTTTAGCTTTAGGAAATATATTGATTTTGACCAGGATATCACAGACAACAGGATTTCTGAAAATGATGTGGTGATCTGTAAAAGGGTTATCCAGCATGAGGAAGAAGGAATAAGAAGAACACAATCTCACACCATCTAAAAATATTGAATATGATACAGCCTATTAAGCATTTTGCCATCAATTGGGTTGACGGGATGAAGGTTTCCCAGAGACATCTTAACGATCAGGATAATTTTTTAATCGATACCATCAGAGATTCCAGTTCATTGGGAATCACCGCATATAATTACGGGCTTTTGCCTATTTCAAACGAATTTACAGACCGTAGTATTTTTGATGTTCACAATACGGCCACCAATGACGTACAATTGGTGATCAAGCGTTGCAGCGCGGTAACCCTTGCCGGCTACCGAATTGAACTGACTGACAGGAGGGTAAGTGTAAAATCTCTCGCAAAACTAATGAATGAAGAGCAGGCAGACGGAGAATATTATATTTTAATTTCCGTAAATCCTTTTGATAAAGTACCTTTCGGAGATATTGATCCTGAAGAAATCCCACCGCGCCACCCGAATACGCAGCCGAACCATCATATTGAACTGCTCCCCGTGACATCGCTGAACAGCAGCTATTCCGGAGGAAACTACCTGATCATCGGTAAGGTAGACCTTAAAGGAAATATTGCCCAGGTAGATTCTAATTTTATCCCGCCATGTACGTCGGTTCAAAGCCATCCTGCGTTGCTTGATTATTACAATAATTTCGCAAAGTCTATCGGGAATCTTCAGCAATATGCGTTTAAAATCATTCAGAAATCTTCTCATAAAAACCAAAATACGGCTCTGGCCCAGAACTTTAAGTTTTTATGTAATACGATGATCAATACATTCGGAGATATGTATTTCCAGTTCCGGAATATTACACCGTATCAGCCGCCGGTTTTTCTGATCGAGTCTTTTGCCAAGCTGGCGCTTCGCTTATATAATGCCACGCAGGTTCTGGTTCCGGCTGAACTGGAAGAAATGCTGAACTACAGTCTGGAATGGAGTGAAATTGCACCTCATACGTTATTGAATCAGCTATCCATTGTAGCAGAAACCAATTATGACCATCATAACTGTGGCGAACCACTGATATACATCCAACAGATGCTGAGAAGCCTTGAAACGATCTTCTCTAAATTAAGCGAACTTGATTATATCGGACAAAGAAAAGAAAATATCATTGTTAACGAACAGGAAGTTTCCAACAATAACAATCCGAAAAGAGGCTGGAGCGTTTTAGATTAAAACTAAAATAATTCTTTAAAATAATGATCCCGAAATTTGCTATTCGGGATTTTTTGTAAAACTTTCTATTTAAAATGCAAAAGATGCAAAAGATTTAGATACTTTAATTAAAGTTAAAAACATAGAGAATAAAGAACACAAGAGTTCTTAAAAATCTTTGATTTTCTTTCGAGATAATAATATCTTTAAATAGTATTTTGTGGATTTAAATGTAAAAATCAGTGTGAACTAGTAAATAAAATTACGATAAAGTAAGAGCCTGTTTAAACTTTATCTAATAATTTTTTATGGACATTCTTTAATCTACTTCATCTAAATAAACAGAGTTTATTTTTAACATTAAGGAATTCAGTTTATTAAGTAAAAAAAAATAAGAAATCAATTAATTGATTTAAATTAAGCTAATTAAGAAATTAAACCTTAATTCCTTAATGTTAAAAATATATTTATAATTTAAACGCGCTATAAGATTAAAATCATTTTTGAAAATGAATATAGATATAATAAAACAGGACACCCGAGGACTTTCGGACGGAAAGATTTTTCTGAATAATGCAGGATCTTCTCTAATGCCATCAGTTGTAGTAGATTCAATGATCGATTACCTTGAGCTGGAAGAACAACTTGGCGGGTACGAAGTCGCAAACAGAAATGCAGAAGTTCTCGAAGAATTCTATGATGAAACCGCCAGACTGATTAATGCAAAACCTTCCAATATTGCTTTCGCAACAAGTGCCACCGAAGCCTATGCTAAAGCTTTATCCAGCATTATGTTCAAAGAAGGAGATGTAATTATTACCACTGCGGATGATTATATTTCCAACCAGATTACTTTTATTTCGCTTCAGAAAAAATTAAAGTTAAACGTTATACGAACTAAAAACCTTCCTGATAACGAGCTGGATCTTGAAGATTTGGAACATTTAATCAAAAAATACAATCCGAAACTAATTGCTGTTACCCATATTCCTACCAATTCAGGAGTAATACAAAATGTGGAAGGAGTAGGAAAACTTTGTAAGCAATATGATATTTTATATCTCGTTGACGCGTGCCAGTCTGTTGGTCAACTAGCAGTAGATGTTGAAAAAATAGGCTGTGATTTCTTATCGGCAACCGGAAGAAAATTCATGAGAGGACCGAGAGGAACCGGTTTTTTATATGTATCAGACAAAATTTTAGAACAGAACTATGCGCCGCTTCTTTTAGATATGAGAGGAGCAGACTGGACGGAATTTGACGATTATGAATTGTTTAAAACCGCAAAAAGATTCGAAAGCTGGGAAATTTCTTACGCTTCATTAATGGGCTTTACAAATGCTTTACAATATGCGAATCATATTGGATTACATGCTATTGAACATTACAATAAAGGCTTATCTGAAAGATTAAGGGAAAACCTAAGAAACAGCGGCTTTAATGTCTGGGATTGGGGTAAAAACCTGAGCAGCATTGTTACTTTTTCCGGTCCGGATAGTGATTTGGAAAAGATTCAGCAGGTGCTGAAAGAAAATAACGTATTCTTCTCCGTTACGTATAAAAATTCAGCTTTAATAGATTTTACCAAGAAAAATATTAGTGGGATTGTGCGTTTGTCGCCACACTATTTTAATACGGTTGAAGAAATTGATATTGTCTCTAATGTTCTAAAAAGAGCTTTTTTTTAAATAGAATGGGCTTCGACAGGCTCAGCCTGACAATCCTTAAATAAGATCGTAAGTTGTCGCAATGTCACTCTGAGCTTTTCGAAGGGTTACCATAAAAAAGAGAGCCTTTCAGACTCTCTTTGTATTATTGCTCCAGCTTTTCTTTGATGTATTTTGCGGTGTGCGATTTTTTATTTTTGGCGAGATCTTCAGGAGTTCCCGTAAATACTACTTCACCACCGTGCTTTCCGGCTTCCGGACCAATATCAATGATATAATCTGCACATTTGATGATATCCGGCTGATGTTCGATGACAATCACCGAATGGCCGAGATCAATCAACGCCTGCAAAGATTTCAGCAATTTCTGAATATCATGGAAATGAAGACCTGTGGAAGGCTCATCAAAAATGAAAAGTGTTTTATCTGTAGTCACTCCTTTTACAAGGAAAGACGCCAGTTTTACACGCTGTGCTTCACCTCCTGAAAGGGTTGAAGAGCTTTGTCCAAGCTGTAGATATCCCAATCCTACTTCCTGTAACGGTTTCAGTTTGGTCACGATTTTATCTTCATGATTATCCTTAAAAAACTCCAGCGCGTCATCTACGGTCATATGGAGAATATCAGAAATATTCTTTTCATCATATTTAACTTCCAGAATTTCGCTTTTGAAGCGGGTTCCTTTACAAACCTCACATTCCAGTTCGATATCTGCCATAAACTGCATGGATACATTGATTACCCCTTCTCCTTTACATTCATCACATCTTCCGCCGTCAACGTTGAAAGAGAAATGCTTCGGTTTGTAACCCATCATTTTTGCCACTTTCTGTTTGGCAAATAAATCCCTGATGTCGTCATACGCTTTTAAGTACGTTACCGGATTGGAACGTGAAGATTTCCCGATCGGGTTCTGATCGATGAGTTCAATATGTTTAATCAGCTTCTTAGGAAAATCAACGGAGTCATAATCTCCCTTTTTACCGCCCATTCCCAGCTGAATCTGGATGTCATTGGTAAGGATTTCCTTCATCAAAGTAGACTTTCCACTTCCTGAAACTCCGGAAATTACGACAAGATTTTCCAAAGGAACATCTACATCAACATTTTTAAGATTATTCTGGCGGGCACCTTTAATATGAATCCATTCTTTGGCTTTTCTGCGCTCTTTAGGAATTTCTATTTCCAGTCTTCCCGTAAGATATTTGGATGTTAACGTATCTGCATCTTTAAGTTCTTTATAATCTCCTGCAAATACAAGTTCACCTCCTAAATATCCCGCTTCCGGACCGATATCAATGATATAATCTGCCGCTCTCATCACATCTTCATCATGCTCAACCACAATTACGGTATTTCCGAGATCGCGAAGGTTTTTCAAAACTCCGATTAAATTTTCAGTATCTCTGGAATGAAGACCGATGGATGGCTCATCAAGAATATAAATTGATCCTACCAATGAACTTCCGAGACTTGTCGCCAGATTAATTCTCTGGCTTTCTCCTCCGGAAAGCGTATTGGAGGTACGGTTCAGCGTTAAATATCCTAATCCTACTTTTAATAAAAATTCAAGACGGGTGGTTATTTCATACAATAATCTTTTGGCAACTTCCTGATCGTGTTCGGAAAGCTTTACATCTTTTATTAAAGAAAACAGCTCATCCAGAGGAAGTTCGATCATCGACTGGATGTTATGTCCGCCGACTTTTACCCAGCTGGTTTCTTCACGTAGCCTTAAACCTTCGCAGGTTGGGCAAAGTGTTTTTCCGCGGTAACGGGAAAGCATTACCCGGTATTGTATTTTGTATAAATTTTCTTCAAGCATCCTGAAGAAATTGTCGATGGATGGGAAGGTACTTTTTCCGTCACCTTTCCAGAGGTATTTTTTCTGTTCTTTGGTGAGCTGATGATACGGTTTGTGAATCGGGAAATCTTTGGCTTTTTTAATAAAGTCTTTTTTCCATTCGCTCATGCTTTCTCCTCTCCAGGAAGCTACCGCATCTTCAAAGATGGAAAGCGCTTTATTGGGAACTACAAGATCTTCATCAATTCCGATCACTTTTCCATAACCTTCGCAGGTAGGACAGGCTCCGTAAGGATTGTTAAAGCTGAAAAAATGGACGTTCGGTTCTAGAAATTCTATTCCGTCCAGCTCAAATTTGTTGGAAAATTCTTTTACTTTTCCGGTATCGGTATTCTTCAGGTAGCAGTAGCCACGGCCTTCATAAAAAGCCATTTGGATAGAATCAGCGAGACGTTGCAGGAAACTTTCATCTTCTTCATATGAAAACCGATCGATCACAAGATTGATTTCCATATTTTTTTCCGGAGTAAAGCCAAAGCTTTCGAGGTCTTCTATTCCGGCTACATTACCGCTGATCTCAAGCCTTGTAAATCCTGCTAATTTCAGGACATTCAGATTTTCCGCAAAATTATCTGCATCATAATCCAGCGGAGCCGTTAATAAAAAGGATGAATCTTTTTTGGAAGTTTTAATGAAGTCCACCACATCAGAAACCGAATCCTTTTTAACTTCTTCACCAGAGACAGGGGAAAATGTTTTTCCGATTCTTGCAAAAAGCAGCTTCAGGTAATCATAAATTTCCGTTGAAGTTCCCACCGTTGATCGGGGATTGGAGGAAATTACCTTCTGTTGGATGGCGATAGAAGGAGCAAGCCCTTTGATATCATCAACTTTCGGCTTTTCCAGCTTGCCCAAAAACTGTCGTGCGTAAGAGCTGAGACTCTCTACATATCTTCTTTGTCCTTCCGCATAAATGGTATCAAAAGCCAGTGAAGATTTTCCGCTTCCGGAAACTCCTGTAATGACAATTAATTTATTTTTAGGGATAAGAACATCAATGTGTTTCAGATTGTTAAGGTGTGCATTCTTAACGAATATCTGTTTTTTAATATCTATATCTGTTGTTTTGGCCATAGTAAAATTAAGACTAACAAAATTACGAAATTCTGACGGATTTTTGGTGTTTAATTAGTTGCTAATTCCTTTCCGGTTTTTGAACTGTTTCCCATATGTATTTAACATAATTTTATTGACTAAACTTTGCATCCTGTTGTAAAATTATCTAACATTGCAGAATAAATTGTAATTAGATATGAAAAAATTCTTGAGGGATCTGATTGCATATTTGATGAGAAAAAGATAACAAAGATAATTCCCCAAAATGCAGTTCTTAGAGACTGCATTTTTTTATGACAACTATCATTTGTAAGTATTCTTGAACTCCATTACTTTTGGCATCACAAATAATTAGCTATAAATCTGACATATGATACGTAAAGCAGGAAGTATTCTTTTTCTCGGAACCTTATTTTTTGCGCAGGCACAGGAAAAACTCACCGATATTGAAGCCATTGAAATTCAGGGAAAACTTTTTTCTACCCCTTATAAAAGTGCCAACCAGAATATCTCGGTGATCACCAGAGAGGAAATTATTAATTCTCCTGCAAAAAGCATCGATGAAATTCTGCAGCAGGTAACAGGAATGGATATCAGAAGGAGAGGAGCAAACGGAGTGCAGAGTGACATCGGTTTTCGGGGAAGTTCTTTTGAACAGGTTCTTCTGCTTTTGAACGGAATCAGGATGAATGATTCCCAGACCGGTCATAATTCCATGAACCTTCCTGTAGATCTCAGTGATGTAGAAAGAATAGAAGTGATAAAAGGTCCTGCAGCAAGACGTTTCGGGCAAAATGCATATGCTGGTGTCATCAATATCATTACCAAAATAAATCCCGGAAAAAGGGTAAAAGTAAATGTTGAAGGAGGAGATTATGAAACATATCAGCTTGGATTCAACGCACAGGTGGGAAATGATAAATTTTCAAATTCTTTACAGGCAAATTCTTCCGGATCTCAGGGGTATATGTACAATACCGATTATGAAATCAGGAATGTTTTTTATCAAAGCAAACTCAATATAAAAGACGGAAATATTAGATTGCAGGCAGGCTTTTCAGAAAAAAAATTCGGAGCTAACGGATTTTATGCTTCAAAAGCCGCAACAGAGCAATATGAAGAAGTACAGGCTTCCGTGATCAGTATTGCACATCAGCAGGCCTTCGGAAAATTAAAATTAAATTCAAATGTATATTGGCGAAGAGGGCAGGATATGTATTTGTTCAACCGTCAGAAACCTGAAATTTACAGAAACATGCATATCGGTAATAATGTGGGTGGAGAAGTGAATTCAAGCTATGAATGGGGATTGGGCACCACAGGAATCGGTGTTGAACTGAGAAAAGAGTTTCTGGCAAGCAATAATCTTGGCGAGAGAAACCGTTTTGTTTCCCAGGTATTTTTTGAGCATCATTTTTCACTTTTAGACAAAAAACTGAATATCAGTCCGGGAATTTCCTGGGCCAATTATTCTTCCGAGGGCAACTTTTTCTACCCTGGACTGGACATCGGATACAGCTTTAACCAGAATAACAAAGTCTACGGAAATATTGCGAAAGTCCACCGAATCCCGACTTTTACGGATCTTTATTATACAAGCAAAACCGAACAGGGAAATCCTGATCTCTTGCCTGAAAATGCGGTATATGCAGAAATCGGCTATCAGTTTCAGACGAAGAATATTTTGGCTAAAGTAAGCGGATTTCTGAGAGATACAAACGACGCAATTGACTGGACCAAAGTAAAACCGGAAGATCCTGTTTGGTATGCCCAAAACATAGGAGAAACAACGGTAAAAGGAATTGAAGCGGAATTCAATCACCGCCTGAAAGACTGGCTGAAATATACTGTAGGATACACTTATCTGGATAATAAGTTGAACAAGCCTGCCGATTTTTCGGCAAGATATTTATTGGATAACTTAAAGCACCAGTTTATTGCAAAATTAGAAACACGCTTCCTGAAGAACTTCACCAACGAAATTGTTTATCGTTACAATGAAAGACTTAACAATGGCAGCTACAATCTTGTGGATGATAAATTAAGTTTTGTTAAAAGAGATTTTTCCGTTTATGTTCTGGTCAATAACTTAACAAACACTTCATACACAGAGACTTTTGGTGTAGAAATGCCACAAAGATGGTTTCATATAGGATTATCTTATAATTTTAATATTAAGTAATTGTTAATTATTGATGAATTAAAGTTAATATTAACAAATTGTTAATTAATTTACATTTGCAAAAATTTTTTTCAAATGAAATTGTCAGTAGGTTTAGGTTTGGGGCTCTTTTTAAGTGTAACATTTTTTAAAGCACAGGAACATCAGGAACATATTTCCAGCTTCAATGCACTGACGATTACCTACAAATTTCATCCGAAGTTTTTTCTTTACGCCGAAGGACAGTCTAGAGGAATACAGGAATACACCTATCCCGATTATTATGAAATAAAGGGCGGACTGGGTTACAATCTTACCAAAAATCACAAACCTTTTATCGGATTGGGAAGATATGCCACTTACAAGGACCGGAAAATTAATAGAGAAGAATTCAGGGTCTGGCTTCAGGATGTTATTGATTTCAAGAAAGGCATTGTAAAATTTGAGAACAGGTTGCGTGCGGAAAAAAGCTGGTTCTATGAACCTCAGACCGGCAAAAGTTCTGAAAGAATGCGCTACAGATATCGTCTGAACATAAGTGTTCCGCTGAATGCAAAAGAAGTAAAAAAAGGGACTGTTTTCGCCAATGTGTATGACGAAATTTTTCTTGTAAGTCCTATGAAACCTACTTTTGCAAGAAACAGAGTATATGGTGGTTTCGGTTACCAGATTGACGACTACTTCGGAGTTCTCGGCGGCTATTTGTGGCAGAGGGAATTTGAAGCTTCCGGAAATAAAAATTTCCACTTTGTTTACCTGGCTTTGAACATTAATATCGACGCCACAAAACATCCGAAGAAGACGTACGACTTCCCCGGAGCAGATTAATTATCTGCTTTCTTAATGTTTGCCTGAAAATCAATAAGCTGATTTTTGTAATCGGTATAGGTTTTATTGAGTATTGTGCGGTATTCATTAATAAAGGTAAATATGGCATCCACTTCTTTCTGAATATAGCGGTCATTGTTGAAGTATATATATTCCGACTGTATAAAGTTATTCAAAATCTCTTTGCTTTCAATCGTCAGAAGGTCTTTATAAGCCGATTCCTCAACCAATTGTTTTACGATATCTTTAAATGGCTTTTCGTTTCTCAGCAATACAGATCTGTGCTTACGGATTTCTTCTACAGGTAAGGTAATCATCATGAACTGCAGGCTTGGAATAAACTGATTGACGGCATTTTCAAATGTATCATATTCGCGGTCCAGAGAAGCAAATTTCAGATACTTGTCTGTAAGGATTTCTTTAGCAGCATCATCTGCAATAGTATAATAATGGCTGAAGATTTTTCCGTCATTTTCCGCCAGTCTGCTTTTCAGGTTTTCTACTTCCTTCGTAAGGACCGGAATTAGGTTTCTTGCATTTTTTGATTGATATAATATTCCATTATACTTGAATGTCTTTACCAGTTTTGGATTTTCAGCAATCTGATTCAGCGTAAAAAGATCCGATTCCGCGCCGTTTTTTTCATATATCAATGAAACCTTTTCATCACTGAAGAGCTCATCATATGTTGAAATTCCTGAAGTTTGGATCAGATCGTCAATATTTTCAAGGACAGGATTGTGATTTTCGTAATATGCGTTAAAATACACATTTACTTTTTGCAGCGGATATTTTTCAGTGTAAAGCTGAATAAAACGTTCATTGTCAGCGATTACTTCCCCTACATTTTTGATATTATTCAGCGTAAGGTATTTTTTCGTTAATATTTTACCAATATCATCATAACCGCGGATCACAGTCTCTGCCAGTTCATTATTTTCAGGGTTATTTTTCGTTTTGTTCCTGCGAATCATCTCGATTCTTCTGTGCGTTTCGGGATGAGAGGCCCACTGGTCTTCAATTTCTATCTTCGATCTGTTGTAACGTGTCAGATCATCCTCTTCGATTACAGGCAAATTGTTTTTGTAAGGATGGTTGTTTCTTTCACTGAAAAGCTTCATTAAAGCAGTCTGGTTCGCAAAGAGATTTTCCGGAAGATATTTTCCGTTGCTTTCGGTATATAAATGAAAAGAACTGTTGAATGCAGCATTACTAAGCTCAAGTCTCAATAAAGAAGAAATCTGCTCTTTAGGATTAGTAACATACGTTGCAACGGCATCGGCGTGGAATTCCATTTCTCTCCTGAGAGAGGCATTGTTTTTAAAGATAAAATCTGAAAAGAATTTGAGAATATACTGAAATAGACTTATAAAACTCACGGAAATCCATCCTGCAAGCTGAAATGCCCAATATCCGGAACCGTTTTTAATGGTCTGCTCATATTCTCGGTTGTTGTAAACCGTATCGAAAATAATCTTTTCAGCCTGATTGACATATCCTCCGACCTTCATGCTTTTTTGCGAAAAGTGACCAAATTCATGGGCCAGAACGGCTTTAAGTTCACCTACCGTAGTAGAATTTATCAATCCTATCCCAATAGTAAGATTCTTTTTAACGGGTAAAAACATACTCCAGAAAATAGAATTATAGCTTACACTTGCATTAACATCCGGAGAAAGAAATACTTTTCCCGGCATTTTTACGGCTGTTTCTTTGACAATTTCGTCAATAATTGCAAAAAGTTGGGGCTGTGTTTTCCTGTCGATTTCGATAAGATGGCGGGTACTGTCATTATTTTTTATGAAAATAAATTTGATCAGGAAATAAAATACGATAAGTCCGATACTGAATAATCCTAATGCAAGAACCACGGTAAGGTAATTGGCATGTAATGCAATAATTTTTACGGCACCATATCCTAATAGAAATATTAATCCTAGAGATATCAGAATTAACAGGAAATACACAAAAAAGAATATAGAGATGGATGCAATTGCAGAAATAAGCTTAGATCGGTAAGCTGTAGAAATAGGAGGGAGGTTATTAGTCATTTCGTCTTAGTATTTTTCAATAAGATAATGATAGGCTTTAAGATATTTATTAAATCTTTTGATGTCTTTAGGAGTGAGCTCTCTGTTTACTCTGCGAAGATCCATATTATCTCTTAAATCATTCAGTTTTACAGCTATAGCAAGCGGGGAACGCTCCGTTCTTCTTACAAAATCGTCATAATCTTCTTCAGGATCAAACTTTGTAAGGCAGCTGATTGCAAAAATAATATATTCCGGAAAGCCTTCGCTTCGCAGGTAATCCAGGCTGAATTCCTGAGGATGATCTTCAACAACATCATGCAGAACACCTACGATTTTTTCATCCATTGTTTTTCCGTATTCCATTACACGCATGACATGGGCGATATACGGTGCATGGTATTTATCAGTCTGTCCTTTATGTGCCTTGTCGGCTATTTTTATTGCTCTGTTGAGCAGTTCTTCTTTTGTCATCGTTAAATAAGTAGAATGCAAAAATAAAAAATGCCCCAATATCTGAAACATTTTTTAGTAATAATTTTGAGTAATACTGGTAACTGCCTGAATACTTTAATTCTTTTCAATCATAATTAAGTTTTAAAAGACATATGATTATTTACCTTCAAAGTGTTTTGAGGAATCAAGGCATTTAGTATTTTATAGTCCGTAGTATCTTTTCTTTTGTCTCTGAGACTGGAATAAGCATATTCACCTGCTTTTGCGCAGGGCATTTTATACATTCTATTTTGAGTTTCGTTTAATTTCATTTCTTTATCAAACGACTCAGGTTTTTTATCTTTTTCTAATCTTTGAGGGACAGGCAGTTTTTCTTTTTGCTGCGCTGAAATGGTAACAGAAATAAATATGATTGGAATTAATAGCTTCATCAGTATTTTTTTTAGATTAACCGTATTTTATTAAAAACAATTTAAATCCAGTTTTTATTACATCTAAATGTATTTTCTGAATTGAAGCAAAAAACGTCCCGACAGAATCGGGACGCTTGAAATCAAATTTATATATAAAAGACTAATAAGTTCCTTTTTCAATATAATGCGCAGCAATTTTTTCAGTTAATGCCACTACATTCGGATGGTTGGTATATTTCGTAAACCTTCTTAATCCTGAAAGCATCATTCTCTGCTCGTCGCCTTCAGCGAAAGAAACGATTCCTTCTTTGGCAGCGGTAATGATTTTCTCAACAGCTTTATAAAGATTCAATTGAGCCATAGCCGCTTCTACAGACTCCGGAGAGAAGTGTTTTTCCGCTCTCAGTACTGCAGATTCTGCCATGTAAATCTGGTTTAGGATTTCAGAGGCATTTAATAGTAAATGCTGTTGTTTTTCAATATCCATCATGTATTTCTGAAGGGCAGCTCCGGAAACCATTAAGAATACTTTTTTCAGGTTGGCAATGATTGCTTTTTCTTCACTCATGAACGAAGAATAATCCGGAACTTCGAATGACGGAATACCCATCAGTTCTTTGCTGATTGCCATTGCGGGAGATAATAAGTCTAGTTCTCCTTTCATTGCTCTTTTGATCAGCATTCCGACTGATAAAAGCCTGTTGATTTCGTTGGTTCCCTCATAAATTCTGGAAATTCTGGAATCTCTCCACGCAGCTTCCATCGGGGTATCTTCAGAGAATCCCATTCCACCGTACACCTGAATTCCTTCATCTGCCGTATGCTGCGCAAGATCGGAAACAAATACTTTCAAAATGGAGCATTCAACAGCAAACTCTTCAACCCCTTTTAATTCCGCTTCCTGATGATTCATTCCGCCGGCAACCAGCTCATCAATTTTATCCTGAATATTTTTTGCCGCACGGTAGGATCCTGCTTCACTTACGAAAACTCCGGTTGCCATTTCAGCAATTTTCTTTCTGATGGCTCCGAATGTTGAAATCGACACACCAAACTGTTTTCTTTCGTTAGAGTATTGAATAGAGTGGTTTAAAATTCTTCTCTGAGCATCTAAACAAGCGGCAGCTAATTTAATACGACCGACATTCAGTGCATTTAAAGCGATTTTAAAACCATTGTTTCTTTCTCCTAAAAGGTTGTCAACAGGGATTTTCATATCATTAAAGAAAACCTGGCGGGTAGAAGAGGCACGGATTCCTAATTTATGCTCTTCCTCACCAAAAGTCAGACTTTCAGGATTTTCAAGTTCCGAACGGTTGATTACAAATCCGGTAATATTTTTATCGTCATCAATTTTTGCGAACAAAGTAAAAGTATCGGCGAATCCAGCATTGGAAATCCACATTTTTTGTCCGTTGATAATGTAATGCTTTCCGTCCTCAGAAAGTTTTGCTCTTGTTTTTCCTGAGTTCGCATCAGAACCAGCATCTGGCTCTGTAAGGCAATACGCTCCGAATTTTGTACCGGTGGCTAAATCCGGAAGGTATTTTTGTTTCTGCGCTTCTGTTCCGTACAACACGATCGGAAGGGTTCCGATTCCGGTGTGTGCTCCGTAGGCTGTTGCTAATGAACCCGTTACTCCTGAAAGATAATCGCAGGCCAGCATTGTGGTTACAAAACCCATCCCAAGGCCGCCGTATTCTTCAGGAACAGCAATTCCCAGCATTCCCATTTCACCAAGTTTACGCATCACTTCTTCCGTAAAGGCATAATCTTTTTTCTCGAAACGCTCTTTTTGCGGAACTACTTCTCTGTCTATAAATTCTTTCGCAGAATCGCGAAGCATTTTTTGCTCTTCATTCAGTTCTTCAAGACTGAAGATTTCGTTTGCAGGAATTTCTTTAATTAAGAATTCACCGCCTTTTACAATATTTCCCATTTAATACTTGTTTTTTTATTTTATTTTAAGACTTTTAGATTATAGACGGATAGAGGATAGACCTTTTTGGGTCCTTGTCTACAACTATGTATTTGACTATCTATTCCTATCTTTAATCTTTATTTAATGTATTCTGAAAGACCATTGTTGCTCTTTGAAATTCTTCAATCATGTCTTCAAAGATTTGGCATTTATCATCAGACAAATATTTTCTATAATTTGCTAACAATATTTGTGTTTGCAATTCAAATGACGAGCCTAAAGAAACATCTAAAAAATGACTAAAAGATTTATTTGTTCTGCTTGATCCTTCAGCTATATTGGAAGGAATAGAAATCGAACATCGATCAATCTGGCTTTTTAAACCATATTTTTCGTAATCGGGAAAAGTATCAGTAAGATCAAATGCTAACTTTGATATTTCCATACTCATCTGCCAAATTTTAAGTTTCTTAAAATTGTGTCTTTTAAAATCATTCATCATTTCTTTGTGCTCAAAATCTATTATCAATCGGTCTATTATCTATTGATCTATTTTTTATCTTTTAAAGAAGCTCAAAAATACTCGCTGCTCCCTGTCCTGTTCCCACACACATGGAAACCATTCCGTATTTGTTTCCGCGTTTTCTCATTTCATCAAGAAGCTGAACCGTTAATTTCGTTCCGGTACATCCAAGCGGGTGACCTAACGCAATTGCCCCTCCGTTTACATTGAGAATTTCAGTATTTAAGCCTAATTCTTTTTTAATGGCAACTGACTGTGAAGCGAAGGCTTCGTTCAATTCAATTAATTCTATATCCTTTAATTCCAGGCCTGCTTGTTTTAACGCTTTTGGAATTGCGTAAATCGGGCCCATTCCCATGATTCTCGGTTCAAGACCTGCTGCGGCATAAGCAACCAGTCTTGCTTCCGGCTCCAATCCTAATTCTTTCACCATTTCCTCACTCATTACCATTACGAAAGCGGCTCCATCACTCATCTGGGAAGAGTTTCCTGCTGTTACGCTTCCCCCGTTGGCAAAAACCGGTCTTAATTTAGCCAGACCTTCCAGGGAAGTATCTGCTCTCGGGCCTTCATCCACAGAGAAATCAAACTTTTTAGTCTGCAATTTCTGATTTTCATCCAGGAAATTGTATTCCACGGGAACCGGAACGATCTGACTGGCAAATCTACCTTCCTGATTGGCTTTCAACGCTTTCATGTGAGATTCAAAAGCAAACTGATCCTGTTCTTCTCTCGTAATATTATACTGTTTAGCCACTTCTTCTGCAGTATACCCCATTCCCCAGTAATAATCCGGGTTTGTTTTGGCAATATCTGTTTCCGGAACCGGTTTATAGCCACCCATCGGAATATAAGACATGGATTCTGTACCTCCGGCAATAATGCAGTCTGCCATTCCTGCCTGAATTTTTGCAGAAGCAATCGCAATTGCCTCACTTCCTGATGCACAGTATCTGTTCACCGTAACTCCCGGAACTTTATCGGTATTTAATCCCATCAAGGAAATCAGACGGGCCACATTTAAACCTTGCTCGGCTTCGGGCATTGCATTTCCTACGATCAGGTCGTCAATTCTGTTTTTATCTAATTGCGGAAGTTCGGCCATTAATTTTTCAATTACGGTTGCCGCCATTACATCGGGTCTTGTAAATCGTAAACTACCTTTGGGTGCTTTTCCAACGGCCGTTCTGAACCCTTTTACGATATATGCTGTTTTCATTTGTTTAATTATTTCGGATTTTACACCGGGTTTCCCCCGATGCTTTTTTATTTCGCCCTTTCAGGGCTCAAAAATCTTGGCTTTTTGATTTAATCCTGATTTTATTTTAATTTCTCAACGGTTTTCCATTCTGCAACATGTATTGAATTCTTTCCAATGTTTTTCTCTCTCCGCAAAGCGAAAGGAAAGTTTCTCTTTCGAGGTTCAATAAATACTGTTCTGTCACAACTGTTGGTTCGGATAGATTTCCTCCAACCATTACATAAGCAAGTCTGTCGGCGATTTTCTTGTCATGTTCAGAGATGTAGTTTCCTGTTAACATCTGATCGGTTCCTACATAGAACATTCCGAGAGCATCTTTACCCAACACTTTTACCTTTTGTTCAATAGGCTGGGTGTAACCGTGTTCCGCTAAGCTTTTAGCAAGCATTTTAGCAGTCTTGATCTGCGTTCTTTTGTCAACAGCTACGATATCTTTTCCATGCTCAAGAATTCCCATATCGTATGCTTCATAAGCGGAAGTAGCTACTTTACCCATCGCTATATTCATAAAAGCGTCGCGCAATCTGTTGTTTTTTACGTCGTCGTTATGAAATTCTCTGGAAGTTCTCAGCGTTAGTTCTTTTGTTCCGCCACCGCCGGGAATTACACCCACTCCGGTTTCAACCAGCCCGATATATGTTTCTGCTGCGGCAACAACCCGGTCAGCATGCATCGTCATTTCGCAGCCACCACCTAAAGTCATTCCGTGAGGAGCAACTACTACAGGAATAGAAGAGTAGCGAACCCTCATCATTGATTTTTGGAAATAAGCAATGGCCATATTCAGGTCATCCCAATCCTGTTCGATTGCCATCATGAGAATCATGGCTAAATTGGCACCTACAGAGAAATTGGTTCCCTGGTTTCCGATTACTAAACCATCATATTCTTTTTCAGCTAAATCAATAGCTCTGTTTAATCCATCCAACACTTCGCCGCCTAAGGAGTTCATTTTAGAACGGATTTCAAAGTTGATGATTCCGTCGCCCAAATCTTCAATAGCAGAACCGGAATTGCTCCAAAGAGTTTTATTTTTCCTGATATTATCTAAAATAATGAAAGCATCCTGTCCCGGAATGTTGTTGTATTCGCCGGAGTTTTTATCAACATAAATGCTTTGGCCTTCATCATTGACTTTATAGAATGTTTCCACATTCTTAACCCAGTCTGAAACTTCATACCCGGCATCTTTAGCCAGTTCAATACCTTTTTGAACGCCCACGGCATCCCAGATTTCAAACGGACCGTTTTCCCATCCGAAACCGGCTCTCATGGCATCATCAATTTTATATACTTCGTCAGAGATTTCAGGAACTTTATGCGAAACATACGCAAATAATGCCCCTAAAGATTTTCTGTATAATTCTCCGGCCTTATCTTTTCCGCCGATTAACACTTTAAAACGATCGATAGGTTTGTCTATGTTTTTAGTTAATTCTAAAGTTGCAAAAGAAGATTTGCCCTGAAGTTCATATTCCAAAGTATCCAGATTCAGCCCGTGAATTTCCGATTTGCCTCCTGCATTTTTTACTTTTTTATAGAATCCCTGTTCTGTTTTAGATCCCAACCACTTATTATCAACCATTTTCTGGATGTAATCCGGAAGTGCGAAAACATCATTAAAATCATTAGCTTCAGCACCGCTTTGGCGAACACCGTTTGCTACCATAACCAAAGTATCCAGACCTACAACGTCAGCAGTTCTGAAAGTTGCAGACTTTGGACGACCAATTACAGGCCCCGTCAATTTATCAACTTCGGAAACCGTTAAGCCTAATTTCTGAACATTATGAAGTAAATCCATCATGGAAAAAACTCCTATTCTGTTGGCAATAAATGCCGGTGTGTCTTTTGCTAAGACCGTTGTTTTTCCTAAAAATTTCGCTCCGTAATTCATATAGAAATTGATCACTTCCGGAAGTGTATCCTGAGTTGGAATAATTTCTAAAAGAGGAAGGTATCTTACAGGATTGAAAAAGTGTGTTCCTGCAAAATAGTGTTTGAAATCCTCACTTCTTCCTTCTGTTAATAAATGAATAGGAATCCCGGAAGTATTGGAAGAAATCAATGTACCCGGTTTTCTGAACTGTTCTATCTTTTCATAAACTGACTTTTTGATATCCAGTTTTTCAACAACAACTTCTATGATCCAGTCGGTATCTTTTATTTTCGGTAAATCATCATCAAAATTTCCAACCTTTATTCTGTCTGCAAATTTTGGAGAGTAGAGCAGGGCCGGGCTTGCTTTCTTAAGTTTTTCAAAGTTTTCTGCAGCGATTCTGTTTCTTACCGCTTTATCATCTTTGGTCAAACCTTTTTTCTGTTCCGCTTCAGTGAGTTCAAAAGGAACAATATCGAGCAACGATACCTGAACGCCAATATTGGCGAAATGCGCTGCAATACCGCTTCCCATAATTCCTGAACCAAGAACTGTGACGTGTTTGATTCTTCTTTTCATTGATTTATTATTTGTAATTGTTTTAATTTTATTGCTATTCTGAATGACATCTAAGGAGATTTCCTTTTGTGAGAAAACAGCCCAGACATTTATTTTCTATTGTTTAAATCGGTAGCAATTTTCATAATTTCATTCATGACTTCCTTAAAAGTTTCAAGCTTTTCAGGGGCAATTTTCTCCATTATTCTTTTATTGAAATTAACTACTACTTCTTTAGACATATTTCTTGAGTGCAGACCTTTATCAGTAAGTTTGATGATTACTTCTCTTTTATCCGTAGTCGTTTTTTCTTTGTAGATATATCCATTATCCTCAAGAAGCTTAATAATTCTTGTTAAAGAAGTGGGCTCAATGGCCATTTTAGGACCAAGATTGGTGCTTCTTGTACCTTCCTTCGGATCTATTTTAAGAAGAGTAAGTGCCTGAACGGCGGTAGAATCATGTTCCTGAGCCATTTCAGTATACATTTTGGAAACGGCAAGCCATGTTTGTTTAAGAATTAGATCAACATTTTCTATTTTGTCTTTCTTATTATCCATCATTTTTATATCAAGGTTTAACCAAATATACTAAATATTATGCATGCATAGTATTTATTTGCGTTAAAATTTGTTAACATCTTGATAATAAAAACCTTAATTGATATGACGCGCATAATATTATGCATGCATAGTATATCAATTCAATAAAGAAATGAAAGTGTTAATGAATGGTTTTTAATAAAATGACAATATCTTCAAAAGATTCACATTGATGAATATCTGCAAATCCTGATATTGTCCACTTTTTATTTTTCAATTCAAAAGTAAGATGCGATAAGTCTTGCCTGAAATTTTTCTGTAATAACGAAAACAGCATTTCTTTGTAAACATCCGGGGCAATAATGTGTGGAGGAATATAATCCGGATTGATTTCAAAAAGCGTAGCTCGCGTCAATTCTTCATGCTGCAAAAGAATGTCTTCCACCATACCGGAATACAAATATTCATCTTTTACATACCATATTTTATCGGCAAATTCCTTAGCAAGCCTCCAGTCATGGGAAGAAAAAAGAATGAGTTTATGATGTTCTTTGGCTAAAGCACGAAGTGTTTTAAGAATAATGATTTTATTTTTTTCATCAAGATGCGTTGTAGGCTCATCAAGAATGATGACAGGCGAATTTTGTGTAATGGCTCTTCCGATAAATGCTTTCTGAAGGTTTCCATCCGAAAGGTTTCTGAGCGGTGTATGTCTATACTGAACCAAATCCAGTGTTTCAATAATATGTGTGACTTCGTCTCGGTCTTCTTTTTTAAGTTCAAAATAAAAAGGATAATAAATATATTTCCCCAGTGAAATCAGATCTTCAACAGTATAATTCTGCGGGATGACCGAACTTGAGAAAACAACAGCAATTTGCTCTGCAATTTCTTTTGCCGAAAGTTCTTTTATATTTTTGTTATTAATGCTGATTTCACCTTTAAGAAGCGGAATCTGGTGTAAAATAGATTTGATTAAAGTTGTTTTTCCTACCCCATTATTCCCGATCAGCAGGCATACTTCTCCTAAATTCAGACTGGTATCTGCATTTGAAATTAATGGTTTATTGTAACCGAGGTTTGCTTGTCTGATTTGTAGGTGCATTTGTTTTTTTATTTCCTGCGGATTTCACGGATTTTCACGGATTTTTAATCTATTTTTTTATATTTATTTTGTCATGCTTAAAGCATCTCTACAAAGTTAATTTGGATTTCTACGGAATGACAAACTTGGAATAAAATTAAAAAATATACTCAAACATCTGCGCCATCTGCAAAATCCGCGAGAGAATTTTAAAATTAACAATTTACCCATTTACAATTCACTTTTAAACTCTATTCTGCTTCAAAAGCATTCCCAAAATTACAGGAATCCCAAAGACTGAACTTATCACATTCAACGGAATCTGTGTTTTTTCTGCGATTATGGAGAAGATCAGCATGATGAGCATCCCTAAAAACATGTTCAAAATCCATTGCTGCCAGAGTTTTGCCGGGTTATAAATTAATCTGCAGAAGTGGGGAACTATAATTCCGATGAATAAAACCGGACCTAAAAAAGCTGTTACCGAAGCTGAAAGCAGGGATGAGGCAATAATAACAAAAATTTTGAGCTGATTGAGATTAACGCCCAGACTTTGCGCATATGAAGTACCTAATGAATTCCCAATCAGCGGCTTTATCGTTTTAAAACAAACCCATAAGCCAGCTGAAATTAAAACGGACAGTACATAAATCTGATTTCTGGAAACCATATTATTCGCTCCGAAAGACCACAAAATATAATTTTTTAAACTTTGATTCTCCGCATACAATTGCAATAAAGAAACAACCGCTCCGGAAAAGGCCGATATGAGGAAACCGAAAATAATTAAATAAGACTTATCCTGAAATTTTCTTGTGACGGAAAGGAAAATGAGCATCATCAGTAAGCTTCCTGCGATGGCTGATAGACTTAGAAAGCTATTTTGAAGAATTTCCGGAATCAGCAAATCATGTGAAAAAAAAATGTAAAATGCCACTGATAAACTCGCCACGGAAGTTATACCCAGAATATCCGGACCGGCAAGAGGATTCTGGAAATATTCCTGCATCAGAAATCCTGAAGTCGGAATGGAAATTCCTGCTAAAAGCATTACCAGCAAACGGTTTACGCGAATTTCAGCTATCTGGCCGTTCGATGATTCTGTAAAAAAATCCTTTACATTCAAACTTAAAAATCCTGTGTTCAGGTTTACTACTGCTGCAAGCAAAATAGCAAGAATTAATACCAAACACAGGATTTTAAATTGATCTGACATAAAAAGCCCGACGTTTTATTTTAAAAGAGAATTGATTTTTTCGGTGAGCTGTTCTTCACTTATCATTCCCAAAGTCTCATCTGTTTTATCACCTTTTCTCATAAAAGTAAAGGGAATTGCACCGCCATCCCAGCTTTTAAAATTAGCAGCAAAAAAATCACCGCCAAGCTGCTGCCCGTCTAACAATATTGTATTGTTGCGGATTCCCTGCTCATCCACAAACTGTTGAACTTTTGTATTCCAGTCATTTTTACTGTCAACACTTACAAAAGTAATTTTAACAGGTTTTCCGTTAAGTTCCTGGATTTTATTTTTAAAATGAGGAATTTCCTTCACGCAGGGCCCACACCATGTGGCAAAAAAATTGGTAACATATAAAGTGTCATTTTTTTTACCTAAAAACTCGGAAGTCTGTTCAGCAGTAAACATCTTTAAAGCAGCAGGAGCTTGTGTAGTTTCTGAAACAGAAGCAGAATCCTGCACAGCCATTCCGTCTTCTGTTTTAGCAGATTCTTTTTTACAGCTGAAAACCGAAATTAGGAAAAGGGTGGATAAGATTATCTTTTTCATTATTTTTTATCTATTTTTGAATTGAAGTATGGAACAACAAATCTATAAGGGGAAACTTACAAAGTTTCATTGGCTAAAAATAACGAAAAAGGAAGAACTGACCAAAAATACTTTTTCTCTGGAGTTTGAAATTCCGGAGGATTTGAAGGAGAATTTCAGGTTTGAAGCAGGACAGTTTGTCAGTATACAATTCAGGTCTCACGGGCAGAATGTTATCAAAGATTATTCAATGACTTCCGCACCGTACGAAAAAAAAATTGCTTTGGGAATAAAGATGAATTCCCCAGAAGGAGACGCAGCAGAATTATTCAGAAATTATCATACAGGAGATCTTCTGCTGGTAAGTGAACCGGCCGGAAGATTTACACTCATTTCCAAACCCAGCGAGTTCAGAACCATTGTTGGATTTGCTGCAGGTATTGGAATTACGCCTATTCTCAGTCATTTTAAAAACATTCTTCATACAGAACCAAGAACAAGACTTTTCCTTTTTTTTGGCAACAAATCTTCTGAGGACATGATTTACCGCGACCAGCTCGACAATCTTGCCCGGACCTGCGGCGAGAGGCTTCAGATTTTTTATTTCTTTTCCAGGGAAAACCAATCGAACAGTTTTTTTCACGGAAGATTGGATGATAAAAAGTTGAGCCTTATCATCAATCAGATTCTTCATTTGGACGATACCGATGAAGAATCTACGATCTGGGATGCTGTAGACGAAGTCCTGATCTGCGGGAAAGGAGATATGATTAAAACATTGGCCAATGCCTGTTATCACCACGGAATCCCTAAGAAAAATATACATTTTGAACTTTTTGAGGAATATAATGACGATATTTATCCTGTGGAAAAAGAATTTCCGATTATCGAAAATATTGATGTAGAATTTACGATGCTTGGAAAAACTTATGTTACTAATCTTCCGGATAATAAGGAAAGAATATTGCAGCAATTGCTGATTCAGAAGTTTGCGGTTCCGTATTCGTGCAAATCCGGCATTTGCGGAAGCTGCGAATGCATTCTTGAAGAAGGCAAGGTAGAGCTGCTGGAAAATGAATATCTTACGGAAAAAGAAGAAGAAAAAAGACATATCCTGGCTTGTATGTCTGTTGCCAAAAGCAAGAAAATAAAGCTTAACTTTGATCTGAGTTGAGAATAATAAAAAACATATTTAACCTCATATTGATATCAGTGGAGATCATGATCCTGCTGATATGTCTTGCTAATGCCTGGGTTTTCGCGCTCACGGACGGGCGGACATACAACAAGATCTCTAAAATTCCGCCGAGAGAAGTTGCGTTGGTTTTGGGAACTTCACCAAAAATGCGATCCGGACAATCCAATCCGTATTTCACCAAAAGAATGGACGCGGCAGCATTACTTTATCACCATGGAAAAATAAAAAAAATATTGGTGAGTGGTGAAAAAAGCAAAGGATACGATGAACCTGCAGCGATGAAAAATTACCTGATCTACCAGGAAGGAGTTCCGGAAGAAATCATTATCGAAGACCCGAAAGGATTTAACACCTACCGAAGTATTCTTCGCTGTAAAGATGTGTATAGAAAAGATAATGTAATTATTGTGTCGCAGGGTTTCCACAATCTCCGGGCATTGCTTTTTGCAAGGAACAACAATATGAACGCACTGGGATTTGACGCCCAGGACGTTACCAAGCCTGAAAGCTACTACAGAAACCAATTCCGGGAGATTTTAGCCAGAACGGTTGCTGTCGTGTATTTTGCTTTAGGAATTTCACCGGATTAGAACGGATATCCGAATGCGATATTCAATGTTGGTTTAAACGGCTGGAAATATTTCAGTCTCCATCGGTCGCCTTCAGGTTTATTAGGATCATACATTTTATACGCAAGATCAAGTCTTAAGGTGATATAAGCAATGTTTGCCCTTAACCCGAAACCACTCCCGACACCGACCTGTTTGAGGAATTTATTAAGCTTAAACTCATCCGAAGCAGCTTCATTAGAGTTTTTCAAAGACCAGATATTACCGATGTCCGTGAAAAGCGCTCCTTCATAGGTTTCATTAAACGGAACCCTGAATTCAATATTGGTGGTAAGTTTCAGGTTTTCCGTAATGTAAGTACGTACGCGCTCATCGATTTGTGAATCTGCAGGACCTAGTCCGCCAAAAGGCACCCACGCCCTGATATCATTGGCTCCGCCGTTAAAATAGGATCTGATTACCGGCATGCTGGAAGAGTTTCCGTAAGGAATTCCAAGCCCTACAAACTGCCGCAGCACAAGGGTATTTTTACTAAATTTAAAATATTTTCTGATATCAAAATCAAATTTTACGAATTGTGCATATGGAACACCGAAAATAGTTCTTTCGGGACTGGTAATAACTCCGCCTTCATTTCTTTTCTGATTAAAAATGCTGAAGATATTTCCTGCAAGTTCTACTTTACCGTTAAAATAAAATGAGTTGGGATAATCTTTTTTCCCGATTTCATTATATACAAAATTGTAAATAAAAGAAGAAATTAAAACATCCTGTGTCTGGCGGTCTTTATTGACAAGCGTTCCCAAAAATGCTAAAAGTTTGTCAGCTCCCTGCTGATTGAGTGTTGAAACATAATCCGTATCTAATACAATTTCTTTTGAGACTTCGTCTATCGTCTTTTGTCCTGAAGCGAATTGTTGCGCTAGGGAAGGGTTGAATGCAAAATAATCATTAAATACTTCTCTTCTTATTTCATCATCATTCACGAAATAATCATAATAAGCATCTTTATTTTTGGTTAAACTCAGCTGCGTATTGAATATGGTAAGCCTGTGAGACACTTTGTCGTTTACGGTGGCAAGATAATTTAAACCCGTATTAAAGTTTACCCTTCCAAGACCGATATTATTTTGCACGGAAGCTCCCAACACGATGGATGATGTAGGACTGTACCGTTTCGGAAGCAATTTATAATAATCGAAAGGCAATAGCAATCTTGGAAAATTTAAAGATGCCTGGGCGGAAATTTCATAAGCAAGAACCCTGCTGTTGATATCTTTGGTACTTCTTATGGATCCGAAAGTTCCCGAAAGGCTGGTGGAAAGGTTTTCTGCTCCGCCAAAAACATTTCTTGTCGTAAGATCTACCGAAGGAGATACCCCGAGATTCAGCAGCTGGGAATAATTGACATCCGTACCGAGCTTGAGCTCATATTTCGGAAGTGGTTTAAGAACATACATTACATCAATGATACTGTCATTGGGGGCAGCACCGCCTCCGTGTCTTAAAGAGTCTCTTGATTTGAGTATGCTGAAATTGTTCATTGCCAAAAGATTTCTTCTGGTAAGATCAAATTTTTTCTGATCATATACCTGTTTATTTCCAACAGTAATCGCCCTCCATATTGCTCTTGAATCGTATTGATTATTTACCTTGTGAAAACGTATTCCTCTTAAGCTGTCTTTTTTTGTATTTTTAGGATAATCTCCAACTTCATCTACAATGGCAACATCAATATTCCCTATTGTAGAAACTTTGTACGGGCTGTCCAGAGAATCTTTATGGATTTCAAGGGTTAAAGGAACCTGCTTTCTGCTTTTTAGGGAGTCGGCGATAAAATAAACTTCGTCCCCCAGATTATTGAACCGGTAATATCCGTAATCCTTCATCAGATCATTGATTCTCGTGACTTCTTTTTCAAGAACTGTCTGATCCAATATCTGTCCCTGCCTGATCAGACTTTCCCTGATCTTCTGCTGATAGATATTTTTTACAGCCGGGTCTGTGATGTTATAGTAGTAATCTTTGATGTAGGTAGGATCTTTATGGGTAATAAAATAGGTTACCGCTGCTTTTTTTGCTGCTGAATCAAGATCATGTTTAAACTTTACTTCGGCATCCCAATATCCGCGGTAGGTAAGTCTTTTCTCTATTGATTCCGCACTTTTTTCCGTTTTAGTCTGATCCAGGATTACAGGTGCCGAACCCCAGTTATGATATAACCTGTCAAAAAATAAGCTTTTGCCAACACTGCTTTTCATATTGTATTTAATAAAAAGAGAATCTCTTAGTTTTTGATTTCTCAATTCATTAGGATACGTCATATATTCGTTTAGAAGCGTATCATATTTTGGATTGGCAGCATTATAAAGCCATAAACTGAGCGGCATAAAAAGAAACTGCCTTTTATTTGGCTTTTGCTGTACATAGCCTTTCAGTTCACCATCAAACGGAGTTTTTTTATCTTCAAATTCAAAATTATTCTGTACCAGCAGATATTCTCCGTCCGGAACCTTTTTGGTGGTGCTACAAGCATAAAGGAGACCTACAAATGTTGCAAATGATATAATTTTATAATACTTTTGAGGAGAATTCTTATAATGCTTACAGCTCATACAATAAAAGTTTTACAATCTTTAGATAAAAAAAAGTTCAGACAAAAATACAATTTGTTTTTGGTTGAAGGTAATAAAACGATCACTGAACTTTTCAATTCTAACTTTAAAATTAAAGAAATATTTTCTACCGATCCGCAAAAATTGGACCGTGCGAATGTTCCTGTAACCCATATTTCTGATAATGAGCTTAAAAAAATAAGCTTTCTGCAAAATCCGAAAGATTCTGTTGCCGTTTGTTACCTTAATGAAGAGAAAAAGCTGAATGATGGAAATCTTCAGCTTGTGCTGGATGGCATTCAGGATCCGGGAAATATGGGTACAATTATACGTCTTGCCGACTGGTTTGGTATTGAGCAGATTATCTGTAGTAAAGATACGGTTGATTTTTATAATCCTAAAGTGATCATGGCCAGCATGGGATCTTTTACAAGAGTGAATGTTATTTACAGCGATTTAGTGGAATATCTTTCCGGAACTAAAAATATCAATATCGGTACGGATATGGACGGTGAAAATATCTATTCATTTAGCAGACCTGAAAAAATGAATCTGATCCTTGGAAATGAAGGAAACGGAATGCGTCCTGAAACCGAAAAACTTTTGGAAAAAAGCGTTATGATCCCCAGATTCGGAAAATCACAATCTACGGAGAGCCTTAATGTCTCTATGGCTGCGGGTATTATTTTAGGGCAACTTTTCAGTGAAAGAGAGTAATAGAGTTTGAGAGTGGGAGAGTTGATGAATCATAAATAACTTAAAACACTCAAACGCTCCCACACTACAACTCAAATAAGCTGCTCCATGCTTGAAACACTTTGATTTTTCTGGTAGTTTTCCAGTTTCTTTCTGATAAATCTTAATGCAATTGGTGCAAGATAAATGAGTGCTACTCCGGCAACTTTTCTTTTCCAATTTGAACTTTTAAGGCTTTTTCTGGCATAGTTTCCCACAATGGCAGTAACTCCCAGTTTAATCAGCATATCTACAGCATCTCCTTTTAATGCAGAGCCTGCAATGCCCATTGCCGTGTTTTTATTGATTAATGCTCCTTTTATTTCGGAAGTGATCTGTTTGGCAATTACGTCTTTTTTCAGAACAACTTTTTCGTCGCCATCTTCATCTACTTTTTCTTCGAGATACGGATCTGTCAAACCATTGGTGAATGCACTTAAACTTTCTTTTGTGTTCTTGAATGTAAGAAGATCTTCCAATCCTTCGATTTCCTGTTTCAACAGTTTTTTCTTTCTTCTTAATTCTTCTAAGCTTTCATACTTTCTGCCCATAGTTTAATGATTTAAAAATTTAATAACCTGATCTGCGACATAATTTACAATTTTCTTTTTAAATACCATTAAAATCATCATGATAAGAAAATAAAATGCTGCTACAATCAGAAATCCATACGAAGTACCACCTACTGCTTTTCCGATAAGAAATGCAATCCCAAAGTTGAACAGGATAATGAAAAAACCAAAGGCTACCAACATTAAAACAAGATAGGTAACAACTCCGGCTGAAAGTGAAGATTTTTCAGTGGCTTCAATTTTCAGGAGGTCAATTCTTTTTGATGCGTATTCTTTAATAGTTTCAATCATTGTTTTTATTTAAAGTTACAAAAAAAGGAACTTTTGTTTATAAAGTTCCTTCTCATAATTTACCTAAAAAAATAAATTATTTTATTGTTTTAGATCATTTAGTTCAGATTCTACATTCTTTACTACATCTGCAGTTTTTGAAACAATCTGATCTTTGTATTTATCGTATCCGTCTTTAACCGTGTGAGCAACGTTACTTGCTGTTTCTTTGAAAGTAGAAGAAATATTGCTGTACTGGTCTTTTACCTTTTCAGAAACCTCTCCGTATTTATTTTTAGCCTGATCTTTAATATCATTGGCTTTTTCTTTAATTTTTTTTCTGGTTTCCTTACCTTCTTCCGGAGCATAAAGCATTCCTAAAATTACACCCGCCGCAGCACCTGCAAGAAGCCCTGCCAAAATACCCGCTGTATTGTTTTTCTTAGACATTTTCGTTTTTTTTAATAGTTAATATACTAGTTTTACTTGCTTAATATTTGTACAATTAATATACCAAAGGAAGCAAATATCTATTAAAAAGTGTTAAATATTTTTGATGTAAGAAAGAATACTTTCTATGGTTTCTTCTTTTGAAATACTGGTATTATCGATAACTATGGCGTCATCTGCTTGTTTGAGTGGTGCTATTTCCCGCTCACTGTCAATCTTATCGCGTATAATAAGGTTTTCTTTTACCTGTCGTTCATTGGATTCGATTCCCAGACTTATCAGTTCCTGATAGCGTCTTTTTGTTCTTTCATCAATGCTTGCCGTCAGGAAAAACTTATAGTCCGCATTTGGCAGAACTACTGTCCCGATGTCACGTCCATCCATGATAATACCTCCTTTTTCTGCCAAAGAGCGCTGTGACTGCAGAAGAAAATCACGTACTTCCTTCTGTTTTGCGACAAAACTTACGTTTTCTGACACTTCATTGGTACGGATGGCTTTTGAAATGTCAATATGATTTAAGAAAAGAACCAGTTCTCCATTATCATTTTTAAATTCAAGCTCTATCTCATCAAAAGAAGAAAACAGACTTTGAAGATTAATTGATCCGTCGTCATTCAAACAATTCTGAAGAGCAAACCAGGTAACTCCTCTGTAGAGTGCACCCGTATCCAGGTGAATAATCCCCAATTTTTGGGCAATAATTTTAGAGATTGAACTTTTTCCGGTAGACGAGTACCCATCGATTGCTATAACAGGTTTTTTCATGACACAAATTTCCAGATTTTTTATTAAAAACCAAGTAAAGTAATCGTATTTTATTGATGATTATATGCAGCAAGTTGTTCAAAGTATACAGAACCGGCTTTACATCAAATATTTAAATTAAAAAATCCCCGAATAAATTCAGGGATATATTTATTAAATGATTTTTATTTAATTATTCTCCGGCATGGCTTACAAGATCTACGGAAACACCAATCTGATTAACATTGGTTGAATTATGATACCTTACATGGGCATAATCGATTCTGAATCTTGATAATTTAATCCCAAACCCTGCGGAAAGCCCGGAGAAGTTTCTCTGATCTGCCACTGCCAGTTCGTTTCCTCGTTTTACATTATATCCAAGCCTGATGTTGAATCCTTTTTCAGGAAACAATTCTGCACCCAGGGAGAAGTGATCGGCAATTTTTCTACCCAGATTTACTTCCTGACCGTTTACATTGTATTGTGAAGAAATATCAAATTCCTGAAGATCGTGCGCGGTAATGGTAATCGCCAGCGGAATTGCTTTTAAAATCCGGGTATATCCTAAATCCACACGGAAAGGAAGATTTTCCCGGGTTCCGTTGAATGATTTGAACTGATATCCGAAGTTTCTGAATACCAGAGAAGCCGTTTCTTTGTTCTTTCTATTGTGATAAGTAATTCCTGCGTTTCCTGATATGGCCGAAGAGGTATAGTTATCAATCTTAGAAGTGATAAAATTTAATCCGCCGCCTATTGTCCAGTCTTCTTCAAACTGATACGCATATCCTGCACCGATGGCTACATCGGAAGCTTTGAATGTTCCGTTTTCGAAACCACTTTCATCAGTTCTGGGAATATCTCCGTAACTCATGTAGCGTGCATTGATAGTAGCCATGTGACCATTATCAAAATCTTTGGCATAGGCTATTGTTCCGTATTTGGAATCGGCAAGGTATGCCGCCGCATTTACAGACAGCTGGTTATCGGAATCTTTATTAAGCAATGACGGGTTTGCAATGGCAAAGGAAACATCATGATCTCTTACTGAAATTGCATCGCCGCCAAGTGCAGCCTGTCTCGCAGAAACCGGAATATTTAAAAACGGGTAAACGTTTGTTCCTGTTTGTGCATAAGAAACAATCCCTGACAGAAATAATGAAAAAATGACAATTTTCTTCAATTCAGTTTATTAGTAATGCAAAAATAATCCTTTTTCGTACTTTTCAAAATATTTCTCACATTATTTACCGGGAAATTTTAACTTTTTTGAAATTTACGTCTTATTAGCCCCGATTGAAACGACATCCTTTTCGGGTGCGGGCGGAGCAAAGCGGAGCCCGTACCCGAAAAGATACAGTGGAAAGCGGGAAAAAGCTTCAAATAAATAGTAAATACAGCTTTTTAACGTGATCAAACTGCTCACCTGAAAACAGCTTCAGAAACAACCTTTAAAAATTTAATCCGGAATTAAAAATCAACCTGATTAATGATTATATTTGCAAAGTCAAATTTCTGACGAACCAACCGATAAAATGTATTTAAAAATAAAGATGAAATATAAAAGAATCCTTCTGAAACTTAGTGGTGAAGCCTTAATGGGAAACAGACAATATGGTATTGACAACGAAAGGCTTCAGGAATACGCAGCTGAGATCAAAAAAGTAGTGGACAAAGGCTGTGAAGTTGCCATTGTAATTGGAGGAGGAAATATTTTCCGCGGTGTGGCCGGAGCTGCCAAAGGAATGGACAGAGTGCAGGGCGATTATATGGGCATGCTTGCAACGGTAATCAACGGAATGGCACTTCAGGGAGCACTGGAAGATGCCGGTATCAAAACGAGATTGCAGTCTGCCATCGAAATGGACAAAGTAGCGGAACCTTTCATCAAAAGAAGAGCAGTGAGACATCTTGAAAAAGGAAGAGTAGTGATCTTCGGAGCCGGAACAGGAAATCCTTATTTCACAACCGATACTGCGGCAACATTAAGAGCAATTGAAATCGGAGCGGATGTCATTTTAAAAGGAACCAGGGTAGACGGAATTTATGACAGCGATCCTGAAAAAAATGTAAATGCCGTAAAATATAATTCATTATCTTTCGACGAAGTTTACGCCAAAAACCTTAAAGTAATGGATATGACTGCTTTTACGTTAAGCCACGAAAACAAATTGCCGATTATCGTTTTTGATATGAACAAAGACGGAAATCTTGAAAAAATTGTTGACGGAGAAAATGTTGGTACTTTAGTTGATTTGTAATTTTAAGAGAAAAGTAAAAAGTGAAAAGTAAAAAGTGAAAAGTGAAAGAGCCAAGTAGAACCGGTGATGAAGTTTGTAAGTAGGTAGGCTTTACTTTTAACTTGAATCTTCAAAATGTGTAACTTATCAAATTTTTATTATATAATGGAAGAATTAGATCTTATAGTAGAGTCTGTGCAACACGATATGGAAGCGGCTGTTAAGCACCTGGATCATGCATTTCAAAGAATCAGAGCGGGACGTGCGTCTACAAATATGGTTCAGGATGTAATGGTAGAATATTACGGAGCACTCACTCCCATCAATCAGGTTGCCAATGTTTCTATCCCGGATGCCATGACGATTTCTATTCAACCTTGGGATGCTAAAGCAATTAATGATATTGAAAAAGCGATCATTAATTCTAATCTTGGTTTTGCCCCATCTAACAACGGGATCAATATTATTCTTAATGTTCCACCGTTAACAGAAGAAAGAAGAAGAGAGCTGGCAAAACAGGCAAAATCTGAAACTGAAGATACGAAAGTTGTTGTAAGAAATGCAAGACAAAATGGTCTGAAAGAGCTTAAAAAGCTTGACGGTGTATCTGAAGATATTATTAAAGGTATTGAAGCTGACATCCAGGTTCTTACGGATAAGTATGTGAAAATTTGTGACGAGCATCTGAAAGTAAAAGAAGCTGAAATCATGAAAGTCTAATTTTCAGAAAATACAATATAAAAGCGGCCTCAGAATTTGAAGCCGCTTTTTTGTTACAGGCAGTTGATACCGCCTTTCCTGTCTTTATTTTTAACGATAAGCTGATATTTTTTCATCAATTCAGCAATATCACATTTTGTTTCTTTATTGGAAATGGTTTGAGGATTCTTATTATTTCCTTTGGAAGATACGGAATAGTTTTTCTCAAAACACTGAACGGGTTTATGATCTAAAATATAAATCCTTTTTTCTTTAATATCATCCTTTGTCTCCGGTTTTTCAGGAGTTCCGCTGTCATCAAAATTCCAGACTGTTTCATCATTGAAAATAAAAAACACCTGCTCGTTTTTTATGAAATAAAGGGTTGAAGAAGAAAAATGGCTGTGTTCCGCATAAAAATCCTTCACGGCTGCAAGCTTCTTATCTTTATAGTAAAGGGTAACTTCACCTTCTCTTTCATCACAATTATAGCTGAATTGCGTTGAATCTAATTTCTTTGAGATTAGCATACTGTTTATACTGGCGTACTCTTTCTTTATATCATCAATTGTTTTTATTGAATCATCTCTGGTTATCAAAGAAGTGTTATTGTTTATTGCTGGATCTTCAGATTGTTTTTTTTTGATTGCTTTTGCATCTTCTTTTTTGCAGGAGATGATCATAATAAGACTTAGAACAGTCAGTATATTTTTCATATGTAAATGGTTTTGGCTGCCTCATTAGTACAAAAAACATGCTATGACAATCACCTGTACTGAAAATAAAAAGATCCGGAATTTCCGGATCTTCTAATATTACTGATATCTTTTATGTTCCTGATTTTTGACGAACAGCTTCGTGACCGGTTTAAAGAATGCCTTGTATTTTTCCGCATCAAATAACTGCGAATCGGTAAGTGCCTTATAGGTCATCCATATCCCGAAAGGAAATAAAACAAGATTAGGAATCCAGGCCGCAAGATAAGGATTTACTTTTCCGGACCAGGCCATATTTTCCACTCCAACGTTAATGACATAAAATATAATGAAAATAACAATGGCAATAATCACGGGCAGTCCCATTCCTCCTTTTCTGATGATAGATCCGAGACTTGCACCGATCAGGAAGAAGATAATACAGGTGAATGAATAGGTAACAATTCTCTGCTGATAAATGACCACTTTCCCGTAATATTTAACGACAGGATCGATTTCATTATTTTTACCGTCGACGGTACCTTTAAGGTTTTCAAGGCGGGTATACGCATTATTAATAATCTCCAGCTTTTTGTCATTTTTTAAAGTATCAAGCTTTAAAAGCTGCTTGGGTTTTGCTTTGGATCTGTTCTGTTTGGTATCCATATACGTTATCACAGAGTTGGTTTGACCCAGAACATCATTATTTATATTGGTAAAGAATTTATTGTTATCCTTCTTGGTCTGATCAATAGTTTTATCAAGCTGGTTGAATGTCTGGAAACGGTAATCATCCGTAATTTTTTCTTCTTCGATTGCTTTATTAATAATTTCACTTACGTCAAAATGCGAAGTCAGCGAATCAAATTTTATAGCTTGATCAGGCTGTTTCAGGCGTACATTTTCCGCTTTTCCTGCAAAATTGTCTTCGTACACATATCCGTTGTAAAGAATGAGTTTAAGATAATTCTTGTTGGCAGCCGGCACAAATTTTCCTTTTTCTGCTACGATTGATTGTTGGTTATCATAAGAGGTTGCTTTTTTATGGATAAAAACACCGTCGATATTTTCCCCATTTTCCCCGCTTATTTTATCAAACTTCACCATGTATCCGGGAATCTGATCGATAAACTGACCCGGCGTGAAGTTGAGCGCTGGTTTGGTCTGTGCAATATTGAAGAGCATATTTTTCGCCTTTCGCTGAAAATCCGGAATAATATTATTGGAGAAAAAATACAGCATGACTGAAAGAACAACCGTTACACCAAGCAATGGAAGCATTACCCTGGTGAGCGAAATTCCCGCGGCTTTCATGGCTGCAAGCTCATACCGTTCCCCGAATTCCCCGAAGGACATGATACTTGCCAGAAGAATCGTCAATGGCAATACCATACTGATCACGCTTACTCCCAGATAAAAAAGAAGTTTAAGAATTTGAAAGGTGCTGAGTCCTTTTCCCATAAATTGTCCCAGCTGAACCCAGATGATATTCACAATAAATATGAAAAACAGCACGCTGAATATAAAGAAAAACGGTCCGAAGAAAGTTTTTATAATATATCGGTCTAGTATTTTTAACATGTGCCAAAATTAATGAAAAAGCCACAAAGTTTCCTTTGCAGCTTTTATATTTTATGAAATTTTTATAATCTGTAAAACAGCTCGCTTTTAAAGCTCGGTAATCAGGTAATTTTTGTATTTATTTTTATCAAAAACAAACATTCCCGGATCCAGATTCTGATTTTCTTTGTACTCTTTAATGGCAATCACTGCAACATCTTTGTTGTTTCCATGCTGTTCAAGCTTTACCATCTGTTTTTTTACCGGGTCTACAAACAAATACACATATTGTATTCCATTCGCTTTTACTGGTGTCAATTTAATAAAATCTGTATTTACACCGTTTACATTTTTCTTCCCGTTGTATGTTACATTATAATCATTTCTGTAGGTGGAAAGATAGTTGATAGGGGAGAACATAGATCCGCTTCCGTTGGGTTTTGCAACGGTTACTTCCATATCTTCCGTATTGATATTGTAGATTTTGTTGCCGTCAAAAATCTGTTCCGTTTCCATGATCTTTAACTTATACTTATCTCCGGCGGCATAGTAAATTCCCGGTTCCGTTTTTGAAACCTGTCCGTTGGTTCCTGTTCCGAAAGAAAATTTAAAATAAGAATTCTTCTTGGAATTATAGTTTGCCGTAATATCATCCAGAATTTTTTTTGCCTTCGCGTCAATTTTCTGGGCATTGGCAAATCCAACTACGCCCACAACCATACTGCTCACTATAATTTTTGAAATACTATTTTTCATTTTTATTTAAATCTTTAATCTTTAGACTTGCTTTATTGTTAAAAGTTAAACTTCATTGGCCTTTAACTGCGCAGGTCACTCAAAAACTGTTCCAAAGAATCTTCTTTATTCCTGTTTGAATCTTTAAAAAACTATTAAAGAATCTTACCCTTTTAAATCATCCAGAAACTGCTCAAGAGAGTGAAGATCACTGATGAGCACCTCTCTTGCTTTAGCCCCGTTAAATCCGCCTACAATTCCGCTTGCTTCCAATTGATCCATAATTCTTCCTGCTCTGTTGTAGCCCAACTTCAATTGTCTTTGAAGCATGGAAGTGGAACCTTGTTGGGTGGAAACAATAATTCTTGCTGCTTCTTCAAACAAAGCATCCTTTTCATTAGGGTCGAAAGCGCCTACCGTACTTGCAGAATCTTCGGAAACATATTCAGGAAGAATAAATGCCGAAGCATATCCTTTCTGCTCACCGATATATTCGGCCAGTCTTTCAACTTCCGGTGTATCTACGAACGCACATTGAAGCCTTAAAATTTCATTTCCGTTGAAATACAGCATATCTCCTTTACCGATCAGCTGATCCGCACCCGGAGAGTCCAGAATCGTCCTGGAATCTACACTGGATATTACCCTGAAAGCTGCCCTTGCCGGGAAGTTGGCTTTAATCATCCCTGTAATAACGTTTACAGAAGGTCTTTGGGTGGCAACAATTAAGTGAATTCCCACTGCTCTGGCCAGCTGCGCGAGCCTTGCAATAGGTAATTCCACTTCTTTTCCTGCAGTCATGATAAGATCTGCAAACTCATCTACTACCAAAACGATATAAGGGAGGTAACGGTGTCCGTTTTCCGGATTCAGTTTTCTTTCCGAGAATTTTTTATTGTATTCCTTTAAATTTTTACAGAATGCATTTTTCAGAAGATCATACCTCGTATCCATTTCGATACAAAGAGAATTCAGGGTATTGATTACCTTATTCGTATCGGTGATGATGGCTTCTTCTGCATCCGGAAGTTTTGCTAAATAATGTCTTTCTATTTTTGAATATAATGAAAGCTCTACCTTTTTAGGATCTACCATTACGAACTTCAGTTCACTCGGATGTTTTTTGTATAAAAGCGAAGTAAGAATGGCATTAATTCCCACCGATTTTCCCTGTCCCGTAGCACCAGCCATCAAAAGGTGAGGCATTTTGGAAAGGTCTGCCATGAAAATTTCGTTGGAAATCGTTTTCCCGAAAACCACAGGAAGATCCATATCAGTATTCTGAAATTTCTGAGACGCAATTACCGAACGCATGGAAACCATGGTAGGATTTTTTCTCGGCACTTCAATCCCGATGGTTCCTTTACCCGGCATTGGGGCAATAATCCGGATTCCCAAAGCAGAAAGATTAAGGGCGATATCATCCTGTAGCTTTTTAATGGCAGCAACTCTGATTCCCGCTTCCGGAACAATTTCATATAAAGTCACAGTTGGTCCTATCGTCGCTTTAATTTCAGCAATTCCTACATTGAAATTTTTCAGCAGTCCGACAATTTTATTCTTATTTTCTTCTAATTCTTCTTTGTTGATAGAAATTTCCTCATTTCCGTAATCCTTTAAAAGATCAACCGTCGGCATCTGGAAATTGGCTAAATCTAATTTATGATCATACAGACCGTGCTTTTCTACCAGTTCCTGGGATTTTCTGTCGGAATCATCCAAAATATCTACAACAGGAGCAACTTCTACTTTAAATTTAATATCATCTTCAGCCACAATTGCGGTTGAAGCCGCCGGTTTGATATCAAAAGCCTGTTCAGGGCTTGGCATTGGAATAGAAGGTTTCGGATTCAGATCTACGTGTAATGGTTGTGAAAAATCATTTTTATCCTCCTCAAAAGATGTTTTGTTTGGAGTTACGATCGTTTCAACTTCAGCAATAACAGGTTTATCATTAATTTTTTCCGGCTTTACGGTTTCCGTAACGGTAATTCTGGAAGGAATATTTTCTGCACTTTCAGCTTCTTCAATAAGTTCGTCATCTGCCTCAAAATTTTCGTCAGAACTCGGCATCATGGATTTTACCCTTCCAATCGTGTTTTCGTTAAGGTCATTCAGCTTAGATTTAATGGAACTAGGACGAAGATTGAATTCTAAGATAAAGTATAACGCAATGCTTGAAATTAAAACGAGCCAAAGACCGTAAGAACCAATAATTGTATTCAGGGAATCCATGATCTGGTAGCCGTACACACCGCTCAGAACACCCTGGCCTTTTGTAATAGCTCCGAATAAAATAGGAAGCCAGCAAATAAAAAACAAGGAATGTCCAACAGTTTTCCACGGCTTAAACATTTTCTTTTTAAGAATAATCGTTCCGAAAACTAAAAACAGAAACGCAATAATGAAAGAAGCCACGCCGATACTTTCGAAAATAAAAATATTTCCAAGCCAGTCGCCCAGCTTACCGAAAAGGTTGGAAGATTTAATGCTTTTATCCAGCATGGTTCCGGCCTGGCTTTGGTCTGCCTTCCAATTCATCAGGTAAGACACGAATGAAAAGGTGAGAACCACGGAAAAGAGAATGAAGGTAAGGCCGAAGAACACTCTTGGCTTCGATAAAAATCTGCCTTTTTCAGGCAATTCCTGTTGTTTTTTTTGTGTGTTTTTATCCATAATGTACTGTGGCAAATTTAATGTTTTTCAACATTAAAACAGGTGTATTACCGGTAAGAATATTATTATTTATTTGTCGGAAAATTATCAGCATAATTCCGGTTTACAGAAACTAAAATATTTAAAATAATTCAAATTTGATTTAATTTTTTCATTAATGTTTTTCCAGGCAGCGCTATTATTAAGACGATGTTTTTAGAATATACCATACATTGATTTACATAAATTTATTATAATCTCTAAATAATAAACTAAATTATCATTTAATAACTTTTAATTATTGCGTTTTTATCATCCCTTTTAATCTTATTAAGAACCTTTAAAAATAAGACTTATCAATGGTAAAGTGATAAAAAACAGCTTTTTTTCACGACATTGTAGTTTATCATCCTTATTTTTGCGTATCAAGTATATATAACATGAAGAAGCTCCAGGATATTCTTATCTCGACCAGAACAATGGCTGTGTTGTTACTGGTGTACGCATTTGCGATGGCATATGCAACGTTCTTAGAAAATGACTACGGAACTCCAACAGCAAAAGCTTTAATTTATGAGGCGTGGTGGTTTGAATTAATCATGCTTCTGCTCATTCTCAATTTCATAGGAAATATCGGAAGATACAGACTCTGGAAGAGAGAAAAATGGCCGGTACTGGTTTTCCACCTTGCATTCGTACTCATCTTTATTGGGGGCGCCATTACAAGATACATCAGTTTTGAAGGCACTATGCACATCCGGGAAGGAGAAACCTCCAATGAAATTGTAACGGACAAAAATTTCCTTAAAATTCAGATTGAAGAAAAAGGTGATGTCTTAAATTATCAGGACATCCCATATCTGATGTCTCCTTTACACAAAGATCTGCAGGCTACCTATGATTTTCATGGAAAAGAAGTAAAAATAGTGGCAAAAGAGTATGTTCAGAGAAAAAAAGACAGTCTTATTGCTGATCCTAACGGTGCGGAATATCTTCATTTGGTATCAACCGGACAAACCGGAAGACAGAATATCTTCATCAAACCCGGTGAAACAAAGTCAATCAACGGCACTCTGGTTACCTTTAACAGAGCCATAGAAGGTGCGGTTGAATTTAAAAATGAAGGCGGAAAGTTATTCATCAAAACACCTGTGGATGCGAGCTATATGACGATGGCAACACAGGCTACCGGAAATACCAAAAAGGATGAATTCCAGCCGTTGGCTTTAAGAAGTTTATATTCCATTAACGAATTAAAACTGGTTGTTCCTGAAGGTCTTAAGAAAGGAAAATTGATGGCCATTGAAGGAGACCGAAAAAAAGACCAGGCCGTTCCGGATATGCTTACGGTTGAAATTCAGGGCCCTAAAACAAAACAGCTGGTAGATCTTTCGGTTGAAAAAGGAAACCCGAATGCTTACAAACAGGTAACCATGGACGGATTGAATATTATGATCGGTTTCGGTCCGAAAATTTACAATACGCCGTTCTCACTTAAACTTGACGACTTTATTATGGAAACATACCCGGGAAGCTCATCTCCTAGTGCGTATGAAAGTCATATTAAAATCATTGATGAAGGCAAGCAAACACCATTTAAAATTTATATGAATCACGTTCTGAATCACAAGGGCTACCGTTTCTTCCAATCAAGCTTTGATCCGGACAGAATGGGTACCGTACTTTCCGTGAACCACGATTTCTGGGGAACATTGATCTCTTACATTGGCTATACGTTTTTATTTGGTGGAATGTTCTTTATGTTCTTCTGGAAAGGAACTCATTTCTGGAAATTAAATAAAATGCTGAAAGATGTTAATAAAAAGAGAGCGGTAACCGTACTTTTACTACTGTTAAGTTTCGGGTTGAACGCTCAGAAAATAGAAACACACGGAACAACAGACGGAAGCCGGGAGCATATTCATGTAGAAGGTGAAAATCACAATCATACTCCGGCCACTGAAACAGTTAACCCGCAAGGTGCACAGCCTTTTACCAAAATGAAAGTCGTTTCGGCAGACGAAATTATTGCCAGGAACAAAATAAACAAAGAGCATGCTGATAAATTCGGGTATCTTCTTGTGCAAAATTTCGAAGGAAGAATTGTTCCGATCAATACGCAGGCACTGGACGTTTTAAGAAAACTCTATAAAAAAGATGAGTTCAAAGGAACAGACGGAAATTCACTTACTGCAAACCAATGGTTCTTATCTGTAAATATTGATACGCCAAGCTGGACGATGGTTCCGATGATCAAGGTAGGAACAAAAGGCGGTGACGAATTAAAAAATAAAACTAAAGCCAATGAGGAGGGATACACTTCATTGATGAACCTTTTCCCCGCAGATGCCAACGGAAATTTAAAATACATTCTCGAAAGCGATTATAACACAGCGTTCCGTAAAAAACCTGCAGAACAGACCAATTATGATAAAGAAGTAATTGCCGTAAACGAAAGGGTTCAGATTTTCAATGAATTTTTCAGCGGACAGTTTATGAGAATTGTTCCGGTAAAGAATGATGCGAATCATACATGGCATTCATGGCTTGACCAGAAAATGGAACCTGATATGGAATCCCAGCAGGTGATGGGGCCGTATTTCGCCGAAGTTTTAAAAGCACAGCAAACCGGAGACTGGAGTAAAGCAGATTCGGAATTGACAAAGCTTTCAGACTATCAGCAGAAATGGGGCAAAGCAGTAGTTCCTGCCAAATCCAAAGTTGACCTTGAAGTTTTCATGAATAAAGTGAATATCAATTTCAAATTATTGATTTTCTATACGATCATTGGCGGACTTCTTTTATTATTGGGATTTGTAGAATTATTTAAGCCTAATAAAGTTTTAAATAAATCCATTAAAGTGATCATTGCAATCGGAGCTGTTGGATATTTCCTTCACTTCCTCGGATTGGTGGCAAGATGGTATATTTCCGGTCATGCACCGTGGAGTAACGGATATGAAGCAATTATTTTCATTTCGTGGGTTGGAATTACCGCCGGACTGTTATTATACAGAAATTCAAACGCATTAATTCCTGCTGCAGGATTTATGGTAGCCGTTATCATGATGGGATTTGCGCACGGAGGTTCTGCACTTGATCCGCAGATCACACCACTGGTTCCTGTACTGAAATCGTACTGGCTGATCGTTCACGTTGCGATTATTACATCAAGCTACGGTTTCTTTGCCCTGTCGATGATCATTGCGGTAATCAGCCTTGTATTTTATATTATATCCAATAAAGAAACGCATACAATTCATCACGATACAACTTTGAAAGAATTGACCATTGTTTCTGAAATGTCTTTAACAATCGGACTTTTTGCGCTTACCGTAGGGAACTTCTTAGGAGGAATCTGGGCTAATGAATCGTGGGGGAGATACTGGAGCTGGGACCCGAAAGAAACGTGGGCCTTCATTTCCATTATGGTCTATGCATTTGTTCTTCACATGAGATTAGTCCCTGGTCTACGAAGCAGATGGGCGTTCCACGTGGCGACCATGTTTGCATTTTGTTCGATGGTAATGACGTATTTTGGGGTAAATTATTACCTGAGCGGACTTCACTCTTATGCAGCAGGAGATCCTGTTCCGGTTCCGGCCTGGGTATATATCGGACTTGGAACAATGGCACTTTTATCAGCCGTTTCTTATTACAAGTTTAGAATCTTAAATAAAAAATAAATTTAAAATTTACCATCCATACAGTCCCTGGAATTAATTTTTTCAGGGATTTTTTATGTTGAATATTTAAACGACATAGGAAGCTGAAGCGTAAGAAAATTAAAATTCCAGGTACTGATTTTATCTCTTTTCACTCAGGTCAAGATAAATTTAAAATTAAATAGTTTTGATGTAAAAAAGTTATATCTTTATGATATCAAATTAATATCAAATTAAAAATCAATATCATGGAAAAAATTCTCAAACCGATGTCCGGTTATCTTACTTTGGTGATCTGTCTTGGACTTTTCATTGCTTCAATTTACCTTTTCGCAATAGGAGTTGATGAGAACATTACATTTGTTGTTCTTTCAATAATTATTTTTATTGTGTTCTGTTTCTTTCTGAAAGGTCTGATGATTATTCAGCCGAATCATTCCAGAGTGCTGAACTTTTTCGGGAAATATGTCGGAACCGTAAAAGACAATGGACTGTTCTTTATTAATCCATTATATTCTTCCCAAAGAATTAGTCTCCGTTCCGAAAATCTACAGGGACAAACCCTGAAAGTAAATGACAAAATGGGAAACCCCATTGAAATTGCTGTGGTTATCGTCTGGAAAGTTGGCGATACCTATAAGGCAGCCTTTGACGTTGAACGGTATTCGGATTTTGTAAAAATGCAGAGCGAAGCAGCGGTACGTCATTTGGCGATGAGCTTTCCTTACGACAATCTGGAAGACGATCATGCACCCATTACATTAAGAGAGGGCGGGGAAAAAATTAATGCCATTTTGGAACAGGAACTTACAGAGCGGCTTTCAAAAGCCGGAATTATCATTCAGGAAGCGAGAATTTCCCATCTTGCCTACGCATCGGAGATTGCAGGAGCCATGCTTCAGAGACAGCAGGCTACCGCAATTGTTGCAGCCAGAACCAAAATTGTGGAAGGAGCTGTGGGAATGGTAGATTTAGCATTAAAGAAACTTTCCGAAGAAAATATTGTGGAACTTGATGACGAAAGAAAAGCAGCCATGGTAAGCAATTTAATGGTTGTTTTATGCGGTGAAAAAGCAGCAACACCAATTTTAAATGCAGGGACACTGTATAATTAAATTAATCAGAAACTTTGTATAAGACAAAATATTAGAAAATAAAAGAATGAAATCAGAAAAAGCTCATAACAATTCTGAAAATAAAGGCAAGAAATCTTTTGTTTTGAGGATAGACGAGTCTACCTACAAGCTGCTTGAAAAATGGGCCAATGATGAATTCAGGAGTGTAAACGGACAGATTGAGTTTCTGCTTCATCAGAGTTTACTCCATTCCGGACGAAAGAAAAAAGAATAATTAATAGACAATCAATGAAAAAGCTGAGTAAAAATTTCTCAGCTTTTTATTTTATACAGCTTTGAAGCGTATCTGCCCCGAAGTAAAATATAACCAGCCAAATAAGCCCTTTAATGGTAAAAAAGGCAAATCCTGCCCATCCAACTCGTTTAAACCATTTCTTAAACTTCGAATTATTTTCCTGAGAACTTTCCATTTCTGTCTGTCAAAAGATTACCTTACAAATATAGTCATGTTTATAATTAGTCCAAATAAAAAATCCGTTAAAAAAATTTAAATTTTGCAGTTCGGTTAATATTTTTAACTTTAGGGAAAACGAAAAGTAAAATTTTTATGTCTAAAAAAGTAAAAGATTTTGGGATTGAAAAAACGCTCAAAAATCTAGGAATTAAGGATGAAAATAAAGGAACTTCAACAGGCGGAAAATACTTTGCATCAGGAACAACCATAGAAAGTTATTCTCCGGTAGACGGAAATCTAATTGCCAAAGTAAAAACTTCCGGAGCATCTGATTATGACAAGGTTCTTGAAGCTGCACAAAATGCTTTTAAAGAATTCAGGCTTATTCCGGCCCCCAAAAGAGGGGAAATCGTAAGGCAGCTCGGTCAGAAATTAAGACAGTACAAAAACGATCTTGGGAAGCTTGTTTCTTATGAAATGGGAAAATCCCTTCAGGAAGGTTTAGGTGAAGTTCAGGAAATGATCGATATCTGCGATTTTGCAGTAGGGGTTTCAAGACAGCTTCACGGGTACACGATGCACTCAGAGAGACCGGGGCACAGAATGTACGAACAATATCATCCGCTGGGAGTTGTCGGGATTATTACCGCTTTTAATTTTCCGGTAGCCGTATGGTCATGGAATACTGCTTTGGCATGGATCTGTGGAAATGTTACCATTTGGAAACCATCAGAAAAAACGCCGCTTTGTGCGATTGCCTGCCAGAATATCATGAATGAAGTTTTAAAGGAAAACAATCTTCCGGAAGGAATTTCAAGCGTTTTGGTGGCAGATCATGAGATCGGACAAAAACTGGTTGATGATAAAAGGGTAGCCTTAATATCTTTCACAGGCTCTACAAGAGTCGGGAGAATGGTTTCAGCAAATGTAGCACAGCGATTCGGAAAATCAATCCTGGAATTAGGAGGGAATAATGCGATTATCATTACTCAGGATGCCGACATCAACATGTCGATCATCGGAGCGGTTTTCGGAGCGGTAGGTACAGCCGGACAAAGATGTACTTCCACAAGAAGGCTTATTATTCACGAAAGTGTTTATGATGAAGTGAAAAATCGTTTGGTAAAAGCGTACGGACAGCTTAAAATAGGAAATCCTTTAGACGAATCTAATCATGTAGGGCCTCTTATTGATACAGATGCCGTAAACATGTATCAGGAAGCTATTAAAAAAGGTAAAAAAGAAGGTGCGAAATTCATTGTGGAAGGTGAAGTACTGAAAGGAAAAGGCTACGAATCGGGATGTTATGTGAAACCGTGTATCGCGGAAGTAAAAAACTCTTACGAAATTGTACAGCACGAAACTTTTGCCCCGATTTTATATCTTATTAAATACAAAACATTAGAAGAAGCCATCGCCATTCAGAATGATGTTCCGCAAGGTTTATCATCTGCAATCATGACCCAGAATTTAAGAGAGGCGGAATTATTCCTTTCTCATGCAGGTTCAGACTGTGGTATTGCCAACGTCAATATCGGAACATCCGGTGCGGAAATCGGTGGTGCATTCGGCGGAGAAAAGGAAACCGGCGGAGGAAGAGAATCAGGTTCAGACGTCTGGAAATATTATATGAGAAGACAGACCAATACCATCAATTATACAACAAACCTTCCTTTGGCACAAGGAATCAAGTTTGACCTTTAATTTAAACATTATTGAAATACGGAGATTTTAAAAATTAAAAATTGTCAACTTTTAACCATGATAAATCTCTTTGTTTCAACCTTATTAATTTACTATTAATCAACCCTAAGATTAATTAAAATGGAAACAATTGACATACAAGTAAACAAAGTAAAAGAAATAGTAGGAAAGCACGTTCTGGCCGATGGGTTCGATTTCGTAATGGATATCGAAAAATCGCACGGATCATGGCTTTACGATAAACTCACCAACAAAGAATACCTGGATATGTTTTCCATGTTTGCCTCGGCATCCATCGGTTACAATCATCCTTACCTGGTGGAAAAATCAGCCTGGCTGGGAAAAATGGCCGTCAACAAACCGACACTTGCCGATGTATATTCTGAAGAATACGCTCATTTTCTGGAAGTTTTCGAAAGGGTAGTAATTCCTGAAGAGCTTCAATATGCTTTCTTCATAGAAGGCGGCGCATTAGCTGTTGAAAATGCCATGAAGGCGTGCTTCGACTGGAAAACCCGTAAAAATTTTGAAAAAGGCCTTGATACAGAAGCCGGAATTTGTATTCATTTCAGACAGGCTTTCCATGGCAGAAGCGGATATACATTAAGCCTTACCAATACCGCAGATCCAAGAAAATATCAGTATTTCCCGATGTTCGACTGGCCGAGAATCCTGAATCCTAAACTTACCTTCCCCATTACGGAAGAAAATCTGGAAGAAACCATTAAAAACGAAAGACTCGCTTTATTAAATATCGAAGAAGCGATTTTAATGAACCCTAATAAAGTGGCATGCATTATTATTGAGCCCATTCAGGCAGAAGGTGGTGATAACCATTTCAGGGATGAATTTTTATCAGGAATAAGAAAAATATGCGACGAAAATGAGGTTCTTCTTATTTTTGATGAAGTGCAGACCGGAATCGGGATCACCGGAAAAATGTGGGCATTCCAGCATTTTACGGCAAAACCGGACATTATCTCTTTCGGTAAAAAAACGCAGGTTTGCGGTATTTTAGCCAATAAAGAAAAATTTGACGAAGTTCCGCAGAACGTATTCAGGGAAAGCTCAAGAATTAATTCTACTTTCGGAGGCAATTTTATTGATATGCTCCGTTTCCAGCTGGTGATGGAAGTTATTGAGAAAGAAAACCTTGTTGAAAATGCAAAAATTATGGGTGATTACCTCCTTGAAGGCTTGAGAACCCTTGCTGAAAAATATCCTGAAAAGTTAAACAATGCAAGAGGAAGAGGATTAATGTGCGCCATTGATCTTGCCACTCATGAGCAGAGAAATGCTTTAAGAGACGAGCTTTGGAAAGACGGAATGATTATTCTGCCGTGCGGGGATCACTCGCTGCGTTTCAGACCCCACCTCAATGTTACCAGAGAAGAAATACAGCTTGCACTGAATAAAATTGAGAATAACATTAATAAAATTTAAATTACGGATTTGTAATTTAAAAAAAAATGTCATAAATTTAGATACTCAAACGTAACAGAACTATGGAAAGAAGTACAAGAGTATCAGTTTTTGAAAGTGACAAACCCGCAGAAATTCAGCTTATTAAATCTAAATTGGATGATGCGAATATTAAAAATGCCGTAGAAAACAACTACCTTACTTTTACAACTACGCCAACGGCAACATCGCTCAAAGTAATGGTAAAACTGGAAGATGAAAAAAGAGCATTTGAAGTAATTGATGATTATCTCCAGCAAAATGAAAATCAATAAAACAATTTCATAATTTTAAATTTTACTACTTCGAACCGAAAATTAATAACAATTAGTTTTCGGTTTTTTTTAGGCTAATTTTTTATATCCTATTTTGAATCATTATGACATCATAAAAGTAAGACATTTAGTATTAGAGATGTCATGCTGAGCCTGTCGAAGCATAAACTTTAGCATTTTAAATTGAAATACTCATTTCACCCAAAACAACCTTTTTAATTAAAATTTTTCACAATAATGAATTTAGAAACCCAATTAAGAAAAGCGGAAATAACGGACAAAGATGTGATCTGGGACATTTTACAGCAGGCGATTGAAAGAAGGAGGAAAGATGGGAGCACCCAATGGCAACAGGGATATCCGAATATCAATACCGTTGAAAGTGATATAGAAAAAGGATTTGGGTTTGTAATGACCGTAGGTGGAGAAATTGCAGTATACACTGCTTTGATCTTAAATGACGAACCCGCTTACAGCACTATTGAAGGAGCGTGGCTGAGCAACGGAGAATTTGTTGTCGTCCATAGAGTAGCGGTTGACGAGAAATTTGCTGGTCAGGGAATGACTAAAAAACTGTTTGATCACATTGAAGATTTCACAAAATCCCATGGAATTCAAAGCATTAAAGTAGATACCAATTTCGACAATGTGGCGATGCTGAAAATTCTGGAAAGCAAAGGCTATACCTATTGTGGAGAGGTTTATCTGGCCGGTGGGATCAGGAAAGCATTTGAGAAGATTATAATTTAAAGGAAAAGTTAAATCCAACTTCATTGATTTTTTAAAAAATGCGAAATTTATAAACTCTATCATGTTTGTTCGTTTAGTTCAGAACTAATTTTTACTTTTGCTCCAAATTTATATACAATGCATAAGAGTATAGAAATTGATGAGAAAATTTTCCAGGATGCCGTAAAATTCTATGGCACAGTTTTCAATATACCTCCTCTGGCATCAAAAATATATGCTTACCTGTTATTCGATTACGAAAAAGTGGGCATTCCTTTTGACGAATTTGTAGAAGTATTTTCAGCCAGTAAAAGTTCCGTGTCAACAAGCATTTCCCTATTGCTGAATGCTGAACTGATTATTGATCACAACAAAATGGATGAGCGGAAACGGTATTTTTTCATCAATGACGGCTACAAGAAAATCAGATTTGAAAAAATAGTACAGAAAATGAAAGACGAATTAAAACTTTTGGACGACCTGGACCATTTTAAGAAAAATCATAATGGTTACGATGAAAAAATAGAAGCTTATAAAGCGCTTTTAAATAAAAATATAATAAATATTCAGGAATCTCTAAATAAACTTTAAAATGAATAATAAGCTAGTTATACTTTCTATTGCGGCCCTTTCCTTAGTGGCGTGCAAAAAAGAAGCTCCCAAGCAGGACGGCCCGAAACCGTATCCTGTTATTAATGTGGAAGCGAAAAATATAGTAGGTTACCAGACGTTCCCGGCAACCATTCAGGGTAAGGTGAACAACGATGTACGCGCTAAAATCCAGGGATATATCACACAGGTTTTGGTAGATGAAGGACAATATGTAACCAAAGGACAGCCTTTATTCCGTCTTGAAACCAATATTCTGAATGAAAATGCCGCAGCTTCAAAAGCGGGAATTAATGCGGCGGAATCCAATATCGCAGCGGCGCAGGCAGCAGTAAACGCAGCCAATGTTGAAGTGAATAAACTGAAACCTCTGGTGCAGAAAAATATTATCAGTAACGTACAGTTGCAGACGGCTCAGGCAAATTTAGCACAGGCGCAGGCGCAGCTGAAGCAGGCTCAGGCGGCTAAAAGCCAGGCGGTGGCCAATTACAAAGGAGTAGAAGCCAACATCGAGTATTCCATCATCCGTGCCCCTATTTCAGGAGTGATCGGAAAACTTCCTTTAAAAGTAGGAAGCCTTGTAGGACCGTCAGACCAGACACCTTTAACCACCATTTCAGACACCTCAGAAATCTATGCTTATTTTTCAATGAACGAAAAAGAGTATTTTGATTTCCTTGAAAAATCTCCGGGCGCCACCATGCCTGAAAAAATCAGAAATCTTCCTATGGTAGAATTACAGCTCGCCAACGGAAGCCTTTATCCTGAAAAGGGAAGAATTGAAGCGATCACAGGACAAATTGATCCTACAACAGGAACCATACAGTTCAGAGTTTCTTTCGCCAATGCACAAAAGCTCCTTAGCAATGGAAACAGCGGAACCATAAGATTCCCGCAGCATTACGACAACGTGCTCGTAGTTCCGGAAAGTGCAACCTACGAACAACAGGGAATTGTTTACGTATATAAAGTTGACAAGAGTGATACCGCCAGAAATGTTGTAGTAAACGTGATCGACAGAATCGACAATATGGCGCTGATCAAATCAGGCGTTAATAAAGGTGAAACCGTTATCGCAGCAGGAATCGGAGGCCTGAAGCCGGGAACTGCCGTTAAAAAACAACCTGTAAAAATGGATAGTCTCGTTCAATCAATAAAACCGAAATTCTAAAAAATGATTAAAAATTTTATAAACAGACCGGTTTTATCCACCGTAATCTCAATTCTGATTGTGATTCTCGGGGTACTGGGACTTATCGCCCTTCCGGTGACACAATATCCGGACATTGCTCCTCCAACGGTAAGTGTTACGGCCAACTATACCGGAGCCAACGCGGAAACAGTAATGAAAAGTGTGGTTGTTCCTCTGGAAGAGCAGATCAACGGGGTGGAAGGAATGGATTACATCACTTCCAGTGCAGGAAATGACGGTTCGGCCAACATCCAGGTTTTCTTTAAACAAGGAATTGATCCTGATATTGCAGCGGTGAACGTTCAAAACCGTGTAACAAGAGCAACCCCTTTATTACCAAGTGAAGTGACGCGTTCCGGGGTGGTTACCCAGAAACAGCAGACCAGTGCGTTGATGTATATGTCATTCTATTCTGAAAATAAAGACCTTGATGATGTATATCTTCAGAACTTTTTGAATATCAATGTTATTCCAAACCTAAAAAGAATTAACGGAGTAGGTGATGCCAACGTTTTCGGAGGTAAAAACTATTCCATGAGAGTATGGCTGGATCCTGCGAAAATGGCGGCTTACGGAATAACTCCTACGGATGTTACCAATGCCATCAATGAACAGAGTAGAGAAGCAGCAGCAGGTTCCATCGGGCAAAACAGCGGAAGCTCTTTCGAATATATCATTAAATATGTAGGTAAATTTAACGAAAAAGAACAGTACGATAATATTATCATTAAATCTTTGGGGGACGGACAAAACCTGATGCTGAAAGATGTTGCCAAAGTAGAACTGGCAGGACAGTCTTATACAGGAATCGGGGAAAACGGAAATAATCCTGCCATCAGTATGGGGATTTTCCAGACACCGGGTTCCAATGCTCAGGAGATCATCAAAAACATCAAAGAATACCTGAAATCAGCAGAGGGAAGTTTTCCGGAAGGGATTAAATATACCTTTAACTTCGATACCAATGAATTCCTTGAAGCATCAATTGATAAAGTAGTTCATACATTGATTGAAGCTTTCATCCTTGTATTCATTGTAGTATATATTTTTCTTCAGGATTTTAGATCAACGCTCATTCCGGCGATTGCAGTTCCGGTTTCTATTGTGGGTGCATTTTTCTTCCTGAATTTATTCGGATATTCCTTAAACTTATTAACCTTATTCGCATTGGTTCTTGCGATTGGTATTGTGGTGGATGACGCTATTGTCGTCGTCGAGGCCGTCCATGCCAAGATGGAAAACGGAATCTCCGATGCGAAAAAGGCTACTGTAGAGGCAATGGATGAAATCACAGGAGCAATTATCTCAATTACGTTGGTAATGGCATCCGTATTTATTCCCGTGACCTTTATTACAGGTCCCACGGGAGTTTTCTACCAGCAGTTTGGGATTACGCTCATCGTAGCGATTATCATTTCTGCCATTAATGCTTTGACTTTAAGTCCGGTTTTATGTTCATTATTCTTAAAACCTCACGATGCACATCATGCAGAATATAAAAATTTAAATTTCATCCAGAAGTTTTTCTATAAATTTAATATTGCTTTCAGAACAACAACGGAGCGTTACGGAAGAGGATTTATTTTTCTTTTAAGACATAAATGGGTTACCCTGATTATCTTTGCTATTACAGGAGGGATTTTATACTGGGCAAGTACTACCATGAAAAAAGGTTTCGTACCGACGGAAGACCGGGGGATTATCTTTACCGACGTTCAGCTTCCTCCGGGTGCTTCTATGGAAAGAACGTACAACGCTTTGAAAACGCTTCAGGCAAAAGCTTTAAAAGTTCCGGGGGTACAAAACGTTACCATTTCCACAGGTAGAGGTTTTCTTTCCGGAAACGGGAGTAATAACGGTCTTGCCTTCGTGAAGCTGAAGCCTTTTGATGAAAGGAAAAAAGACGGACAGACCTCTGAAGATATTACTAAAAGACTGTTCGGTATTACGGGAGCAGTTCCGGACGCCAAAGTGGTGTTCTTCCAGCCGCCGAGTGTACCCGGATTTGGGAGCAGCGCAGGTTTCGAGATGGTTCTTCTGGATAAATCCGGAGGAGAATATGTTGACCTGGATAATAAAACGAATGAATTTATCGGAAAGCTGATGCAAAGACCTGAAATTGAATTTGCCCAGACTTCTTTTAATACAAAATATCCGCAGTATGAGATGCAGATCAACGTACCTTTAGCAAAGCAGCTTGGGGTCTCTGTAAGCGACATCCTTTCAACTATGCAGGGCTACATTGGAGGAATTTATACTGCAGACTTTACAAAGTACGGGAAACAGTTCAGGGTAATGGTTCAGGCTCTTCCAGAGAACAGACAAAAGATAGAAAACCTGAATGAGTTGTATGTAAAAACAGGATCAGGAGCAATGTCACCGATTTCTCAGTTCGTTACTTTAAATAAAGCTTACGGACCGCAGTCAGTAAGCCGTTACAACTTGTTTACCTCCGTAAAAATAACGGGAGCCAATTCCGCAGGATTCAGTTCTGGGGATGCGATTACAGCCGTTCAGGAGGTAGCAAAAGAAACATTAAACCAAAATTACGATGTTGAATTTACGGGATTAACCAGAGAGGAATTAAATTCAGGATCTCAGACCGTGCTGATTTTTGCCTTGAGTTTAATTTTCGTGTACTTCATTCTTTCGGCACAATATGAAAGCTATATCCTTCCGCTGATTGTGGTGATTTCTCTTCCTCTCGGGGTAATGGGAGCCTATTTCGGACAGAAAATAATGGGACTGGAAAATAACATTTACTTCCAGATTGCCTTAATTATGTTGGTGGGACTTTTAGCGAAAAATGCCATCCTGATTGTGGAATTTGCCGTTCAGCGAAGACATCACGGAGAAACAATTGTCATGTCTGCCATCAACGCTGCAAAAGCCAGGTTAAGGCCTATCCTGATGACTTCATTTGCTTTTATCTTCGGACTTTTACCATTAGTTTTAGCAAGCGGAATTGGTGCGGTTGGAAACAGATCCATCGCTACAGGAGCTGCCATCGGTTTATTGATAGGTACTATTTTAGGACTTTTCGTTATTCCTGTACTGTATGTTATTTTCGAATACCTTCAGGAAAAAGTGAAACCTATAAAACAAAAGGACATCAATTTAGCAGAATAATTAAGCATTTTCAGGGTTTTCAGATTAAAAGTTTTGTACTGATCCGTGGCCCTGAACTTTAAACCTTAAACTTCAAATAATGAAGAATATTTCAAATATTATAAAAGGACTCTCTTTTTCCGTTGTACTTCTGGCAGTCGTATCATCTTGTATGGTAAGAAAGGAATACAACAGACCCAATAATGTGGTTGATGAAAAGCTGTACCGCACAGACATGCTTCCTTCGGACAGCACCAATATTGCCAATGTATCATGGAAAGAGATCTTTACCGATCCTATCCTTCAAAGACATATTTCAAAGGCTTTGGAAAACAATCTTGACATCAGAATTGCGCTGCAGAGTATCGCTTCTGCAGAGGCTTATCTGAAACAAAGTAAAGCAGCGTATCAACCAACATTATCCATCGGTCCCAACTATACTTTTCAGACACAGTCTATCAACACACAGTTTGGGCAGATTATCGGGGAAAGAAGATATATCAACCAATTTGATATTACGGCAAGTATCGGCTGGGAAGCGGATATCTGGGGAAGGCTGAAATCACAGGAAAAGGCTCAGCTTGCAGCCTATCTGGGCACTGTAGCAGCACATAAAGCCGTAAAAAGTGATTTGGTAGCATCCGTAGCTTCAGCGTATTATCAGCTTCTTACTTTTGATGCGCAGAAAAGAATCATCAACGAAACCATTGCAGTACGTGAAAAAAATCTTGAAACCACGAGAGCTTTAAAAACAGCTGGTACTTTGACAGAGGTTGCCGTACAGCAAAGTGAAGCATTGGTTTTTAATGCAAAATCTTTATTGATCGATATCGATACCCAGATCCAGCTTTTGGAAAACACCATGAGCCTTCTGATGGGAGAGCCTTCCCATACTATCGAAAGATCAACACTGGAAAGTCAGAGTTTACCAATCGACGTAAAGCTTGGATATCCTGCACAATTGTTGGCTAACCGCCCTGATGTAATGCAGGCAGAATATAATCTGATCAACGCTTTTGAATTGACCAATTCCGCTAAAGCACAGTTTTATCCTACTTTAAGACTTACAGGTAGCGGGGGAGTGCAGTCTGTGGATATTGACCATTTATTCAGCGTAAACTCATTATTTGCTAATGTTGTAGCAGGCTTAGCACAGCCTATTTTAAACAGAAGAGCCATCAGAACCAATTATGATGTAAGTCTTGCCAACCAGGAAACAGCCTATCTGAATTTCAGGAAAGCGGTTCTTACAGCCGGGAAAGAAGTCTCTGATGCCATAAGAGTGTTCTCTGTTCAGGATTCTTTCATTGAACTGAAACAAAAAGAGCTTAATGCTTATAAAAACTCCGTTGAATATTCCCAGGAACTGGTCAACTACGGGATGGCAGACTACCTTGAAGTACTCAACGCCAGTGTAAACTCACTGAATGCAGAACTGAATATTGCCAACGCAGAATACAGCAAAATGAAAGCTGCCGTTGAGCTTTATCAGGCTCTTGGCGGAGGATGGAAATAATATGGATTAAATAAAAATCGTAAAAAACGAGGCTGTCTTTAAAAGGCAGTCTTTTTTATTTTAATTTGAGAACTTAATACTTAGATAAAATCTCAATTATTAACTAAAGAAAACAAAAAAAAATGTTTGCATATTTGGTTTAAATACTTACTTTTGTACCGCTTTAAAAAATGGGGAATTAGCTCATCTGGCTAGAGCGTTAGACTGGCAGTCTAAAGGTGACGGGTTCGATCCCCGTATTCTCCACATTTGTAAAGAGTTACATTTTTTAAATGTAACTCTTTTTTTTATAATTACATTTGTTGTTAATTCTCGAATTGTAATTTCTTAATCCGTTTAAATAATTATAAAAACTTTTTTTTAAAAAAATTCAGCAACAATAGTTCGTTCCAGATATTTTATTATCTTTGGAAATAATTAAAAATAGAATAAAAACAGTCAAAAACTGACTATTTTTATAAGAAAATCAAAATACAACCAATTATTAATCAGGAGATAAGGAATTTCATTAAAAAACCCATATTCTCCATATTTGTTTATAAAACAAAAACTATGAAGAAATTATTTTTACTTGTATTCACCGCTTTTTTATTCATCGGCTGTAAAGATGAAGATACGATCTACGACTTCATCGGCACATGGGCCGGAACTTATTCGGGAACAGAAAAAGGAAACTGGAACATTGTAGTGGCAAGCGACGGTAAAGTAACCGGGACAATGAATTCTGAGCAGACTACAGAAAATTATTACATTTCAGGAACCCTTACCGAATCCGGCGAACTTAATGCGACCATCGGTTCTCCGGCAGACGGAGAGTTTAAGGGAACACTTACCAGGGATAAAAAAGCAAGCGGTACATGGGTAAATGCAGTTCCTACACCTACCAGATCCGGTACATGGAAAGGTGAAAAAACATCCAACTAATATAATAACTCACTATATCAAGCTATTCTTCTGAATAGCTTTTTTTATTGATAGTATATTCCTACCACAAGATGAAAAAAAAGGAAGGATAATTTATTTATATTTGTATCACGTTTGCCTGTAAAATCAAAGGAATATGAAGAAGCATCTGAATGATAAAGTTTCAAAGTATAAAATAATTCATACATTACTCATTGCATCTTTACTTACTCTCTCGTGCGGAGGTTCGAAAAAAGTAGCTTCCGGTAAAAATACAGGCACAAAATCCGTCACCACCGCTGAAAACCTCAGAAACCTGGATTCAAAATTCAGTGGTAAAGTTTCAAAATCCATTAATGAACTGCTCAAAGATGCAGAAAAATACCTGGGTGCTCCTTACAAATTTGGCGGAAATACGTCTTCAGGGTTCGACTGTTCCGGGTTAGCTGTAAAGGTTTTTGAGGAAAACAACTATAAGCTTCCCCGCAGATCTTCTGATCAGGCCGAAACCGGAAATACCATAGACATCAGGGAAGTGAAGCCCGGAGATCTTTTATTTTTCGCAACAGCAGGCGGAACAAGAGTTTCCCATGTCGGAATTGTTCATGAGATCGGAAACGACGGCGAAGTAAAATTTATCCATGCTTCGACTACAAAAGGCGTGATCATCTCTTCGCTGAAAGAAAAATACTGGAACAAAGCCTATCTGCACGCAAAAAGAATTCTTTAAAGCCATTCTTTAGACCGCATTTCTGCTCATTACAGTCAGAAAATTTTCCTTAACTTTTTGTATCTTTGGCGCAAATAATTTTAAACTAGAAACATGTCGTTACAACAAACAATTGAAAATATCTGGGACAACAGAGAATTATTGCAGAATGAAGACAGCCAGAAGGCTATCAGAGAGGTTATTGCTTTGGTGGACAAGGGAGAGCTTCGTACTGCGGAGCCTACTGAAAACGGATGGCAGGTAAATGAATGGGTGAAAAAAGCAGTAGTATTATATTTTCCGATTCAGAAAATGGAAACTATTGAAGTAGGTCCGTTTGAATTTCATGATAAAATACCTTTGAAGAAAAACTATGCTGAAAAAGGGGTAAGAGTTGTACCGCATGCAGTGGCAAGAGAAGGTGCTTATATTGCTCCGGGTGTTATCATGATGCCTTCGTATGTAAACATCGGAGCGTATGTAGATTCGGGAACGATGGTGGATACATGGGCAACCGTAGGAAGCTGTGCACAAATCGGTAAAAACGTTCACCTGAGTGGTGGCGTAGGAATCGGTGGTGTTCTGGAACCGCTTCAGGCTGCTCCGGTAATCATTGAAGACGATTGCTTTATCGGTTCAAGATGTATCGTGGTAGAGGGGGTTCATATAGAAAAAGAAGCTGTTTTGGGAGCGAATGTCGTTCTTACAGCCTCTACGAAAATCATTGATGTTACTGGTCCTGAACCGATTGAAATTAAAGGAAGGGTTCCTGCTCGTTCCGTTGTAATTCCGGGAAGTTACACCAAACAGTATCCGGCTGGAGAATACCAGGTTCCATGCGCTTTGATCATCGGTCAGAGAAAAGAATCTACAGACAAAAAAACGTCTTTAAATGATGCTTTGAGAGATAATAATGTTGCCGTTTAAGAATATACTTTAAACTAATACCAAAAATTTTGAAAGAAAAATTTCTTAAAATAATACTAAACCCTAAATATATATTTGGGGTTTATCTTATTATATCGGTCGTTACTGCTGTTTCCAAATATTTGAGAGGAGATTATGCCATTAACAATTATCTGATCTTCAAAAATGTATTTTTTAATACCATTCATCAGAAAAATCTGTTTATTCATTATCCTGATCTTTATTTTGATTTAAATCATTACGGCGTATTTTTCAGTGCACTGATCGCTCCTTTTGCCTTAATGCCCGACTGGCTCGGAATATCACTCTGGAATGCTATCAATACGTTTATCCTTATTTACGGGATTTACAAACTCCCGTTTTCAGATTCCAAAAAAGCATTATTCGGACTGTTCTGTCTGCAGGAATATATTACGGCAGCTTTAAGTCTGCAATTTAATGTTGCACTTACCGGACTTTTACTTTTATCTGCAGTCTACATTTACGAGAAAAAAGAGGTTAAATCGGTAACGGCAATCCTGGTAGGTGTTTTCGTGAAGATCTATGGAATTGTAGGACTGTCACAATTTTTCTTTATTAAAAATAAAACAAAATTTATTCTTTCAGGATTAGTTATTGCTGCAATATTCTTTGCCTTGCCTATGGCATATTCCAGTCCGAAATTTGTAATTCAGTGTTACGCAGACTGGTTTCATTCTATTGTAGAAAAAAACAATGAAAACCAGGTATTGGGAAATATGCAGGATATTTCATTAATGGGTTTTTTCAGAAGGATTCTGGGAGATGCTTCCATTTCAAATCTGGTATTTCTTGCATTCGGATTACCACTTTTTGCAGCACCTTATTTTAGAATTAAACAATACAGACAGTATGCTTTTCAGTTGATGATTCTCGCTTCAACATTGTTGTTTCTGGTATTATTCAGCTCAAGTTCGGAATCTCCTACCTATATCATTGCCATTGTGGGCGTACTGATCTGGTTTTTCCTTCAGAAAGAAAGAACACCTCTCGTTATCGGGTTATTGGTATTTGTAATTATTTTCACCTGCTTCTCGACTTCCGATCTGTTCCCGAAATACGTAAAACAGAACTACATCATCAAATATTCTTTAAAAGCCGTACCTTGCATTGTAGTCTGGCTGAGAATTACTTATGAGCTTCTCACCAAAAATTTCGAGAAAAATTACAGCCTTGAATAATCCTATGAAGAAAATTTCAATCGTCATTCCTGCACATAATGAAGAAGGAAACGTTGCTTTGGTCTATCAGAAAATAAAGAAAGTTTTTGATGGGCTGGAGCGTTACAGATTTGAAATCATATTTGTAAATGACGGCAGCCGGGATAATACCCAGCAAAAGCTGGAAGAACTTTCAGAACAGTTTGAAGAGGTAAAATTTATTGAATTTTCAAGAAACTTTGGGCATCAGCCTGCGGTAAAAGCAGGGATGGACAACGCAAGCGGAAATGCAGTCATTTCAATGGACGGCGATCTTCAGCATCCTCCCGAACTTATTCCGGAGATGATTAAAAAATGGGAAGAAGGCTACGATATTGTATTCACAGTAAGAAAGTATCCTAAAGAAATTTCGCTGTTCAAAAGAAAAACCTCCGACTTTTTTTATAAAATGCTCTCAGGATTATCTGATGTTGACTTAACGAAAGGCGGCGGCTCAGACTTCAGGCTGATGGATGCCGGTGCCGTAGAAATAATGAAAAATCTTAATGAAGATGATCTCTTCTTAAGAGGGCTCACCAGCTGGATGGGCTTTAAACAAATCGGAATCAGTTTTACTGCGAATGAAAGACTTTCCGGAAAAAGCAGCTACAATCTTAAAAAGATGGTTACCTTTGCCTTTACGGGAATTACGGCTTTCAGCGTGAAGCCTCTCTACATTGCGGCTTATCTGGGATTTTTATTTTCCGGGCTTTCGGTAATAGGATATGCAGCTTATGTGATTCATTCTTTCATTACCAAAACCGAAATTTCCGGTTGGGCGTCGCTGATTATGACCATTGTCTTCTTCGGCGGGCTGCAGTTAATCATATTGGGAATCATCGGAATGTACTTGGGTAAAATCTTTAAACAGGTAAAACAAAGACCCAATTATATCATCAAAAGTAAAAATTTTTAACATGGTTTTATTAAGTTTTGACATCGAGGAATTTGATATGCCATTGGAATACAAAGGTGAAATTTCTTTTCAGGAACAGATCTCCATTTCTCAGGCAGGATTGGAAAAAATCTTAAATATTCTGAAAACACATCAGGCAAAAGCGACATTTTTCTCTACCGTTGTTTTTGCGGAAAACAGTAAGCATTTAATTGAAAAATTGCTCAATGAAGGTCACGAATTGGCTTCTCACACGTGGTACCATTCGGATTTTAAAGAAGAACACCTGAAGCAGTCTAAAGAAAGGCTTGAAGAATTATTCAACACAAAGGTGACCGGACTGAGAATGCCGAGAATGATGCCGGTAAGCAAAAATGCGGTTGAAAATGCAGGATATTCATACAATTCATCCATCAATCCTACTTTTCTTCCGGGAAGATACAATAACCTGAAAGTCTCCAGAACCTATTTTAAAGAAGGAAATGTGATGCAGATTCCGGCTTCGGTTTCTCCCAACTTCAGAATTCCTTTATTTTGGCTGAGCTTCCATAATTTTCCATTATCTTTTTATAAAAAACTGGCTTCAGATGTGTTACAAAAAGACAACTATCTGAATATATATTTCCATCCGTGGGAATTTGCGGAAATTAAGGGTGAAGCATTTAAATTACCGGGCTTTACGGTGAAAAACTCAGGTGAAGATATGGTAAAACGTTTCGATGCTTTTTTAGCTTGGTTAAAAAGTAAAAACCACACATTCGGAACATTTCAGGAATTTCAAAAACAGATCGGCTCATGAAAATAGCTTTTGACGCAAAACGTTTTTTCCACAATACTTCCGGATTAGGAAACTATTCGCGGGATCTCGTAAGGATTCTGGCAACGTATTTTCCCAAAAATGAATACATTTTATTAAATAAAAATAAATCCGAAAGAGCTGCTGATCTTCTGGCTCTTCCCAACGTTGATTTTGTCAAAACAACAAAAGGAAGCCTTTCCCGCCAGCTGAAAATGGGAAAAGATGCCCAGCAGCAAAACGCCGATATTTTTCATGGACTATCGGGTGAACTGCCTTTGAAATGGGACAATAAACCCATCAAAAAAATCGTTACCATTCATGATCTTATTTTCATGCGGTATCCGCAATATTATTCCTTTTTCGATCGTAAAATCCATTTCTGGAAGTTTAAAAAAGCCGCAGAATCTGCCGATAAAATCATCGCTATTTCCGAACAGACGAAACGGGATATCATTCAGTTTCTCAACGTTCCAGAATCTAAAATTGAAGTAATTTACCAGGGCTGTCACAAAGCTTTCAAAGAACAGCAGCCGGAGGATTTTGTTCAACAAACAAAAGAAAAATTCAGCCTTCCGGAACGTTTTGTATTAAATGTCGGGACCATCGAAGAACGAAAAAACCTCCTGAATGTTGTTAAAGCATTAAAAGACATGGATATTCCGCTAGTGGTAGTCGGCAAAAAAACAAAATATTTTAAAAAGATTGAGCGGTTTATTCATCAGAATAAAGTCAAAGCTTATTTTTTAGAAGGCGTTTCAATGGATGAATTAGCCGTAATATACAAACTTGCAGATATCTTCATTTATCCGAGTTTATTTGAAGGTTTCGGAATACCTGTGATTGAAGCATTATTTTCTAAAACAGTGGTGATCACAAGCAATACAAGCTGTCTTCCGGAAGCCGGCGGACCGGATTCTGTATATATTGATCCCAATAATTTTCTTGATATTCAGGCAAAAATTAAATTTTTATGGCAAAACGAATCGGAAAGAAAACGCCGTGCAGAAAAGGGTTTCGAATTTGTGCAAAAGTTTAATGATCAGCCCATTGCAAAACAATTAATAAAACTTTATGAAAATATTTTACCATAATATTTGGATTTGTGAAATATATTGCTTTAAATTTGCACCATACAATTCAAACAAAATGAAACCGAATTTTTTAACAGTACATCATTATCATCATCATCTCTGCTAAGACGGAATTGATTGATATATGACTATGTTAAAAATCAAAATAATTAAAAACCGTCTGAGTAAACAGGCGGTTTTTTTGTTCTAAATTCTTCCCAGGCAATTTATTTCAATTCACCATTTGGTACTCAGACACAACAAAAGTGAAATGAGTATATTAAAAATTGCGATACAAAAAAGCGGAAGGCTTTACGAAGAATCTCTTCAGCTCCTTAAAGACTGCGGCATTTTCGTTAATAACGGTAAAGACCAGCTTAAAGTTTCCGTAGATAATTTCCCGATGGAAATCATGTACCTTCGAAATTCGGATATTCCGCAATATCTGGAAGACGGCGTAGTAGATATTGCTATCGTAGGTGAAAATCTTTTAGTAGAAAAACAGAAAAAAATAGATATTGTGCTGCCTCTGGGATTCTCAAAATGCAGGGTTTCTCTTGCCATTCCAAAGGAAATTGAAACAGATGACATTCAATATTTTCAGGGTAAAAAGATTGCCACTTCTTATCCGAATACCCTTAAAAATTTTCTTGATCAAAATAATATTTCCGCTGAGATTCACATTATTTCCGGTTCGGTGGAAATCGCTCCGAACATCGGTCTTGCCGACGGAATCTGCGATATTGTAAGCTCCGGAAGCACTCTATTTAAAAACGGACTGAGAGAAACCGTAACGCTTCTTACTTCACAGGCGGTTCTTGCCAAAACATCAGAGCTCAGCAAAGAAAAAACGGCTATTCTTGAAAAATTTGTATTCCGGATCAAAGCGGTTTTAAAAGCAAAGAATTCCAAATATATCCTGATGAATGTCCCGAATGAGAAAATCGAAATCGTTTCAAAAACACTTCCGGTTCTTAAAAGTCCGACTGTCATTCCACTGGCAGAAGAAGGCTGGAGCAGCATCCATTCGGTAATCGATGAAGACCGTTTCTGGGAAGTAATTGATGAGCTCAAAGACAAAGGAGCACAGGATATTTTAATAATTCCAATCGATAAAATGGTGATTTGACATGAAAGTAAACAAATATCCAATAAAAAAAACATGGTCTGAACTGATACAAAGACCTGTTATCAAAAGAGAACAGTTAACCGAAATAGTTGCCGGAATTTTCGATGAAGTAAAGAACAGAGGAGATCAGGCGCTGATTGATTTTGCTGAAAAATTTGATTCTGCTGAAATAAAAGATATTAAAGTTTCTGAAAAGGAAATTGAAGCCGCTGAAAGTCTAATCAGTGAAGAGCTGAAAGCAGCCATTCAGGAAGCGAAATCGAATATTACGAGATTTCACGCTTCACAAATTCCAACGATTGAAAAGATTGAAACAACAAACGGAGTCGTTTGTTGGAGAGAAAACCGCCCAATCGAAAAAGTTGGCATTTATATTCCCGGCGGAACAGCGCCTTTATTTTCTACGGTTTTAATGCTTGCCATTCCGGCTCAGTTAGCAGGGTGTGAGGAAATGATCCTTTGTACGCCACCGGATAAAAACGGGAATACCAATCCTGCAATTTTGTATACGGCAAAGCTTTGCGGCGTAACCAAAATATTCAAAACAGGAGGCGCTCAGGCAATTGCAGCAATGACTTTTGGAACAGAAAATATCCCGAATGTCTACAAAATTTTCGGGCCTGGAAATCAGTATGTTGTAGCGGCTAAAGAATATGCGCAAAACTACAATATTGCCATCGATATGCCTGCCGGACCAAGTGAAGTTCTTGTGATTGCCGATGAAAATGCAGTTCCGGAATTTTGTGCTGCCGATTTACTTTCTCAGGCAGAACATGGGAGTGACAGCCAGGTGATTTTCCTTTCCACAGATGAGAAAATTCTTGATGAAACCATTCTTGAAACCCAAAAACAGCTTGAAGCACTTCCGAGAAATGAAATGGCGGCAGAATCTTTAAAAAACAGCCATTTTATTTTACTGGACTCAATTGATGAAGCTTTGGAATTCAGCAATTTGTACGCGCCGGAACACTTGATTTTAGCAGTCAATAATTTTGAAAAATATATTCAGCAAATCCGGAATGCAGGTTCTGTTTTCCTGGGAAATTATTCATGTGAAAGTGCGGGAGATTATGCAAGCGGAACCAATCACACGCTCCCCACCAACGGTTTTGCAAAAAATTACAGCGGTGTTTCCCTCGATAGTTTCGTGAAGAAAATTACTTTTCAGAATTTATCCGAGCAGGGGTTACAAAATTTAGGAAAAACAATAGAAGTAATGGCGGAAGCAGAAGGATTATTTGCACACAAAAATGCCGTAAGCATAAGATTAAAAGAACAAAATGAAAGAATTTAATATCAACAGTTTAGTACGGAAAAATATTCTGGAACTGCAGCCTTACATAAGTTTCAGGGATCAGAATGAATTTGAAAACCCTGTGTTCATGGATGCCAATGAAAGCCCTTTCGGTGAATATAACCGTTATCCGGATTCAACTCAGAAAGAATTAAAAAACAAACTGGCAGCATTGAAAAATGTTTCAGCACAACAAATTGCAGTAGGAAACGGAAGTGATGAGCTCATTGATCTTATCATAAAAATCTTCTGCGAACCAAAAAAAGATTCAATTATGGTGATGAATCCTTCTTTTGCCATGTATAAATTTTATGCTTCGATTAATGAAAACAAAGTTGTAACATTAGACTTGGATAAAAATTTCCAGATTAATAAAGATTTATTTCTAACAGTTTCAGAACAAGAAAAACCAAAGATTTTTTTCCTGTGCTCACCCAACAATCCAACCGGCAACTCTATTCAGGATCTGGAGTTTTTTATTGAAAATTTCAATGGAATTGTAGTGGTTGACGAAGCATACATTGAATTTTCAGAACAGAAATCATGCATTGAGCTGTTGGAAAAATACCCCAACCTGATTACTCTTCAGACCTTCTCAAAAGCTTGGGGAATGGCTGGAGCAAGGGTAGGCGTTGCCTATTCATCAGACAGCATCATACAATTGATCAATACCGTAAAAGCACCATACAATGTTAACTCATTAAGTTTAAATATAATCATGCAATTAATTAATTATAAAATTATTATAGAAGAAAATATAAAAAATACTTTAAGCGAAATTTCAAGATTAAAAAATGAATTGCTTAACGTTGAGTGTGTTAAAAGAGTATTTCCTACCGATGCCAATTTCTTTTTGATTGAATTTACTAATGCTGAAAAAGTGTATCAGGAATTACTGAAGAATGAAATCCTGACCAGCAAGAGAAGCCCGCAGATTCCGGATTGCATAAGAATTAATGTCGGGAAAAAGGAAGAAAACAATAAGCTGATCAATGTATTAAAAGGAATTTAATTAGAATCTGAAACCTAACAGGTTTTTAAAACCTGTTAGGTTTAGAAGAGTAAAAAAAGTAAAATGAAAAAAGTATTGTTTATAGACCGAGACGGAACTTTAATATTAGAACCGCCAACCGATTTCCAGGTTGATTCTCTGGAGAAGCTTGAATTTTATCCCGGAGTTTTTCAGAATCTTTCCAGAATTGCCAGAGAACTTGATTTTGAACTGGTGATGATTACCAATCAGGACGGATTGGGAACGGAAACTTTTCCTTATGAAGATTTCATCAAACCTCAGGAAAAAATGATCAAAGCCTTTGAAAATGAAGGAATTGTTTTTAGTGATATTCTGATCGACAGAAGTTTTGAAAGTGAAAACCTCCCGACAAGGAAACCGGGAACCGGAATGTTGGGGAAATATATTTACGGAGATTATGATCTTAAAAATTCTTTTGTTATCGGAGACCGTCTTACGGATATTCAACTGGCAAAAAATTTAGGCTCAAAATCCATATTGATCAGTAAAGTTCATAATGATAAAGCAGATTTAACAACGGAAAGCTGGAGCGAAATCGCACAGTTTTTGACGAATATTCCAAGAAAAGCTAAAGTTTCCAGAAAAACCAGTGAAACTGAAATTGAAGTTGAAGTCAGCCTTGATGGAAGAGGGACTTCTGAAATTTCGACAGGATTACACTTTTTTGATCACATGCTCGAACAGATTTCCAAACACGGCAATCTAGATTTAAAAATTAATGTTAGAGGAGATTTGCAGGTGGATGAGCATCACACCATAGAAGATACCGGAATTGTTCTTGGAGAAGCTATTTTAAAAGCGTTGGGAAAGAAAAAAGGCATTGAGCGTTACGGATTTCTTCTTCCGATGGATGATTGTCTGGCCCAGGTTGCCATTGATTTTGGAGGACGGCCGTGGCTGATGTGGGAAGCTGAGTTTAAGCGTGAAAAAATCGGTGATGTTCCTACAGAAATGTTTTATCATTTCTTTAAATCGTTCACAGATTCTGCAAAATGTAATCTCAACATTAAAGTAGAAGGTGATAATGAACACCACAAGATCGAATCTGTGTTTAAAGCGTTTGCAAAAGCAGTGAAAATGGCCGTGAAACAGACCGATGAAAATTTCAATTTACCATCAACCAAAGGAAGTTTATAATGATTGCCATCATAAAATACAACGGAGGAAATGTCAGTTCCGTACAGAATTCATTAAACAGACTGAAAGTAGAGTCTGTCGTGACCGATGATTTTGATCTGATAAGAAAAGCCGACAAAGTAATTTTTCCGGGAGTGGGTGAAGCGTCTTCTACCATGAATTTATTAAAGGAAAAAGGTCTGGATCTGTTAATTCCCACTTTAAAACAGCCGGTTTTGGGAATATGCCTGGGAATGCAGCTTATGTGTAAAAGTAGTGAAGAAGGCAGTACCAAAGGATTGGGTATTTTTGACATTAAAGTGAAAAGATTTCCTGCCAAAGATGTTGTACCGCATATGGGATGGAATACAATTTCGGATTTTACCTCTGATCTTTTTTCAGGAATAACTGCGGATGATAATGTCTACTTTGTGCACAGCTTTTATTGTGAATTATCTAAAAATACAACTTCGGTCGGCAATTACATTTTGCCATTCAGCGCATCACTTCAGAAAGACAATTTTTATGCGGTGCAGTTTCACCCGGAAAAATCGGGAGATACAGGAAGCCGTTTACTGGAAAACTTTTTAAAACTGTAAACAAATATGAAAATTATTCCTGCTATAGACATCATTGACGGAAAATGTGTGAGACTGTCAAAAGGAGATTACGATACTAAAAAAATATACAATGAAAACCCTGTTGAAGTGGCCAAAGAATTTGAAAACTTCGGCATACAATACCTGCATCTGGTAGATCTTGACGGAGCAAAATCAAAGCATATTGTCAATCAAAAAGTTCTGGAAACCATCGCAAAGGAAACTTCTCTGAAAATTGATTTCGGAGGCGGACTGAAAACTTTGGAAGATATTAATATTGCTTTTAATTCGGGAGCAAAACAGATTACCATCGGAAGTATTGCCGTTCAGGATCCCGATTTTTGTTTTAATATGATTGAAAAATATGGTCCGGAAAAAATAATTCTCGGAGCCGACTGCGAAAACCGAAAGATAAAAACATCAGGATGGCTGGAAGAAAGTGACTTTGATATTATTGATTTTATTCTTGAATATCAGAATAAAGGAATTAAAAATGTGATCTGTACGGATATTTCCAAAGATGGCATGCTTCAGGGAGCTTCGGATGAATTATATAGAGAAATTTTAAAAAAAACAGAGGTTCAGCTTATAGCAAGCGGCGGAATTTCTTGTATTGAAGATGTTGAACAGATGAAAGGGATCGGCTGTTCGGGGACGATTATCGGGAAAGCCATCTATGAAGGAAAAATAAACCTGCAGCAACTCCAAAATTTTATTGAACATGCTTAAAAAAAGAATTATTCCATGTCTGGATATCAAAGACGGAACAACGGTAAAAGGAATTAATTTTGAAGGATTGCGAAGCGCAGGTGATCCCATCGAACTTGCCAAAAGATATGAGAAAGAAGGAGCTGACGAACTGGTTTTTCTGGATATTACCGCAACCATTGAAGAGCGGAAAACTTTCGCGGAACTTGTACGGAAAATTGCGAAGGAACTTAGTATTCCATTCACCGTAGGCGGCGGAATTTCTTCCGTGGAAGACGTAAGAAAGCTTCTTGAAGCGGGAGCCGATAAAATCAGCGTCAATTCTTCAGCCGTTAAAAATCCGCAGCTGATTACGGACTTGGCCAAAGAATTCGGAAGCCAATGTATAGTGGTTGCTATAGATACCAAATTCATCAACGGTTCAGACTGGGTCCACGTAAAAGGAGGGAGAGAAATAACAGAACTTAAAACATTAGACTGGGCAAGAAAAACCGAAGAACTCGGAGCCGGAGAAATTTTACTCACCTCGATGGATGGTGATGGTACAAAAAGCGGATTTGACCTCAGAATAACCAGACTTATTGCGGAGAATATAAATATCCCTGTCATTGCTTCGGGAGGCGCAGGAAAAATGGAAGATTTTGAGGAAGTTTTTACTCAGACAAAAGCCACAGGCGCTTTGGCAGCAAGTATTTTCCATTTCGGAGAGATAAAAATCCAGGATCTGAAAAATAATTTAAAATCTAAAAAACTGGCAGTACGATGAATATCGATTTCAATAAAAATAAAGACGGACTTGTGCCGGTAGTGATTCAGGACGACAGAACCTTACAAGTGTTAATGTTAGGTTATATGAACGAAGAGGCATTAAAAAAAACAGAAAAAGATGGCATCGTTACCTTTTTCAGCCGTTCCAAAAACCGGCTCTGGACAAAAGGAGAGGAGTCCGGAAATTTTTTAACAGTAAAAAATATTTCTGTTGATTGTGATCAGGATGCGATTTTGATTAAAGCTATTCCAACAAATGTAGTCTGTCACACCGGAAGCTTCAGCTGTTTCGGAGAGAAAGAATCTAAAGGTTTTTTATACGAACTGGAGGATAAAATAAACCGGAGAATTGATGGAAAAACAGAAGGTTCTTACACGTATTCACTGTTTCAGAGAGGAATCAATAAAGTCGCTCAGAAAGTAGGAGAGGAAGCGGTGGAATTGGTGATTGAAGCTAAAGACAACAACGATGATCTGTTTAAGAATGAAGCGGCGGATCTGTTGTATCACTTTTTAATTTTACTGAAAGCTAAAAATTTTACCCTAAATGATATTGAAGAAATTTTGCTATCCCGAAACAGATAAAATTGCATTTCAACGCGTGGCGGCATTTCGGGATAAATAATTCTGGTTATAAGCTGGTCTGTTTCCGGGAACATTCTGTAAAATAAATCAGCAACCCATCAAGAAAAAATCCTGAGCAGTAACTCAGGATTTAATTTATATTTTTTACTAATTATTTTCCGATAATTATTTTTCTGACCGCTTTGCTGTCTTTGGTTTTTATAGTCGCAAGATACGCTCCGTTTGTCAGTGCCGAAACATTTATCTGGGTTTCATTTTCTTTACTGATGACCAGCCTCCCGTTCATATCGGTGATTTCAAGATTGAAACTCTTAATATCTTTCGGCAGTTCAATATTAAGGATATCTTTTGCAGGATTTGGATAAATTTTTACTGTTTCCAAACTGTTTATGCTTTTTTCTTCGGTTGCCAGCAGGGTTGTTGAAGCCGTAGCAAAGTGCTGTAATGCTCCCACAGCCGCTTTTCCAACATTGAAAACATAAGTAGGATCTACGTTTACAAAAGTATCATTTACCGTATGTTCATTATAGCTTCGTACATTTTCATAAAATCCGGTAATAATATCCCCATTCTGTTCAAAAGGAATATAATCCGAAGCATAAGCATTAGACATTACCGTTTGCAGAGGAGAGTACAGCGTTGTACAGTTTGCAAGCTGTTGGGTAAAAGAAAGAGACTGGGCATTGTTTCCGCTCTGCCCGGACTGGTCGCTTTCGCATTTAATCGCATTGTTATTGTTGCCGATTTTACCACCAACCTGGTCAATATTAAATACCACTCTGATATTCAGCTGCCTTACGTTATTCTGAAAAACTACATTATCTGCATAATGGGTACTTCCATAGAGTCCCTGTTCTTCCCCGGAAAAATGTATAAATTTAATTGAGTAGTCCGTAGGAATATCCTTCAGAATCCTTGCTGCTTCCAGGATAATGGATGTCCCGCTTCCGTTATCGCTTACGCCATTACCGGTGATTGTATCATAATGCCCGCAAATAATCACATAAATATTAGGATAAAGTGTTCCCGTTTTTGTTATGATTAAATTTTTTGAGCTGGTGCTGCCAAATGTGAAAGGATCTTCCACAATCTGGTTCGCAGTATATCCGTACGATTGGTATTTCGCTTTAAGCCAGTTCAGGGTATTCGTATTGGCTACAGAGCCGGTAGTTTTTACACCAAGATTCTCAAATTCCTGAAGCATCGTGGTAATATTGGTCTGTGAAACCTGATCTGCCCTGTTTTTATAAGCCTGAATAAGACTTTGGGCCTCAAGGTTATAAAAAGCCAATGAAATGAGCAATAAAGAAGTTAGTTTTTTCACTCTTAAATAAAATTTTATATATTTAATAATTTTAGCAAATGTATATAATAAAAAAATCCCAGGCAAAAAAACCCGGGATTTATATTGATAACAAAAATTTTACATTATTTTACTTGATCTACAACTGCTTTGAAAGCTTCAGGGTGATTCATTGCTAAATCTGCTAAAACTTTTCTGTTAAGCTCAATGTTGTTCTTTTTAAGAGCTCCCATAAACTGAGAGTAAGACATTCCGTGCTCTCTGGTTCCCGCGTTGATACGAGTGATCCAAAGTGCTCTGAAATTTCTTTTCTTCTCTTTTCTACCACGGTAAGCATATTGCATTGCTTTTTCTACCGCGTTTTTAGCTACCGTCCAAACGTTCTTTCTTCTTCCGAAATAACCTTTAGCGTGCTTAAAAATTTTCTTTCTTCTAGCTCTTGAAGCTACCGAATTTACTGATCTTGGCATAATTAAATTGTTTTTTTTGAAATGTGCGGTAAATTGTTCCATTACTCTTAGCTGCACCATTTCAGGGTTAAAATGTTGAATTTGTTTTAATTCTTATAAACCGGATATAGATTTATAAAAACTACTTAATTGCTAATTGACGTTGTACACTTTTCTCGTCCACTTTAGCTACGTAAGAAGTAGTAGTAAGATTTCTCTTCTGCTTTGTTTCTTTCTTCGTTAAGATGTGGCTTTTGTAAGCGTTTTTTCTTTTGATCTTACCAGATCCGGTAAGAGCAAAACGTTTCTTAGCACCTGATTTCGTTTTTAATTTTGGCATTGTTTTGCTTTTTATTGTTTTGTTATCAATATATGTTTTTGGTTTCCGGTAATTCCCCGGAAATAATAGTTTGCAAAATTACAAAAAATTATTAATATTTCCTTTGCAATTCTATATTTTCTAAAAACATTTCATTTACCGGAATAAGAGTGATGGTCATTTCCTTATTTCCATAACTGATGTTGGATTCAGCAGAAAATAATTTTGAGGCAGATTGGCTTAATTCCCACTTTTCAGTGTTGAAATTTCTGATGGAAAGAATATATTTTTTCCCTTTTTGAAGATGCCTGAGAAGAGTATTTTTCCTAAAAATACTTTCATTATCTGTATCTGAACTTATAAGATAAGCCGGAATGATAATTTTATTTCCCTGTTTTCTGATTCCGGCACTTTTTCCATATTTATTAAAATATAATATATGTTCGTCATTACTTTGTCTGGCAAGCATTTCCACATAGTTATTCATAAAAACCGGATTGGTTTTCATCTGATCACCCACATTAAAGCGGGGAACAGCACCCATATGATAAATGATAATATCGGGATTTCTTCCGAGAACATAGTTCGCATCGCCCAATTCATGAGCCAGCATCCCGGTGCCGAAATTTTTCGGCGGATGACGCGGTGTGTAGTAGTCATTTAATCCAAGCATATCAACTGTTGGCAGCTCAGAAGCATAAGGAATACAGCCGGCTGCCGTAACCGCAATTAAAGTTGTTTCCGGGAAAGTGTTTTTCAAGGTTTTACCTAAATTCATCCCACGGAATTCCCATCGTTCTTCAATCGCATAATGATTATCCGGAATCACAAGCTGTATAAAAGGGTTAATTAATAATAAAGCAATAAATCCAACCCTGATCATTTTTATTTTAAAGTGAAACTTCATTTCATTCAACCCAAGAATAATAGCAAATACAAGTAAAATCAGCACTACATAATAATGACGAAAGGCCGGAAAAATATCGCCGCCTACCGTCATTATATAAACTGTCCATACCACAATATTCAGCAATAAATAAAATCCGAAAAGATTTTTCTTTTTGTATGCAAGATAAAACAGGCAATACAATCCAAGCGAAGAAAATAATAAAGTCCCGAAGAATGATTTGAAAACATAAAAACCGCCTCTTACAATATGATGTAAGGTTATTTTCACTTTAACCAAAGCGGTATTCGGAACCAGTTCACCATAAAAGTTATACCTGAAAAGGAGTTGCCCCAATAAAAATAAAGCCGGTAAGATTCCTGCGGAAACAAAAACTTTGATAAGATCTTTTCTGCTTTTTCTGAAAATAAAAACTAAAAATAGTGTTGTTAAAATAGTGAACAGAAAACCATCCGGTCTCGTAATTGCCAAAAGTCCAAGCCACAATGACAGAGAATAGATCCGTCCTTTATTTTTATCGTTAATAATTTTCGAAACTTCAGTTAAAGTGAGTGTGAGCAGAAAAATGTATAAAGGCTGCTCCAGTCCGCCAATGGCCCAAACGGTAAAACACGGAGTCGTTACCAAAAGAAATACCGTGAGAAAAACGTATTCTCTCCTGATATTTCTTGTTTTAAAATAAAAACAGATTACAGCCAGTGTACCCACAGAACATGCTATTCCCAATAGTCTGGCTGCAAGGATGAGATTCATTCCCAATTTTCCCAAAGCAGAAATCATCAGAATCCACAACAGGTTGGAATATCCTTCCACAGGATGTCCGTCGTTCCAGGTAAGTCCTTTACCTTCAATAAAACGCTGTGCATAGCGCAGGGAGATAAGACTGTCGTCTGAAAGAAAAGGGTAGTGGTAATAACAGCCTAATGCGAAAATAATCAGAATGAATAAAAAAAAGGAAAAATATCCTATCTTCATGTATTTGAATTAAAAAAATTTAATAATAATTGCAAAATAACAAAAAATTATTAGAGCAAGAGATATTAAGATTTAATAATAAAAACCGCCTGGTGGAAGGGCGGTTTAAATTTAAAATATAGCATGTAAGCGTTTAATTCTTTTAGTAAAAATCACTAAGATCGACTTCGGCAAAGGTTTTTCTTTCTACATTATTTCCACCTAATACTAGCTTGATTCTAATTCCCGCAGGTATAGAACCACCACTTCTGGTATATAATTGCATCTTTATGTGAGGGTTAGATACATTGCCGCTTACCGAACTATTTGTATGCCACAGCGGATTACCATTATTATATATAACAAGGTTTCCGTCATTTTGTGCGATAAGCCACGGTGTTCCACTATCTCGATGCGTGTTTGTACTCCAGATAGCACGCGTAAAGCCCGGTCTATCCTGATATAGTACAAGATTACTATCTCCTTGCATTTCCAATCTGTAGGTGTAGATGTTATACGATAAGCTGATTGATTGGCCCGGATCCAGTCTTTGTGGATGGTTCGTTGTTTCTTTAACGAAAGTTACTGTTGAGGAAATTCCGCGGGCTGCAATTTCTGAAGTTTTTAATTCACTGTTTTTCAGGGTTGCGTTTTCAAATGTTTCATCCTGAGCACAAGAAGTTAATAACAGTGCTGTTGCAAATCCTGTTAAAAGTTTAATTTTCATATTTTATTTATTTGACATTGCAAATATATAAATATTTATGATATATCCCATATTCAAGATATAATATATGTCCGGGAAACCCTTTATTTAAAGTATTTTTAATATAAAATTAAACTTAGGATAATCTCAACTTTGTGATTTATAATATTTTTAAATCAGGTGATTAAATAAAAAAAAGCTCCAATAAATTGAAGCTTTGTATTTTAAATTAACGGAACTACCGCCACCTATAATTATTTAGCCGGTTTTTTAGGACTCATCATCATTATCATTCTTTTTCCTTCAAGCTTAGGAAGCTGATCTACTTTTCCTACGTGCTCCAGTTCCTGGGCAAGCTTTAAAAGAAGAATTTCTCCCTGGTCTTTAAAGATAATCGAACGTCCTTTAAAAAAAACGTAGGTTTTTAACTTTGAACCTTCTTCGAGGAATTTTTCAGCATGCTTCTTCTTAAATTCATAGTCATGTTCGTCGGTTTGAGGTCCGAAACGAATTTCTTTTACTACTACTTTTACCTGCTTGGCTTTAAGTTCCTTCTGTTTTTTCTTTTGCTCGTATAAGAACTTTTTATAGTCCAAAACTCTAGCAATAAACGGTTCAGCCTTATCAGAAATCACTACAAGATCAAGTTCCTGCTCTTGAGCAATCTGCCTTGCTTTTTCTGTAGGATATACTCCCGGCTCTACGTTATCGCCCACTAAACGAAGCTCTCTCACACGAATTTTATCGTTGATCAAGTGAGCGTCCTCCTGTACCGGACGTCTCTGTGGGCCCCTGTTGTTAAATCTTTGTGCTATTGTATTATAATTTTATTGGTTAACTCTAATTTAATTGTTATTCAGAACTCAATGATAACATATTTTTAATTCTGAATTCAGAATCTTTGATTTTAGATCGCAGATTCTTTTTTGAAGTAAGAAACGAAGTCTTCTAAGTTCATTGCTCCCAAATCTCCTTCACCCCGTCTACGTACAGAAATTGTGCCATCCTTCTCTTCATTTTCGCCTATAACCAGCATGAATGGGATTTTATTTAATTCTGCATCACGGATTTTCTTTCCTGTCTTTTCGTTTCTGTTATCAATCTGACCGCTAATATCGTGATTTTCCAAAAATTCTGAAACTTTTTTAGCATAATCTGCATATTTTTCACTGATCGGAAGAATAATAAACTGATCCGGGCTCAGCCAAAGAGGGAAGTCACCGGCTGTATTTTCAAGCAAAATCGCAATAAAACGCTCCATAGAACCAAACGGTGCTCTGTGGATCATTACCGGTCTGTGCTTTTCATTATCGTTTCCGATGTAATGAAGATCAAATCGTTCCGGCAAGTTATAATCCACCTGAATAGTTCCAAGCTGCCATTTTCTTCCTAAGGCATCTTTTACCATGAAATCCAGCTTAGGACCGTAGAATGCAGCTTCACCGTATTCAACAACTGTTTTTAAACCTTTGTTTTTTGCTGCGGTGATGATGGCGTTTTCCGCTTTTTCCCAGTTCTCATCAGAACCGATATATTTTTCTCTGTTATCAGGATCTCTCAAAGAAACCTGAGTCACAAAATCTTCAAAACCCAAAGATCTGAAAACGTACAATACCAAATCGATTACCGCTTCAAATTCTCCCAGCAACTGATCCGGGGTACAGAATAAGTGTGCATCATCCTGAGTAAATCCGCGAACCCTTGTTAATCCGTGAAGTTCTCCCGATTGTTCATATCGGTAAACCGTTCCGAATTCTGCATATCTTTTTGGTAAATCTCTGTAGCTCCATTGTGAAGTTTTATAAATTTCACAGTGATGCGGGCAGTTCATCGGCTTCAGCATGAATTCTTCGCCTTCATTCGGGGTTTTAATCGGCTGGAAGCTGTCTGCGCCATATTTATCCCAATGTCCTGAGGTTACATATAATTCTTTGGCACCAATATGCGGTGACATTACGAATTCGTATCCTCCTTTTTTCTGAGCGGCAGAAAGGAAATTCTCCAGTTTTCTTCTCAAAGCGGTACCTTTTGGCAGCCAAAGCGGCAAACCGGCTCCTACTTTTTCAGAGAAAGCAAAAATTCCTAATTCCTTACCTAATTTTCTATGATCTCTTCTTTTTGCTTCTTCCAATCTTTCAAGATATTCAGTCAGCTCTTTCTGTTTCGGGAAAGAAATACCGTACACTCTTGTTAACTGAGGATTTTTTTCATTTCCTCTCCAGTAAGCTCCGGCTGCATTTAAAATCTTTACCGCTTTTACAATACTGGTATTCGGAATATGTCCTCCACGGCATAAGTCTGTGAAATCATCGTGGGTTACAAAAGTAATTTCACCGTCGTTAAGATTAGAAATCAGTTCTACCTTATAAGGATTATCTGCATATACTTTTAAAGCTTCTTCTTTAGAAACCGGGTATAGAGAGAACGTTGAGCCTTTTTTCGCATTTTCCAATACTTTTTTCTCAATCTTCTCAAAATCTTTTTCAGATAAGCTTTCGTCTCCGAAATCTACATCATAGTAGAATCCGCTTTCGATAGCAGGACCGATGGTTAACTTAGCATTAGGATAAAACTCAAGGATAGCCTGTGCCAGAAGGTGGGCAGAAGAATGCCAGAACGCTTTCTTTCCAAGATCATCATTCCAGGTAAGCAACTGTACCGTAGAATCCGTGGTGATAGGCGTGGTCGTCTCTACTTGTTTGTCGTTAACAATTGCGGAAATGGTATTTCTAGCCAATCCCTCGCTTATAGATTTTGCCACATCTAGCGGAGTTACTCCTGCCTCGAATTCTTTGACACTACTGTCTGGAAGTGTAATTTTTATCATTGTTTACTAAGAAATTTTAAGATGCAAAAATACGGAATTTTTATTTAAAATGCTACAGATGTATCTATTTGACGGAAGATTTAATACTAAAAAGCAAATAAAACCGTTTTTAAAGATTGAAATAATATCAACCTTTTAATTATGAATATGTTGGAATTATTTAATGAGCTCTTTTATATCTCACTTTCTCTTTAATAATTTCGATAACGTCAACATTTCTCACTTTAGATTTTACCCAGCCATGAATATCGATGTATAATAAAGACCTTCTGTAATATTCATTACCGGCAAAAACCTGGAGTTTCTTATCAAATTCTTTAAAAGATTCCAACTGATTGTGAGGCGTTAAATTATTCAGATTTTTAAAGAAGTTTACACTTTCAAAATGAAATTCATCCGGTTTTTTCATTTTTTTTGCAAACTTCAACGTTGCTTTTATAAACTCGTCATAATCTTCATCATTTCCGGATTCATATTTTGCCATTAAAATCAAAATCCTTGTATGAAACAGCAGGTCTTCCTGTACATTTCCTTTGGATTCAATAACTTTCAATGCATATCGTATCGATTCTTTGAACTTTCGGCTTCCGAAGAACATAGCCGCCATTTTAAGATATAAAATCATAAAATGATGTTCATCAATTTTATCACGGAGCCTATCCATTTTAAGCTCAATTTCAGGAATTATTTTCGTACCGGAGAAGAATTCGCCTTTCACAAAGTGAATATTCATTAACGTATTATAATGCGTCAGAAAAATAAGCGACTGCAGGTTTTCATTTTGAGCAAAACTTGAAGAATAGACTGCTTCGTTAAACTTCCTGAAACGGTCTTCCAGAATATCAATATTTCCGTACAGAAAAAGAACTTTCAGAAGATAAGTATTTCCTTTGATATACCATACGGGATGACTCATAATCATCTCCGGATTGTTATGAAAAAGATCCACCCAAAGAAAGGCATATTTTAGAGTGTACTTATATTCCTGGAGAAGCTGGTTTTTCCAGACATGCGCTTTGAAATACCATAATTTTTCCGTGAAATTTAGTTTTTCAAAGGTTATTTTCTGAATCTGTGCATTAAATATTTTCATGATTTCAGCACGCTCTTCATCCGTTTTTACATAACCGTGCGTCAGCATTTCACTGTATAATTTCAGAGATAAATTAGAAAGTTCCGTGGCATAATGATTCTGTTTGCTGATTTCGGTGGACTGCCTGATCAGTTCTTCAGCCCGTCCTTCAATACTTCTTGTAATAAACTGTGATTCAATTACTTTTTCAAGGTCGATAATTTCGGAAGCAATGGTCTTTTCATCAAGCTCAAGAGCAGTCTGTTTTGTTTTATCTAAAATTTTCAAAGCCTGTTTATATAAACCTTTTTGATACAGAATATTGGCGAAATCCAACTGTTCACGTAGCTGGATCCTGTAATTCTGATGACTCGGATTCATCCGTAAACTTACCAGAATCTGTTTGTAAAGATGTGCTTTCAGATTAGATAACTGCTGTTTTGTTGAAATTTTCTTCTGAACAATGATGCTTTCATCATATTCTTTCATCTTTTCGATTTCAGAAAAAAGCAACAGGAACTTTGCGTCCACATTGATCCCGAGGCGATTTACATACAACCTGAATTGCCGTTTTTCCGAGGTCGTAAGCGACTTAATAAGGACAAATAAAAAATCTTTATGCAATTCTGCCATTGTAAATTTTTAATTTTTAAAATATTGATAAACAGTAATTTAAATTCAATTTATAACATTTTGAATATTGTAATTTTTGTAAAAAAAGGAAATGAATAAACGTTTCATCTTTTTAGTTTTGAATCAAAATTAAGTAAAATACTTCATTATGAATTCCGAAAAAGTTGAAATTTTTGACACCACACTGCGGGACGGAGAGCAGGTTCCGGGCTGTAAACTGAATACGGAGCAGAAACTGGCAATTGCAGAAAAGCTTGATGAACTTGGGGTTGATATTATTGAAGCAGGTTTCCCCATTTCCAGTCCGGGAGATTTTCATTCGGTTTCTGAAATTTCAAAACTCGTGAAGAATGCAAAAGTCTGCGGATTGACAAGAGCCAATCAGAAAGATATTGATGTAGCTGCTGAAGCACTTAAATTTGCAAAAAGACCAAGAATTCACACAGGAATCGGAACTTCGGATTCCCATATTAAATATAAATTCAATTCCAACAGGGAAGATATTATTGAAAGAGCGGTACAGGCTGTAAAGTATGCCAAAACTTTTGTGGAAGATGTAGAGTTTTACGCCGAAGATGCGGGAAGAACCGACAATGATTATCTTGCAAAAGTCTGTGAAGAAGCCATAAAAGCAGGAGCTACGGTTCTTAATATTCCTGATACAACAGGATATTGCCTTCCCGAAGAATACGGACAAAAGATAAAATACCTGAAAGAAAATGTAAAAGGTATTGAAAAAGCAGTGCTGTCATGTCACTGTCATAATGATCTGGGATTAGCGACTGCTAATTCAATTTCCGGTGTCATCAATGGAGCAAGACAGATCGAATGTACCATCAACGGGCTTGGAGAAAGAGCCGGAAATACAGCTTTGGAGGAGGTTGTCATGATTCTGAAACAACATAAAAATTTAAAATTATACACAGAGGTCAATTCCAAAATGCTCAATTACATGAGTGTTTTGGTGTCTGATCTGATGGGAATGCCGGTGCAGCCTAACAAAGCTATTGTTGGTGCAAATGCCTTTGCGCACAGTTCCGGAATTCATCAGGACGGCGTCATTAAAAACAGGGAAACCTACGAAATTATTGATCCTGCTGAAGTGGGTGTTAATGCTTCAACCATTGTGCTTACTGCCAGAAGCGGTCGTTCGGCATTGGCTTACCGGTTCAAGAATATCGGATTTGATGTTACTAAAAACGAACTGGATTTTTTATATCAGGAATTCCTCAAAATGGCTGACCGTAAAAAAGAAATTGATAATAATGACTTAACTGCCATCATCGAAAGAGTAACGAGAAAAATAGGATAGCAGACTGTTTTCAATTATACAAGATAATGAATATTGAGAAAAAAACACTTTTTGACAAAGTCTGGGATGCTCACGTTGTAGAAACGATTCCCGACGGACCTCAAATCATATACATCGACAAGCACCTGATTCACGAGGTAACAAGCCCGCAGGCTTTTGCAGAACTGGAATCCAGGAACCTGGAAGTTTTCAGGCCAAAGCAAATTGTGGCGACTGCCGATCACAATGTTCCGACATGGGACCAGGACAAGCCGATACGGGATGAATCTTCCAGAAACCAGGTTCAGCAATTAACGGAAAACTGCAGAAAAAACAATATCGAGTTGTATGGTCTGGGACATCCTTACCAGGGGATTGTTCACATTATTGCTCCGGAGCTGGGAATTACCCAACCGGGAATGAGCATCGTTTGCGGCGACAGCCATACTTCTACGCATGGTGCTTTCGGATCAATTGCTTTCGGGATCGGGACCAGTCAGGTAGCACAGGTTTTTGCGAGCCAGTGCTTATTGCTGAATAAGCCTAAATCCATGAGAATTACCGTAAACGGTCAATTAAATAAGAATGTTCAGCCGAAAGATGTGATTCTGTACATCATTTCAAAAGTCGGGACCGATGGAGGAACAGGCTATTTCTGCGAGTATGCCGGAAATGTTTTTGAAGAAATGTCGATGGAAGGGAGAATGACCGTCTGCAACATGAGCATCGAAATGGGAGCCCGCGGCGGAATGATTGCTCCGGATGAGACTACTTTCAACTATGTTAAAGGGCGAAAATTTGCTCCGGAAGGAGAGGAATGGGAAGAGAAACTGGAGTACTGGAAAACCCTGAAGTCCGATGAAGATGCTGTTTTCGATGCTGAATTTTCGTTTGAAGCTTCTGAAATTTATCCGATGGTAACCTACGGAACCAATCCGGGAATGGGAATTTCGATCAGCCAGAACATTCCGGATCCGCAAAATGATTCTGAAGAAAAGGCTTTGAAATACATGGGATTAACAGCCGGACAGGCACTTTCTGATATTAGGGTGAATTATGTTTTTATCGGAAGCTGCACCAATGCCAGAATTGAAGATTTCCGTTCGGCGGCAAATTACATTAAAGGAAAAAGAAAATCGGAACACGTTCATGCCTTAATTGTTCCGGGTTCTCAGCAGGTAGCCAAACAAATATATGAAGAGGGCCTCGACACCATTTTTACGGAAGCCGGATTTCAGATCAGGCAGCCCGGATGTTCGGCCTGTCTGGCGATGAACGATGATAAAATCCCGGAAGGAGAATATTGCGTTTCGACTTCCAACAGGAATTTTGAAGGAAGACAGGGACAGGGTGCAAGAACGATTCTTGCAAGTCCGTTAACGGCTGCAAAAGTTGCCGTAGAAGGGAAAATTTCGGCTTTTGAAAACTGATGGTCAAGTGAATTTTACTTGGTAAGTGAATGGTGAATGGTGAATCTTAAAATTGACAATTGACTCACGAAGTGAAATTAACCATTCACTCTTTTAGCCCCGATAGAAACGGTTACCCCGGAGCAAGCGTTAGAGAGATGCTGAGTATAAGGATTTAGCATTGGAGAAGGCAGGAAGAATGGGAGCGAGGAGTATGAGTGGATAGCGGGAAAAAGCTCCTGAAAAAATTAATTTATAATTAAAACTATTTTGATTCAGAAAAAATGCAAAAATTAGTCATGATACAATCCCGGGCAATTCCGTTGCCTGTAGAAAATATAGATACCGACCAGATTATTCCGGCCCGGTTTTTAAAAAGTATTGATAAAAAAGGGTTTGGGGAGAATCTTTTCAGAGACTGGCGTTATGATGTTCATACAAACGAACCCAACCCGGATTTTGTATTAAACAATCCTAAATATTCAGGTGAGATATTGGTAGCCGGAAATAATTTCGGTTGCGGAAGCAGTCGGGAGCACGCGGCGTGGGCTTTGACGGATTATGGTTTTAAGGCTGTTATATCCAGCTTTTTCGCTGATATTTTTAAAGGAAATGCTCTAAATAACGGGTTGCTTCCGGTAAAAGTTTCCGAAAGGTTTTTAAAAGAAATCTTAAATGACATTACTGAAAATCCCGAAAAAGAAATTTTTGTAGATGTTGAAAAACAGACGGTAAGCTTTGGGGACCTTTCCGAGTATTTTGAAATTGATCCCTACAAAAAAATCTGCCTGATGAACGGGTATGATGATATTGATTTCCTGATCAGCCGAAAAAAGGTTATTCAGGAATTTGAATTAAAAACGCAGAAGATTTATGAAAACAAGTTTTAAAATTGCCGTTCTTCCTGGAGACGGAATCGGCCCGGAGGTAGTGAACGAAAGCACGAAAATCCTGAATGCAATTGGCGAAGCTTTTAATTATACCTTTGAATTTACCTACGGATTGATGGGCGCGGAAGCGATTTTCAAGACGGGAAATCCTTTGCCGGAAGAAACGCTGCAGATTTGTAAAGAGTCCGATGCCGTGCTTTTCGGAGCCATCGGGGATCCGTCTTTTGATAATAATCCTGACGCAAAAGTGCGGCCTGAACAGGGACTCCTAAAACTCCGTAAGGAACTTGGGCTTTTTGCCAACATCCGTCCTTTAAAAACATATGCTTCCCTGATCGATAAAAGCCCGTTAAAACGAGAGGTTATTGAAGGAACTGACATTCAGATTTTCCGGGAACTGGTTAGCGGAATTTATTTCGGTGAAAAATTTACGGATGAAGAGGCCGGGTATGCGTATGATATTTGTAAATATAACCGTGATGAAATTGCACCGATTGTTCACATGGCTTTCCAGGAAGCGCAAAAACGCAGGAAAAAATTAACCCTGATTGATAAGGCTAACGTTTTAGATACTTCCAGATTATGGAGAAAGGTTTGTAAAGAAATTGCGCAGGAATATCCAGATGTGGAACTTGATTTTATGTTTGTGGATAATGCGGCGATGCAGTTAATTTTAAATCCGAAGCAGTTTGATGTTATTGTAACAGAAAACATGTTCGGCGATATTATTTCGGATGAAGCCAGTGTGATCGGCGGTTCTATCGGTCTGCTTCCATCCGCATCGATCGGAAACGAAAATGCTTTGTTTGAGCCTATACACGGATCTTATCCTCAGGCAAAAGGGAAGGGAATTGCCAATCCTGTAGCGTCTGTTCTGAGTACAGCGATGATGCTGGATTATCTTGAATTGGATCAGGCGGCCGAAAAATTAAGACAGTCTGTAGAATATGCTATTGAAAACAAATATGTAACGGTAGATCTGAATGCTGATCAGTATTATTCAACAAGCGAAGTGGGAAGCTTCATTGCCGATTACATCAAATATTCTGAAAAGTCCTATTATAATTTTGAAAATGTGAAACTCGGAAAATCCACGATTGTCTGATTTTAAAATATAATTTCGCTTCGCTGAAAATTAGATAATATAGTTAACAGTCCATAAAATTCAGACGGCGGAGCGAATTTTTATATGGTTTGATTTTTATTTGTATATTTTTTTTCTAAAAAGGTTCCGCTTTTCATAAGCAGAACCTTTTTATTTTATTCTTCAATATTATCCGTTTTTCCGGATTTATTGTTTTTTGAAGATTTCTGAACGTCTTCCTTATCTACATCCGAAGGGTTTGTTTTCTTTGATGATGCCGGAATATTCGGGAAATCCTCGTTTTGCTTTTTTGTTTCTGCCGTGTTTGCAGATTCCTGTTTTTTGTTTTCTTCTGAGTCCATTGCTTTTAAATTTTACAGTTTTAGAACACCCAGCTTGCCTGTCTGGTCTTCTATTGTATAATTCAAAGCCTTTGCCAAAACGAAAATGGTATTCAGATTTTCCATGAGCTGCTGTTTGCCTTCACCTTTTAACCTGTTCTGATCAATGGAATTAATGGCCGTAGTTTTGGCCTTCTGCGTCACGTTTTTAATGTCTTTTTCAGAAATCCTGTTGAAGAAAGAATCATCCAGCGACTGGATTTCCACACTTGGGGTAATTCTTATCTCCGGTTCCGGCAGTTCTCTTATAATCAATTTTTTATTAACGGAATCCACTTCCATTTTCATCTTGTTAAGATCATACGAAACCTGCGCATTGGTTTTGGTATAGGTAATAATACTGTTGCTGGATACTTCCTTTCCGAAAAACTCGTAGCCCATTTTGGTCTTCTGCATGGAGGACGTATTCTGCTCCAGAACCACCATTTTATTCATTTTTGAGATTTGATTGGTCAGAATATAATAATCTGACTTTTCGGTTTTCTCAGCAGGATTTAAACAGGATCTGAAACTGAAAAACAGGATCATCATCAAAATGACTCCTGCCAGAAACGGTAATATTACTTTTAAATTTCTCAAGATTTATTTGCTAAAAATTTCTTTGATTACGGACTGATCGTCTTTTTTTAATATTTCAACAAGATCTCTTTCAATATATCCTGTTGTCGGCATTTCTATAATTCTGCCGATTTCCTTGCCATATCGCTCTACAATAATCGTAGGTACCTTCTGAACGTTATACGTTGCTTCATCTCCCGTTGGCGATTCTTTTTTACGGTTGACAGCAATAATGGTAAGTCTGCTTTCAGGGTATTTTACATCCTCCAGAATTTTCATGAGGCGCGGAAAATCCCTGTGGCTGTCTTCACACCATGTTCCCATAAAAACGATCATATTATAAGAATTGATCTTCGCTTTTTTAAGCTCGCTGATGGCTTTCTGGTCCAGTGCATATTCATCGTGCTCTTTTACATACCAGTCGGCATAAGGAGCTTCCAGGAATTTTGATTTCAGCTGATTTCCCAACAGCATTTTGCCATCGTCGGTAGTTTCCACTTCGCGGCCCACCACAACTTTTTGTGCAGAAAGCTGCTGAACGGCCAGGAACAATACAGATACCGCAAGGATACTCTTAATAATTTTTTTCATTCTATTTTTCAATAATTGTCTTCAGATCGGCAGGAGAATAATATTTATTTTTCAGGACTTTATGATCTGCTTTCCTGTATACATTATACTTTTCGCCTGATTTTTCGTAAAATGATTCTACACCTTTTTCTTTGTAGAATTCTACGGTTTCCTGTGCCTGCTCTTCATTATCACATGCTTTCGACATGTTGGATCGCTGCACTTCGTTGAACAGTTCTACAAATTTACTGCCAAGTCCGAATTCCAGAACCGCACCACTTAATACATACTGAAGATCACACAATGCATCGGCAATTTCTACAATGTTATTATCTGTAATGGCCTGCTTTAATTCATTGAGTTCTTCCTGTAAAAGTTCAACCCTTAAATTGCATCTTTCCGGTGAAGGAATCTGCGGGGTATCTAAAATAGGGGCTTTAAAAGTGGTGTGGAATTCTGCTACCTGGTTCAGACTGTCAATTTTATCCATGAATATTTTTTATTTAGGCAAATATAAAAATTAGGTTTCATAAAATCAGGATTGATGAGTTGAGTTTTTACAATTAAATGAAAATCATTTGTTGTGAATGTCAATGGTGAATTGTGAATTATTGATTCCTGATTATAACAAGATCAATAATCAATCATCATTTATTACTCATTACTAATTGCTCATTACCCATAAAAAAAGACTGCCCGTTTCCGGACAGCCTTTCAGTTTAAATTGATTGGTTATTAGTTTTTAATGAATCTCTTGGAGGTTTCTCCGATCTGAATCATATAAGCTCCTTTGATAAGGCTGCTCACATTTACAGAACCTCTTTCAAGTTTCCCAGAGTTGATTAGTTTTCCACCCATATCGAAGATTTTATAATCTTCTGCCTTCGTATTTGAAATATATAAAATGTCTTTTACCGGGTTCGGATACAGTTTAACATCTGTGATAAGATCTTTTGTGCCAACTTCACCTCTTCCGGAAGATAGGATATTTAAAGTGTAATCTTCCACCTGTCCGTAAGTATACGTTCCGCACGAAGATGAAGGCACAGAGCTGTACTGCATCATCACTCGCATTCTTGTGCTTCCTAAAACAGCTGTTGAAGGAATGGTGATAGAACCTGTTGCGGGACTCGTGGTAGAACCTGTTTTAGACCAAGCCAGTTCGCCACTGTCTGTAAAGTCTCCGTCTCCGTTGTAATCAATATACACAGCGTAAGCTTCACTGTAAACGGTAGAAGTCCAAACCGGAGTTATAGAAATGGTGTAAGACGTTCCTCTTGTAACATTGGTAGAGATTGATGTGAAATTTTCATAACCGGCAGTTCCTGTAGAAGTGTTGTTAATCGTACCGAATTTTACATTACCGATTCTTTCATCGGCTGTATTATTTGCAGAAGCAGAGCAATAAGAAACCGTACTTCCTGCCAGTGTAGTTACACTTACCGAGTTGCTTGAAGATGAAACATTTCCTGCCGCATCTTTTGCTCTAATGGAGAATGTATATGTTGTGGAAGGACTAAGACTTGTCACCGTATACGATGTAGAAGCCGTTGAACCGATCAATGACGCTCCCTGATACACATCGTAGCCTGTCACCGCAACATTATCCGTTGCTCCGGACCATGAAAGATTAGTACTTGTAGAAGTTGTTCCTGAAGCAGCAAGAGTAGGAGCGGTAGGAGCTGTTGTATCTACTGTTCCGGATCCCGCATTTACCGTGATATTGGCATTGTTTACATCAAAGAAAATATGATTGGATCCTTTCACCATAATTCTTCCCGTGGTGGTAGATGAATTAGGAATTATCACTGCCTGAGAACCGTCGTTTGGTGTTCCCGCAAGCAGGGTAGTCCATGTATTTCCGCTGTCCGTTGACCAAAGAATATCAACATTGGCTGCATTGACGCCGTTTGCGGTAGTTCCTGCAACATTCCACGTTACGGTTTGAGAAGTTCCTCCGGTATATGTTGTGGCCGAATTTTGTGAACTTACACTGAAAGGTCCTGCTGTTCCGTTTACGGTGATCACCGCATCATCAGAATTATTCCCTGAACCACCCGCTCTGTTGTCGCGAACCGTAAATCTGAAATTATACGTTCTGGCTACATTGGATAAAGCCTCCACAGTGATCTCTGAACCAGCTGTTGTTGTAGCTCCGGCCAATACAGAAGCCATTCTCGGGAAATACCTTACCGGCGAAGCGGTTGGCGTAAAGGATCTGAAAGTAGGCCCTGAAGCTTTGGTAGCACTGGCTGCCGAACTTGCTCCGGTCTGGGATGAAGAAGCATTATCCATCTGTTCCCAGATATAGGTTAACGAATCTCCGTTGGCATCCGTTCCTGTTCCTGTTAACATAAAGGGTGTTCCTTTCGGTATGGTATAATCTGAGCCTGCATTAGCCGTAGGAATTGAATTCCCGGTATTGGTGCTTACAGGACAGGTTTTAGCTTTAATATTATTGGTAATCTGCTGAATGCTGATCGCATGAAAGAAAGCATCAGAATGCGGCTGGATATCCTGGCTTGTAATTCCTGCATATCCCATAATAGTTGATCCTGATCCCGGTTCCATGTTGGCTCCCGTTCCTTCATTGCTCATGGAGAAGGTATGGTTTCCGCCGAACTGGTGCCCCATTTCGTGGGCTACATAATCAATGTCGAAATTATCTCCCGAAGGAATTCCGTCTGCCGGAGAGGTATAACCGCTTCCTTTCGATCCGTTGGTACAAACACAGCCGATGCAGCCTGCATTTCCTCCGCCTCCGGAAGCTCCGAACAAGTGACCGATGTCATAATTGGCTTCGCCGATAACTGATGTTAACGTCGACTGCAGCTGAGAGTTCCAGTTGTTCATCTGTGCAGCAGCAGAGTAGGGATCTGATGAAGCACTGGTATAAATTACCGCATCATTATTGGAAATCAAAACCATTCTCGCCGAAAAATCTTTTTCAAAAACGCCGTTTACACGGGTCATGGTGTTGTTCATTGCAGCTAAGGCATTGGCTTTGGTTCCTCCGAAATAAGCGGTATATTCTCCTGTACAGGAAAGTGCAAGTCTGAAGGTTCTCAACTTGGCATCATCCGCGTTGGGCCTTGCAGTGACGTTACTTGTAGCAGCGCCTTTCTGGGCAACATCAAGTACGGTACATTCAAATTTATTAAGATCGTCTTTTTTATCAGATTTTTTGTACACGATATATGTAGAAAGATCTTTGGTGTATGGTTCAATAAAAACTGCTGATTTGTCACCGTAAATTTCCATGGATGAAAGTCCTAATGGCGAAACACTGAAATAAACAGTTGAAGATGGATTTTCAAGGCCCTCACCGACGTATGATTTTATATCGGGATATTTTGCCGCCAATTGAGGATCGAAATTGGAATTTTCGCGGACTTTGAAGTTTTCCATTCTTCCTTCAGCATTGGGAAAAGAAATGATAATTTCAGATTTTTCTCCTGCGGCAAGTCTTTTAGGAGCTTTAGCAAGAACATTTTTTAATCCGTTGATATCAAGGCTGTAGATTTTAGGATTAATAATGCTGCTTTTGTTTTCAAAGATACCTGAAGTTGCTTTTGCTGAACTCGAAGACCAGAGATGATCGGTCTGCGCGAAGGAAATGCCGGATAGAAAAAGCATTCCCAACAACGATAATTGTTTTTTCATATAAATTCTTGTTTGATTGTGGAATACCAAATCTAATAAAAATATGATTACGAAAAACAAAATTTTTTAAGAATATTTTAGATATTTCATCTAAATAATTATGCAATACATTGAATGTTTGAATTTTTATAATTTCTCCAGAAAAGAAAATAGCACACGCAAAACACGTGTGCTATTCACTTTTTAATGATATAATTCTAATTTTTTAAAAAGAGTTATCATCCGCAGTCGGACCATAGATTCCGGGAACATTATTTCCGGTTGATCTTAAATAAACAATTAATTCGCCTCTATGATGATATAAATGATTAAACAGAAAACCACGAACCACCTGAATTTTCGGCATTGGAGGAAAAATTACGTTTCCGTTCATTTCCATTCTCCAGTCATTCATTGCGGTACTTTCATCCCAGTTATTCAATGCTTCATGTGCTCTGGCTACATTTTCTTCAAACTTTTCCACGATGTTCTTTGCTATTGAAATGTCACCCTTGTCATATTGATAGGTTCCCATATCAAAAACATCTTTGTTAAAAGTGTCTTCATACCAGTTGTAAACTTCCGCAATATGGGAAGCCAGCTGTGCTGTTGTCCAGTTTTTCTCGGAAGGCTTCCATTCCAATGCGCTGTCCGGGATGGCATTTAAAAGTTTTCTGGTGCTCTCTGCCTCATGCAGGAATTCACCCAAAAGAGCTTGTTTAATCATTTGTATTTATTTTAAAAATGTTTTTTTATTTTGTAATATCTCTTCCGATTACCAGTCTCTGGATTTCAGAAGTTCCTTCTCCGATGGTACAAAGCTTGGAATCTCTATAGAATTTTTCAGCAGGAAAATCTTTGGTATATCCATATCCTCCGAATATCTGAACTGCATTATTTGCAATCCTTACACAAGCTTCAGATGCATATAATTTTGCCATTGCTCCTTCCTTCGTCATTTTCTGTTTTGCATTTTTTAGAGTAGCTGCTCTCTGGATCAATAATTCCGCTGCATCAATTTCAGTTGCCATATCAGCCAGCATAAAGTTAATGGCCTGGAACTCTGAAATTGATTTTCCGAACTGCTGTCTTTCTTTGGCATATTTTAAAGCTGCCTTGTAAGCTCCTCGTGCGGTTCCCAAACTTAGTGCAGCGATAGAGATTCTTCCTCCGTCAAGGATTTTCATGGCTTGTTTAAAACCTTCTCCTACTTCTCCCAATCGGTGAGAATCCGGAACACGTACATTATCAAAAATAAGCTCTGCTGTTTCAGAAGCTCTCATCCCTAGTTTATTTTCTTTTTTTCCTGAACTGAAACCAGGCATTCCTTTTTCCAGTACAAAAGCGGTAGAGTTGTTCTTTGCGCCTTTTTCTCCAGTTCTGGTCATTACTACCGCGATATCACCAGAAATTGCGTGGGTAATAAAATTTTTAGCACCGCTGATAATCCATTCATCACCATCTTTTACGGCAGTAGTGGACATTCCGCCGGAATCAGAACCTGTATTATGTTCAGTAAGACCCCATGCACCGATTACTTTTCCTGATGCAAGCTGAGGAAGCCATTTATTTCTCTGCTCTTCGTTCCCAAATTCATAAATATGATTGGTACAAAGAGAATTGTGTGCTGCTACGGAGAGACCGATAGAAGGATCAACCTGAGAGATCTCATCCAGAATGGTAACGTATTCGTGATATCCAAGACCTGAACCTCCATATTGCTCAGGAATAACAATTCCCATAAACCCCATTTCTCCTAATTCATGAAACAAATCTTTAGGGAACGTCTGACTTTCATCCCACTCCATAATATTAGGTCTAATATTCTTTTCAGCAAACTCTTTTGCTGTTTCCGCTATCATTTTAATGTTGTCAATAGTCTCTGTATTCATATAGATATATAGTTAATTCCCAAAGATAATTAAATTGACGGAACGTCCAAAAAAATTATTCAAAGCATTCTACTAGTGTTGCAAATTTTTAATTTCCAGGTTTTTATATTTTAAAAGTTAATGATATTTTAATAAAAAAACCGAACTTTAAGGAGATTAATTTACTATTTTAGACCCCCAATTTTTACGGTATGAAAAAATTTCTACATATTACCATTCTTATAGTATGTTATTCTGCAGCCCAGGCTCCGGCGGGATATTATAACGGAACAGCAGGTTTATCAGGCTATGCTTTGAAGGCCAAACTTCATGATATTATCTCTGAAAAAAATATCAACTGGCATTATGGTGATCTCACCAATTATTATAACCAGACAGACCTGGATCGGTATTATGATCATGGCGCCTCTAACACAACCATATTACTGGATATTTATTCAGAAAAGCCGTCCGGTCCTGATGCTTACGAATATACAACGGCAGATATTATTGGGAGCGCCAGCGCGGAAGGCCAGGGCTGGAACAGGGAACACATGATGCCTCAAAGTACGTTTTACAGTAATTATCCTATGTATTCGGATTTATTTTATGTGGTTCCCACGGATGCCAGGATCAACCAGCTAAGGAGCAATTACCCTTACGGAATTGCAGGATCTCCGGTTTATTATACTTTCAGCAATTCATCTAAAATTGCAAAATCTGCCATTCCCGGAATAGCTTATACTGGTCGCGTTTATGAACCGATTGATGAGTTTAAAGGAGATGTAGCAAGAAGTCTTCTTTATTTTGCTGTACGGTATGAAGGAAAACTGGGAACTTTTAATTTTAACAATAATACCAATCCGGCTTCAGATACCAATCCGCTGGACGGAACCGAAGAAAGAGCCTATGATCCTGCCTATATTGCAATGCTGCTTCAGTGGCATCAGCAGGATCCTGTTTCTCAAAGGGAAATCGACAGGAATAATGCAGTGTACGCTATTCAGAAGAACAGAAATCCGTTTATTGATAATCCTTCGTGGGCAAATGCAATCTGGAGCCAGACTCCGGATGCAACAGTACCGCAAAGCCCTGCCAATTTAACGGTTACACAAAACAGCGCTTACTTTGTTACCCTCAACTGGACGCCAAGCACAAGCACTGATGTAATAGGTTATAAAGTGTATCAGAATGGAAATCTGGTAGCGACAACGAAAGGGTCTACATTCAGTGCGGATCATTTAACACCTACCACAACCTATACCTTTACAGTAAAAGCATACGACAACGGCTATTTACTTTCTCCAGACAGCAATACCGTTTCCACGACAACTTTAGCGTCAGATGTCTATGCTAAAGATCTTTTTGTTTCGAAATACCTTGAAGGAAGCTCAAACAATAAAGGTCTTGAAATCACCAACAGAACAGGTCACCCCGTCAATCTGAGTGATTACAGATTGTCTATCCAGTTTCCGAGCGGATCCAATTACTATTTTCCTGATCCTTATGAATTGGAAGGCATCATACAAAACAATGAAACGTTTGTGGTATTAAATCCCGATGCTAATTTTCCATGCTATACCATCAGCCAGGCAAAGTTTGTTACAGCAGCGCCGCAGATGACATTCTCCGGAAGCCAGTATTTGGAATTGAGATATAAATCGACTACCGTTGATGCAATCGGTGTTCCTTCTACAAACAATTCTTCGGTATTAGGAAATGTTTCTTTATACAGAAAAGCCGCTATTAACCAGCCAAATACGGTGTTCAATAGCAATGAATGGGACTCTTATCCTTCCAATTACTGTCAGAATCTGGGAGTGCTTTCGGTATCAGATCTGGTTTCATCAGGAAACACGTTCAGGATTTATCCGAATCCGGCTCAGGAGGAAATTTTTATTGAAGGAAAAACCGATCAGATAAAGTCGGTACAAATTTTTGACTTCTCAGGAAAATTGATGTATTCTAAAAAATTACCATTTAAAAATAGAAAGAGTATTTCAGTTCAGAACCTAGTTTCGGGATCTTATCTTCTTAAAATTGATGATGCTGTTTATCAGTTTATTAAAAAATAATTCTTGTAAGATATAAAGCAGGCTTCGGGGCTTCAAACAAAGTTTGAAGCCCCGAAGCCTTTAAACAAATTAGATCATGCAATTCTTTCATGCGAAATAAGCGATCTTAATTTCTTTACTCTTCAAAAATTAAACAGTTTAAAACATTCATTAATTTTAAAATTTTACTGTACAATATTTCGTTAAAAATCATTAATTTGGTATTGTCTTCTCATAAACGACATTTTGAAGTAATAAAGAAGCAGAATTATGGACACACCAAATTACAGAATGCCTTTTGTTCCGTCTACCTTAATGACGGAAGGAGGAAGCATCGACACATGCGATATGGGAGAAAGCATCGCCCATAACATCATGCTGTTGATCACCACTAAAAAAGGCGAAAACAGATATGATGAAAATTACGGAAATGATGTCTGGAACCTGGAGTTCGATAATGGCGTTACCAGCGCCGTCTGGGAGACGGTCTTCATTAAAAGCCTCAAAAGGCAGATTCAGGAATACGAACCCCGGATTGTCAATCCGCAAATTGATGCCCATATTCAGATTGTGGAGCACACCTACGATACAAAAGAACATACCGAAATCAAAAAGAAAGTAAAAATTGCCATCAATGCAAAAATGGAAGCTACCGGAGAACGTTTCAGCTTTTCTACGGAACTGTTTCTCAGCCCGATGTCAATTTATTAATTTCTAATACCGCAATCACAAAATATGAATTTAGACCAGAATATATATTCCAAAGAATCGGTAAAGGCGAGAATGCTTCAGAATGCCACTAAAGTATGGGGACTGAAAAGCCCTCAGTCGCTTGACCCATTTGTAAAACTGCTGATTGACGCTTTCAGCACGGAAGTTTTTAAAGCTAATAATGAAATACAGACGGTAAACGCCAGAATCCTTGAAAAGCTGGCAAAACTCTTAACTCCGTCCATATATACCCACCCGGTTCCGGCACATGCTATTGCTTTTACGCAGCCTTTCGAATCTTCAGAAATCCTGTTGGAGCATACCGAGTTTTTTTTTAGAAAACATATGACCTCCACCATCAAATCGGAATCCGATAAGCAGATTAACATTCCTTTTACACCGGTAGGAAATGTGAGGATCAATAAAGTACAGACAGCCGTGATGTTTGTCGGCAATACCTGCTACAGCATTGATGAGCGACTTAATAAGATCCCGATTGCAAGATTCCAGGGAAAGCCTGAAGACTATCGCAAAGTAACCATCGGCATTGATGTCAGTAAATATTCTCAGGAAACTTTTCCGAAATATGTAAGCATTTACTGCTCCAACCCCGCATTTGAGCATCTAGATTTCACGTACAAGCTATTGCCTTATATTACGGTTACAAGCAATGGAAATCCACTTTTTATTAAGGAAGGATTAACCTATTATAAAAATACGGAGGCTGAAGGATATGAACAGATTTTTTACGAACAGTCAATACGCAATAAAATTATTGAAGATGTAAAAAGCATTTATCATCATAAATTCATCGAAGTAAGCGGAATCTCAAATTCATTATTTTCCGAACCCGGCCAGCTTCCGGAAAATCTGAGTTATGTTGATTATAAAGAAGAAATTACCAAATATATTGAGGGAAAGCGTTACCTGTGGCTCACATTTGAGTTTCCACCGCAATTTTCCGCAGAAATTCTTGATAATTTTTCCTTTGTCCTAAATGCCTTTCCCATCTATAACCGCGGCTGGAAAAAAACAGAATACAGTCTCGACATTATGGGAAATAATATCCCGCTGGTTACCGATGAAGGCGAGCATTTCCTGTATGTTGATGAAGTTCAGGACGGTGACGGAAGACGCTATACCGAAATTCCTTTTACCCCGAACGACAATCTGAAAAAAGGCTTGTACACCGTAAGAAAAGGCGGAATGGAGCGTTTTACGAATAGAAACGCAGTTGATATGATCGCCAATGTTCTTGAACTTACCCGCGATGAGATCGCTGCTTTTTCTTTATTAAACAGAGATAATGTAAAAGGTTTGCTGAGCGAAATGTCCGATAAAATGAAATCAATGGTTCAGAAAGTAAACAATGCCAAAAGAAGCATTAAACAGGAGCTGAACTATGTAATTATGGAGCCGGTTGAAAAAACAGATCATACCTACGCTTCGTTCTGGATAACCCATTGTACCCTTGCCAACCACGTGCGTCCAGGAACAGAATTATCCAACCAGCTAAAATCCCAGGTTCTTATCCTGCTCAGTGAAACCATCGGCGGGGCAGAAGAGCAAAAAGGGACAGACAGTATCCAGGCATATAAATATGCATTAACCACAAGGGATAAAATCATTTCCCTGGAAGATGTTAAAAACTATTGCCGCATGGTTCTGAAAGACGAATTGAAAGAAGTCCGGGTGAAACGCGGAACCATGATCAGCAATAAACCGAAGGAAGGATTCATAAGAACCGTAGAAGTTGAAATTGTACCGAATAATTATTCGTTCTACGGAAGATTATACTGGGAAAATATGGCCAACATCCTGAGAAACCAGATTATTCTTAAAGCCATCGACGGCATAGAATATGTAGTGAAGGTTACGAATGAAGATACCGATTTTTCCTGATCAGTAATTATACAATAAATACCATATCAAATATTTTTATGAAAAAAATGATGACGATTGCACTTGCCCTGTCGGTGAGTGTAACAGCAGTAAGCTGTAAAAAAGGGCTTGATAAAATAGAAAATGCAGTAACAAAGTCTGGAGAAGACAAGTCTCAGGCTATTATTGATTTTAACAACAATTTCCTTGATTCCTACAAAAGCTCTTCCAGACATGTAGAAAACATTGTTGAATATGCCGAAGCGGCCGTAAAAAAATCTAAAGGAGAAACCGTCTACAGCATGCCGATGGTGATCAACTCCATGGATTATTCTTTAAGCAAAATTAAAGGCGTTCCTTCCGGTTTTGATAGCGAACAGAAAATTATTGAAACAGAACTCGTAACCTATAAGAGAAGGCGGGAAAGTATTGAGAAAAAATATGAGGAACTGAAATCTTATATCACTTCCGAGGATTATAAAGACGACCAGGGCGCAAAAGCACTGGCTTTGCAAAAAGATATTAATGCAGAAGCAAAAGCATTTTTCCTGGCAGGTGATAATATTGTTGCCAAAATAAAACCTGCCACTGAAGCCGCAGAAGAAGTTATTTTAAAAGATCATCCGATGAAAGATTATATTGTTTCATCCAAATCTGTGATGAATACTCTGGATGCCGTCATGGATGTTCTCGATAAACAATACACACAAGGTTTCAATGAAGCGGAAGCACAGAAAAATTACGACGAACTGGAAAAAGCGGTTGACGTGAATGCAAAAAAACAATTCGACGTAGCAGGACAGCAGTATGCCTATAAAAAGACCCTGTTTGAAAACTTCAATAAAAGGGCGACTGAGTTTCTTGACAAATACAGGAAGCTGATCAGGGATTCTAAAACGGGCAATAAGATTCCGGATAGTAACATCCAGGAAATCAGCTCTGCTTATGATTCTGTCCTGAATTCTTATAATTCTTTTGTACAATAAATTTTAAATTAATATAATTCATACCGGTAAATCATACCGGTATTTTTATATAGATTAATATTTTGAAATTAAAAATCATACGAAGATGAAGGATCAATATTCTAACGTTTTTTAACACAGAAAATTCCATAAAATTCCGTAATTTTGCACATCGTGATTTTCATGTAAAATCACACCAAATTATGAGTAAATCAACAGAATATATAGAAGTTTACGGTGCGCGCGAGCACAATCTGAAAAACATCAATGTCAAAATTCCCCGAAACGAACTTGTTGTGATTACCGGTCTTTCAGGAAGCGGAAAATCATCACTGGCTTTTGATACGATTTTCGCGGAAGGCCAGCGTCGCTATATCGAAACATTTTCGGCTTATGCAAGACAATTTCTTGGCGGACTGGAACGACCTGATGTTGACAAAATTGAAGGATTGTCGCCCGTAATTGCCATCGAACAGAAAACAACGAACAAAAACCCGCGTTCAACCGTAGGAACCGTAACGGAATTGTATGATTTCCTGCGTCTCCTTTTTGCAAGAGTTTCGGATGCCTATTCTCAAACTACAGGAAAAAAGCTGGTAAGCTACACCGAAGAGCAGATTCTCGAAACCATTAAACAAAATTATAAAGGCGAAAAAATCATGCTGATGGCTCCTGTCGTAAGAGCCAGAAAAGGGCATTACCATGAGCTTTTCGTGCAGATGGCCAAAAAAGGGTATGGACAGGCAAGAATTGACGGTGAACTGCAGGATATTGAATATGATCTGAAACTCGACCGTTACAAAACCCACGATATTGATATCGTGATTGACCGCTGGATTATCGGGGAAAGCGCTTCCGAAAACAGAATGGAAAAATCCCTACGTACAGCAATGGAAATGGGAGAGGGCCTTATCGGAATCCAAAAGCTGGGAAGCAACGATATTGAATATTTTTCTAAAAATTTAATGGATGCCGAAACCGGTCATTCACTCGCTTTGCCGGAACCGAATACCTTTTCGTTCAACTCGCCGAAAGGAAGCTGTCCAACCTGTAAAGGACTGGGAACCATTAAAAAAATCAACACCGATTATTTTATTGAAAATCCTAAACTATCCATCAACCAGGGAGGTTTACTGCCTTTGGAAGACCTTAAATCCAATAAATGGATCCTTTCCCAGATCAAAAATATCCTTGAAATTTTTGGATTAGGGCTCACAACGCCTATGAAGGATATTCCACAGGAAGCATTGGATTATATGTACAACGGCTGTCATAAAGAGTTCAACAAAGACCTGAAATACGCCGGAATTACGAAAAAAATCAAAATAAGCTTTGATGGTCTGATTGCCTTCATGGAAGAAATCATCGAAGACAGGGAATCCTACGAAGCGATACTTCTCGAAAGACATTTCACTACGGAAGAAACATGCCCGGAATGCAAAGGAACACGTCTTCAGCCTTCCAGTCTCAGCTTCAAAATTGACGGAAAAAATATTGCTGAAGTCAATGCTTTAAGCCTTATCGATCTAAAGGAATGGCTGGCCGATGTTAAAAATAAATTTTCCGAGAAAAACGCAATTATTGCCCACGAAATATTAAAAGAAATCGAAACAAGACTTCAGTTTCTGCTGGATGTAGGGTTAGATTATTTAAGCCTGAGCAGAAGTTCCAGAACGCTTTCCGGAGGAGAATCTCAGAGAATTCGTCTGGCGACGCAGATTGGATCCCAATTGGTGAATGTTCTTTATATTTTGGATGAACCCAGTATCGGACTCCACCAGCGAGACAACGAACGGTTAATCAATTCCTTGAAAAATCTGCGTGATATAGGAAATTCCGTGTTGGTGGTGGAGCACGACAAAGATATGATCCTCGAAGCTGATGAGGTATTGGATATCGGGCCGAGAGCCGGAAAATTCGGTGGCGAAATTCTGTGGCAGGGAAAACCGAAAGATCTTTTGAAAGCAGATACGATCACCGCACAGTACATCAACGGAAAAAGAAAGATCGAAATTCCTGCGGAACGACGCAAAGGAAACGGTAAAAATATTGTACTGAAAGGAGCAACCGGAAATAACCTTAAAAATGTTACCCTTACTGTTCCTTTAGGAAAACTCGTGGTGGTTACGGGAATCTCAGGAAGCGGAAAATCTTCCCTGATCAACGGAACTTTATACCCGATATTGAACAGGCATTTTTACAGAGCGGTTCAGGAACCTTTGCCGTATAAAAAAATTGAAGGTCTTGAAAACATTGATAAGATTGTAGATGTAGACCAGACGCCAATCGGAAGAACTCCACGTTCCAATCCTGCAACCTACACCGGGATGTTTACCGACATCCGAAATCTTTTTGCAGAGTTGCCTGAAAGCAAAATCCGTGGTTACAAACCCGGAAGATTCTCTTTCAATGTAAAAGGTGGAAGATGCGAAACCTGTCAGGGAGGCGGTCTGAAAGTTATTGAAATGAATTTCCTGCCGGACGTGTATGTTCACTGTGAAACCTGCAATGGGAAGCGATTCAACAGGGAAACTTTAGAGGTTCGTTACAAAGGAAAATCGATTTCCGATGTGCTGGATATGACGATTGATGAAGCCGTGGAATTCTTCCAGCCGATTCCAAAAATTTATTCCAGAGTGAAAACGCTGCACGATGTAGGTTTAGGGTATATCACATTGGGACAGCAGTCAACGACGTTAAGTGGAGGAGAGGCACAGCGTATTAAATTAGCTACGGAACTTGCCAAAAGACAAACCGGAAATACATTGTACATTCTCGATGAACCGACCACCGGACTTCATTTTGAAGATGTAAAAATTCTGATGGATGCGATCAACCAGCTGGTGGAATTAGGAAATTCCTTCATCATTATTGAACATAACATGGATGTTATTAAGCTTGCAGACCACATCATCGACGTTGGTCCGGAAGGCGGAAAGCACGGCGGACAGATCGTTGCCCAGGGAACACCCGAGGAAATCGTGAAGTCGAAGAAGAGTCTGACAGGGAAGTTTTTGAAGAGGGAACTGGAGTAAAAAGTATATGAATATTTTAAATCAAAAAGACGGAAGAAACAAAAAGTATTTTGAAATTCAGGAAGATGGAGTTTTCGTAAGGACGTTATTTGCAAAAGAACTTAATGAATACAAAGTTCACTTTAACGATATTCAGAATGATGAATCCGTATTTAGAAAATCAAAAGATCCTATATTGATTGGGATTGTTGTTTCAGTTATTTTAAACTCAATATTACTGACGATTTTTATTAATGATAATTATAATCTATCTTTTTCAGCAGGAATGATCGTGTTTGGGATTGCCATAATTCCGTCATTACTAGTAACTGCTTTGTGTAATAATGAATTTAAAAAGGATAATTCTAAAAGCCTTGCTGCTACAAAACCTCTTATATTTTCTTATAGTAACAAGCAAATGACCGAGGTAGATTCCTTCATTTCAAAAATTAAAGAATGTAAGAAAAATTATTATCTGAAAACTTACTATAAAGTAGATAATCTGATTCCACCGCATATTCAGATTTCCAGAATTCACTGGTTATATGAAAATCAATATATTACAGAAAGTGATGCAACATTTATCATTGCTGAAATTAACAGTAAGAAGATTATTGACGGATTATATTAAAAGAACCTTAAGTTTATAATAGAATATGGCTGAAACATTTAAGTTTTGGCCTTTTTCAGCTCATAATTTCACTTCCAATATTAAATTTTCAATTATTTTAAAAATTTAAAACACTGTAAATCAATAATTTAATATTTAATGTTAACTCAATGTTAACTCAATGTTAACTGTATGTAAAATTAATATGAATTTTTTTATATATCTTTGGTAAAGAGTTAGTAGAAAATTTAAAACAACCCTTAAAACCAACGAGTTATGAAAAATAAAATTCAGATAGTAATCTCTTCTTTATTAGTTTGTGGATTTGCAGCTGTAATGAATACAGCAAAAGCGCAAGCTACCAATAATAACACCATTCAGGAAGTACAGTTGAATAAAGCCGATGCATTCAATGAAATAAGAAATCTACTGATGGCTAATTTCGATTTTACCAATTCCGATTACAAACAGGGAATTGTAAATTCTGAAGTAAAATTTGACATCGCCGAAAACGGAAAAATCGTCAATGTTCACTCCAAAGGCGACTGCAAAAACGTAAGCAGAGAAATAGAAAACGTATTGAGCAAGCTGCAATACAGAATAGACAGCAGAAAATTAACCGAAAATATGCTCGCTTCTAGCTATGTAATGCCGGTAAGAGTGGATATCAACAACAGATAACAGTATATTAATTGAAAAAGCCCCCGGAAATAAAGTATTTTCGGGGGCTTATTATTTTAAATCTCAGGAATAGGCCGAAAGACCAGATTTGTTTTATTAACTTTGCAGTTCAATATAATTTTTATGCACAAAGCAGGATTTGTAAATATCGTCGGGAAACCGAATGCCGGGAAATCAACCTTACTCAATCAGTTAATGGGCGAGAAGCTGGCCATTGTTACCCAGAAAGCACAGACCACACGCCACAGAATTTTTGGAATTTATAATGAAGAAGATTTGCAGATCGTATTTTCCGATACGCCGGGAGTTTTAGATCCCAAGTACGGCTTACAGGAAAAGATGATGGATTTTGTGAAAGATTCCCTTCAGGATGCAGACGTATTCCTGTTCATCGTTGATGTTACCGACAAAGCAGAACCTTCAGAATTTTTAATTGATAAACTGAATAAAATCCCTGTACCGGTTTTATTGTTGCTGAATAAAGTAGATCAGACCAACCAGGAAGGACTTGAAAAGCTGGTTGAAACCTGGCATGAACGGATCCCTAAAGCCGAGATTCTCCCGATTTCCGCACTGAATGCTTTTAACACCGACATTATTTTACCGAAACTGAAATCATTGCTTCCGGAAAATCCCCCGTATTACGATAAAGACCAGTATACTGACAAACCGGAACGGTTTTTCGTAAATGAGGCCATCCGCGAAAAAATCTTACTGAACTATGATAAGGAAATTCCGTATTCGGTAGAAGTGGTGACGGAGCAGTTCAAGGAAAAGGAAGGAATTATCTTCATCGATTCTATTATCTATGTGGAAAGGGATACTCAGAAAGGTATTGTAATTGGCCATAAAGGTGAGGCTATTAAAAAAGTAGGAACAGAATCAAGACTGGATCTGGAAAAATTTTTCAATAAAAAAATCCACCTGAATCTTTTTGTAAAGGTGAAAAAAGACTGGAGAAAAAACGACAGAGATCTCAAAAACTTTGGGTACAGGTAAACTAAAACAGACAGAAAAGACGTTCTATTAAAAAGATTTTCATTATATTTAATTTAAATTTTAACTTAATGAACTATTTGAACACTGCAAATTCTAATACGGTTTTTAAAGATATTATTTTATTATTGGTGAGAGTTTTTATTGGTTTCGCCATGCTGTCTCACGGATTCCCCAAACTTCAGATGCTTTTGGAAGGCGGAAAAATTGAGTTTTTCGATTTCCTGGGAATGGGGCCAACCCTATCTTTAACGCTGACTGTCTTTGCAGAGTTTGTGTGTTCCATTCTTCTTATTTTAGGACTGTTTACAAGAGTTGCCCTGGGTTTTCTCACATTTACGATGATCATCGCAGCATTTGTAGTTCATGGGGCCGATCCTTTTGAAAAGCGGGAGATGAGCCTTATTTATCTTTCAGTATATCTTTTGCTAATAGCTTTCGGACCCGGAAAAATCTCTGTCGATTATATGATCGAAAAAAGAAAAAGAGCCACCGAGTGGTAATCACAATACAGGCAGCAATTTTTTTGCTGCTTTTTTTATTTTATTTAAATAAAGTCTGGTTAACATAAAATTCATTAATTTCGTCAAAAAGAGAATATATAATGAAGATAAAGCTAACCATTTGCCTTCTCGCGTTTCTTAATTTTTATGATGCGCAGGAAAATATCACCTATCAGAAACCATCTGCTGAGATCCTTAAGCTGGCAGATTATGAAAGACCTCCGAGTGTTTTAATGAACAGCAAAAAAGACTGGATTGTTTTCAGCTACCGCCCAACCTATAAAACCCTTGAAGACCTGAACCAGCAGGAAATGAAGCTTGGCGGTTTAAGAATAAATCCCGTAACCAATATTTCAAGCTCCGTTACCTACATCAATAATCTGAAAGTAAGAAAGCTGAATGATAAAACAGAAGTTCAGGTTAAAAACTTACCTCAGAAACCTAAAATTGCGTTTACCTCATTTTCTCCGGATGAAAAATCTTTTGCCTTTACAAATACCACCAGTAAAGGCGTAGAACTCTGGATGGTTGATCTGGAAACGGCAACGGCAAGAAAAATTACTTCTGACAACCTGAACGCCAATCTGGGAAGCCCTTATACGTGGAACAAAGATTCTAAAAATCTACTGATCAAAGTTCTTCCACAGAACAGACCGGCGTTGATTGATTCAAGTAAAGATCTTCCGACAGGACCTATTGTTTCCACTTCCGATGGTAAGGTTTCGCAAAACAGGACCTATCAGGATTTGCTTAAAAATCCTCAGGATGAAAAGAACTTTGAAATTCTTACCGCTTCCGAAATTTATAATGTCGATTTTCAGGGAAATCTTAAGAAAATAAAAGATCAGGACATGTATACCGGTCTTAGCTATTCTCCGGATGGAAACTACCTGATGGCCACAACCATTAAAAAACCATTTTCCTATATTGTGCCATTAAGCCGCTTTCCGATGACCACAACAGTTTACGATACCAACGGAAATGTGGTAAAAGTGGTAAATGAAATTCCTTTGAATGAAATTATGCCGAAAGGGTTTTCATCGGTAAGAATGGGAAAAAGAGATATGGGATGGAGAAGCGATATGCCTGCAACGTTGGTTTTTGCGGAAGCTTTGGACGGCGGAGACCAGTCCAAACCGGCAGATTTCAGGGATGAAATTTTCACCTGGGAAGCTCCATTCAGCAATGCCCCGAAATCGTTCTTCAAAACAAAACAAAGATATGAAGGAACAAGCTGGACCAATGACCATTATGCTATTGTTTCGGAAGGATGGTATGATACAAGAAATACAAAATCTTATTTAATTGATCTTAACAATGGCGAATCTAAAATAATTGACGACAGAAATTATCAGGATGTTTACAATGATCCGGGAAATTTCAATACTACCAAAAACCAATACGGAAGATATGTGGTTGATATGAAAGGAGGGAAGTCCTACCTGATCGGAGCAGGATTCACCAAAGACGGGCAGCACCCTTTCCTTGATGAAATGGACATGAAAACGTTAAAGAAAAAAAGGCTCTACACCTCCAATCTTAAAAATGCGAAAGAAGAAATTATCGATATCCTGAATCCGGCCAAAGGTGAAATTTTAACCACCCAACAGTCGTCAAGTCAATATCCAAATTACTACAGGAAAAATATAAAATCCAATAAATCGGAACCGGTAACACAGTTTGCCAATCCGTTTGAAAGCATAAAAGATGTTTACAAGGAAGTTATTACGTATAAAAGAAATGACGGGGTAACATTAACGGGAACGCTTTATCTTCCTGCCGGTTACGACAGAAAGGCAAAGACCGAAAAACTTCCGTTGTTGATCTGGGCTTATCCTACGGAATATAAAGATAAAAATACGGCCGGACAAAACACGCAAAACCCGAATGACTTCACATTTCCGTATTACGGATCTTTTGTTTACTGGACAACCAAAGGTTATGCGGTTCTGGATGATGCTGCATTCCCGATTATCGGAGAAGGAAAAACAGAACCAAACGACACTTTTATTCCGCAGTTGGTTGCGAATGCAGAAGCTGCCATTGATGCGGTTGATCAGCTCGGATATATCGACCGTAAAAAAGTTGCCGTGGGAGGACATTCTTACGGAGCCTTTATGACAGCCAATCTTTTAACACATTCCAAACTTTTTGCCTGCGGAATTGCGAGAAGCGGAGCCTATAACCGTACATTGACGCCTTTCGGGTTCCAGAGTGAACAGAGAAATTATTGGGATGTTCCGGAAATTTATAATACGATGTCACCATTTATGAATGCGGACAAAATGAAAACGCCTTTATTGCTTGTTCACGGTGATGCCGACAATAATCCGGGAACATTCACGCTTCAGACGGAACGCTATTTCCAGGCATTGAAAAACCTCGGCGCTCCGGTAAAAATGGTTCTTTTGCCTAAGGAAGCCCACGGTTATGTAGCGAAAGAAAACATTCTGCATTTGCTTTGGGAGCAGGATCAGTTCCTGGAAAAATGCCTGAAGAAATAATATTAATTCATATCATTAAAATGTCCTTAAAGTTTTAGCTTTAAGGACTTTTTTATTTAACCACAAAAGACGAAAGATTTAATGCTACATTTCAAGCGTATCAATAACAGTAAAAGAGTACAAGAGTTAAGAGATTGTTTAAATCTATAATTATACAACATTAAGAAATTAAGTCATGTTAGCTTAAAAAACTTAATACCAATCAATGTATTGATTTCTTAATTATTATCAGTTTAATTTACTTAAATTCTTAATGTTAATTTTAAGCTTAATGTTAATTTTAAGAATAAACAAAGTTTATTTTCATTTAGAACATTAAGAAAGCTATAAAATTTATTAAGTAGAATAAACTTTTGTATCTTCTGCCGTTAATTAATATAATCCAAAATCTCACGAATGTTTTTAAGTTCCATAAAACGTTCAGATTCCGGTTTTTGTTCGTGCTGTTCATGTGCCCAGGTAAGATGATAAGGAATATGAGCTGCATAGCTGCCCGTTTCCAGCACCGGAAGAATATCAGATTTTATAGAATTTCCAACCATCAGAAATTGTTCAGGCTGACAATCCAGATGCCGGACCAGCTTCTGATAATCGCTTGTTTTTTTATCACTCATAATTTCAATATGATGAAAATAATCCAGCAACCCTGATTTTTTAAGCTTCCTTTCCTGATCCAGCAGGTCACCTTTTGTAGCAACCACAAGCCTGTATTTTCCTTTCAGTTGATCGAGGGTTTCGGCAACGCCGTCCAGAAGTTCAACCGGTTTTTGTAAAAGTTCGTGTCCGATTTCAATGATTTTCCGGGTTAGTGATGCGTGATTCGTCCCAGACGAAAGCTTTCCTGCGGTTTCTATCATACACAGCATAAAGCCTTTCACGCCATAGCCGTAAAGCTGAAGATTCTTCATTTCAGTAATAAATAATTCTTCTGAAACCATTTTATTTGGCAGTTCATCTTTAAAAAGTTCACAGAAAGCAGATTCGGCTTCGTGAAAATACGTTTCGTTTACCCAAAGCGTATCATCGGCATCAAAAGCGATGGTATGGACAGAATTCATAATACGTTAAAATTAGATTTTGTAATTTTCCGCTCCAAAATTCAGAAATAAATATCAACCAAAAAAGGACATTTGTCCCGATTATTATGCTGAGAACGAATCAACCATTTTTAGACTATCTGGAAACGCTTTATGAGAAACAGCCGGAAAAGGAAAATATCATTATTAAATCCTATGCTAAAGGAGAACGATTGCTCACCCAGAATGAAACTTCCACAAAGATCATGCTCATTAGAAGCGGTATTACCAAATGTTATTTTATAGAAGAGAATGACAAAGAATATATTGTTGAATTTTTAGGCAAAGGCGAAATTATCGGCGAGATTGAAGTCATTAAAAATGTTCCCTGCCTTTGTTCTATTGAAGCCATCAGTGAAGTTACGGTGTATGCGATGTCGATCCCGTATTTTAAAGATTTGCTTAAAAATGATTTAGGCCTGAATAATTTTCTGCTCGATGTTTTTGCACAACGTATTGTCAACACCTCAAGCAGGGCATCGTATCAGCAGCTTCACACGACGGAGCACACGCTCAACCAGTTTCTGGAATTAAAATCAAAAGAAATGGAAATTTCAAAAGAAGATATGGCTGCTTATCTGGGAATCAGTGTGAGAAGCCTGAACCGGAGCCTGAAAGAACTGAAAGATCCCGAAGCCGAAGAATAATCCTATCAAAAAGAAATCTTCATGTATATTTGCAGATAAATGCTGCCGTTTATGGAAGAACTGACCTTCAGAAATGCCACCCTTGAAGATTTACCTACAATTGTTGATATTTACAATTCTACCATTCCTTCCCGAATGGTAACTGCCGATACCGAAAATGTTTCGGTGGAAAGCAAAGTACAATGGTTTCATGAGCATAACCCGGAAAATCGTCCGCTCTGGATGGTTGAAGATAAAGCAAAGAATATTTTAGGCTGGGTAAGCTTTTCGTCATTCTACGGAAGACCTGCGTACAATGGAACGGTGGAAGTCAGCATTTATATGGATGAAAGCTGCCGCGGAAAAGGATTCGGTAAACAAGTTCTTCAATATTGTATTGACAATGCCGGGAAATTCGGAGTGAAAACATTCTTAGGATTTATTTTTCTTCACAACGAACCAAGCCTGAAGCTTTTCAGACATTTTGGATTTGAAGACTGGGGAACTTTTCCGAATGTTGCCGTGCTGGATGGAGTAGAAAGAACATTGGTCATTCTTGGCAAAAGAATAAGCTGATTACCTGACTTTTTTTGCCTGTTCCACCAACCTTTTGATTCTGGAATCCAGATCTTCACTGGAAAGGGTCTGACGGAGACTGTCGACTTTTATCGGGAAGCTCAATGGCGTAAAAGAATTGGCAAATTTTAAAATTATTTTTGACTTTTCAATTCGTTTAAATGCTTCCACAAGCCGCTGCTCCTGAAGCTGCATATTGAATACTTCGGTATAAGACTGTCTCACGAGAAAATGATCAGGGTCATAATCTTCCAGTACTTTAAAAATAAGTCCGGCCGAACTTTGCAACGATTTATTGGAACGCTGCTGCCCTGGGAAGTTCTGAATGACCATTCCTGAAATTACCGCAATATCTCGAAATTTACGCCTCGCCATTTCGGCTGCATTAATACTTGAAATAACATCCGTCATTAAGTTCTCACGAGTCAGAATCTTTTCTAAATTATCTTCATTCAGCGGAATTTGTTTATCGCTGAATAATTCAAAACCATAATCATTCATCGCCATGGAAAATGAAATCGGAGCCAGCTTTGAAATACGGTACGCAATCAGGGCCGCCATTACTTCATGAACCAGCCTTCCTTCAAAAGGATACATAAATAAATGGTAACCTTCCCGGTTTTTGATTAATTCCACCAGAAATTCGTCTTCTTCCGGAATATGAGACCGTTCTTCCTGATTGGCAAGCAAAGGATGCAGAAATTTTAATTCTTTTTCAGAAGATTTAGGATTTAGCGCACCCGAAAGTTTTTCCCTTAAAAACTGACCTAGATTGGAACTTAAAGGCAGTCTTCCGCCCAGATAACTTGGTGCAAAAGCTTTTCCTTTGGAAGCCCTTACGAAAACCGTCATGTCTTTAATCATGGCGACTTCCAGAACGCGCCCTGCAAGAATAAATTTATCCTCTTTTTTTAATCTCGAAATAAAATATTCTTCCACCATCCCGATGTAACCGCCGGAAATAAATTTTACCTTCAGCATGGCATCACTTACAATCACTCCCATGTTCATCCGGTGAAGCATCGAAATTCTTCTGGATGTTACTTTATACAGTCCGTCTTCATCAATAACCACTTTATGAAATTCTTCATAGCTTTTCAGTGCCTTTCCGCCGATGGTTAAAAAATCAAGAATATTTTTCCATTCTTCGTCCGTCATCTGCTGAAATGCAAAAGTTTGTTTAATCTGCGGAAACATTTCATCAGGATAAAACCCATCGCCGATGGCAAGTGTCATGAGAAACTGCACCAATACATCAAAACATAAGACCTGCGGGTCTCGTGGTTCAATTACATTGTTTTTTACGGCTTCCTTCAATGCGGAAACCTCAATTAATTCTAAAGAGTGGGTCGGAACGCAGTAAATTTTGGAAGTTTCGAAAGGGGAGTGGCCGCTTCGTCCGGCCCGCTGCAAAAACCTTGCAACTCCTTTTGCAGAACCGATCTGTATTACCGTATCAACCGGTTTAAAATCAATTCCCAAATCTAAAGATGAGGTGGATACCACGGCTTTCAGTTTTCCGTTGCTCAGGTTTTCTTCAATCCAGATCCTTAGATGCGCGTCAATCGAACTGTGATGAATGGCAATTTGTCCGGCAAAATCCGGATAGGCATCCAGCAGAAGCTGATACCACATTTCGCTCTGGCTTCTGGTATTGGTAAAAACAATGGTTGAGTTGGAATTCAGGATAATCGGTACGACTTTATCTGCCAGTTTATGCCCAAGATGCCCTGCCCACGGAAGAATCTCCACTTCATCCGGAAATACGGAAAGAATATCAATTTTCTTTTTCTCTTTTGCGGTAATTTTTGTTTTTTTTACATGATAAGGAATTAAAACTTCCATCGCTTCATCCAGATTTCCTATCGTAGCCGTAATTCCCCAGATTTTAAGTTTCGGAACATATTTCCTGAGCTGAGAGATTCCCAGCTCAACCATTACGCCGCGTTTGGAACCCAGCAATTCATGCCATTCGTCAATGACGATGGTCTGCAAATTCTGAAAAAACCGCTGATGCTTTTTTTGTCCGAGCAGCAAATGAAGGCTTTCGGGAGTTGCGACAAGAATTTCAGGCATGTTTTTAACCTGCTGCTGGCGAACTTTTGGATCTGTATCTCCATTTCTTACGCCTACTGCCCAGTCTAACCCAATCTCGTCAATGGCTTCCTGCATCGCTTTGGCAATATCTTTTGAGAGCGATCGGAGAGGGGTGATCCAAATCATTTTCAATCCTTTTCCGTATTTTTCCGGACGATTCAGAAAGTCTGAAATCAATGCTAAAAAAACTGAATAGGTTTTTCCGAAACCTGTGGGGGCAACAACCATTCCGCTATACCCATTTCCGAACTTTTTCCAGGTTTCAACCTGAAATTTGAAAGGGGAAATGTTTTTATCAGCCATCCAGTTTTGGATGATTTGGTAGCCGTCGGTATTTTCGAATGTTGTCAAGTTTTTTATTTAATTAATACAATTATAATCACCGTAAAACAGTATCTCAATAATTATTCCATCAATTTAATGAAAAATTTTTAAGTTGAATTTTTGGTAAATTACCAAAAATTGGTAACTTTAATTCATTAAAAATAAATGCGATGGGAAGAAATACATCAGTCTCTTTAGGAGATTATTTTGAAGATTTTGTTGATTCTAAAATTTCTGAAGGCAGATTTAAGAATGCCAGTGAAGTAATAAGAGCGGGATTAAGGCTTTTGGAACAAGAGGAAAACAAAATACAGATGCTTAAAAATGCGGTTGAGGAAGGTATAAGCAGTGGGATTGCACATGACTTTAATCCGCAGAAACATTTAGAATTGATGAAATCCAATCTGAAAAAAAATGGGTAGTTATTTCCTGACCAATAAAGCAGTTGAAGATATTACAAAAATATATGAATACACTTACGAATTTTGGTCAGAAAAGCAAGCAGATATTTATTATGAAGAACTGATTAATTTCTTTCACTTATTGTGTGAGAATCCATATATCGGAAAAAATTATACCGAAATAAGATTTGATGTTTATGGTTTTACAGCCAATAAACATATCATTTTTTACAGAATTCTGAATCCGGCTGAGATTGAAATTGAAAGAATTTTGGGCGCAGAAATGGATTTAAAAAACCGGATAAAGGAATAATTATCAAACCAGTTACTGCATCAATTTCTTAATTTCCTCAAGATCATCAATTTCATCAACCTTTTTATCTTTACGCCATCTTAGAATTCTTGGAAACCTTAAGGCAACACCGCTTTTATGACGGTTACTGAAGCCAATTCCCTCAAAAGCAATTTCAAAAACAAGCTCCGGTTTTACCGTTCTTACCGGCCCGAATTTTTCAATAGCATTTTTATTGACAAACTTACTGACTTCCATAATTTCTTTATCCGTAAGACCTGAATAGGCTTTTGCAATAGTCACCAGCTTATCTTCATTTTTTACGGCAAACGTATAGTCGGTGTAATAGGCGCTTCTTCTTCCGCTTCCTTTCTGGGCATAGATCAGAACGGCATCAATCGTCAGCGGGCTGATTTTCCATTTCCACCAATCCCCTTTTTTTCTTCCCGAATGATACTGAGAATTCTTCTGTTTCAGCATCAATCCTTCACTGTTAATATCTCTTGAATTTTCACGGATATTGTTTAGTTCATTCCAGTTTTCAAAGGGTATTACTTCTGAAATTTTAATATTTTCGGGATTTTCATTGAGTAATAATTCTTCCAGCATCGCTCTTCTTGCAGAGATCGGTTTTTCCCTTAAATCGTTGTTTTCAAGTTCCAGAAGATCGTACGCAAATACCTGAATCGGGATTTCGGAAAGCATTTTTTTAGTTAAAGTTTTCCTGTTTAATCTTTTCTGTAATTCATTAAAATTTAAAACCTTACCCTCTTTCACCGCAAGTATTTCTCCATCTATCACAAAGTCTCCTTTCATATTCTGAACCACTTCTTTTATTTCCGGAAACTGATCGGTAACGAGCTCTTCGCCGCGGGACCAGATAAACACTTCATCGTTTCTGCGGATAATCTGTCCACGGATTCCGTCCCACTTGTATTCAATAAGCCATTCATCAGGCTCTCCTAATTCTTCCAAATCTTTTTCCAAAGCATAGGCCAGACAGAAAGGGTAGGGTTTGGAATTATCCGGATTGATATTTTCTGCGGAAATCAGCTCACGAAAGGAAACCTCATCAGGCTGCCATTTTCCCATAAGGCTGTGCATTAATGTGCTTGATTCCTGATGAGAAAACTTCGTTAAGGCATTGATCAGTGTTTTATCCGAAACCCCGATCCGGAAGCTTCCTCCTAATAATTTATTAAAGATAAGCCTTTCGGTATAATCCAATCCGTTCCATGAATTGAGGACAAATTCTTTTTTTTCCTGGTCGGTTTTGTTTTTCAGATTAATAATTTCATTCATCCAATCGGACAGAGAGCGGTCTATTTTTTCCGTTGGCGGCGGCAGAATCAATGAAATCGTTTCTCCGAGATCTCCCACGGAAGAATAACTTTCCTGAAAAAGCCAGAATGGCAATTGGGTAATTTCCAAAGCCCATTCTTTCATATAGTTGGTATTGACATTCCGCTTTGGTCTTTTGCCGGTAAACAGCGCTATAAACCAAACTTTATCTTCATCGGGGGCACGCTCCAGGTAATCGATAATGGCATCGATTTTAGCATTGGTTTTATTGGTGCTTTCGAGAGCGTTGATAAGATCTGCGAAATGTTTCATTTTTTATTAATTATATAGACAAACCTTCAAGGTTTAATTTTCTAGTATTTCTTTCTCTTTTTCCTCTTCGTCATCATCTCCGTAAAGCGTTTCCACTACATCCGATTGAATTCCGATTTCGTTTAAATATTTGGAAAAAACTTCTGTCTGTCCGTGTGTTACGTGAACCAATTCGGCTTCGGTAGCTTTTATGGCCTGTAGAAGCCCTTTCCAGTCGGCATGATCACTCATTGCAAAACCGGCATCCGCACTTCGCCATCTTCTTGCTCCGCGCACCTGCATCCATCCGGAACATATCGCTGTTGCCGCATTGGGGATTTTTTTAATGACATTGGAATCCAGTAAAGCGGGTGGTACAATGACAATTTCATCCTGAAGATTCTTTACACTTTCCCTGAAATCAGGAATTTCATAATCCGGAAGATCAATTCCTACCGTTTCGAAAGCTTCATTCAGCTTTCCGATGGAATAATGGACATGAATTTTTCCAAGCCCTTCAACCGCTTTCATAATTCGCTGGGCTTTACCCAAAGAATAGCCGATAAACACGGAAGTTTTCTGATTTTCTTTATTCTTTAGCACCCAGTTCTGGAGTTTTTTATTCAGATCTTCTGTTTCCAGCCAATTATAAATGGGAAGTCCGAAAGTACTTTCGGTAACAAATTCATTACACCGTACCAGTTCAAAAGGAGTACTCAAACCGTCATCCTGTACTTTATAATCTCCGGAAACCACACTTACATATCCTTTATATTCCAGTCTGATCTGTGCAGAACCGATAATATGACCGGCAGGATGAAGCGAAACTTTTACGCCATTGATATCGATCACTTCACCATATTCCACACTCTGGCATTCAATATCCTCACTGATTCTTTTATACAAAATCGGCTTTGTGTAGTGATGGCAAAGGTATTTTTTCATTCCCCAGCGTGCGTGGTCTGCATGTCCGTGTGTGATGACCGCAAGATCAACAGGTCTCCACGGATCAATATAAAATTTACCCTGCGGACAATAAATGCCTTTGTTTGTAAATGTAATTAATTTCAATGGTGTAAAGATTTAGAAACCTATATTCAAAAATCCAACCAAAATAAATAGTCTTAGTTTTTATCTCCTATTAATATACTTTTTACATTCATTGAAAGAATTTCAACCGCTTTTTCCATCTCACTTTCTGTAAAATTTCCGAAACCGAGACGCATTGCCGTGAGCTTCCGGTTCTGATACAGCAAATTTTTAGGAATAAAAAGATTATTTCGGGCACACTTCTTTGAAAGATTCATAAGATTTACCGGCTTTTTCCATTCTGCCCAGAAGGCCAGTCCGCCTGAAGGAATTTTAAAATTGATAAATTCATCCAGATGATGTTTAAGCAAATAAGCAAAACAATCTCTTCGTTCTTTATAGATTTTCAACGATTTTTTCAGATAACGGTTGATTTCTCCTTCAGCAATCATTTCCCCGAGAACATGTTCCATCAAAATATCGCCCTGCCTGTCGATGATACCCAGATACTTTCTCATTTCCGTCATCACATTTTCCGGAGCTACAATAAAACCGGTACGAAATCCCGGAGCCAGCAATTTTCCGAATGAGCCAATATAAACAACCATGCCTTTTGTATCTGCGCTTGCCAACGGAAGAATAGGACTTTTGTCATAATGAAAATCATAATCGTAATCATCTTCAAGAATGATAAAACCGAATTCCTGAGATAAATTTAAAAGTTCCAGTCTTCTTTTTGCACTTAAGGTAACCGTAGTAGGATAGTGATGATGAGGGGTAAGATACAGCATCCTGATTTTTTGTTTTTCACAAATTTTCCGGACTTCTTCCACATTGATGCCTTCATCATCTATTGAAACGGTCCGAATGGTAACTCCTGTCCTTTGAAAGATCATATTGACAGAAAAATAACTAAGTTCACCTACCAGAACCGTATCACCTTCAGACAACAGAATTTCTGAAACAATATACATGCTCATCTCAGTGCTTCTTGTAATAAGGAGATTATTTTTTGAGATCGGTAATCCTCTTGATAAATTTAAATATTGTGAAAGATGATGTTTAAAAAATTCACTTCCATCAGAATTGTATTGTCCGATTTTATGTGCTTTCCTTTTTAAAATAGAGCTGTAAATCCCGGAATACTGATCTACCTGTGTAAGTCGGATATCAGGAATCCCATCATTAAAAATATAGTCGCATTCAGAATGTTCAAAAGGATTATCCAGGATATTGGAAGTTTTAAAAGAAAATCCGGATTGTTTAGGATAATTTTCAAGATGATGATTTCTAATGGATTCCACCGTCGCAGTATTTTGTTCTTTTCCTATCACAAATGTTCCTTTGTTCGGAAAACTTTCTATCCAGCCCTGAGCAAGCAGTTCATCATAGACAGAAACAATTGTATTTCGGTGGACATTCAGAAGCGTGCTAAGCGTTCTCGTTCCGGGAAGCTTGGTTCCGTAGGGTAGAAATCCGCGCTGAATGGCATTGATCAGCTGATTGGAAATCTGAATATAAACAAAAACATCAGATGATCTGTTTATTGTTATAAAACTTTGATAGGGAATTAAAACCGGACTACTCATTATCTTAAAACTGGTACCATATAACCATCCGGCAATATACTACTTTTGAATTAAAATAATAAAGAAATGATACTTTATAAACTTCTTGAAAGAATTGTTAGTGATCATCATACTCACGCCAAATGGCTGAATACCTTGTCCTATATGGAAAACGCAGGTGCAAGGAAAATTTCCGCCTGTGAGCATCCTTCTGAAGTAAATCTTATTCAGCTGAAACATGCAGCGGAAGAACACCGGCATGCGTATTACCTTAAAAAACAGATCAATAAAATTACTTCATCTACTTGTGAAAATTACCAACAGCAATATTTGCTTGCATCAGCCTCTACCAGACACTATCTTCATTGTTTAGATATTAAAACTTGTAAATATCTGCAACAAAAATTTTCATTATCGAAAGAGCAATTAAAATATGCTGCCTATCTTTTTGTCACCTATGCGATTGAAGTTCGGGCAGACGAATTATATCCTGTTTACCAGGAAGTTCTTACGAAATATGGCTCAAAAGTTATGGTGAAATCTATTATTCTGGAAGAAGAAGGCCATCTGGAAGAAATGATTCACCAGCTTGATGAATTTTGCAAAGAATGGAAAATTCATGCTGAACATATTTTGAAGATTGAAAATGATCTTCACCAGCAATGGATCAACAGCATTTCACAGGAAATTTTGAAGGCAGAACATGTTGAATGATTTTTTACCATTTGAAGAAGCTTTAGCCAAAAGAAAACGGGAAGGAATTTTAAGAACATTACGTTCCGGGCAAAATGGGGTGGATTTTTATTCTAACGATTATCTCGGATTTGCAGGAAACAATGATTTCCAAAGCTTGCTTTTAAAAACAGTCCAGAAAAATCCTGCGTTGCTCAAAGGATGCACAGGTTCAAGACTCATCAGCGGAAATACTTCAATGATTACGGAAACGGAAGAATTCATTGCCAAAGAACATCAATGTGAATCGGCACTGCTTTTCCCATCGGGTTATAATGCCAATCTTGCTTTATTTGCTTCACTTCCAACTCGTCATGACACCGTTATCGTGGATGAAAAAATTCACCGCTCGGTACACGATGGCTGCAAATTGTCGAATGCTAAAAAATTAAAATTTAAACATAATAACTGTAATCATTTAGAAGATATTCTGAAAAAACAGTCTGGTACGGTTTATATTGCTGTTGAAAGCCTGTATTCGATGGATGGAGATTTTTGTCCGCTTCAGGAGATAGCAGAACTCGCTGCAAAATATCAGGCCGAACTTATTGTAGATGAGGCACATGCTTTTGGAGTTTTCGGATATGGTCTTGTTCACAGGTTTCAGCTTCATGAAAAAGTTTTTGCTACAGTTGTGACTTATGGAAAAGCATTGGGTACACATGGGGCTGCCATTCTTATCAACAACATAATAAAATCTTACCTCATCAATTTTGCCTCGCCTTTTATTTATACAACAGCCGCACATGACTTTTTATGGATGAGCATTTCCAGAGGATATGAATTTTTAAATGAAAATAAAGCAGCATCAGTTCAGCTGCAGGAAAATATCAGTGCTTTCCGGAAAGCGAATTTACAGACTCATTCTCACGAAAATAGTCCGATACAGGCGATTATAATTCCTAACAATCATAAAATGAGGATATTGGCAGAAACTTTATCCGATAACGGATTTTTAACCTATCCCATTTTCAGTCCGACTGTGAAAGAAGGTACGGAGAGATTAAGAATTTGTCTGCATAGCTTCAATACAGAAGAAGAAATCATAAAGCTTACAAAAATTATTAATGAATTTATCTAGATTAAATTATGGATAGAATATCATCAAAAAAAGAGAATTCCGGACAAAAAAAAGTATTCATTACAGGAATCGGCACCGAAGTTGGAAAGACCGTGTGTTCTGCAATTCTAACGAAATATTTCAGTGCAGAATATTGGAAACCCGTACAATCAGGCGACCTCGATTTTTCTGACACCATGAAAATAAAAAGCTGGAGCGGAAAAAATACGATCTGCCATCCCGAAACATACCGTCTCAAACTGGCGGCATCACCGCATCAGTCGGCAAAGGAAGAAGAAATTAGCATTGATCTGAATGCTTTTAAACTTCCTGAAACCAATACTAATTTGATTATTGAAGGAGCTGGAGGTCTCATGGTTCCGCTAAATGATGAGTATTTTATCGTTGATCTGATGCAAAAGCTGAATATTCCCGCAGCTCTGGTTGTGAAAAACTATTTAGGGTGCATTAACCACACCTTATTATCGCTCATAACTTTAGAACAAAGAAAAATTAAATTACGATATATCATTCTGAACGGAAATTTTCCTCCGGACACAGAAAGGATCATTCTTAAAAATATTCAGCCGGAAACAGCCATCATCAAAATCCCTCATTTAGAAGAAATAACAACAGAAAATATAGAAACTGCTGTAAAACAATTAGAAATACTATGAAAGAACGTACACTTTTAAGAAACGACTGGACCCGGGAAGAAATAGAACAAATTTACAATCTCCCGCTTCTTGAGCTTGTCTACAAAGCCGCTACCGTACACCGCGAATGGCATAATCCCGAAGAAGTTCAGATGTCAACACTGCTGTCGATAAAAACGGGCGGTTGTCCGGAAGACTGTTCATACTGCGGACAGGCCGCAAGATATCATACCAATATTAAAGTCCAGGCTTTACTGCCGACAGAAAAGGTTATTGAACACGCTAAAAATGCAAAAGAAGGAGGTTCTTCAAGATTCTGTATGGCAGCAGCATGGCGGGAAGTGCGCAACAACCGTGATTTTGACCGTGTCATTGATATGGTGAAAGGAGTGAATGAATTGGGAATGGAAGTATGCTGTACTTTAGGAATGCTTACCGAAGAACAGGCAATCCGCCTGCAGGAAGCTGGTCTGTACGCTTACAACCACAATTTGGACACATCCGAACAGTATTACGAAGAGATTATCTCGACCCGAACTTTCGATAATAGGATCAATACCATTAATAATGTAAGAAAAGCCGGAATTACGGTATGTTCGGGAGGAATTATCGGATTGGGAGAAACGCATGGCGACAGGATTTCCATGCTTTTAACCCTTGCAACAATGCTAAAGCATCCGGAATCGGTTCCCATCAACGCACTGGCAAGAGTGAAGGGGACTCCTCTTGAAAATAATGAGAAAACCGATACCTGGGAAATGATAAGGATGATTGCCACCGCCAGAATTATCATGCCTTCTTCTATGGTTCGCCTCAGTGCAGGAAGAATCGAAATGACGGATTTTGAACAGGGTTGGTGCTTCATGGCAGGAGCGAATTCCATTTTTACAGGAGAAAGAGAAACTCTTTTGGTAACCCCAAATCCGGGAGTTTCAGAAGATTTGCAGCTTTTGAAAACATTAGGATTAAAGCCTATGGTCAAAGAAAAAAGCAATGTGCTAAAAAATGAAATATGAATGGTTAATTGTTAATTTTTTAAATAGTATTGATGAATTTATCTGAACGCGACAAAGCTGTCAACTGGCATCCTTACACTCAAATGAAAACAGCAGATGATATCATTCCAATTGTAAGAGGAGAGGGTATTTATCTTTTTGATGATCAGGGGAATAAATATATTGACGCGGTTTCTTCTTGGTGGGTAACGCTTCACGGCCACGCACATCCTCATATTGCTAAAAGAGTTTCGGAACAGCTGAATACTTTAGAGCAGGTCATTTTTGCAGGTTTTACCCATGAGCCGGCTGTACAGCTTTCCGAAAATCTACTGAAGCTTCTTCCTGAAAACCAAAAGAAAGTTTTTTATTCCGATAACGGTTCTACAGCAGTTGAAGTAGCTTTAAAAATGTGTATTCAATATGCATATAATCAAAAAAGCAAAAAGACAAAAATTCTTGCATTGAAGAATGCTTACCATGGAGACACTTTCGGAGCGATGTCAGTCAGCGGAAGAAGTGCGTGGACCCAACCTTTCAGCGAAATGCTTTTTGAAGTTGTCTTTATTGATGCTCCCACTTCGCAAAACCTTGACAGCTTAAAGGCATTTATAAAAAATATTTCGGATGAAATTGTATGCTTCATTTACGAGCCTCTAATCCAGGGCGCTGCAGGAATGTTAATGCATAAAGCAGAAGATCTTTCGGAATTAATGAAATTCTGCAGGGAACAGAACATTCTGATGATCCAGGATGAGGTGTTTACCGGTTTCGGAAGAACAGGAAAACTATTTGCAGCAAACCACCTTTCTGAACAGCCCGACATTATGTGTTTTTCTAAAGGTCTTACAGGCGGTACTATGCCGATGGGTATTACCACCTGTTCACAGGAGATTTTTGATGCTTTTTTATCAGAAGATCAGTACAAAACATTGTTTCACGGACATTCTTTCACTGCCAATCCAATAGCCTGTACAGCAGCTATCGCCAGCATGGAGCTTTTATTAAAAGAAGAAACATTGCAAAGTATTGATCTTATCGCTGAAAAACATTCCGGATTTGTAAAGATACTGGAACACCATCCAAAGGTTCAGAATGTAAGACAAACAGGAACAATTCTGGCATGGGAAATTATCACAAGCCACCAGACTTCTTATTTTAATAATGTTGGAAAATTATTGTATAAAGAATTTCTGAAAAGAGGAGTTATATTACGGCCGCTGGGAAATGTAATGTATCTCGTCCCTCCTTATTGTATTACCAGTGAAGAACTGGACTTTATCTATCATCAAATCACTGACGTTCTGGATCAATTTTAATATCAGACAAGAAAATCATATGCCGGCTTGGCGCATTATTTGAATTTTCAGAGCAAATCTATCAATATGCTATCTGTATTTCTATTACAATTCGACTGGAAAGAACTTCTTTTGGGAACAGAGGAATGGTCTTTTCTGCTGGAGATTACTCTCAGGACGATCATTATGTTTATAACAATTATTATCGGACTTAGGGTGCTCGGAAAGAGGGGCGTTAAGCAGCTTTCGCTTTTTGAGCTGGTGGTAATTATCGGTCTTGGTTCTGCGGCAGGAGATCCTATGTTTTACAGAGAAGTAGGGATTGTATCTTCAATTCTCGTGTTTGTGCTGATTGTTTTAATGTACACATTAGTAACCTATCTTATCGGGAAAAGCAAAAAATTTGAAACCCTGCTGGAAGGGAAATCAATATGCCTGATCGAAGACGGAGAATTTTCCATTGAAAACTTTAAAAAAGAAAACTTAGGAAGTGATGAGTTTTTTGCTGAGCTCAGGTTAAAAGGCGTGTCACAGCTTGGACAAATAGACCAGGCTATTGAAGAAGTTTCCGGTGAAATCAGTGTTTTTTATTTTGAAGATGAAAAAGTAAAATACGGACTCTCTATTATGCCGGATTCTCTAAAAGATTCGGTAAAATATATAAAAGAAGAAGGGTATTACGCATGTACTTTTTGTGGCCACACGGAAAAAAAACAAACAGGAAACGGAGGAAACTGCCCGAAATGCAAAAAAGATAAATGGGTGAAGGCAAGCAACAGAAAACGTATTACATAAAAAAGGCTCCTTACGGAGCCTAAAAAAACACAAATGATGAAAAAAAATTATTTCGATTCACAAATATAGTAAAATTTTACCTAAGTCAAAACTTAATTTCAACTTATTTCTAAAATTACCCTATAACAATTATTGCTTATGTTATCCTGCATTCAGCTTTTGTGAGGTGGTACAAAAACCAATTGCCAGCAGTGCCAAAATACTTACAGCAAAGATCTTTGCTGCTTTTTTAATTCCCTCTCCGGTATCTAAATTATGATTCGGAATATAAGGATTTGCTAATGTTTTCATAGATTAAAGTTACAAAAATCATATCCTATTCCCAAATCATTGGTACTATTATTCATTATATGATTCCGGTCATAAAATAGCTATTCCTGACTTATTATTTTTGGATCCGAAATATTTCATATTTCAAGTTTTAAAAGGCAAACAAACTTCTCTCTAAAGAGGAGTTTTTTTATTAATGTTTGATAGTTTTACCTTGATTCTAAATTATATAGACTTTTGTTTATTTTTCAAATTAGCATAAAGAATTTAAGCAAGTTAAATAGACTATAATTGAGAAATCAATAAATAATTCTTTATTAATTTTATCAAGCTTAGGAGTTTAATGTCTTATTGGTAAAAAATAAATTCAAATTTAAACAGGCTCTAAGTCTCAGAAAAGTTTTAACCTAAAAAATCCCCCTCCCGAAAAGGAAAGGGGACCACACCTAATAGTAAGAAATTTGCTTTAAACAATAAACAAAGATGCAATTGTCTGAGCATCACTTCCCGTTAAAATTTCATCATAAGCCGCAGAACCTGCCGCAGCTCCGAAAGCTGTAGCTGTATTGTATCCGGCTTGAGTTGTATTTTGCTCTCCTGCATAAACAGGGTTTGTTGCTGCCGGCATATTTCCACCGTCGGCCAATTCTATCCAGCCTTTATTTGCTCTCATTCTTCTTACCTGTGATGCATGTCTTGCTTCTACGGAGTGGATTTGTAAAGCCGCCTGCAATACAGTTTTGTTACTCATCACATTTCCTGCCTGCCCTTTGTAAGCCCGAACTCCGGTGTCTTCAAAAGCCTGGGCCAATATTAAAAACTGACTGTAATCTGTAAAAGGAGCAAAAGCACCTCCTGCCGTAAAATCAAAAGTAGGTTTTGCGCCCGGCGTAACTCCTAGCGAAGTTAGGGTGTTTTTAAGGAAAGTGACATGCGCAGACTCATGTTTGGCAATTTGCATAAAAACGGGTCTGTCCGCATTGGAAATTAAACCTGCCGTAGAGAGTCCGATTGCATAATATTCGTTTTCAAGATATTCCAACACTAAAGCCAACTGTAGTGCATCTGTTAAAGTATTTTTATAGGTGTTTCCACCGGTAAGGCCAGCTGCTTTTGCAGTGGTAGTCATCAACGCGCCCAAACCCAGCGGGACAGCAGCAACCGCAGCCTTTTTCCCGAATGCGGAAATGCTTGTAAGAGTTTCTAATCTTGACGCTTCTTTGCTGAAAAATTTATCGTCAGAAAGTTTATCCAGTAATTTAAGAATGTTCATAATGTAATTTTTTTGAAGTGAATAATTAACCGATTCCCTGTTCTTTCCATGTGAAAGGTGTTTTTATAAATCCTCCCGCTGCCATAACGATATCTTTAGGCTCTTTAGCAAGATCAAGTCCGTTGCTATCGATGATGTCATCGCCTGAAAATGCAGCCGTTCCGGGATTGATAATATTCCTGATCGCTGAAGCATGTCTTGCTTCTACCGATACAATTTTCCCTGCAATTACCAGGTAATCTGCATTTGTGATATACTTTCCGGCACCGTTATACGCTGCAACGCCTGTATCTTCCAATGCTTTTGCAGTAGCCAATACAGAGTTTCTGTCGTTAAAATTCACATTCGGGTACTGGAATTCCAGGGTCGGTAAAACGTTGGAAGTAGCTCCGCTGATTGCTGCTTTGAAAAAATCACGGTGTATTACTTCGTGATGATAGAGATCAGTAAATAGTTCTTTTTCTGCGTTTGAAATTCCGGAATAAAAATTATTCACCACTTTTGTATAAAAGTCCGCCTCAAGTTGCTCAAGAGCATACGCATAGTTCAGAACGCCCACATCGCCTTTGCCAAGGTCAAAGACATTGGTCTGCATGAAGTCGTAACCTTCGTTGTCTTCACAGCCGATCAGTGTAAGTCCGGCCATTGCCAGACCTATGCCGCTCAGCTTCAAAAAATTTCTTCTGCCTGTATCTAGGGTTGCTCCCTGATTAGACACATTAATCGTTTTTTTCATAATATTATAGGTTTAAGTGTTATTGATTTGTTTTAAAAAAGAGAATAAAAAAACAGCATAACAAGTATGCTGTTTGACAACTAACACCACTACGGCATCAAAACCGTGTCTATTACGTGAATCACTCCGTTTGACTGATTAACATCAGCTATCGTAACTTTTGCATCATTTCCTTTAGCATCTCTCACATAAAGGTCTTTCCCTTTCACCCAGAATGTAAGCTCTTCACCTTCTACTGTCTTCATCATACTTTTCCCGTTTCCTGCCTTTACGGCTGCCCAGATTTCTTTTGCGTTGTATTTGCCCGGTAAAACGTGATAGGTAAGAATTTTTGTAAGCATTGCTTTATTTTCCGGCTTTACAAGGTTTTCAACTGTTCCTTTCGGCAGCTTTGCGAAAGCGGCATCAGTAGGAGCCAAAACAGTGAAAGGACCTTCTCCTTGTAACGTTTCTACAAGACCTGCAGCTTTTACGGCTGCCACCAATGTTTTATGGTCTTTCGAGTTTACGGCATTTTCAATAATGTTTTTGGAAGGATACATTGCTGCTCCACCCACCATTACGGTTTTTTCTTTCATACTCTGTGCCGACATGTTACCAGCGAATGCGAATGATAATACCATCATTCCGAAAACTGCGATTTTTGATTTAGTGTTCATTTTTTGATTTTTAAGTTAATATGTATTTGAATAAATCTTTATCTAAAACCATTTACGAGACTGGTTTTATTTTAGATTTAGAAAATGTAAAATAATTTATAACTTTCTAAAAATCAATACATTATTTTCTTAAATTTATAAGACATCCTATTTTTATTATTAAATTTAAAATAGTATATGATTATATTCAAACATTATTAAACAAATGATTAATTTTATTGTGTATTTAAAAGATGGTGTGAGTATTGCTTATTATCTGTTTTATTTTATTACATTTGAAAACAAAAATATTCGCTATTAAAACACAGTATTCGGAAGAACAGCTGATCATGTCACTAAAAGACAGAAACGAAAATGGTTTTCATTATTTGTATGACCATTATTCCGGCGCACTATATGGTGTCATCCTCCGAATCGTTCAATCGAAAGACTATACCGAAGAAATCATTCAGGATGTTTTTGTGAAAATCTGGAATTCTATCCATCAGTACGATTCATCGAAAGGAAGGTTTTATACCTGGATGATCAATATTGCCAGAAACACTGCTATCGATTATTTAAAATCAAAAAGCTTTCAGAACGAGCTCAAAAACCAACCCCTGCCGGATTTCGTATATAATTCTGCGGAACTTTCCACAACAAACAATTCTTCTGATTTTATCGGATTTAATAATGTGCTGGAAAGCCTGGAAACCGACAAGAAGGAGCTTATCGATCTGGCCTACTATCAAGGATATACCCAGAACGAAATATCTGAAAAACTGAAAATCCCCCTGGGAACAGTAAAAACAAAAATGAGGAACGCCCTGATGAAATTAAAAGATTTGTTAAAAGATTATCAATAAATTGAACACGAAAGAATACATATCATCCGGAATTATAGAATCTTATATTCTAGGTCTTGCTTCTCCCGAGGAGGCAGGTATTTTGGAGTGTGTGATGAAGAATAATGCTGAAGTGAAAGCGGCTTTTGAAGAAGCGCAGAAAACATTGGAAGATCTGGCAACCGTACAGGCTGTTACACCTCCCGATGATCTCCGGGCTAAGATCTGGAACAAAATTCAGCAGGAACAGAATGTCGAAGAATTATCACCTGTTGCCTCTGCGGATATTCCTGCAGCCCAACCTCAGGAAGAAATAGGAATTCAGAGAAACAGTAAGTGGAAAGCATTTGCCATTGCGGCGTCAGTTTTATTCCTATTAAGTGTTACAGGGAATATTTTCTGGATGAACAATCAGGCGGTAACCCAACAGGAAATCGCCAGAATGAGCACGGAAAAGAAAAATCAGGACCTGGCGATGCAAAAAATGAATCAGAAAATGGAAATGATTTCCAATCCTGATATGAAGATGGTCATGCTGAAAGGCGTTGAGAAACATACGGATTCCAAAGCAATGGTTTTCTGGGACACCAAAACAAAAGCGGTCTATCTGAACGCCGAAAAACTGCCTAAAGCACCGGAAGGAATGCAATACCAACTTTGGGCAATTGAAGACGGAAAACCGGTAAACGCCGGAATGTATACCGAAGAAAAAGACAGCAAAACAGCACTCGCCAACATACCGAAAGCACAGGCTTTTGCCATTACGCTCGAGAAACAGGGTGGAAGTGCAGTACCCACGATGGAAAATATGTATGTAATGGGAGAAATCTAAAAATACTTCAACAGAAAAATATAGAAAGATCAGCAATTGGCTGGTCTTTTTTATTATACAAAATGTAAAATTTATAAGCTTTTTGGTATGAAATTCTCTGTTAAAAGCTGGTAACCAACCATCAATTAATTATGGAAAAGCGGACAATTAAAAATACAGATTTACAGATTACGCCTGTTAATTTCGGGGGAAATGTTTTTGGGTGGACCCTGGATGAAAAACAGTCATTTGATATTCTGGACAAATTTACAGGTGAAGGTTTTAACTTCATAGACACGGCGGACACTTATTCCTGGTGGGTAAATGGGAAAGGAGGGCAATCTGAGGAAATTATCGGAAAGTGGATGAAAAGCCGCGGAAAAAGAAATGATCTTGTCATTGCTACAAAAGTAGGCTCCGAAACAAAAGAACATGGATTTGATATCAGCAGGAAGCATATTTTAAAATCAGTCGATGAGTCTTTACAGCGGCTGCAGACTGATCATATTGATTTATATTATACCCATTTTGATGATAAAACCACGCCCGTAGAAGAAACCCTTCAGGCTTATGATGAAATTATAAAAGCTGGTAAAGTGCGGTATATCGCTGCTTCCAACATTTCACCTGAAAGATTGAAAGCTTCCTTTGAAGCTGCGGAAAAGAATAATCTTCCAAAATATGCTGCGTTGCAGCCGCATTATAATTTAATGGAAAGAGAAGGCTTTGAAAAAAATTATGCTCCTTTGGCTAAAGAATTCGGATTGAGTGTATTTCCTTACTGGTCGCTGGCTTCAGGCTTTTTAACGGGAAAATACCGGAGTGAAGATGATTTGTCTAAAAGCCAGAGAGGAGAGGGAGCCAGAAAATACCTGAATGATAAAGGTATGGGAGTCTTAAAAGCATTGGATGAAATCGGTGCAAAATACAATGCCAAACCGGCCACTGTTGCATTAGCATGGTTACTTGCACACCCTTTAGTTACCGCGCCGATTGTAAGTGCAACCAGCGAATCTCAATTGGAAACCTTATTTGCAGCACCAAAGCTTCAACTGGAAAAAGAAGATCTCGATCTGCTGAACACAGCGAGCAAATAAATTGAATATTTTCATAATAAAAGCCGTTCATCAATTATTGAACGGCTTTTACTTTATTTAAAATCGTGCTTAAACTTTTAGACAAGTCATAAACGACAGTACTAACCTTCTATTCAAAATGTTTATTATAAAAGTAAGATCAAAATGGTTGAAGAGTCATCTAATTTTACTCAATGAATTTTATAACTTTTCTTAATTTTCTAAATTAAAATAAACTTTGTTTATTCTTAAATTAATAATAAGAATTTCAATAACCTTGACCGACTATGATAAGAAATGAATACATTAATTTTATTAAGTATTTAACCTAAACCTCTTAATTTTCTTAATGTTAAAAATAAATTTAAATGCAAACAGACTTTAAAATCTTCGATTTTTATTCTTTTCTTTGGCGGTTAATTCTGAATTAGTTAAACAGGTTTAAAATTTAAATTTATTAAGATACACTACTATTCCGAATATTCTTTTAACAGCTGCCTGTAACTCATTAAAATGGTTGATTTTGAAATAAAGCCGATAAACTTATTCTGAGAATCAACCACCGGCAAATTCCAGACACCCGTATCGTCAAAAGTCTGAAGAATATCCAGAGGCTGATTTTCAGGATGAATGACTGCAGGAGGAGCTTTCATGATCTGGCTGATGGATACTGAAATATTGTCACTGGCAAAAAGGTACGGCCGAATATCGTCCAGGGTAAGAATGCCACGGAGTGTTTTATCATCATTTACCACAGCGAAAATATTCTTATTGCTGTTTTTTACTTTTTCAAATAGTTCTGTTATCGGTGCATTTTCATTAATAACTTGGGAATAACGGTCTATAAAATCTTCCGTTCTTAGCGAAAATAGGATATTTTTGTCATGCTTGTTGGTGAAAATTTTTCCCTGGTCCGCCAGAGATTTCAGTTCCGGGGAAATTGGGGAGAACCATTTTGCAATCAGATAAGAAATAATAGAAACAATCATCAGCGGGATAAAAAGATCATACCCGAAGCTGGATTCTGCAATCAGGAAAATGGCAGTAAGCGGAGCATACATCACGCCGGCCATCGCTCCGGCCATACCTACCAAAACAAGATTCGTTACCGGTACATCCGGAAGCCCGATCTGTTGGCAGATTAATGCAAATAAATAACCTACGGTACCTCCGGCAAAAAGGGAAGGAGCAAAATTACCTCCGTTTCCGCCACTAAAAATCGTAAATGAAGTTGCAAATGCTTTCAGTAATAAAACGAGAATTAAGAAGACAATAATGGTAAAATTACCAATCTCAAAATATCTGAAAAGACTGTTTTCAATAATTCTGTGCATATCTCCGTTGGTAAAAGCTTTTACTGTTTCATAGCCTTCCCCGAATAAAGGCGGAAAAAGCACACACAACAGCGAGAGAACCGCACCGCCGAACATTGCTTTACGAAGTCTCGACATGTTTAGCTTTTTAATAAAATGCTCAACCTTCTGGGAAATAACTACAAAATATCTTGCGTATAAACCGGTTACAATTCCCAGAATAAGATAGTAAGGAACATTTTTATAATTAAAGGCTTCGCGTGTATAAAACCTGAACAGAACATCTTCCTGCAATAAAATCCTTGACAACAAACTGCCGCAAACCGCAGCCACAACAAGCGGAATAAAATCCGTAAAGACAACTCCCGTCAGCAGAATCTCAAATGCAAACATAATCCCCGCAATCGGAGCATTAAAAGCAGAAGCAATCCCGGCTGTAGCACCTGCTGCCAGTAACAAAGTTCTTTCTTTATAGCTGAGCCGGTAGGTCTGCGCAAAGTTTGATCCGATGGCTGCACCGGTTACCGCAATAGGACTCTCCAGTCCGGCAGAACCTCCCAAACCAACCGTTACTGCACTCTGTACAATCTGCGAATACATTTTAACGGAGGAAACAATACTTGAGTTTTGCGCTATTTCATAGAGAATTGCACCAATTCCTTTTCTGTCCTGACCTTTAAAGATTGTCAAAACAATACTAGCCGTTAAAACAATTCCCAGAAAAGGAAAAATAATATAGAAAAGAATCTGATATTCAAAGTGAACTTCCGTGGTAATAAAATGATGGATGGCATGCACCAGTGATTTCAGCAAAACACCGGCAAGACCCGCAGTACATCCCACTAAAATTCCCGAAAGCACCAGAAACTGATTTCTGCTTAATCTGTTGTTGAGCCAATGAAGAATGAGTTCGTAGCTGCGTGCTTTTTCAAGCCCGTATTTTTGAAAGTCTCTTTTGAACTTTAAAAAGCTCAGAAACTTTTTCTTCTGATGAATATTCACTTTTGAGATTTTATACTGTAAAAGAATATTTACAGTTCCGTAAATTTATGAAATATATCATGAATAATAAAATTACTTCTGTCCAGTAGTATCTCTTTTTGGTCTCAAAATTAAACGTATTGAAGGATTGTTGGTGATAAAAAGCCGCATCCAGTTGAATGCCAGACGTACTTTACTGCTGAAGCTTACCAAAGGAATAATGTGGATAAACAACCATGTAAGCCACGCCAAGAAACCTTTAAATGAAAATTTAGGCAAATCAACCACCGCATTGAATTTGGATATAATCGCCATACTTCCTTTATCATTATATTTAAAAGGAACCAGAACTTTTTCATCTTCAATTCTTTTAAAATTCTTTCCTAAATTTTTAGCATGCTGAATCGCGACCTGTGCCAGCTGAGGGTGTCCTTTCGGATATTTTTCTTCGGTAAGTTGTAAGGCAATATCCCCTAAAGCAAAAATATTGGCTGTTGCGTTCACTTTATTATAAGCATCTACCAGCAGCCTTCTTCCTTTTCCAATGCTTTCTTCAGGTAGTCCGGGAACTTCTCTTCCGACCACCCCGGAAGTCCAGATCAGGGTTTCCGTTTCAATAACCTGCCCGTCTCCGAGTATTACTTTGCAATCTTTATAATCTTTAACTGCCGTATTAAGGATAATTTTTACGCCCAGTTTTTTAAGTCTTTCATACGCCGCTTCCTGAGCCATTTTGCTCATCGGCGAAAGAAGAGTAGGTAAGGCATCAATAAGATAGATATTGGAAAGTCCCAGCTTTATTTCCGGATATTCTTTTTCTGCAATGTAGGTTCCCATTTCCGCGATCATCCCTGCAAGCTCCACACCAGTAGGGCCTCCGCCGGCAATCACAATATTCTGAAGTTTCTGTGCTTCTTTTACATTCTTATTCCTTGCAGCTTCTTCAAGAGTTAGAAGCATGTGATTTCTCAGGTATAATGCTTCATCAATGGTTTTCATGGGTAAGGCACATCGTTTTACATTTTCCATTCCGAAGAAATTGGATTCTGTTCCCAAAGCTAAAACAAGATAATCATATTTTAAAGTACCGTTGTCGGTTTCAAGCATATTATGTTCATGATCCACTTTTACCAGATTTCCCATGTGGAAATTCACATTTTTATAGTTTGAAATTAATTTTCTGAAAGGATAGCTGATATTGGAGGCTTCAATAAATGAAGTTGCCACCTGATAGATCAATGGCGGAAAGAAATGATAATTGTTCTTATCAACCAATGTAATTCTGAAACGGCTGTCATTCACCAACGATTTAATAAGGTTGATCCCTGCGAATCCTCCTCCGACGATAACGATATGTTTTTTCATAAATTTATATTGAAATGGTGCCTGAACCAGTCCAATAATAAAGCCAAAAAATTAGTCTGTGGTATCCATTTACGAAGGATTACCGTCTGATACAGCTGAAAATTTTTACTGCTATTTTAAACATCCTTCAAATATATATATAAAACACTGATATACAACCTTTAACAATCATTTACTTAAATATATCAGGTTGATGTTTAAAAATTTATCCGGATAAATCTTGCAAATCATATTGATGAATTTTTCCGGCTCGAAATCTGAACAGAAATATCATGCAAATAATTTCAGAAAAGCAAGGTTCAGAAAAGCAAATGCACGATGTTTGTATCTGTTAGTTCACCAATCATTAAATATTCATATATGAAATCAGACATTTTAACGGAAAAACACAGGCTGGGATTAGGCGGTGTGGCAATCGGAACTGCTTTTGAAGCCCTTACGGACGGACAGTCTTATGAAGTACTTCAGAAAGCATGGGATCTCGGAATACGTTATTACGATACATCGCCATGGTATGGCCTTACAAAAAGTGAAAGACGATTCGGGAATTATCTTCACGGTCAAAACAGGGAAGAATTTCTACTTTCTACCAAAGTCGGAAGATTATTCGTAGAAGTTCCTGAAGATGAAGTTCCGCCAACAATGTGGCAGGATCCTCTGAATTTCGATTTTGAACATAATTATACTGCAGATGCCATCAAAAGATCTATTGAAGAAAGCCTGGAGAGATTGCGATTGAATCATATTGATATTGTCTACGTTCATGATCTTTTCGAAGACCAGGTGGGCGACCGATATCCATATTTCCTGAAACAGGCGAGGGAAGGGGCATTCAAAGTGTTGTCGGAACTAAGATCTCAGGGTGTCATTAAAGCATGGGGAATGGGTGTTAACAAAATAGAACCTATCCTGGATTGTCTTGATTCTGCAGATCCTGATATTTGCCTTTCAGCTACCCAATATTCTATTTTAGAACACGAAGATGCGGTAGACAGGCTGCTTCCGGCAGTAAAAAAAGCGGGTGTCAGACTTGTTTCGGGAGCAGGTTACAATTCAGGATTTGTAACCGGAAGACCGAGATATAATTATAAGGATGTTATTCCTAAAGGAATGACCGAAAAACGTGACCGGATTTCAGCAATTGCCCAAAGATACGATATCGATATTGTGGATGCAGCACTTCAGTTTGTTCTGGCTGCGGAAGAATTTGCTTCAATTATTCCGGGAGCAAGCAAACCCGAACAGGTAGAAGATAATGTAAATGCTCTTCAAAAAAAGATACCTTCAGATTTTTGGCAGGAGCTGCAATCGGAAGGATTGATTTATGAAAAGGCACAGGTTCCTGGTTAACAATAAGTCTCCTTGAAGGAGGCTTTTTCTTTTAAAAACATCATGAAAACAATAGTTTAGCCTAATGAAATTTAAATTTGGCTAAACTTTTTTATTATCACTAATCAAGTAGTTATATTTAAGTATATTTGCTGTTCATTTTAAAAAATAATTTAAATATATACAATGAAAAAGTTAATTATAGCATTTTCCTTAGCTACAGGACTTTTCCTGACCTCCAATTTTGCGCAGGCTCAACAGAAAATCGGGCATGTAAATTCTGATGATATCTTTGATAATTTGTCTGAAACAAAAGCAGCAGAAGCTTCACTGGATACTTTTACAAAAACAAAGCAGACTGAAATAGAAAAGCTGATCAGTACTTACGAAACCAAACTGAAAGCAGGCCAGGAAAAAGAAAAAACAATGACAGAAGCGAATAAAGCCGCATTGATTAAAGAACTTTCTGCCACACAAACCGAGCTTGAAGCATTAGGAAAAAATATTGAAGATGCCAGAGTGAAAGCAGCACAGGATATTTCAAAAAAACAAACTGAACTGTTCACACCTATTCAGAAGAAAGTTGCCACCATGATTGCTACCGTAGCAAAAGAAAAAGGTCTTGCCTATGTATTTGATATTGCAGCTTCCCAGGGTAACAGCAATATTGCATATATTGATGGCGGCGAAGATATCACACCTGCTGTAAAATCTAAATTAGGAGCAGCCTCTGTAAAGCCTGCCGGCAAATAACAATTCAATTATCATAATAAAAAAGCTGGAAATTAAGAAGTTGTACCTTCCTATTTCCAGCTTTTTATTTTCATTTTTTAGCAAATCTAATCGAGGGGTCTCCTTCCTGATATAAGATTGTAAAGAACTACAATAATTGCAATAACAAGCAATATGTGAACTAAATATCCTGTATCCATTCCAGGTACGACACCCAACATTCCTAAAAGCCACACCACTATACAGATAACTGCGACTAACCATAATATACTTCTCATAACTAAATATTTTAAGTGATTCGGTTAACTATATACACATATTGTGCCTTTTTATAAAGAATCTGTTAAAAATATATACCACAAAAAGTAAAAAGTTATATAAATCCCCGTCAAATAATTTAAATTCAGAGAACTCCAAAATGAATCAGGGCAGATTCAATACCATGATTGTCAACATCTTCAGTTACGTAATCTGCTATCTTCTTGACATCATCATTGGCATTCCCCATGGCAACGCCAATTTGCGTGAATTTCAGCATGGCGATATCATTTCCACCATCCCCAAAAGACATGGTCTCCGAGGTATCAATATTGAAATAATCGCAAAAATGTTGGATTCCGGTGCTTTTAGTTATCCCACCATGATTTACATCCGCAAACAAAGGGCTCCATCGTGATGCTGAAGAATTAGGCATAATCTTTTCCATAAACGCTTTTTCATCCTCCTTTTCCAGAAAAATATTAGCCTGAAGTACATGATCCATATCAATATTTTCTTTATCATGAACAGGCGGAACGGGAAGATTGACATGAGCATACATTCCTACAACTTCCGGTGCGGCATCGTTGATTTCTACTTTATCTTCGTACATCAATGAATAGCTTAAAGGAAAATCTTCTGAATACTTAACAAGATTCTTTATATCAGAAGAATCTATAAAAGTTTTATACATTACTTTTCCTTCTGTAGTAATGCAGTAACTTCCGTTGAAGGTAATAAATCCGTCAAAAGTAATATGCCTGATATGATCTAAAGAATTAATGGAGCGTCCGGTGGCAACAATTACTTTTATTCCTTTTTCGCGAAGACTTTGTATGGCTTTATGCGTAGATTCCGGGATTGTATTGGTTTTGAAACTGATTAATGTGCCGTCAATATCAAGAAATACGGCTTTTATATTCGGTTTTTTTAATATGCTCATATTGGGTTTTGTGAATTAAGTACAAAAATAATCACAAAAAATTATAATTCCTTTTAATTAGGATGAATTTATAAACATTATTAAACTTAAAAAAATGTGGTATCACAATACTTAATCTGGGTATAATTCTTGTACACGTTCCTGCACACCAAAATAACAGTATTATGAACAATAAAGAAGAAGCATCAGTATTAAATGATCTGTTGCATATTACCAATGACAGAATTGAAGGTTTTGCAAAAGTAGAAGGAAAAGTATGGGAAAATTATCCCGATGTGAAACCGGAATACGCCAAACTGAATTCTCTTTCCAAAGTGATGAAAAATGAACTTATTAATCTTATTCAGGAAGATGGAGAAGAGGCTGACGATTCAGCTTCGGTAGCGGGAGCACTGCACAGAACATGGATTGATATTAAAAATTCTTTTACTTTAGGAAATAAAGAAGAATCTACGATTGGAAATGTAATATTCGGGGAAAAGGCAGCCATTGATGCTTACCAGAATGCAATAGACAGTGGTAAACTCAGCCAGAAAAGTCTGGATATTGTCTCGGAGCATTTAAAACATATCAAAGATTCTTACCACCAGTTCAGCAAAATGAGTGAGTATAAAAATAAATAAGTACAATATTTAAACAAAAGACAGGACATTTCAGATAAGAAATGTCCTATTTTAATTTAATTAAAGATTTCATTCATTTCCGTCAGGATGATCGGCTGTCCATCCGTAATGATAATGGTATGCTCATGCTGTGCCATATAACCGCCTTTATTGCCAACCATTGTCCAGCCGTCTTTGAGCTCAACAGCAATATTCGAAGATGTTGAAATAAATGTTTCAATTGCTACAACAGTATTTTTTCTGAACCGTCTGTTATCAAAACGGTTTCTATAATTCATCAGTTCATCCGGTTCTTCGTGGAGGCTTTTTCCAACGCCATGCCCGCCCAGGTTTTTGATGACTTTAAACCCTCGCTTTTTGGCTTCCGTTTCCATCAGCAGCCCAATATCAGAAATTTTAACGCCGCCTTTAATATTGTTTATTGCTTTATTTAAAATTTCTTTGGAAGCATTTACGAGTGTTGAATGGTTATTAAGATCGTTCCCAACAACAAATGAATTTCCATTGTCGGCCCAGAATCCGTTAAGTTCCGCAGAAACATCTATATTGATAAGATCTCCCTCTTTTAAAATCCGCTGATCTGAAGGAATACCGTGACAAAATTCATTGTCGACGCTTATACAGGTACATCCCGGAAACCCGTAGGTGAGAGCAGGGGCTGATCTGGCACCGAAGCTTTTAAGAACTTTAGCCCCGAATCGTCAACTTCTTTCGTGGTCATACCCGGTTTTGCAAACCCGCACATCTCTTTTAAAGTAAAAGCAACAGCTTCACTTATTTTTTTCATTCCGATCAAATCAGACTCATTGGTTATAGACATCTTGGTAATTTATACAAAGATAATGACTTATCGTCATGTATTTTGTATTGTTATAAATAATAACTTCCAAATATTCCGTATAACTACTGAAATTCTATTTTGGGTAGAAGTACGGTTGATCGCAGACCAGTTTTCGATGTAATTTTACCCTAAACTAATACCATGGAGACCAGAAACCATTTAAACGGGGCGTATCCTGAAAAGCCATATGAGTAAGGCTCTAAAAAACACCACATTATGAATCACGTGAAGTACAGGGTGGGAAAATGGCTTCCATCCGACAGAAATTTCCTGAACAAGTGGATTGAAAAGAAAATTGCCCAGGTTAATGCAAATCCGCTTCCACTGAACCCTGCGATTGAAGACCTCAGAAATGCCATTTACAATGACGCAGTCCTTTATATGAGCTTTACCAGCATGTATGACCAGATTCCTCAGGGTTATAATGACCAGGTGAAGAACTTTGAAACCATGCTTCAGATCATGAATCAGATTCTTCAGGAAGGGCCTTGCTACAGTAAGATTGAAGACCAAATCGGTTTGGTAGGATTTCCAATCAATGCAATTCTGGACTGGGCAATGGGTACGGAAGGCGGTTATCTGGCATTTACCAACACATTGGTCAATCAAAAACTGCAGGTGATTCTGAATGAATGGAAAAATTTCCTTGAATCTCCTGCGTCTGCTTATGTTTTGGTTGATGGACCTATAGATCAGCCACAACCCGATTATACTGCTCCTGTAGGGTGGTTTTCGCAGGAAGCGCTGGAAGCTATTGCCAGTATGGATCCGTTGAGAGGGCAGGGCAATGATCCTTATGATGCGCTTCAAAACTTTATTTACAATTATCAGTGCCAGCCGGATCAGCCCCATTTCGGATATAAAAGCTGGGACGATTTTTTCACAAGGGAATTTAATCCAGGCGTTCGTGAGGTGAGTGAAGCAGACAAAGATTCGGATGTAATTGTAAACGCGTGTGAATCGGCTCCGTACAATTGCGTTACGAATGCCATGATGAAAGATAAATTCTGGATGAAAGGCCAGCCGTATTCGCTTCTGGATATTATGGATAATCATGAACTGGCCCAGCAATTCGGTGACAACAGTACCGTTTACCAGGCGTTTTTATGTGCTAAAACCTATCATCGCTGGAACAGTCCGGTTGATGGGACTATTGTAGCCATCCAAAATGTGCCGGGAACGTATTATTCTGAAGCTCCGGCTGAAGGATATGATCCTGCAGGACCGAATGATTCTCAGGGATATATTGCTGAACTGGCTGCGCGTGCATTGATTTTTATTAAATCTGATAATGAAAAAATCGGACTGATGTGTTTTGTAGCCATCGGAATGGCAGAAGTTTCCAGCTGTGAAATCACTGTTTCGCCCGGAAATTACGTAAAAAAAGGTGATCCACTTGGAACATTTCATTTTGGAGGATCTACCCATTGTCTGATTTTCCGTCCCGGAGTTAATATCAATTTTGATTTCCACGGACAGACACCAAGCCTGAATACCTATAATATTCCGGTAAAAGCAAGAATTGGTGTTGTTGAATAGCATAGAAGATTTTTTTATAAAACCATACCGAAATAAACATTTTAATCTATTTTATTGATAATCATAATACTATATAGTTTATTACATGGCAAAGTATATTATCCGTAAATCTTTTGACGGGAAATACTGGTGGGTCTTAATAGCGCCGAACGGGGATAATTTATTAACCAGTGACGCATATACTTCAAAAGAAGGTTGTTTAAATGGAGTACAAACCAGCAAGGAAAGTCTGAAAGATTCGAATTTTAAAATGTTAATGACAGCAAGGAAATATGAGCCGTATTTTACGCAGATTGCTGATAATTATCAAATATTGGCAAGAAGTGAAATATATCCGGCAGCTTATGCCAGGGATGCTGCAACAGACACTGTCAAAAATTATGCAGCAGATGCAGTAATTGAAGATTTATCTTAAAAAGAAAGGCAGCTAATAATCATAGCTGCCTTATTTTATTTAATTATTGCAGTTAATAATAAGATACTGTTAAGATAATCTTGTGGCTTAATGTTCAGGTATTATATAATTTTTAAAGCTTTTAGTAACTATATAATCAATGATTTATCAAATATTCCGGAAACCTGAAATACATTCTATTTAACATAATATAAATTATAGGACTTTTAAGAATTATAGGAAATACATTTTAGTCATTCAAATTTGCGTAGCCAAATAACTTCATTTATATTTGTCGTCAAATAGCTACATATGAATTTAAGACGTGATGTATTCCAGGCAATTGCGGATCCAACCCGCAGATCAATTTTAATGCTGCTGGCTTCACAGTCTATGACTGCCGGCGCTATTGCATCCAATTTCAATACCGCAAGACCAACCGTTTCCAAACATCTGCAGATTCTTTCGGAATGCGAACTGCTCAAGCCTGAACAAAACGGCCGGGAAATCATTTATCATCTCAATCCTGAGAAAATGAAAGAAATTGCCGATTTTATCGAACCGTTCCGCAAAATGTGGGATGACCGGTTCAATACGCTTGAAAATATTATGAAAAACTATACAACAAAATAATAGATATGGAACTCAAAACAAAAATCACTGCTGAAGACGGTAAACAAGAAATTTTCATTACACGAGAATTTGATATTCCTTTACATCTGCTTTTCATTAGAAAATAAACGACACGGCAGTTATCAGTTTGAAACCAGAAATAATAACGGAGATATCATTTTCAAAGCACATGGAAGCATCCACGACATTATTGGGGAACAATTAATTATCAGAACTTTTCAGATGGAAAACACTCCGTTTCCTGCCCAAATCGAATTTTTGACATTTGAAAAAATTTCAGATAATAGAAGTAAAATTACCATTCAGAGTATTTATAAATCGGCGGATATCAGAGACCAGGTATTAAAATTACCTTTTGCTCAGGGAATCAATATGGCTCACAACAGATTAGAAGAATTTATGTTATCCTCTATTAAACAGTAACTTGAATTTCACAAAATAAAAATATTATGGCTAAAAAAAACTTATCAAAAGAACAGAAAGAAATATTGCTGGAAACATTACGAACACGTTTCTCAAAAAACATGAGTCGCCATAAAAACATGGAATGGAACCAAATAGAAAAGAAATTGCTTGAAAACCCGGAAAAACTCTGGTCTTTGAACGAAATGGAAATCACAGAAGGTGAACCCGATGTTGTAAGCATTGACATCACCTCCAGTGAAATTTTATTCTTCGACTGTTCCCCGGAAAGCCCGAAACGCAGAAGCCTTTGCTACGATTACCAGGCATGGAATTCCAGGAAAGCCAATAAACCTGAAGGAAATGCTATTGACAAAGCCGCTGAGATGGGTATAGAAATTTTGACTGAGGAGCAATACCGAAAGCTTCAGGAGCTTGGGAAATTTGATCTTAAAACTTCAAGCTGGGTACAGACTCCGGAAAAAATCAGGCAAATGGGCGGAGCCGTTTTTTGTGACAGAAGATATGACACTGTTTTTCTTTATCACAATGGTGCTGAATCCTATTACGCAGCAAGAGGATTCAGAGGATGTCTTAAAATTTAATTTTCTTTCTGATATTGAACATTGGACCATAAATTGATTTGTTTACTCCAATTTAATTTTGAAATAAAATAGTATTGCTATTTTAGCATGAATAATATCAATTCAAATAAAAAGGGATATGAAAAAAGTAATCTTATTAGGAGCATTATCATTTTTCTTAATGAACTGCAGCAAAAAAGCAGAAGCTCCTGTTGCCGAAACAGCACAGCCTGATACCGCAGCTACTACAGAAAAAACGATTGATACACTTACTGCAAAATCGTTTTGCTACATAGGCGTTACCGGAAAAGACACTGTTTTTGTAAGCATTGATGACAACCTGGGAACAATAACCGGAAAAATGGCTACTAAAAACAGCGAGAAAGACAGTAATAAAGGTGAATTATCAGGATTTAAATCCGGGGACACGCTGAAACTGACGTATGAATTTGCTTCAGAAGGTAAAACAGGAAACAAAAATGACATCTATTTCCTCCAGACTAAAGACGGACTGAGCGAAGGAATCGGTGATAGAGACCCTGAAACAGGTACAAAATATGCCAACGAAAACAAAATCAAATATACCGGAGGCAGAACTCTTAAGCTTGCAGATTGTAATATGGTAACAAAAGCATTACAATAAAAACTCCGGCACGGGAGTCCTGAAAGGACGGACTTATCTAAGGATAGGATAAAATCCTATCAAAAAAACATGAAACAGCCTTTGATAAGGCTGTTTTTTATAATTCATTATTAATCATTTTAATAAATTCTTCTACCGGCTGATCCGCAGTGTTCCAGGAAGTGATGAGGCGAATCGCTGAAAAATCATCTTCCATTTTTTTCCAGATATAAAACTCAAATTTCTCAGACAGTTTTTCAATAAGACTATTACTCAGAATAGGAAAAATCTGGTTGGTATAAGTGTCAGAAAGAAACCCTACTCCCCTTTCTTTCATCGCATTTTTAATTTTCATTGCCTGACGGTTTGCATGTGCCGCAAGCTCGAAATACAGATCATCTTTCATCAATTCTAAAAACTGAATTCCCAGAAGTCTTCCTTTTGCCAGCAAAGCGCCTTTCTGTTTAATATTAAACGCAAAATCCTGCTGCAGTTCTTTATTGTTGATAACAATGGCCTCTCCTATCAATGCGCCGTTTTTGGTACCTCCGAGATAAAAAACATCGGTAAGTTCTGCAACTTTTTGGAGGGTAAGATCTGTGGTCTCTGCAGTGAGCCCATGTCCCAATCTTGCGCCATCTATAAAAATATAAAGATTATTTTCTTTGCAAAATGATGAAAGCCTTTCAAGCTCAGCCAGCGTGTAAACGGTCCCCAATTCTGTAGAATTCGATAGATAAACAAGTTTCGGCATTACCTGGTGCGGAATATTTCTATGACTTTCCAATACAGGGATAATATCTTCTGGTTTCAGTTTACCATCCTCTTTTTCGATACTTAAAATTTTGTGGCCGGTTGCTTCTATGGCTCCTGTTTCATTATTTAAAATATGTCCTGTAGATGCCGAAATGACACACTGATAAGGTTTTAGTATTGAAGAAATAACAATTAGATTGGCCTGCGTTCCTCCGGAGACAAAATAAATATCAGAATCAGATTGTATTTTTTGTTGTATAAGTTTTTTTGCTTCCAAAGAATATTGGTCTTCTCCGTAACCTGCCTGCTGATCACCATTATAAGATAATAAAGCATTTAAAATATTGGGATGACAACCTTCGGAATAATCGTTTTTAAAAGAAAATTTCATAGTGTAAAATTAGAAAAACTAAAAAGAACAGTCGTACAATATTCATAATATTTTGTTAGATTTGTCATAAAAAGCATCTAACATTTGAAAACAACACTTACGGAAGAAAATTACCTGAAAGCTTTATTTCATCTTGTCGACAGTGAAAATAAAGTGACGATTAATGAGCTCAGCAAGTTTTTATCCGTAAAAATGCCGAGTGTAAATAATATGATGAAAAAGTTTGCCGAAAAAAACTGGGTCATCTATGAAACCTATAAACCGCTTATCGTTACCGAAAAAGGAAGACGCGAGGCTGCTTTGGTAGTAAGAAAACACCGCCTTACCGAAATGTTTCTTGTAAAAAAAATGAACTTTGGCTGGGAAAATGTGCATGAAATTGCAGAACAGCTGGAACATGTACACTCTACCCTTTTCTTTGATAAAATGGACGAGATTCTGGATCACCCGAAATTTGATCCTCATGGAGAACCAATTCCTGATAAGGATGGAAATATTATTGCACAGGATCTGCAGAAATTAAGTTCATGCCATGTGGGAGAAACCGTTGTATTTGCTTCAGTGACGCTTTCTGACGATTCTTTCCTTAATTATCTTACCGAGAGAAATCTACTGCTGAACAAAAAAATCAGAATTTTAAAAATTGAAAGCTTTGATAAATCCATTACTGTTGAAGTTGACGGAAAGCAGGAAATTTTAAGCAGAAAAGCGACAGATAAAATTTTGGTAAAAAAATAATCAGACTTATCCACATTTTTTTGTGGATAACCTGTGAATTTTAACATTTAATTATTGTTTATAAGATTTTTTATTTCTACATTTACTATGTAATACAACTGAAGTGGAAACATATTTTGCTTTTTTCAACTCTGAAATCGCAATTAAATTTATAAAAATTTAAGCACAGCATTGTCGGCTGTGCTTTTTTATTGTTGTCTAATTAAAAAAATGAGATGTTTTTATCTACTGAATCCGTTCCTAAAGAGCGGATTCTTTCATTTAATTAAAATATTTTATACATTTGATGAAAGGTCTCATAGTTCAACGGATAGAATAGAAGTTTCCTAAACTTTAGATCCAAGTTCGATTCTTGGTGAGACCACAATTTATAGTAACAAATAAACCGGCAGGCCAGCCGCCGGTTTTAAAACAAAAATTGATATGGATATGATTAAGAAATATTTTATCTCTTAAAACTAACAACACAAATATAAGTTTTATTTAGAATAATTAAAAATAGATAAGCACTGACATTTGTCATTGTCAGCTGAAATTGAAACTATTTAATCCTTGTTAGCTGATCAAGTTTTTTTAGTAATGTCGGAATTCTGAATTTTCCATGCATCTTTTCTACTCTTAATGTAATTTCATCTACATCAGCTCCTATAGCAGTCACAAATAACGGCGTTTTACTTTCTCCTCTATAAACATTTCTTCTTTGGTCATCCTCTGAATTAAATCCGTTTTTTGCAATCCCGACTACAGTAAATTTTCTTTCCAGAGATTCAAACAAATGTCCTCCCAGTCCTATTTTTCCTGTATTATCCAGCGTCACATATCCGTCAACAATAATCAGATCATCTTTTTTTAGTTCAATACTTCTCAGAAGACTCAGGATGCAAGGCAATTCTCTTTTGTAGAATGCTCCGCTTTCATAATTTGCTGCTACTGCTGTTGTCTGGGTAAAAATTTTAGCTTCAGTTTCAGAATCCCAGTTTTCAAAAGCAATACATACTGTTTTTGCCCGGTCTCCGAAGTAATAACTGTCAAATGCGTAAATCATTTATCAATATTAATTATTAATATTAATATCAATTTCAATTGATATGTTTTTAAGAATTAAAAAATTCTCCAAAGTGCCACAAAATTCCGCACGGATCAATTACAAAGCATTCTTTTCCCCATGGCATTGTTTTTACCGGTAATAATTTTACTCCCGGATATTTATCAGTAAGGTTGAGGGAGCTCAGGTAACTCCAAAACTCATCCGTATTGTCTACTTCAATAAAGAGCATGGTATTATCAATCCAGTCTTTTACATAAGCGTCCTGAAGATAAAATGCAACTTCTTTCCATCGGAAAAGTGAAAGTTTCGGTTCTAAAACCACTTCTTCAAAACCAAGGTCTTTATAAAAGTTCCTGCTCATTTCAAAGTTTTCAGATCCTACAAAAGGGCGTATAGATTTTGGATTATGATTCATAAGTTTATATTTGGCAATATTAATAAAGGCAAACAACTTTTAGCCATCTGCCTTTTCTTTAATTTATTTTTTATCAACAATAATTCTGTCGGGTCTGTTGGCAATTTCCCAGGCTGTTGCGAAAACAAGCTGGGTTCTTTTGGCAAGCAGCTCATAATCGATTTTTTCAACATCATCTGTTGGTTTATGGTAATCTTCATGAATCCCGTCGAAGAAAAAAGCAACTGGAACATTATTTTTGGCAAAATTATAATGGTCAGACCGGTAATATAACCTTTGGGGATCATTTGGATCATCGTATTTGTAATTCAGTTCGAGGTTATTCGTTCTTTTATTGGCTTCTTCATTAATTACTTTCAGCTGAGAACTCAGCATTTCAGATCCAATGACATACACATACTGTTTTCCTCTGTTTTCAGGATCATCGCGGCCAATCATATCAATATTAAGGTCAACCACCGTATTGGCAAGCGGAAATACCGGATTATCAGTATAATATTCAGAACCGAAAAGACCGTGTTCTTCTCCGGTCACATGAAGAAATAAGATGGATCTTTTAGGTCCTTTTCCTGCTTTTTTTGCAGCCTGGAATGCTTTTGCAATTTCCATAACGGCTACCGTTCCGCTTCCGTCATCATCTGCACCATTGTACACAACGCCATTCTGCATACCGACATGGTCGTAATGTGCGGAAACAACCACTACTTCATCAGGTTTTTCAGATCCTTCAATAAAAGCAAGAATATTTTCAGAATCCGGAAGATTTGATCCGCCTCTTTTTTTCATAAAATCAGAAGGAACTTTCTGATAATAAGAACCCAGAGCCTTTGGAAATGAAATTCCCAGGTTTTTATAATAATTTACCATATATTCTCCTGCTCTTTTCTGTCCGGGACTTCCGGTATCACGCCCTTCCATTTCATCAGACGCAATCACGTATAAGTTCTTCTTAAGATCTGCAGCTTTAATTTCTTTATAGGCAGATACAAAAGTTTTATCACCCTTTACAGCTGATGAATTTTGGGATGAAGAAACATCGGAAGCGGTTTTGGCAGTTCCACAACTTGTCATTATAACTGCCAAAAATGCAGGAACTAATAGTTTTCTCATTTTATTAATAATTTGCCTAAAAATAACAAAATTAATTTACATTCCTTTGAATAGGTAAATTTCTTATATTTGATATAAATGCAATATATGGAGAAAGTTTACGGATTTACCCATTACTCCTTTTTTTCTGAAATGTCCGAATTGGCTGTAAAAAACAACAGCTTCGATCTCTCTTTGGGTCTTGCGGATTTTGATATTGATCCAAAGCTGAAAGCATTTCTGAAAGAGGCTGCTGACTTCTCCACGCATCATTATGAGCCCCTTGCCGGAAATCCTCTATTGATTGACAGTATTATTCGTTATAACTCCAGAAGAAGCAACCGTATTTTTCTGAACCAAAATGAAGTTACCATTACTCCATGTGCAACTTTTACTTTATATACAGCATTAAAATGCATTATTAACCAAGGAGATGAAGTCATTGTTATACAACCTTCGTATTATACTTACGGTCCATCAATTGTTCTGAATCACGGAACTCCTGTTTATTATGACTTAGAGTATGATTTTAGTATCAACTGGGAAAAATTCGGTGGCTGCATTTCAGAAAAGACCAAAGCAATCATCATTAATTCTCCACAAAATCCTACCGGGAAAATATGGTCTCAAAAAGACTGGAATCAGCTTTATGAGCTCATAAAAGATCAGGAAATCTATCTTATTTCAGAGGAAATTTATGACACCTATTGCTATGATGGAACTGCGCATTACAGTGCCTTTCTTCACCCCGAACTTAAGAAAAGGTGCTTTTGTATTTTTTCTTTTGGTAAAATGTTTCACTCTACAGGATGGAAAGTGAGTTATCTATTATCTTCAGAAAATCTTACAGCAAAGTTCAGATGTCACCAACAATATATTTCATACAGTGCCAATTCGCCCTGCCAGCATGCGATAGCAAAATATCTTGATATTTTTGATCCCTATCAGAATCAACATCTTATGCAGAAAAAGCGTGATATTTTTAACGGTATGATTAAAGAAACACCTTTTATTGTCGAACATATAGCTGAAGGTGCTGTTTTCCAGATCGTTAATTTCCGGAATATTTCTAAAACCATGACTGATGTTGAGTTTTCAAAATGGCTTACCATAGATAAAGGCGTAGCCTGTCTTCCGCTTTCTGCATTTTATAATTCAAAAAATAATTCGGATTATATACGGTTCAGCTTTGCTAAAAATGATGAGCTTATCATCAATGCACTGGAACATCTGAAAAAAAACCTTTAATATTTCAAACCGAATAACAATTTAAATGGATAAATTTTAGTTAAATAAAAAAAGCACCGCTTCTGCAGTGCTTAGTATTCTTAAATTATATGGTTTAAAGACTTAAAACTCTTACATCAATCCTTCTGTTTTTTGCCATACATTCATCAGTATCATTTGCTGCACAAACAGGATATTGCGCGCCGTATCCTTCAGCTTCTACCCTGTCGCCGGCAATTCCCAGCTCCAGAAGCTTAAGTTTTGCAGTTTGTGCTCTCAGGTTAGAAAGTTTAAGATTGCTTTCCTCATTTCCTGAATTATCGGTATAACCTCCTAATTTTATCCTCATGGTTGGATATGAATCAAGAATTTCCACCAGATTTAAAAGCTGTGCTTCTGAGCCAGGTCTTAATTCACTTGCTCCGGTTTCAAAATAAAGATTTTCTATAGTAAACCATTTATTAGGATCCAAAACAGCCTGATCTTTATTTTTTACCAACTCATACATTTTGTAAAGCTGACTGCTTTCTCCAATGGAGATCTTTTTACCGCTTTTTAACTGTACTTCTTTTAATGTTCCGGTATCGTATACAAAATCGCCATTTTCATTCAGATATCCTTTAACTTCTGCAGGAGCTAGTGCCATAGTCGCACTACCGGGAACAGCAACAGCGCTGGTTGTACCCGTCAAACTTTCAATTTTGGCTTTTCTGTTGGCCTCGATTTTATCTTTATGAAGAACAGCTAATGTAGGAGCAATAACCAAAGAAACAATAGACATCAGCTTAATCAAAATATTCATGGAAGGTCCGGAAGTATCTTTAAAAGGATCTCCCACTGTATCACCAGTCACCGATGCTTTATGAGGATCAGAACCTTTATAATAAGTCTGTCCGTTGATGTTCACTCCTTTTTCAAAGGATTTTTTGGCATTATCCCAGGCACCTCCGGCATTATTCTGGAACATTCCCATCAAAACACCGGAAACCGTTGCTCCGGCCAGAAATCCACCTAATACTTCAGGTCCGAATATAAAGCCAATCAACAAAGGTGAAACGATGGCAATAGCTCCCGGAAGCATCATCTTTTTAATAGAAGCGTCGGTAGAAATAGCTACGCATTTTTCGTATTCGGGTTGTGCTTTTCCTTCCAGAATTCCCGGAATTTCCCGGAACTGTCTTCTTACTTCTTCTACCATTGCCATGGCGGCCTGTCCTACTGCGGTAATCGCAAGAGAAGAGAAGATAAACGGAATCATTCCTCCGACAAATAAACCGGCAAGAACATCGGCTCTGTATATATCTATTCCGTCAATGCCTGCAATTCCTACGAAAGCCGCGAACAATGCGAGAGCTGTTAAGGCCGCAGAAGCGATGGCAAAACCTTTTCCTGTTGCCGCTGTTGTATTTCCTACGGCATCCAGAATATCTGTTTTTTCACGGACTTCTTTAGGTAATTCACTCATTTCAGCAATTCCTCCTGCATTATCGGCAATAGGCCCGAAAGCGTCGATGGCAAGCTGCATGGCCGTTGTAGCCATCATTCCTGCTGCAGCAATAGCTACCCCGTATAATCCGGCGCAAAGGTAAGATCCGTAAATTCCGCCCGCTAAAACAATAATGGGAAGTAAAGTAGATTCCATGCCCACGGAAAGTCCGCCAATAATATTGGTAGCATGCCCGGTAGAAGACTGTCTTACAATACTGGAAACCGGTCTTTTGCCCATTGCGGTATAATATTCTGTAATGATGCTCATTAATGTACCCACAACCAATCCCACCATGATGGCTCCGAAAACGCCCATTTTAGTAAATTCATGACCCCTTAAAACCATCTCATCAGGTAAAATATAATTCACCAGAAAATAAGAAGATATCGCAGTAATAACAATACTCCCCCAGTTCCCTAAATTTAAGGCATTCTGAACATTTGATGTTGATGAATCTTCATTATCATTTATTCTCACAAATAAAGTTCCTATGATAGAGAAAATTATTCCCGTTCCGGCAATAAGCATCGGCAGAAGAATCGGCGCAAAACCACCGAATGAATCTTCAGAAACGGTTTCTCTTCCCAAAACCATTGTTGCCAAAACTGTTGCTACATATGAGCCGAAAAGGTCGGCACCCATCCCAGCCACATCTCCTACATTATCTCCTACATTATCGGCAATAGTAGCCGGATTTCTAGGATCATCTTCCGGAATACCAGCTTCCACCTTTCCTACAAGGTCAGCCCCAACGTCTGCCGCTTTTGTATAAATCCCGCCTCCTACTCTTGCGAATAAAGCAATAGACTCTGCACCCAGTGAGAAACCTGTAAGAATCTCAATGGTTCTTTCCATCTCATGGGAATCTACATGAGCATCGGGAGCAAATATCTGCTTGATGATTAAAAATAAAGCTCCTAATCCTAAAACAGCCAGTCCGGCAACTCCCATTCCCATAACGGAACCTCCTGTGAAAGAAACCTTTAATGCTTTTGAAAGTGAGGTTCTAGCGGCTTCTGCCGTTCTTACATTGGCTTTTGTGGCAATTTTCATTCCTATAAATCCAGCAAGCGCCGAAAATACGGCTCCTACAACAAAAGCAACACCAATACTCCAGTGAGAATTGGCATTAGTGGAACCCATAACAGCCAAAAGAATGGCTACAATAACTACAAAGTAGGTTAAAATTTTGTACTCAGCCTTGAGGAAAGCCATCGCACCGTCAGCGATATGTCCGCTGATTATTTTCATTTTTTCATTTCCTGCGTTTTGTTTGCTTACCCAGTTACTTTGAATGAAAGTGTACAGTAAGGCTACTACACCGAAAATTGGCACTAACACAAATAGATCCATAGTTTAATATTTTTTTGGTAATAAAGTATTAAATATAATGAATTATTCCGATCTATATGCTTAAAAATATTACACTTATTTAAAAATGAGTAAGTTAAACGCTTAAGCTCGTTTTGGAAATGGCTTTGGCTGGTATTCAATAGCCCGGATTGAGCGGCATGTCTGAGCTCTTTTTGATTTTTTGGGGCGCGGCGAAGCCGCGCCCCAAAAATCAAAAAAGCGAGTAGCGAAAGCCGGAATAGCTCCAAAAAAATCAAGAAATAAAAAAAGGATAAATGAAAAACCCATTTATCCTTTTATCATGTTGCTGAGAGGTAATTTATCCTCCGTATTTATTAGAATAGTCTTCCTGAGAAGCTTTAATCACTTTTTTAGCGTGCTCTGCGCCATACACTTCCTGGATTCTGCATTTTGCAGGTTCGTCCGGTAGATTTTTATAGGTTAAAAAATAGTGCATTAATCGTTTCACTTCTGCTTCAGGCAATTCTGAAATATCTCTGAAATGTCCGAAAGCATGATCGCCGATCATTACGGCAACAATTTTATCATCTGCTTCTCCTCCGTCGATCATTTTGAAACCACCGATTGGAATAGCTTCCATCAAAAGACCACCTGCATGGATGTTGTGAGAGCTTAAGACACAGATATCCAGCGGATCATGATCTCCCATAGTAACATCATTGGCTCCTCTTTCAATGGCTAAATTCATTACTGCAGTATCGCAATACGTTCTCGGAACAAAACCGTATAATGCCGGAATAATATTGGAAAACTTCTGAGGTCTGTCTACCTTTAAAAACCCTGTTTCTTTATCTACTTCATATTTGATGGTATCAGAAGGAACGATCTCCACGAAAACATTTACAACATTTGGCGCATCTTCTCCTGCAGAAATACCGTGCCATGGATGTGCTTTAAAATTTGGAATCATTATTTAATTGAATTTATTTTTTTAATTATGTTATTATTAAAATTTCTCTTTTCAGGTCTTCTATTGTTGCGGAGATGTAATCTTCCCCGTTTATAAAATTCATGATGAAAACGGTCTTGAACTCGTCCAGCGTAGCATTACCACTGATTTCACTATAGGTTTTGTGAAGAAGTTCTATGATGGCGTTTTTGGAATCAACGATATTTTTCCATGAATTTTTCGTAATGTAAAGCTGCTGGGAGGAATTATAGTCGAATTCTTCGTTAATGGTTTTTTCGGTAAGGAAAATGAACTCATGAACGGCAAGATCTTTATCGAAACGCTGAATAAGATTAGACGGCTTTATTCTTTCCATAAAAAGCGTCATCCTTTCATACGACTGTGCCTTGTTTCCTGTATTGGATTTCACGGTAAGCAGTTTGATTTCCTGCTCCTTAAGCCTGATGTAGGTGAATACGAATTGTCTCAGCAAAACCAGAAAAGGTATTGCAATAATCAATGCAAATGCATACGGTAAGTATCCTGAAAAACTAGCCATAATTGAGGTAGCAAAATTAGTGATATTTTCTGAATTTACCGTGAAAATCATATAAGTATTCCGATTCTTTTCTATCTTAAATTTTTAGAGAACGAAGCACTCTCATTAATTTTCTAATTGCCATTAAAAGACTTGAACTTTTATCGAAATGGTCATCATAAATATCTTTAAATAAAAATAATATGTCTGTACTATTAAGAGAGTTTTTCTAAAATTTTACTTTGCAGGTAAGGGTATGCCCGGAGTTCTGCGCCAAAGCTTTTAAAAAAAACTTCAATCCCGCGAATATTGCTTCCCATGAAGTTAAATTTTTTCTGATGAATGTAGATATTCAGGATTCTATCAATTAAAAAAGAAGGTCCGTTTTCGGTTTTATAGTTTTCATCATTAATTAAAGCGAGCAAAGAAAGTTGTGTATTCTCGTCAACAACGACGGCTACATTAATAAGTTTGTCGTCCAGGTAAGCTGCACACAATTTTAATGATTTATTGTGATGGAGAAAGTTCAGATAGTCTTTAAACTTCTTAATATCAGTTTCTTTTTTTAAACCTTTAAAATGCTTTTCAATGAAAGAAAGATGTTCCTGATTCAATTCGATCTCTCTATAAATAAGATGCTGTGCACATTTTGCAGTAGATTTTCTACCCTTAAAATATTTTTTTCTTCGTAAAATCACATAATCCGAAACGGGAATCGTATAGTTCTTTTTTATGCTTAAACCTTCAGAAAATGAGTTATGCTGGTTAAAGGAATATAAAAAGACTATATAATTTTTTTTCAGGAATCGTAAAAAATAATCATTAATCACTACATCATCTTTCTCCGAAAACACGCCTAACTGCTGGCAAAACAGCGGCATAATGACAAAGTTGATTCCAAACTTCTTCTTCAGCGGAACCGGTAAAACGGCTTTATAGTCTTCATATACCAAAACTTCCCAGTTTCCGGAAAGCTCATCCAATACTTCTTTTCTTGCATACCAGTTTTTCTGCACAGAATTTTCTAAGCATTTTGTATATTTCTGGAAATCAACCTCGTGATATTTTAGTCTTCTTATCATAATAATCCGTCGTCTGAAAAGCTAAAATAAGAATTCTGTGTGATGATGAGATGATCCAGAAGCTGGATATTCATTGTCTCTCCCGCTGTTTTTATTTTTTGGGTGATTTCAATGTCTTCTCGGCTTGGCTGCAGGCTACCTGAAGGATGATTGTGTGCAATGATAATTCCCGTAGAAAAATGATCCAACGCTGCTTTAAATAAAACCCTGATATCTACAATAGATTGATTAATTCCTCCCTGCGTCAATTGCGTAAAATGAATGACCTTATTGCTCCTGTTAAGAAAAATTGCCCAGAATTCTTCTGTTCTCAGATCCGATAAGTGATTTCTGAAAATCTCGTAAGCCGTTTTGCTGTTTGAAATTACAGGTTTTTCCGGCACTTCCTGTCCGGCTCTTCTTCTCCCGATCTCCAGAGAGGCCGCAATGGAAATAGCCTTCACCTCTCCCACTCCTTTAAATTTCATTAAATCTTTTACAGACAGAAGACTGAGCTGATTCCAGTTGTTATCTACCGAAGCCAAGATCCTTCTTGCCAGTTCTACCGCTGTTTCATCTTTATTTCCGCTTCCCATAATGATCGCTAGCAACTCGGAATCTGAAAGTGAACTTTTGCCTTTCAGCAAAAATTTTTCACGGGGCCGGTCATCTTCAGCTAAAAATTTAATAGACATAAAAAAGAATAATTAAAAACCTTCAATTTTTGGAGTAATGGTAAACGTTGCAGTACCACCACCTACCTGAACCGGCATATTTCTTTCTGCAGAAATCAAAGCTTTTGTTTTGCTGTCGAAAACATATTTTCCTTTAATATCCGTATCTTTCATCATTCCTTCTACGCCCTGTATTGTTGAATTGATGGCAAATTCAATCTTATTATCTTTAGTGCCTTTGTACGTAAAACTGCTTGTAACCGGCATAATAGATTTTGTTAAAGGATTGGAAGTATCTACTTTCCATGTAAATCCCTCTTCCACCGTTTCTCTCGGAAAAGAAAACGGAATAATATTATATGTGCTTAAACTACTCTCATCTGCAGCTTCTTTTGTAAATTTCTGCTTCTCAAGAATATTACCGAATTTATCTATTTTAAATGTAAAAGGATTGTTAATCATCGGTTTAATTTCTTCTCCCATTCCATCATCATTATCAGAAGCCTCTCTTGAATCAAAATGAATTTCTTCTCCAAACATTTTTTGGTTAAAAGTCATTCTCATAATTTCTCCTGTAATATAATAGTTGGAACTCTTGTCTACAGAATCTACCCGGAATTTTACTTCGGTAGCTTCATTCATTCCGCCGTTATTATTGCCATCGGTGGAAGAAGCATAAATTAGGGTCTGCTCAAAACCCTTCTGAAGATTAAGCGAGAGATTTTCTTTATGAAGTTCTTTTTTTTGACAGGAAATCACCATTAAAAGTGATGCGGAAAGGATAGAGATGTTTTTCATGAATTATTTAGTTTTAATAAAATGCGTATAAAATGATTGTTTTTTTCGATTGGCTGATCAATTTTGAAGTTTCGTTAAATGCTTTTCTGGAAAGCATGGGACAGCCGAAGCTTAAACATGCAGGATTGGAAGATTCCTGGTCAGGGATACAATAATAAGAATGAAGTACGATTGCTCTTGATCTTGCATTGCTGTTGGTTTCATCAAGACCGTCCAATCGATATGCTTTTCCGAACTTTCCTGAATAACTTTCCCTGATTTCGTATTTTCCCAAAGACGATTGATGTGAACCGTCAATATTACTGAATTTCAGGGCAAAGGAATTTTTAACTACAGATCCGTCCCCATGGGCAACAATGGCCTTTTGTAAAATTTTATTGTTTTTAAGATCGTAAACAAAATACCGGTATTTTCCGGAATGAATTTTAAAATTGATAAAAATCGCAAGATCCTGATTGTAATCTTTTCCTTTTATAAATTTTTTAATCTCCGAAATTCTTGATACAGGCAAAACAGCAGATGAGCCTGAATCCCGGTATTCAAATTTAGAGAATGAAATAAGGAATAAAAGGGAGAGAATAAAGGATTTCATCATTTGCGGATTTTTTACTCGATAATCATTCCGTCTTTCATAACCAGTTTCCTGTCGGTGATTTCTGCCAGATTCGGGTTGTGGGTAACAATGACAAAGGTCTGGTTGTATTTATCCCTGAGATCAAAAAATAACCTATGAAGATCATCCGCATTTTTAGAATCGAGATTTCCCGTAGGTTCATCTGCAAAAATGATTTTCGGAGAATTGATTAAAGCTCTGGCAACAGCCACTCTTTGAGCTTCACCGCCGGATAACTGGTTGGGTTTATGATGCAGTCTCTGCTCTATTTTAAGATCTTCGAATAAAGCATATGCTTTATCCATGGCTTCTTTTTCATTGGCTCCGGCAATTTTCGTTGGAAGAAGTACATTTTCCAGTGCGGTAAATTCAGGAAGAAGCTGGTGAAACTGAAATACAAAACCAATATTCTGGTTTCTGAATTTAGAAAGCTGTTTATCGTTCATATTGATAAAAGACTCACCTGCAATGGTAATCTCCGTATCAAACTTTGATGAAGTCGTTGGCTGATCCAGCGTTCCCAAAATTTGTAAAAGCGTAGATTTTCCTGCTCCTGATTCTCCTACAATTGAAACAACCTCACCCACTTTGATATGAATATCAACACCTTTTAATACTTCTAAATTCCCATAAGATTTATGGATATTTCTTGCTTTAATCATAATCCAAAAATAGTGATTTGATTTGAATCCTGAAAAGCAATAAAGAAGGAATTTTATTATGTTATATTTTAGTCATTTCAGATTTTTTCTCAATTTTATTGGCAAGCCAGCTCACATAAAACAGCTGAAAACTGTGATAAATCATCACCGGTAACAGGAATAGTACTTTTTCATCCTCGGCAATTCCGAGAACCATCACAAAAAGACTTCCATGAACTAATGATTTTTTTGATCCGCAGAATGTTGCCGTTATGACGTCTTCTCGTTTAAAATGCAGTTTTTTAGAAATCAGTTTCAGGATTTCATATACTGAAAAAAACAAAGCGATGATGCTTAGCGCAATGATGATAAAAATAACGGGTGAAACGGAGGCAAAAACATTTTGGGTAAAAGCTTCTGAAAAACTTTCATAAACAATCAAAAGAATAATAAGCTTATCAAACTCTGCAATAATCTTGCTGTATTTCGTAACCATATTTTTTAAAACCGGATTTAACAACAATCCTAAAATGATAGGCAGCAATACTTTCAGCAATAATTGTTGAATGATTTCCGAGTTATCCATATTTTCCTGTCCGGGCTGAATGAAAAAGCTCATCAGTAAAGGTGTCATTACAATCCCGATAATTCCTGAGATTGATGCATTAAATATAGCAGAAGTCACATTTCCTTTGGCAATGGAAACCATAACAACCGAAGATGATACGGTGGACGGAAGACATGCAAGAAAAAATATGGAAAGCCAGGTGGTATAATAGACAGTATCTTTTGCAAATCCATAAAATAAAAATACCAGCATAGGAAAAAGAAGAAAAGTTCCGGACTGTACCAAAAGATGAAGTTTCCAGTTGGATATATCTTTTACAATTTCTTTAATATTAAGCTTTAATCCGTATAATAAAAAAATAGCCGCGATTCCCCAGTCAATGAATCCTGATAAATTGAAATACTGGTTATACTCATCTCTGAAAGGAATTAGCTTTCCCGCTGCAACCATTAGTATCAGTAATAAAAGAAAAATATTTTGTTTGTCTAATGTTATTTTACCCAACTTCATAAATTAAATATAGCAATCATCATTCTAAAATTTGCGAATACCAATTAAAATTAGCTTAAAAAATAAAAAAGCTTACCAAAAATAATGGTAAGCTTTCTATTTATTTAAAATTTTTCCTGAATTACAGTAACAAAGTTAAAGGATTTTCCAGATACGTTTTTAAAGTCTGTAAGAACTGAGCTCCTGTAGCACCGTCCACCACTCTGTGATCACAAGCTAATGAAAGCTTCATGATATTTCCAACTACGATCTGTCCGTTTTTCACAACCGGTTTTTCAATAATGGCCCCTACTGAAAGGATGGCAGAGTTTGGTTGGTTGATAATACTTGTAAATGTTTCGATACCAAACATTCCCAAATTTGAAATAGAGAATGTAGAACCTTCCATTTCATTTGCTTTAAGACCTTTATTTTTCGCTCTTGCAGCCATATCTTTTACCGCAGCAGAAATCTGCGTGTAGTTCATTTGATCGGTATTCTTAAGGACCGGAACAACCAATCCGTCCGGAATGGCAACCGCTACCCCCACATTGATGTTTCCTCTGTGGATGATCTTATCACCAGCCCAGCTTGAATTCACCTGAGGATGTTTTCTTAAAGCAACAGCTGTAGCCTTAATGATCATATCATTGAAAGAAATTTTGGTATCCGGGAGAGCATTGATTTCTTTTCTCGCCTCAATTGCCTTATCCATGTTGATTTCAACCATCAGATAATAGTGAGGCGCAGTGAATTTACTTTCAGAAAGACGTTTTGCGATAACATTTCTCACCTGAGAATTCGGAGTTTCCGTATCTTCACCCTGAACGAAGCTTAGTGCCACCTGAGCCGCAGCAGGACTTGCAGCCGGAGCTGAAGCAGCTGGTTTCGCTGCAGAAGGCTGGTAATTTTCAATATCTTTTTTAACGATTCTTCCGTTTTCTCCTGAACCCTGAATGCTGTTGATATCCACTCCTTTATCCTGCGCCATTTTCTTTGCTAAAGGAGAGATGGCAACTCGATCTGAAGATGAAGAATTTGCAGCAGGAGCCGCTTTTTCTTCTGATTGAGATTCCGCTTTTTGTTCAGCAGGCTTTTCTGACGATGAAGAAGTTGCTTTAGGAGCACCAACTCCCGAAACATCAGTTCCTTCTGGTCCGATGATAGCTAACACGGAATCAACCGGGGCAGCGCCCCCTTCTTCAACCCCCTGCTTCAATAACACTCCGTTGAATTCTGATTCAAAATCCTGAACCGCCTTATCGGTTTCGATCTCCGCAAGAAGATCTCCTTCTTTTACGGTATCTCCAACGTTTTTGTGCCATTTAGCCACTTTTCCTTCCGTCATCGTATCGGAAAGTCTCGGCATAGTAATCACTTCCACTCCTGCAGGAATTTCAGCGTCAGCTTGTTCTATACTGGTTGCGTTATTTTCTGTCTTATGGTCTTCATCCGTTTTTTTCTCTTCAGAATCATTGGATTTAGGAGCTTCCCCACCGGTTAATCCTGAGATATCTTCACCGTCATTACCGATAATTGCCAAAACAGAATCTACAGCAGCAGCGCCTCCTTCTTCTACTCCAACGTATAAAAGGGTTCCTTCTACTTCAGATTCAAAATCCTGAACGGCTTTATCAGTTTCAATTTCTGCTAAAATATCTCCTTCCTTTACTTTATCTCCTACTTTTTTATGCCATTTAGCCACTTTCCCTTCCGTCATTGTATCGGAAAGACGTGGCATTGTAATTACTTCTGCCATAATTTTATTGATTTGAGATTTGAGATTTGAGATTCGAAATTTGAGATTCACTGAATTTCAAACTTCAAATTTCAAATTACAAATAATAATATTTTTTAGTTTTCTAATTTGTCTAAGAACGGGTAATCTTGCTGAGCGTATACATACTCGTAGATTTTTTCTGCATCCGGATAGGGTGAGTTTTCCATGAATTCTATACACTCTTCCACAAAATCTCTTGATTTATTATCCATTGCCTCCAATTCTTCTTCGGTAGCCCAGTTGTTTGCCAGGATTCTTTGTTTGATCAGTTCAATAGGATCATCATTTTTGTGGATCGCAACTTCTTCTTTAGATCTGTACGGTTCTGCATCAGACATAGAGTGTCCTCTGAAACGGTATGTTCTTGCTTCAATGAAAGTAGGTCCGTCTCCTCTCCTTGCTCTCTCGATGGCTTCGTAGGCAGCTTCAGCTACTTTTTCAGGATCCATTGCATCTACTGCAAGACAAGGCATTTCGTATCCTAAACCTAATTTATAGATATCTTCGTGGTTGGCAGTTCTTTTCACGGAAGTTCCCATTGCGTATTGGTTGTTTTCCACCACAAAAACTACCGGAAGTTTCCAGTTCATGGCCATGTTAAACGTTTCATGTAATGAACCCTGTCTTGCCGCTCCATCTCCGAAGAAGCAGATATTCACTGCTTTTCTGTCAAAATACTGATCTGCAAAAGCGATTCCGGCACCTAAAGGAATCTGGCCTCCTACGATACCGTGTCCTCCGTAGAACCTGTGTTCTTTGCTGAAGATGTGCATAGATCCACCCATACCTCCTGACGTACCTGTAGCTTTACCACAAAGTTCGGCCATAATTCTTTTAGGATCTACTCCCATCGCCATCGGATGGATGTGGCATCTGTAAGCAGTGATCATACTGTCTTTGGTTAAATCCATTGCATGGGTAAATCCAGCAGGAATAGCCTCCTGACCGTTATACAAATGTAAAAAACCTCTGATTTTTTGCTTTAGATAAAGAGAACGGCATTTGTCTTCAAACCTTCTCCACATTGTCATATCTTCATACCACTTCAGGTATACCTCTTTAGAAAATTCTTTCATGTGTTGAGCTCTTGCTTATTTATTATGAAATAGTTGAGCAAAATTATAAAAAAAACTTTGTTTTTATTGTATACCTGCCCATTGTTTTTTTGGTTATAATATTATATTTACATAGTCAAACTTAATTATGGAAGAAAAACACCCTTCATTTATTCATAAAATCTCAAGAATTATATCCGATTTTTTTAATCCTCTGGTTTCTTTGATCATTTTTTTCATTTACATGAGTATTAAAAATTATGCTTTAAAAAACTCCCTTTTATATTTTCTTCCGATTGTATTAATGGTTATCCTCCCTGTAATTATCTGGCTGGTTTGGAATGTGAAAACCGGAAGGTATACCAATATGGATGTTTCCAACCGCAATCAGCGTAAAAGCTTGTATTTTTTCATCGCAGCCTGCGTGATCTCTTACCTTGCTTTTAATTATTTCAAAAAAGGCTATATTGATTTTGTCATGCTCTTTATCCTGATTCTTCTTTTTGCCATGCAGATCAGTAATTATTATATTAAAAGTTCCATGCACACTGCTTTCAACGTATTTGTTGCAGCATTATTTTTTGCCATTGATACAGGTGCCGGACTGATCTGGTTGGGTATAGCAGCATTGGTAGGTGTTACACGGGTTATTCTGAAAAGGCATACACCGCGTGAAGTATTCATGGGCGCCGGAATTGCTATTGTGGTATCTTTTATTTATCTTTATTGCAACATTCAGTTTCAACATTAAGAATTTCATATGAAAATAAATCATCTTACATCTGCTGAGGAAAACTTAATGAGACTGTTGTGGAAGCTCGGATCTTTTTATCTGAAAGACATTATGGAACAGCATCCGGAACCGAAACCACATCAGAATACAGTTTCTACTTATTTAAAAATACTAACGGAAAAAGGATATCTTTCAACAGTAAAAGAAGGAAGAATATTCAGGTATCAGACAATAGTACCGGTTGAAGAATACAGAAAGTTTTTACTTATCCAGCTTTCCGATCATTTTTTCAGCAGTTCCGGAAAAGAAATAATAAGTTTTATGATTCATGAGCAATTGATTTCAGCAGATGATCTTAGAGATTTCAATATTGATATCGACCCCGTATTGAAAAAAGAGCCTGAGTTTCAATATGCCAACGAAATTCTTAATCCTAAAAAAGATAAAAAGAAAAACAAGGACAAAAAAAAGAAGAAAAAGAAAGAAAAGGAATAATAACTTTCAACATAATAAAGGCTGCCTCAAAATGAAGCAGCCTTATTAATTTGATCTGATTTGATGATTAGTCTTTAACGATTTTAAATGACTGATCTTTACCTTCAGATTTTACTCTCAACAGATACACTCCTTTGCTAAGATCAGATACATTGACCTGTCTGGCATCTTTGTCAATTGTTTTGATAAGTTGTCCTGTCAGTGAGAAAATTTCAATGCTGTTGAGTTTCTTCTCAGAATTGATGTTCAGAACATCTTTTACAGGATTTGGATATACTCTTACATCTGCATTATTTCTGGTTACATCATTTACAGCCAGAGAAGATGCATCTACAACAGAAACATTATCTACATCAATACCTCTTGCCCAGTTTGAAGTTCCCTCAAAAGCAATGGTATAATTTGCAGACTTGTTCGGAAGCGGTATACTTACATCAAGCCACGCTGCATTTTCAGTTGTATATGAGCTTCCTATCTGCGTCCAGGCATCGGAAGGATTTGCTTTGTAGTAAATTCTCAGTTCATCTACATCACCAAACCAGTTTACATTGGCAAGACTGAATCTAAGCTGAGGCGTGGTAAGTGCGGAAATATTTAAAGGAGGTAATAATAATTTAGCTTTATTTCCTGCTGTTGTGGTTCTGAATTCTGCCATTCTCGGAGCGGATTTAGGCGTTATTGAACTGTTTCCATTTGCGGTAACATAGGCCCAGGTGGAAGTACCGCCTCCCGTAACAGCTTCATTGGACCAGCATGAAGGAATGGTTGCCGTATCAAAATTTTGTGTATAAGGGAATGATGAAACCGGAGTACAGGTTGTTGTAAAAGATTTTACAGCAGTCCACGAACTGAAACCATTGGTGCCGCAATTGGATCGCACATAAAACTGATATCCGGTAGCAGCTGTAAGATTAGGAATGGTAGCAGACGTAGCTGATGAAGTAATAACAGTACCGGTTCCCTGAGTAAATCCTGTAGGACCATACTCGATCTGATAAGTTGCTCCTGCAGTAGGAGAAGCAGTCCAGCTTACATTTGCAGAATTTGACAATACTGAATTTACCGTAACTCCTGAAGGAGCATCACATGCCGGAATGGCTCCCACTGAGATATCATCCAAATCAAAATAAAACTTATCGGTAGTAGCAGAGTGAAAACCTATGTAAATAGTCTGTCCTACATATGAAGTAAGATTATAGGTATATCTGTAAAAGTTGGGTCCGCTTGCCGGAGCTACCGAAGCAGCCAATGTAGTAGTAAAAGCACCTGCAGTAGGTGTAGTGTTTGAAATTCTTACGCTGATGGTTTCCGGATAAAGAGGATCACGGCTTCTGGCATAAAATGAAAGGAAGTCGCTCACGCCGGCAGTTACTGTAATGGCAGGGGTTACCAGATAATCATCGTGAGCTGTGGAACTATAGCCGATAGAAACAGTATTGGCACCGCTGTAGGCAGTGATATTTCCTCCAGTATAATCTACAATAGACCAGGTATTGGTATCTCCGCCGTTTAAAACCGTCCAACCCGCCGGAATTGTTGTTCCAGCATCAAAATTCTGGGTGAATTGCGCATTGGCAATGAAAGGCATTGCGAACAATGCCAAGAGTAATTTTCTTCTCATAATTATTAATTTAATTTTATTATGTTAACTTACAAATAATCTACTATTTAACCAAATAAAATCATAAAAATTGAGAAAAAACTTAATATCGTTACATGATTGATACTATAATTATAGTACAATAATTGCATAAAAAAAGCGGCTCTTTTCAGAGCCGCTTATATTATTTACCAACGTTTTCCACCGCCGTTACCGCCACGGTCTCCACCGCCGTAACCGCCACCGCTTCTGTTGTTACCTCCGTAACCTCCACTTCTGTTACCACCTCCGTAACTTCCGCCGCCTCTGTTACCTCCGCCTGCGTTGTTACTGAAAGTTCTTCTTGGCTTTTCCTCTCTTGGTTTAGCCTCTGAAACATTAAGTGTTTTTCCGTTGAATTCTTTCTGATTAAGAGCCTCAACAGCCTGCTGACCTTCAGCGTCTTCCATTTCGATGAAACCGAAACCTCTTGAACGGCCAGTTTCTTTGTCTGTAATGATTTTTACTGAAGAAACTTCTCCAAATTCTGAGAATAAATCTTGCAACTCGTAGTCTTTCGTTGCGTAGTTGATGTTTGAAACAAAAATGTTCATCTGAGTTAAAAAATTAAAAATGTTAAAAATGATTTGGTTTATAAAAGAAAAACAACATAAAGAATGAACAAATATTGATTCCAGATATAAGACAGGTGCAATATACAACTTATAATTTCATATCAAAAGCTTTTTTGAAAAAATATTATTAAAATTTTCAATCAAAATAAACCTTTCTTAAAAAGTATTAATTTATCGTCAAATATTTATGAATATTTATTAAAATAGTAATTATTAACAAAGCTCCAATCAATAATTTAAATTAAATTCCTTCGTATTTCCACGATTATTGGTAACATAAATCATTTTCTTTCAGGCATTCAATACAAATCTGTTGGACAATGCCTATTTTAAACACTAAATTTGCATAGGAAATACTGAAAATTATGAATTATCATACCAGAAAATGGGTAAAACCCGAAGACCTTAACCCTAATCAGTCTTTATTCGGTGGGAGATTATTGCAGTGGATTGATGAGGAGGCTGCATTGTATGCAGTAATTCAGCTTGAAAATAAAAAAGTAGTTACCAAATTTATCTCAGAAATTAATTTTGTAAGTTCTGCGAAACAGGGAGACATTATTGAAATCGGAATTGAAGTTTCGGCTTTCGGCTCTACTTCACTTACATTAAGATGCGACGTAAGAAATAAAATGACCCATCAGACCATCATTACTGTGGATAAAATTGTCATGGTAAATCTTGATGAAAATGGAAATCCTGCACCACACGGTAAAACTAAAGTAGAGTTTGTAAAAGACAGGCTGAACAAGCAAAACCCGACATGAAAATCTACATAAAAAATATGGTGTGCGAAAGATGCATTACTGCGGTTTCCAATATTTTTAATGATATGAATATTAATGTCAAAAACATCAGCCTTGGCGAAGCAGAAACAACATCCGAAATTTCGGAAAAAAAACTTTTGCAGCTGGAAAAACTTCTTGAAGAAACAGGTTTTGAAAGAATAAAGAATTCTTCCCGCCAGCTCATCGAAAAAATCAAAAACCTCATCATTACAAAAATCAGCCAACTGGATATTGATGAGGATTTTCTTCTTTCTGAGTTTCTGAGCAATACAATTCATAAAGATTACAGCACGCTCTCCAAAACGTTTTCCCAAAACGAAAATATTACCCTGGAACAGTTTTTTATCCTTCAAAAAATTGAAAAAGTAAAGGAGCTTCTTCTTTACAATGAATTTACCTTAACGGAAATTGCAGGAAAACTTGGCTATAAGAGCGTTCAGCACTTATCTTCCCAATTCCGGAACAGCACCGGTTTTAGCCCTACAGAATTTAAAAAACTGAAAGTCCACAACCGAAAACCGCTGGATCAGGTTTAAAAAGTCTGAGAGTTTGAGGGTTTGAGGGTTTGAGAGTCTGGGTGTTTGAGCATATCTACTTAATGGCAACATTGACATATTTACTCAAAACTTGTATAACAATTACAATATTACAACTCTATAACTCTCCAACATAAACAAAATTCTGTAAACATTATCCTTAAATCTATAACAGTCTTCCGGTACAATTTTGGAAATTTGTATGATAAAATAAAGAATCATGCAATATCAATATACAATTTTAGGAATGACCTGCTCCGGCTGTCAGAAAAAAATTTCTGAAAAGCTCAATAGCCTCGAAGGGATCAAAGCAGATGTCAATCTTGAAAATAATACCGCAACCATTTTTTCCGATAAGCAAGTTGATTTAAATACTTTAAATGAGGCCCTTAAAGAAGCCGGAAATTACAGGCTTGAACACCCAGGCGAACCTGACAAGACTTTTGTAAAACCTCAGGATCGAGTTTCTCCATCATCGGTATATTATTGCCCAATGGAATGTGAAGGTGAAAAAGTGTATTTCCAACAGGGAAAAAGATGCCCGGTATGCAATATGTACCTTGTTCCTGTTGAAGAGAAATTAGCCAAAGATCCTAATTATAAGCCTGCTTATTCTTCTTCAAATCTTCCTGATAATTTTAAAGATCATATTGGTGAATATTACTGTCCCATGTTTTGCGAAGGCAATAAAATTTATCCTGAACAAGGAGACTGCCCTGTCTGCAATATGCATCTGGAAGAAATTACTGAAGAGCTGGTTCAAAATTCAGGAATACAAAATCATCATCATTCACACCTGCATGATCATCATCATGAGCCGCCAAAAATAACCGATGCCATGGCCGGAAAGTATTACTGTCCGATGTTTTGTGAAGGTGACAAAGTCTACGATTCTAATGTAGGCTGCCCTGTTTGCGGAATGGATTTGGTGAAATACCCCGAAAAAAAGACCTTAAAATACACCTGTCCCATGCATCCGGAAATCATTCGGGATGAGCCGGGAGACTGCCCGATCTGCGGAATGGATCTGGTAAAAATTCCCGAAAAGGAAGATGACAGCGAAGATGAAACCTACAAAATTTTAAAGAAAAAATTTATTATTTCTTTAGCATTTACAGTCCCGGTTTTTATTTTATCGATGGGAGGAATGCTGATTGACTTTCCGTTTTCTCACCAGTTACAGGGAATTATTGAATTGATTTTAACACTTCCTGTGATCTTTTACTCCGGATGGTTCCTGATGAAAAGAGGCTGGGTTTCATTCAAAACATGGAACCTGAATATGTTCAGCCTGATTGCACTCGGTGTTGCGGCGGCTTTTATTTTTAGTGTAACAGCACTGATTTTCCCTCAGATCATCCCTCACGAAATCCGCGGAGAACATCATGAAACACCTCTTTATTTTGAAGCAGTGTGTGTAATTTTAACACTGGTTATTTTAGGACAGTTAATGGAAGCGGCAGCGCACAGGAAAACCGGAAATGCCATCCGGGAATTGATGAACCTTTCTCCCGACGAAGCCAATATTATCATTAATGGAGAGGAAAAAAGAATATTGCTATCACAGGTTAAAATCGGTGACCTTTTAAAAGTAAAGCCGGGCGAAAAAATACCCGTTGACGGAAAAATTACGGAAGGAAGTTCCAGTGTTGATGAAAGTATGATCACCGGAGAGTCGGTTCCTGTAGAAAAAAATGTTAATGATAAAGTTTCATCAGGGACCATCAACGGAAATAAGGTTTTTATAATGAAAGCTGAAAAAGTAGGCGAAGATACGTTGCTTTCACACATTATAAGGATGGTTAATGAAGCCAGCAGAAGCAAAGCCCCTATCCAGAAGCTTACTGATCGGGTTTCAAAAATATTTGTACCGGCGGTTATCCTGGCTGCTGTTATCACATTTATTCTGTGGCAGCTTTTCGGACCCGAAGGAAAGAGAAGTCTTTTCGCTTTTGTAAATGCCGTTGCTGTTTTAATTGTTGCCTGTCCGTGTGCTTTAGGCCTTGCTACACCAATGTCTCTTATGGTGGGAATCGGGAAAGGTGCCCGAAACGGAGTTTTAATAAAAAACGCCGAAGCGCTTGAACAGATGAACAAGGTAAATGTTCTAATTACCGACAAAACAGGAACTTTAACCGAAGGAAAACCATCTGCTGAGCATATTGAAGCTATTGACGGCGATAAAAATTCAATCCTGAAATTAGCGTATTCTTTAAATCAAAATTCGGAACATCCTTTGTCCAATGCCGTTATAACAAAAGCAAGAGAAGAAAACATTACCCCTGAAAAAGTTGAAAACTTTGAAAATATCTCTGGTAAAGGAGTAAAAGGAATAATTGACGGAAAGACAGTTTATGTAGGAAACGAGAATTTACTTACCGAATATCATATTTCGATTCCTGAAAATTTGAAACAAAAAGCAGCCGAAGTACAATCGAAAGCACATACCATTTCTTATGTAGCAGAAAATGAAAAGGTATTAGGATTCATCAGTTTTACCGATAAAATAAAAGAAAATGCTAAAAATGCGATTCAGCAACTGGTAAACGAAGGTATTGAGGTAATGATGCTGACCGGAGATAACGAAAACACTGCAAAAGCTGTTGCTGACGAACTCGGAATTAAACATTTCAAAGCCAACTGCCATCCTGAAGATAAGCTGAGCGAAGTAAAAAGACTCCAGCAACAGGGGAAAATCGTGGCCATGACCGGTGATGGGATTAACGACTCCCCTGCCCTCGCTCAGGCCAATGTTGGTATTGCAATGGGAACAGGAACCGACATTGCTATGGAGAGCGCCGAAATCACCTTATTGAAAGGGGATATCTCTGGTGTCGCAAAATCAAGAATTCTAAGCGAAAAACTTCTGAAAAACATCAAAGAAAACCTGTTTTTTGCCTTTATCTATAATGTTTTGGGAGTTCCGGTTGCGGCAGGATTATTGTATCCGTTTTTTGGGATATTATTATCACCAATGATTGCAGCGGCGGCAATGAGTATAAGCTCACTTTCTGTTATTTTAAATTCGCTTCGATTAAATTCGGTTGATTTAAATAGTAAATAAATTTTTAATCTTAATTTAAAATAATCCGCACCATCTGCTAAATCTGCGAGAGAAAATATAAAAAACATGAAAAAAGAAAATCTACATATCGGCTGCTCAGGTTTTTACAATAATGACTGGAAAGGATCACTATATCCGGAAGATGCAAAAAGTAAAGATTTTCTTACTTTATATTCTCAGAAATTCAACTGTGTAGAAATCAATTCCACTTTTTACAGGAAGCCTACTGCAAAAACATTGATCAAGTGGACGGAAGAAACTCCTGATGACTTCAGATTTTTCATCAAAATTCCGAAAACCGTTTCTCATGAAAAAAGAATGAAAGGCTGCAAAGAGGAAATCAGCGATTTTTGTAATCATATTCAATCTCATCTGAAAGAAAAACTGTCCGGTTTCCTGTACCAATTTCCACCGTCTTTTAAATACACTCCGGAGAATGTAGAGACAATTCTGCAAAATATTGACTTTAACTATTTAAATGTTATTGAATTCCGACATGATTCCTGGTGGAATGAACAAGTTTTCAATCTGCTCAAAGAAAATAATATTGTCGTTTCAGGCGTAAGCTTTCCCGGAAATCTTCCGGAAGATGTTATCATCAATCATCCGGATATTCTTTACTATCGGCTTCATGGAAAACCGATACTCTACAAATCTGAATACAGTGAAGAATTTTTAAATGATTTAGCTAAAAAAATTAAAAAATCTTCTCATACAGCTTTTATATTTTTCAACAATACATGGGGAACTTCAGCTGTTAAAAACGGACTAATTTTGAAAAATATTCTTAAATAAATTGTTGGTAACAATATTTATTAAAATAAAATTAAAAAGCAAATTCCCTACATAAAAAGGCATAATTCTTGTTAAGAAATATTTGGAATTTTTAACAATTTTTAACAAACTAAACTCCATTTAATTTTATGACAAAAACTTTTGCAGAAAAGTCTTTAAACAGGGCTTTTCTCGGGATGCTTGCATTGGTGAGTGCAACTTCAATTCTAAGTAACAGCTGTAATCAGAAAAAAGACAAAAAAGAATCAGAAAAAATGATTCATAATGACCATCCCGTCGCAAAGATTGTCCCCAAAATTCATGATAAACATGTTCCGGCAGATAAAAGAGTCATTTATCTTACTTTCGATGACGGCCCCAACCGCGGAACAGAAAACCTTCTTAAAATTCTACACAAAAGAAATGTCTGCGCCACTGCTTTTCTCGTTGGAAAACATGCCTACGGAAGCAAAAAACAACAGGAAGACCTTCAGCTGTTGCGAAAAGACAGGCTGATAGAACTGGCAAATCACAGTTTTACCCATGCTCATAACAAGTACACCGATTTTTACAAAAACCCAATTGCAGTTGTGCATGATTTTGATACCGCGAAAGACAGTCTCAAACTTTATGACAAAATTGCCAGAACCCCCGGAAGAAATATCTGGAGGCTGAACAATATTACCGTTACCGACCTGAAGAGTTCTACAGAAGCTGCCAACAGTCTGAAAAAAGCAGGATATAAAGTTATCGGATGGGACCTGGAATGGAAACCTACCAATAAAATGGCCTTAAAAGGAAATCACGAAGCCATGCTGAAAAGAGTGGACAGCATTTTCTTCAATGATCTTGAAAAAACTTCCAGACACCTGGTATTTCTTACGCATGACCAATATTTAACGGACGCAGATTCCATTAATGAGCTTGATCTTTTTATTGAAAAACTTCAGAAAAGCAACCGTTTTGTTTTCAGAAAAATCTCGGAATATCCGGGAATTAATGAAATCCTGAACTGAAATATTCTTTAAATTTTATTTGATTTTTATTTACCACAAAAGGCGCAAAAGATTAAGAGCCTATTTAAATTTTTTATTGCACTTTAACATTAAGGAATTAAGCACCTTAGCGTAAAAAACTTAATAAAATTAATTTATTGATTCCTTAACTTAAATAAAGTCTAACTCTCTAAAATCCTTAATGTTAATCAAAGAATAAACAAAGTTTATTTAATTCAGAAAATTAAGAAAAAACTTATAAAAAATTTATTTAGTAAAATTTAAACAGGCTCTAAAAATATATTTAAAGTTGTTTATTAATAATATTGATAATAAGATCTCATAAGTTTTTAAAAGTCTTTGATTTTTATTTTTTGTTTTCTTTTATTTATCTAAAAATAATTTCAAACTAATCTTTTGTATCATTTGTGGTTAAATTAAAATTGATAAGATCTGATTACATTTTGATTTAAAATTCAGAAATTTGCAGGTATGAGTATTCAGGAAAATTATAACGCAATAAAAAGCAGTCTTCCTCAACACGTAGAATTGGTGGCAGTGTCAAAAACCCACCCGGTTTCTGTGATTCAGGAAGTCTATGACCTTGGACAAAGAGTTTTCGGGGAAAATAAAGTACAGGAACTCACGGAAAAATATCCGCTGCTTCCAAAAGATATTAAATGGCATCTGATAGGACATCTCCAGACCAATAAAGTAAAATATATTGCTGAATTTATTGATACCATCCAGAGTGTGGATTCGGAGAAACTGATTCGTGAAATCAATAAGGAAGCAGGAAAGCACAATCGTAAAATAAAAGTGTTGCTCCAGGTAAAAATTGCAGAAGAAGAAACCAAGTTTGGGCTTGAAGCTGAAGAAGCAAAAGGCCTGTATGAAAAATACCTCAGCAGTGAGTTTCCCAATATCCTCATCAACGGCTTAATGGGAATGGCTACTTTTACAGACGATAAAAACCAGGTAAAAAAGGAATTTTTAAACCTAAAAAGACTTTTTGACGAATTAAATAAACTTCATCCTTTGGAAACATTATCGATGGGAATGAGTGATGACTTCCCCATCGCCATTGAATGCGGAGCCAATTCGGTGCGCGTAGGATCGGCTATTTTCGGGAGAAGAGATTATTCAAAATAGTGTATTAGGTATAGTTTTTGCTAATAATTCAATCAAAAAAATCTAAATTTGCAACTATGCAAAAAATCCTTATTGTAGAAGACGAAAAAGCAATCTCCGGAGTACTCCAAAGTATTCTTTCCGATGAACTTACTGACTATGAATTTGTAATTGCCGAAGACGGCCTTGAAGGTTATAAACAGGTAGAAAAAGAAGATTTCGCACTGGTGATTTCCGATATTAAAATGCCTAAACTTTCAGGAACTGAGCTTTTGAAACAGAGTTTAGCCCTAAAGCCGGAATCCACTTTCATTATGATCTCAGGACACGCAGACATTGATTCTGCCGTTTCCTGCCTTAAAGACGGTGCTTACGATTTCATTTCCAAACCTATCGACATCAACAGACTGATTACCAGCGTAAAAAATGCGTTAGCTAAAGAGAGCCTGAAGAAAGAAAATAAAAATCTTCAGACCGAAAATAAAACGCTTAAAAGAAAGGTAAACAAGAAATATCAGATGATCGGTGAATCAGCAGGTTTAAAGAAGATTCAGGACATGATTGAGAAAGTGGCCGCTTCTGACGCAAGGGTTTTAATTACAGGACCGAACGGAGCCGGAAAAGAGCTTGTTGCCCACGCAATTCACAATCAGAGTGACAGAGCCAGAGGGCCGATGGTAGAAGTAAACTGTGCCGCGATTCCTTCCGAATTGATTGAATCTGAATTATTCGGTCACGTGAAAGGTTCTTTTACGGGAGCGATCAAAGATAAGCAGGGAAAATTCGAGCAGGCCAACGGCGGAACTATTTTCCTTGATGAAATTGGTGATATGAGCCTTATTGCCCAGGCAAAAGTTCTCAGAGCATTGCAGGAAAGCAAAGTATCTCCTGTAGGAAGCGATAAAGAAATAAAAGTTGACGTAAGAGTTCTTGCCGCTACCAATAAAAATATGCAGAAGGAAATTGAAGCCGGAAGATTCCGTGAAGACCTTTACCACAGACTTTCTGTTATCGAAATTTATGTACCGCCATTGGATGAAAGAAAAGAAGACATCAAATCGCTGGTTGAGCATTTCGCAGGAATAATCTCTGATGAGCATGGAACTGCTCCGAAGAAATTTGATGATAAAGCTATCGAAGCTTTAAAAGCACTTTCTTGGACAGGTAATATCAGAGAGCTTAGAAACGTAGTGGAAAGGCTGATCATACTTGGAGGAAACACTGTTTCTGCCGACGACGTTGCAAGTTTTGTAAGGAAATAATGTAAGTATTACTTCAGATAAATTATGAAAATTGCAGTATCTCTTGTTACTGCAATTTTTTTTGATTAAAACTATGAACCTTAAACTATTATGAACTTTTTAAATAAGAACTATACAAAAGAATGCTTGACACTGGCCCTTCCGGTCATGCTGACCCAGGTTGGCCAGGTTTCGGTAAATCTTTTTGACAATATTATCGTAGGAAAACTGCTGGGAGCCGATGCGCTGGCTTCGGTTTCATTGGGAAATGCCGTTTTTTTCTCCATGTTTGTGCTGGCGTTGGGATTTTCCTTCGCTATTCCACCGCTTGTTTCGGAAGCACATTCTAAGCACGATCACACTACCATCAATTCAGTCTTCAGTCATGGTTTTGTAATCAATATGACGGTAGGAATTATTTTAATGGGAATTCTTCTTTTAGGAATGCCTTTGCTGTACCATTCCGGACAGCCGGAGAAAATCATTCCGGATACGGTTGATTTCCTTACGATTATGGCCATCAGCATTGTTCCGTTTATGGCTTTTCAGACCCTTCGGGAAGTTTCGGAAGGGTTATCCTATACAATTGGTGTAACCAAAGCCACAATTATCGCCAATGTCATCAATATTGTCTTAAATTATGTCTTTATCAAAGGACTTTTCGGACTTCCGCCGATGGGTGTGAAAGGTTCTGCACTGGCCAGTCTTATCGCCAGGATATTTATGGTGGTGTTCCTGTATTTTGTGCTTTTAAATCAGGAAAAAACCAAACGTTACATCAAAGATTTTACTTTAAAAATTGAAGTTTTTTCTAAAAAGATGTTTGATAAAATGGTGAGACTGGGTCTGCCGACCGCACTACAAATGTTTTTTGAGGTTACTGCCTTCGCTGCAGCTGCCTTTATCTGCGGATTGATTTCTGCACATGATATTGCTTCCCACCAGATCGCTTTAAGCATGGCATCATTTACATTCAATTTATGTATTGGCTTCAGTGTTGCTTCTACGGTAATGATCGGAAGAAAGCTGGGTGAACAAAACTTTACGGAACTAAGAAAAGTAGGAATCAACAACCTTAAGATCGCTTTTATTTTTATGGCCATCTGCGGATTCGTTTTTATTTTAGGAAGAAACATACTGCCTACTTTTTTCACCAAAAAAGAAGAAGTTGAAGTGATTGCGCTGGCTGCCAAACTCATGATTATTGCAGCGTTATTCCAGCTTTCAGACGGAATTCAGGTGACAGCATTAGGAACCCTGAGAGGAATGCAGGATGTGAAAATCCCTTCCATTTATACGTTTATTGCCTATTGGATCATTACAATTCCTTTAGGATATTTTCTGTGTGTGACTTTAGAAATGGGCGCTTTCGGAATGTGGATTGCACTTGGGCTCGGATTGACCATCTCCGCAGTGTTCCTGGTGAAAAGATTTCTTAATTTGTCCGCAAAAAGAATTAAGAGTAATATGAAAAGTGAATTGAAAAGTAATACATAACCAATAAAGTTTATTCAACCACAAAAGAGACAAAAATTTAGAGGCTTATTTACGGAAAATAAAATTCTAAAATGAGCAGACAATTGACAATGAACACCGCTCCGTAGGAGCGGAATCTGTGTAGAAAAATACATTGATTCAAGAACAGAACTCCGTAGGAGTTCAATCTATATTTTAATAACTTAAGAAGTATTCCTGAAAAGAATGAACGTACAGACTAAAAAGATAAAAATCCGACATGAAACATTTACGTTAACCAACCAGAGGGCTTTATTCTGGGAAGAGCAGAAAGCCCTTATCCTATCGGATTTGCATATTGGAAAAACCGCCCATTTCCGGAAAAACGGAATTGCTCTGGCCAATCAGATTATGAAAAATGACCTGGAACGGCTTTCGATTCTTATTGAATATTTTAAGCCTGAAAAGTTTATGGTCGTTGGAGATCTTCTGCATGCCGGTGATAATTCGGATGTTGATGAATTCTGCAGCTGGAGAAACCGGTACAGCGATCTTGAATTCCATCTTATTGAAGGTAACCACGACAGAATTTCCAAAAAGCTTGAATCTAAATTATGCTTGAACTTTAAAGCTGAACTGCTGGAAATTGAAGATTTTATGCTGATTCATGATTTTGAAAAGAAACACCAGAAATTTCAGATTACCGGACATATTCATCCGGGATTCGTCATCAATTCCGCTGTAAAAAAAATAAAGCTTCCCTGTTTTGTCGTAACGGAAAACCAGCTTCTGTTGCCCGCATTCAGCGAGTTTACCGGGCTTGATACCAAAAATCTCCCTAAAAAAGGAAGATTTTATGTATTTACCGATGCGGAAATTTATGAGATTTAATTTTTATTCCAGCACTTTTTTCATCATCAGATCAGTCTGCTCATCACTTCCTAAGCGGAAAATATGTTGATCAAATTCTGTAAATCCGTTTTTACTGTAAAAGCTCACCGCTCTTTTATTTTCTTCCCATACGCCGAGCCAGATGTATTTCTTTTGTTGCCGAAGAGCAATTTCCAGTGCTTTATCGTAGAGAAGCTGCCCTACTTTCTTGCCGTAATGGGAGCTTTTCACATAAATCCTTTCAATTTCCAAAGCAGTCTCATCCTGAAGTTCGGTCTGCGCTTTTCCGGAATTTACTTTGAGATATCCTATAGGATTTTCTTTTTCCCAAGCTATGAAAAACTGAGAATCCGGAGTATTAAGTTCTTTCAATAATTTTTCTGAAGAGAAACTTTCAGTAAGATACTTCTGTATTTCATCTTCGGAATTGTATTTTGCAAAGGTTTCGTAAAAAGTTTCCTTTCCAATCTGCTGCAGAGTTTCGAGATCTCCCGCAGAAGCTTTTTTAAGAACTATTGATGTCATACTATTACTATCAGTACATTTTAAATTTATAACACAAAGCTAAACAAAGAAAAATAAAAACTGTATTCTTATCTTAAGAGAAACAAAGGCGTTACAGTTAACAATGATACTATATATGAGTTTACTTTTAATAGTAAGAATTAAAGGACTTATACTTTATTTTAAAAATAAAATTTTATTAAATGCTTCCGAAGCAAGATGTACCTGTACTGTCCAGTCGTCTGCAGCCTCGCTTCCTGCATCATCGGAAATGTATTTCAGGCAAAGAAACGGAATGTTTTCTTTCATGGCTATCAACGCCAGCGGATACGCTTCCATATCAACAACATTATAGTCAGTTTCGGAATGATTCATTTCAAAGCTGTCCCCGCTGCCGCAAATTCCTTCAGGAAGACCGTTTCTTTTTAATCCATATTCAAGAACAGGCGGAATACCGGACAATGGTGTTTCATATAAACTGAAGCCGAGCCCTCTTACATCCATGTCCCGCTGGATAAATTTGGTACAGCAAACTACTTCTCCTTTATGAAAACTCTTACTTCCGGCAGAACCCAGATTTATAATTAACTTTGGTCTTCTCCGATGAATTTCTTTCGTCAGCTCCATCGCAGCATTCACTTTTCCGATGCCTGTGATCAGTTTATTTTTATCATTAAAGTTTTTTCCTGCTTCAGAATCCAAGGCAAACACGAAAAGCGTTTCTTCTAACGGAAAGCTGTAATTTTCATTTACTGTGATCATACAATGATTTTATTTGAATATTATTTAAATGCTGCAGCCGTCTGTTCCACAGGAATTATCATCTCCAGAAATATTTTTCAGCGGAGAAACCGTTTCTTCGTAGGTCTGCTGAAGGGCATTGGCAAAAAAATCAACAGGCTGCGCTCCGGAAACGGCATATTTTCCGTTCAGAATGAAAAAAGGAACTCCTGAAATCCCGTGACTTTTTGCTTCTGAAAAATCTTGCTTTACCTCATCATCAAATTCTTCTGATGTTAAAATCTTTCGGGCTTCTTCTGTATTTATTCCCAGAGATGCGGCAATATCAACAAGCGTATTGAGATCTCCCACATTTTTTCCTTCAATGAAATGTGCAATAAAGAGAGCCTCTTCCATTTCATTGTCTTTTTTATATTTCTTTGCTAAATGTAATAATTTGTGCGCTGAAAAAGTATTGGTAATGATTGCTTTGTCAAAATTAAAGCTGATTCCTGCCGTATTTCCCATCTGTGAAACCTGTTCTACCATCTGCTTCGCCTGAGCTTCGGGAACTCCTTTTTTCTCTTTGAAATATTCGAAGGTTTTTTTGGTTTCTTCAGGATTCAACGTCGGATCAAGCTGAAAGCTTTTCCATTTTACTTCTATTTCATCTTTGAAAGGCAGTTTTTCAAGCGCTTTCTCAAAATTATTTTTACCGATATAGCAAAACGGACACATAACGTCCGACCAGATTTCTACTTTCATCGTATTTATATTTAGCTAAATTATACTTTTCATTTATTTTTTCGGCTGAAAAGAAGGTGGGTCGTTAAAGCCAGGATTCCCATCGATACTCCTACAAAACAGACACCACCCCATTGGTAATACTGCCACGCAATGGAAGCAAGCCATGTTCCCAGAGAACCTCCTATAAAATAAGACACCATATAAACGGTATTCAGTCTGTTTACAGCGGTAGATTTTATAAGGAAGAAATCGGTCTGATTCATGATGTGGGCAGACTGAACCCCCAAATCTATCAGAACTACTCCAACAATCAGTCCCCAATACGTTTCACCCGCAAAATAGGTGAACCCCCAACTGATCAGCAATACGGATAAAGCATAAATGATGATTCTGTTTAAATCAAATATTTTTTGCAGTTTTCCAACCCTTGCTGCAGCTAAAGCCCCGGCCGCTCCGGCGAGACCAAAACTTCCTACTACTGATGAACCGGCATTAAACGGCGGTTTTTCCATGTGGAAAACCAAAGTTGTAAACAGTGCACAGAGAGAACCGAAAGCCATTGCACCACGGAATGAAGCGAGCCTTAAAACAGGTTGTGTTTTAGCAAGATGAAATACCGATTTCATCAACTCTCCATAGGTTCCCTTAAAATTAGGGGGAAGTGCGGGAAGCATGGTATATACAGCAATCCAAACGATAATCATCATTCCTGATGCTATTCCGAACATAGTTCTCCAACCCCAGATTTCTCCTACGATCCCTCCGATGAAACGGGATAAAAGTATTCCCAGCAAGAGCCCGGACATGACCAATCCGATATTGGAAGACTTTTCTTTATCCGTTGAAAGTTCTGCTGCGATGGGTATAAAAAGCTGAGGAATTACAGAAGTTACTCCAATGAGCAGACTGGCAATATACAGCATCCATAATTCGTTTGCAAAAGTTATCCATACTAATGAAAGAAATACCAGCAAAAGATCAACAAGAATAAGCTTTTTACGGAATAATTTATCTCCAAGCGGAACAATCAGTAAAAGCCCGGCTGCATATCCCAGCTGGGTAAGTACGGAAATTTTTCCTGCTGCTGCTTCGGATACCTGCAGATCTTCGGAAATCAATGAAAGCAAAGGTTGGTTATAATATATATTTGCTACAACAAGCCCCGAAATGATGGTCATGAGCCAGATCACAGTACGTGAGATCCCACTGGTAGAATTCAACTGCATAGATTTTGTTTAAGTATGTGCGAAATTGCCGGAACAAAAATACTTATTTTATGATAAACACTATTTAAACTTTTATCGCTTTTAGCGATGATTTTAATTGATGAAAAAGGTTTTCAAAATCAGAATTTATGAAGAAATTTGCACCATGAAAATTATACCGCTGAAAGAAGGCAACTTTTCTACGAACAAAACAAAAGATTTTACGCTCTTAACAGGGGAAAATAACGCTACGGTAAAAGGAATAAAAATGTCTATCACTCCTTTTCTCATCATTACGGAAAAAGATATTATAATGCTGGATGCAGGAATCGGGTGGAAAAATGAATCAGGAAAAACGGTTATCTCTGAAATTCTTGCAAGGGAAAATATTAAACCTGAAAGTGTGACCAAAGTCCTGCTTTCTCATCTCCATAAAGATCATATCGAAACAACCATTGTCCGTACGGAAAACGGTTTTGAGGCAACTTTTCCCAATGCTGACATTTATATCCAGAAACGTGAACTGGAATATGCAATGCAGAACAAAAACAGCCATTCTTTCGATTTTGATACACTGGAAAAGCTGATCAGCCTGGATCAAATAGTGTGGATGGATGAAGACAGCGGATCCATTACGGATGAAATTTATTTTGAGGTTGCCGGCGGACATACTCCTTTCATGCAGGTTTTCTGGATAAAGGATGGTAAAGAAACGGTCTTTTACGGAGCTGATGATCTTCCGCAAGAATCCTACCTGAAATATCATCTTGCTTATAAAAGTGATTTTGATGGAAGAAAGGCAATGGAGTTAAGATTAAAATGGCAAAAAGAAGCAACTGAAAATCACTGGAAGATTCTGTTGTATCATGACCTGGACAAAGCAATTCTGCAGTTTTAAAAATAAAAAAATGGTTTAAAGTTCATTAAACCATTTATAAATATCAATATTAGAGGCAATATTCAATTTTTTTCTCAATCTGTTTTTCCTGTTTTGAATGGCTTTAGGAGTAACAAAAGTATAGGTTGCAATCTCCTTTGTTGTTAAATTGAGCTTTAAATAAATACAGAAAATAAGTTCAGAATTTTTTAAATTGGGCTGAATACCAGACAATTTCTTAAAAAAGTCCGGATCCACTAATCTGAATTTGCTCAACAGACGTGGAGAATTTTCTTTTGCTAATGCCAAAATTTCATCCTGCACAAAAATCTTTTGGTTTAAATCTTCTAAATTGAATTCAGTCTTTTCGTTTTTCATAATGTTTTCTCATCTCTACTAATTCCTGTTGTAAGCTCCAGCATTAATACTTTAACAAAACTTTTCTGAGAGTATCAACTCCTTTTTTTAAGTTTCTATTTTTATGCTTGATATTTTATCATTTTGAAAATTGGCCTGCCTTAGTAGTAATTACGTTTTTTCTGCTTTTTGCATTTAATTTTAAAATATTATCGCAAAAAATGCGATTATATATTAGGTAAAGACAAAGAAAGAAAAAATGATTAAAATTTTCCTGAATTAAAATACCACATACATACCACGCCAGTTTCTTTAATGCTGCCTTTATCCTTTACATCAGGTCGTTTAAAATATTTCAATAATCTGAGAACAAAACTAAAGTATTCTGAAATTGTTTTTTATGATTGTAATCAATAGAGATAAAAAATGTGAATTATTTTTGTTATGATCTACATAAATCATTAATTTATAATAAGAAGCAGATCGTATTTATGGTATTACTATATTATAGTAGCAATTATTTTATTTTGTAATATTCTCTGGTATGAAACAATTATTTTTCAGAGGGAGCATATCATAGAAATAATTTGTACAACTGAAATAGTTGTAAGAATTAACAGATTTTAATTTATGAAAGAGAGAATACCTCAATTTTCAAATCAGTGAATAATCATTTATAAATTTGAATTTTTGATAATGTGTGTATAAAGAATTTAAGATCCAATCCGGTACACTGATTAAAAAATGTTTTCAACATTTTCCAAATTACATTTTGCTGAATGCTTTTAAAATCTTTTCAAATGTATTGATATTTCTACTGGTCAATTGATCTTTAAGACTTTTCTTTCCTCAAATTTTACCAAATGTAGAATCAAGTGTATTGCCTTTCGGTACCTGCCAATAAAAAATACGATCAATAATTTTAGCTTCTTCATGAGTTGTCTTTGCAGCGGATTCAAATTCTTTCATCAGGATATTCTCCACTCCGTCATTTCCTATGAAAGTATAACAATGCAGGTTTTCATCTTTTTTAAAAGGATTCCCGTTCCAGAAGCTTTCAATCTCGGGTTGCGATTTTATAAATAAAAAAGCTTCATACGAAAAATGGCCAGACATTGCTTTTTCAAGAATATTTTTTAATTCTGCCGGATCTTTTTCCGATGCAAAAAGGATGTTTCCGGAAGCAAGTACGGAGCTCACATGCTCTACTCCTGCCCCTCTGAACACCTCACATACTTCGGCCATTTTCATATTGGTACCCTTTACATTCACTCCCCGCAGAAATGCACAGTATTTCATTTTTTAATTTAAATTATGATGTTGAAAATCTTTCTAAATTAATCAATTCTTTCGTATAAATTGTAATCTGATCCGGAAGGTTTTAAAATGTAAATTTTCTGCAAAATAAAATGATCACTTTTCAAATGATCTTTTACACGGAATTCTTTGATCAGTTTGTAGTGAAGTTTTATATATTCTGCATTTTCAGACGTCAATAAATCATCATACGAAAGCAGGTATTTAGGCTTTCTGTCCTTTATCGTGTTGATCCAAAATTTTTTTTTGTCTTTCCTGATTTCATCCTGAACATTTTTATCAACCAACCCCACTTCATCTATTGTTTTCAGCCCTGAAAAATAAGGAACATATCCTGCCGGCTCAAGAAAAATCCATTGGCTTTTATCTTTTTCATAAGAATTTAAAAAAAGTCCTATTGTACGTCTGTAGTTCCATTCACCATTTCCGGTTGCGATGGCATGAACTGTCTGGAAAACCAGCATGGGAATACTGTAAAATACAATTAATAAGGCCAGCCAGAGGTTTCTTTTTTCTTTCTGTTCGAGAACAAAAAGTAAGACAGGGACAAAAAGCAGAATCTGGGGTATCCAGTAATACCAATCGAACATACTTTTCTGAGAAAGGAAAATCAGCTGTTTTATCCATCCGAAAATGAAAATGACCCACAAGAAAAAGTTTCTTTTATCTTTTTGCCTGATTAAATAAATAAAACAAAGCCATTCAAACATCAGCAATACAATTGTGAACGGATTAAAATCTCCCGGAAGCTTGAGCATTCCCCAGAAATTTCCAAAATTCTGTATAAAATGATCCAGGTTTTGATGGAATGTGTAATATTTGTCATAGGCCAGTTTCTTGGCGACAATGGTATTATTAACAATTTCACCGAAATACAGCCAGTTGAAGGCCAACAAACCGGCCGTCCCCAAAATTCCGCCAAGAATATAAAACCACCGTATTTTTTTATTCCACAAAAGATCGATAACAAAGACAATTCCCAGAAAAATTACCGTATCAATTCTTGTAAAAATAATTAAAACTGGCAATATGATCTGAGCCCATTTTTTACTTTTACCAAAACCATAATACAAAAGCATCATTTCAAGAAAGAAGAGAATGCCATATTCCATTCCGAGGATCGAAATTTTTATAGCGGGGGGCAAAATTCCTATTAAAAAAATAAATAGCGCTTTATGCCAGGTATTTTTCAGCAACAAATGAGAAAGAAAAAGGGTGCCGGTAGTAAAGAGTATCGAATTGAAAATCAGCAGCGGCTCAATAAAATTTTCCTTCCCGAAAATCAGGTTAAAAACATAAGAGACAAAAACATATAAATGTGTTGTGGAGGCTGAAATTTTATCATTCCCGTTAAAACCGATCACTCCATAATCCAGGAGATTCTGAGCAACCCTCCATGTAATGAATGCATCTTCCTGAATGTAGTGTGTTAATAAAAATAATAATTTTACAAGTACTGTAAAAAATACCGCATAGACCGGGATTTTATGATTCCTTATTTCTGTCATTGTGTTTCTTTGTTAGGACAAATATACTGTTTTTAATTATTCGATTCCCAACAAAAAAAAACGGAACCGAAGTTCCGTTTTAGATATATTATTGTGTTGCTTTTATTATTGCATTGGTAATCTGCGTTTCCTTTTCTTTCGAATAGGTAGAGTCAAAAGGTTCCATAATATCAAATAAATATTGGTAGAATGGGGTAATCTTCTGTACCTGCTCAGATTCATTCATTGCTTTTTCCTTGCCCATTTCTTTAAGATTTTCAACGAAGGTATTGAATTTCTTATCGATCGGTTCAATGGATTTTACGAGATAATCATATGCTTTTTCTTTCTGTCCGAGTCTGGTGTAAGCATCCGTAACCGCTGAAATCACTAATGAATATTCCATCGGTTTTGTTCTGATCTGTCTTTTTAAATAGTTCTGGTCCGACTTACTAAGGCTCATATAATAATCATATTCTTCAAAAACACCTTTTTTCAGTACTTCTGCCAACTTCAATCCTTTACTTTCCTGACCCGAAACAATATATCCATACACCAATGAACTCAATGAACGAGGATCATTATACTTTTCTGCAGGAATTTCCCTTGATGCCAGGTCAAGAAGTTCAATTGCTTTTCCTTTTTGCCCCATTGTAGCCAAAGCTGCTGCTGCTCTGCTTGCAGAAGATCTGTAGCTGATGATGTTGGAAGTAGCCGTCTCATCGAAATGCGTATTCAGGTCTTTAAAATTGCCCCATCTGAAGTTTTTAACAACATTGTATAAAGAATTTGCATCTACTCTTCCCAATTCTCCGTCCGGAGTCTGAGGAGTGTGGATAGGAATCAGCCTGTAGCTAAATCCATCGAATTGAAGATATTCATCCAGATAGAAAACATTCTCACTGTCGTAGATTCCTCCTGAAGAGAAGCTGATCGGTCTTTTCCAGTCGAAATTCGCAAGAATATCAAGCATAATCAGATTATTTTTATACAATGTATTAGCCTTGTATGTAATCATGATCTGATTTACCGTGTTTGGAAGATCAGCGGCATTGATGATTCCTGAATTTACCGCATTAATCTTATTTACAGGAAGAATGAATTTATTAACCGGTAAAATATTGTATTTTTCATACTTTTCCTCTCCGAAATACATTTTAAGAAGCTCGTTTTTCGCAGGAGATGAATGTTTAAGAAAATTCAGCGCTTCTTTCATCGTCATAGAATCCTGAACAAGATATTTTCTGAATTCCGCAAACTCCGTTTCAGGGGCTCCCTGCTCTTTCAGCATTGAGAAAACACCTTCCCAATCTTGTTTTTTCATCATATAGATCTGATCATTAGTTCCGTCTCTGTAATCATCATGCGTTAAAATCCCCGGAACAGCCGCCGCATTATAGGTTCTTCTTTTAATCTGATCAATATTCCATGGAGTGGAAGCAAGGGTAAAGTTGACCACCTTTACATCGTCCCTGAACTGCTCCGTTTCCTGGATCGCCCATACCGGATAGGTATCATTATCACCATACACGAATAAAATATCATTCTTGGGTAATGATTTTAATACTGAGTATCCGTAATCATATGAGGTATAACGGTTGTGCCTGTTATGTACATTGTAATTCTGGAAGCCCATCATGAAAGGTACTCCTAATAAAACTACACCAACAACAATATTAGCCGCATTAGATTTAACTTTAGACTGCAGGAACCACAGAATGGCGGCTGCCCCTAATCCGATCCAGATGGCAAAAACATAGAATGAACCTACCATCGCATAATCTCTTTCTCTTGGTTCAAATGGCTTTACACCGGTATAGAAAATGATTCCCACACTCATTAATACAAAAATTGAAAGCATAGCATAGAATCTTCCGAAATCTTTATTCAATTGGAAAAAGAATCCGATAAGCCCTAACAGCAACGGTAAAAAGAAGAACTTCACCGTACTTTCGTTTTTGAATTTCGCAGGCATTTTATCCTGATTTCCTACGATAGAATCATCGATAAAAGAAATTCCGGAGATCCAGTTCCCGCGGGTGCTTTCCATGTTTCCTTCAAGGTCATTCTGACGCCCCACGAAGTTCCACATCAGGTATCGTACAAAGTAATATCCGTTCTGGAAAGTAATAAAATAATCCAAATTCTGTCCTAAAGAAGGTCTCTGAACATTGATAAGATCATACGGTCTTACCTTTAAATAATCGGAAGCAGTAATTGTTTTATCTTCGTATTTTTTTCTGAGTTCATCAAAAATCTGTTTTGCTTCAGGGCTGTCTGCAACATCTTCGTTGCCATAATTAAAGCTAAAGTCTGGTGCACCGTACATAGAAATGTAGTTGGCCATGACATCTTTATCTTCATTAAACATTCTCGGCATAAAACCGACATGCGCTTTATTGAATACATAATTGAATCGGTCTCCGGTCTTTCTGTAAGTACCGGTTTTCTCATCCTTTTCATAGATCTCACCCGTTTTTTGTGTCTTGAAACTTCCGTCTTCATTTTTTTCAATTCCTTTAGCATCAAGATAAGCTGTGTAGTTTTGACCGTAAATCGTTGGCCAGTCACCATATTGTTCTCTGTTGTAGTAATCCAGCATCCCGATGGCATTGTCCGGATCATTAAGGTTCATCGGCGGATTGGCATTTGCCCTGATAGGAATTACCATCCAGCATGAAAAACCAATCATCATAAATACCACAGATAAAGCGATGGTCTGAAACACATTTCGCTTCATCTTTCTTGTATAGGAAATCAGGAAATAGCAGATCGCAATCATCAGGATAAATGCTGCAATCGTTCCTGAGTGGAACGGAAGCCCTAATCCGTTAACAAAGAAAATTTCAAGTTTTCCGAACATCGTCATGATGAAAGGGAAAATTCCTTTAAAAACAATAGCCAGAATGATTAAGGTAATTACATTGGCCCAGATAAAATTTTTCCAGGTAAAAGTATATTTTCTAGCATAATATATAAAGCATACTGCAGGAATCGCAAGCATACACATCATATGTACCCCCACAGAAAGTCCCAGAATAAAAAAGATGAGGATAATCCATCGTTCATTGTCCGGAAGCTGGTACTCATTTTCCCATTTGGTAATCAACCAGACTAAAAGAGCAATAAACATAGATGCCATAGAATATACTTCGCCTTCTACAGCAGAAAACCAGAAGGTATCTGAAAAAGTAAAACATAAAGCTCCTACAATTCCTGCGAAAAGAATGGAAATCTCCTGGTGTTTTGTAATTTCGTCAAAATCCTTATTTAAAAGTCTTCTCACCAAATGGGTGATGGTCCAGAATAAAAACAGAATCGTAAACGCGCTGAACAATGCGGACATCGCATTGATTACGATAGAATAATTTTCGCCATTTCCCAACGCAAACATGGCTGCTACAGCACCCACAATCTGGAATAATGCCGCTCCGGGAGCATGCGTTACTTCAAGTTTTACCGCCGAGGAAATATACTCGCCACAATCCCAAAAACTGAAATTCGGTTCTATGGTGGACAAGTATGTAATAAATGCAATGACGAAAACTACCCATCCGAGAACGGTGTTCCATCGCCTGAAAGTCCAATTTTTCATAGTATTAAATCAATTACGCGAAAATAAGGCTTTTCTATGATTTAAGGCGGTTTTTAACAAAATTTAAAGAATTTGGCTCGTTTTTTGAAAAGTTTACCTGTTGAATAGTAATATAAAATTTTTTTTATCTATTTTAGAGGTTAGAAATCAAAACAAAAGTTTAGAAATAAATTTATTTTTTTGTATTTTTGCCGACAGATTTTTATTGAAAAATAACAAATAATGAGTAATGTTTACGATAATATACTTGGCCTAATAGGAAATACTCCTATGGTGAAGATTAACACTGTGACGAAAGAAATTCCTGCAACTGTTTATGCCAAGTTAGAATCATATAATCCTGGACATTCCACAAAAGATCGAATCGCACTTCATATTATAGAAAACGCTGAAAAAAAAGGTTTATTAAGAGAAGATTCCGTAGTGGTAGAAACTACATCTGGAAATACAGGATTCTCAATTGCTATGGTTTGTATTATTAAAGGATATAAATGTATTCTTGCGGTAAGTGATAAAACCAAGCCTGAGAAAATTGCCTATCTGAAGGCATTGGGAGCTACCGTTTATATTTGTCCGGCCAACGTACCGGCAGATGATCCTAGATCCTATTATGAAGTTGCCAAAAGAATAGCTTCAGAAACGCCCAATTCAGTATACATCAATCAATACTTCAATGAACTGAATATTGACGCACATTATCAGACTACCGGGCCTGAAATCTGGGAACAGACACAAGGTAAAGTTACTCACCTTTTTGCGTGCACGGGAACCGGCGGAACTTTGTCCGGATCAGCAAAATTTTTAAAAGAAAAAAATCCGGATATCAAAATCATTGGTGTTGATGCAGACGGATCTATTTTAAAAAGCTATCATGAAACTGGAGAAATTCATAAAGAAGACGTGCATCCTTACCAGATTGAAGGAATGGGAAAAAATTTAATTCCTTCTGCCCTTCTTTTCGATAAAGTAGATGAATTTGTGAGGGTAAACGACGAAATGTCAGCGTACAGAACCCGTGAAATCGCTTTAAAGGAAGCCATTATGGGAGGGTATACTACAGGAGCGGTTACACAGGCGTTGATACAATACGCTCAATCCCACAAATTTTCAGAAAACGATATGGTTGTTTTGATTTATCCTGATCACGGTTCCAGATATATTACCAAAGTATACAGTGATAAATGGATGGCGGAACAGGGTTTTGTAAACAACTGCGTTCACAACTACGATGAAGTTTTTAAAACTGAATTTATTAAATAAGAATAAAAAAGTTATACAAATCAAGCCTTTTTGTAACCAAAAAAGGCTTTTTTACTTAAAATATTAATAAAATGTTGGATATTTTTGACAGAATAAAAGAAAATCCAGGACCTCTTGGACAATTTGCAGATTATGGTGAAGGGTATTTTATTTTCCCGAGATTAGAAGGACCTATTGGCCCAAGAATGAGATTTCAGGGAAGAGAAGTTATTTTCTGGAGTGCTAACGACTATCTTGGAATGTGTAACCACCCTGAAGTGTTAGAAGCTGATGCGAAAGCAGCTGCAGAATTCGGGATGTTCTACCCAATGGGTGCAAGAGCAATGTCCGGAGAAACGGAGCAACACCTGCAATTGGAAAGAGAGCTGGCCGATTTTGTACAAAAAGAATCTGCCTATTTATTAAACTTCGGATACCAGGGAATGGTTTCTACCATTGATGCTTTGGTTGGAAGAAATGACGTAATCGTTTATGATGTTGATTCTCACGCATGTATCGTTGACGGGGTAAGACTTCATTCAGGAAAAAGATTTACTTACAGACACAATGATATTGCAAGTCTTGAAAAAAATCTTGAAAGAGCCACTAAAGTAGCACAAGAAACCGGAGGAGGAATTTTAGTGATTACAGAGGGTGTTTTTGGGATGAGAGGACAGCAGGGAAAACTGAAAGAAATCTGTGAATTAAAATCCAAATACAAATTCAGACTGTTGGTAGATGATGCACACGGGTTCGGAACGCTGGGTGAAACCGGAGCCGGGGCTGGTGAAGAGCAGGGATGTCAGGATCAGATCGATGTATACTTCTCCACTTTTGCAAAATCTATGGCCGGGTTCGGAGCGTTTATCGCCGGTGATAAAGAAATTATAAGATACCTGAAATTCAATTTAAGATCGCAGATTTTTGCTAAATCTTTAACAATGCCAATGGTAATCGGAGGTTTAAAAAGACTGGAACTGTTAAGAACAAGGCCTGAAATTAAAGCGAAGCTTTGGGAAAATACACATAAACTTCAGAACGGTCTAAAGGAAAGAGGTTTTAATATCGGTGACACCAACACTTGTGTGACTCCGGTAATGATGCAGGGAACTCCGGTAGAAGCTACACTCTTAGTGAAAGACTTGAGAGAGAACTACGGAATCTTCACATCTGTAGTAGTTTATCCTGTAATACCTAAAGGAATGATTCTACTAAGATTAATTCCTACAGCATCACACACCGATTCTGAAATTAATGAAACGCTGGCAGCTTTTGAAGCGATCCATGACAAACTTGTTGGCGGTCATTATAAAGATCAGGAGCAAAAACTGCTGGCTGAACAAGGTTTAAGTTTTAAAGAAATTTAAAAATAATACAATTAAAACCACTGAATGATCAGTGGTTTTTTTGAAATTATATATTCCGAAACCTTACCTTTGTAAAAATTTTACTGTTGAAAGACCTCCTTCTGATCACTCCGCCTTTTACACAACTTAATACGCCCTATCCTGCTACTGCTTATATCAAAGGTTTTCTGAATACCAAAAATATTTCATCATCTCAGGCAGATTTAGGAATTGAAGTCATTCTGGAATTGTTTTCCAAAGAAGGAATCCGGGACATTTTCAACAGAAAAATAGAGATCAGCACTATTTCTGAAAATTCACAGCGCATTTTTTCATTACGGGACGAATATATCAAGACCATCGGTCAGGTTATTTCTTTTTTGCAGGGTAAAACACCAACTTTAGCAAGACAGATCTGCTCTATGAATTTTCTGCCTGAAGCTTCACGCTTCAATCAGCTGGATGATATGGAATTTGCCTTCGGAAGCATGGGATTGCAGGATAAAGCTAAACACTTGGCAACATTATATTTAGAAGATCTTTCAGATTATATTGTTGAAAGTATTGATACCGATTTCGGTTTCAGCAGGTATGCGGAACGGTTGGGAAAGAGTGCCAACTCATTTGATGAATTGTATTCAAAAATTACGGGTAATCAAACATTTATTGATGACATTACTTTAAAAATCCTCAATAAAAAATTAGAATCTGTTCAGCCAAAGCTGGTTTGCTTTTCTGTTCCGTTTCCGGGAAATTTGTATTCTGCCTTCCGTTGCGCCAAATTTATCAAAGAAAATTATCCTAATATAAAAACGGCAATGGGCGGCGGTTTTCCAAATACCGAATTGCGGGAAGTGAAAGATCAGAGGGTTTTTGAATTTTTTGATTTCATTACGTTGGATGACGGAGAACTTCCGATTGAACTGCTTTATGAAAATATTTGTCATTCTGAACAAATTCAAGAATCTAAGTTCAAAAGAACTTTTTTAATTGAAAATGGAGAAGTTACCTATAAAAATAATTCCGGAAGACATGATTATAAACAAGCTGATATCGGAACTCCTGATTATTCAGATTTGTTACTGGACCAATATATTTCGGTGATTGAAATTGCCAACCCGATGCACAGTTTATGGAGTGACGGAAGATGGAACAAATTGACGATGGCTCACGGATGCTATTGGGGAAAATGTACTTTCTGTGATATTTCTTTAGATTATATAAAAATTTACGAACCCATTTCTGCAAAAATTTTGGTTGACCGAATGGAAGAACTAATCCGGACAACCGGAGAAACAGGATTTCATTTTGTGGATGAAGCTGCTCCGCCTGCTTTAATGAGGGAAGTTGCTCTGGAAATTTTAAGGAGAAATCTTGTGGTAACCTGGTGGACCAATATTCGTTTTGAAAAAAGCTTTACCCTGGATTTATGTTTTCTTCTAAAACTCTCCGGATGCGTTGCGGTTTCGGGAGGGCTTGAAGTGGCAAGCGACCGCTTGCTTAAATTAATTGATAAAGGAATTTCCGTTGAGCAGGTTGCGAAAGTAACCAGAAATTTCACGGAAGCCGGAATTATGATTCATGCTTATCTTATGTATGGCTATCCTACACAGACCGTTCAGGAAACTGTGGATTCATTGGAAATGGTACGACAGCTTTTCGAAATGGGAATTTTACAAAGTGGGTTCTGGCACCAGTTTGCGATGACTGCCCACTCTCCTGTCGGAATAAATCCTGAAGAATTTGGAGTTACCCCAATTAAGCAGGAAATTCTTTTCGCCAACAATGATGTTGATTTCACAGACCGCACAGGAATCGATCATGGAAAATTTAGTTTTGGTTTAAAAAAATCTCTTTTCAATTATATGCACGGAATTAATTTTGAACTTCCTCTTCAGGAATGGTTTGATTTTAAAATTCCGAGGACAACCGTTCATCCGGATTATATTCATGATGCTTTGCTTGAAAATGATGATTTTACTTTTAAAGGCAATTCAAGAATTATTTTTTTAGCTAAAAACGTAATCGCTGAGAATCGCATAAAAACAAAAAAGAAGTACCATTATACGTACACACAAATTACAGTGCACTTAAAACCAATATTGTGACTATTGATTTAGATGAGGGGCATGCTGAATGGCTGATGAAAATGTTTAATGAATACTCAATAGAAAATATAAAAAAGCCTACGCTTCAACAACTTAAGACTAATTTCGAAGAAAATTTTGAAAATTTCGAATTATTTTGGTTTTCAAAATCCATGCAGCAACTGAAAGAGAATGGAGTAATTTTGAGTCTGTAATTTTTAAACATTATTTTCCGAAAACAGAAAAACTCCAGATGAATTCCAGAGTTTCTGTACATTTTGTTATAGCTATTTACATTATATTAATTCAAATTTCCATTTATTATTTCTCAACGCCATCTCTTTTTACTTCACCTACAATTACTTTTTCCTGGATTTTAATAAAATTCGGATCCAGAATTGCCATTCTTTCGGCTATGGCTTTGTAAGTGGGAAATTTCAAAATGGATGCACGCCCGGACATTTCCCTGTATAAGGTAAACGTTTTTCCGCCTGCTGTTTTTATTTGTTTGGTTGTAGTAATATATTTTCCAATGTATTTGCTGTTGGCATCATAAATTTCAATGTCTACAAAGGTTTTATCAGTAATGGTATCTTCAGATCCAAAACTCACCGGTAAATTAGTAAAGTAACCTACTGGCTTTCCATTACTTAATATTTCACCGACATTATTAACAGTTATATTCAGCTTATCAATCTTACTTCTGGTGGTATATGCATCTTTAGTTTTACTATCAAGCTTTCTTTTCGGATTATTTTTAAAGAGTTCATCAAGATTTTTAATATTAATTCCTCTTTCGTCGATAATCTTCAGACTTTTTACGCAAGTATACGCTGCAGATTTTTCTTCCCCCGAAAAGGCTGACGGTGATATATAATCCAGCTCAAGTGTCTTATCCTTATTATAAATTCTGTTTAATTTGATATAACTGTCTCTTACAGAATCTACTATACTTTTATCTACAAATTCCACAGTGTAAATCGGAGTCTCTTTAAGATCCATAAAAGTATACACATTGGATTTATTGGAAACTTTGGCAACGTGCACTCCTTCAAGTGTTACAATTCCTCTTTTGATTTTTACCGTTTGCGCATGAAACAAAAAACCCAGAATTGTAAACATGATAATCAAACTCTTCTTCATAAAACCAGATTTTTACATAACATAAAAAAAGTGTAACCAAAGTTACACTTTCTTGAAAATATATTTAGCTTTTCATTTAATTATTCACAAAGGATGATTCCTTTATTATGATTAAATTCTACAACACCGCTTTTGATAGGATAAGAAAAAACAGAATCTTTCTCATTTTCTTTGGTAAAATATTTATTGTACACCTCATCAACAGATTTGGTATACAGTTTCACTTTACCGCCGATTAAAGAAGAAACAATTCCTGCGTGATTTTTCATGATGTGGAATTCACCATTTTTTCCAGGCAGCAATACAGAATCTACTTCTCCTTCAAAAACTACGTATTCTGGTGTTAAAATTTTTATATTCATTTTAATTGCTTTTGGCTTTTGGCTAATAGCTATTGGCTATCAGCAATTAGCATTATTATGCGTTATCAGCTAACATTTTTTGTCCCGCTTCGATTGCTTCCTCAATGGTACCTTTAAGGTTGAAAGCCGCTTCCGGTAAGTGATCCAGCTCTCCATCGATGATCATGTTGAATCCTTTGATGGTATCTTTAATATCTACTAAAGATCCTGGAATACCAGTGAACTGTTCTGCTACGTGGAAAGGCTGAGACAAGAATCTCTGAACTTTTCTTGCGCGGTAAACCACTGATTTATCCTCTTCAGAAAGTTCTTCCATACCCAAGATCGCAATGATATCCTGAAGCGCTTTGTATCTCTGAAGAATCTCTTTTACTCTCTGAGCACAGTTATAATGCTCTTCACCAATTACTTCAGGAGCAAGGATTCTTGAAGTAGAAGCCAATGGATCTACCGCAGGATAAATACCCAATGAAGCAATTTTTCTATCCAATACCGTTGTAGCATCCAAGTGGGCAAAAGTAGTTGCCGGAGCCGGGTCAGTTAAGTCATCCGCAGGTACGTAAACCGCCTGTACTGAAGTAATGGAACCGTTTTTAGTTGAAGTAATTCTTTCCTGCATCGCACCCATTTCAGAAGCAAGTGTCGGTTGGTAACCTACTGCAGATGGCATACGACCAAGAAGTGCAGACACCTCAGAACCAGCCTGTGTAAAACGGAAGATATTGTCTACGAAGAAAAGTACGTCTCTACCTTGTCCGCTTTCTCCACCGTCTCTGTAATATTCAGCCAATGTAAGACCGGAAAGTGCTACTCTCGCTCTTGCACCAGGTGGCTCGTTCATCTGTCCGAAAACGAATGCTGCTTTAGAATCTTTCATCGCTTCCAAATCTACTTTAGAAAGATCCCAACCTCCGTTTTCCATAGAGTGCATGAAATCTTCACCATACTTGATGATTCCGGATTCCAACATCTCTCTCAAAAGGTCATTTCCTTCTCTCGTTCTTTCACCCACTCCAGCGAAAACTGAAAGACCTCCGTGTCCTTTTGCAATATTGTTAATCAACTCCTGGATCAATACGGTTTTACCTACACCGGCACCACCGAACAAACCGATTTTCCCTCCTTTTGCATAAGGTTCGATAAGGTCGATAACTTTAATACCTGTAAATAAAACTTCAGCAGAAGTTGAAAGTTGATCAAATTTTGGAGCTTCTCTGTGGATTGGAAGTCCTCCATCCTTAGAAATATTCTGAAGCCCGTCGATAGCATCACCAACAACGTTGAAAAGTCTTCCGTTTACAGCCTCTCCGATTGGCATTGTAATAGGATTTCCGTACCCGATTACATCCTGCCCTCTTTTAAGACCGTCAGTAGCGTCCATTGCGATACATCTTACTGTATCTTCTCCAATATGCTGTTCTACCTCTAAAACTACTTTTTCACCGTTATCCTTTGTAATTTCTAACGCGTCATAAATGCTTGGAACTGCTTCCACATCAGTAAAGACAACGTCGATTACCGGACCAATAATTTGAGAAATTTTACCTTTAATTTGGTTTGCCATTGCTAAATTTTTTCTTGGTGCAAATATAATGATTCTTGCTTAACCCGCAATTGGTAAAAAACAGATTTTTATCATACTTTTTTATAAGTCTGACAATCTATCCATTTAGCAATATAACAATAATTATGGATTAGAATATTGGTAAACTGTTATATTGATACATTGTTACATTATTTCCTATATTTGCAGTCAAAATTTTTTTCATTTTGAAAGTTTTCAGGAATTTGTTTAGTGATTTATGATTTAATTAATATAATACGTAAATCCTATTCTGTAAACATTTCTTTTGGAATAATAATAATCTAATGCGGTATTATCATATTGTTTGGTAAAAGCTTTAGAAAAGGATGCTTCAAAATACAAGTTTTTTATAATTTGATAATCTGCTCCTAAATCTGCATTTACCCCCAATCTTTTTCTAAAATAATTAAAATTATTATACTGAACATCAGGAATATATTGTAATTTTAATCCTCCAAAAACAGAAATTTTGTTATAAACATTATATCTATAGTAGATAGGAAGCTCTATAAATGTAACATCATCTGTATAAGAAATTAAAGCTGAAACCTGTATAAATGAGCGGCTTGTAAGTCTTTTTTGAGCAACGAAACCTCCGTATAATTCTGTACCTATATATCCCGATTTTTCTCCAACATCATCTGTGGCATTAACTACTGAATGATTTAATCCCCCTTTCATACCAATCCTGAAATCCTTTACATCTGTTTCTATTTGTGAATTATATTTTTGAATTATAAAAAGTAAACAAGTACAAATGGAGATTTTATGAATCATGCTTTTCATGTTTGTTAAAATTTAAAAAAATATGTCAAGCCCATTCTGTAAAGATTTCTTTTAGCAGATATAGAACTTGAATCTTGAGTATCTAATTGGTTTGTATAACCATGAGAATATGATGCTTCTATATATAAATTATTTGTAAGCCTATATTCGATTCCAAAACTTGTAGAAAATCCAATCTTATTATTGAGTTTATAAACATCATCCCATTCTTGTTTTATGATATAGTCTATCTTAGGACCTAAAAATATGGAAAACCTATTGTAAAATATGTACTTATATAAGACAGGAAATTCTAAAAAAGTAACACTATCCGTATAAGAAATAAGCAGCGCTGTTCGTATAGCAGACTTCTTAGAAAATCTTTTCTCAAAGATTATTCCTCCATACATTTCATCACTACTATCTCCTTTATTTTTCTCTCCATTTGCGTTAACATCATTATATATAGAATGATTCCAACCTGCTGTAATACCATATTGTATAGGTGATTTTTGAGAATATAGTATTGAAGAATACAGCAAAAATATAAACGAAAAAATATTGAAGGGGAAACCCTCAATATTTTTTTTTGAATCGATCACTTTTTTAGTAGATATCATTTTCGTATGTATTTCCTTCTTGCTTGTGAACACTAAAAAGTAAATTTTGTTGAGTAGAGCGATTTCCACTTACATAGCCCCTCTGCTTTACCTTTTTTCTTTTTTTAGTTGTAAGTTCATTGGGAATGTCATCATTTTGCGGATTTGAGCATTGTACATCAACAGTTTTTCCTGTAAAACCCCGTAGAGATTGTTGATTTATACTTTTTCCATCTTCCTTTTTTCTTTCTAAAAGATTTTGTATACGTCTTTATCAAAGTCTTATCTGTAAGTAATGGATGAACTAAAAAACCGGTTTCTTTAAATTTATGTTTCCATGAAATTCTTCTATCGGAACTGAATAGATGTTCTCCTTTATCCTTTACGTAATTTCTGCAAGAACCTGAATTTGATGATGTAGGAGGAACAGTTGTCACCACCTTAACTACTGGTTGTTCATAATTAGCTAAGACATCATTCACCTGTGACGGTGTCGCTCCATTTATATTGATAGGTTGTACTGTAGGGTTTGTTATATTATTCAAAGCTGTCAATATTGTTGTCACACTTCCTATATCTGCAATTGAAAAACTTATATACCCCCAATCATATCTTTTATATAAAGTATAGCCATCTCTACAATTTCCTACAATAAACTCAGACCCTATGCTTAGTAATGCTCTTTCTGTATCATCATCTATATAATAATTATCCGGATTTGTGTCTAAATTCCAAGCACCATCTCCCTGTTGATCAAGCCAATTATCTTCTAAAGGTATTAAATAGCTTCTTAGAGAACAAAAGTCAAGCTCTTTTCAAAATCAGTTAAAGGTTGGTCCTCATCGAAGCCAATAGCATCCGCATAATTATCAGACTCTTCATCTGTCATATTAGCAGTTTGTTGATCAAATGCATCATTATGTTGTTCTATAAGCTCATCTAATTTTCCAATAGCATTTTCATACTCTTGTAATGTGGGAAAAATAAGAATATTATTGCTACAAGTTGTAGATATGCCGTATCAATATAAGTAGCTTTTACACCCTGTAGAATACTGCTTTCTTGTGCTGCTTCAAAATACTCGCATGGAGAATCTTTAACATCCATAGTTCTTGCCATATTCTTTTTAGAATCTAAAGAATTAGCATTTTCGAATTCTCTGTCTTGAGAACATGAATTTAGTAATGAAATTGCTATAAAACTCATTACCATAAAAAACAAACTTGTTTTCTTCATAAATTTGTGGTTTTAAACTAACAGTGCAAAAATATATACCTTGCGAAATAATCATCTACAATTTCTTTCACAAGTATGTGTAATTTCTTTCACAAATTCTTATTTTTGCCAAAAACAAAAATGAGCATAGGAAACACTCTTAGGAAATTAAGAACGAAAAAAAATTATTCACAACAAGATGTAGCTGATTTTTTAGAAGTAGACAGAAGAACATATGTAAATTGGGAGAATGGTGAGAATGATATAAAATCTGATTTTATCCCTAAAATCGCTTCTTTCTTTGATGTTGAGATTAAAGATTTATTTAATGAAGAAACGAATAATGAAAGTAAAGACAATAGCATAGTCCTTATCGTACCAGATAAAGAAAGTGTAGACAAATTAATAAAAGTACTCAAAAGTAATATCCAAAAATAGTTTTTTTTCATTTTGAAAGTTTTCAGGAATTTTAGCGATTATACTTCTCAGAAGCCTTTAGCCTTATCTTTAGGGATGTTCGACGGGGTACATCTTGGGCATAAAAGTATTATTGATGAATTAATCAGAATAGGCAGGGAGAATAATCTTGAAACTGCAATCCTTACATTCTGGCCTCATCCGAGATTTGTTTTTAACCCGAATGAAGATTTAAAGCTTCTCAATACGCTGAACGAGAAAAAGTTTCTAATGGAAAAATATGGTATTGATACTTTATTTTTAAAAGAATTTGATGAGGAGTTCAGGAATCTTACCGGTGAGGAATTTGTACGGCAGATTTTAGTGGATAAACTCAATATTAAATACTTAATCATCGGGTACGACCATTCTTTCGGGAAAAATAAAAGCGGAAATTTTGAATTGCTTCAGAAACTTTCGAAAGAACTTGATTTTGAAGTGGAACAGATGGAAGCCATCAATATTCATGAAAACAACATCAGTTCCACAAAAGTTCGAAATGCTCTTTTAGCAGGAAATATTAAAGAAGCCAACGAAATGTTAGGCTATTCTTACTCCGTATCCGGAACGGTGGTTCATGGTAAAAAAATAGGAAGAACAATCGGTTATCCAACCGCAAATATCGAAACAGATCAGGTTAAACTTCTGCCAAAAAAAGGTGCTTATATTGTAGAAGTTTTTGTGAAAGGCCAGCGATATAAGGGAATGCTCAGCATCGGCACCAATCCTACCGTGAATGGAGAAAAGCTAACAGTTGAAGTGTATATTCTTGATTTTGAAGGAGATATTTATGACGAAAAAATTACCGTTGCCTTCAGGGATTTCCTGCACGATGAAATTAAATTTGAAGGTCTTGAAAAACTGATTGAAAGACTGGATGAAGATAAAAAGTTAACTGACGAATTTCATTTTTAAATAAAAAAAGCTTACAATCAACTGTAAGCTTTTCTGTTTTATTTGTACCCTAAAATCTGGTTTTCTGCATTCATAGCCTCTTCTACAAATTTCTTAAATTCGGTATACTGACCGGCTTTGATATTATCCCAGGGGGTGTCAGCAACCCTTGTAATCTTCAATTTATTGTTTTTCACCAGCTCATAGTTGATTGAATATTTAAAATTGTTGTACGCCAACGTTTTATTTTCCGGGATTTCAATAAACTTCATGTTTTCCGGTATATTCAGATATATTTCTTCAAAATAATTTTTTTCTTTCTCGTATCTTGTATATACAATATCTGTTTTCCGGTTTTCGGTAGCTACAAGCTCTTTTGTGAAAGGCTTTGTTACAAAAGGTATTTTCATAATTTTCAGGCTTCCCACAGACTGCGGTTTATCATTTATACTAAACTGGACTTCATATGCCAAAGGTTTTGGGGTAAGATCTTTTCCTTCCAAAAGTTTGACCGTTTTTACACTGATGACTTTATCCAAAACAGATCCAATCTCCTCTTCTACACTCTTTTTACGAGAATCATCGGTCTGAGATTCCTGAAAGAAATTGTTATAATAGCTTTTTGATTCTCCAGTTACGTATTGTTTTACAGTAAAATTCTGATCATCTCCGTTTACATTAACTTCACTGGTGGTTTTAAATATCGACTGTGCATTATTGGCAGACGGAATTTCTATGAGTTCTGCATTTCCTGATGAATTTTTATCCGTATCAATTATCAGCCCTTTTGCTTTGTAGTTGCCTTTTACCAGAGAATTAAAAGGAAGGTATTTATCTGTCATTTCAAGAAACGTTTCTTTTCCGTCAAGATTTACTTTTACGATACAATGATTAAAACTTAAGTTCGGTAGAAGCAAACGCTGTACGGAATTATCATTGGTCTGCACCAGCACGAGATTGGATTTTAATCCGGCTTGGTTTCCAAGAATCACAAACAGTGTTGAAAGATCTTTACAGTCGCCCAGCTTTGTACTGAGTGTTTTGGAAGGCTTCTGAGGAATGTAGCCGCTCTGGCGGAAATCCACCGAGCTGTACGTTATATTTTTTTCAATATAATTATAAATTTTTTCTGCTTTCTCTGCATCATTCATTCCTGAAATCCCCGACGGAAAAATTTCTTTAAATGCTTTTTCCACGACTTTATCCGAAACAAGACTTTTTCTAGTAAGATCCGAATACCAGGTTGCAATTTCCTGCCATGTTTTAATAGAATTTGCCGTTACGGAAATGGTTGTATCATAGAAAGTCGGCCCGAAATATTCATCAAAATTCACTTCTTCCAGATTATTAAGCTTCCAGGTCTGGTATAATTTTCCATCTGATTTCTTTTTGATAGAAGCTACTTCCTTATTATTGCTTTTAACCTGATAATTTAGATTTTCCGGTGTTATTACGGTAAAGATGGATTCTATAACAGGATATTGAGAATTGAAATAAGAACTTACGTTAAAATCCTTATAAAATCTACCGCTTTTTCTTTCTAAACTTTCTATCTGGATAAGGATGACATCTCCTATGGCAAGATTGGTGAATACAATCTCTTCCGAAGACTTTTCTCCCGGAATAATACTTCCGTCCGGCTTTACGATTTCTGCTTTGATAACATCATCATAATAATCAATTCCGTATTGCTTGAGTTCTTCGATTCCGCTTTCGGAAGTAATTTCGTAGGCATAAGTACTTCTTTTTTTAAACCCTCCTTCAGCATAAACATTTACAATATATTCATCCAGAAGTGTTGTAACGCCTTTCTTTCCTTTAGCCACGTTCTTTCTGCGGTCGCTTACAAGCTTATAAAGATCTTTGATGGCTACTTTATCAATCTCATCTTCTGTATGGTCAAGATCTCTCAAAAGTTTGTGCATCTGCTCGTTGTCCGTATTATGAGAAAGAGAAAGTTTGGCAAATTGTACAGCTTCGTCTTTTTTGTTCAGCTTTGCCAGATATTCTGCTTTTGCAGCCATCAGTGAATAAGAATATGGGAAGTTGGCTAAAGCATCTTCAAGTCCGGTCCCGTATTCAGGGTTCTGAACATTTTCGTCTAAAAGGTTCAGGTACTGGATTCTGAAAGAATTTACGGAAGGATATAATTCCATATATTTTTTAAGAATTTTTTTCTGATCTTCTACCCTGTTTGATTTCTGGTACAAGCTGTAAAGGGTGTTCATAATATCAGGACTGCTCTTCTGCGCATACACATCTTCAAATTTTTTGATGGTAGAGGTCTGGTCTTTTTTATCCATATCTTCCAGTGTGGTAAAAATACTGAAGAACCTTTCGTTATTGGCAAAATCTTTTTTTAGATTCGCAATGTGCGACTTGGCTTTTTCCATATCCCTGTTTCGCATTGCTATAACTACATCGAAAAAACCACCTATAGATTTAGCTTTCGTCTTATATAAAATATCCCTGTATTTTTCAAGCTCCTGAATAGACATATTCTGAAATTTATCTCCGTCCATCATTTTCAGAAGCGGCACGAGAAAATATTCCGAATCGTTAATCTCTATATTTTTATATATTTCGTTAACCTTCTCTTTATCCTCAAGATTGTTGTAATAGGAAGCCAGAAGACTCTGTACTATCGATGATTTGGGATAACTTTTCATCATCTGGTCTATAATTTCTTTTGCCTGATCGTTCTGAGAATTGTTAAGATAGCCTGAAGTCAATAGATATTTATAGAAAAAACTATCCGGATTCTCAGCAACTTTTACTTTTAATAATTTTTCAAATTTCAGGGGAAGCTCTTTTGCCTGCAGTTGTTCGGGTGGAGTTTTCTGATATGCTTTATACGTATTAAAATACTTCAGATCAGAAACCTTCTGGTAATTGGTATCATACGGTACCACCATAAATGCAGTTTTAGCATCTTTCACATCAAACTTCAGGAGAAGCCTGTTCATCCCTTTTGGTAATAAAACTTCCACCAGATGTGATCCCAGATTTGTATAGCCATCTGTTGTGCTTGCCAGGATTTCCGTATCATTCAAAAATAACCGGAATTCCGCATTGGTATCTACTTCCAGTAAAATTTTTCTTTCAACCGGATTTTCGATGAAACTTTGTGCATACATGATCCCTCTTCCGTATTCCGTTTCGTTGATGAAAAATTCAAACCCGTCATTAGATGGAAATTTTCTGTTGTACCAGCCAACATATCCGAAACTGTTGGCATTGAAGAGTTTGTCACTTTGGGCTATATTTTCAGGTTCATATTCATTGTAAAGTCCGCTTCCGTTAAGGTTTTCAAATACCCCTACAAACTGCCATTGATCAATGCGTTTAATTTTAGACAAAAAACCGTCTGCACTTTTATAGTTATTCCTGATTCTGTCTAGTGTTGCTTTAAATTCAATAACCGATACATTTTCTCCATATAACGGATGCTGTGCCAAGAAATCAACCTTTTTGTATGAGTTATCATCAAATCCCGAGTTTTCATAATCTGCCAGAAGAAATGTTTTTTTTAAGATCGGGTATAAATATGAATCATCAAGCTTAAAATCGGCAAAATTTTTAACAAATGTTTCATCAAAAATCATCTGTCCCATTTCTTCATCTATCATTGCATCGAGAAAGAGATTTTCGAAGTCTTTTGTTGTATTGTTTTTTAAATTTTTATCATAAAAGTTTCGTGCTTCTACTCTTTTATTGTTTAGCAAAAGTTCCCAGGTTTTAGACTGTTCTTTAGATTGTGCAAATGCACCAACGGACAAAAAGTAGACCGCGGAAATTAGTATTTTCCTCATGTTCGGATTAGTTTTATTAGGAATTAAGTATGGTATTCTGAATTTTCTTGGTTAATGATTTAAAAACAAGTTCATAAGAATGATCGATAAGCTTTAGAATGAGTTCTCTTTTTAATCCATCTATCTGAACAGAGTTCCAATGGGTTTTATTCATATGATAAGCACCGGTAATCTGCGGATATTGCTCCCGAAGTTCTGCACTCCATTCAGGATCCGTTTTTACGGCGATTTGCAACGGCTGCTTTTCTAAAGACATTAAAAGAAACATTTTTTCGCCAACTTTAAGAACAAGCGTTTCGTTATCAAAAGGAAAACCCTCTGTAACACTCTTTTTAGTATTGCAATACTCTAAAATTTCGTTGGCATCCATGGTCTATGAGTAATAATTGGTAATAAATAATTTTTTATTAATGATTGATTAATGATTCTTATTTAAAGTATCTTTTATCTAACTGTTTATTGTTCCAAATTTAGTAAATTTAAGAAGCAAACAAAATTTTACAAACAACATTATTATGAAAGCTTTAGTTATTGGTGCTACGGGCGCTACCGGAAAAGATTTGGTCAACCAGCTGCTTACAGATAAAGATTTTGAGGAAATTACTATTTTCGTGAGAAAACCGGTTGCTATTCAAAATGATAAGCTGAAAGTACATGTTGTGGATTTTGATCATCCTGAAGAATGGAAAGATAAAGTAAAAGGCGATGTCGCTTTTTCCTGTCTGGGAACAACCTTAAAAGCTGCGGGAAGCAAGGAAGCCCAAAGAAAGGTAGATTTCGACTATCAATATAAATTTGCCGAAGCTGCTAAAGAAAACAATGTGGAGGATTATATTCTGGTTTCTGCATACGGAGCCAACCCGAAATCCAAAATTTTTTATTCCCGAATGAAAGGCGAGCTGGAAGAAGCTGTTAAAAAATTGCATTTTGAAAAAATCACCATCTTTAAACCGGGAATGCTGGAACGAAAGGACTCGGACAGAACGGGAGAAGTTCTTGGGAGCAGGATTATCAAATTTGCCAATAAATTAGGCCTTTTAGAAAGCCAGAAACCATTACCTACACACGTTTTAGCAAAAGCAATGATTAATTCTTCCAAAATAAAAAGCAACGGCTATTCCAGTATAAAACTGGGAAATATTTTTTGTTTTGCAGAGAAGTGACAGATGATAGATATAAAAAGACAGTGTAACAAAGTCCGGATTTGAATTGGTCCATTGTTACACTGTATGTTTTTTATATTGAAATTTAACTGAACTCTGCAGCCAGCTTTTTTTTGATGTCCGGAACACCTTCTTTGTTCTTTATTTTATTATACATTTTATTGGCTTTCTTAATCATCTTTTCGTCATTTCTGCTTTTCCCGATTTTTATTAATGAGAGCGAATACAGTGAAAGATATCCTTCGTCATTTTTATAGGTACTATACGCGTTTTCAAGGTATGGAAGTCCAGCTTCATAATCTTCTTTCATGGCATAAAGCATTCCATACATATAGATTACATCATCTTTAACCTTTCCGGATTTTTTATATATTTCCTCTGCCTGCTTAAGATTTTCCAGGCCTTTGTCATAATCTCCTATCACAATGGAGGTATTCCCGATTCCATAATAGCCTTCAGGATTATCCGGAAAATATTTTACCATTTCCTCGTACTTCTCGCGCGCTTTATCCACTTTTCCGAATCTCATAAACTGTATGGCAAGATTTTGCTTAAATATCGAAGCTTTATTTTGGGCAAGGCTGTCTGCTGCATAATACAAAACCAATGCTTCTTTATGCAGATTTTGCAGTCTGGCATAATATCCTGCAAGAAAAAAAACATCACAATATTTAGGATCTTCTTTTGCCGTTTTTAATAAAGCCATGGTTGTTGGAAGATAGAGTTTGGGAAAATTAAGAGCAGTTATTGCGCCTTCAAATATTTGTTTTGAATCTGCTTTTTCCGGTGTGCAATAATTCGTCTTTCCTAAAAAATAAGAATCCTGAGAGAATCCTTTTATGGAAAGCATTAGGATAAAAATAATCAATAGTTTTTTCATGGTCTAAAATTAAAAAAGTGGATAAAATCCACTCAATAACGATATTTTTTGATATTTATTTCAAATACTTCGTAATCGCTTCATCCGTAGGCTTGGTTGTACTTACAAATGAATCAATCAGTTTTCCGTTTTCATCAACTAAAAATTTTGTGAAATTCCAGAGAATGGTTGTATTCTTTACGCCGTTGAGATCTTTTTCAGTTAAATATTTAAAGATCGGAGCGGTATCGTTTCCTTTTACAGAAACTTTTGCTGCCATCGGGAAAGTTACCCCGTAATTTTTCTGGCAGAAAGCCCCGATTTCCTTGTTGGTTCCAGGCTCCTGTCCTCCGAAATTATTGGCCGGAAATCCAACCACAACCAATTTGTCTTTATATTCCTGCGAAACTTTTTCAAGATCGGCATACTGAGGTGTGAATCCGCATTCGGAAGCGGTGTTTACGATGAGGATCTTTTTTCCTTTGAAATCTGCAAAGTTGATCTGCTTTCCTTCTTCCAGGGCATCTACCTTGAAATCATATATTGACTTTCCCATAAGTTGATTGGTTTTGGCTTTAGATTCTTGACTTTTTTTCTGAGCACAGCTGTTGAAAAATGTAACTACCGAAAGAAACATTAAAAATAACTTTTTCATAACTCCATTTTATTATTTGATTAAAATTTGAATGTATTGTCCGGAAATACTTTATTAATATCAACCCTGCTGATCAACATTACATAGTCACCGTCTTTTTTTGCACTTGATGATTCTATCCTGAAAGGCAGCAACAAATTTCCTACCTTTTTGTAATCTGAGTATAATAAAGTTTCATCTTTTTTTACTTCTTTTACAAGCATATAGCTTTTTGCATCAAAGTAATAGACATTGACATTAACATTTTTCGTTAATTCAACTTTATGACAGTAAATATTTCCAATTTTTTCCTTTCCTAAATATTTAGCTTCAAAACCTTTGCTTTCCCAGTCGATGAAGTCATTATCAAAACTTTCGGGGCTGTAATCCGGATATTCCTGAACTTTATTGGTTGCATAGTTCATAGCATATCCTTTCTTTCCGTCGTAGCCTTCAATAGCTGTATCTTTTCCTCCGATTGTAATGACGGTTTTTGTAAGATTTGGACGCTGCTGATAAATTTTGATCGGATATTCATCTCTTACGCCTAAAATTACTTTTCCCTGAAGTATTACGGAATTTAAAAGCTTCCAATTGGTTAGTCCTCCGGATAATTCTATATTTTTATCAATGATTTCCTTTGCGGTTTGGGCAAAAATGGAATGCGAAAATATCAGGACGAATACTAAGAGTAACTTTTTCATTAATTTCATTTTATCACGCCAAATATAAGGCTTTATTAATTTATCAATGTATCAGTTTAACAATTTACCAGTTAATTAGATAATAAGTTCCTAGCTTTTTTCAGATCTTCCGGCGTATCAATTCCCACTCCTACAAAATTGGTTTCTATCATCTTGATTTTCATGCCATATTCAAGATAACGGATGCATTCTATTTTTTCCGAAATTTCGAGAGGCTTCATATCCAGTTTTGAAAACTGTATTAATGCATGTTTTCTGAAAGCATAAACGCCAATGTGCTTAAAATACTCAACATTATAGGAAATTTCACGGTGAAAAGGAATGACGGAACGGCTGAAATACAGCGCAAAACCGTTGTTATCCGTAATTACTTTAACATTATTCGGGTTTTCGATTTCTTCTTTTTCGTGAAGTTTTATTTTTAAAGATGCTAAAGAAATTTCCTGGTTTTCATCGTGATGAAAAACTTCAATTAATTGTTGTAAGGGCTCTAATTTCAGAAATGGCTCATCGCCCTGAACATTAATGACGATATCACAGTCGATATTCTGTACGGCTTCAGCAATACGGTCGCTTCCGGTTTCATGCTGCCCCGTCATTACTGCTTTTCCGCCGTTTTTAGCAATTTCATCAAAAATAATTTCGGAATCCGTAGCTACAAAAACTTCATCAAATAAACCGGTCTCCACCACGTTCTGATATGTCGTTGTGATCACGGTCTTGTCTCCTAACATCTGCATCAGTTTTGCCGGAAAACGGCTTGCTTCGTAACGTGCGGGGATAACTGCAATGATTTTCATTGTAACTTTTTATGCAAATTTAAAGTAAATAATTAACCAGAAAAATAATTCCATAGATCCAGGATAGATATAAAAAAGAGTAAAATAACCCCAAACCTAAGCTTTTCGCTAAATTTCCTCTACAGTATTTTGAGTTTTTAAAAACCAATCGTAGAGCCCGGAAAAAAATCCAGTACAGCATGGCTGTGAACAATAAAACTACAACCCAGAAAAAAATACCGAGAAAATATAAAAGAAAAACAAGAACTATAGAGATTACAATCCAGGCAATAATTGATACAATAATCCCTCCGATTCCATCTCCTAAAGCAGGTCCATCAAAATCAATACTCCCAATTTCCGGAGTTTTGTCTGACAGCTTTTTTATATTTTCTTTTGTTAAAACATGCCCGATATTATCTTTCAGTTTTAAGCCATAATATAATCCTAAGCTGATAAAAAGTAAAAATGCTGTTCCTAAAATCGAGGTTGAAATAACAGAATTTTGAAATAAGGATCTGTGAGAACTTTGTCCTGAAATCCAGACACATATAATTACCAATAAGATAATTCCTACTGTTGAGCGAGACAGTAATTTTGTATCTATAAAATATCTTTGCGGAAATTTCATTGTTATGAAATACGGATTTGGATCTCAAAAAAACGCTTCGACTCCGCTCAGCGTGACATCTCTAAAAGCAAGCTGCCAATACTAAATAATCAGAATTGAATTTGTCATGCTGAGCTTGTCGAAGCATCTGTATATTTTAAATTATTTCAAAACATTCAAAGCATTCTCTAATTTCGGCATCATGGTAGAAATTTCTTCAGTAGCCAAACCTCCAACAGAAGCTCGGAACCAAGGCTCAGATTTATCTTCTCCGAAAGCAGAGAAAGGAACCAGCGCAACACCTGCTTCATTGATCAGGTAGAAAACAAGATCAGAAGAATTTTCGATCACTGTTCCGTCCGGTTTTGTTTTTCCGATATAATCCAATTTGATGGTAAGATAAAGCGCTCCCATCGGTTCGATGCTGTCAACCGCAAGACCTTTTCCTTTCAGATCCTGAATTCCTGAGTGCAGCACTTTCAGACTAGCTTCCAACTTTCCTTTAAAATCTTCAACAAATGCATTTACTTCTTCAGGATTTTCATAATATTTTGCGGTAGCTTCCTGTTCCGGTTTTGGCGCCCATGCTCCTACATGCGTAAGAAGCGCTTTCATTTTGTCCATAATGTGAGCAGGCCCAAATCCCCATCCTACACGAACTCCCGTAGCAGCAAGACATTTGGAAATACCATCGATATATACCGTATAATCTTTCATTTCAGGGAAAAGAGAAACCGGATCTATGTGCTCCGAACCGAAAGTAAGATTGGAATAGATCTGATCGTACATTAAGTACAAAGGCTTTTCATCTTCGCCTCTTTTTTTATTTTCTGCTAAAACCAATTCGCAGATTTCTGAAAGCTGATCTTTAGTAAACATCGTTCCCGTAGGATTCAGCGGTGAACAAAGAGCCAGTAAAACAGCTCCGTCCAAGTGTGGTCTTAGATCGTCCGCTGTTGGAAGGAAATTGTTTTCAGGGGTGGTTTTTACTTCTACTGCATTTGCAGAAGTAAGATAAGCGTAATGATTATTGTTCCAGGAAGGAATTGGGTAAACCACTTTGTCTCCTTCGTCTACGATAGTCTTGTATACGGCATAGATCAAAGGCCTTGAACCGGCTGTGATCAAAATATCATTGGGAGAATAATCAAGATTCCATCTTGTTTTAAGGTCTTTGGAAACCTCTTTTCTCAAAGATAAAAGTCCGTTAGCCGGCGGATAATTTGTCAGATTATTCTGATACGCTTTCTGAATTTCCTCCTTTAGTTTGGCAGGAATGGGATAAATATTAGAATTAAGATCACCAATCGTAAGGTTGGCAATCTCCGCTCCTTTTGCCTTTAAATCGTTTACTTCATTACCAATTTTTACAATTTCAGAACCGATCAGGTTCGCCGCTAATTTTGAAACTTTCACTTTATTTAATTTAAATTTATTTAATGTAATAATTTACCAATGTAATAATATAACAGTATAACAATGTATTAAATTTAAAAATCAAATAATCATTGGTAAACTGTTAGATTGGTACATTGTTATATTTAATTGAGTTGTAAATCCCTTCTTACCTCCTGGATTTTTGCTTCCAAAGATTTTAATTTATCCCTGAAATCTGCTTCAGAAGTGATGTCATCTTTTACAGAAATATAAAATTTGATCTTAGGTTCCGTTCCGGAAGGTCTTACGCAGACTTTCGTTCCGTCCTGGGTGTAATAAATCAGTACATTCGACTTTGGGATGTCGTCCATTACCTTTTTCTCATCCTTTGAAACGATGAAATTGGTCTGTTCTTTAAAGTCCTTCACTTCTTCAACCGGAGAACCAGCTAATGATTTGGGCGGATTTTCACGGAAATTTTTCATCATATTCAGAATTTCTTCTGCTCCGTCTTTTCCTTTTCTTACCAGATTCACCAAACCTTCGTAGTACATCCCGGTTTCCTGATAAATTTCGATAAGATATTGATACATTGTTCTTCCGTTGGCTTTGCACCATGCTGCAATTTCACAAGCTAAAACAATACTTCCGCAGGAATCCTTATCACGCACGAAATCTCCGGTCATAAACCCGAAGCTTTCTTCTCCTCCGCAAATGAATTTCTCTTTTCCTTCAAAATCACGGATCATTTTTCCGATCCATTTGAATCCGGTTAAACCAACTTTACAGTCAACCCCGAATTTCTGTGCAATGTCAAAGAAAATATCAGAAGTTACGATGGTAGAACCAATAAATTCTTTTCCGGTAATTCTTTCCTGTTTTCTCCATTCATTTAAAATGTAATAAGTGAGGATCGTATTGGTTTGGTTTCCGTTCAAAAGTTCGATTTCACCGTCAAGATTTCTTACGGCAATTCCCAGACGGTCACCATCCGGATCTGTTCCGATCACGATATCGGCATTGGTGATTTTAGCAAGATCCATTGCCATTTCCAGAGCTGCAGGTTCTTCCGGGTTCGGAGAATCTACTGTTGGGAAATTTCCACTTGGAATCATCTGTTCTTTTACCAGATCAATTTTTTTGAAACCTGCTTTTTCCAGCGCTTTCGGAACAGTTGTGTAGGTTGTTCCGTGGATGGAGGTGAAAACAATATTCAGGTTTTCCTTTCCTACATTCTGATAGGTGGAATTTTTGATGCATGCATCAATGTAGACCTCATCCTGCTCCTCTCCGATCCATTCGATTAAATCATCATTTCCGTTAAATTTAATTTCATCAAACTTTACGGAATATACTTCATTAATGATCGCTTCGTCATGTGGCGGAACAATCTGCGCCCCGTCATTCCAATACACTTTGTAACCATTGTATTCCGGCGGATTGTGAGATGCCGTTAAAACAATTCCTCCATGGCATTTTCTGTCTCTTACCGTGAAAGAAAGTTCCGGAGTCGGTCTGTGATTTTTGAAAAGCAATACTTTAATTCCGTTTGCTGTCAAAACATCCGCTACAAGTTTCCCGAATTCTTTAGAGTTATTTCTTACGTCATAAGCAATAGCCACTTTGATTTCTTCACCTTGAAACTGCTTTAACATATAATTCGCAAGTCCTTGTGTAGCTTGACCTAATGTGTATTTATTTAAACGATTGGTTCCGACTCCCATAATACCTCTCATCCCTCCTGTCCCGAATTCTAATTCTCTGTAAAAAGAATCTTCCAGGTCCGGCGAATTGCCTTCAATTAATAACTGTACAGCACTTCTTGTTTCTTCATCAAATGACTCGTGTAACCAAAGTCTTGCTTTTTCTAATGTTGTCATATTTGTATTTCGTGTATGTTTATTTGCTGGATGACGGGTGCCGGATGATGGATGTTTATCTTCATTCTTTTTGACTATTCCTTGAGAAAGAAGATGTTGGTATTCTTCCAACTTCAAACTCCCAGCTTCCAGCTTATTATTATTCTTTTATCTGACTTCTAAATGCTATAATCTGATTCATAAGAAAATAACTTTCATTATATATTTCTTTAAAATCTTCTTCTGTGATGTAATTTCTATTCTTTGCTTTGTATAAACATGTTACCACTTCAGCTAAGGAACGGATCGAATATCCCAGAAACTTTTTAAATTCCAGCTTCGACTGCAAAATACTTCCTTCAGAAATATTCAGGGCAATCGAATCCGAAGCTCTTCTTATCTGTGAAACTAAATTAAACAATTCACCTTTCGGAAAATCATGAGAAATCTCAAAAATTTTCTCGCCAAATTCCATGGATCTCTGCCATATAATCAGTTTCTCAAACTTAAAACTCATGAACTAATTTTTTTTCGATACATCGTGTTTTTTAAGTAAAGGCGAAATGCTGATAAACTTCCAGCCTCCAACATCCATCACCCAACATTTAATCCAACTTTTTATTTTCTACCCTCGTGCTTTTATCAATTTTAAATGCACGAATAGGATCATTATAGTAAGTAAATTTCGCCGTATTCTGGATATGCCCTTTCAAAGAATCCTTCACATTGACTTCAGCATAATTTCCATTTTTAGATTCAATATTCAGGTTTTCGATTTTCCAGTAAGGCGCAATGAGGCTTGCTGTATCAGAGATTTTGATCACCGCATCTTTAGTCTGCCCCAAAAAGTTGGCCCTGCTCCGGTTCTGCATCTCTACTTCTGCCCTCCTTGTATTTACCGAACCCATAAATGTAGCGTAATTTTTTAAATTAAGCCTAAAATTATCCGTCTTAATTTCACTGGAAATGTTCATTTCCACCGAATCTGAAATAGCAATTTTTTCAAGATTATATTTTGAATAGATCGTAATATTGTAAAAATCAACTCCTTTCGTTCCTCGTTTCTCTTTAATCATTAATGTTTTATCATCAACATCCACATCAAGATTATCGGCAACATTGGGATAGGTTTCAATTTCTACAAAGTTTTTAGTTCCTCTAGCATAAAAAACACGAAACTTTCCTTCCAGGTCGAGATTTACAAATTCCGGAACTTCTATATCTTTTCTTTCAATATTTCCTTTCGGAGAAATTTTTCCGCAGGAAACCACCACAAGCAATAATAATGTATAGAATGTATTTTTCATTTTAGCTGCATATTTCACATTTATTGACTTTCTATTGATCCTCCATAAATAATCAAAGCAATAAAAACTGCCGATAGTAAGATTCCAATAATAAGAGGAATCCAAATTGACTTTTTATGATATTGTTCTTCATTCGGAAAATATTTAGGAAAAAAATAGTTTGCCAGAATATACCCTCCAACAAAACCCCACAAATATGCGTAAGAACTTTTGGGGTTATCAAGCATCATTCCTACTATTACCTGTACTGTTGTCAATATAACAGAAAATCCCAGAACAGTATAAGCTTCGGTTTTCTTCTTAGTTTCGATTAGATTTTTATATAGCATAACTCCACCGAAAAGTGTTGAGAAAAATATAGAAAAGCCTAAAACAGAACGCTTAGAATAGATTTTTGACAAACGATCTTCCATACTAAATCACCTCATCAATATTATAGTTCTTATGTTCCCGGTTGGTTCTGATGATCATTTCTCCTAAGAATCCGGCGATAAAAAGCAATGTTCCCATAATCATCATCGTTAAAGCAATATAAAACCACGGATTGTCGGTAATGAGATGACCATACATTCCTCTTGCCACATCAATCAGTTTTGAAACCCCGAGCCAAAGCGCAGAAAGGAAACCGACAATAAACATCAACGTTCCAACGGCCCCGAAAAAATGCATTGGCCTTCCTCCGAAACGACTTACAAACCAAAGCGTTACCAGGTCCAGAAAACCTCTGATAAATCTTTCGGTTCCGAATTTTGAAGTTCCGTAAGGTCTTGCCTGATGCTGTACTTCTTTTTCCGTAATTCTTCTGAAACCTGCGTTGGCGGCCAAAACCGGAATATAGCGGTGCATATCTCCATATACATCGATGGTTTTTACAACCTGCTTTTTATAAGCTTTAAGTCCGCAGTTGAAATCATGAAGATACACTCCCGAAACTTTTCTGGCAGCTGCATTGAACAGTTTTGACGGTACATTTTTCGTCATCACATTATCAAAACGCTTCTTTTTCCATCCGGAAACAATGTCGTAATTTTCATTGACAACCATTGAGTATAATTCCGGGATTTCTTCCGGAAAGTCCTGAAGATCGGCATCCATCGTAATAATAACATCGCCGTTGGTTCTTTCAAAAGCCGCATGAAGCGCCTGGGATTTCCCGTAGTTTTTAGAAAATTTAATGGCATGGATTTGCGGGTTCTGAACCTTCAGGTTCTCAATGATACTCCATGACAAATCTGTACTTCCGTCATCTACAAACCAGATCTCATACGATAAACTGTTGGATCTGCACACTTTATCAATTCGTGAAAAAAGCTCTTCTAAAGAAGCCTCCTCGTTCAATAACGGAATAACTATAGATAAATTCATTTAATTCTGATAAAAAATTATTCTTTAATTTCTGTTTCCTGATATATCGTTCTTGTTCTGAAAAACGCCCCGAAAAACAACGACAAAACTACATAAAATATAAGTATTGCCGCAAAATATCCTGAAAAATGACTTGCCGTAAGCATATCTTTTCCTTTAACTGCCTCCGGCGTAAAACTTTGAAGCCTTTCTTTATATTTCTGATCAAGCTCATCAATGTCTTTCTGATGTTTTAAAATCTTTCTGGCAGAAGTATATTCTTTGTCCAATTCTGATTTTTGCCTGGTGACATATTGATAGTTCAGAAGCTTTTTAGCATCGGTATCTACGAAATTCAAAAAGGCATAAATACTGAAAATTGATAAAATACCGCCAATAAACATCGGTATAAAAGCTCTTTTAAAAGCTTCTTTGAAACTTACTGTCTTGTGACTGCTCCAATATGTTTTTACAGACCAGAATGCTGCTCCTGCATAAATAATGGGCAATACGAAAGCATTGGCTTTCAATGAAATATCAAAATACTCAACTCCTGAAAAGAAGTAATACACTACAAAAAAGACGATCATTGTAGCGGCAAACAGTAAAATTCCTATTGTGGAAGGGCTTTTTGTCATATTTAAATTTTTAGAAAATTTGTGAAAATTATTGCTCTAAATCTCAGCAATTTAGCACTGATAAAGCTTTTTTCCCGTTAATTTTCTTTACTAACACTTTTATTTTTATAAAATATTCCTATCTTTGCAACGGCAAGTCCTAAACAACCAGCTCCTGAGAATCCTCCAGGGTGGGAACGCAGCAAAGGTAATCGGTCGTAGCGGTGTGATTTAGGTAGCTTGCCATTTTTTATTGGTTTAAATTGAAGAGAGGTAATTTGAAAATTATCTTTTTTTGTTTCTAAAATCTTCAGCGTTTCCAATTCTGTTTTCAAATTACCTTTCCACATTTATTTAAAATTCGAACGTTTCTCCCAATTTTGGTAAAACAAGCTCAACATTTTTGTCAGCAAAATGCTTTAATGCAGTTTCGTGATTGATTTCAATTGCAGGAAATGTATCAAAATGGCATCCGATTACTTTTGGTGTCTTCAATAATTCTGCTGCTGCAAAAGCTGCCTTTCTCGGACACATTGTGTAGTGGCTTCCAATTGGAAGTATAGAAAGATCCAGGTTTCCGTATAATCTCGGAAAAAGCTCCATATCAGCCATTACTCCCGTATCTCCTGCCATATACAGATTTCTGCCTTCAGGTAGCCTAAAAATATAGCCTACCGGAACACCTCCGTAGCTTCCGTCTGGAAACGAACTTGTATGATGGGCCGGAACCATGGAAATTTTAAGATCGTCGATTTTTGCTGACCCTCCTAAATTCACGTCATCCGTATTTTTTGCGTTTTTAAAATATCCGCAAATTTCTGGAACCGCGATGAGCGTTGCTTCAGGATGATGCTGTAATACTTCTTCCACATCTGCAATATGATCTCCGTGAGCATGTGTCAACAGGATATAATCGATTTTCTGTGCAGCAATATCAAATCCTGATTCCACTTTTTTGTAGTTGTAAAAAGGATCCGATAAAATCGTTTTGTCTTTATAAGTGAACAAAAAACAGTTTTGTCCTAAGAATTTTATTTTCATTTTAATTTATTTGAATATTATTTAATCGAGATGCTTCGACAAGCTCAGCATGACACCAATACTTGCTAATTTTATCTTAGTGAAAAAAGTTAAGCCCTAAAGCAGTAAGGACAGCCATCATAAAAGTCATAATTCCTACCTGTTTTAAGAATGGATCAAGCTCTCTCGGATTTTTAACAGCCATGATCTGTCTTCTGATTTTCATTAACGGGAGCATCAGAATCATCACGATAAAAACATAATAATTCTGAGTCTGAAAAAATCCGTTTACCGCTAAAAACATCAATATCAAAATTAAAGGAAGCTGTAAGAGAATCATTTCGTAAATCATTGCATTCTTAAACCCGATTCTTAATGCAAAGCTGTTTTTTCCTGATAATTTGTCACTTTCGATGTCTCTCATGTTGTTTAGATTCAGGACAGCCATGCTCATCATTCCGATTGCCGTTCCGGGCAAAAGCATATCCCAGCTGAAAGATTTTGTAAACAGGAAATAACTTCCGCAAACAGAAACCAGTCCGAAAAATATGAATACAAAGATATCCCCCAATCCCATGTAACCGTACGGTTTTTTACCGATTGTATATCCGATGGCTGCCAAAATACTTGCAACACCAAGACCGATAAAAATATAAAATTCATTCATGTAATCCGGGATGAACGCTACATAAAGCAATGCAACCGTTGCTGCAAAAGACAGAATTGAAAGTATAATCACGGCATTTTTCATCTGTTTTGCCGTAATTCTTCCCGAGGCTACCGCTCTTGCTTCTGCTTCGGTTACTCTTTTGGCATCGGTTCCTTTTACCCCATCGCCATAATCATTGGCATAGTTTGATAAAACCTGGTACAGCAGCGTTACTAAAAGTGCCAGCGCAAAAATTCTCCAGTCCCAGGTTCCGCCTTCACCGTACAATCTCCATTTGGCAATGAAAGCGCCCATGATAATTCCGCTTAAAGAAAGCGGCAACGTTCTAAGCCTTGCGGCTTTTATCCAATCAGTCATATTTTATAATTGATAAGTGATAATTAATAAATGATAAGTGATAATCAATCATCATCTATCAATTATCATTTATATTTTTACGATATCCATTGATCTTCCCCGAAATTCGGCTTTCTTTTTTCGAGGAATGCATTTCTTCCTTCTTTTGCCTCTTCCGTCATGTAGGCAAGACGTGTTGCTTCACCGGCAAAAACCTGCTGGCCGACCATTCCGTCATCGGTAAGGTTCATGGCGAATTTCAGCATTCTGATGGAAGTTGGTGATTTAGCTAAAATTTCCTGTGCCCATTCGTAAGCGGTATCTTCCAGCTCGGCGTGAGGAACCACTTTGTTGACCATCCCCATTTCAAAGGCTTCCTGAGCAGAATAGTTTCTTCCTAAAAAGAAAATTTCACGGGCTTTTTTCTGTCCTACCATTTTTGCCAAATACGCAGAACCGTACCCTCCGTCGAAACTTGTCACATCAGCATCCGTTTGTTTGAAAATAGCGTGTTCTTCGCTGGCTAAAGTTAAATCGCACACTACGTGTAGAGAATGCCCTCCGCCAACAGCCCATCCCGGAACCACCGCAATCACTACTTTCGGCATAAAACGAATCAGTCGCTGAACTTCAAGAATATTCAGACGGTGCCTTCCGTCTTCGCCAACATACCCCTGATGTCCTCTTGCCTTTTGATCTCCACCACTGCAGAAAGCCCAGCCTCCGTCTTTAGGACTCGGTCCTTCTCCCGAAAGCAGCACAACGCCTATTGAAGGATCTTCATAAGCATCATAAAAAGCATCGTACAATTCTGATGTCGTTTTTGGTCTGAAAGCATTACGAACTTCCGGTCTGTTGAAAGCGATTCTTGCGACACCATTACTTTTTTTATAGGTAATATCTTCGTATTCTTTGGCGGTTTTCCACTCAATCATTTTTGTAAAAATTTTTCCCAAAGATACGGAATTGCCTAGAATTTTAACATTGATTTCGGATGATAATCATGGGAAATATGCCTTTTCCCTGAAAGTTTATACTGCTAGATCATGGATATAAAAAAAGACGCCTGATCCAGCGTCTTTATATCGTTAAATACTTTATCGTTAAAGCATTTTAAGATTATTCACCTCCAATTCTGTAAGAATTCTCCAGTGTCCTCTTTTGATGTTCTTTTTCGTAAGTCCTGCAAACATTACCCTGTCCAATGCTTCCACTTCATAGCCTAATCTCTGGAAAATTCTTCTGATGACACGGTTCCAACCGATATGGATTTCTATTCCGACTTCATTTTTAGGTTTTCCTTCGATAAAAGAAATCTGATCCACTACTGCCACGCCTTCATCCAAACGAATTCCTTCAGCAATAAGTTTCATATCTTCGTGTGTTAGTTTTCTATCTAAGGTCACGTGATAAATCTTCTTTGCATCAAAAGACGGATGGGTAAGCTTCTTGGTCATATGCCCGTCATTCGTTAAAAGGATAACTCCTGTTGTAGAACGGTCGAGTCTTCCTACAGGAAATAAACGGTATGGCGAAGCATTAGCTACAAGATCCATTACTGTTTTTCTGGCCTTATCATCTTTGGTGGTTGAAATATATCCTTTCGGTTTATTTAAAAGAACATATACCGGTTTTTCAGGGGTAATATTCTGTCCGTCAAATACCACTTTATCGGTTTTCTGAACCTGATATCCCATTTCGGTAACCACTTTTCCGTTCACCTCAACCAATCCTTGCGTAATCAGTTCATCCGCTTCCCTTCTGCTGCAAATTCCTGAGTTGGCAATATACTTGTTAAGACGGATGGTATCTTTGTGGATATCCTTATCAATTTTCGTTAACCTTCTTTTTTGTACAAAAGATTTATTTTTATCCTCGCGGTTTTCTGTTCCCGGTCTTTTTCCGTATTTCAGGCTGCCTCTTTCGTATTTATCTCTGGTATCAAAATTATTGGGTCTGCTTCCTCCTCTTTTCGGAGCAGACTTTCCGAAAGTATTTTTTCCTTCACCTGCACTGGTAATAAAGGGTTCCTGTTCCGTTTTTCCGTATTTCTTATCCATTCGGGCCTGGTAACTGGTGTCACCGCTTCTCCTCGATTCTGAATTTCTCTCTCCTGCTTTCGGAAAAGACTTTTTAAAAGGTTTTGATTCTGAAGAATTTCCAGATCTGGAAGCACGAGAATTATCAGAATTTTTCTTGGTTGAAATTCTTGGTCTCTTTGGTCGTTCTGAATTATTATTATCTCTGCTCATTCTAAAAATTTCTGCAAAGATAGTATATTTAATAACGAGTTAAAAATTAAGAATCATAACTTTGCATATCGTGATACGATAACATAAAAGAAAATCTCAAAATGATAACAATATTAAATGATAATTTTTCACAGCTCAACGATTTTTTAAGTACGAGATCATTCAGTAAAATTTTCATCCTGGTTGATGAGAATACGCATGAATATTGCCTTCCTGTTCTGTTGGGAAACCTGGAAACGGATCTGGCATTTGAAATTCTTGAGATAGAACCGGGCGAAGAAATGAAAAATATTCAGACTGCCAATCAGCTTTGGGAAATTCTTACGGAAATGCAGGCAGACCGTAAAGCTCTGGTCATCAATCTCGGTGGTGGCGTAATTACAGATATGGGTGGCTTTGTTGCATCTACCTATAAAAGAGGTATTCCTTTTATCAATATTCCTACAACTCTTTTATCGATGTGTGACGCTTCTATAGGCGGAAAAACAGGAATCGACCTGATGCATTATAAAAATATGGTGGGAACCTTTACTTTCCCGGAGCAGATTTTCGTTTATCCTAAGTTTTTAGAAACACTTCCTTATAAAGAACTGCGAAGCGGTTTTGCAGAAATGCTGAAACACGGGTTAATTGCCGATGAAAAACATTGGGAAAACCTTATCCATATTTCTAAACTTGATGCGGATACTGTTGTTCCTCACATCGAAACATCAATGGAAATCAAGCAAAGCGTTGTACAGCAGGATTTTCAGGAGAAAAATATCCGTAAGACCCTAAATTTCGGGCATACGATAGGACACGCTATAGAAAGTCTTTGCCTCAGCCAAGGAAATCCTATTCTACATGGAGAAGCTGTTGCTATGGGAATGATTACCGAAACGCATCTGTCCTTTTCAGAAAGTCTGATCTCCGAAGAAGACTGTACTATTATTATTGAAAATATTCAGAAATATTATCCTTATCTGGATATCAGTGATTTTAAGGATGAAGACATCTTTGCTCTGCTGATCAACGATAAAAAGAATACGGACAGTAAGATCAATTTTTCATTAATTTCGGGAATCGGATCCTGCACTTTTGATTATCAGTGCAGTAAAAAAAAGATCGCTTTATCCATAGAATATTATAGAAAATTGAACGATGCTTAACTGTAATTTTAATTAATAATTTACTTTAAAATTCATTTTTTTCGACAAAATTGTCATTTTAAATTATTTCTAAACGCTTGTTAAAATTGTTTTATAAAAATTTAATTATCAGACAGATAAATAACGAAGTATTTTATAAAAAAAGAGCTTTATATACTGACTTTTATCATGCTTTTATTTTTTGGCAAGCAATTTGAAAGATACTCCCCGTCAAATTAGTTTGACAGTAGTAAAATTTAAAATTAAAAAGTAAATTATTAAAAATTAAAGTTATGAAAAAGTTAATTTTAGGAATAGCACTTACAGCTGGTTCATTGGCATTTGCCCAGACGACGACTACCACTTCTACTTCATCTGCTTCTCCTGTAGCTTTTGGTGTTAAAGCAGGAATGAACGTTTCTTCTTTAACCAATGAATCAGGATTAGATGATCAGGGTTCTAAAATCGGTTTTAACGCTGGTGTTTTTGCCAACATCCCTGTAGCTACTTCATTCAGCATCCAGCCGGAGGTTTTATACTCTCAATATGGAGATAAGTATGATCAGACTATTGCAGGAACACGTTATTCAAGTGCAAGACATTTAGACTATATTACAGTTCCGGTAATGTTCCAATACAATATCATTCCAAATCTTTATTTAGAAGCAGGACCTGAATTCGGTTTCATGGTAAATGCTAAGAATAAATTAAAGAATGAAACGGATAATAATACAATTGATGAATCCGGAGACTACAAAGACAGCTTAAATAAATTCAACTTTGGTATCGGTCTTGGTGCAGGATACTATTTCACAGATAATATCGGTATTACAGCGAGATACGTTGCAGGTCTTACTGATATCGCTAAAGACAGACCAAGCAATTCTGATGCAATCAGAAACAATGTATTCCAGGTTGGTTTAGCTTTTAAATTCTAAAACAATTTTGATTTCAATACGAAAAAGGTCAGGTTTCAATGAAACCCGACCTTTTATTTTTACTATTATGAGATTAATTAAATAATTCCACTTCTTCTCCTTTACCTACAGGATATTGTTCTGTAAAACATCCGAAACAATGGTTGGCAGAACCCAAAATCTCTTTCAGGTTTTCAACACTTAAAAACTCAAGAGAATCTACACCCAGATAATCTCTAAGTTCAGCAGTTGTCATATTTGCTGAAATCAGATCATCTTTCGAAGGGGTATCAATTCCTAAATAACAAGGAGCAATAATTGGCGGAGAAACACTTCTGAAGTGTATTTCCTTCACCCCGGCGTCTTTTAAGATTTTAACCAGTCTCTTAGACGTAGTACCGCGAACGATAGAATCATCAATGATGACCACTCTTTTGTCTTTAATCTCGGAAATAATCGGATTTAATTTAAGGTTTACCACTCTTTCTCTCATTTCTTGGGTAGGAACGATAAAGCTTCTTCCGATATATCGGTTCTTGATTAAAACAGGACGGAAAGGAATCCCCGAAGCTTTGGCAAAACCAATAGCAGCCGGAACTCCGGAATCCGGAACTCCAATAACAACATCTGCTTCTACCGGAGCCTGATGCCAGATCTTCTCTCCCGATTTTTCCCTGATTTCGTATACGTTTATATTTTCTAAGGAAGAATCCGGTCTTGCAAAGTAAATATATTCAAATGAACAGATTCTCTGTTTTCCTTTTTCTTCATCGGCCATATAAGAATGAAGCTTTCCGGGCTCGTTTTCATTGGTGTAAACAATTTCGCCCGGTAAAATATCACGAACATACTGAGCGCCTACTGCATCCAATGCTACAGATTCTGATGCAACCACATACGATTTTTCATCTATCGCTCCCAATACAAGAGGCCTGATACCGTTGAAATCTCTGAAAGCAAAGAATTTATTTCTCGTCATTCCCACTACGGAATAAGCACCTTCGATCTTTTCCATCGTCACCTTAATTGCTCCGCGCAGTCCGAGGTCAAGATTTTTCTGGATAAGTCTCAAAATTACTTCAGAATCGGAAGTTGCCCTGAAAACCACGCCTTCCGCTTCAAGTTCCGCTTTCAGTTCTTTTGCATTGGTAAGGTTACCGTTATGCGCAATGGAAAGGATGATCTGGTCATATTCATTCTTTGCGAAAAAAGGCTGGAAGTTGTATTTTTTCTTATCTCCTGCAGTGGTATAACGGGTATGCCCGATTGCAGAGTTTCCCATAAAAGTTTCCGGATCCGGAATTTCTTTATAAACATCCAAAACCAGTCCCTCATCTTTCATGTTGGTGATTCTTCCGTTCTTCAGAACAGAAATACCACATGCTTCCTGGCCTCTGTGCTGTAGTGCAAAAAGCCCGAACTGTGAAAGCGAAAACGTGTCGAGGTCATTATCAGAATACATCCCGAAAATCCCACACTCCTCATTAGGAGCATCCAGTCTTTCTTCTTCCTGCGTCCTGAAAAGATTTCTTCCGTAGGTCTGGGTTTCAAACTGCTTTAAATATTCACTTTTATGAATGTCAAAACTTTTCATTTCTATTTTTTCTAATCTAGATTTTATTGGGTAGATCTTTTAATTAGATGAAAAATTAAATATTATGTTAAATAAAAAACTTACATCTCATTAGCGTCCGGAATTATTTACCAAGCGCTTCTTTCAGTCTGTTGTAGATCTCAACGTATGCTTCCGTAACTTCACCAAGATCTCTTCTGAATCTGTCTTTGTCCAGTTTCTTCATAGTATCCTTATCCCAAAGTCTACAAGTATCCGGGGAGATTTCGTCTGCTAAAATGATTTCGCCATCTGAAGTTTTTCCTAATTCGATTTTAAAATCAACCAGGATGATATTCATTTTGTCGAAAAGATCAATCAGGATATCATTAATATCAGAAGTCAGCTCGTACATTTCATCAAGCTCTTCATAGGTTGCAGCTCCTAAGAAAACCGCATGGTGATCATTGATCAGCGGATCTCCCAATTCATCTTTTTTGTAACAGATATCGAAAATGGTAACCGGAGATTTGATTCCTTCTTCTACTCCCAGTCTCTGAGCCATGCTTCCTGCAGAATAGTTTCTTACCACCATTTCAAGAGGAATAATAGATACTTTTCTTACGAGTTGCTCTCTTTCGTTCAGTTGTTTTATAAAATGAGTTTTGATTCCTTTTTCATTCAGGTATTCAAAGATAAGCGTAGTGATTGCGTTGTTCATTTCCCCTTTCAGATCAACAGATCCTCTCTTCTGAGCGTTGAATGCGGTAGCATCGTCTTTGAAACGCACGATTACGTGATCAGGATTGTCGGTAGCAAATACCTGTTTTGCTTTCCCTTCGTACAACATTTCTAACTTTTCCATTTTCTAAAATTACTTTTTATTAGATTTATATTATTTAATTAAAATTCCTGTTAAAACTGCCAGTCCAAAACTTAAAAGCGTTCCGATCAACACATACTCTGTTAACTTTCTCTGTTTTGCCTGAGCAAGGTCGCTAAATCTGAAAACAGACTTTGCAGCTACCATAAAACCTACCCCTTCCCAATGATTCACTATAATAAAGGTGAATACTAACAAACGTTCTAAAATCCCAATATATTTCCCTGCATTTGATAAAGATTCGGTCTGGATATTATTGGTTGTTTCCGGAACGGGTGTCCAAGAAGACAATAATATTTTAATAAAAATCGAAGCGGGCGCCGTTAAAAACAAAGCTGCCATTACAATTTTTAACAATTCCTGGTTTTGAAGAAATTCAAAATCAAATTCATTAAAGTAGAATGAAACTCCTGCGATCACCAAAACATGCAAAGTCTGATCGATAAAAAACCAGTTCTTTTTATTTTTATGAGTTTGAAAACTCAACTTTGCAGCATCTATGATAAAATGCGAAACCCCTACCAAAATAGCGACCCACCAAAGTTGTAAATCCCAAAGAAAAGCAAAGTTTAAAACCGTATGAATCAAAATATGAATATACAGATATATGCTTTTCAGTTTTTTGCTTTCTTTATCTGCAACCCATGAATCCGGCTGAAGAATAAAATCCCCGAGTAAATGTGCCAATATGAGTTTAATAAAAATCATGATTAGAGTTCTGAAATTTTCTTTCTGAAATATTGATTGGTTTCTACGATGAGTTCGTAATTGGCACGCTTCAGTCTCTGGCTTACCGAGGACTGTGAAATGGCAAATTTCTTAGCAAGATCTTCCTGTGTGATTTCTTTATTCATAATCATTTCATGAATAATTTCAGCAGTAGCCATCGTCCAGTTATCAAAATCTTTTGAAGACCACTTAAGCAGAATATTAAGATCCCTGTCTACAGAGTCGTTTGAAGTTTTTACGGAAACAGTATGTCCGTCGTTTTTAAGGTCATTGAGTAATCTTCCTGAATGAACATAAGCGGTTCCGTTGGATTCGGTGATTTTATTTGAGGAGAAATTTTCTTCGCCGATACCTATGGCAATTCGTACGTCTAAATTTTCCTGACTTTTGATGAGAGATTTTATCGCTAAAAAACGCCAGAATACATCATCAATATTGCATTTGAACTGAAATTCGTCGCCTCTGTAAATTTCCCATGTGTTGGGAGCACTTCCCCAATTTTCGAGAAGATTTTTCAGTCTGGTAATCCAAACTTTCGTATCCGCATGTTGTGAATTAATAATATCTCCGGTAATGACCGCTATCATTCTGCAAATATAAGCATAATTACTTATAAATAAAAAATATAAGCCGATTGACTTATAGATATTGCATATTGCTGTATCTGCTTATATCGATTGTATGGTTTTCCAGGATAATTTTTGGAGAAAAGTGATTATTATGTGATTAGCATAGCCCTGATTGAGCGGCATGTGTGAGCTCTTTTCTGTTTTCGGGTTGCGGCGGCTTCGCCGCCGCAACCCGAAAACAGAAAAAGCGAGTAGCGAAAGCAGGATAAAGCTCCAAAAAAAAGCTTTCCCAAATTTTTTGCTGAAGTTTTTATGATTAAGAATCTTAAGTAATTTACCTTTCAGATCTTCGCTGCGCTCAGAATGACAAAGCGGCTTTTTAAGGCTGTTCTTTCATTTATTCCTGAACTTTATTTTTTCTATTGATAAAATAATACACCGGCAGCCCGAGTAAAACCATCAGGAATCCCGGCCAGGTGTACTGCTGTTTGTAAATCAGCAGCAGAATACAGAAACCGGTTCCGATCAGAAGATAGATAACAGGCGTCACAGGGTACAGCCAGGTTTTATAAGGTCTTTCAAGTTCCGGTTTTTTAAATCTCAGATAAATGACTCCGAAAACGGTAATCATGTAGAACAGTACAATGACAAATGAGATCATATCCAGAAGATTTCCGTACTGGCCGCTGAGACATAATATTGAAGCCCAGATTCCCTGCATCCATAATGCATTTTCCGGAACTGCATTTTTGTTATTTTTTTCTGCCTGTCTGAAGAACATTCCATCTTTTGCCATGGTCTGAAAAACCCTCGCTCCGGCAAGAATCAAACCGTTGTTGCATCCAAATGTGGAAACCATAACAAGAACCGCGATGATGGCCGTTCCCGCACTTCCGAAAATAAAATGTGAGGCCGCAACCGCTACCCTGTCGTTTTCTGCAAATGCGATAGAATCTCTGTCGAGAGCGTTAAGGTAAACATAGTTTACGGCAATATATAAGATCATAACGGCCGTTGTTCCGTAGATCATTGATCTTACCACATTTTTCTTGGGATTTTCAATTTCTCCTGATACGAATGTAACGCTTTCCCATGCAATAGAGCTGAACACGGAACCGACCATTGCTGCGGCAATTCCTCCTAAAAGGGTCATTCCGCCGATGGGTTCCCAGCCTTCTTTTAAAAAATTCCCGAACCTGTCTGTGGTAAGGTTGCTAAATGATTCATATCCAAAGCTGAAATTTTCTGCCAAATGAGAAATGTCTACCAAAATAAATCCAGCTGCAATTAATCCTACCAATGCTATAATTTTTGATCCTGTAAAAATATTCTGCAACAATTTTCCGCTTTCCACTCCTCTTGTATTGATATAGGTGAGCAAAAGGATAATAGCGATGGCGAGCATCTGAATCCAAGTAATTTTGAATTCACCACTCTGGAAAATAGGTGCTGCATCATTGAGTGCCGGAACCAGATAAGCGGTAAATTTTCCGAATGCTACCGCTACAGCGGCAATGGTTCCGGTTTGGATCACCGTAAAAAGACCCCATCCATAGAGAAACCCCATTCTTTTTCCAAAGATTTCTTTAAGATAGGTGTATTGCCCACCCGCTTTTGGAAACAAGGCTGAAAGTTCGCCGTAGCTTATCGCTGCAGCTACTGTCATGATTCCTGTGATGACCCAGACGATAATCAGCCAGAAGCCTGAACCGAGATTCCGCATCATATCTGCGGTTACAATGAAGATTCCGCTTCCGATCATCGACCCCATTACCAACATAATGGCGTCCCAAAGTTTTAGTTTTTTCTGCATAGTGAAGTATAGGCTCCAAATATAATAATTATAGGATTAGTTTTTATTTTGTTTTGAATTAAAGATGAAATGTGCATCTTTTAACGCAACGGTCGCAAGGGTTTTATTGAATAACTATGCAATTATTTTTTGAGCGCGAAGGCATTTTATTCAGCGAATGATAGCACTGTGTAATGCAAGATGCTTTGGCGAATGGATGATGCAGCATCATGGATTAATTTTATTTTCTGGTGTTGCATTATAAGTTGAAAATATTCTTTTTTTTAACGCTAAGGTCGCGAGGGTTTATTGAATGATCAAGAGGCATTTATTGTTTTAACACGAAAGGAGCACTAAGGTTCATTGAATAACAGGGAGCATATTTTCGGTGCAAAGTCGTTCATTCAGTAAAGGCTTTACGTATAATAAGCTGCTATCATTTTGCTGAGTGAAACGCCCTTGCGAACGAACTATCAAGGATGACTGCCTATTTCCTTGCACATGTTGCGTTTAAAAATTAGAAATTTACCATTCGAAAAATGGCCTGCTTTTTATCAAGTTTACCGTCGTTTTGTCATTCAGATTTTATTAGTACTTTTGAAAAAAAATCAATATGAAATTCAAATCATTATTATTTGCAGTAGCAGTAAGTGTTTCAACTGTAGCTTTTGCCCAGGAATCAAAAAAATCCGGTCCACCGGCTGGAAGTGCTGTTGTAGGTGATGTTTACGGAGGTGGTGTTGCTTCTAATGCAGAATCTAAAGCAATTTCCGTAGATAAATTAAGTAAAAAATTAAAAAAAAGCGACAAGAAAGTTGAAAATGTTGCCGTAAAAGGTAAAGTAACCGACGTTTGTGATAAAAAAGGCTGTTGGCTGACGATCCAAACGGAAGATAACACCCAGTTTTTTGTAAAAATGAAGGATTACGGATTCTTCGTACCCACTGCACTGAAAGGGAAAAATGTTGTGCTTGAAGGTTCTGCCGAAAGAAAAGTAACTTCGGTAGACGAGCAAAAACATTACGCAGAAGATGCTAAAAAACCACAAGCTGAAATAGATGCCATCAAAACACCGAAAGAAGAAATCAGATTTGTAGCGAACGGAATTAAGGTGGTTAATTAATCACGATATCAATAATTAGTTGATTCTCCAATAAAAACATACATCAGCGGCGGAACCAAAGGTTCCGCCGCTGATTTTTAATCTTCAATGAAAAAATTTACTTCCGCATCAAGTTTGGGATATTTGGTCGGGCAAATAAACTTTTTGTTTGTACAGTCTATTTCTTTCCATCCTTTTCGTTTTTTAACATCGCCTACTTCCATAACATATGGGATAAAAGAAATTTCATCCCTACCTTCTTTTTTAAATTCCCGATACTGAACTGCAATATCCAGAACACATTCATAATCCGTGTTCAGCTTTACATTGCGGTAAATGATGTCATAATGCGTTTCTTTATTTTCAGGAATTTCCAGATAAGCTTCCCATCCATCCGTCCCGGAATTCAGTTCAGTTATCGCACTTAGTGCATAATAAAGCGCGATGGTGTAATATTTCCGGGTTCCTGTTCTTATGTAATCGTCTATAAAATGTCCGCCTTCAAAAAGAATAGTTGGCATTCCGGCCTTGATAAAATTATCTCCGGTAGAAGCAGGATAAAACTCATCAGAATATCTTCCGATCTGGTTTGGTATCATTTCTTTCAGCTTATCGTAAACAGAAGCTATTACGGCCATACATTTTTTTCTGTTTTCAGTGATAGTCCGTTCAACATTTTCCGATGGGGCCAGAAATGAAAGCGTAGCAGGATGAATTCCGTCTGTGGTAAAAATCGTTCTCTGCTCATGAAGATTTAGTGCGTAATCATATTTCTTCTCTGCAACAGCTTCTTTTAATAATTTGATTTCTTTACTCGCTTCATTATGAAAATCCCTGTTCAGATCAATATCCGATGCATTAAGCCTGGTCCATCTTTCGGATCCGTCAGGATTAAGCATCAATATAAAATCAAGCTTTATTTTGCTGAACAAATCAGCTTTTACATCGGGATTGTTATCTAAAGTCGTAAGAAGATCAAGCATGGCATGCGTTGCATTGGATTCGTTTCCATGCATCTGCGACCAAGCAAGAACATTGATTTCTCCATTTCCTATAGTCAATTTATAAACCGGTTTCCCCAAATAAGACGTTCCGATCTCATGAATATAACCGCTGAGGTTGGTCTGTAGGTACGAAAATAATTTTTCGGGAGCAATATAACGATTTGGGAAATTAGGATTTTGCTGGTAAAGCTTTTCAAAGTTCATTATGTAATAATTTACAAGAGTCAAAATTAGCAAAAATTTTACGGATAAATTAAATTAACATTTGTAATATTGCTAAACAAGTAAAATTGCCATTTTGTCTGTGGATAAAATTGTGGATTAACAATAATTTAATTACAAACATTCAAAAAACTTAAAATCAGTATTTTACAAAATCTAACTAAATTTAAATTTGAATTATGCTTTAAATACTATAAAGTGTAGTTATCTACATTTGCTTGTAATTCTATTAAACAAATATTAGTGTGGAAAAAGATCAAATTCTTTCAGTATACAAATGTGAATTGTTGATAATGTAGAACTTTAAACTGTCAAAAAAGACAAATTTTTATGACCATTTAAAAATGTAACTTAATAAGCCGACTATTAAAACAGTATTGAATAATTTATTTTCAGTACTGTTTAAGATCTTCGTGATAATGGCACCTACTGAAGATATAGGTGTTAAATGAGAGCTATAATAATGTGGTTTTTACTTATAATCAGATATATATTGACTCTACTCTATCTTTCTGGTATTTTAGTCATAAAAAAGCTTCTTATAGCTCATGAATACGAAGATGATTGGCCGTATCTGATATGAAAATCAACATTACTCCATTTACTTCATCTATTACTTTAAGTTAAGAAATTTATTTGATCATATGTGGAAAATATGTTAAATAAAAATTCTTGCATTTAATAAGAATAATTGTAATATTCTATTAATCAATAGTTTATAAGTTTACATTTGTATACTATCAGTTCGAGAAATAATTTACTTTTGCATTTGTCAATTGTAAATTTAATCTTTACATTTGTAAATCAATTAAAAAGTTTGTTATATGAGTTTAAATGAAAGAATTTCTAAGGTTATTGAGTATTCCGGGTTAACTCCGTCAGAGTTTGCCGACGAAATTGATGTACAGCGCTCTTCCATTTCACATGTGACTTCCGGAAGAAATAAACCCTCCCTGGAATTTATCATCAAAATAAAATCCCGTTTTCCTGAAATTCTTTGGGATTGGCTCGTTACCGGTGAAGGTCAGATGCTGAAATCAGAATTACCTGAAATTCATGAAACCGAAATGAAAGCTCCCGAATTCAATGAAGAGGAAAAATCTAAGCCTACTTCACTTCCGGATCTTTTTACCATGATGAATGAAGACGAAGATTTTGGTGCAGAAGAAAGTGAAATTAAGAGTCCGAAAGAAACGTCCGGAGAATCATTTGTACCTCTCACAAGTCAGGCACAGGAAAAAATAAACGATTCTCAGCGATTAGAAAATTTCATCCCGCAGAATACGAATCAATTTGCTGAAAATAAAGGAGTTGCGATTAAACGTATTGTTATCTTTTATGAAAACGGGAAATTTGAAAGTTTTGAGCCTTAAATAAAATAATCGGGCATAAAAAAAGCCTTACAAATTGTAAGACTTCTTATTTATTTTTAATGAAAATTACCTCCCGGCTTTTCTTCTTTCCAGTTCTTTTTTAATAAGGCCGAGTTCCCTTCCGGTTTGCCCTGCAACAGAAGTATTCTCCTGGGCTCGTCTTGTAAGATATGGAACAACGTCTTTTACCGGTCCGTATGGAAGATATTTTGCAACATTATAGCCTTTATCTGAAAGATAAAATGTAATATTATCACTCATTCCATAAAGCTGTCCGAAATGCACATGCTCATTTCCGTTTTCAAGATTTTTAGCCTTCATTTTGTCCATTACCAGCTCAGAAGAAATTTCATTATGGGTTCCGAAAAACGCCGAAACTTTATCAAGATGATTCATCACAAAATCAATACCTGCATTATAATTTTTGTCTGATGCCTCTTTTGTTGGCTGAATCGGATCCGGATAACCTCTTTCTGCAGCTCTTGCCCTTTCTTTTTCCATGTAAGCGCCACGAACAATCTTATAACCGATAAAATATCCCTTTTCCTTTGCTCTCTGTACATGCTCCTCCATATATTCAAGCCTTCCGGTACGGTACATCTGAATGGTATTCCACACAATAGGTTTTTCCTGATTGTATTTTTCCATCATGTCTTCACAGAGCTTATCTGCAGCATCCTGCATCCAGGTTTCTTCTGCATCCACCATTACTTTTTTGTCATTTTCGTGACACAATTTGCATACTTCATCAAATCTTTTCACTACCCTTTCCCATTCTTCTTTCTGGCTTGAAGTAAGCTCATTATTTTTTCCGACGGATTCATATAAATCAATTCTTCCAAAAGCGGTAGGTTTAAAGACAATAAAAGGAATTGCCGGGTTTCCCACAGAAAATCTTACGATGTCTTTAATCTCTTTGCAAACGGCATCAAAAGTTTCTTCATCTTCTTTGCCCTCAATGGAATAATCAAAAATACTGCCCACCCCTCTTTTAAAAAGCTGTTTTACCACTTTCATACTTTCTTCACGGGTTTCACCGCCGCAAAATTGTTCAAATAAAGTATTTTTGACGATTCCGGTAACGAGAGGGAAATTGTTATGAACGGTAAAATTAAGAAGAGAAGTTCCTACTTTTGTGAGTGAAGGCTGCTCAATCATCTTAAACATCCAATACGCTTTTCTTAACTGTGAATCAGATTTATCCGCAAATGCGATTTTAGTATCGTTGAAAATGGGCATTACTTATTAGATTTATAGTTCTGCAAAGGTAAGGATAAGGAAAGGTTTTTTAAAGAAATTTTTCTACAATTTACCTTCCAGTCCGCTAAGAAGCATGGCTATAATTCCCGCAAAAACCCAGAATCTTAAAATATTAATAATGAAAAACTTATTGCGCCTTGTATTATTGATAATGAGATAGATACATATAATGAAAACGAAAAGTCCTGCTGCAAAATAATAAGCCATAAATCCTGCAATGCCAGTTCTGGTAATTAATTTCATGGAAACAGCCATCGTGATAATCAGCAAAGAAATAATAATCCTGTTTACACTCTTAGACTCAAAATAATTAGGGATCGTAATATACCCGAAGGTCTCATCTACTCTTTTTGTCAGTGTATCTTTCACAATGTCAATACATAACAAAATAAGGAAAAGAAATACAGCCATTAAAAGAACTTTCTTTGAAAAAGTCTGATAATAAACCATCATGCCGAAAAAAGGATACAGCGTAAGACTTACAAAAGTCAGGTTATTGAGAATTAAAATCCGGCTCAGCTTATGGCTGTAAAACCACATGAAAAACTGATAAATAATGAAAAAAATAAATACATTATGAGAGATCATCCATGCAACACCAAGAGAAATCAAACTTAAAATAAGATAAGCATACAAAAAATATTTCTGCTTGATAAAACTCTGAATTCTTGTCCTGAAAGGCTTTACAAGATGATCCTTTTCAAAATCGTAAAACTGGTTGATAATTCCTCCTGCCAGAATTGTTAAAACGGTACAGAAAATAATTCCGTGCACTTTAAAATCAAAGACAAATTTCCTGAAGCTTTCATCCTGATTAAAAAGAAAAAAAGTAGAAACATAAAGGGCTAAAGTAAGGAGTGCAGCAACAAAAAAGCGAGCTCCCAAAAGAAAGCCCACAAATTGTGAAAATCTGTAAATCAAAGATTTTTTAGTATAATTTTTCTCCTGGAAATTTTCTTTTTCAGAATTCATTTCCAAGTCTTTAGAATCTGTAAATGACTTCTTTATTGAAGCCTTCAAGCATTTTTTCCGCTTTGTCGTAATCTTTGGTGAAACCTAAAATATAGCCGCCGCCACCGCTTCCGCAGAGTTTTAAATAATAAGCATTAGAATCAAGGCCTTTTTTCCATACGTTAAACAAACTTTCCGGGATCATTGGCCTGAAATGCTCATATGCCCAATGAGAAAGCTTTTTTAGATTTCGGAAGAAAGGATTCATATCTTTCTTAAGGAAAGCATCGATACAAGCATTGTTGTAGCGAATAAATTCTTCTTTAAGCGTTTTTCTGAAACCTTCGGTTTTCATTTTTTCGAAGAAAATCTGAACCATTGGCCCGGTTTCGCCAGTCATTCCGGAATCGATCAGAAAGATAGCGCCTTTTCCTGCTTCGCTTGCAGGAATTGCCACTTTATCAACACTTTCCTTACTTTCTATCAGGATAGGAAGATTCATATAGCAAATCAATGGGTCAATTCCCGAACTTTTACCATGAAAATAGCTTTCCATTAATCCAAAAACATATCGAAGATTTTTCAATTCATCTTTAGATATATTTTCAGGATTATGTTTGGAGATTGAATAGCGTTCAAATATGGCGGCAACCAGTGCGCCTGAACTGCCTACTCCGTATCCCTGAGGAATATTGCTGTCAAAAAATAATCCTGATGAAATTTCTTTCTTAAATGTTGATACATTAAGCTCAAAAGTTTCAGGAAGTTTCAGATCTTCAAGATAATCGGCGTATTTCTTTAGGTGTTCATTAGACTTTTTTTCAAATTCGGAATCTAATGATGAGAACTTGAGGGTACCTTTATAAAAGCTATAAGGCAATGTCAAACCTTGGGAATCTTCAATGATTCCGTATTCTCCGAACAAAAGAATTTTTGCGTAAAATAATGGGTTTGTCATTTAATTAAATAAATTTTTTTGCAAATGTAAAATTATTCTTCTGAATACAAGCAAAAGTTGAGCCGAATTCTGACTATTTTTTACATCTGTCATTAAAATAATTTTTAAAATTTCGAAAAAACGGCTTTCTTTTATTAAAGTTAATAAAAAAGCCTGAAATAATCAGGCTTTCATTATAAAATAATTAATTATTGTTTTATTAATTTTTTGGTTACTTTTTGTTTTTCCGTTTCTACTGTTACCACATAATTTCCTGTTTGCATGGTCGAGATATTAACGTCTAATCTGCTTCCTTTTAATGAGGATTCAGACTTTATCAACCTTCCTGCTTCGTCGTAAATTTTGAATGATTTCAAAGTTTCTTTAGAAGATATGGTTATACTATTTTTTGCGGGATTAGGATAAATGCTTACGATATTGTCTTTCGTATTAATATCTTCAACAGCTAAGACAGAACATGAGAAATTTGCTTTCCAGCCGATATCGTTTATTGCTTCATCTGACACAAATCTAACGGTAATAGCTCCGGAAGGATGTGTAGAAGCAAATGTTCCGGGTAAGGTTGTTCCTGTTAAAGCATTTCCATTGGCAAATAACGGAGAGCTTGTAGAAGGTCCGTTATAGATATATATAAAATCATAATCTTCTTCCAGACCGAATTCCGTAAATGTCATTGATAATGCTCCGGAAGACGGGTAAAAAGTTTTTACGATGGTCTGGTTGTCTCCATAATTTCCCGCTGTTCCTCCGGTATCTGTGAAAACAGCAGCATTACACCAGTTTCCATCGGTCATAAAAAGCTGAGTTCTCTGGTATGCTGCAGAACAGTCTGTTCCTACGGATAACAAATAATACGTTGCAGGTTGAAGATTTGAAAAATTTAAAGACTGGGTGGAACTATTGCCGCTGGCAATGGGTGTTCCGTCAAATTTCGTCAGTTTGTATTTCCATGAAATTGATGTAGCATCATTAAAAGTGGCACTGGCAGAAGTCTGAGTGATATTTGAAACGGACAACCCCGAAATTGTAATGCTGCAAACTGTTATACAGTTCGTACCCAGACACGCCTTTGAATCTACCGTATTTCTGATCAACGCGGCAGGCTGAGGACCAAAACCATTGGCAAAATTAATTCCCACTCCTGAAACCAAATGGCAGTAGCTCATAATTGTTCCTTTCACACTTGGTGCAGGAATCGGACCAGTAGGACATGTTCCTTCAGGATATCCGGCTACTGTTCCGCACCCGTCGATTGCCGTGGAATTTCCGTTCCATGCGCAAGCATGGGTGTGGGGAGAACCTAAACTATGTCCCATTTCATGGGTCATTGCTTCTATTGTCCACGAATAGACAGGAACGTTGCTGTAAGTCTGGGATGCTCCCGAATAAGCGTGTCTGCTTGTTGTACAAAGTGAATTTACATATGCCACACTTGTAGTAGAAGGCTGATTTACCAAATGCGCGAGATCACCGTTAAAAGATTGCCTGTTTGCCCTGAAACTTGCGAGGTTGGCGCTCGGAGTACCGGTATAGGGGTCTGCTGAAGTCCAGACAAAAACCTCATTCAGTGCAATTTTTATATCGTCGTTGTTATAAAGTGTAGCAATATTGTTGTGAATGGCAGTAAGCCAGTTTGTTGTAGTGGTAACACTAGAACCGTTGTTTACAAAAGGTGTATAACATATTTCATAATATATCCTTACGCAGTTTTGCGTCATTACCTTCCCTGCATTTTTTTGTACATTCGGGTCAAATGATATTTTCTGATTCTGATTCTCTGCCAATTCATCTACGCCGCATACGAATGGATTGATTCCTGTAAGCTTTGAATCTGAATAACTTACAAAGTCTGAAGAATTTTTTGCTTTCCCCACAACAATATTTCCCAGTTCAGGAGTAGAGGCAACCCCCACAATATCAGCATCAAAAAAACTGAATGCAACCACCGACTGGTTATCTCCCTTTACAATTCCCTGGTAATACACTCCCGGAGTATAATCTACTATTTCTCCTTTGCTGGTAGTAACTTTGAAGTCTTTAGTGAATATTTCATTTTTATAAAGCTCCATGGTGATTTGTTTTCCGTCAAAGGGAAAAGATACTTCCAGGAATTCCGGTTTGTCATGAACCAGCTTTTTAAGTTGTCTGCCATCTATATTCAGGACAGAAATATCTGTAGCTGCCCTTTTATATTCAGTAAGTTTTTCTGAATTATTATTAAGGGTAAACAGATCATATTTTTCAAAAGTTTTTTTCTGACTGTGGTATTCAGAAACTTTCGCTGCAACAGGGCGAAGACTCTGAGAAAACCCCAATACCGCACATTGCAAAATGCAGATCGCTAGTAGCTTTTTTATCATCATTCTAATAGATTTAAATAATTTGCAAATAAACGAAAAAAAACGCATAATTAATGTTAATATGACATGTATTATATAATAATCACTCTAATTAACATAATTGATGTATTAAAAAAGACACTCTCTTGTAAGTGTCTTTCTATATTTTTATTTGTATTAATCGTTTTTAGGAGGATTGAGTTTCAAAAATCTTATGAGAATTAATCCTACAAAGAAAAAGATTGCCATTGAAAAGGCTGCAAACCTCATCCCGGAGGCAGATGGAAGCATCACATCAATTTTAGCAAAGATAGACCGTAAAGCATCATACTTATCAATAAATAATGCAAAAACAAAAGTTCCTACAATAATGGCAATTTTTTCCAGTACATCATAAAAGCTGAAAAATGTGGTATTCTCCATTGAGTTTTCCGGTAAAAGCTTTGAATAAGTGGATCTTGACATGGCCTGAAGCCCTCCCATTACAAGTCCGACAACCCCTGCAACACCATAGAACTGGTATTCAACCGTAGGATTTTCCTTATTAAGAAAGTATGCCCAGATACAGGCCACAATCCACAAAACCACGGCAATTGATATTACATTTTTATTGCCGATTTTTCTTGATAATCTTGAGAATATAACTGCTCCTATAATGGCTTCAATCTGAATAATGAGAAGTGTTCCTATAAGTTTATCCTGAGGAAGGTTGATCTCACTTTTTCCAAACAGGGTCGCCATCAGGAAGATCGTCTGCATCCCTACACTGTAGAAAAAGAAACTGGACAGGAAAAACTTAAGGTTTCTGTGTTTAAACAACTCCTTTCCTACTTTAAATAGTTCATTAAAACTTTCCTTCCCAATATCCTTATAGAAGCATAGATTATCTTTCAGCACTTCAAAAAAACCGCCCTGCTCTTCGTGTTTTTTAAAGATGTTTTTATAATTTAATAATACAAGATCTTTCGGGAGCTTTTCTTTAACGTCACCAAACTGAGGCAAGTGTTTAAAGGTGTATTGTGAGAAACCAAACCACCACGCTCCTGTCAGCAGGAAGCTTACTCTTGTGAACAAAAGCTGTTTTGCAGGATCTCCTTTTGCCACCACCTGTATTAATAATAAACAGATGATAACCAGCACCACAGAACCTATATAGCCATAAACATATCCTTTTGCGGAAAGTGCATCCTGTTTATCTCTTGTAGCGATATCCGGAAGGAACGAATTATAAAATACAAGACTGCCCCAAAATCCGACACTTGCCGTAATGCTGAACAGAAGTCCGAGGAAGACATTGTGCATCCCGGTAAACATGGCTAATCCCATACAAGAGGTTGCTCCAAGATAACAGAAAAACTGCAGAAAGGATTTTTTATTCCCGATCGTATCTGCCAATGAAGAAAGAAACGGAGACAGCAATACCACGATAAAGAAAGAAATCGTTAAGGAATATCCGTACACGGCGTCCGGCTGGTATTCTTTACCGAAAATGGTAATCATGTGTCTTACCGGAACATCAATCCAGGACTTTGTTTCTTCCACATATTCCTTTTTCTCGTACGCTGTGGTAAGAATGGAATAGTAAATGGGGAAAATGGTAGAGGTAATAACCAGAGAGTATACTGAATTGGCCCAGTCGTACACCGCCCAGGCTTTCATAATCTTCGGGTTATTCTTTATGTTTTGAGTTTCGTGGTTCTCAATTTCAGACATTTCAAATAATATTAGTTGCACAAAAATAGGAAAACGATCGAATATTTGCAGGTTTTTATTTTGATTGGTAGAAATTTTATTATTGTGTTAAAACTAAATTCTCTCATACCCTTTTACTGTCACTGTGAAAAGTATTTTTATCGCTAGGATAAACAAAGAATGTTTTATTGTTTTGAATGTTTTTAAAGATAAACAATGCCACTACGTTTAGTGAATTAATACAAAGTATGGTATCCTTGAATATTGTCAAAGATTGAATAACTGTCAAAACCTAGCCCTGATCGAACGGCATGTTTGAGCTCTTTTCTATTTTGTGTGGGGTTGCGGCGGCTTCGCCGCCGCAACCCCACACAAAATAGAAAAAGCGAGTAGTGAGAGCGGGAATAAGCTCCTAAAAAATGATAAAAAAACAGTCTCACAAAATCGAAAAATTACATCAAAAAATCCGGAAGTTTTTGCTTCCGGATTCTGAATTGTATCAATAAAAATAATTATTGTAGATTTTCGATAACGATTGCAGAAGCACCCCCACCACCGTTACAGATGGCAGCAGCACCGTATTTTCCGTTATTCTGCTTTAAAACGTTGATTAACGTAACAATAATTCTTGATCCTGAGCTTCCAAGCGGGTGACCAATAGCCACTGCACCACCGTTTACATTCACTTTAGCAGCATCCAGCCCTAAGATTTTATTGTTTGCCAAACCTACTACAGAGAAAGCCTCATTAAATTCGAAGAAATCGATATCTGTAAGCTCCAATCCTGCTTTTTTAAGAGCGATCGGTAACGCTTTTGAAGGAGCCGTAGTGAAATCTTCCGGAGCCTGAGCCGCATCTGCGTAAGAAATGATTTTTGCCAATGGCTTGAGTCCCAGTTCTTCCATTTTCTCTTTAGAAACGAGGATCAAAGCAGAAGCCCCGTCATTTAAAGTAGAAGCGTTTGCTGCTGTTACCGTTCCTTCCTCTTTTTTGAACACAGTAGGAAGCGTTGGAATCCTGTCGAAGTTTACGGTTTTGTATTCTTCATCTTCAGTAAAAACTACAGGTTCTCCTTTTCTCTGAGGAATTTCCACAGGAACAACCTCATCTGCAAATTTTCCTTCGCTCCATGCTTTTGCTGCTCTTTTATAAGATTCAATGGCAAAATTATCCTGTTCTTCTCTTGAAATGCTGTAATCTGCTGCACATTTTTCTGCACAAACTCCCATGTGAACTTTATTATACACGTCGGTAAGCCCGTCCAGAACCATTCCGTCCTGCATTTTAACGTCCCCTAATTTGGTGGCGTTTCTGGCGTTATAATAATGTGGTACTGAAGACATGTTTTCCATACCTCCGGCTACGATTACATCTGCATCGCCCGCTTTTATCGCCTGTGCTGCCATGGTTACGGCCTTCATCCCTGAAGCACAAACTTTATTAACCGTAGTAGAAGGAGTTTCATTTGAAAGACCGGCTCCCAAAGCAACCTGACGTGCAGGTGCCTGTCCTTCTCCAGCCTGCAATACATTTCCCATATAGATTTCCTGAACCAGTTTCGGGTCAAGATTAATTTTATCTAATGCGCCTTTTACGGCAACAGCTCCAAGCTTTGTAGCCGGAACAGCTGATAAACTTCCGAGAAAGCTTCCCATTGGGGTTCTTACTGCGGAAACAATGAATACTTCTTTCATTTTTATAATTCTATTTTTATTCTAAATATACTTTACAATTTTACATTTTTAAAATTTATGCCTGTGTTTGTATGAATCATTATTATCATAAGAATCAATCATTTATTTTTTGCCGGATGCAAAAATGATTATAAAAGCTCCTAAAAATTCAACGATCCATCCCCATTTCAGTTTTACAATACCGGCGAGCTTATCCTGCCAAGATTTAAAGGGCATAAAGCTGAAATACTGCGACGCCTGAAATTTAACCGCAAAAAGGGTAAATAAAAATAACAGAACCAAAAGTATGGCAAAAATTCTTGCTGTTTTGGTACTGTTGTTGACAATACCGAACAGCGTTCCAGCGGCAAGAACCCAACATGCAATGGCCAGAAAATGGTCGAGCTTCCAGTAGTTCCAGTTACCGATCACGGGAACGTGCACCAACGGCAGAAAACTTCCCGCCACTACCAATATTAGCCCTAATAACTGAATATTTTTCATAAATCTTAAAGTGCCAAAATACAAAAAAAAACACACTTACAATAAGTGTGTATTAAAAGTAAATTTTATCTAACTATCATTCATGAATGATAATACAATTAATAAAAATTTAACTATTATGTAATATAAAATCAAAATCATTATATAATTAAAAATTTATATTCATTACTTCTATACCAATCTGAAGTCCGTATTTGTGGGTGAGGGTTGTATTATTGTTAAATGCAGGTGTAAAATCTTTCTGAACAAAGATGTTGAATCCTCCATATCCTATTCCTAATTTCGCTCCGAAAATCAGATCATTAACCCCGTGATTGATCGTTTCTCTTTCTACAATTCTTTTGCTGTACTCATTGGAGTAACGGTTATAAATATTGCTGGCAACCCTTACTCCACCATATACTCCGGCAACGACAGTGAACTGATTGGCTTTGTTGTCCAGATATTGGGTCCCATTATACTCCACATATTTAGGGTTAAGTACAAACTTTAACTCTACAGGAACAAAAATATAGTGGTTGTTGATATGCGTATCTTTAAGATTACCTTTTGTGAAATCTTTGATATCTAAGATTTTACTTTCCTGGGTAAAAGTTCTTCCGTACTTAGCTTTCGACTGATCCCAGCGGTAACCCAGTCCGATACGATAAAAAAACGGACTTTTGTAGTCACCGAGCTGATTTTCGTAGCGTACGAGATATATTCCGGAATTGAAAACCGTATTTTTAAATTCTGAGCTGTTATTCAAAAAAGCAAAAGGCTTGTCTTTCGTGGTATAGCTTGTTCCGACAATGGCAACGGAATATTCCCATGATTTCAGATAATCGGCAGGTGTTATTTTATCTTCGGACATTCTTATTTTTATTCCTCCAAGTCCCATCATTATTTGATTTTTATCTTTTCTCAGCGAATCAATGGGTCTTAAAACGGCTTCTTTTACCATTTCGCGGGTTGCCTCTTCAAATTCCGTTTTTCGGGCGTCTATTTTTTCATTGATGGATTGTTCATATTTTGAAGCAATATCAGCTTTGAGCTTCTGTTTTTCATCTGCCCCGATTTTATTTTTTTTAAAGTCTTTATCCACCTCATCCAGTTCCTTGTTCATTTTTATTTTCTCAGAAACCACAATGCTGTCGATTGTTCTGGAATATAGTGTTAAGGAATTCTGTTCGGACTGATTTTCCTGTGAAAATACATAAGAAAACGCCATCAAAGCAGCCATTAAAGCAATTTTTGTTTTCATATAATTGATTATTTTTAAGCATTATTTTAGCGCTGGACATTTTCTGACCAGTATCTATTTATAAAAAGATGATTATTTTATTTTGGATCTACGTAAACGGTTACTCCGAGAACGGTTACATTTTCCACTTTAGGTTTGGGCTTTTCAAAATTAAAAATCCCAAGTTTGATATCATTTTTCTGAGAAGTTTCTCTTGCCTTATCAAATTCTCTTCCCAGTAAAAGTTCGTTTGAATTGATATAAGTTGGCTTACCCGATTTTTCCTGCGCAATTACCGGTATATGGTTTTCTATTTTGGCAGATGTAATATCTGTTTTTATGTCTTGTTCCGCAGCTAAATGTTCTAGTCTGACCTCTGTAGTTAAGGTTTTAAACTTTTTCTCTGTTGTTGTTTTATCTAAAGATGAGTCCGATTTCTTTTTCTGATATCGGGTAATCTTAACTTTGTTTGCTTTACTATTAATTATTGTCTCAGATTTATCAGAACTTACTTGGTTTTGCAATTCCGGATTGATAGGATTTACCGTTTTTTCCAAACCTTTCTTTACAATATAATCCGTCTCCTTATAGTTAAAACTCTTTTTTTCGGTGTTAAAATAAAAAACAATACCTACGGAAACGAAAAGCAACAATACCGCCGCATATTTCCACCATTGAAGGGATTCTTTAAAAACTCCTTCCGGCTTATTCCCTAGTTTATCGTCCAATCTGCTCCAAAGATCGGAAGAAGGTTTTATTTCAAGATCTTCGTAGTGGGATTTTAATTTATTTAGCATATTGTTTTTCATCCTTTTTCTGTTTTAAAAAATCGGTAATCCATTTTTTGGATTTGCTGAGCTGACTTTTGCTTGTGCCTTCAGAAATATTAAGAATTTCCGCTATTTCATAATGTTTTTTTTCTTCAAAAACATAAAGGTTAAAAATAATCCTGTAGCCATCCGGCATTTTAGAGAAAATTTCATCGAGATTGATATCCTGTACTTCTTCGTTCCATTCATCGTCCTGATACTCGATTTCACTAATCTCCACGTCCGAGTACAATATATTTTTTCTTTTCCTGATAAAATTGATGGAATTATTAACTACTATTTTTCTCAGCCAGAATGGAAAACTTTTCCACTCCTTACATTCTTCAATCTTTGAAAAGCAGACAAAAAAAGAATTCATTACAATGTCTTCTGCATCATGGATATTGCTGACATATGAATTTGCAATGGCGAGCATTTTTGCTGAAAACATTTCGTAGAGGGCCTTCTGGCCTTTCCGGTCATGTTTTTTTGCCTGTTGGAAATTCTTTTCTAAATGCTTCATGTATCTGTTTCTATCTATAAGACGGAACCTGTCTAGAATAGTTGCCTGAAAAATAAAAAAAATTGCACTTTTTTACAAAGTGCAATCTAATATATTCATTGTCAATACTATAACTTTAATGTTTTATTTTTGAAATTTCCTGCGGGTTATGTTTATGTTTAAATAACACCGCAAATAAAACAGCAAGGATTAGTGCATATGCTGCAAATGAAAGCCAGATATTGTGCCAGTCTTTCACCATTACCACTGATGAAAGTGTTCCGTCCGGGTTTACTGCTGAATTAAAACTTTTCTTTAAAATTTCAAGAAATGTAGGGTTGTCCGGAGAAGTCTCAAGATAAGTTGATAATGAAGATGCCGTGGTAAATTTGTGGGTAAAGAATTTATCGATTGCCCATCCTGCAGCATAGCTTCCGAAAACGGCTCCAAAACCATTGGTCATCATCATAAACAATCCCTGAGCAGAGGAACGGATTTTTTTATCTGTGGTTGTTTCCACGAAAAGTGACCCGGAGATATTGAAAAAGTCGAATGCCATTCCGTATACAATACAGGAGAGTATGATTAAGCTTAGCCCAAATCCTTCAGGAACACCATATGCAAAGAATGCAAACCTTAATACCCAGGCGATCATAGACATAAGCATTACCTTTTTAATTCCGAATTTTTTTAAGAAAAACGGAATTGCTAAAATAAACAATGTTTCAGACACCTGAGATATCGACATAATAATGGTTGAACGTTTTACAACGAAAGAATCCGCATATTTTGGAAAATGTTCAAATTCGCTTAAGAAAACATCACCATAAGCATTGGTAAGCTGTAGTGCCGCTCCCAATAACATCGAAAATAAAAAGAACAATGCCGTCTTATAATCTTTAAATAATTTAAAAGCGTTCAGTCCCAACTGTTCTGTTACCGGCGCATCTTTATCAATTAATTTCTGAGGTGGACATTTCGGAAGCGTTAACGCATAAATTCCAAGAAATACCGCAACTCCGCCTGCAATGTAAAATTGTCCTTCCGTAGCTTTACTTCCGGTAAGATTGGTAATCCACATGGCCACGATAAAACCTATCGTTCCCCAAACACGGATTGGTGGAAAATCTTTCACCACATCCAGATCACTGTTTTTAAGAACCGTATAGGAAATAGAATTGGCTAATGCAATTGTAGGCATGTAAAAACACATGGCTAAAAGCATGACGTAGAAAAACGAATCAGGGTCTGCTGAATGCGGTAAAAAGAAAAGAACAATTCCATAAAGAATATGCAAAGCTGCAAATATCCGTTCTGCATTCACCCACCGGTCCGCAATAATACCGGTGATGGTAGGCATAAATATGGAAGCAATTCCCATAGTCCCGAAAACGGCTCCAAATTGTGCTCCATCCCAGTGTTTTGTCCCAAACCAGAAATTGGCCATTGTAATAAGCCAGGCTCCCCAAACGAAGAACTGAAGAAAACTAAGAATGGTAAGTCGTAATTTTAAATTCATCTTTTATATAAATAGCTCTTAATCGATTTTCTTTTTCCTTCTTTTAATTTCTTCCTGAATTTCCAGCGCGGTATCGTAATCTTCTTCTTTCACAGCTTCATCCAGCAATTTTTGCAGTTCCTCCATGGAAACTGACCTCAGGCTATCTTCCGTATTCACTGTTTCCGAGAAGGTCTCTTCTTCTTTGGACACATCTTCCAGTTCCAGAAGAATCCCTGCTTCATTGAGAACCTGCTGTGTGGTAAATATAGGCGCATCAAATCTTACGGCCATTGCCACGGCATCAGAAGTTCTTGCGTCAAGAATAAGCTCTTCTTCCGTTGTTTTATTTTTAAAATTAATATTAGAGAAGAAAACGCCGTCCACAATCTGATAAATGATAACGGAAACGAGTTCGTAATTGGCAGAAACTATAAATTTTGTAAATAAATCGTGTGTAAGAGGGCGAGGCGGATGTATGTCTTTCTCAAGACCCAGAGAAATGGATTGTGCCTCGAAATTTCCTATAACAACAGGTAATTTTATATGTGTTTCTTCATGTTCCAATAATAATGCGTACGCCCCTGATTGGGTCTGGCTGTACGATATTCCGCGAATAATTAGCTGCTTATAATCCATAAGTACAAATATAGATTAATTTTTGAAAGTTTTTTTTACTTTTTAGACAAAAATAAAAGCCCGAAAGGGGCTTTTATAAGTGAATAGTGAATAACTTCTTGTCAATTTTGCTTCGCAAGTGAATTTCTAAAATATTCTTTTAAAAATTGACGAGTAAAACGGGATTGACCATTGCCAATTCACTTTTTTATCCTTTTATGGCTTTGATTTTTTCCGTTAATGCAGGGATAATCTGGAAAGCATCTCCAACCACACCGTAATCAGCCGACTTGTAGAATGGTGCTTCCGCATCGCTGTTAATTACTACGATTGTTTTTGAAGAGTTTACTCCAGCCAAGTGCTGAATGGCTCCCGAAATACCTACTGCAATGTATAAATTCGGGGAAATCGCTTTACCTGTTTGTCCAACGTGTTCTGTGTGAGGTCTCCATCCGATATCAGAAACAGGCTTGGAACATGCTGTAGCAGCTCCTAAAACGTTTGCCAGATCTTCGATCATTCCCCAATTTTCAGGACCTTTCATTCCTCTTCCTGCAGAAACTACGATCTCTGCTTCTTTAAGATCCAGTTTTCCGGAACTCTGCTCGTGAGAGATCACTTTCGTATCTTCATTGGCAACAGAAAGATTTTTCACTTCTTCTGTTCCTGAAACCGGGTTTTCTTTAACCCCGAAAGCATTTTGCGAAACGGTAATGATAACACCCGCCGATTCAGCTTTTGCATGCATGAAGCCTTTTCCTGAGAAAGCTCTTCTTTTCACCTGGAATGGCGAAAGGCTTTCCGGAGCAGACAATACATTGGTAATTAAAGAATGACCGTTCATTACAGCCAGCATAGGAGCAATAGATGAAGCATCAGTAGTGTGAGGGAAAACAATGATATTGCCGCCTGCCACTTCACTTACTGCCTGAGCATAAGCTTTTGCCGAGAAATTTTTAAGACCTTCGTCTTTGATGTTAATTACATTGGATGCTCCATATTTATATAACAAATCTGAAGAATCTGTTGGGTTCACAGAGATTGCCGTTACGGTATCTCCAGCCTGGTCTGCAACAGCTTTTGCGTAAGAAACTGCTTCAAAGGCTGCTTTTTTGTAAACTCCGTTTATATTTTCTGCGTATACGAATACTGCCATTTTAATTTTGTTTAAGGTTTAATGTTCAAGATTCAAGGTTTTAATATATTAAGTGCTGAAATAAACACTTTGTTTTGAAAACAATTTTCCTGAATCTTTTTACTTTTTACTTGGTTCTTACTAAATTACTTTCGCTTCTTCGTGAAGTAATCTTACCAGCTCGTCAAGATTGTCCGGAGATACCATTTTTACGGCAGCTCTTGGCGGAACACTGTCAAAAGAAACACCCTGAACTTTTACTTCTGATGAAGAAGGTTCTACTACCTGCAAAGGTTTTGTTCTTGCCGACATAATTCCTCTCATATTCGGGATAATCAGATCTTTTTCATCTACCAATCCTTTTTGTCCTGCGATTACTGCAGGAAGCTTCACAGAAATCGTTTCTTTACCTCCTTCAATTTCTCTTACAGCAGTCGCCTCGCTTCCATTTACGTCAAGTCCTACGGAAGCATTTACAAAAGGTTGATTTAATAATTGAGCAACCATTCCCGGAACCGAACCACCATTGTAATCGATAGATTCTTTACCGCAAAGGATTAGATCATAGCCGCCATTCTGAGCTACAGCAGCGATTTCTTTAGCTGTAGAGAAACTGTCTTTAGGATCAAGATTTACTCTTACCGCATCATTTGCACCGATAGCCAATGCCTTTCTTATAACGGGCTCGGTAGTGGCATCCCCTACATTGATTACCGTTACTGTTGCGCCTTGAGATTCCTGTAATTTAATTGCTTTTGTTAATGCAAATTCATCAAGCGGATTGATCACCCACTGAATTCCGTTTTTGTCGAATGCGGACTTATCCGCCGTAAAGTTAATTTTAGAAGTAGTATCAGGAACACTACTAATGCAAACTAATATTTTCATATGTTGTTTTAATTTTTTTATTACCCTGAAGCCTTAAAGTTTCAATCGCTAATATAATTAAAAAATATATTATGCATGCATAATACTTATTAATTTATTATTCAGCGCATTAGATGTATTTAATTGGCTGGTTTTGTTGCCCTAAATTCGATCTTGCTTGGTAAAACCCTTGAATTCATACTTAAAATATCAATAACAAGGTTCCCCATATCTTCCGGCTGGATCTTCCATGAATCTTTCTCGGAAGGAATATTACCGTTGAAATGAGTTGCCACCGAACCCGGCATAATGACAGTAGATTTGATATTATATTTTCTGAGGTCGATCATGGCGGCCTGTGTAAATCCTACTACTCCAAACTTGGAAGCATTATAACCTGCTCCGTTCTCAAAAAAGTTAGCTCCTGCCAAACTTGAAATGGTAATATAATAGCCTTCCGTTTTTTTCAGTTCCTCCACAGAAGCTTTTAATGTATAAAAAACTCCCGTTAAATTCGTTTCGATCATATCATTCCATTCTTCTGCTGACAACTTATCTACAGGTTTGAAAACACCAAGTCCTGCATTAGCAATAACAAAATCCAACTGCCCGAATTTTCCAACCGTATATTTCACGGCTTCCTTTTCGCTTTCGAGGCTTCTTACATCAGAAACGATTCCGAGAACATTTTCAGAGTATTTTTTTAATTCCTGTTCCGCTTTTTCCACATCGTCTCTTTTTCTCCCTGAAAATGCAACAGAAACACCGTTTTCGAGTAAAACTTTTGCAATTCCGAATCCTATTCCTTTGGTTCCGCCTGTAATATAGGCCACTTTATTTTTTATCATATTTTTTGATTTAGTTCTTAAAAATAAGAAAAACGCCCCGTTTGGAGCGTTTTATGAATACTAATATTTGTCAGTATATTTATTTTTTGATGAATTTTTCTGTGACAACACCATTAACTGTTTCTACAGAAAGAAGATATGTTCCTGCTGAAAGATGTTTCACATCAACAGTGTTACCGTTCAATTTAACCTCAACTTTTCTTCCAGTCATATCAACCACAGAAACTGCATTGATTTTTGAGTCTGTTTTGATGTTTAAAATGTCAGATGTTGGATTAGGAGAAACAGATAATAAAATATTATTGTGAATAGTTTCTTTGGTTCCTAAAACAGATGTTAAACTTACATTGTCTAGCCTCAATGAGGTTGAAGTAGTTACAATTGGTGTTTCATTACTAAAGATTAAATAATAAGTACCTGCTGACGGTGCAATAAAATTTCTAGATTGCTGAACATATGTAGTACCAGTAACTGTAATTGTAGAGCCAATTAAAGTTGCTCCCGTTAAAGACGGTGTCGTATTATAGTACACTTTTAATGTCTGTGCAGTTCCAACAGCAGTTCCTAAACGAGTCCAGAAATTAAATGACACATTTTCTCCCGTTGATAAATTAAGGGCACGAGAATATAATTGAGCATTAGTGACTGCAGTAGTACTTGAATTTGAAAAATAATATACTGTTCCATTTTGGGCTCCTCCTGTTGCATTTCCAAGAGACCATGTTGAACTACTAAAGCCATTACCATAATCAGGAGCTTCAAAACTATTAGAGAATGGAGCAGCTTTTGCTAAGAAAATTGAGAAAGGTCCAGTCCAACTACTTTGAGTAGCTCCGCAATTACTTCTTACATAATAGCTATGATTACCTCCTGAAGGTAATCCTGATAGAGATGTATTAATTGTTGTTGTGTTTTTTATAGTTCCTGTTCCTAAAGAAAAACCACTAGGACCATGTTGTACATCATAAGAAGAAGGACTACCAATTGCTGCGGTCCAGCTAACCGTTGCTGAATTAGCTGTGATATTTGATGCTGCATTTATCGAGAAGTCATTTGGTTTAATACATGTTGGCGCAGTAAAATTAAATGTAAAATCAAAACCTAAAGAAGAATATGCATTATCCCACACAATATAATACGTTGTTCCCGCAGAAACAGGAAAAGTAATCGATGAAAGATAGTTTGTACTAGAAATGTCATCATTTCCATTATAACATGATAAAGCACTACAAGCACCAGTAATTATAGAAAGACTTGTATCATCACTTTTTGTTACCCCATCATTTTGGGGCAGGTTTGATGATATTGTAACCTCACCATTTACGGTAGGAGTATAAGAATACCATATCGCTTTAGGGGTAGTTGCTGGTGCACTACCAGCACAAGTTCCTACATAGGTACCTGTTAATGTAGGACAAGTTAAAGTTCCATTTCCGGTGATTACTGTAGGTGCGGCACAGGATAACTGTCCGAATGCATGGGAGCTTGCCATAAAAAGGAAAGACAATAGAATTTTTTTCATAATATTTTTATTTAAATTAATTTCATGTAAATATAAATTTTACTCTAAAAATAAGCAAGCATTATTAAAAAAATAAAAAATCCCCAAGAATAATATCTAAGGGATCTATTTTTATCATTTTGAATAGTTTTCAAAAAATTGTGGTATGCTTTCAATTCCCTTATAAAAATTGAATAACCCGTAATGTTCATTTGGTGAGTGAATCGCATCAGAATCAAGCCCGAATCCCATCAATACAGATTTTGCTCCCAAAACCTGCTCAAACATTGCGGTAATAGGAATACTTCCTCCCCCTCTGTACGGAAGAACTTCTTTTCCAAAAGCAGATTCCATAGCTTGTTTTGCAGCTAAAAATTCTTTTGTATCAGTTGGCAAGACATACGGCATTCCTCCGTGATGTGGCGTAACTTTTACTTTTACATTTTCCGGAGCAATTTTTTTAAAATAATTTGTGAATTTCTCTGTAATTTCTTCAGGAGTCTGATAAGGAACAAGACGCATCGAAATTTTAGCAAAAGCTTTTGATGGAATTACCGTTTTGGCACCTTCGCCTGTATATCCGCCCCAGATTCCGTTACAGTCTAATGTTGGGCGAATAGATGTCCTTTCCAGGGTTGTATATCCTTTTTCGCCTTCCACACCGTTCAGTCCGATTGATTTTTTAAATTCTTCCGGATTGTCTTTCAATTTGTTCATCTCTGCTCGGTCAGCATCCGAAACAGTTTCTACGTTGTCATAAAAACCATCTATGGTGATGTGTCCGTTTTCGTCAATAAGATTAGCAATCATTCTTGAAAGTACATGGATAGGATTTGGAACCGCACCACCGTACAATCCTGAATGCAGGTCTCTGTTTGGCCCCTCCACTTCTACTTCCACATAACTCAGCCCTCTTAAACCTGTAGTAACCGTTGGCTGCTCATTGCTGTAAATATGGGTATCGGAAATTAAAATACAGTCGCAGGAAAGTTTTTCTTTATTTTCGTTTACAAAATCTCCAAGACTTACCGAGCCTACTTCTTCTTCCCCTTCCAGAATAAATTTAACATTGCAAGGAAGCGTATTGGTTTTCATCATAGCTTCAAACGCTTTGAGATGCATGAAGAACTGTCCTTTATCATCGGCAGAACCTCTGGCAAATATTGCTCCTTCCGGGTGAAGTTCCGTTTTTTCAATATAAGGTTCAAAAGGTGGTTTTGTCCAAAGCTCTAAAGGATCAGCCGGCTGCACATCATAATGTCCGTACACCAGAACAGTCGGCAGGTTTTTATCTAACATTTTTTCTCCGAAAACGATAGGATATCCTTTTGTCTGACAAACTTCTACATTGTCGGCTCCGGCATTTTTAAGGTGTTCTGCCACAACATCTGCACATTTTAAAACGTCATCTTTATACGCCGGATCTGCAGAAATAGAAGGAATTCTCAGTAATTCAAACAATTCATCCACGAAACGCTGTTTGTTTTCATTGATGTAATTTAATGTCTCTTGCATTGTAAAATATTATTTCGTTAAAAGTAAAAAATTTGCCCCGCCGGAACAAACAAAAAGATATAATTTTCCTCAGGTCTAAAGTAATCCTACAAGAATTTCATTTGGAAAATTAATTACGAATTAATGAAACAATCTATTGTTGTTTTTAGAGTTACGGCGGCGGCTTTGCCGCCGCCGTAACTCTAAAATTACTGAAAGTAAATAAAAAATGTCCCACAGAAATGAGGGACATTTTTTATTTCGCCTAATAAATTAGTGTTCAGCTTTTGGATTCTGAGAACCTTCGGGTATCGGAGTAGCATCAGAATGCTTATTATCTTCTTCTTTATGCTTCGGAGCACCGGCTGTATCTGTTTTTACAGGAGTTTCATGACCGTCGTGTGCATCGCCTCTGTATTCAGAAAGATTATCCTGTTCGCCGCTTGTCTGTTCGTCATCAGAATATCTTTCCACGCCTTCCTCAAGTTTGATAACTTTTTTGTTACCACCTGCCTGGATCTTTTTACAGCTTACCGCAACAGTAGCAAGGGCTAAACATATAACTAATTTTTTCATATGGAAAATTTATTTTTTAAAGGTATATGAAATCGCATTATTGCAGCTATTTACCTTATTTCAGCCGTCAGCGATTGCATGCTTATTTTTTTAATTGCCCAAAATTAAGAAATCTTGCATTTTACAGCAACATTTTTATACTGATTTTAATATTATTTTCCCTTTTTTGGATTGCGTAAAAATAAGGTAATTTTCACCTCCGTCTTTTATGCTGTACTTTTTCTTGATCTCTTCCGGTTTCAGGGGATAATTTTTTGAAATAATGTTGTACTGGCTTTTCTTTTTAATGTTTTTAGCATCAATACTTTCCATTTCAAATATTCTTCCAGGAAAATCCTGCATCAATGAATCTGAAGTATAAATATGAGTGTTAGGATGAAGCTTTTTCAATCCTGTTTTCTGTGAAATAAGATTAAAAATCCCTGCTTTTAAAATAGTATTATTAGGTATATAGATATATTTTTCCGGCTCCCCATATTCTGCAACGGCATTTTCTTCATCTCCAAATATAAATTCAAAAACCGGATCATCGCTTTCGAGGTTTATGCAATTGCAGAAAATTCTATTATCTTTTTGATTGGATAAAAAAATCACAATTTCTTTTACATCATTTTTAACGGCAATAATATCGATCCTAAAAATAGAAGGTACAACAGATACCAGATATTTTATATCTATTAAAGGAGATAGTTTAATGACCACTTTATCAGCGGACGAAACTAATTTCTCCTGAATGGCAAGAATATCCGGCGATAGGTCTTCCAGCAGGAAAACCTTGTTTTTATTGTTATCTCTGCGAGCCGGATCCATGTAAATTACGTCAAATATTTCGTTATTTTCTTCTAGAAAGTTTTCAAGTTTTTCGTTGATGAATGTCGCTTTTTTCCCTAAAATATTCCAGTTATTACGAACAATTTCCAGAAGATCCGGATTTTGCTCGACAAGTGTAATTTCATTAAAATTTTCAGATAAATAATAAGCATCAATTCCAAATCCTGCAGTAAGATCGATAAATTTTTCACCCTGCAGAAGTCTGGATTTATATTGAGCTGTTTTTTCTGACGATGACTGCTCCAGATTCAGCTGTGGTGGAAAAACGATGCCTTCCTTTAATAAAAAAGAAAACTTTTTCAGTGCAACCTGTTTTCCTTTAATCTGCTGTACAATCTCGTGCATGGAAACTTCCGGAAATGGCGATTTTTTCAATAACAAAGCATGTAAATCTGTATTGAGATTTGCATTGATATAGTCCTGAACTTTTATATTTAATAATTTGTCTCCCACAGATTTCTCAGATCGCCCAGATTTTATTAGCTAATATTTCCGTTTATTTTTCTGATTATACTTTTATCAATATAATCTGTATTAAAATTAACTAATAATCCTAATTTAAGACCTGTTAGTTTTAGATAAGTTAATAATTGTTTGTGATGAACATTACTGATCTCCGGAATTGATTTTATTTCAACAATTACTTTATTTTCAACATTAATATCGGCAATAAAACTTGTATCAATAACAAAGCCTTTATATTCAATGGGAATTTGGACTTGTGTTTTAACAGCTAAGCCATTATTTTGTAATTCGTAAGTCAAAACTTTTTCATAAACCTTTTCCAAAAGTCCTGGTCCAAGTTCATTATAAACAGAAAATATAGATTTTCTGATGTAAAAACTAATTTCATTTTCATTCATTTGTGTATGCAGTACTATTAATTTGTGTTATCTGTGAGATCCGTGGGATAGATTAAAAACTATCTTTTATAAAAAATATAATCCGTTAAGATTGGGTTTATTCCGTTTTGCTTCAGTAAAGAATTGATTTGTCCACGGTGATAGGTAGAATGATTGATGGCCTGAAACAGCATTTCAAAAACGGTATTTTCAAAATTTGTTTCCTTCGAGTTCTGATAGTTGACTTTTTGATCCGCATCAAAATTTTTGATGATTTCAATACTTTTCTTAAAATTGCTTTGATTGATCTCCTCCAGCATTTCAAAAGGATTGATCTGCCATACTTCAAATGGCTGTTCTCCTGAAATTCTTGAATTCCAGATTTGCTGAGCATTTAAAATATGATTGATAAGACTGATAGTCTTTTCGTCAACTTTTTCAATATTTTCACCAATAACTCTGATCATTTCACTATTAAAGTGAAGAGTATACTCAAATAAATCAATTAATTTTTCTTTCATTACTCAAACATCTGAGCCCAACGTACCGGTTTTATTTCGCTCTCATGATAAAGGTCTTCTGCAGATTTTTTAACTTCTAATTTCGGGTACAGATTAACGCCAATCAGTTTTATTTTGCCCTCTTCCACCCACTTTTGTTCTTTCAGGGCATGATCATAAACCTGTTTCTGGATCATTCCTTGTTTCATAAGTTCAAGATAACCGCCAGCTTCCTCGATTTTAACAAAATAATTCCAGGATTTTTCTGCGATCTGACGGGTGATATCTTCTATAAAATAACTTCCGTTTGAGGCATCTTCAAAAACATTGATGATACTTTCATAAGCAAGAACAATCTGCTGCTTAAAAGAAATTTCTTCGGAGTTTTCTGTTGATCTGTCTACCAGATAATTATTGCTGAAAACTGCATCTGCTCCGCCAATCATTGCCGCAGCGAGCTCCAGGGTAGAGCGGATCAGGTTATTTTCATTATCTGATACTGCTTTATTTCTCAAGGATGTTTCTGCGAAAATATAAGGAATTTCATCGGCATCATATTCTTTGGAAAGCTGGTTAAAAACAAGCTTAAAAGCTCTTAATTTAGCCATTTCGAAGAAATAATTTGCTCCTATTGCCATTCTGAAGATCAGTTTATTTACAATTTCGGGACCGTACCGTTCAATCAGTTCTTTGGTTTTGGCCAACGCAATTCCCAATTGCTGATAAATGGCTGCTCCTGCATTCTGATGAAGAGATATATCAACGCATATATTTCTTCTAAATTGTTTTGCCAGTAATTCTTTAACCAACTGATCATTAATCACTGTCTCTTTTTCATCAAAAACATCAATTAAAGAAAAGTATTGATCCTCTTCTTTAGGACTGATATGTCCTGCGAGATCAGCATTATCAACAAAAATAGTCTTCTGTAAAAGGTTTTCCACATTATGATCCAGAAGAAATGCATATACATCTTCTTCAACGCTTTCGTGATATCTTGCCACAAGATGGGTATTTTCTTCAACTTTCGGAAGGTTGATCAATGGCTGCGGAATTTCATCGTAGAAAGGTTTCACGGTGATTCCTTCTAAATTTTCTTTAGTAAGAACAGAATAGATATCTTCGGTTTTAAGTTGTTTCTTAACTAAGTTTTCCCAAGCTATGTTTGACATGGATAATGAATTGGATTATTTTGAATGATCAATAGTGAATTTAACTTGACAGCAAGGCGAATTGACAATTCACATATTGATTTAAAATTATTTTTTAGCAATATTTGTACTGTCTACCACGAGAATAAAAATCTCTTCATTCGGTTTTTTCATGAAGTAATTTTCCCTGGCGTATTTTTCTTTTTCAGATTTGTTGTTCATCAGCTTTTTATAAAAAGCGTCATTTTTCTCATATTCGGTTTTATAGTACTGAAGCTGTTCTTCATATTTGTTGATCTCGCCATTCAGTTCATTAATTACCAAAAATGAAGTTTTATCGAAAAAAATCATCCAGACCAAAAACAGACAGATCGTAATGGTATATTTATTCAGCAGATATTTCTGAATGAATTTAAAGGTTTCCGATTTCGGCTGAATATCTTTGATAAGTTTGCTTCCTTTCATTTTATTAGTGTTTTCTCAAAGAATTTTTTATCACAGTCGTTAAAAAATCAATCGCTACGGAATTCTGCCTCATATTAGGGATAATAAGATCCGCTTCATTTTTTGAAGGCTCAATGAATTCCTGATGCATCGGTTTAAGTGTCGTCTGATAACGGTGAAGTACTTCATTAAGATCCCTTCCTCTTTCCTGAGTATCTCTTTTTATCCTTCTGATCAGTCTTTCATCGGAATCGGCATGTACAAACACTTTCAGATCAAATTCCTTTAAAAGTTCTTTATTCGTGAGAACAAGAATTCCTTCCACTACCAATACGTTTTTAGGTTCTACCGTAACGTGATCTCCGGTTCTGGAATGCGTTACAAAGCTATAAATCGGCTGCTCAATAGGTTCGTTGTTCTTTAAAGCTTTTACATGTTTTATCAGTAAATCAAAGTCGATGGACTTCGGATGATCATAATTTAAAGCTTCTCTTTCCACTAAGGTAAGATTATGATTATCATGATAATAATTATCCTGGGAAAGGATGTTCATTCCTTCAATATCAAGCTGCTGTATTATTTTGTCAACAACCGTAGTTTTGCCGGATCCGGTGCCTCCTGCAATTCCTATTACAAGCATTCTGTTTGTTTCTTTATAGTTTTTTACAAATATACTATTTTAGTTGAATGCAAATAAAATAATGCTCCCTGAAATTATTCAAAACAAAAATCCGATGTACAATGACACCGGATTTTGATTTTTATTTTTTGATGAATTTTGTTGATAATTCCAAACCTTTTATCCTCAGAATATAGTCTCCAACTGCCAAATGAGAGACGTTGACTGTATTCCTTCCGTTGGCAATGGTTGTTTCCATTACTTTTCTTCCTTCCATATTATAGATTTCAACTTTTTCTTCTTTGCTGATTTTCATGGAAATATGTAAAATCTCTGAAACCGGATTTGGATAAATGGCAATGATTTCTTTTTTAGAAAGATCCTCTACACTTAACTGACATGAGTAAGCCGGCAATGTATATCCTGCAGCTGTAAATTCTGCCGTGATCTGGTCAATATCATTACAATTAAATCCAAATGTTCCCAGCATATCAATTGCAGCCTGTCTTACGGCAATCGCAGCATTTTGCTGATTGGTATTGGAAGTAGTGAGGCTGAGCCCTTCCAGAAATGCTCTGTCTGTTTTTTGTTTTCCGATGGCATCATAAATCCGCATCAATGCAGATGCCCAAATTTGTCCGTTTGTATGAATAGAACTGGTTAATCCGCTTGGATATATTGCAGCATAATCTGTAACTCTTCCATTCCAGAAAGAATTGTGACCGTCCCAATTGAACATCCACTGGTAAGCAGCATCAGTGGGCTGCCACTGATTAAGGCTTCTACTGTATGACTGCGCCCAATAGTCTCCGCAACCTTCGCTCAAACCGTTAACCTGTGAAAGATTTCCGTTGGTAAGCCAGTCGTGAATTCCGTGACCCAACTCATGCAGGATAACATCGGCATCTTCAGCGTCGTCAACCCCTCCTTCCCCGAATACCAAAACCTGGCTGTTGGGATCATAGTGAGAGTTGTCGGCACCGTTTTCTCCATGAGGATCAAATGCAAGAACACCATTATTCATAACCGGAATGCAAGGAATTCCCAGTGTTAGATTAATATAGCGAAGATTGTTGTCAAGATGCCAATACGCATTGGCGGCTTCAAAACCATCCTGATTTCTGTTGAATAAAAATTGGTTGCTAGTCTGGGTGAACAGTCCTTTGTTAGGCGCTTCCAATTCCTTAATCTCTACATAGGTACCTTTTAGCTTGTATACACCTGCTGTCAGCTCCAATTCGGGGATGGTAACCAACGTTCTCGCCGCATCCAGACTGGCGTTTGTAGCATCATTTCCGTCTACATATTGTCCGCCGTATGCAACCTGCATTTTGGAAAGAGGATCGGGATTAAAGATATATGCAGAACCTGTTACCAATACATTTTTTTTAACTTCCTTCTGTTTTTTGTTTTTTTCGGGTTTTTCTTTCTCTTTGTGTCGAAAAGAAATATCTTTCACACTGATTACTTCACCCGTTTTTGCGTCAATGATGGTTTGCCAGCTTCCCGGATTTTCATAAGAATTTGTCAGGGCACGGTAAACCAGCTTTGTTTGACCCTGCTCTGTAACATACACATAAATTTTGGCTTCTTCAAAAGTAACATCTCCTTTAGAATGCGAGGCAAGATGCGCTTTTTTGAGAGCATCAACTGATGAAATGACAGGATCAGTGTTTATCTGCTGAACATTTTTTTTGAAACTTTCAGTAGCCGTATAGCTTATCTGTCCACTTTTATTGAAATGCATCACAATTTCTGATTGAAAGACAGGCACATTTCCTATCATCTGCTGAAAACGAAGCGTTTCTCCCGAATTTCCTTTTCTCACATAGTTTAATTTCAGTGTGGTGAAATCCTGAAGTCCAATACTTCTTGAATTTTGAGTGATCCAGTTTCTTGCAGAATTTTCCAGTGATGACTGCTGACCATATAAAGCCGTGCATGACATTAAACAGCCAACAAACAAAGAGGTAATTTGTAATTTCATCTAAATAATTATAATTAGCGGCAACAAGTTACAAATTTTTAATAAATTTTTATGGATCTGGCAAAAAATCTATAGATTTTTATAAAAGAAGAGCTTCGGCATTTGCTGAAGCTCTTCTTTTATACGATTTCACTGGTCAATTCTCTTGAAAGCAGCTTTTCATGCATCGGTTTCAACAGATCCATAGACCCTGTTTTTACAGTACATTTACCTTTAAAATGAACAAGAATGGTACACTGTTCTGCCTGTTCCTGTGTATGTTTGCAAATTTCAATCAGGCAATCAATTACATAATCGAAGGTATGAACGTCATCGTTATGTAAAACCAATTTATACACTTCATCCGTATCATCCAGCACAAGCACCTCTTCTTCATACTGTCGTTTCGGATCTTCGTAATCTCTGATGCTGTTATAAAAAATCATTACAATTTATTTAAATTAGATCAGACCTCGCCTATTTTTTCAGCGAGATCATGGATATTGTTAGGTTCTTCATATACCAGTTCTACTAATTCCACACTTTTATTATTCATTTTTAATATTTTAAAATGATAACTTTCAAGATCAAATTCCTGGTTTTCTTCCGGGATATCTTCTAAAGCATGAAGAATAAATCCTGCAAGAGTATTGTATTCGCTTTCTTCCGAAAGAGGAAGTTTTTTAGGTATGAATTCATTGATTTCGTCAAGTGGCTGGGTAGCCTGTACCCAATAGGTATTCTCTCCTATTTTATCAACAATTTTTTCTTCATCATCCTCTTCATCCTGAATTTCACCTACCAGTTCTTCCAGAATATCTTCAAGGGTAATAATTCCTTCTGTACCTCCGAATTCATCTATCACAATGGCAAGATGCTGTTTTTTCTGCTGGAAAATTTTAAGAAGGTCTGAAATCTTTTTACTTCCCACTACAAAAAATGCATCACGCATCAATTCTTTAAGATCATCATGGCTGAGTTCACCTTTTCTTTTAACAAATTCCCTGATAATTTCTTTGGTGTAAAGAATACCAATCACATTATCGATAGAATCAACATAGACCGGAATTCTGGAATACCCACTCTCCATAATTTTATTGATGATTTCATTCACATCTTCTTCAAAATCGATAGAGGTAATATTTTGTCTCGGCACCATGATCTGTTTGGCGGAGTGATCCGTAAAATCGAATGCATTCTTAATGATCTCATAGTTTTCCTCTTCAATTTCTCCACTGTCTGCACTCTGTTTTACCAAAAGCTGAAGCTCTTCAGTAGAGTGTATTTCGTGTTCGGAAGCAGGGTGAATTTTCACCAATCTTAAAAAAGTGTTGGACATTAGGTTCATTAACCAGATAAATGGCTTAAAAACAGTATAGAACACTCTTAAAGGAATAGCCGTTGCCATTGTGGTAGATTCCGATTTCCTGATTGCAATAGATTTAGGAATAAGTTCTCCGAAAACAATATGCATAACGGTGATCAAAACGAAACTGGTGATTACGGAAATTGAGGTAACCGTTGTTTCTGTAAGATCAATATTAAGTGAGCTGAAAATATTTTCAACAATATGATGCAATGCGCTTTCTCCTACCCAACCAAGAGCAAGGGAAGCCAAAGTAATACCAAGCTGTGTTGCAGACAGATATTCATCAAGATGTTTGATAATATGTTCTGCCTGTTTCGCCATAGAGTTTCCTTCTGCGGCTTTTAACTGAATTTGTGAGTAACGTACTTTAACAATTGAAAATTCTGCGGCTACGAAGAAGCCATTTAATAAAACAAGTAATAAGGCCAGCAAAAGCCTGACTATGTCCGAATCCATTTAGAAATTGTATATAATTTATTGATACAAATATATACAAAATAAAAATAACAAAAAGAAGCCGTCTCACAACTGAGGCGGTTTTTTTTATTAAAAAAAGTTGTAATATTAGCGAGTATTTTGTATATTTATCTGGTAATCAGTCATATATATGGGATTTAGACATTATAATCAAAATCAGCTGGTTTTGTTTCCGCACACTTTTGAG
>NZ_FQVO01000036.1 GCF_900129385.1 Chryseobacterium takakiae | reverse complement strand
TCAGTATAATTATTTAAATTTACCAAAGAAGATTACTCAGAACTCTGTAGCAACAGATTATACGTACAGAGCAGACGGAGTGAAAGTGAAGAAGCTCTTTGGAGAATTACAGACGGATTACCTCGATGGTTTCCAGTATAAGTTCACCTATGCCTGGGAAGATGAAACGGGAACAATGACAACTGATGGGATGAAATTAAGGATCATCCCTACCCCGGAAGGGTATTTTGATGGATTAAGGAACAGGTATTTTTATAATTATACCGACCATCTTGGGAATATAAGATTAAGCTACAGCGATGCTAACGGAGATGCAATTGTAACCGGTGATATTGTTATTGAAAATTGCCAGACTTTTCCGGATGGCAGTACAGCATGTAACAATTATATTACACCCGGCGAAGCAGAGGGGGCAAACAATTATTATCCTTTTGGGTTAATGCATAATGCACAAAGCTATAATTTTGATAATGCATATCAGTATAAGTACAATGGAAAGGAGCTGCAGGAAACGGGAATGTACGATTACGGTGCAAGGTTTTATATGCCGGATATTGGAAGATGGGGTGTCGTAGATCCGCTCGCAGAAGTTTCAAGAAGATGGAATCCTTACAACTATGCCTATAATAACCCGATAATGTTTATTGATCCTGACGGAATGTTATCAGTAAGTTCTATTCAGGAAATGTGGGATAATACCTCAGGATCTAGTACTTGGACAAACAATGGAGATGGTACTTTTGATGGAGGTGAAGATGATCCTAAAAAGAAAAATGTGCGAAAAGCAGGATCAATGCCTACAGGTATGACGGAGGAAGAATCTCTTAAGGAGGTTGTGACTATTGATGGAAAGAAATATCATAAGAACACAGGAAATCTTGGAGCCGAGATTGGTAATAAAATAAATTCATTTTTTGGGGGCGATGATGATTACTTTGTAGAACATAAAGAGTATGATCCAGTATTAGATAAAGAACTTAAAACTGGAGCGGAAGTAGGATCATATTTTATTGGAGGAGTAGGAGGAAAAGCAGGTGTAAGAATTTTTACAGAAAAAATGTTCATTAATAATCTAAAAAAAATAGGTTTTAAAGAATTACAAGTTGTAGTAAAAGGCTATTCCACTGAAATGAATGCTTTTTTCAAATCTGGAGGAAAAGAAATAGTTAGTAAAAAAGCTTTACAAGCCTATAAAGAATTAGCTACAAGAATAGTTAACGGAACAGGAGGTGCTCCTGCGGGGAAGGCTACCGAAACAGCTCTTAAAGTGCAAATTCAAAGACTGGAAATGATTAATAAAGCTTTAAAATAAATTATGGAGGATAAAGAACAAAACCAATTAATTTTACTTAAAAAACATTTTGTAAATGAGGGTGTAAATAATTTCACAACCGTTGATGATTTAAAAATACATGAGTTTCAAAATAATAATGCAGTATTAATTCCTTCGGATCTTAAACAATATTTTATGCTAATAAATGGGAGTGATGATATTCCGTTAGATAATCTATTTGAATTTTATGGTATTGATAGGGTCAATAGAATAGTTAATGAATTTAAAGACTGGAAAGGAGTGCCAGACTACAGTAAGTTAGATTTTCAAAAATTTGAAAATGTTTTTATTTTTGGAAACTATGAATTTAATTTTTACTCTTTTGGAATAGAGTTATCTAATACATCATCCTCTACAAACCGGATTTTTATTTTTTGTGGAGAAGAGTATAAAGTTATTGCCAATAGTTTTGATGATTTTATAGATCTCTACCTTAATAATCCTGAAGAAATATTTATGTAAATATTTCCTACGCTACGCAAAGTTTATAACTTTGAGCGAGAAGTAATAACTCATTGCAGAATTGCGATGGGTTTTACTATGACCGAAATTATTATATAGATCATTTAATGAAATAAAAAGAGTTGATTTTGCTTGTCGTTCAATTAAACTGCTATGTAATAGATTAACATTGGTTATTGCTACGATAGAATTTCATTTTTATTAACTTTGTGTAAATCAATCACATTATTGATAATCCCTCCCCGCTGGCGCGAGCGTCCCGCTCGTGCCTGTAGATACAAAGAACCCTCGCAATTTTGCAAGGGTTTTTATGTTTCTTAAAACACGTAAAATTTAATTAAATATTTAAAATTAATTTAATTATTTAAATTTACCGAAGAAGATTACTCAGGATGCTCAGGTAACAGATTATCTGTACCGTGCAGACGGAGTAAAAGTGAAGAAGCTCTTTGGAGGATTACAGACGGATTACCTGGATGGTTTCCAGTATAAGTTCACCTATGCCTGGGAAGATGAAACGGGCACGATGACAACTGATGGAATGAAATTAAGGATCATCCCTACCCCGGAAGGTTATTTTGATGGATTAAGGAACAGGTATTTTTATAATTATACCGATCACTTGGGGAATATAAGATTAAGCTACAGTGATGCTAACGGAGATGCAATTGTAACCGGTGATATTGTTATTGAAAATTGCCAGACTTTTCCGGATGGCAGTACAGCATGTAACAATTATATTACACCCGGCGAAGCAGAGGGGGCAAACAATTATTATCCTTTTGGGTTAATGCATAATGCACAAAGCTACAATTTTGATAATGCGTACAACTATAAGTACAATGGTAAGGAGCTACAGGAAACGGGAATGTATGATTATGGCGCAAGATTTTACATGCCGGATATTGGACGATGGGGTGTGGTGGATCCATTAGCGGAGAAATACAGAAGATGGTCACCTTATAATTATGTGATGAATAATCCTTTAAGATTTATTGATCCGGATGGCAGACA
>NZ_FQVO01000007.1 GCF_900129385.1 Chryseobacterium takakiae | reverse complement strand
ATATATGACTGATTACCAGATAAATATACAAAATACTCGCTAATATTACAACTTTTTTTAATAAAAAAAACCGCCTCAGTTGTGAGACGGCTTCTAATGATTTATATAAAAACGCTTATTGTTTGTTTTGAAAAAGTTACTTTCCGATACAGAACTTAGAAAAAATGTTACCCAGCACCTCATCATTTGTGACCTCACCGGAAATTTCCCCAAGATGCTCCAGGGCGTTTCTTAATTCATAGGCCAGAAGTTCGGTTGAAATTTGGAAAGTAATAGCTTCGTTAACTTTATGTACCGCGTGCAGGGATTTCTGCAATGCTTCAAAATGACGCTGATTGGTAATCACCACATTATTTTCAGCAACCTTTAACTGTTCAACGTAGGAAGACAGCTCGTTTTTCAGATCCTGGATGTTCTGGTTTTCTACCGCAGAAATCGTAATAAAATCAAACTCATGAGCAATTTCTTTTCTGAAAATATCTTCTATTCTTTCATATTGAGTCGGAACGACTTCATCAATTTTTGTTGCGCAGATGATCAGCTTCAGGTCGTCTCTTAGCAAAGACTTGATCATTTCAATATCTTCTGAGAAATCTTTTGTTCCTGCGTCTGCCAGATAAACGAGAATATTCGCGTTCTCTACCTTTTCTTTTGCTTTCTTTACGCCGATAGCTTCAATTTCATCTGCCGTTTCCCTGAGTCCCGCAGTATCAATAAGACGGAATGCATGACCTTTAATGTGCAGGATCTCCTCTATCGTATCCCGGGTTGTTCCGGCAATATTGCTGACAATAGCCCGCTCTTCTTTCAATAAAGCATTCAGAAGGGTAGATTTCCCCGCATTGGGTTTCCCGATGATAGCGACTGCAGTTCCATTCTTAATGGCATTTCCATACTGGAAGCTTTCAATCAGGGAATGAAGTTTTACTTCAATTTTATTCAGCAGCTGTGTCAGTGCGGTGCGGTCTGCAAATTCCACATCTTCCTCTGCAAAGTCCAGTTCCAGTTCAATAAGGGAAACGAAATTCAGGAGATCGGTTCGCAGCAGGGAAATTTCATTCGTTATTCCGCCTTTCAGCTGACTGATTGCCACTTTTCTCGAAGCTTCATTTTCAGAAGCAATAACGTCGGCAATAGCTTCTGCCTGGGAAAGGTCAATTCTTCCGTTGATAAAAGCACGAAGGGTAAATTCGCCGGCTTTAGCCATCCTTGCACCGTTTTTAATCAGTGTTTCCAGAATACGTTTACCAATGTGCGGAGATCCGTGAAAAGCAATTTCCACCGAGTTTTCTGTTGTAAAGCTCTTAGGTGCCAGAAAAATAGAAAGCATTACCTCATCAATCGTTTCTTCACCATCCATAAAATATCCGTAATGGATCGTATGAGATTTCTGTTTTACCAGGTTTTTACCCGGAAAACTTTTCTGAACGACCGGCAAAGCATCATTTCCGGAAACCCGGATGATTCCCAAAGCTCCTACTCCGTTGGCTGTAGCCAGTGCACAAATGGTATCATTATTCATGGTGCAAATTTACGTTTTTTCACCGCAAACAAAAATACCCTTTGTCTATTGCAGTCATTCATGAAACTCAAATTCCAAAATTTCTACAGCCTTCACACGCTAACCCTTAAATCAAATCAGGAGCTTTTTCCGGCTTTCCGCACTCGCTATTTTATTGGTTCCAGTAGCGGCGGCTGCGCCGCCGCTACTGGAACCAATAAAATGAGCTCAGACAATTGCTCAATCCGGGCTATGATGGAGCGGTATTATTTGAAATCAGCACAATAAATTCAACAGACTCCTTCTAATAACTTATCAATTAAAAAAACCACTCCAGAGACTGAAGTGATTACTGCTTTGAATTTACTAAGTTTATGAAGATGAATGATGTTTTCATTTTCTGTTCCAAAGATAGCGCAGATCATTTTTCGGGACATCAGGAAAATCCCTGAAATTAATACCGTAAAAATACGGTTGCATATTTATAAAAAAATGCCCGGCAGTTCCTGCCGGGCGGGGTTATAATATTATATTAACTCTATAAATCAAAAGGAATAATTCTTATAATGGGCTTACCAATTCATCAAACCACACTTTAACCTCTCCTTCCAGATGAGGTCCCAGCTTTTCAGCACAAGTTTGATGATAGTTGTTCAACCATGCAATTTCTTCTTCAGAAAGAATTTCTTTAACAATCGTATCCTTAAAGAACGGGCAGAACGTTAGCGTTTCAAACTCGTAGAAAGTTCCGGAATCTGTTGTTTCTGATTCTCGTACAGCGATCAGATTTTCGTGACGGATACCGTACTCACCTTCCACATAGTAACCAGGTTCATTAGAGCAGACCATTCCCGGCAAAAGTTCCTGAGGATTCATATCTTTCCGGATATTTTGAGGACCTTCGTGAACATTCATGAAACTTCCCACTCCATGTCCCGTTCCGTGATTGAAATCTTTTCCATGCATCCACAGCGGAAGTCTGGCAATCGTGTCAAGCTGAACACCTCTTGTTCCTTTGGGAAATTTAGCCATAGAAAGACGGATCATTCCCTGCAAAACAAGCGTAGAGTTTCTTTTAAATTCATCAGAAACAGGCCCTAAAGCAAATGTTCTTGTAATATCGGTTGTCCCTTCAAAATACTGGCCTCCGGAGTCTATGAGGATGCTTGCATCATTCGTTACTTCTTTGCTTCCTTCACTCTTCGCAGAATAATGCATGATCGCACCATTATCTTTATACCCTACAATACTTCCGAAGCTTTCGCCGACAAAATTCTCTCCTTCCGCACGGAAACCACGCAGCTTTTCCCCGATAGAATATTCCGTCATTGGTTCCTTGCCTGCATTATGGGTAAGCCAGTACAGAAACTTTACCATAGCCACCCCATCTCTCACCATTACTTTTCTAAAGCCTTCCAGTTCCGTTTCATTTTTCTGGGCTTTCATTAAATTACCCGGAACCGGAGCCTTGATCATTTTATTTTCAGATTTTAATGCTTCAAAAATAGACTGGTTGCTGTTCGGGGAAACCAGTACTTTTTCATTACTGAATGCTTTCAGGCAGTTGTAAAACTCTTCATAAGGCATCATTTTTACCCACGCCTCATCCATCTGTTTTCTGGCTTCCACTTCAAGCTTTTCAAGATCTGTAAAAAGTTTTGCGTCATTTTTTGTAATGACAAGATATCCAAGGAAAACAGGATTGCTCTGCACATCGCTTCCTCTAAGATTTAATGTCCAGGCTACATCATCAAGACTGGAAATAACATGGACAGTTGCTTCCATTGACTCCATTTTCTGGCGGATGGCTGCAATTTTTTCTACAACAGATTTGCCGGCTCTTTCAACCGGGTGAACGAAGATCGGGTTTTTAGAAGGTGTCCCTCTTTCTTTCCAGATATCGTCCAGTAGCGGAAGATCCACTAATGTAATATTTTTAGCATTTAATTTCTCTGTAAGCAATTCCCAATTGGCATGGGATGTTGCCAGTGCATTAACGGCCACTCGTCCTTCTGCCGGAATTTCAGAAATAATCCAGTCAATATAATTCGGTGTTCCTTCCATTCCCTCCTTGAAAAGATCAATCCCTGATCCATCCAACTCTATTGCAGCTTGTGTAAAATATCTTCCGTCTGTCCAAAGCCCTGCTTTATCCCTGGTGACCACCACAAATCCGGCAGATCCCAAAAATCCCGAAAGCCAGGCTCTTTCCTGCCATTCCTCAGGTAAATATTCGCTCATATGCGGATCTGCAGAATATACGATAAATGCATCAACATTATTTTTTAGCATTTCCTCACGAAGTGCAGCTATTTTTTCCTTTGAAGTCATTTTCTGAATTTTTTTAAAGATGTGAAGTTACGAATTTAAAGGTTACCCAACAGCTTTTAATCCTATTTTAGTGATTTTAATACGGCATTTGAGCCAACTAAATAACCCTGGTTAAGTTGATCATAATTCTTTTACTTTCCAATTATTACTTTTCGGTGTTCGGTTCCCCAATCGGCTAAGGTATCGATGATCTTCTTTAAAGTCAAACCATATTCCGTCAGTTGATACTGCACCGTTACAGGCTGTGTATCGAGAACGATTCTTGTTATAAGCTGATTCATTTCAAGCTCTTTCAGTTCTTTGCTGAGCATTTTATTGGAAATACCTTTCACGTCGTTTAAAATATCAGAAAAACGCCTTTTATTATGATAGCAGACTGAAGAAATTATCGAAATTTTCCATTTGCCATTCAGCACGTCCATTGCATCATGAACAGCCATAATTTGTTTTCTTTTTCCGTCGTTGTCCGAGCATTTTATTTCCTCCATAAGTTACCTTGTTACTCAAAAGTTACTGTTACTTTTAGTTACAAAGTTACTAAAATAAATTTATTCGTTCTAAATTTGCATCGTTAAAGAAATCGATTTCAAAACAAATAAATTCAAAAAGTCTTAGAGCCTATTTAAATTTGATTAAATGCTACAAAATCATCATTTGTTTTTTTGACGCAAAGATTTTATTTGAAGACTTAAGTGAGCAAAGAAGAATTAACAAGTTAATTTGATGAAGCTGTATTTTCAAGCTTCGCAAAACAAATTTTATTTGCCTTTGCTTTCTAAAAGTAATAAGTAAAGTTGAAATAAAACTTTGCGTTATAAAAACTTAAAAACAGGCTCTTAGAGTAAAAATTAATTTTCATCATTTAAAATTTAAAAAAATGAATTTCACAGATAAAAATGTAATCATTACTGGCGGAAGTGCAGGAATTGGTTTTGCAACCGCAAAAATATTTATTGAAAAGGGAGCAAATGTTTTGATCACCGGCCGAAATGCTGAAAGTTTACACACAGCATCAGTAAACGTTAACAGTCCGAAGCTGAAAACCTTAGCTTCAGATATTTCTAAATTGGCAGACATTGCAATGTTGGAAAAAGAAGTTGCAGAAAGCGGAAACAAAATTGATGTGCTCGTACTAAACGCAGGAATTGCCAAACAATTTTCTATAGAAGAAACCACCGAAGAAGTTTTTGATGATTTGTTCAACATCAATGTGAAAGGGTTGTTCTTTACCTTGCAAAAACTGATTCCTCATTTAGCAGAAGGAGCTTCCGTTATTCTTATTTCTTCCGGCGTTTCAGTGAGCGGATACGCACAAATGGGCGCTTACGCCGCGACAAAAAGTGCAGTTGATGCAATTGCACGTACCGCTGCAACAGAATTGGCAGACAGAAAAATCCGGGTAAATACTGTTGCTCCCGGACTTACCGATACCCCGATGAATCACCAGACACCGGAACATATTAAAAATGCTATTGCAGCAGCAGTTCCGCTGAAAAGAATCGGGGAAGCTGAAGAAATAGCCAACGCCATTGTTTTCCTGGCTTCAGAGGAAGCTTCTTATATTTCAGGTTCTTACCTGTCGGTTGACGGCGGTGTCACAATCCGCAGATAATATTTTAAAATTTACCGCTTTTGCGTTCAGCGTTGTCAGGGTTTTTAATATAAACCTTAACAACGCTTTTTTCGATAAAATTTAATTCACAATAATATCTTGCTTTTCAACGTATCTATACTGCGATAGCTTGTTTCAAAAGAATAATATTCCGAATTATCAGGATCATAGAAGATAGTGTCCGTTTCTGCGATAATCGGATAAGGTTTAGGATATAAAATATTTCCGGATTGAATAATTTATCAGAGCTATAGGAAGTATAATTATACAAAAACGGATATAAGACATTCAGCAAAGTTATGTCTTTATTCAAATCTTTTTCAGGAAGCTCATGTCTTATTTTGGCATTTAACCCAAAACTGTAACTTATAAAAAAGATCAGTGAGAGAAAGAAAATAAGCAATATCGAAGCACCCGTTTTTACAGTACTGCCAACGCTATATTTTTTTGGAATGATTTCTCAATAATAAAATAAGAAAGCAAAACAGAAACAGGCAGGTAATAAAAAAGTGTGAAATAGAAACGTCATCATAAAATTTGAATCTGTAAAACTCCGTGTAAGTATCAACTTTACCAATTCCTTCAAACTTAAAGTATCCATAGATAAAATAAGCAAGAATGTATTACGCTTAAAACAGTAATGGATTTGAGCAGAAATATTTTTAATTTTTTATCATAATTTCAACAATATATTCTTTAACGAAAGGATTTTTTAAAATAAATCTTAATTAATCAATCCTGATATAAGTCTAAAATGTTTAATAAAGCTCTATGGAATTATTGTTTTCCTTAAAACTTTCCTTTATTTTCTTAGTTCTCATTTTTTCATATTCAGCGTCTGAGTATGAAGTCCCATCTGGCGAAGTTGACGTAAAGCTGGTAATCCCATATCTTCGCTTAAGCTCCCTTATCCTGTTCATCGGATCTCTTATATAATCTTCAACAGCTTTTTTATATTGGTTTTCGGTCACAGGAATGTAGGCAGACAAGTTAAGTTGTATATTTCTAAATTTTTCAATTCCTTTTAATTCCCAGATATGTTGTTTTTTTGTGTCTTCGATCTTAACGATCAATCCGGGAAGTCCACCAAATTTATATGGTTCATCAGAAATGGGAATTTCATTAGTAAACCATGCGTTATACTTTCTACCTTTATATTCTACCGTTGCCAACTGGCATTTTTTACCCTGGATCATAGCAGTTTCTGTTCCGATCTGCCAATTGAGGTGATGTGTTGGGCGACTTTAAATCGATCAGCGTTCACAGACAGGTAAGATATTACTTCATTGGATCGCCAGTCTTTCTGAATGATAATATACTTAAATATAGCGACCTACATGAGAATTATTTCAGATTTTTTGCAATACATTATGGAATAGGATATTAACTCTAAAGCCACCATTCATTAGCCTAAATTTAATTCAGATCCGATATTAAACATTTTGGAAAGATTATTGCAATATACGTGAAATGGAAAGTCAGAATTATAAAAATCACAGGAAGTTTTATGCTCCTCATCATTTCGTTTTTCTTCCTTTATTACTTGTTTTGGAAGGAACCGGAATTTACAAGGTTTTTAATGACGAACAAAACCAGCTTTCATGGATTTTGTTTTCGGTAGTGATTTTCCTAATTTTTTACTTAGCCATCATGTTGCGCCAGCACTATGCATTAAGCCTTCAGAACCGTATCGTAAGACTTGAATTCCGGCAGCGGTACTTTGAAATTTTCGGATTGAGATCTGATGAGGTTGAAGAAAAACTGAAATTCGGACAAATCGCCGCTTTACGCTTTGCCTACGATGATGAATTTAAAATATATCTTGAAAAAGCCCTGAAAGAAAATATGAAAGGCGACGAGATTAAAAAATCCATAAAAAAATGGAGACCCGATCACCAAAGAGTCTAAAAAATAATAAACAACAAAATAAATAATATCATGAAAAAATGGAGCTTTTTTAGTATTGCTATATTAACATTACTTACACTTACGAGCTGCGAAGCAGTAGAAACAATCTTCAAGGCAGGAATGTGGTGGGGAATTATATTAGTAGTTGGCGTAATAGCTATCATCTTATGGCTATTTTCAAGGGGTAGGAACTCTTAACCAGATCGTATGGAAAATTCAGACTTAGAAATCATTTCCCATCTTAAGCCTGCCAAGATTGTAAAAATTATGAAAGATCCGGTGGCATCTGCAAAGGCGGTACATCTTATTTATACCTCCGATGCAGAGACAGCCGGTATTACCCGTAAAAAAACAGGAAAAAAATATTCCTACTATAAAGACGGTGAAAAAATCAGGGATAAAGATGAAATCTCAAGAATTAACAAACTGGTAATTCCTCCGGCTTGGGAAAATGTATGGATCTGTGCGCTTGACAACGGACATCTCCAAGCCACAGGATTTGATGTAAAAAAAAGAAAGCAATACCGCTATCATCCACTATGGAGCGCACTGCGAAACCATACCAAATTTTACAGAATGCTTCAGTTCGGGTATGCATTGCCTGATATCCGACTCCAAGTTGAAAAAGATCTTGCTTTAAGAAACTTTGAAAAAAGAAAAATTCTTGCATTAATTGTGAGCCTGATGCAAAGAACAAATATCAGAATCGGAAATAATGCTTATGAAAAATTGTACGGTTCTTTCGGCTTAACAACTCTGAAAGGAAAGCATGTAAAAGTTCAGGGCCAGAAAATTTCCTTCCACTTTAAAGGAAAGAAAGGTGTAATGCACGACATTGACCTGAAAAGTAAAAGACTGGCTAAACTGATTCAGAAATGTAAGGATATTCCGGGGAAAGAACTCTTTCAATATATTGATGAAGACGGAAACCGCCATACAGTGGATTCAGGAATGGTCAATGACTATATCAAAGAAATCAGCGGTGAAGATTTTACGGCAAAGGATTTCAGAACCTGGTCGGGCACAGTAAGTGCTTTGATCGCATTTAAGGAAATCGGTTATGCAGAAACCCATACGGAATATAAAAAAAAGGTAAAAGAAGCGCTGGAAATAGTTGCGTCACACCTCGGAAATACAAGCACGGTATGCAGGAAGTATTATGTTCATCCACTTGTCATTAATCTTTACGAAAACAATACCATCAAAAAATACCTTGATGAACTGGAACAAATCGAGGAAAACGACGGAAAAGCTGATTTAACCCACGAAGAAAAACTGGTGTTGAAGATTTTAGAAAATGAGAAATTGTGAGAAATGAGAGATGAGAGGTTAAAAGTAAATGGGAATTGTTAATTCAACATACTTTTCAATTGAAAAAATTCACTACTGACAGATTTTCTCCGACCCGAATAATTGTTGTAAATTTGTATCATTAGCAAATAAAAAATATACAACTATATGTCTAAAGCAATTTCGCAAGTACCCTTTGCGGTAAATGAACCGGTAAATTCTTATGCGCCGGGAACTCCGGAAGTAAAAAGCCTTATCGCTCAATATAAAAAAATGTGGGCTGAGAAAATAGAAATCCCTATGATTATCAACGGTAAAGAAGTAAGAACGAACGATAAAGTTCAGCTTCAATCACCGCAGGATCATGCTCATGATTTTGGATTTTACCACAGAGGAACCATGCAGCACGTGGATGATGCGATTAACGCAGCTCTGGCGGCAAAAAAGCAATGGAATGAACTGGGCTGGGAACACCGGGCAGCAATTTTCTTAAAGGCTGCTGATCTTTTAGCAGGACCTTACAGAGATGTCATCAACGCAGCAACGATGATCGGACAGTCTAAAAACGTTCACCAGGCTGAAATTGATGCGGCTTGTGAATTCATAGACTTCCTGAGATTTAATGTGGAATTCATGACGGAAATGTATTCTGAACAGCCGGTTTCCGATGCAGGAATCTGGAACAGAGTAGAATACAGACCATTGGAAGGATTTTGTTTTGCAGTAACACCATTCAACTTTACGGCAATTTCAGGAAACTTACCGACTTGTATGGCAATGCTTGGTAATGTAGTGGTTTGGAAGCCTTCCGATAAGCAGATCTATTCTGCGAAAGTAATCATGGATGTTTTAACGGAGGCTGGACTTCCTGCCGGAGTCATCAACATGATTTTCACAGATGGTAAAGAAACTGCGGAAAAGGTACTGGCGCACAGAGATTTTGCAGGGCTCCACTTTACAGGTTCTACCAAAGTTTTCCAGGGAATGTGGAAAATGATCGGGGACAATATCCATAATTACAGAACATACCCAAGAATCGTTGGGGAAACCGGAGGAAAAGATTTCGTAATTGCCCACCCTTCCGCAAATGTTGAAGCGGTAGCAACAGCTTTGGTGAGAGGAGCCTTCGAATATCAGGGACAGAAATGTTCTGCAGCATCAAGAGCTTATATTCCTCAGTCACTGTGGGCTGATGTGAAAAAAGTAATGGAAACTCAAATCAATTCTATTAAAATCGGTTCACCGGAAGATCCGTCCAACTTTGTAAATGCGGTAATTGATAAAAATTCTTTCGAGAAGTGTAAAGGATATATTGACAGAGCCAATTCTTCAAACGAAGCAAATGTAATAATCGGAGGAACATGTGATGATGCTAAAGGCTGGTTTGTATACCCAACTGTGATCGAAACAACAAATCCTCAGTACGAAAGTATGATTGAAGAAATCTTTGGACCTATCTTATCGGTGTATGTTTATGAAGATTCCAAATGGGCTGAAACACTGGAACTTGTTGATTCTTCTTCTCCTTATTCATTAACCGGATCTGTTTTTGCACAAGACAGGTATGCGGTCAATGAAGCGTTTAAAGCACTGGAAAACGCTTCCGGAAACTTCTATATCAACGACAAGCCAACCGGTGCTGTTGTTGGCCAACAGCCTTTTGGGGGTGGCAGAGCTTCGGGAACGAATGATAAAGCAGGTTCTAAAATGAACTTATTAAGATGGACATCTGTACGATCCATAAAAGAGACTTTTGTTTCTCCAAAAGATTACAAATATCCGTATCTGGGATAATTTCAATTATAGTAATCATTATATATACAGCTTCGGAATATTCCGGAGCTTTTTTGTTTGTTAACAATATTTAATTACATAATTGAATATTTAATATTCCTTATACCATTTTCGGAATAATTATTGATGGGTGTTTTACTCACACTAAACAAAGTATTATGAAAAAATTAATGTTAATCGCAGTATTAGGCGTAATTGCAGTAAGTTGCGGAACAAAGGAATCTTCCATGTCAAACAGCAATACCGATTCAACGGCAGTAGACAGTGCTATGGACAATACAATGCCCGCTACAACGGATACCATGAGTACAACCACAACTACTCCTGACAGCGCGGCAATGAAAATGGATTCAGCAACTACTGTTAAATAATAATAGTTGAATTTACAATGTACAGTCCTCAGAATACTCTGGGGATTTTTAGTTTTAAAATTTTAATATCTATTATTATCAAACTATCTTTTATCTTTTATCTTTAATAACTATATTTGATTATACTTAAACATTAAAAATATTATTATGACGAAATTATTCACAGCAGCCGTTTTTGCGGCATTATTTTTAGGAAGCTGCGCACAAAAAAAAGAAAACAGGGAAGAATTTAAAGACGAAAGAAACAAAGAATATATGAGAAACAGCATGGGTGAAAGTGCTGCTGCAAATTCCGAAATGGATGCTACAGACACTTTAAAAACGAAATCAGATTCATCGGCTACAAAATAACAGCTCCGCAGAACTATCTGCGGATTTTTTGTTCAAACTTAATATAGTACAAATCTGTTTCAATAGTGAAATTCCCTTAAAAACTTTAACCTTAACCAAAGAAAACAATCTAAGTCATGCTGTAACAATTTTTAAGCATTACAGACTGATTTGTTAACATAATTATTACATTTGCAATCAATAAAAAGTATTATGAAAAAATTAACCATATTCTCAGCTCTTTTCATAGGCGCGCTGGCATTTGCACAGGGAATCAAATTTGAAGACACCAACTTCAGCACGATTCTCGCTAAAGCAAAAAAAGAAAACAAACTGGTATTCATCGATGCTTATGCTTCATGGTGTGGTCCTTGTAAGCTTATGGTGAAAAATGTTTTTCCGCAGAAAGCTGTTGGCGATTACTATAATTCCCATTTCGTAAATGCAAAAATCGACATGGAAAAAGGAGAAGGAATAGAACTTGCCAAAAAATACAATGTAAAAGCATTTCCTACCTATCTTTTCGTAGACGGAAACGGTGAAGTGGTACACAGGACACTTGGATATGTCGAAGAAAATGATTTTATCCAGTTTGCGAAAGATGCAGGAGATCCGAATAAAAGATTAACCGCTCTGAAGCAGAAATTTGAAAATGGAGAAAAAGATCCTGAATTCCTGAAAAATCTTGCCGGCCTTACCATGTACAATGATGCTGAGTTTGCAGCAAGAGTACTTGACCGGTATTTCAGCGAAAAACCCGAGTTTGACAGAGACGATGTTCAGATGCTGCTTTCTGCAACGCAAAGTACAGAAAGTCCGTTATACAAAACGTTTGTAGCTAAAAAAGCGGAAATTACCAAAATCCTTCCTGCAGAAAGATATGAAGCTTTTGATAAGAACATAAAAGTGAATACCGCCATCAGAAAAGCATACAACGCTGATACAAAAAAATGGAATGACAACTCTTTCATGGCAGAAGCCCAGAAGTTTTTAACAAAAGATGAAGCCGAACGAATCCTGAAAAGAGCAAAAGCCAGCAGAGCTCTCAAAGATAAGGATATTGACACCTACGAAAAAACAACAATTGAGCTTTACAAAGATCCATCAGCTTCCTCTTCAGAAGAGTTGAATTCTATCGCATGGAACTTCTTTGAAAATGTAACCAATAAAGCATCCCTTGCAAAAGCAGTGACCTGGGCACAGGAATCTGTAAAGAAAAGTGAAAATTACGCGAATACCGATACTTTAGCCAATCTTTACAACAAAATAGGCGATAAGAAAAACGCAAGACTTTGGGCTGAAAAGTCTATTGAGCTTGCAAAAAAATCGGGCGAAGATTATGCTGATACTGAAAAGTTACTGAACAGTCTGTAAGAACATTTCAACATAAAAATTCGGCGCGGAAAATAAATTTCCGCGCCGTGTTTTTTATTATTATTCATTAATATTCAAACAAAACACTTCCCCACGTAAAACCGCTTCCGAAAGCCGAAAGCAATACCAGATCACCTCTTTTGATCTTTCCTTCTTCAATGGCTTCGCTTAAAGCAATCGGAATTGAGGCTGCAGTAGTATTTCCGTATTTCTGGATATTATTGTGGATCTTTTCATCCGGAAGGCCGAATTTCTGCTGTACAAACTGGGCAATTCTCAGATTAGCCTGATGCGGAATAAACATATCCAGATCATCAATAGTTTTTCCGGCTTTATCAAGCGCTTCCTGCATCGTTTCAGGGAATCTTGTTACCGCATGTTTAAAAACAAAATTTCCGTTCATGATCGGATATACCTCCTTATCGGTAACATTTTCCGGCTCTTTTCTCATTCTGTCGCTCCACCCGAATTTAGATCCCGGAAACTGTGTACAAAGCTCATCTGCAAATTTTCCTTCAGAATGCATATTCACGGCTAAGATATCCCCTGCATTCTCATCTTCCGTGGCAGAAAGTACAATCGCTCCTGCTCCATCGCCGAAGATTACGGAAACCCCTCTTCCTTCATCCGAAAAATCAAGTCCGAAAGAATGAATTTCTGCACCTACAACGAGGATATTTTTATAGTTTCCAGCCTTAATAAAAGCATTGGCAACACTCATTGCATATACAAACCCGGAACACTGGTTTCTCACATCCAAAGCTCCGATGGTATCACAACCCAGCATTTCCTGAAGCAGAACACCACATCCCGGAAAATAATAATCCGGTGAAAGGGTTGCAAAAATAATATAGTCGATATCTTTTGAGGTAAGCCCTGCATTGGCAATCGCCTTCTCAGAGGCTTTGAAACCAAGATAGGCCGTGGTTTCCTGGGAATCATTCCTGTTCTCTCTGTGTCTCCTTTCTTTTATGCCGGTTCTTTCCGTTATCCATTCGTCATTGGTGGTCATTAATTTTGCCAGATCATCGTTCGTAACAATATTGTCCGGAACATGAAATCCGATTCCCTTTATTGTACTTTTAATCATATAGTTTTTTAATTTTGACAAAGATAAAACTTATTTAACACATAGTTTTTCAAAATATTACTATTTTTACTATATGCCAATTGAGACTATTTACAGAGATTCCCAGTGCGAATGGGTAGATGTGGAAGCTCCGTCTGCGGAGGACCTGAAATTTTTACACGAAAGATATGAGATCAATAATCTTCTGCTTGAAGACACCCTCGATCCCAATCACCTTCCCAAATATGAAGAAGATGGTGACGTGAAATTTTTCCTGCTGCGTGAAAGCACAGAGCAGGAACGTAAAAATCTCAATACGATAAGTGATATCAGTACCAAAATCGGCATTTTCCTGGTAGGCAAAACCATTGTTACCATTCATCGGATGAAAAACAAAAGCCTTCTGGAAACTAAAAAGCAGATTTCTCAGCTTACAACGGAAACCGCTCCCGATTTTATAGCTCTGAAACTCGCTCTCCTGATTATGAAAAGCTTTGATGATGAATCAATAAGTCTCTTTGAGACGATGGATAATATTGAAACCGAAATCTTCCTTAAAAATACCAATCATACCAACCAGATCAAAAGATTGTACAGACTGAAAAGAAAATCGGGCCTGAATTCCAGGGTTCTTACCATTTCAGCCGATGTTATTGATAAATTTAAGCTCTTAGACCTTCAGGATTCGGAAATTTATGATTTGAAAGATAAGCATAAAGATGTGGTAGCAGATTTTGAACATCTGAATATTCAGATCACCAACCTTATTTCCATGTTCCTGGCGTTATCTGATCAGAAAGCCAACCAGGTGATGAAAGTTCTTGCGATTTATTCCGTTTATTTTTTACCGATTACTTTTATCGCCGGAGTATACGGGATGAACTTCGACAATATGCCGGAACTCCACACCAAATACGGCTATTTTTTCACACTCGGACTGATGGCTCTGGTGGTGATCTGCACGTTCATCTACGCAAGAAGAAAGCAGTGGTAATTTACGGTTTCGGTTATCGTGAAAATACGAGGCGAAAGATTTCATGATAATCATTAATTTTAACATGATCTGCAAAACCTGCATATTATAAAATTAACCTAATCACAAACACCATGAAACCTGAAATCTTAAAAAAAATATTGGAAGAAGATGTTCTTTCAGAAGAATCCAAAAAAAAGCTGGCAGCAATGCACGACCGTATTTCGGTAAAAGAATTTTCCGATCTTTTGGATGCGGAAGGAAATCAATATGTAGAATTCGTACAGGAAGGAGGCGGTGTCTGGGGAAGTGCTCTGGTAGGTTATCTTTACGGACTGGAAATCTTCGGGATCCGTTTTCTTAAGATTGCAGGAACAAGCGCAGGAGCCATCAATACAATACTGATTGCAGCATGCAAAACTAAGGAAGATGCTAAAAGCGAAACCATTAAAAATATTCTCTTCAACTGGAATTTTGCCGATTTTATGGATGGAAAACCGTATGTAAGAAAAACGATTCATTCCATGCTGAATAATAAAAACTTCCTGAAGATCAACGCCTATCTCGCTATCGGAACTCTTCTTTTTTTCGGAATCCTGGCATTTGTATTCCCGACAGATAAAATATGGCAGACAAAAGTTCTATTCTCGATTCCCATGCTTCTGGTGATTGTTGGAGCTTTATTTTTCGTAAAACTTTATTCCGATCTGAAAAAAAGAAATTCTGGACTGAATCCCGGAAATACTTTTCTAACGGCCATGAAAAATGCATTAAACGAATTTGACATTAAAACAGTAGCCGATCTTAATGAGAAGTTTATTAAAAAAGGGAAAGATCTCAACCTTAACTACCGCTACGGAAACGAAATGCAGTACTACAACAAAGCGCTGGAAAGCATTGAAGAAATCCGGATCAATAATATCGAGCATATTGACAAGATCCGGTATAAAATATTTTACGACAGCACGGTCAACAACGAATACTATAAAAAAGATCCTTTTTATCTCCTAAAATCAGAATACATTGTCATCACAACCGATATCAATGCCAAAATAAAAGTGGAACTTCCGACGATGGCCAATCTGTACTGGTCTGAAGAGGAGCTGAAGCACATCAGTCCGGCAGAGTTTGTACGTGCTTCCATGTCAGTGCCATTCTTTTTTGAACCGATGCAAAAAGCAATTAATAAAAATGATGATTCTGTAAAATATGCCTGGAAATTCTGGATGAATACGCTTCCCGAAAATATTAATCCCGCAGGAGTTTTCATTGATGGCGGAAGCATTTCCAATTTCCCGATTGATCTTTTCCATGCTTCTGATATTTTTTATCCGAGGATGCCTTTGTTTGGTGTACAGCTCACCAGTGATTCCGACCTACTTTCAGAAAAAGGAAAAACGGCTTCCCAGATTCTGAAATCTCCCCTCTCCTACGCCGGAAATATTATCAGCACGTTAAAAGGGTTTAACGACAAAACATTTCTTACCAAACATACGTTCTATCATCTGTTCAGCATCCAGACCGTAAATTGCGGAATCAGCAGCTGGCTGAATTTCTTTATGAAGAAAGATGAAAAAGAAGAGCTTTTCAACCGAGGTTTCCAGGCAGCACTTGATTTCCTCAATAATTTTGAATGGGATAAATACAAGTGTGAACGGATGATGCTTTCTATGAAGGAGAAAAAGATTCTGAAGGAAGAGGATACGAAAACGGTGGGTTAAAATCATAATAAAATTATAGTATAAATTTTGAATGAAAGAGATTTCATATACTATAATCCAATTTAATCCTATGAAGATTAAAAGCCAATTGAAATTAATTTCAAAATAAATAAAAAACATGAAATACATTTGCCAATGCTGTGGAGAAGAAAAGGAAGATTGGCCTGCTATAGCGTATTCAGCACCCCAATTTTATCACGATCTATCTGATATAGAGCTTGAAAATTCAGAATTATCTCCGGATTTATTTATCATCAGATATTCCGATGAGAGCTTTTATTTTATAAGAGCAGTACTCGTTCAGCAGGTGCATGAAAGCTGCCAGGATCTTGAGTATGGAGTCTGGGTTTCCTTAAGCGAGAAAAGCTATAATGAATATGTTGAGAATTATCATAATGAAGAATTTGAAACAGGCTATTTTGGCTGGCTATCAAATAATCTACCCGATTACTCGTTTGAGGAATCTATCCCAACGGATATTATTGTAAATAATAAGATAGGAAGACCATTTATTTATCCTCATGAAAGCCACGATCATCCTTTTGTAAAAGATTTTTATGATGGAATTTCAAAAGAAGAAGCTGAAAAAAGAATTGATTCTGTTTTGAACCGTTGAGCAAATACTGTAAATTAGATAATATAATTTAAAAAAATGCCAACTAAAACAGACCTAAGAGAACAATTATCAATTCCTGTATCAGGCGATACAAGTGAGACGGAAGCTTTTCAAAGCCAGACGCTCCGGCCTATCCTTAAATTACAAAATGAAATTTATCTTATGCTGTTTCAGGATTATGCGGTGTCCAAAATACCCGATTTTAATTCTTTAACAACAGAAAAGAAACTGAGTTTTATTGATCAGAGCCTCCGGAAGGATCATACATTGAGGAATACATTCATCGGAATGACTGTAGGAATGTTTACTGCTGAAGAGATGAAAATCTATATTTCAGACAAGAATATCTTTCATAAAAGAATGATCACCATGCTCATTGAGCGGCTGAAAAGTCAAATGAAAGAATAATACTTTAAAGATTTGATATGAAGGACAAAAAGATTTCCAAGTATTTATTGATTATCGGTTGCTGTATGTTTCCATTATTTCTAATCATGTTTATCCTTGGTATTTCCATGTTTACTGCTCGCGGAAAGTTCCCTGATTACCTTGTAAGATTGACAGAAATTTGTTTTGTTTTTAATATTCCTGTTTTAATCTCAGGTATATTTCTTGTGACAATTGGTTTGGTTTTAAAAAAATTAAATTATTAATATTAATCGATTATAGATACCTTATTTCGCTAAGTCAAACCGCAAAAATTACTTTTTAGAGTCTCCCTTCATCCACAAAGGTTTTTTCTTCAACACATCCTTGTAGATACTGCAATCTTCAGAATGTGCTCCCTTTAAATACCCGATGCTCATCAAAAATTCGTTCACAATTTCACCGCCTGTAAATTTGAAGGTTTTCTTAAAAAGCTTCATCCATTCCGGCAGTGTTTTCGGGTGATGATGTTCCAGCCATTTTTCAAATGATCCAAATTCTTTTTGTAATTCGATAATGGTTTTTGCATTTTCTATGGCAGCATTGACTTTTAATTTATTTCTGATAATCCCGGGGTCATTCAATAGTTTTTCGCGGTCTTCTTCTGTATATGCCGCCACTTTCTGAATATCAAAATTGTCATACGCCTTCCTGAAACCTTCTTCCTTCTTCAGGATCGTTTCCCAGCTAAGCCCTGCCTGGTTGATCTCCATCACCAGTCTTCCGAACAATTCATTATCATCATGAATGGGAAAACCGTAATGGTTGTCGTGGTAATTTTTATGGAGTGCCTTGCGGTCTTCGGGGCTCATCCTTTCTATTGCTGAACAGTAACTCATAGAATTTTAATGAAATTAATCTTTTGTTTATATTACAAATATAAGCGGGAATGCTGACAACTGTATGGCAGGAGAAATATAAAATCAAATTACGATACTAAAAATATATTATACCAAGCTAAAAATCTACTAAAGTAGAATAAAAATGCACTGCAGTAAGATAAAAAAAACCAGTAAAGTATAATAAACAACTGTTACACTTTCCAAAATAACTCTTAGAAAATAGGAAAAATGTAACACTCTGATTAATTAATGTAGTACATTTTAATAAAAACAGACATTAGTGTGAAAAAATTACATTATCATAAATATTTGGTTTTCAAAATTTTACAAACAATAGTAAAACAATATATTTATCCCATTAATTTTAAACAAAATATTATAAGAATCTGAAAAGAAGAGTAAAGATGATCTGAAAATATAGGATTTTACGTATGGTTTTATAATTATCAAAATAGTATCTTCGCAACTTTAAAAATAACAAATATGAATAAAATTTATTCCGGGGCAATTTTCCTATGCTCCGTTCTGGGAATTTCTGGCCAAGAAGTAGCCTGGCAGAAAGATATCCCTTCTTCCACGCAGGAGTTCCTCTCCCAAATTACCACAACCATTGACCAGCAGTATTTAATTTCGGGAAGTTCTATCGTCCCTTCTAAAGGTTCAGGAAACGGACAAAATAGAGGTTATGACCTTCGGTTGATGAAGCTTAACCAACAAGGAGAGACCGTTTGGGAAAAATATTTCTCAGGCAACAATCACGATTTTGCAGCTTCCACAATCAGCACCCAGGATGGAGGTTTTGCTGTACTTGCCACCTCAAACTCAACGAAAGGCTTTGATAAAAAGGACGATTCCAAAGGCGGAAGTGATCTTTGGCTTATCCGCATCAACGAATTTAGCGATGAACTCTGGCAAAAAACCATAGGCAGTACAGCAGATGAAGAAGCCAGGGCGGTGATCCAGACGACAGATATGGGATTTTTTGTGGCGGGAAATAGAACGACAGGTTCCCTTTCCTTCGACTCTGCTCAGAATAAACTGCCTCAGGGAGCGAGAACAATTGGTTACGGCTCGAAAGATGTCCTGATTGTGAAACTGGATAAAAACGGAAAAGAATTATCGCAGCTCATTTTAGGCGGAAAAGGATTGGATGAAGTAGAAAAGATGATTCCCACAAAGGACGGAGGCGCACTGTTAGGGATATACTCAAGAAGTAAGTCCTCCCCCAACCCCTCCCAGGGAGGGGAGCAAAACCATTCAACCCAAAATTCAAAATCATTTTCCGGTTATGCAAAGTCTACCGAAAATTTCGGTGAAGGTGATTACTGGATTATTAAACTTTCAAAAGAAGGTAAAGTGGAATGGGAAAAGAATTTCGGAGGAAAAGGCGATGATCATTTAAGAACACTGGTGCTGACTTCAACAGGTTACCTGATTGGCGGGGAATCCAGATCGGAAAGATCGGGAAATAAAACCGTAGGAATCGAAGAAGGAACGGATTTATGGCTGATTTCTTTAAATGAAAGAGGCGAAGAAATCTGGCAGAAATCCTACAATTTCAAAAACCGGGATGTGCTGATGGGAATGAGCGTGATTCACAATCCGTCAGCCGACAACAATCAACCATCAACCAAAGGAATTCTATTGGGAGGTTACACCCAGGCTGAAGGAAGAATTGAAAGTGATGATGAGACCTTCTGGATGCTGTATTTGGATCAGAATGGAAATGAGCAGTGGAGAAAGCACGTAAAAGGAGAATCGAGAAAAAGGGAGGAAAGGCTTTCTGATATTAAGCTGAACAGGGACGGTTCAATTGTTTTAGCCGGGACGAGCGCTGAGGAATTGGGAAAAGAGAACTGGAAAATTGTAAAGCTGGGTGACAAACAGATTGATGAGCTGATCGAGAAGCAGGATATTAAGATCTACCCGAATCCGGTGAGCGATTATGCATATGTGGAGATAGGAGCCTCCCCCAACCCCTCCAAAGGAGGGGAGTCTTCCTTTGAAGCAGAGATTTTGGTGTATGACATGGGCGGAAGACAGTTGCAGAGCCTGAAAACTAAAAATAAGGTGACCAAGATCAATACACAGAATTTGATTCAGGGAGCGTATCTGGTGACCGTGAAAATGAATGATAACAAAACAGCGAGTGCTAAATTGATTAAAAAATAACATGATGAAGAAAATAATAAGAATTGTTTTTTCAATATTACCAATAATCTGTATAGGTCAAAATAAGGATTACGTTCAAAATATTGTACCACAAACTCCTGAAGTATCATCTTTACTAAAGAGTTTTGAAACGCCAGTATCTTTAAGTACAGGAATTCCCAATATTTCAATACCTATCTATACAATAAAAGAAGGAGATATTAGTCTGGATCTTGCCCTTTCCTATAATAGTAGTGGAATTTCCGTTGGAGAAAAGGCCACATGGGTTGGATTGGGGTGGAATTTGCCTATTTCTACACTAGTAAGAAATGTGAGACAAGTTCCCGATGATATTGCACATGGTTTTTTCTATGAAAATCAATATACTGTTAATAATGTATATAATGAAAAATTATCACAAGAAGCTAATAATACAGGATGGGAGATGGTTTTGCCTACAAATAGCAATAATCAATACCATGCAGGATTACTAGATTTGGAGTCGGATGATTATAGGGTAACATTACCAGATGGAAAAACTATTAACTTTATGGTAAACCAGGAAAGAGATGGCAATAATCCTGTCGGGCAATTTGTACAATTTCCTAATTCGGATTATAAAATTCAATATAATCAAACAAATGGAGGATGGACTTTTATAAGTCCTTTAGGATATAAATATTTATACATCAAAGGTAATCAAATAAATTTTTCTCATACTTATTCCATCGGTGGGAATTCTATAGGCACTTTACCAAATGGGAATCAAACAGTCTATTCAAATAGCTGGGTAATTTCTAAAATAATAAGTCCTACAGGTAAAGAAATTAATTTTGAGTATGATTCAGTATTTTATGATGATTGTGAGTTTGTAAACCAGACTAAAACAGTAGCTTATGATCCCAGTTTAAGTGGAATGGGTGACGGAAGAAATACGGTTTTTACAAATTATGGAAGAACAAAAGGATATAATTTTTTCATAAAAAGAGTATATGGAAATTTTGGGGAGATTATGTTCAATAAAAGCGGTCGATTAGATTATTTAAATTACGGCAGGAAGCTGGATAATGTTGAGATAAAAAATGCAGGCAGATTAATTAATAAAATTTCATTTTCATACACTTATAAGGAAAGCGTTGTTTCTTCACCTGTTTATTCTTGCAACAGATATGAAAACACTAGTGAGATAGGCAAAAGATTACAACTTAATAAGGTTACATTTCACACAGAAACAGGAATTCCATACTCTTACACACTCAATTATAACTCAACTTTGTTGCCACACAGATTTTCTTATGCAAGAGACTGGTGGGGTTACTATAATGGAAAAGATTCCAATGGCGGACTCACACCAAGTATTGATTTAGTGTTAGAAGAGGATAATAATCGGGATGTCAATGAGGAGTATTCTAAAGCAAATATATTAGAAGAAATTATTTATCCGACAGGAGGAAAGACAAAATTTTTCTTTGAAAATAATAAAGGAATAGATTATAATAATTCATGGGGTGTTGGTGACGAATTTCATAATATTATTCCTTATCAGATAAAGTCTAAACATTTTTCAACCAATGAGAATATAACTAATCAATTATATAAAACATATACAGTTCCGGTCGGAGTTAATATTAATAATCTTACAAATTATCAAAATCTAGTCCTAAAGATCGACACCAATACATCTAAATGCTTGTATGGGGAAAACTCTTTACCACTTTCTGGAAGCTGCTCAATTTATTATTCGATAATAAATTCAAACAATGAAATTATTGTTCCTAAAACGTTATTATATAATACTTCCCGAACATTACAGGTACCTTATAATAAGCTTACATCAGAAAATAAACTTAAAGTTGAACTTTATTTGGGAAATAATAATGGAGGTGGCCTTGGACAATATTTCGATGTCAATACAGACGAAGCTACAGTAGATTTATCATGGAAAGAATTAGACAATGCAAAGGGGAAATACATTAATCAGGTTGGCTTTGAGGTTCCATTCGGAGGATTAAGAGTTTCAAAGATAGAAAACTATGATAGTAATAATAATGTCTCTTATATAACAAATTATACCTATAAAGATGACGAAGGAATAGAATCAGGTATTTCTAACTTTCACATTGATTTTTTACAAAGTGTACCAGGAAAAGATTTTGTTACGTCTCAAAGCAGATTTCCGATGCAGAATAGTAAGGGCAATAGTATTGAGTACTTAAAAGCCACAGTAGAGGAGAAAAATATACTTAATGGCGAAAATAAAATAATTTCTCATTACTTTAAGAATAATAATGTTTTAGGTAATTTTTTAGGATCCTGTTATTTTGGTAATTTTGAAGGTCAGGCTCCAATGAGTTCAGCCAGCATACCTTGCTATCAATATCCGCTAAATGGGTATGAGATACTTACAAAATCTATATCCTACGATGAAGAAAAAATGAATTATAATTTTGATTTTTCTACACAAAGCAAAAATCAAAAAAAGGTATATGGGATAGATTATGATCGAGTTAAAAAGCCACAGGATTTCAAATATGCATCATATAACGACGGTTATCATCCTCAAACATTTCTTGGTATAGAATACTTTTATTATAAGTTTAAAAATTTTGATGAACTTCCTCATGAGTTTTCAGCCGTGCGAAAAGATTTTGTGGGTAATAAAACCTTAACTACAAATACAAAATATATTTATAGTAATCCTGTCCATTATCAATTATCCAGTCAACAAACCATCTCTCCCGACGGCAGCATCACCCAAACCACCTACCAATATGCCCACGAGAAGAACAATCAAAAGCTGATTAATGCCAATATGATCGGTATTCCATTGGAAACAACAGTTCTGAAGAAGCAGAATGCTGCTGAGACCGGGAAAACTATTTCCAGAACCGAAACAAAATACGACAATGCTGCCAATTTACTTCCAAGCTCGGTGGTTTCCTATGACCTGCAGAACACCGCTTCCACGGAAATCACCTATAACCAATACGACAGCAAGGGCAACCTGCAGCAGTATACCACCAAAGACGGCATCCCGACCGCCATTATCTGGGGGTACAACCAGACCCAGCCTATTGCAAAGATTGTTGGAGCGACTTATGCCCAGGTAAGCAGCCTTGCAGCAGCTATTATTTCAGCTTCCGACCTGGATGCTTCCAATCCTTCCAATGAGGCGACACTCATCACAGCTTTGGATAATTTCAGGAAAGACAGTACAATGGCAAATTACCAGATTACCACCTATACTTATGATCCATTGATCGGTGTTACTACCATTACTCCTCCATCTGGAATCCGCGAGGTATATCTCTATGATACCGCTAACAGACTGAAAGAAATCAGGGAAAATTCTGCCACCGGAAAGCTGTTAAAAGAATTCAAGTACAACTACAAAAACTAATCACTGATGAAAAAAATATTAATTCCTATAGGCACTTTGCTGATATCCGGTTTATCCCAGGCACAGCTCACTAACACGGAAAACTACGTTTATACCAAAACCTATTTAGATTATAACGGAACCACCGCTACCAAAACTTCAGAATCTGTACAGTATTTTGACGGGTTGGGAAGACCCAAGCAGGTGGTGAATATCAAAGCTTCCCCAACGGGGAAAGACGTGGTAACCCATATTGAATACGATGGTTTTGGAAGACAGGTTAAAGATTACCTTCCGGTTCCCCAGCAGGGAACACAGAGTGGAGGAATTTACACGTCTCCTTTGAGCAATGCCACCCAGCCCACGCATTATGGTTCAGAGAAGATCTTTTCAGAAAAGATTCTGGAAAACTCTCCCTTAGACAGGATTTTACAGCAGAAACAGGTGGGGAATGCGTGGGATACGAAACCCGTTCAGTTCGGTTATGATGCCAATACGGCTGAAGATGCCGTTAAAAAATACACCACGGTAACCACCTGGGTTAATGGGGCTACCAGCTCGCAAATGAGCCAGAGTACAAATTATCTGGCCGCACAGCTCTACAAAAACACCGTAACCGACGAAGACGGAAACCAGACCATTGAATTTAAAAACGGGGAAGGACAGGTTTTGTTGGTAAGAAAGATGCTTAGCGCCACGGAAAAAGTGGATACGTATTATGTCTACAACGAATACAACCAATTAGCGTATGTCATTCCACCATTAGCGTCCAACGTTCAAGCCCTTTCAGCTACTGATCTGGACAACCTCTGCTACCAGTACCGTTACGACGGCAGGAACCGGTTGGTGGAAAAAAAGCTTCCGGGCAAAGGCTGGGAATATATGGTGTATGATAAACAGGACAGGCTGGTCCTTACTCAGGACGCTAATTTGAGGATAACAACCAATACCTTTAATTCAAAAGGATGGCTTTTCACGAAATATGACCAGTTCGGAAGAGTGGCTTATACAGGATTTTTTTCCAATACCGCCACAAGAACTGCCATGCAGACGGCTATTAATAATATGACAGCCAATGCAGGAAACAATGAAAAAAGAAGCATTACTCCTGTCATCACCCAAAACGGGATGGATGTTTATTATACTAAAGAAGCGTTTCCTACAGGAAGCATGACTATTCTGAGTGTTAATTACTATGATACGTATCCTTCTTACAGCTTTAATCCAGCTTTCCCGACCAGCATTTTGGGAGAAGCCACTCTTACGGAAACAAATACCGCCGAAGGATTAAGCACCAAGAGCCTTCCGGTAATGAGTCTGGTTAAAAACATTGAGGACAATAACTGGACAAAAAGCTATAGCTACTACGATAAAAAAGGCAGAACGATCGGAAGTTATTCTATCAACCATTTGGGCGGACGTACCCAGGTAGAATCCAGGCTTGATTTTGCAGGCGTAGTTCAGCAGAGCATCACCCGTCATAAAAGGCTGGATACCGACACCGATAAAATGATTACCGAAAACTTCACCTATGATTCCCAGAACAGATTGAAAACCCATACCCACCAGGTAGACAACAACCCGGTAGAATATTTGGCGCAGAATACTTATAATGAGCTTTCCCAGCTTCAAACCAAAAAAGTGGGCGGAATATCTGCTTCTACTCCGCTTCAGGATATCAGCTATGCATACAATATCCGTGGGTGGATGACCAAGATTAACGATCCTGCTAATCTGAACGGAAAACTCTTTGGCTATGTAGTGCAGTATAGCGGTCCCCAGAACACGGCGGTTACCGGAAAATATAACGGGAACATCACAGAGGCAGACTGGAGAACTTCTACTGACAATATCCTGAGAAGATACAATTACCAGTATGATGCCCTGAACAGGCTCACGAAAGGCTCCTATTTCGAACCTAATGCTTCGGTTCCCGGAAATGGATTTTATAACGAAGAAATTTCATATGATCTCAACGGGAATATTTCGAATTTAAAGAGATTTGCCAAACCTTCTTCAGGAACCATTGCCGAAAAGATTGATGACCTTATTTACAATTATGAAAACTCAGGATTTAGCAACAGGCTTTCCAAAATAACGCTTCCAAGCGGTGTTGCCAATAACAGTTCAGGATATAATGCATTGGGGAATACCATCGGTTATGATGCTAATGGGAATATGACCAGCCAGCTCGATAAAGGAATTTCTGGCATTCAGTATAACTTCCTGAATCTTCCCAAAACGGTGTTGGCATCACAGGGAAATACTTCCTATATTTACAGGGCTGATGGCACAAAAGTAAAAAAGACGTACGGAACCAAAATAGTGGATTATATTGATGGCTTCCAGTATGAGAATGGCGTTCTAAAGTTCATTCCAACCGCAGAAGGCTATTTCAATTTTGAAAATAATAAGTATATTTACAACTATGTAGACCATTTGGGAAATGTACGATTAAGCTACTTTAGCAATGGCAGCGGAATAGAAGTTCTTGAAGAAAACAATTATTATCCTTTCGGGTTGAAGCATGAAGGGTATAATGCATTGGATGGAAATCCTTCTTATCAGTATAAGTACAACGGCAAGGAGCTTCAAGAGACTGGAATGTATGACTATGGAGCAAGATTCTATATGCCGGATATTGGACGGTGGGGTGTCGTAGATCCGCTGGCGGAGAAGTATTTTAATGACTCACCATATGTTTACACGGCAAATGACCCTATTAATTTAATAGATCCTAATGGTGAATCTTGGGAACCTATAAATAAAAAAGGTGAAGCTGTTAAACTTAGCGATAAAGAAAATATCGCAGGATATCGTTGGGTTGATTATGATACGGATAAAAACGGAAATAAAGTTGCTAGAGAAAATACTGTAGAAACAGCATATGTTTTTGGAGCAGGAGGTATGACAACTCTAACTTCTGAAGGATATAAAGCAAATCAAACTTGGCAAGCATATGAAGATATTAGTACAGGTAGTGAATCTACTGACAAAAAAATAGCTTCTCTTCATCCTTCTATTCAGAACCAAATGAAATCATTCTTGTTAATGGCAAAATATAGATTTGATGTAGATTTAAGAGTAACGGATGGTTTTAGGTCAGTTGAAGAACAAGATAAATTATATGCAAAAGGCAGAACCGCACCTGGAAGTATTGTAACAAAAGCAAAAGGAGGTCAAAGTAATCACAATTTTGGATTAGCAGTTGATGTAGTTCCTATGGAAAATGGAAAGCTTAATTGGGAAACAAAGAATTGGGATTTAATTGGTCGAATAGGAGAAAGCAGAGGTCTTGAATGGGGAGGTAGATGGAAATTTTTAGATAGACCTCACTTCCAAAATTTACAAGGAAAGACGTTAAAACAGCTACAAGCTTTACCAAAAAAGAATGGATTACCAATATTGAGACGATGAAAAATATAATATTTTTATTATTGACAATGATAAGTTGCAATGCAAAAGATCACAATAACACAAGTTCTGAAACGGTTCCTCTACTACAAGAAAGCTTAATAAAAAAAGATACTATAATCTCTTATAATATAGATGGTATTGCTTCTGAGGGGGCAGAAGCAGTCGTTACCTATAGAGGTAAAAAGATTTATGAAAGTAAAATAAATATTTATGCAGAAACAGGTCAAGCAGAGTTAATTTACAAATTTTATCCTGCAAAAATTGAGGTCATAGAAAAGACATATAAATATAAGGAAGATCTAAAAAGCGTTAATAGTAAAGAGGATTTAAAATTAGTAAATAACGCAAAATACTATATTGACTATAAAGGAGAATTATTATCTAATCCACCAAAGGAGCGTATAGATATTTTTAAGGAGTTTAAAAAGAATGTTCCTTTTGAAACAAAATAGTTATACAGCTGCGCAAAGTCCCCACGCTGGTGCGAGCGTCCCGCTCTTGCTGGTAGATAAAATAACCCCACTGCACTTTGCGGTGGGTTTTGTGTTTATAGCGTAGCTACATTTTATTAAAGAGGTCTTTAAATTTTCAGTAATGGTTTTATTTTTTATGTTAATAAATTTTGCGGAAAGAATCAATATATTTACCAGTACAAAGATCATTTAGGAAACATGAGACTGGCTTTTTACAGGGACGCATCAGGAAATGCAGCCGTTGATAAAGCAACCGATTACTATCCTTTCGGACTGGAATTTGGTAATGCAATGTCGTATGGAAGCATAAGTCCTAATTATTTTTACACTTACAACGGTAAAGAACAGCAGCAGGAAACCCAATGGCTGGACTATGGCGCAAGATTTTACATGCCGGATATCGGTAGGTGGGGTGTGGTGGATCCGTTGGCGGAGACTTCACGTCGTTGGTCGACTTATACTTATGCCTTTAACAATCCGATTAGGTTCATAGACCCGGATGGGAGAACTGGCCAGGATTGGATAAAAATGGTAGATCCTAAAACTAATCAAACTACTATGACATATGATGCGAATATAAAAACTGTAGATCAGGCAAAAGAAGCAGGTTACGCAAATGTTGATAGTGTAGGAGCAACAGGAGAAATTAAAAATGGAAATGGAGACGTTACTCACACTTTGAACGCAAATGGAAGTGTAACAAACTTAGCAAACAACAGCAGTGCTTATGGAAGTTCTAATATTGATGGAATTGAGGTTAATGCATTAGAAACACCTATAAGCGGTATGGCTTCACAAATTTCTTTAAATTGGGCTCTTGGAGGAGGATTAAATTTAGCATTTGGGTTTGTTAAGGATTCATATGGAGATTCTTCTTTTTATTACTCAATTGGAGGTAATTTAGGTGTCGGAGCTGGTTTAAGTCTTGATTTTATTCCGATAACGGCAACAGATCCTAATAGAAACTTTCACGTAAGTGATTATGAAGGTTATGGAAATTCGTATAATGTAGGTGTTGGTCCAGTTTCTGGATCTTATGGGGGATCTACTAATGAAAGTAAGTTAACGCCTTCACAAAATTTTAATTATAATGAATGGGGCAAAAACAAAAATGGATATACTACTAAGTCGGGAAGTTATGGAATTGGGGCTGAAGCTGGAGCTATGTGGACAAGGTCTAAAACTACTTTAATTGGGAGATAATGAGAAGTTCAAAAAGAAAATATTTCTTGGGTGTTTTAGGGCTTGTATTGATTTTTGCATCTATCCAAATCTATTTTCATTTTTATCCATCTAATGATGAAAATGATTTATTATTTAAAAAAATTAGAAGCAAGACTATAAAATCTGTTATTGATAGAAAATCAATAGATTATTCTAATCACGGGGCAACATATATTGTATATGGTAATGACAGTTTGCCCACACATACAGGTTGGAATGAGAAAATTCAAATTGGAGATTCTATTATAAAAGCAAAAGGAACATTAAAACTTGTAATAAAGAATAATTGGAAAATAGACACTTTAGATTATGAATCTAACATAGATGAAGTTCTATCTACTAATTTTTGAAATTATCCCTAGCTGGCGCGAGCGTCTCGCTCGTGCCTGTAGATAAATAAAAAACCTTGCAAATTGCGAGGTTTTTTGTGTTATAGCGCAGCTACATTTTTATTAAAGAAGTCTTTAAATTTTAACTATTAGAACTTTGTAAATATAAATAGGCGTCTTTCACTTTTTCATTAATGGTTTTATTTTTTATGTTAATAAATTTTGCGGAAAGAATCAATATATTTACCAGTACAAGATCATTTAGGAAACATGAGACTGGCTTTTTACAGGGACGCATCAGGAAATGCAGCCGTTGATAAAGCAACCGATTACTATCCTTTCGGGATGGAGTTTGGTAATGCAATGTCGTATGGTAGCATAAGTCCTAATTATTTTTACACTTACAACGGTAAAGAACAGCAGCAGGAAACCCAATGGCTGGACTATGGCGCAAGGTTTTATATGCCGGATATTGAACGATGGGGTGTGGTGGATCCGCTGGCGGAAAAACATCCTGATTTAAATCCAATAATGTACGCTAACAATAATCCAATAAGATTTGTAGATCCTGACGGAATGGATTGGGTTGAAGCAGCGAATGGAGATATTACTTGGCGAGATGATGTAACAGCTAAAAACCATAAAGAAAAAGGAGTACTTCAAAAAGGGGAAATTTATAGAGGAATTTATTATGAACGTACTAAAACGTGGGACAATAAAAAACATAAGGGTTTAGTATTAGAAACTTATCATACTTATGGAAAAATGAGTTATGCAGAGCAAGTCGGTTTAGAAATAAATGTTAACGGGGATGCTTCAGCTACAGGACGTAAAGACAAAATAGGAAGAGATGCTTATTTTGCAGAAGGTACAATGCAGGTCAAAGCACTTTTTGACAATGGCAAATCAGCAGTATTACAAACTGTCGATGTCAATAGTGGACCTTGGGATTATGGACCTACACCCAATGGAGAATATTCAGCATCAGGTATTGTGGACACTAATGAAAGTGGAATGGTGCGAGATGGTGTAGGATTTAAAGTACTTTTGAACAATAACACAACGTTAAATAGAACAGGTTTAAGAATACATCCAGACCAAAACCCGTCTCTTGGTACAGCGGGATGTATAGGAATTTGTGAAAATTCTAAAGAGTTAAAAGACTTTAGAAATGTTGTAAGAAACTATTTCAATAAAACCACAGTTCCTTTTAAAGTAAATATTAACTTCCGAAACAATCCTAATTATAACAGACCAAGCGGAGGAAAAGCAACAAGTGGACAGTAATTATGAGAACACTATTTATTTTAATAATTGTTACCGTTTGTATTAGTTGCGGCCATACAAATAAGCCAACAGAACATGTAAATACTACTGTTCAGAAAAAGGACACTTGCAGAGACAATTTTGTAGCTGATATAAAAGTGAATGATATTGAATTATCTAATAACAATACAAGTTTAAGCAATTATAAAGATTTAAATAAACTGGTAACAGAAGATAATCAGGGATTACCATATGTAAGTTTTTTGAATAAAAAGGAAACGGAAAAATTGACGTTCTATTTTTTTTATGGTTCTGGTTACGATGAATTTTATCAATTTAAAATTGAACCATATACAGGAAATGAACTTAATAACCGTTTAGAGTATAATAGTTTTATAACCGAAAGCGGAATAAAATTAGGTATTACAAAAACTGAATTATTAAAAATAAAAGGAAATAACTATTCAGAAAATGATAATACTGTAAAATATGTTTTATCAGATTACAATAACTCTTGTTTTTTGCAGAAATATAATCTTCCACTTTATTTTTCAGAATATACTTTTAAAGATGATAAACTAATTAAAATATATTTTGGTTTTGAATATCCTTAAATAACGCTCCGCGAAGTTTGTAACTTCGTCGTAGATAAAAATAAACCCTTGTAAATTTGCGAGGGTTTTTGTTTTATAGCGCAGCGACATTTTTATTAAAGAAGTCTTTAAATTTTAACGATGAGAACTTTGTAAATTTAAATAGGCGTCTTTCACTTTTTCAGCAATGGTTTTATTTTTTATGTTAATAAATTTTGCTGAAAGAATCAATATATTTACCAGTACAAGATCATTTAGGGAACATAAGATTGGCTTTTTACAGGGACGCATCAGGAAATGCAGCCATTGATAAAACAAGCGATTACTATCCTTTCGGGATGGAGTTTGGGAATACAATGTCGTATGGAAGCGTAAGTCCTAATTATTTTTACACTTATAACGGTAAAGAACAGCAGCAGGAAACCCAATGGCTGGACTATGGCGCAAGGTTTTATATGCCGGATATTGAACGATGGGGTGTGGTGGATCCGCTGGCGGAAAAACATCCTGATTTAAATCCAATAATGTACGCTAACAATAATCCAATAAGATTTGTAGATCCTGACGGAATGGATTGGGTTGAAGCAGCGAATGGAGATATTACTTGGCGAGATGATGTAACAGCTAAAAACCATAAAGAAAAAGGAGTACTTCAAAAAGGGGAAATTTATAGAGGAATTTATTATGAACGTACTAAAACGTGGGACAATAAAAAACATAAGGGTTTAGTATTAGAAACTTATCATACTTACAAAAAAATGGATTATTCTCCAGCTCAAAAAGCAGAAATATCTATTCAAGGAGATATGAGAACAAGTAAATTAGGAGATGTTACAATTGATTTAAATGTAACATTTGAAAATGGGAAAACAAAAACAATTAGTTCTTATGATGCAGTTGCAGGTGGATTTAATAATGGAGCACCAGAAAATGGTGAATATACAGTAGACACATATTGGAATAGAGAACCAGAAAATGGCATGTATGTTAAAGGAATGAATAAAGATGGCGTAGGTTTTAGCTATTTTCTTAACCCCCAATTTGATACAGGTCGATCAGAGTTACGCATTCATCCGGATGGAAATAATGAAGGTACTCAAGGTTGTATAGGCTTATCAGGTAATAAAATAGTATTGACTGATTTTAGAAATAAAGTTAACTCTCTATTAAAAATGCAAAAGTCAATTCCTACAAATATACAGATTAATGGAAATCCTAATAACAATGGAAGAAAATCAAAATTTAAAAGCAATGGTGAATAAATTATGTGCAATTTTTCTTCTCTTTATATTGACTATAAATTGTCAACAAAAAGAATCTCATAAAACTACAGTCAACAAACAAATTTCACAAAAAGATTTTTCGCCTGAAATATCAATTAATAAAATACTTAAGTTGGAAGATTATCCCTCGTTTGAAAAATTTTATCCTAATTATAAAAATTTAAAAGTAGAATACGGGATGAGAGAAACACCTGCTATTCTTTTTTCAAATATCTCTGAAAAAGAATATCTAATAACATATCAATATGAAGGAGATACCAAAAACAATTTTAGTTTATTTGAAATAGGATATTTAAAAGATGATATTAAACTTAAAAATTATAATGTTAATAAAACTAAATACGATAATTTTAATACAGAATCAGGGCTCAAATTAGGAATGACTTTAGAGGAAATAACCAATCTAAAAGGTAGTAACTATAAACTTGAAAAAAAATCTAACGAACAAATTATCAGATATACGATTGACAATCCTGATAATCCCAAAATAAAGCAATATGAAATGCCTCCATATTTTATAGAACTTTATCTAAAAGACAACAAGGTTTATAAAGTAATATTTGGCTTTGAATATCCTTAAAAATTAGGAGACCGTCTCACAACTGAGGCGGTTTTTTTATTAAAAAAAGAAGCCGTCTCATTTTACGAGACAGCTTCTTCATAATGTTATAATAAATTTTCAACATTGTAGATTAATGTATCGCTTCACTCAGATCAATCTTCTGTTTGCTTTTTCGCTCTTTAATAAAGAGAATAAACGGGATACAGATGAGGAAAATCACACCCAGATAGAGGAATACATCCATATAAGAGAGTACCGTAGCCTGTTTTGTTACCGAAAGATCAAGCATTTTGTAGGCGGCATTCATGGCGGCATCGGGTGTCATTCCTTTTGCCATGAAACTTCCTTTTAAAGTCTGAAGCCGTTGCTGAACGGCAAAATCATTTTCATCAAGATGCGAAATCACGTTCAGTCTGTATTTCTGGCCGGCATTGGCAATGAAAGTCGTTATCGCTGCAATCCCGAAAGATCCACCGAGCTGTCTCATCATTCCGGTAAAAGCTGCCCCCTGCCCTATTTCCTGTCCTTTCAGCGTACTTAAAGAGAGCGAAGTAATTGGAATAAATAATAATCCAAGACCGGCTCCTCTTACAATCAGCATCCAGAAAAAGGCGTCTTTACTGGTATCCGGTGTTAATATTTTATATCCCCAGAAACTGTAGATAAAGAAGATAAATAATCCCAAAGAAACCAGGATCTGCTGTTTTGCACCTTTGGAAAGTAACCTTCCAATGATCGGCATCATGAAAGCCGTGGTTAAGGCTGCAGGAATCATTAATGCTCCCGACTGAAGTGCCGTCCAGCCTAAAATACTTTGTGTGTATAAAGGAACAATAAAGGTGGAGCCATACAATCCGAATCCAAGTACGAATGACATTACAGTTCCGATCCGGAGATTTCCATTTTTGAGAACCCGCAGTTCTACAATAGGATATTTAAAAGTAAGTTCCCTCCATAAGAAAAGTATAAATCCAAGAACGGCCGAGATGGTGAATGTAACGATCATTCCGCTTTCAAACCAGTCTTCTTCATGTCCTCTTTCAAGGATGAACTGTAAAGAACCTACGGTAATCGCCAGTAAAGCAATCCCGATCCAGTCGACATCCGAAACTTTTCTTTTTTCAGCATATTTTGGGCTTCTTACAAACTGAAGCGTCATCAATGTTGCTGCAATCCCGATTGGAATATTGATATAAAAAATATAAGGCCAGCTGAAGTTATCCACGATATATCCTCCAAGCGGCGGCCCCAAGGTAGGTCCGATGATTACTCCCAAACCGTATATAGCTTGAGCCATACTTCTTTTTTCGATGGGATAAGATTCCGTGATGATGGTTTGTGAGGTTACGAGCAATGCTCCTCCTCCAATTCCCTGCATCAGTCTGAAAAATACCAGTTCCCAAATGTTGGTGGCATTCCCGCAGAGGAAAGAGAATACGGTAAATATAATGATGGATGCCGCAAAGTAATTTCTTCGTCCAAACTGCTGCGAAAGCCAGCTTGTCATCGGAACGATGATCACGTTCCCGATAGCATATGCCGTGATGACCCATCCCACCTCAGAAAGTGTGGCACCGAGGTTACCCTTCATCTCGTTGAGGGCAACGTTTACAATCGTGGAATCCACAATTTCAAGCAAAGCACAAAGAATAGCCGTAATCGTAATGATTACTCTTCGGGCTCCATATTCTACTAATGAATCTTGCATGTTTGTTTAATAGTATTAAAAATTAAGAGATTATGAGATTCAGAAACTATTTGATAGCAGAACAAGTTTTAACGAACTAACTTTATTCTTTATTTAATTAATTTCCGGCTTAATGAATGGATTTTCATCCTTCATTGACCGTCATTCTGAATCCCAAAAAATCTTAATTTAAAAAGTGAATTGTCAATAGTCCTCTTCAGTGTTGTCAGCTGTACAGCTTCATTTCAGCATTACATTTTGATCTTCATCTCCATAAGCTACAACTTCATCACCAGCCTGATCTACATTTCCACATGGTGGCTGACTTTCATCCGCAAATCCTCTTCTGCATTCTGATCAGCATCTTCATTTCTTCTTCATCGCCGACTGCCTCCGCATCTATTGACAATTCTCTTATATTATTTTTAAAAGTGAATTGCCAATTGTCTGTCACCATTATCGCCTTCGCCTTCATTTCTGTACCATCAACTGATCACCTCCGCAACTTCTTTCTTCATGATGATCAGCAGCATCTTCATATCTTCTGCATTAATGGCTGCCTCTGCAATTATTGACAATCCACTTTATATTTATTTCAGTGAAACTTCTGCTTTTACGTTCATTCCTGTTCTTAATCTTTTGGCAACCTCTTTATCAAGATTTACAAAATCGATCTTTACAGGAAGTCTCTGCACTACTTTTACGAAGTTACCGCTTGCATTATCCGGAGGAAGGATAGAGAACGTAGCACCGGTTGCGGGAGAGAAAGAGCTTACAACCCCATCAAATTCCCTGTCCGGGAAAGCATCGATTTCAATTTTTACTTTCTGTCCTTCTACCATTTTATCCACCTGTGTTTCTTTGAAGTTGGCCACTACCCATTTCTGGTCATTTTTAACCAAAGCAAACAGCTGTGAACCAGCCTGTAAATACTGCCCTGCCTGGATAGGAACTTTTCCAACATATCCGTCTTCGGGAGCAACAATTACCGTGTAAGAAAGGTTTAATCTTGCATTTTCAACATCCACTTCTCTCTGTTTGGCAACAGAACCTGCCACGCTGATCTGCTGGGAGCTTGCTGCCGTCTGGGAAGAAGCGATATTGGTTTGCTGTGCAATCTGGTTTCTCTGATCAATGAGTACTTGTAACTGTTTGTCGGCAGTTTGTTTTGCTGCCAAAGCCTGCTCATATTGCTGTTCTGTAATAGAATGATCTTTTACAAGATTGGCATATCTTTTTAGATCCTGGGTAGTTTTCCATACGTTTACTTTTGCAGCTTCAATCTGTGCATTGGCTGTAGTAACCGCGGCTTGAGAAGAGCCAATATTTTTAGAGGTGGCTGTAGTGGATGCCTGCGCATTTGAAATATTACTCTTTGCCGTAGCCAAAGCTGCTTCTGCCTGTTCAAGCGCCATTTTCTGATCCCTGCTGTCTAAAACAACCAGCGTATCTCCTTTTTTTACAAACTGATTATCTTTTACTTTTACTTCCGTTACATACCCTGAAATTTTTGAAATAACAGGAGCCATATTGGAAGCGATCTGTGCGTCATCTGTTTCTTCGTGTACCTGGCCGTAAGAATAGGTTCTGTACCCGTAGATTCCGCCGCCAATTAAAACAACTGCTAAGATTATAGGGAAAACTAAACTTTTTTTCTTTTTAGTTTCAGTTACTTGTGTAGTATTATTTTCCATTTTCGGTATCGCTCTTAATTTATTTTGTTGTTAAAGTTCCTGTAGTTTGTAATAGTTTTCTGTATGCCAGTGCCGCATCTGCTTTTGCATTGATCACCCCTACATTGGCTGCTATCTGGGCTGCATCCGCATCGAGAAGCTCGGTCATCGTGGCAAGGCCGTTGTCGTATTTATTTTTTGTAATTCTGTAGTTTTCGTTGGCCTGTTCAGCAGATTTTTCGAATACCGCAATTCTTTTTTTGGAATAATCCGTATTCTGGTATTCTCTGTTGACGTCTAATTTAATATTGTCATTCAATAATTCATTGGTTGCCGAAAGCTGCATTTCTCTTGCTTTTGACTGTTTGAGTGAAGAGTTTTCCTTCCAGAGATTTGATAAGTTGTAGGAAATTCCTACTCCTACGTTTACTGCATTATAAATCGTTAGAAACTTAGGAATATCTGCTGCGACATATCCCCCTGTAAAAGCAATGGAAGGAAGATTTTCCGCTTTCGCGGCTTTTGTTCCCAATGCTGCTGCCTGTCTCTGCTTGTTGAGCGACTGCAGGTCTTTGCGGTTTTCTCTTGCCGTATTGATATAATAATCTACTGTTTTTATATCCTCTCCTTCTTCAATATAGTTTTCATCCACTTCAATTTCCGTTGTTTCCGGAATGCCGAGCAAAAGATCCATATTGATATTGGCGATATTGTAATTATTCTTAGCTTCCAGCAATTGCAGTTCTATATTCGAAGTCTGAAGATTGGCTTTTAACCTGTCGTTTCTGGCGATAAGTCCGTTGTTTTCCATTTTAAGGAATGTTTCGTCTCTCTTTTGGGAAGCGGAAAGATTTTCTTCAAGTACTTTGATCGACTGGTTTGCTTTAAACAAGTTATTATAAGCCTGTGCCACATTGTAGGCTATGGCCACCTTATCGTTTTCGGTGTTTAATTTTGATGCTTCTACCAGATATTTTGCAGATTCGATGCCGTATTTTATTCTTCCGCCGCTGTAGATGGGAACGCTGAGGTTTGCAGATCCGTAAGCTACCTGATGTACTTCAGGGCCGCTATCTCCCGAAACTCCCGGAAGTTTGATGTTGATATTAGGCTTTAGCGGAAGATACATATAGCTTCCGGAAACTTTCAGTTCCGGCAGCTGCCTGTTTTTGGCTTCCAGAAGATCTGCTGTTGCTTCTTCAATTTTTGCTGCATCAATCTTCAGATTTTTGCTGTTCTGAATACCCAACTGCACAGCTTCATCAAGAGTAAGCATTCTTTTTTCCTGTGCATTTGCATTGGCAACACCTATGAATAATGCCAGTGCAATAACTGAGTTATTTATTTTCTTCATACCCTAGAAGGTCTTTTAATAAGTATTTTATATGTGTATTAAGCTCTGTGTAATAGGTGTCATCAAAAATTTCCTCTTCATCCGTGTTGTTCAGGAATTCTTTGTACATTTCTTTTGCATTGGATGCATAAAACAAAGTTCCGCTCACGGTGGAATGGAGAAGATAGATCGGCGGATTTTTAGTGAAGATGCCTTTCTTCAGTCCGCTTTCCAATATTTTTGAATACATGGAAATAAATCCCATTTTTGTCTGTTTCAGGAATTCCACAATATGAGGATTCTGTGTATGCAGCTGTTCTCTCTGCATGATGCGGTAAAAACATTTCTGATGTCTTACTTTTCCTGCAAACTGATCTACAATTTTTTCTATCTTCTCCCAATCATTAATATCTGTTCTTTCAAGGATATCTTTTGAAAAAAATTGTCCTTCACTCATTCTGTATTCCACCAGCTTCTCGTACAACTTTTCTTTCGACCCGAAATAATAAGAGATCATTGAAATATTTACATTGGCTGCTTTGGCAATCTCCCTTGTAGAAGTACCTTCAAAGCCTTTTTCAGCAAAAAGCTTCTCGGCAGCAAACAGTATATTTTCTTCTTTTGAAATCATTCTTATGTTCTGATTTTGACGATGCAAATGTACGACCGTTTTCGAATAAATCAAACGATTGATTGATTTTTATGTTAAATTTAATTTATTTTTAATATTGGTTAAATCTTAATTGGCTGAATTTCTTATATTTGAATCTTAAAAAAAATTCAAGATGAAAAAAATGATTTCAATTTTAGCTTTACTAAGCGTATTCACTTTACATTTTGCACAGGAAAAAGAAGGATGCTGTGCAGGAAAAGATAAAAAGCATTGTTCTGCAGCAGACAAGAAAGCCAATGCCGAATATCACAAAGGATGTGAAAAAAAGGAATCAACGGCACAAAACAACGCCAAAGCGAAAAGTACTAAAGAAAAAAAAACAAAGAAAACTGCTTAAAAGTAAAATTAAATCCGACCAAACGGTCGGATTTTTATGCGTTTTTATGAATATATCTTGATAATTTTATTCCCAGATCGGTCCATACAATTTTTGGATTTCCGTTTCTGGTGAGATGAAGATCGGCTGTGCTGATTTCTTCAAGAATGCTTTCGATATTGGCTCCGCTGATGAATTTTGAAAACCCAAGCCAATTGAATCCATTGGCATCAATTTTTTTGTACACCAGATCTTCCGACTGATAATTCTGCAAAAGAGCCAGCCTGAAAATTTCTGAACAATAATTAAGGAAATTTTTCTGTTTTTCACGGTTCCATCCTGCTATTTCTCTTGCCCAGAAAATAATACTTTTGAGAAATTCCGGTTTTTTCTTAACCATAAAAGCGTCTCTTACCCACTGAATAAAAAGCTTTTCAAACTCATCGCTTTTATTGCCGGATTGCATCAGCTTCAGCGCATCATTAAGATCTCCCTGCGCCTGATGGATAATCTCTCCTATCTTGTCCTGGGGAATATTGAAATTCTTTTTAAGATAGGTTTCAAGATCTTCATCACTGATTCTCGGAACTTCAACAATTTGAGTTCTCGAAAGAATGGTCGGAAGAATATCATTAGTAGTTTCTGCGGTGAGAATAATTACGGTCTTTGCAGGAGGCTCTTCTAAAAACTTCAGGAATTTATTGGCTGCGGCAATATTCATTTTATCGGCTCTCCAAACGATAAGAATTTTGGTTCCTCCTTCAAAGCTTTTTAACGAAAATTTCTGGTTCTGATCATCGACTTCGTCGGCAGATATAAAAAGCTGCTTGTTCTCAGATTCGAGGAAAGCGGTCCAGTCGTCATAGCTTGAATAGGGGGAACTGATAATCATTTCGCGGAACTCATCAAATTTATTTTTGCTTAAAGAATTCCTGTTATCGGTGAAAACCGGAAAGCTGAAATGAAGATCAAGATGATTGAGATGCTCTACTTTTGAAGCCGCATGTTCGTTTTCGCTGCTTAAAATTTCTTTGGCATAAGCCAGAGCCATCGGCAAAGTTCCATATCCTTCTTTTCCTACGAAAAGCTGGGCGTGGCTCACTCTGTTTTCGGCAATACTTTCTCTCAGAAGTTTTTTCAGATTTTCCTGTCCGGCAATGTTCTCCCAATTCATGGCTCAAAGATAAAGAAAATTGTAATTTGTAGAATGTGAATTTTACTCTGTAAGTCAATTTTGCGTTGCAAATCAATTCTGAATTTTTATCAAGTATATAAAATAATGTACAAAAATTCACAGATAACCGGATTCACAATTGGCAATTCATCATAATTATCTCTATTAATCGTCCTTAACAAACTTTAACCTCTTATAATTTTTACAATTCATTAATATTTAAGATATTTGCGCATTGTTTTAAAAATAAAGAATGAAAAAAATCTTTGTACTATCATTAATATCAGTCGGATACTTCCTAAATGCGCAGAATCTGAGTAATTCACCATATGCGACTTACGGAATCGGTGATATTAAATATGATAATACGATCGAAACGACCTCAATGGGAGGTATATCTACCGCTTTTATCAGCGATTTTACCAGTAATTTTAACTTTGCAAACCCTGCAAACAATGCTAATTTCGAGCTTACAAGTATCAAACTGGAAGCTACCAACGAAAACAATTACTTTAAAACAGATTATAACAATACGAAGTCTACCAAACATTCAACGTATTTATCCAATATTTCCCTGGCTTTTCCATTATCTCCGAAATTGAAGATGGGTCTTTCTTACCAGCCGTACAGTTCTAAAAGCTATGAAATTGTTCATATCGATGACATTACAGACGAAAACGGTGTAGTATACGATAAAAGGGGCAATAGATTCAAAGGAAGCGGAACATTAAATACCGCTCAGATTGCATTAGGCTATAAAGTCAATGATAAATTTGCAGTAGGAGCCAGAGCCAATTACTATTTTGGTAACCTTTATGATCTGAATGAGCTTACTTATGCCAGTGCAGAGCTTATTAACGGCTATGAAACCAAAAACAGCATCAAAAATTTCAACTTTACGCTGGGAGCAAGCTACCAGAATTTGAATACGAGTACCGACAGAAAACTTACGATTGGTGCAACCACTACTTTTGGTAATACAAGTAACATGACTACTGATTATGTAAACAGTACATACTTCTATTCTGATGCCGGCCAAACTGTAAAAGCTAATGAAAGTATTATTGAGAAAAGAAGTACGGACTCTAAAAATCTTATGCCGTTACAAGCCTCTTTAGGGGTAGGATACGGAGAAGAGAACAAATGGTTCTTATCTGTTCAGGGAGATTATAAAAAGGGAGAAAGCATTGCTTATTTCGGACAGTCCCTGGATCTTCAGGATTCTTACAGAATTTCTGCCGGAGGCTGGTATTTGCCTAATTATAATAACTTCAGAAGTTATTTTTCCAGAATTGTTTACCGTTACGGAGCTTTTTATGAAAAAGGAAGCTTACAGATTGCGGGACAAAACATCAATAAATTCGGGGTTTCGGGAGGGGTTCTCCTTCCATTCAAAAACAGCAGCATAACCAGAATGAGCGGTCTTGAGCTGGGTCTTGAAGTCGGAAAAAGAGGCACCCTTAAAAATAACCTCATCAACCAAAACTACATTAACCTGAGAGTTGGTTTCAATTTTGCAGATAAGTGGTTCAGAAAGACGCTTTACAACTAAAATGAAGTTCTTGGGAAACATATCATATAAAAAAAATATAGCATACCTTTTTAGTTGTGCTATATTTTTTATGGTAACATCCTGTGAGGAAGATTTTACCAATAACAAAGGCAAAAACAATAAAAATTTTGCTTCACAGATTATCAATAACGCCAATATTATTCAGCGGGATTCAGGTTTTGTAACGATGCGTGCCAAAGCTCCCATTATTGAAAAATATGAGCTTATCGACAGTCCTTATACCGTAGCAAGAAAAGGAGTGAATATTCTTTTTTTCGATAAAAAAAAGCCTAAAACACCCGGAACGATCAAAGCGAAATACGCGAAGTTCTATGATTACAAACAATTTTACGAAGCGCGAGGCGATGTAAGAATTACCACGAATGAAAATGAGAGATTCGCCATGCAATCTGTTTTCTGGGATCAGAGAAAGAAAAGAATCTATACAAAAGATACGGTTTATGTAACGATGAAAGACGGGTCTACACTGATCGGGGCACACGGAATGACCGCTAAAGATGACTTTTCCGAATACGTCTTTTACCAGAATTCGGGAGATTTTACTACCGACAAACTATCTGAAAAACAAAAATAACCTTATGACTTTTCATGCGATAGGACTCATGTCCGGAACGAGTTTAGATGGTCTGGATATTTGTTTTGTAAAATTTGAAAAAGCTCCTCTCTGGAGTTTCCAAATTATAAAGGCTGAAACGGTTTCTTATTCTGAAAATCTTTACAATGACTTAAAGCATGCAATAGATCTTTCCGCAGAACAACTGCTGGAATTGCACTCTGCATACGGATTTTTTTTAGGACAAACCGTAAAAAGCTTTATTGAAAGGTATGAGCTTAAAAACATAGATCTTATCGCTTCTCACGGCCATACGGTTTATCATCAGCCCCAGAAGAAATTTACGTTTCAAATCGGTGATGGCCGTGCTATCAGGCTGAAAACTGGTATTCCTGTTGTTTATGATTTCCGGAGCCAGGATGTTTTAATGGGTGGTAACGGAGCTCCATTGGTGCCAATTGGTGACGAGCTTCTTTTTTCTGAATATCAGGCATGCCTAAACCTCGGAGGTTTTTCGAATATTTCATTACAGTCTGAAGGCAGAAGAATTGCTTTTGATATTGCTCCGGTAAATATTGTTCTCAATAAACTGGCTCAAGATTTAGGTAAAAATTTCGATGAAAACGGGAATTTTGCCAAAAAAGGAATCATTCACGAAGGTCTTCTTTCCTCATTAAATTCATTAGAATTTTATCATCAATCCCATCCCAAATCTTTAGGCATTGAATGGTGTAACGAAAATATATTCCCACTGCTCCAAAAGGTGGAAAGCCTTGATGCTCTGGCAACCATGACGGAACATGCAGCGCACCAGATTGCTGAGGTGATTAATAAAAACCGTCTGAAAAATGTACTTATAACAGGCGGCGGAACTTACAATAACCATTTAGTTGAAAAAATCCGAGATAAAACAAAGGCTGAAATTATAATTCCAGGCAAAGAAATCATTGATTATAAAGAAGCTCTTATCTTTGCTTTGATGGGAGTTTTAAAGTTGAATAATGAAGTTAATGTACTTGCTTCTGCTACGGGAAGTGCTGCTGATCATTGTTCGGGAATTATTGCATAAAAAAACCTCCGTTTGCGGAGGTATTATTATTTATAAGCTTCAATCTTATCAGTAAGAGTGTTGATAAAATTCTGGAGAGGTTTTTCCACCATCATTTTGATAAACGGATTAAACTTTCCTTCAAACAACATCTGTACTTCGGTCTGGTTTTCATTAAGAGGATGCAAAGCCGCAGTCAGTGAAAAATCCAGATTGGAACTTGCAGACTTCAAAACCGCCTTTTCATCGGTCACTTCATCTATTTTAAGGGCAATTTCCGGCATGCCCTGCAGCCCGAATTTAAATCCGTCTTCTCTCGTTTCAAACTTCTGTAAACCATCCGGCATAAAATCTTTATAATTTTCAGGAGATTTAAGTATTTCTACCAGGTCTTTAGATGATTTATTCACAATAATCTTTCGTCCTTCTAAATTCATTTTTTATTTTTGTATTAAATTCTTAATTCTTACAAATATATGTATAAAGTTTTTGTGAACGAAAAAAAATTACTGTTGTCTAAGCAATCTGAAAACTTAGAAAAAACGCTTGGATACGAAAACGTCACAAGCCTGGAGATCGCGCTCGATCTTCTTGAAAATACATCTGTAAAGGAATTAAATATCTTTGGTGAAAATATTGATGAGATCTGGTCTGAATTTCAAAAACTCTTCAGGATTATAGAAGCTGCGGGCGGTATCGTGAGTAAGCCGAATGGAGATATTCTTTTCATCAAAAGACTTGGAAAATGGGACCTTCCGAAAGGAAAAATGGAAAAGGGAGAATCCCGTGAAGAATCTGCCGTAAGAGAAATTGAAGAAGAAACCGGATTGCAGAATGTGGAACTGCTAAGCTTTATCAACACCACATACCATATTTACATTGAAAGAAACGGCGATAAAGTATTAAAATGCACGCATTGGTTTGAAATGAACTTTGATGGCCAGGATACTTCAAAACCACAGATTGAAGAAGGTATCACGGAAGTTGCCTGGAAAAATACCCTTCAGATTAGAGAGGAAGTTTTCCCAAGCACATTTAAAAATATCAGGCTTATTATCAGAGAATTCTGGAATACAAAGATTAAATAAACTCTAATACTTTCTCCAGTGCGATACCTCTTGAGCCTTTTAGCAAAATATTTCTTGAAGATATTGGATTTATTTTAATATATTCTGTTAAAGATGAAGTGTCTTCGAAGCTTAGTGATGAATGATAGACCGTTCTGAAGATTTTTCCTACCGTAATGATTTCATCAAATCCAAGATCCATGGCAAGTTTCAAGATCGCCAGGTGTTCTCTTTCACTTTCACCCCCCAGTTCCAGCATATCGCCGATGATGACTGTTTTTGAGCCTTCAAAAGTAATAAAGTTTTTAAGGGAAGCTGCCATCGAACTCGGATTGGCGTTGTAAGTATCCAAAACCAGTGTTTTATTTCCTTTTTCAACGATCTGAGAACGCATATTGGTAGGCATATAATGTTCAATCGCATAAATGATTTTATCAAAGTCAATTCCGAAATAAAGTCCCAAACTTGCCGCAGCACACAAATTGGTAAAATTATATTCTCCCGTAAGTTTTGAAACAGCTTTTTGGTTTTTATAGATTAAGCCTACAAAATTTTGCTCTGAAAACAATTCAAACTGATAATCTGATTCCCTACTTCCGAAAGTGATTTTTCTTGAGTATTCTTTTGTTTTCTCAATCTGCACAGGATCATTATCATTTATAAGAATTGTTTTGCCATTATTTTTAAGATAATCGTATAATTCAGATTTTCCTTTAATTACCCCTTCAACTCCACCGAATCCTTCCAGATGTGCCTTTCCGAAATTGGTGATATATCCGAAGTCAGGCATTGAGATTGTACAAAGAAACTCAATTTCTTTCTGATGATTGGCTCCCATTTCTACTACTGCCATTTCATGTTCAGATGTAATCGAAAGAATGGTTAAAGGAACTCCGATATGATTGTTTAAATTTCCACGCGTATATTGAACATTAAACTTTTCGGAAAGTACAGCATGAATAATTTCCTTTGTTGTTGTTTTTCCATTGCTGCCCGTTAATCCGATAATAGGAATCTGAAGTTTTTTTCTGTGGTATCTTGCAAGTTCCTGTAGAAAAGCTAATGTTGAAGGCACATAAAAGATTTTCTTTTCAGGGTTTTCATACTCCTGCTGTTCTACAATAACAGCCAATGCCCCTTTGTCTACGGCTTGTTCAGCTAATACGGCTGCATTGAAATTTTCTCCTGAAAAGGCAAAGAAAATATCATTTTTTTCAATTTTTCTGCTGTCGATAACAACATTTGCAGCTTGTAAAAACAAAGGGTAAAACTGTTCTGTATTCATGCTTCAAAAATAAAAAACCTTCCAGAATTCCGGAAGGTTTTTTTGAAAATTATTTTGATAAATATTATCTTCTTGTTCTACTCTTGTCGTTTGCTCTTGCATCCTGAGCCACACGGAATCCAATCCATCCGTATGCTTTGTTTTGGTTTTTATATCTTCTTTGTCCCGGATCCAGCCAGTACGCTGTATCCTGCCAAGAACCACCTTTTACTACTCTGATATCGTTAGAAATTTCAGAAGTTCTTTCTTTTCTGTCTTTCTGTAATACGACTCTACCGTTCCCATCTACAATAAACCTTGATTTAGGAGAGTTGTACATATCGTATGTTGAAGCAGAATCAGAAGCATTTCTATAGTCTAAAGAAGACATTCTGTCTCCATCTCTGTAATTTCTGTAATCAGCAATGGTTTCTCTTTCAAATTGTCCCGGAAGACTTCTGTAAACTAATCTGCCGTCTGCCAATGTATCATATTTGATTCCGGTTTCATCTACCATTTTGTATGTACCGTCTCCGTTTCTTACAATAGCTTGAGGCATATTTCCTCTGTAATAGTTGAAATCGCTGAAATCTTCATCAATGATTGGTCTGTATACATCTGCCGTCCATTCTGCAACGTTTCCGTACATACCATAAATACCTAAATCATTTGAAGGGAATTGTCTAACATCAGAAGTCTGTGCCGATCCGTCGTTCTTCCAACCTGCGATACCGGAGTAATCACCAGCACCCATTTTGAAGTTTTCAAGGAACATTCCTCTTTCTCTTCCTTTAGTCCCTCTTAATTTTTCGATTTGAGGTGTTTTACCCATATATTGGTTATACTCTCTGTTTTTAGCTAAACCTAAAGCTGCATATTCCCATTCTACTTCTGTAGGAAGTCTGAATTTTGTTACCATTGCAGCGTTCGGAGCTCTGTTGGCAGCAAGCAATCTTTGGTTTGTTGTTTTCAAACCTGTTTTCTGCTGCATTCTTTTTTCGTTGATGTATCCCTGCATTTCAGGATCATTCGACTTGAATTTATCCATATTGAATGCAGTTCCGCCCTGGTTGTTGGATTCGTTGATATACAAATCTTTTGCGATAATACCTGCCTGCATCAAAGCTTTTTCGTTCGCTCTGTCTGACAACCATTCGCAATATCTGTTTGCCTGAGTCCAAGATACACCCACTACAGGATAGTAATCGAACTCCGGAGAACGGAAATACGTCTCGTTGTAATCATTTCTAGATAATTTGTTGTCCCACAATAAGGTATCCGGTAAAGCACCGTTGTAGATTTCCTTAAAGCTTGGATCGCTTGGAGGGAATACATACTTCAACCATGTAAGGTATTCGCGGTATTCGTAGTTAGTAATTTCAGTTTCCCCGATAAAGAAAGAGCTTACCTGCATTCTGCGCGGTGAGTTATTCCAATCGTGCATAACATCATCTTTCACTAATCCCATTGTAAAAGTTCCACCTTCTACATATACCATTCCCGGCCAACCCTTTTGTTTTTGTTGCTTTCCTGCAAAAAACCAACCTTGTTTCTCGTTTGGTTTCCAACCTGTTTTGCTGACAAATTTTTTAGTACCGCCGCCATTATTAGATCCTCCGCAACTGGTTAATGCAAGTGTAGAACTTAATGCTATTAATGAAAACAACTTTAGTTTTTTCATAGTCGATATAAATATTTTCAAAGTACAAAGAAAAAATAAATTATTCAATAAATCAAGTAAAGAGTTGATTTTTTTGAAAAACGTTAACAAATTAATTTTATTGTATCACAATTTAATTATAAAATTTTCATTTATTTTGTAATTCAGAAATTTCAACAATAAATATGAAACAAAAAATTTCGCTTTTATTTTTATTAGGCTTCGTATCAACACTCTGGGCTCAGAGGATCTCCATAGAATGGGACGGCTCTAAAATCCGGGATTATGGTGATACCAAACTCAATCTTCCCAATTTTAAAAATCAGGGATTTTCATTCAGCCAAAATAACATTTTTATAACAACCAGACAACAGGTTGGCGAAAAGCAGTTAAAAGTTTCCAATCCTGTGTGGGAAACTATCCCTGCAAAAGATTTATATGAGATAAGCAAAGATCTTCTCCCTGAATATGAAATTAAAGATGTTGCTTATTATAATTCTGAAGGTGAACGCTTTGCAAATATTAACGTCGCTTTATTTAAAAGAGAAAAAGGACAGGTAAAACGCTTGTCTTCATTTGAAATTTCAGAAACAAATGCCTCCAACAACCTTGGAAGCACTTTAAAAGTTGGAACCACTGCAAACCCATTATCAACCGGAAATTTTTATAAGATTAAGGTTGATAAATCCGGGATTTTTAAAATTACGAAACAGTTTCTGCAGGATAACGGGATCAATCCTTCTTCTGTAAATCCTAAAAACTTCAGAATCTACGGAAATGGAGGCATCATGCTTCCTGAATTCAATCAGGATGTGAAATACAGCGCGCTTCAGGAAAATGCAATCCAGGTTGTGGGAGAAGATGACGGTGTATGGCATGACAGTGATTATGCATTGTTCTATGCACAGGGACCGGATGGATATAATCTTTACAACACTTCCAACGGAAACGGATTTAAAAGAAAAGATACCAGAAGTGACAGAAGTGAGAATGTGAAAAACATTTATGAAGATTATTCTTATTACTATATCAATTTTGACAAAGGTCCGGGGAAAAGAATTCAGACAGTGGATGTCAACCTGCCTGCTACCCCGCTGATTACAAGATTTGATAACTACCAGGTTATCAATAAAGATCAGAAAAACCTGATGAAAGTAGGAAGATTGTGGGTGGAAGACACCCCGTTTACAACGGATAAAGCAGTAACCTTTACTACGGCATCAGCCATTCAGGGTGGTGATGAAATACGGTACAGAGTACAGGTAATAGGATACAAATCACAGCAAAACAGTATATCATTTGATATTAATACACAAAATCCTCTAAACACGGTTATTCCATCTGCAAACTCCGGAGGAACGAATGAATTTTTCCCATTGAGATATTCCGGAATAATAACAGGATTGAGCGGAAATCAGATTACATTTAACCTAAAACCAAATATTACAGTTAATCCCAACGGAAATTTTTATGTAGATTATCTCGAAGTACAATATAAGGATAACCTTAGCTTCAACGGTACACAAATGAATTTCAGGGATTTCTCACTCGTAAGCGGGAGCAATACGACCTATGGTTTCAGCTTATCCAATGCCTCTTCCGCAGAGCAGATCTGGGATGTTACAGACGTTACCAATGCCAACAGAAGAGTCAATAAAGCGGCAGGAAATACAACATTTAATTTTGCTTATACGGCAGCAGACCAGAATTTTAATAATGAATTTGTAGCTTTTAAAGCAGATGCAGCCTATTCTCCACAATTTGTAGGACGTATCAATAACCAGAATCTTTCCGCACTTCAGAATATAGATTATCTGATCATTACCATTCCGGAAATGATGGGACAGGCGCAGAGACTTGCCAACTATCATCAGACCAAAAACAATTATAATGTACAGATTGTTGATACAGACAAAATATATAACGAATTCGGAAGCGGAAGCAGAGATCTTACGGCAATAAGGGACTTTGTGACAAAACTGAATACACCTTTAGGAACCTTAAAATATGTATTTGTTTTAGGAGATACTTCCTATGATTTTAAGAACAGAATCTCCAATAATTCAAATGTTGTGACCAGTTATCAAAGCGAAGAATCTGCAGATGTGATAAGATCATTTGTTACAGATGATTATATTGTAATGACAAAGCCACAAACAACCGAATTTATTACCAATAACCTTCCAGATCTTCCTGTTGGAAGACTTCCTGCTGCGAATGTAACGGAAGCGGCCAATATGATGGATAAGACGCTGGCTTATTACAACAGCTTATCGGGACAGTCTACTCCGTTCGGAGAATGGAAAATGAAGCTTGATTTTATTGTAGATGATGATAATGACGGTGGAACACCTTTCCATACGGTCATGAATAATTCTTTAGTAACAGTCTTCGAACAGCCTACATCCGTACTTAAAGAATACAATGTAAGAAAGTTGTATCTGGATGCTTTTCAGGCACAGAGTACCGCGGGCGGACAAAGATACCCTCAGGTAAATCAGGCTATTTCAAATGACATAGGAAACAGTCTGTATATGTTCTATTTCGGACATGGAGGAATCAACGGATGGGCACAGGAAAGAGTTTTAACGTTATCTGAAATTCAGAATGCCAACAATTTTTCTAATGTATACAGCAGATTCCCTTTTGTGTCAACCATTACCTGTGAGTTTACGCTTTGGGATGAGCCTGATACCTCTTCTGCAGGGGAGCAGTTTCTTAAAATGAAACAGGGCGGCCCTGCATCAATGATTACTTCAAGCCGGGCTATTGATGTAGGATACGGAGTGGATTTTACCAATCTGTACACCCAGAATATTTTTAAGCTGAATAATGATGATTTTCAGACACTCGGAGTTGCACACCTGAACGCCAAAAAGCAAAAAGGTTCAGCAACAGACCACCTGAAAGTTAATTTTCTGGGAGATCCTGCGATGAAACTTAGCAGACCACAACGATTACTTGTCATTGATAATATTGACACACCGGTTCCGGGACTTATCAGAGGTTTGGATTTTGTTAAAGTAACAGGGCACATTAATAATCCGAACGGAACCATTAATACAAATTTTAACGGACGTGTGGTCATTAATATTTTTGATAAAAGATTAAATAAAACCACGTTGAATAATGATGGCGGTCTAACTCCTGTTCTACAATATACAGAAGAAGGTAGCGCCATTGTAAAAGCTTCGGGAACTGCTGTAAACGGAGTTTTCACGGTAGAGTTTTATGTACCTAAAGATATTAATTACGCTGTGGGACAAGGAAGAATTCTTGGATATGCAGATAATAAAGCAAGCGATGTATTCAATAATCAGGCAGTACAGGTTGGAGATATCAATCCGAACGGAATCAACGACAATGAGCCGCCGAAAGTGAAGCTTTATATGAACAATACCAACTTTGCCGATGGTGGCATTACAGATCAGAATCCAATGCTGCTTGCATGTATTACGGATGATACGGGAATTAATTCTACGGGATCTGGTATCGGTCACGATATTACTGTATATTTGGACGGCCAAATTATAAACACCGTTGTATTAAATGATTTTTTTGCTTCCGGAGAAGGAAATGGATGCCTGAATCCAAGTCTGGCAGACTATCAGAAAGGGAATGTAACTTATCCTTTCAGGAATCTTTCCACAGGGCAGCATCAACTGACATTTAAAGTTTGGGATATAAACAATAATTCTACAACTGCAACGTTAAATTTTGAAGTTAAGGATGAAGCAGACCAGCATCTGGTGATTAACAGACCGTTAAACTGGCCGAATCCTTTTACCAACAAGACGTATATTCATTTTGAGCATAATTGTGATGATATATTGGATGTGAATGTTCAGATTTATACCATTACCGGAAAACTGGTAAGAACTTTATCTCAGCCGGTAGTTGCAGAACCGTTCCTGCAGGGCTTTAGAACGCCGCGTCAGGCTATCGAATGGGATGGAAGAGATGATTTTGGTGCCACAGTAGCAAAAGGTACGTATATTTTTAAGATATTTGCAAAAAGTCAAAATCAAGAAAAATGCAAAGGAAGTGCTACAGCTGTAGAAAAAATGGTACTTTTGAAATAATTTTAAAACAATAACAATAATAATATCAACAAAAAACTGATAATATATAAAAGACAACATATGAATTTAACTACTAAACTGCTTTTAGGAATTGGGTTAAGTGCTGGCTTTTTAGGCTATTCTCAAGATTTAAGCCTTGTAAGACCTGTATTAACCGGAGCTCCTTTCTTAAGAATCGCGCCAGATGCAAGAGCTGGAGGTATGGGGGATCAGGGTGTCGTTACCTCTCCGGATGCTTTTTCTCAATTCTGGAATGCCGCAAAATATCCTTTCAGCAGAACAAGTTCTTCCGTGGGATTAAATTACACTCCTTACATGGGAAAACTTACCAATGATGTGTTTTTATTATATGGAGCGTTCCATAAATTTTTAGGGCAGGAAGAGCGATCTACCATTTCAGCAAGTATTTATTACTTTAATATGGGTGAAGTGGATCTTACTCAGTTAGTAGGAAATGAAGTAACTTCATTGGGAACTTCCAAGCCAAACGAATTCTCCATCGACGTAGCGTATGGCCTTAAACTTTCAGATTCTTACTCCATGGCTGTTACCGGTAGATTCATCCGTTCAGACTTGGCCGGAGGATTTAATACGGATACAACATTAAAGCCTGCTAATTCCTTTGCAGTAGACGTTTCAGGATACTATACTTCTCCAAGATTTTCAAGTTTCGGAGGTATGGACGGAAAAGTTAATGCCGGTTTTGCGGTACAGAATCTTGGTCCCAAATTAGATTATACCGGAAACGAAGAGTCAAGATCTTATCTTCCTACCATGGCAAGATTAGGGGTTGGCTACGACATGTACCTTGATGATATGAACAGAGTGGGCATCAGCTTTGAAGGGTCCAAAATTTTGGTTCCCGGTTCAGAATATGTAGGAACTGATCCTAATACAAGACAGCCGATCTATGAAGTTCCAAACGTTGGCGTAATGGCGGGTATCGGAAAATCCTTTAAAAATCCCAACTCTATCATGATGAGTGGAGCTCTGGAATATTCTTATGACAACGCATTCTCTGTAAGAACAGGTTATTTCCATGAAAGTGAAGAGCAGGGAGCAAGACAGTTTGCTACAGCAGGTATCGGATTAAAATACCGTTCTTTCGGTCTGGACATCTCGTATCTGATCAATGTATCCAAAATCAATACGGCATTGGATAATACCCTACGTTTCGGATTAACCTGGAATATCGGTGAAGAAACATCAAATGTAGATTATTAAGAAATTTTACATACAAACTCAAAAAGTCTCATATATTATGGGACTTTTTTTATTTTCCGGAGCTTGTTAACTTCGTCGGATTGTATCTATTATGTTTTTTTAGGAGCAATTTTCCCGCTCTCCGCACTCGCTATTTTTCGGTTTCGGGCGGCGCGGCGTAGCCGCGCCGCCCGAAACCGAAAAATGAGCTCATACAATTGCTGCGATCGGGGCTATATTTCAGGACTGATGACTTCGAGATCCTCAGCAACCATTGAAAATTCTGACTTTCTTAGCCAACGATGAGGATTAAAATGTTGAAAACTGTAAATTCTCTAGTTTTTCATAGGTTACATTTCTTAAAAATTTATTCAGATGGTTTAGAATTTGATACTGAATTTCTGTGTATAATAGTAGCATATTGATAATGCTTACATGTCATGTAGTTATAAATCATTAAAAAAGTTCATATTTACCTAACCAACTAAAACCTGCAATTCACATTTAACTCTTATTTTTGTAGTATGAACTATTCTGCGGAACTCAAAAAATTTGTTACCAGTCAATATGTATATTCTGCTATCAGAATTACGCTGGCTACTGTGCTTCCGTGTCTTGTTCTTGCTCATTTCGGCATTCTTAAAGAATACTTTCTCTTCCCTCTCGGAACAAGCTTTGTAGCACTTACAGATCAGCCGGGGCCTTTTATAAGGAGAAGAAATGCATTAACATTTGCCATCATTTGCTTCGTATTTGTAGCATTGATAGCAAGTCTTGTGATGAGTATCAAAATTCTGGTTTTTGCAGAAATCATCGTTTTCGGAATGTTCTTTTCGCTTATTGGCGTATACGGACAGAGACTTGCGGCAGTCGGTTCATTATCACTGGTTGTTCTTGCCATCTTTATTGACGGACATTTAACCGGCGCTAATATTCTAAAAAGCCTTTTGATTTTTGCATCAGGATGCATTTGGTTTTTGCTGATATTTTTAATCGTAACAACCATTCAGCCCTATAAGCTGGCAAGCCAGATGATCGGGGAAAACTATCTTCAACTGGCAGAGTTTTTAAAAATCAAAGCCAATTATTATCAGAAAAACCCGGATTTCGATAAACTGACAACGCAGGTCATCGCCAAGCAGATCGAAATAAAAAATCTTCAGGAAGAAACCCGTGAAACTGTTTTCAAAACAAGAACCATTGTTAACGAATCCACTACGACGAGCCGGCTGTTAATGCTGATGTTCCTTAATTCGATGGATCTTCATGAAAAGCTGATGACTTCGGAAAGTGATTATCAGAAATTGCAGCAGAGTTTTGAAGACACCACGATTTTAGTAAAAATTCATGATTACCTCAACCTCCTTTCCGAGGAGATTACCAATATAGGAATATCACTTCAGATTGGCACGAGGGCGAGACCCATTTCTAATCTTGAAGAAGAATTGAAATATCTGAATAATGACTATTTTGAACTGAGAAACAAGCGTATTTCCCCTGAAAACTTTGAGAATTTTATGGTGCTCAGACAGATCCTGATGCGTATTAATGAAATCACCAAAGAGATCAATGAAATTTATAAGGTCTTTTCTCAGAACGTTAAACTGGCCAAGAGCCTCTCCACAGGATTGGACCTCAAAAAATTCATGCCTAATGAAGAAAAACTCAATATTAAAGTTTTAAAGAATAATATTTCATTCTCTTCATCCCATTTCAGACATGCCCTTCGGATTACCATTGCTTTGTTGATCGGATATCTGTTTTCTCTCTTTCAGTTTTTAGGAATCGGGCATACCTACTGGATTTTGATTACTATAGTGGCGATCTTAAAACCGGCCTACTCTATTACCAAGAAAAGAAATCTATTAAGATTGTATGGAACTATTGCCGGTGCGATAATTGCTTACGCAATTTTACATTATATTCAGATTAATGAGCTGCTTTTTACCATTCTTCTGTTAAGCATGATCATGTGTTTCAGCTTTCTGAAAGGCAAATATTTCTGGGCTGTTTTGTTCATGACGATCTATGTTTTTCTGAGCTTTAATTTCCTCAGTCCGGGCAATGTCAACATTATTTTCAGAGACAGAATTGTTGATACTATAGTTGCGGCCGTGATTACATCATTGGTGGCTTACGTTGTACTTCCGGTATGGGAACATACCCAGAATCTGGATTTAATGAAAAAATCCGCAGAATGCAACCTGATTTATTTCCGGAGCGTAATCTCAAAATTTCTTGAAGAAGGTTTTGATGTTCAGGATTATAAAGTAAAGCGGAAAAATGCGATTATTTCGCTCGCCAATCTCTCTGATAATTTCCAGAGGATGATTTCAGAACCCAAAAATCAGCAGAAAAAACTGGAAGTTGTCCATCAGTTTGTTGCTACCTCCCATCTTATAACAGCCTATACAGCATCGCTTTCACAATATGTAAAGGATGATGAAAAATATCCTGAAATAGATGCAGGAGGCTGGAGCCGTAAAATTGAAGCAGAAATGCAGAAAGTCTGCAACCTTTTAAATGGCAATAAAATAACGGAGACCCTGAATATGGAGAGTAGAATAGAACCGGAAGATTCTTCTCTTGATGATCTGATTATGAAAAGAAAAACACAGCTTATAGAAAATGAAACCTATGACCTGAGAGACCCCGATAAGATCTCGCATCTTACAGAACTTAAAAATATTCATGACATTCTTGAATTGATTTTTGATGTTGCCAAAGAGCAGCGAAAAGTAATTGAGAAATATCAGAATGAGACCGAAAGTAAAACGCAGAAGGTTATTCCTCAACAATCGTAAAACAATATTCATCGAAAAATTCTACCCTGGCTTTAAATTCATCAGACATGGTATCATCATGCACCCGGCATTTGATATTATGGAGATGCTTCAGTTCAAAAGGTTTTACTTCATAATGCTTTTTTAGTGACCAGTGCTTGGAATGATGGATTTTATACATGCTTTCCTTCACGCTCCAGATAATGGTGTAAAACGTTACTTCATTATCAAAAGGAATGAATCCTCTTTCATTTTCATAGGTGAATTTATCAATTACCCTGAGAATTTTAGGATTAAATTTCTCAATATCAATTCCTATCTTATTTTTAGAAATAGCTATTGCTGCAAAAGGAAAAGAATGGGTGATGGAGATTTCGGCATCCTTCGGAGAAAGAAACGGCTCTCTTTCATTATATAAAATTTTCGAGTTTGGCTTAAGACCTTTAAGTAGTTTGCGGACCATTAAAACTTCGAGCAGCTTCTTGGGATGGTAGTCTTTTACTTTCTCTGCATTTTCAGGTTCCAGAAGTTTATGAATATCAAGATCCTCCGTTTCATCATATTTCCATACGAGAATTGTAGCATTGTCATCAGAAAAGTCGCGGTAAAGTGGCATTTATTAATTTATTGGTGTAAAATTAATGAAAATTTCTACGCTGGAATATCCTGTGATGAATTTCAAAATTAATATGATATTTAACACTTATCTTAAGTTCGGAAGATGTGGTTTTTATATCTTAATTATTAGTTGTATTTTTGCATATTATTGAATTTAAACTTATTCATTTGCATATGAGTACTACAACACAATATCTTCCTTACAAAGTTAAGGATATCTCCCTGGCAGAATGGGGAAGAAAAGAAATTAATCTTGCAGAGGCTGAAATGCCTGGTCTTATGGCCATCCGTGAAGAATACGGACCTTCTCAGCCGTTAAAAGGAGCAAGAATTGCAGGATGTCTTCACATGACCATTCAGACAGCTGTGCTTATTGAGACATTGGTTGCTCTAGGAGCTGAAGTTACCTGGTCTTCTTGTAATATTTTTTCCACTCAGGATCACGCTGCTGCGGCTATTGCTGCTGCCGGAATTCCTGTATACGCATGGAAAGGTATGAATGCAGAAGAATTCGACTGGTGTATTGAACAGACTTTATTTTTCGGCGAAGACAGAAAGCCTTTAAATATGATCCTTGATGATGGTGGAGATTTAACAAACATGGTTTTTGATAAATATCCTGAACTAACCAAAGAAATCAAAGGTCTTTCCGAAGAAACCACAACAGGTGTTCACAGGCTTTACGAAAGAATGAAAAACGGAACTTTGGTAATGCCTGCCATCAATGTAAATGATTCTGTAACCAAATCTAAATTTGATAACAAATACGGATGTAAAGAATCTGCTGTAGATGCTGTAAGAAGAGCAACTGATATCATGCTTGCAGGAAAAAGAGTGGTTGTTTGCGGTTATGGAGACGTTGGAAAAGGTACTGCTGCATCTTTCAGAGGAGCGGGATCAATTGTTACGGTAACAGAAATTGATCCGATCTGTGCGCTTCAGGCTGCTATGGACGGATATGAAGTTAAAAGACTTGATACTGTAGTTGATAATGCAGATATTGTAATCACCACTACAGGTAACTTTAACATTGTAAGAAAAGAACATTTCTTAAAATTAAAGGATAAAGCAATCGTTTGTAACATCGGCCACTTCGATAACGAAATCGATATGGCTTGGCTGAACGAAAACTATGGTCACACAAAATCTGAGGTAAAACCACAGGTTGATATCTATACACTGGAAGAAGGTAAAGAAGTTATTATCCTTGCTGAAGGTAGATTGGTAAACTTAGGATGTGCAACCGGACATCCAAGCTTCGTAATGTCAAATTCTTTCTCAAACCAAACATTGGCTCAGATCGAACTTTGGAATAATTCTGCAGCATACAAAAATGAAGTATATATGCTTCCAAAGCATCTTGATGAAAAAGTAGCCGCCCTTCACCTTAAGAAATTAAGTGTTGAACTGGAAACGCTTTCTCAGGAACAGGCTGATTATATCGGGGTAAATGTTGAAGGACCTTTCAAACCGGAATATTACAGATATTAATAAACTCATCGCTTTATATATAGAACTCTCCTGAAAAGGAGAGTTTTTCTTTTATCATTAAGCAATAAAATTTCAGAAATTAAGTTATAGTTGGCATTCAATTAAAATTAATATCTTTAGCCCTTTAATAAAACAATAACATGAAAAAACAAAATGTATCGACTGCATTTGTGGCAGCGTCCTGGGTCGCTTTAGGGGCAGGAATGATAGGCTTCATCGTTGGACTTGCCAGAGCGGAAATGGAACTTAATGAGAAAGGCTATTATTTCACCATTCTTTTGTACGGGTTATTTGCTGTGGTTTCTTTACAGAAGGCCGTTCGTGACCGACTGGAGAATATTAAAGTAACCGATATTTATTACGGAATCTGCTGGTTTGCCACCCTGTCATCTTTGGTTTTACTGGCAATAGGTCTTTGGAATGCCACCATCCTTCCAAGTGAAAAAGGGTTTTACGCATTTGCTTTCTTGCTGGCTCTTTTTGGCGCGATTGCCGTACAAAAGAATACAAGGGACAATATGATAGAAGATTAATCTGTCTGTTTATTCAATCATCCGATGCTCATCAAATTTGATGAGTATTTTATTTTCATATTATTTTAATTCACAAATTAAAGAATTGATAAAAAAACATTACATTTGCTTTTAATAAAAAATATTTAATAATAAAAATTAGTCAAAATAACAATATTAATTAAATATTTATATTGATAAAAATTACATTTCGTAATTTCTCACACCAAATTATATAACTATGAAAAAATTTTTACTCATTACAATCTGTATTTTCTTCTTTCATATTACAAAAGCACAGAATGAGTTTATCACTATTTGGCAACCTGGCCTTGTTTCAAATCCCAGTGTAACTGTAGACGCTCCTTTTCAGGCAAATTCAAACCAAATCTGGTTTCCCGGGAACGGAGAAAACTATACAATAGAGTGGGAAGAAATTGGTTATCCGCTTCACAACGGAATTATGACCAATGTAACCTCTACGAATCAGGTTTTAATTGATTTCGGAACATCAAGCGGGGATTCTTCCGGTGCAACCTACAGAGTAAAAGTGTCCAACGGAAACGGTGTTTTCAGACAAATAAAATTTGGAACAGCTCAGTTATTTAATGCTGCAGAACTGGTTATACCAATATGGCAAATGTTTGGCAGCGCTGATAAAATAACAGAAATAGAACAATGGGGAGACATCTCATGGATCTCTATGAATTCTGCTTTTACCAATTGCCAATCCATGCAGCTTACTGCAACAGACAGCCCAAACCTTAACGCTGTTACAGATGCATCCTTTATGTTTTTTGGAACTCCGCAATTTACAGGAGCTCCTTCTATGCAAAACTGGAATACTTCTAAAGTTAAAAACTTCAGCTTTATGTTTTCATGCCTTACAAGCACTTCTACTATTCCTCATCAGTTCAATTCACCCTTTATAGGAAACTGGAATACTTCTTCAGCTACAGATATGGGTTATATGCTGGCCGGAAGAGCAGCATTCAATCAAAGTGTAAACAATTGGGATGTTTCAAAAGTTACCAATATGGCCTGGATGTTTGGTCAATGTGTAAGCTTCAATCAGCGATTGGATAATTGGAATACCTCAAGTCTTCAGGATATGCATTTTATGTTTCATATGATTCCCGTATTTAATCAGCCTTTAAATATGTGGAACACAGCAAATGTTACAAATATGGCACACGTATTCCATGGCTGTACCTCATTCAACCAAAATTTAAACTCCTGGAATGTAAGTAACGTTACAACGATAAATACTTTTTTAACAGAGGCATCAAGCTATAATCAGTCATTCGAAAACTGGAATTTAGCATCAGTGAGCGATGCTTCAAGCATGATTGTAAATACTGCTATCGACTGCAACAACTACAGTAAAACACTTGTAGCCTGGGCAAACAATCCCAATACGGCAAACAATGTCAACCTGGGATCTACAATGCCGGCAAAATACGCCTCAAATATTGTTAACGAAAGAGACTTTCTGATTAATAATAAAAACTGGATCATTTCAGGAGACTCAGTTGGAAGCTGTTTTCTGGCAACCTCCGATATTAAGAATACAAAAGCAACTTCAATTTATCCTAATCCCGCGAAAGATAATATCCATACAGAACATCTACATGACGCTGAAAAATTCAGAATTATTGATGCATCCGGAAGGTTACTCAGGGAAGGAAAGATAGAAAATGAAATCATCAACATCAGCACTTTATCAAAAGGAAATTACATTTTACAGATCGTTACAAAAGATAAAGTTCAGGCTTACAAATTCATTAAAGAATAAAATTACCCTTAAATATTACTTATGTTAAAATATATCGTTACTTTATTATGTCTGATTTTTTGTCAAACATTAGAAGCTCAGAATGAGTTTATCACCATCTGGAAACCCAGCAACCAAAGTACAACGGTTTTTTCAGGATCCGGTTCTACGGTTAATCAGATCTGGTTTCCCGGAGCAGGGAACAATTTCAATGTATCTTGGGAAGAGATAGGATTTCCGGCACACAACAATAGTTTTACAGTAACTTCCGCAGATCATTTTCTTATCGATTTCGGAACACCTCTTAATCCGAATCCCGCAGATGCTACTTACAAGGTTAAAATCAGGAATGGTAACGGAAATTTTCATACGATAAAATTTCCAAACACGGCATTCATTTCGCCAAGCCTCAAAATACCTAACATTTTGTCTTTCAATGGAGATACAAAAAAAATATTAGAAGTTTCACAATGGGGAAACATTCAATGGGCAAATATGGAATGGGCATTTTCCGACTGTACAAACTTAGATATAACAGCAACCGACATTCCGGATCTATCATCAGTAACAAGCATGGTAGCGATGTTCAACAAATGTACATCCCTCATAGGAAATCCTTCGTTTAATCTTTGGGACACTTCATCCGTAACCAATATGAGTCATTTATTCGCGAGTGCAGGAAACTTCAACCAACCGATTGGAAACTGGAATGTCTCGAATGTTACCAATATGGACTGGATGTTCCACTATCTTCCAAAATTTAATCAGCCCATAGGAAACTGGAACACTTCAAACGTTACCAGCATGATGCATATGTTGCATATCTGTTCGGAGTTCAACCAGGATATTACAGACTGGAATACCTCAAAAGTTACAGATATGAGGTCCATATTAGAGGAGGCAGTCACATTTAATTACAGCTTAGGAAGATGGAATTTGGGCGTACTTTCTGCAGCCACAAATATGATCGCCAATTCGGGAATGGATTGCGCAAACTACGGAGATACATTGGAAGGATGGGCAAACAATTCCATTACTCCTTCAGGGATTAATTTGAATAGTGTTGCATCGCTTATCTACAGCTCTTCATCATCCGTAATCGCCAGAAATTATTTAATGAACAACAAAGGGTGGCTGTTATCAGGAGATGTTTACAGTGCGGAGTGCGAACAATTGTTATCCACTTCAGAAAACCATTTTAGAGATACAATCGGTATCTATCCAAATCCTGCCACCGACTTTATTCATATAAAAAACTTTGATGCTGAACATTTTTCCATCATTGATATGAGCGGAAGAGTTGTTAAAAGGGGAATTCCGGATAAGGGAAGAATAGACGTTCAAAATTTAGAATCCGGCAACTATATTCTGCAGCTGAAATCTAAAAATGAAACTAAAACCTTCAAATTCATAAGGCAATAAAATCAATCTGGGCTCACGATTTTCGTGGGCCCAGATTGATTTATCATTATCTGTTACTGATCAAAATGATTAGGATGCTGTGCTTTAATATCATCAACCGTTCCCAATACTTTATCTTTCAGGGAATCCTGATATTTCTGAAGATTTTCAGCCACCGACGCGTCTGAGCTTCCTATAATTTTTGCAGCTAAAATTCCGGCATTCAAAGCACCATTCAAAGCAACAGTTGCCACAGGAATTCCGCCCGGCATCTGAAGAATTGACAAGACAGAATCCCATCCGTCAATAGAATTACTTGATAAAATAGGAACTCCAATCACAGGTAATGTTGTACAACTTGCCACCATTCCCGGAAGATGTGCAGCCCCGCCTGCTCCGGCAACAATTACTTTCAGGCCTCTTTCTTTGGCTGTTTTGGCATAATCGAACATTCTTTCCGGCGTTCTGTGTGCGGAAACTACCGTCAGCTCATACGGAATATCCAAAGATTTTAAAAAATTTGCAGCCTGTTCCATGATCGGCAAGTCGCTCTGACTTCCCATAATAATTCCTACCATTCTTCTGTTTATTAGATCCTCAAAGATAAAAAATTAATAAGCTCCATGCAAAAAGGCGCAAAAGTTGTTCCTATCAACGGCATGCGCTGTCTTAAAAGGCATTCAATTTTAAATTAAGTATTTTTGCTAACCATACAACCACATTTTGAAAGATTATAAACTTACGCTCGCAATTCTGACTGTTGCAATTGTCTGGGGAACTACTTTTTTATCCATCCGGGTTGCCGTTGAAACTATCCCAGCATGGTTTGTAGCGGGAATCCGTCAGTTTCTGGCTTCTGTCATCATGCTTATGATACTTTTGTACAGAAGACAGTTCCAGTGGATCGGCTGGAAAAATCTGGGTTATCAGCTTGTTTTTTCATCATTAATGCTGATCGTTGCCAACGGATTAACAACGGTTGCAGAGGAAACACTTACCAGCAGCCTTACTTCTTTAATCAGTGCCACATCACCCATTATCGTATTTCTTGGAAGCGTGTCATTAGGTTTACAGAAGTTTACCTTCAGGGCTCTTATCGGGGTATCATTGTGTTTCGGAGGAATAACATTCATCTTCTGGGACGGCATCCATGATCTTGCGATTCCGGAGTACAGATTTGGGATTTTTCTTCTGTTTTGTGGTATTTTAGGTTGGGCTTCCGGAACTATTTTCACAAAAAAGATGAATATCCAGAGTAAAAATATTTCATTAAACCTTTTTTATCAGTTTGCTTTTGCCGGAATCATTCAGATTATATTCGCTTTTTTATTCACCGAAGATTATAATTTCGGGAACTGGTCACTGAAAAGTGTTTCGGCCATGTTATATTTATCTTTATTTGGTTCCGTAGCCGCTTTTTTTGCTTATCATTATGCCTTAACGAGAGTTTCACCGGTTCAGGTTTCCATCCTGGCGTATGTAAATACCATTATTTCCATATTCTTAAGCTGGCTGCTTCTTAAGGAAGATATTTCTGCTAAATTTATCATTGCCGCAGGTCTGATCATTCTTGGGGTGTTTGTGATCAATTACAATCGGGAAATGTTTAAGAGGCACAAATTGGTTAAATAAAAAGCTTCCGATAAAGATCTACATAAGGATTTGGGCCTTCATAATTTCTTATTTTCCTCATTTTTTATTATATTGTTTAACCCAAAATTACAATATGCTTAAAAACGTACTATTTATTATCATTACGATTTCATTTCTTTTAGTTGCCTGTGACGATAAAAAAAAGGAAACTGATCTTATGATGAGAGAAAAACAGTTGCTGGAAAAAGAAAAACAATTTGCCCAGAAAGAATCTGAATATCAATCACTTTTAAAGATGAGAGACAGCATTTTCTCAAAAAAAGATTCCATAAAAATTACAGTCTGGCCAAAAGAGGTTGCCGGTGCATGGACAGGAAAAGTAATCTGCACAGAATCCAATTGTAACGATTATGTGGTTGGAGATCAGCGTACTGATACCTGGGAATTCGACAGCGATTCTTTGCAGCTTTCCACTAAAATTATCAATAATAACAATTTGGTAAGAATATACTCCGGGAAATTTGAAAACAACGAGATCAAACTCAATTATAAAACAGATTCCACTTCAAAAAAACAGGTAGAAATGAATGTTTTGCTGAATGAAATTTCACCAAACAAAATCAGAGGTACGAGAACAATAGCTGTAGACAACTGTATGGCAAGATTCTCCGTAGAACTTACCCGTTCAACCAAATAAACATTTATGAACTTACTGAGCATACATAATCTGAGTTTCCCCATCGAAGACCCGGTACTAAAGTTTCTGCTTGTGCTGATTATCATTCTGGCAGCTCCCCTTCTTCTGAATAAAATAAAAGTTCCGCATCTTCTGGGCCTCATTATTGCCGGAGCAGTAATTGGTCCGAATGGTTTTAATATTCTGGCAAGGGACAGCAGCATTGTTGTTACCGGAACTACCGGACTTTTATACATTATGTTCCTGGCAGGTCTGGAAATTGATATGGGGGATTTTAAAAAAAATAAATGGAAAAGCCTGGGATATGGCGGATATGCATTTATATTTCCTTTTATTTTAGGATATTTAGGATCTTATTATCTCCTTAGCTTTTCCGTGCTTACCTCCGTTCTTTTTGCCAGTCTGTTTTCCTCACAGACTCTTATTACTTATCCTCTAATCAGTAAAATGGGAATAGCAAAAAACCGGGCAGTAAACATTACAGTTGGCGGAACCATGATTACGGACGTTGCTACTTTATTAGTACTGGCCGTTGTTGTCGGGATGGTTCAGGGTGATGTGGGAACTTCTTTTTGGGTTAAGCTATCTGTTTCCTTTATCGTTTTCGGACTTATCGTACTGATGATTTTCCCTCTGATAGGGCGTTGGTTTTTCAAAAAAATAGACGATAAAATTTCCCAGTATATTTTTGTTCTGGTAATGATTTACTTCGCCGCAGTTTTAGCAGAATTGGCAGGTGTGGAAGCCATTATCGGGGCGTTCTTTGCAGGACTTGCATTAAACAGGCTTATTCCGCATACCTCATCATTAATGAATCGTGTGGAATTTGTGGGAAATGCCATTTTTATCCCGTTTTTTCTCATCAGTGTCGGAATGCTGATTGACTTTAAAGTTTTTTTCAACAGTTTTGAAACGTTAAAGGTTGCTTCTATTATGCTGGTTGCTTCCATTGGCGGTAAATATATTTCTTCCGTTGTAGCACAAAAAACATTCAGGTTTACCAAAGAAGAAGGAAAACTGATTTTCGGATTAAGCTCTGCATCTGCAGCGGCTACACTTGCAACGGTGATGGTAGGTTATAATATTATTCTTTCTGAAACAGAAACCGGAGAACCTGTTCGTTTGCTCAATGAGCATGTTCTTAACGGAAGCATTCTGCTGATCCTTATTTCCTGTACGATTTCCTCCTTTATCTCTATGTCGAGTGCACAAAAAATTGCCGAGCAGGATAACGAAGACACGGTTTCGGGTAAAAACCATGAAGATGAAAATATTCTTTTAGCCTTAAATTATGAAGCCACGGTGGAAAGAATGGTAAATCTTGGAATCATGATTAAAGCACATTCCAATACAGAAGATTTATTTGCGTTAAATGTTATTAATGAAGATAAAAATGAATCATCCGTAAAAAATGCAGAAAAGCTTTTGCATCAGGCAGCCAATATGGCGGCAGCCTCAGACGTAAAAATGCAGACTTTGAAGAGATACGATAATGATGTGGTAAACGGAATCAATAACGTTATTAAAGAACAGAATATTACAGATCTCATCATCGGATTGGAGGATGAAAAAGGGTTCTCCCCTTCTTTCGTGTACAATCTTTACAATGGCTATCTTCAAAACGACGATGTCAATGTACTTGTTTACCACGCCGCGCAACCTTTATCAACCATTAAGAAATACGCCGTCATGATTCCTGAAAATGCTCACAAGGAAGCCGGATTTTTCCATGCGCTTTTAAGAGTATGGAATATTGCCAGAAATTCAGGGGCAACGGTTGTTTTTTATGCCGCAGAAAATATTCTGAACATCCTTCAGAGAATTCTTAAAAAAGCCAATATCGAAGCTGAATTTATCATTATGAAAACCTGGAAAGACGGTGAAGAAACCGCTTCAAAACTTCAGGAGGACGAAGCATTAATTCTTTTTATGGCAAAACGGGGAATGCATTCTTATATTCCAAGAATGAGATTAATTCCGGAATTGCTGAATAAAAGCCTGCCTGATAAAAATTATCTGTTAATCTTTCCTTATTCGGAGTATGATGAAAATAGTCTTGAAAGAAGATCGGTAGGAAACCATGATGATTTCATGGAAATCGGAAATATTATTAAAAAGATTTTTAAATAGAATGCTAAAGCCCTGACAGAGTTTTCAAACTCTGTCAGGACTCAGTATCATTTTGCAATTACTTTCACCATTCCTTTTACCATCACCAGTTTTTCCATCAGTTCCTCCCGGGATTCTGCCAGAACATTGATGTGTCCCATTTTTCTTCCGGGTTTGGTTTCGGTTTTTCCGTAGAGGTGAATGTAGGTTTCAGGCAATCTCAGGACTTCTTCCATTCCTTCATAGATTACTTTTCCGGAATAACCTTCCGCGCCAACAAGATTCAGCATTCCGCTGTAAATAATGGCATCGGTGTCGGCTAAAGGTAAATTTTTCACAACACGATACATTTGCTCAAACTGCGAATTTGCGTTTCCTTCCTGGCTTTGATGACCGGAATTATGAAGTCTCGGAGCCGTTTCATTTACCCAAACTTTTCCTTCTTTATCCAAAAATAATTCAATGGCGAATAGTCCCGGAGAATTAATGGCATTTAAGAATTTTTCAGTGATGGAATTGATCTGTTCTTCAATTTCCTCAGCCAAGACCACCGGGCAAATATTGAAATCCAGAAGATTCAGTTTGGGGTCTGCCACCATTTCCGTTACAGGAAACGTTTTGGTTTCACCGTTTTCATTTCTGGCCACAATTACGGAAAGCTCTTTGTCGATATCCACCAGTTTCTCAATAACGGAATCCTGTGTCCACAGGTTCTTCATATCTTCCGCCGTGCGGATTACCTGCACTCCTTTCCCGTCATATCCACCCGTATTCATTTTCTGTACGAAAGGTATTGGCATTTTTATTTCGTCGGAACTTCCGTCCATCACTTCAAATTCCGGGCTCGGAATATCGTGGTCTTTATAGAATTGTTTCTGAAGAATTTTCTGCTGAATGGTTTTAATGATATTGGAATTCGGAACTACTTTTATTCCCTGATTTTCAAGTTCGGCCAGTGCATCTGCATTCACATGTTCAATTTCAATAGTCACCACATCTTTATCTTTACCAAAATTCAGAACCGTTTCGTAATCGTTGAAATTTCCTTGTGTAAAGTAAGAAATATTATGGCATGGTGCATCAGGAGACGGATCGAGTGTATAAAATTCATCGTCATATTTCAGTGCTTCCTGAATCAACATTCTTCCGAGCTGCCCGCCCCCTAAAATTCCTATTTTCATTTACTTTTTATTTTTTCTGTTAGATTTTTATTTTAAGGAATATTTAATAAAGCCCTAAAGCTTATATTTTAATATATTATCTTACTGGATTTTATCAATCTTCAGATAGCCCAGGCTTACAAAATTCTCCTGATTTTCCGCATCTGATTTTACCAGGGAAATCGCATATTTCTGTTTCATTTCAGAAGGAAGAATTTCTTTTACCGGAAAAATATCATCAATGTCCACTCCAAGTTTTTCATCAATATGGCTGGTTGCCCCCTTAAAGCCCATCGTTTTATAAAATTCCGTAGCCTTTGCTTTTTTTACGGCTTCTCCCATTGAAGCTCCCACTACCAGATGCTGTTCATGAAATTCTTCAAAATAACCTCTTTTGTATCCTCCCAGATTGATAAAATAAAGCTGTTCTTCGGAGGTCTCCTGCCCTCTTTCAACAATTTTCACTTCATATCCATCTACGAATTTCACTTCCTGATAACAGTCGATATGAATTTTTCCTTTGGCTTCTTTCCAGAAAGCTTTCATATCCTCCACAAGATCTTTCAGGTTCTCTGCAATCCCGAAAAACACATCGTGCTGCTCAATATTTCTACCGGGTGGTGTTGCTCCCAGAATGACATAAAAAAGTTTCATATTCAATTTTGTTTACGCAAAAATACGTCAAATTTATCTTTTTTAAACGTTTGGCAGACTAATGCAATAGTTTTATATTTGTAGCATGTCAGAAATCATTATTCTCTTCCTCGGAGCAATTTCGGCAGGACTTCTGGGTTCACTGACCGGCTTGGGAGGAGGAGTTATTATTATTCCTTTATTAACACTGGGTTTTGGTGTTCCTATGCATTACGCCATTGGTGCTTCTCTTATTTCTGTGATCGGAACTTCCTCAGGAGCTGCCGTTGCTTTTGTAAAAGAAGGGTTCACCAATATGAGGATCGGAATGTTTCTGGAGATTGCCACAACGGCGGGAGCCATCGTTGGAGCTCTGGTTTCCGGAATGCTTAATCCCAATACCATCGGAATCATTTTTGCAAGCATCCTTCTTTTAACGGTAATTTTAAATTTAAAAGGCAAGCCAGACCATCAGGAACCTGTAATTAAAGGCAGTCTTGAAGAAAAACTGAAACTGTACGGAACGTTTCCTGATAAAGGTGTTTTAAAAAGCTATTCTGCAAGGAATACGGTTCCCGGATTTCTGATGATGATGTTTGCAGGAGCAATGTCCGGACTTTTGGGGATTGGTTCCGGAGCTTTAAAGGTTTTGGCCATGGATAATATGATGAAACTGCCGTTTAAAGTTTCTACCACTACAAGTAATTTTATGATTGGCGTTACTGCGGTTGCCAGTGCCCTGATCTATTTTCAGAGGGGTGAAATTGTTCCTGTGATTGTAGCTCCGGTTTTAATCGGGGTTGTTGTAGGCAGCTTCATCGGTTCTAAAACACTGATGGTCTCAAAAACAAAAAAACTAAAGGTATTTTTTGCAATTGTAATTACAATCCTTTCTGTATATATGATGTATAACGGTATCAATAAAAGCTTCAGATAATGAAAAAGAACTTCACGGATGTTGATCTGAACCGTTCCGTAGGAAATTTGCTGAGACTGGGAGTTATTCTTTCCGTTGTCACCTCACTGATTGGTTTTGTAAAGCTATTTACAGAGGGTTTTAAAATGCCTAAAAAATATACCTCCCTGGATATGGGAAGTTCCTCAGAAAAGGTTTGGGGACATTTCTGGAATTCGCTTTGCAAAGGTGAAGGAATGGCCATCATTCAGCTTGGGATTTTGCTTCTGATCTTTACGCCTTTAATGAGGATTATTTTTGCACTGATCGGGTATTTAAAAGAAAAAGACTACACCTATGTAGTCATTTCTTCCATCGTTCTGGCGATTATGGCGATCAGTTTCTTTACCGGTTATGCCCATTAAGTTCTTCTGATTTTTTTTCTAGATAATCTTTTTCCAGCTCATCAAGCTGATCAAAATATTCTTTTTTGTTCATAAATGCGTCCGGATTGTAAGCATCTTTCGGCTTACGCTTTTTATGAAGGTCAAACTGGCTTGCATGGGATGCTACCCAAATATCGAAATTGAGCTTTTTCATTTCATTTAATGTGTATTGATAATCTTTTTCAATAGACGGATAAGCAGTAACTTCGGAAAACTTTTTATCAATAATAATGGTCGGCATATTGGCAATCAGCACTTTGTAATTCCTTCTGTTATCTTTAGTTTCAAATATAAAACTGCAGGAACCTTTTGTATGTCCGGGATGATGAAGCATAGTGAGGGTGGTATTTCCAAGCTTTACAATGCCTTTATCTTTTAAAATATGATCCGGGGTAACCGGTTTAAAGGTTACGCCATATTTTCCCATTTCATAATCCGTTTTCCCTCCGCTTTTCAAGACTTCAGCATCCGCGGCATCAACATATAATTTTGCTCCTGTTTCTTTTTTAACCGCTGCCATTGCGCCTAAATGATCATAATGCGCCTGAGTAAGCAGTAAAACTTTGATATTCTGGTATTTAAAACCAAGTTTTTTAATATTGTTCTTAATTACCGGAAGTGAATCCTCTAATCCCGTGTTAATGAGGATATTCCCTTTATCTGTTACGATAAGATATGAAGCAAGATCATAAGTTCCCACATAATACAGATTTCCGGCAATACGAAACGGCTCATAAGGCTGCGACCATTCTTTAGGATGGTTTTTGGGCTCATTAACGACCTGTGCATGCAACTGAACTGCCATTAACAGTCCTAAAATTATTATATATTTTTTCATGATTATTTTTTACATTTCATAAAATTCAAGCGGCAAGTGGTCCGGATCCTGGGTAAAGAAGAATTCCTTCCCTGTAAATTCATCAATCCTGATTTCTTCACAATGTAGTCCTTTTTGAATTAATTCTTCTCTTTTTTCATTAACATGATCAACGGAAAAAGCCAGATGTCTCAAGCCGCAAGCTTCAGGCCGGGAAGGCCTTGCCGGAGGATCGGGAAAGGAAAACAGCTCAATCACGTAATGATCTCCGATGGCAAGATCCAACTTAAAAGACTGCCTCTCTTCACGGTATACTTCACGAATGATATTTAATCCTAAAACTTCAGTATAGAATTTTTTTGAAATTTCATAATCTGAACAGATGATGGCGATATGGTGGATTTTCATTAAAAATTTATTGTATTTCTTTGCAGTTATCTTTTCTTCTCGTATCAATCAGGTATTGGATTTTCCATGCTCCGTTCTCTTTTATCAGCTGAAAGCTGTTTGCTCCACAATGCGAAAATTTACCTTTAAAATAGAAAGCATAGGGTGTAAAAACGCTCGCCAGGTTTCCGTCGGTATGGATGGCTTCAATAATGATTTTTTCATCGAGATCATTTTTTTCTACTTTAGAAACCGAGTTTATAAAATCATTAACATCCTGATTCTTCACACCATCTTTGGTAATGGTCTGCAGAATTGCTGTTTCAGAAAAAACGGTTCTCAGCAGCCCGGCATCTGCGTTTTTCATCGCAGTAAATAAAGTTCTTACAGGCTGTTCTATTTCCTTATTTTGCCCGAAACATAAACTTCCTGAAAGCAATAGGAATGCAAAAATTTTATTCATGGTAAAATGTATTTCGATAGCTTAATTGTTGTTAAGAATATGCTTTAAAGATAATTTGATTTGAGCAATAATAAAAAATAAATTAAATTTATAGAATTATTTTAATATATGTGGACAGCTTATCTGATTCTGACTGTATTGTTGTTTATTGTAACCATACTGCCAAAAATTCAACATTCTCACTGGATATTCCGGGTTCCGGAATTTGGTAAAATACAGATCACCGTATTTATACTTTTGACTATTATTCTCGGTTTCGCCACTCCTTGTAAATCCGAATATTTCTGGTATTATCAAGGGCTTTTGTTTGTTATGCTGATCCATCACAGTGTTATCCTGATAAGATATACGCCATTGTATCCTGTTAAAAAATACACTCAAAAATACCAGTCTTCCGAAAAGCTGCATTTTATTTCCGCCAATGTGTACCAGTTTAATAAGGAATATGAGCGCTTTATTCAGTTGATTGAAAAATATCAGCCCGATATGTTCCTTACCATGGAAAGCAATGGCGATTGGGAAAAAGCGTTGAGGACTTTAGAAAAAGATTATCCGTATCAGCATAAGGTAACACTGGAAAACACCTACGGGATGCATTTTTATTCAAAACTTGAACTTGAAAGTTCACAGACGCATTATTTTGTCGCAGACGATATTCCGAGCATTGAAGCGCATTTAAAAACCGAAGACGGTTTTTCGTTTGTATTTTTCGGAGTTCATCCGCCGCCGCCAAGTCCTACCGAAGAAGAAACTTCCAAAGAACGGGACGGCGATCTGCTGAGCACTGCCAAAAGAGTGATAGAAATTAAAAAACCTGTTATTGTTGTCGGGGATTTTAATAATGTAGCCTGGTCCAAATCCTCCATCCTATTTAGAAAAACCAGTCACCTCATCGATCCCAGAATCGGGCGTTCATTTGTATCTACATTCCATGCAAAATACCGTCTGCTGAGATTTCCAATTGACCTGATGTTTCACAGTGAACAAATTTTTATTGAAGATTTGAAAACCCTTGAAAATTTCGGTTCCGATCATCTTCCGGTGTACTGCGAATTCTTTATTGACCACGAGCAGGATAAAAAGCAGGAGGAACGCATTGACCACGCCACTAAAGAAGAAAAGGCAGAAGCCGAGGAAATGATTGAAGAGGGAAAAGAGGAAAACGGAGACAGAGACACAATAGTAACAGAAGGATAACGGATACAGGATCATTCAATTATAAAATCCTGTACGCCGTGTGATAATTTCCAATATAATTTTCCAGCGGTTTCGGGAAAGATTTCTGGTGAGAACTTTCATAATCACTGATGATGTAATCATTTTCAGCAATAAAATGTTTCCATGCTTCTTCCGAGCCTACTTCTACATTGTAAATTTCAATGTTTAAGTTTTTGTGCGTAAGTTTGTGGTTCACTGTTTTTACGCTTTTAATAAAAGGTACCAATTCATCGGAAATTTCAGGAGGAAATTCAAACAGTTTTTTCCAGATAAAATCGTCTTTTCTTTGTTGAATTAAAAATTCTCCGTTTCGGTGTACGAAGTAATATTTCAGCTCAAGACCGGCTGCTTTTATTTTCTTTGTTTTAACGGGAAATTCATAAACTTTATTGGTTAAGAAAGCAATACAATCCTGGTTTAAAGGACATTCTCCGCACAAAGTATTTTTAGGTTTACAGATTTCAGAACCCAGATCCATCATGGCCTGATTAAAATCTCCCACATTTTCGGGTAAGATTAAATGAGCCAGTTCTGAAAAATAATTAAAAGCCTTTGAGTTTGAAATATCAAAATCATCCGCAAAAATGCGGCTTAAAACACGGTAAAAATTACCGTCCACTGCCGGAACCCTGCCATTGAAACAGATGCTGGAAACTGCCGCTGCCGTATATTTACCAACTCCTTTCAGCTTTAGGATTTCTTCATACTCGTGAGGAAATATTCCATCATAATCATTCATAATCTGCTGAGCCGCTTTATGAACGTTAATCGCTCTTGAATAATATCCCAATCCTTTCCAATACAGCAGGACTTCATTTTCATCAGCTTCCGCAAGCGTTTTCACATCCGGAAATCTTTCAATAAAATTAGTATAATGACCAAGTCCCTGGTTAATCCTTGTCTGCTGAAAAACAATTTCGCAGATCCATATTTTATACGGATCTTTTGTCTGGCGGAAAGGAAGGTCTCTGGCATTTTTTTCGTACCACTTCAGGAGTTTATTGCCAATAGGTTTAAGGTCTGTATTTTCTATTTTTTCCAAATGTTCGTCTTCATTATTTAATTTCCATATCAAAACCACAGCTTTGAATTTGCCATACAAAGATAATTTAATTTTCCTGTTTTACTGAGTATACAGGAGCGGCTTTAAGCCACTGATATTTTAACTTCATTTCTTTTGCTATAAAACGGTAACCTTCCAGTTTTTTAAGATAAATGTATGATACAGAATCTTTTTTAAACGGAAGCTTTTGATTGGAAAGAAACTGAAAAGAGAAATTAATTACCGAATCTCTTGTTGTTTTCAACACCTCTCCTGAGGTGATTCTGTAAATAAAAATGGATTTTCCGCGCCCGGAAGACTGATCCACCAACGTTACACTTCCGGAAGAAACTACCATTTCGCTCTCATCAAAACATTCCTGTGGTTTCATGACATATGCTTTTCCTTCCTGTCTTTCATCTGCAAAAAGATCTACTGCCTGCTTCTGCTGAATCTTTTTTTCTTCACAACATAAAGCCAAAAAAATTAATGGCAAAAAATAGAATAATCTGCCTTTCATGCTGAAATATTTATATTGATTTGATAGAAAAAAACCGATGAACAAGCATCGGTTTATTATTGATTTATATTTTTTATTCCTGGGCATATTCTGCATCCCATTCATTCCCGTCGTCTCCTTTATGACCGTCTAATTTGATCACGAAACTTTTTGTAGGGAAATACGGGGTAAGGCGGATGTCCAGCCAAACCCTGTCTTTATTCACTCTGTCCTGCTCAAAACGAACGATTTTAAACTTTTCAATCAGTTTGTCCGGGCCTTTGATATTATCCAGAAACTGAACAATCTGTCTTCTCAGATCATCTTCATTTTTGGCATTCCAGTTTTCGAAAGCTCTTCGGTTTAAGAAATCCAGTAATACTTTCGTTACATAGTCGAATACACGAACCACCGAGTACGTCTGCAACCCGATATTGTCTCCTGTAAACAACGTTTTTGCGGAGAATGCCATGATTTTACCGTATTCATTGACCATTGGAACAAGACCCATTTTTTCAAGCTGGGAAATCTCACTCTTCTTTAATTCAAATTTTACGGCATCTACTTCATTAATATTTCCGTGTTTTTTTCCGGCTGCCACCTGAGACATCAGCGTTTTGTGGATTTTTCCGGCAAGTGAAGTAGACGGCGGAAGCTCAACATTTTCCTCCTCTCCTACTTCTTCAGCTTTGCCACGGCCCACCAGCCAGTTACAGGTCATAATCACATTACTTCTGTGTAATTCTCCACCTGTAAGGTTTGCGGAATGGAATAGGTCTACAACATCATCCGGTTTATCAAGGTTGGCAAAATCGGTAACCATCATTACTTTATTTTCGTTACAGATTTTCGCCCATTTTTCGATGACTTTATTCGATCCCAGATATCCTGGAATTGCTAAAATTGAATAATTATCACGAAGGTCGAGACGGTCATAATAATTCTTGAATTCTTCTGCGATAGCATCTATGAATAAAGGATTATCAAGATCAGAAACCTGGTCTAAACTTGCATTAACAATACTTACATTGTCTACTTTATCGAGTTCTGTGTTTTTATAAAACTGAGCAACCGTTCTGTAATTCGTTTCCAGCTGGCGTACGGCATCCAGTGTATTTTTTAGGTTTGATTTTAAACTCTGATCTGCAGACTGCGCTTTTGATTTGCAGGTTTCAGCCATTTTATCAGCCGAATCATTGCTTTCAAGAAGATTTACCCAAAGATTTATTTTCTGGAGAAGTTCTTTTCTTTCTTCTTCTTTGTTGCTGTCATTAAGGAATATTTCTTTCCTCGCTTTTCTGGTGGGGTTCATATTGGCGATCCCGTCTACAACGGATTCTACAAAACCAAAACCTCCGATTTTATTGAGTTCGGCAAGCGGATTACCCTTCGGCTGACCTGCGTGTTGCTGCTGCCCCTGTTGTTGGTTTTCAGCTGCCTGTAATTTACTATCCATGATTAGTGTAAAGTCTTTAGATTATTTTTCAAGTTCTTGTGCCACTTCCTTCAATACCTCGATAAACGCAGCTCTTGTCTGATCGTTTTCCAGCATATTGCGCAGAATTTTATTGGTTTTCAGCTGGCGTACAATTTTGTTATATTGTTCCTGCTCCATGCTTAATTGCTGGAGGTATGCCGATTTCTGGGTAAGGTTTTTAGGGGTAAAGTCTGCAAGATTCTGAAAACGGAATTCTTCTTCTACCACAGTGCCGTCTTCCGTCTCGTGCTGTACGTTTACAGAAGGCTGGAAATGCCTGAAGACGTCTTCCACTGTTTTTAATCCTGTTACAATTTCAGGAACATAAGATTCTTCTGAAGTAAGCTGGCTCACAATCAAAGACTTATTCTCCTGTATGTTCTGGATAGCTTCATTGGCATCCACTTTCACTTCGTTTCCGCCAACGCCATAATTAAACATTGCCATATTATTGTTATTTTGAGATTTTTTATTTTGGTGTGAATCGTATTTATCAGCATCAAATAGCTGACCAATCCAATGTTTAAATTTAAAAAAAAACTGTAACATACAAAATTTTGTTAAGAATTTTCTTTAATATTTAACTTAATTAATTAAATATTAATCAAAAATCAACATTTACGATATCACTAAGCTATGAAAAAATAAATAAAAAAACGCACCATTTCTGATACGTTTCTCTTTTCTAACAATTTTTGGCTGTTTACCAAATTTTTATTCTTTCTTCCGGCGCTTTATACATTTTGTCACCCGGTTTAATATCAAATGCTTTGATGAATGCATCCTGATTTACCAACGGACCAAAAGCCCTGAAAACGCCCGGAGAATGCGGATCTGTTTTTACCTGATTGATCATATACTGATCCGTAGATTTTGTTCTCCATACTGTTGCCCAGCTCATAAAAAACCGCTGATCCTGTGTGAAACCGCTGATCAGTCCCGGATTTCCGTGATCTTTAAGATACATCTGAAGCGCATCATAAGCAACTGCCACGCCTCCAAGATCTCCGATATTTTCACCGCTTGTAAATTTACCGTTTACAAAACTTCCTTTCACCGGTTCGTAGGCACTGTACTGTGCACCAAGCTGTGCCACTTTCGCATCAAAGTTTTTACGGTCTTCATCTGTCCACCAGTTGTTAAGGTTTCCGTCACCGTCAAATCTTGAACCGCTGTCATCGAATCCGTGGGAAATCTCATGACCAATTACGGCTCCGATTCCTCCGAAGTTTACGGCAGGATCGGCTTTCGGGTTATAGAAAGGAGGCTGAAGGATTGCCGCCGGGAAAACAATTTCGTTATTAGAACCGCTGTAATAGGCATTTACCGTTTGCGGAGTCATTCCCCATTCTGTTTTATCAACCGGTTTCCCGATTTTATCCAGACTTCTCTGATACTGCCATGCAGAAACATTCTGAAGATTGGAATACAGCGTTGCACCTGCTTTCGGAGATTCTACTTTTAACTGCGTATAATCTTTCCATTTATCCGGATAAGCTATTTTTACGGTGAATTTAGAGAGTTTTTCCTGCGCTTTTACTTTTGTTGCCGGAGACATCCAGTCCATATCATTGATGTGCTGCTTAAAAGATTTTAAGATATAATCAATATAAGTTTCCATCTGAGCCTTGGACTCCGGAGTAAAATATTTCTCAACATACAGTTTTCCGAATGCTTCGCCTAAAACACCATTCACGAGCGAAAGTCCGCGCTTATTCATCGGGCGCTGTTCTTTTTGTCCCTGAAGATATTTTGAATAAAAATCAAATCTGATCTGTTCCAGATTTTCATCCAAATTGCTTGCATTTCCATTAATCAGATGATATTTCAGATAATCTTTTAACAGTGGAAGATTTTTCTGGGTGATGAAAGAATCCATATTCTGATAATATTTCAGCTCTCCGATGATGACTCTGTCTGTATTAACTCCTGCATTTTTAAGATAGGTCTGAAGATTTACGTTTTTAACCAAAGCCGGAAGCTCGGAAACGTTTTTCGGGTTGTATCTTAAATTGGCATCCCTGTTCTGTTCCAGGGTTAATAAATAATTAGCAAGCTGTTTTTCAAAATCAACTACATTTTTTGCCGCAGCTTCGGAATTTTTATAACCTAAAACTCCGAACAATTTGCCTACATAAGATTGATATTCTGCCAGTGTTTTGGTGTTGGCCTCATTTACTTTTTGGTAATAATCCCTTCCCAGCCCAAGATCCGGACCTCCAAGATACACGGCATTCATTTTAGAATTTTTGAGATCTGCGCCTACTCTCCAGCCGTAAAATGAATTATCACCCAACTTTGTTGCGTCAAGCAGATATTTCTGAAGGTCATTCAGGTTTTTGATGGCATCGATTTTAGCCAGATCCCCTTTGATGGGAGCCAGCCCTTCTGCATTTCTTTTATTCGTATCCATAAAAGAAGCATATAGATTCTGGATTTTTTCACCTTCTGAACCTGCAGAATATGATTCTGATAAGATTTTATTTAAAATATCTAAAGAAGCATCATCTACATTTTCTCTCAGTGCATTGAAAGATCCCCAGCTCGCTTTATCTGAAGGAATCTGAGTGGTTTTCACCCAGTTTCCGTTTACGTAGCTAAAAAAATCATCCTGCGGACGAACCGATTTATCCATGTATGATAAATTGATTCCTTCTTCTTTCATTTCCTCTTTTTTCACCGGTTCTGCAGCAGTCTCTTTTACCGTTTCAGGTTTCTGAGCATCTGCCGTTTTAGCCGTACCACACGAATTTAAAAATACAAGCCCGGAAAAGGCAAGTATTCCGATATTTAGCTTTTTCATTAAAAATATTTTTTGATTGTACACAAACTTACCAAATATACATAATTTATTCATAAAAGGTTATGGTTTGAAGTTTAAAGTTAGTGAGAAGTAAGAAGTGAGACGTGAGACGTGAGAGGTGGGAGGTGAGAGAGCGGTGAGAAGTAAAATCTTTTAATAAAAAAACCGCTCATTGCTGAACGGTTTCTATTTTGAATAAGTGTTTATTACCAAATTTTGATTCTTTCTTCCGGTTTTTTGTAAAGCTTGTCGCCTTCTTTCACATCGAATGCTTTGTAGAAGGCATCAACATTGGTAAGAGGCCCGAAACTTCTGAAATATCCAGGAGAATGCGGATCTGTTTTCACTTGGTTGATCATGTATTTTTCGCTGGATAATGTTCTCCAAACGGTTGCCCAGCTCAGGAAGAATCTCTGATCCTGTGTGTAACCGCTGATAGGTCCAGGATTTCCTTTGTCTTTCAGATACATTTGTAGCGCATCATAAGCAATATTTACTCCACCTAAGTCGGCGATATTTTCACCGTTGGTAAAGGTTCCGTTTACAAAAGTTCCTTTTACCGGCTCGTATTTGTCATACTGAGAAGCAAGCGCTTTCGTTGCTTTTTCGAAGTTGGCTTTATCTTCCGGAGTCCACCAGTCTACCAGGTTTCCGTCTGCATCAAACTGTGCTCCGGAATCATCAAATCCGTGGCTCATTTCGTGACCGATCACGGCACCGATTCCCCCGAAATTAACAGCTGCATCTGCATTAGGATTGAAGAAAGGCGGCTGAAGAATGGCTGCAGGGAATACAATCTCGTTGTTTACCGGGTTGTAATAGGCATTCACCGTTTGCGGCGTCATCCCCCACTCTGATTTATCAACAGGCTTCCCGATTTTAGCTAAATCTTTATTATACTGCCATTCTGTAATATTCTGAAGGTTTGCGTATAAATTCCCACCTTTAGATTCCGGAACAATGGTTAATTTAGAATAATCTTTCCATTTATCAGGATATGCAACTTTTACCGTGAATTTATTCAATTTCTGCATTGCCTTTTCCTTGGTTGTGGAAGACATCCATGCTAAATTGTTGATGTGTACGGCAAAGCTTTTCTTCAGATAATCAATCAGCTCTACCATCTGGGCTTTCGCTTCTGCCGGGAAATATTTCTCAACATATAATTTCCCGAAGGCTTCTCCTAAAGTTCCGTTGATCAGCTCATATCCTCTTTTGTTCAAAGCTCTCTGCTCCTGCTGACCTCTTAAGTATTTACCGTAAAAAGCAAATCTCATGTCTCCCAGCTTTTCGCTTAAATAAGAAGCACTTCCGTTGATCATGTGGAATTTAAGATAATCTTTAATTACAGGAAGATTTTTCTCGTTAACCAATTTATCAAAATCTTTATAATAACCGATTTCTCCGATGATTACTTTATCTGTATTTACGCCAACCGCTTTAAGATAAGCAGGAAGATCCACCCCTTTTACTAATGTCTTCAATTCAGCCATCGTTCTTGGGTTGTACTGAAGCGTATTGTCACGGCTCTGCTCATTGGTAAGATACGTCTTAGCAACGCTCTTCTCATAGTCTACAATACCTTTTGCAGCCGCATCAGCGTTTTTGTATCCTAATTCTTTCAGCATAGAAGCTACATATTTTGTGTATTCTGCAAGAGCTTCCGTGTTTTTATCATTCACTTTCTGATAGTAATCTCTACCTAATCCAAGAGATGCATTTCCTAAATAAACGGCATTCATTTTAGAATCTTTCAGATCTGCATCTATTCCCCAACCATACAGAATATTTTCCCCTTCTTTCGTTACAGAAGTTAAATAATTCTGAAGATCTTTAAGATTTTTAATCGCGTCTATTTTGCTAATGTTTGCCTGGATCGGCTTGATTCCGTCTGCATTTCTCTTCTGGATATTCATATACGTTGCGTACAGATCCTGAATTTTTTTACCTTCTGTTCCATCTGCAAATTTATCTTTCAAAAGAGAATTCAGAATCGTCATTGAATTGTTATCGGTATCTTCCGCCAGCTTGTTGAAACTTCCCCATGTTGGTTTATCGGAAGGGATTTTAGCGGTTTTCATCCATGTTCCGCTTACGTAGTTATAAAAATCATCCTGAGGACGTACTGATTTATCCATCAGGCTAAGGTCCAACCCTTTATCGGTCGCCTGAGCGTTCACCATCTGTGAACAAATTCCTCCTAATAAAAGCAGAGATAGCGTTAATTTTTTCATTATAATTACAATTTATACAATAAGTATATTTTAGATACAATTTGTTACTTAAAAATTTACTATTATTTAATGATGTTCATTTGGCTGTTTACCACCTAGTTTTTCTCCGAAATTAAAATCCCTACCAGATCCTGAATCACTTTTTGCGAAACGAAATGCATAAAATCAAGTCTTTCCAGATGCGGCATGTATAACCTTGAGGTAACCGCCTGATTTCCTACTCTTACTGTGTAAAAAACGGTTCCCACTTCTTTTCCGTCCTCACCTTTTCCCGGACCGGCCACACCGGTGGTTGATAAAGCAATATCCGTATTAAATAATTTCTGACAGCCTTCTGCCATTTCATCGGCAACCTGCTCGCTGACCACTGTGAATTCTTCTACTGTTTCTTTTTTAATCTTTAAAATATCAATCTTTTTCTCTGTTGCGTAGGCAATGATACCGCCAAGAAAATACGCTGAACTCCCGGGAACTGAAGTGATCATTTTGGCCAATTCTCCACCGGTGCAGCTTTCTGCGGTAGAAATCGTTAATTTTCTTTCCACTAAAATTTCAGCAAGAATTTTTTCAATTTTATCTTCAGAAGTGGCAATAACATTGTCTTTAATTAACGGCAGCAATTTCTGAATTTCTTCTTCCAGCTGCTGCTGAAGGAGCGGCTCATTTTCTCCGGTTGCCGTGAGTCTCAGTTTTACTCTTGTCCCGACCGGAAGATAAGACAGCGCTAAGTTTTCAGGTAAAGCCAGTTCCCAGTCTTCTATCCTATCTGCTAAAATACTTTCAGGAATTCCCACTACTGAAACAATTCTGGTGGTAATATAATTCAGGCTGAATTTTTCCTGCAGATACGGTATGATCTGATCCTTGATCAATGGTTTTACTTCATAAGGAACGCCGGGAAGACTGAAAAGCAGTTTCCCGTTTTCTTCCATCATCATGCAAGGTGCTGTTCCGTAATGATTCTGGAAAACTTTTGATTTTGTGGGAACAAAAGCCTGTTCGCGGTTTCTTTCAAGGATCTCCAGTCGGCCCCGCCTTTCCATATATGCTTTCAGATGATTAAACGTCACCTCATCCAGCGCAATTTCGTCATTAAAAAATTCGGCAATGGCTTTCTTGGTTTTATCATCCCGGGTTGGCCCCAAACCTCCTGTTGTAATGATGAGATCCCCGATCTGAAAAGCAGAGTCAATGGCTTTTTTAATGGTTTCAATCTCATCTGAAATGGTAAGAATCTGAGAAACTTTTATTCCTATATTTTTAAGCTCTGTGGCAATGAAATTAGAATTGGTATCCACGGTATTTCCGGAAAGGATTTCGTCACCAATAGTAATGAGAACGGCATTTTTCATATAATAACTGTAGAAAAAAATTCTACACAAATGACGGAAAATTCTCTGTGTCCGGCAATATAAATTGATTTTTTCTATTTTTGGCTAAAATTGTTTAAAACTATAATTAAAAAATATGTCTAAATATGATGATGCTTCCTGGCATTATGGCGGCGATTTTCCCCAAGAGCTTCCTGAAAAAAACGGCGCCACCCACACCGGAATGTTCCTGAACTGGTGCATTCATAAAGGTTTGATTTCCGATGATCTGAGAAAAGATTATGAAGAACAGATAGAACAGTTAAAACGCCGTGAAATTACCGGTGCGGAATTTATTATGGATGCGATGGACGGAAAGCTTTCCGAATATGATCTGAATGCGATGGGAAATGCTTTTGCGCAGGATTATTATAAGGATGAAACGGATTTTGGAAACCGATTCAGCTCATTTGCCGATGACTACGTCAATCTCTTTGATACCAAAGCAGAAGAAAATGATTATGAATACGAAACGTTCTATCATATTGAAGACACCTACGAAAATTATGATTTGATGAAACAGATTATTGATTACCGCTTTGAGGAGTGGAAAGAGTATAAAAACCTGAACTAATTAAAAATTAAAAAACCTCACAGGTTTTAAAAACCTGTGAGGTTTATATCTTAAAGTTTATCATAATTAATTGTGCTTAACCCAGATTAGTTCATCGGTATTATACCCTACCCTTTTAGCTTTTTCCAGGAATCGCTGCCTGATGCTTTCCGGAAGTTCTTTGGTACGGGAAAGAATCCAGAGGTATTTTAAATTATTTCCCATCACTAAGGCATATTGGTAATTATCATCAATATCCACCACGTTATAGCCGGACCAGATGGGTTTAAAGAAAGAGACTTTCAGACGTGCTTCTGTTTCTTTATTGACGAACCGAGCCTCTCCTACAGACTGTTTCCATTCTTTTTTTACATAATTGTAGCCTTTATTGTCCACTTTAATGGTTCCGTCTGGATTTTTGGAATAAGTTGCGGTAACATTATCCATATCTTTCTCGAATTTATAATCGAAGCGGGCCATTTCATACCAGGTTCCGAGATATCTGTCGGCGTTGAAATTCTGAACTGCGGTGGCACCTTTGGGAATTCCTACCGAACATGAATTTAAAATAAGAAGTCCTAAAACACCCAGAGAAACAGGGATGGCAATTTTCTGAAAAGTCTTCATAATAGAATTTTTTGTGGTATCCTGAATTCTTCAAAAATAATGCCTGAAAATTTATTGGCTGACTTTGTATTTTACCGTGAATTCGCGATAAGAAATATATTAAATTACTGATTTTCGAAACCAAATTATTTTATCAAGGAAAAACAAAGGAATGTTTACTTTTTGAAAGCTTTTAATTAAATTGATTAAAGTAAAAAAGAGTTTGCTCCTTTAGGAGCAGAATCTGTGTAGAAATAAGAATAAACCCATCAATCAATCCGTAGGATTGGTATCTGTAATGCGACAATATTCTAAAGATAGCGTTCCTACGGAACGCCGAGCTTATTGCGAATATAACTTCTACACAGATAAACTCTATAGAGTTTTCTAACTTTACTTTAAACAACACCCATTGTGCATTTTGAATTATTGTTTTTCTAAAATAAGTGAAACGGCTCTGTTTAGCTTTATAAATCAATATTTTTTTATAATTCTTTGTATAACCTTGCGGTTTTTTATCGCTAAGAGAGACATTTTTTTATAATAAATTCTTATTTTTTTTAAGATAAACAATGGCATTTCATTTTAATAAAGAAAGACAAAGATTTATTATAATTCACTTGTAAAAAAACTCCCGGAAATTGTACTTGTGACTTAGATTGTTGCAGCCCGACTTGAGCGGAGCTCTTTTTGTGAAACAAAAAAGCGGGAGCGGAAGGCGGAAAAAGCTGCCCAAAAAATTAAGAAAAAACTTTCAGGAAATGATCTTTAAAACTTCCGGAAATTTCAATTTCGGTATTGTCGGAAAGGGTTGCTGTACCGCTTTTGTGGTAAGATTTCACGAAATTGACATTGATGATATGGGAACGGTGCACCCTCACAAAAGGATGTTCCAGCAGATCGTCGAAATGTTTCAAAAACCGGCATACCATTTTTTTGGAACCGTCCGTTAGAAATACCTGCGTGAAATTTCCGTCTGCCTGAAGCCGTACGATGTCTTCCGTTTTTACCACATCAAATCCCTGTAACGTCGGGAGAATCAGCTGTTGTTTTTCGGGTTTTAACTTTAAGTTTTCGAGGAGAATTTTATTGCGGTTGAAATCTTCTTTTTTCTCAATGCTTTCCGCGACTTTATTGACTGCCAGAATCAGTTCCTGAATGTCGATCGGCTTTAAAATATAATAACTCGCCGATTTGTTGAGGGCCTGAAGCGAATATTGTGAAAAAGCGGTAATAAAAATTGTTTCGTATGAAATTTCCTTCGTTGCTTCCAATACATCAAAGGCATTCCCGAAAGGCATTTCCACATCCAGGAAAACCAGTTGCGGCTGCTTTTCGGTAATCAGCGGAACAGCTTCCTTAATATTCTCCGCCTCGCCCAAAATCTCTACCTGCGGACAATATTTGTTGAGGTAATTCCTCAAAACTTCTCTTGCGATCATTTCATCGTCTACGATGACGGCTTTTATTTTCATTTGTTCACCAATTTATATCTGATTTCCACAAAAACACCCTGTTCATTTTGCTTATCTGTAATGTTGCATTGAATTTCCTGATGGTAAAGATCGTTCAGCAGAGCGATTCTTTCCAGCGTATTCTTCATTCCGCGACCTTTTCTTGCTTTCTGATGTTCCGTTTTCTGTTTTTTGCTTTCTTCGATCCCGATGCCGTTGTCTTCAACAGTAATTTTCAAATATTGATTTTCTTTTTCAAAATGTAATTTTAAAAAACCTTTCGTTGTTCTGTACCGAAGTCCGTGCCAGATAGCATTTTCAAGGAACGGCTGCACCAGCATTCCGGGAACTTTCAGGCTTTGGGTATTGAGGCTTTCATCCACTTCAATTTCGTAATCGAATTTATCTGCGAAACGCGTTTTTTCCAGCGCAAGATAATTCTGCAGCAGATCCAGCTCCTGCTGAAACGGGATAAAATCTTCGGTGGAGTTTTCCATCACGCCGCGCATCAGCTTTGAGAATTTGGTTAAATATTGATTGGCTTCCAGTTCGTTATTGGTTGCGATGAAATGATTAACCGAATTTAAGCTATTGAAAATAAAGTGCGGATTCATCTCACGGCGCAGCGACTGCAGTGCAATTTTCTTGTTCTTCACCTGTACTTTTTTCAGCGTTCTGAAAATAAAGATGATAAGTGCAATTAAAACCACCAAAGCTCCGATTAAACTGTAATTGAATACATTTTTCTTGCGGATAAGCTCATCCTTAAGCTGTTTCTCTTTTTCCAGCTGGGAAATTCGCTGTTCGGTATCTTCCAGTATTTTTTCGTCAACCAGGCTTTTATCTTTTGCCACCAGATCCGGGAGTTTTCCTAAAAAATCGCGGTAAAGCTGCACCGAAGCATCTGTATTTTCGGAAACATTGTAGAGGCTGTCGAGTTTTTTTACACTTTTCTGTGCCTCAAGCGTATGTCCTTTTTCCAAAGCGATTCCGTACGATTTTTTTAATAAACTGATTGCTTCTCCTACATCATCTTTCTTGATATAAATGTCTGCCAGCTCCTGAATCTGCTCCACTTCCTTTTTAGAATTTTCTTTAACAAAATCTTCTTTTAAAATGGTCTTTTTGGCTTCAATCGCTTTATCGTAATTTTTGTTTTCAACATAAAAATCCGTTAATTTCTGATTGATTTCCAATGCCTGCTGCGGTGCTTCTTTTTTAGAAATTTTATAAGCATTTTTCAGATTTGCTTCCGCTTTCGGAATATCATTCTGCTGAATGTTGACATCTGCCATCTGGCTGTAGCTTGCTGCAAGATCTCCTTTATCATTATCTTTTTCATTGAGCTGAATATTGTTTTGAATTGCCTCTTCCTTTGCTTCGGGAGAATTAACGGAAAGCCTGGTGACATCATTGGTATTCAGCGCACGGCTTTTCGAGGGCGCAACTTCTGCAGCCCGGCTGTAGTTGCTGATTGCCGGAGTGATTTTATTCTGCTTTTCCTGGGATTGTGCTAATTTCCGGCTGGCTTTTTCAATATTCGGTTTGTCGTTGAGCTTTTCATAGATATTTTTAGCTTTAATATAATATTCTTCGCTTTTCCTGAAGTTTCCGTCATTGAAAAAAGTCTCTCCGATATTGTAGTAAGAATCTGCCTGTGCCGATTCATCTTTTTTATCGACAGCTTTCTTCAGCTTTTTGCTCTGTACCTGAACTTCTTCCACAACCTTGCTCTGGGAATACGCGACAGTCCCAAAAGTCATTACTAAGAAAAGCACAAAAATCCTTACCATTTTCATAAAACAAAGATATACATATATATAATCCTGCAAAAACTATTCACCAAGTGAAATGCGGCATTTACCAAGTTGAGTATTTTCTGCTGACTTTACAGGATTAAGTTTGCAGCATAATTCAAATTTAATTATCATGAAAAATTTATCTGTTTTAAACAAAAGCACATTCATTTACCTTTTCTCTTCTACATTCATTTTCAATATCTCAAAAGCGCAGTACGGAGTTTCTTCAGGCTCTGTTTCGCATACAGTGAGCAACGGACTTTCGAGTGCAAATGAGCATGGATTTCTTAATGAAAACACCATCATTGTAGAAGATTTTATGAATTATCACAAACATCAGATTAAAATTCCAAAGAAAAATGAAGTGGCATTAAGTATTGATTATGACAATACAGTTCTTCGTTCGGACGACAATTTTTTAGTTCAAATCGGGCTCGCAACGCAGAATGTTTCAGACAGGCAGCATTCAAACAACGTAAATGTTTCTCTGGTTATCGACAATAGCGGATCTATGGGCGGCGGAAAATTGGAAAAAGTAAAAACGGCACTTAAAGTTTTTGTAAAAGGCTTGAAACCCGAAGATATCATTTCAATTGTCAAATTTGATGATACCGCCAATCTGGTTTTAAAGTCGTCCAAAATAAAAGAGGTTGCAGGAAATTTAGATTCAATTATTGAAAGTATTTATCCGTCAGGCTCTACGAATATTCATTCGGGGATGATGATGGGCTATTCGGAAGCACAAAAACACAATACCAAAGATTACAACAGTAAAGTAATTCTTCTTACCGACGGAATGACAAACTCCGGAATTACGGATCCTGAGACCATTTTGAAACAATCAAAAGAATATAACGATAAAGGAATTGACATCAGTACCATTGGAGTTGGGCAGCAACTGGATTTCTATTTACTACGGCAAATTGCAACGTCTGGAAGAGGCTCCAATTATTTTATAGGAGATGCTGAGAAAGATATTCAAAAGACATTTAAAGATGAGTTGGAAAGCCTTTTATACAACATTGGAAAAAAGCCGAAACTTACCATCAACCTTCCTGAAGGCATGAGAATCAATAAATTTTACGGATACCAGCCTAAGTATATTTCCAATCATGAGATTGAAGTAGAACTTGAAAACCTGGATTGCGGACAAACCCAGATTTTCCTGATGGAAGTTGAAAAAAACGAACGGGAAAATTCTTCAATCACAGCTTCTTTGGTCTATGAAAAGAATGATGAAATAAAAAAAGTTTCTTCAAAAAAAGGATATGATGCAATGACGGAAACAACGCAACAGGAATTAAAGAAAAATTTTCAGATTGCCAAAATGGCTACGGAACTCAAAAAAGCAGCAAAATATTTTTCGCAAACCAATATTGGGAATACCAAAAAATCCATGCAAAACATCATCAATTATTATCAGTCATTCTGCAATAAAAAAGACGAAGACTTGAGGAGAATTTATGATATTGCCTTACAATATTCACCAAGGCTGCATACAAATTCTTATGAGTAAATCTTCATGCAATTTCCATTTCTAGTAAAGTTTATATGAAAAAATGGTAATATGAAAATTGAAATTCCGTTAACAGTCAACCATTTAGCATTGCATACATTTGTTAAAACCAAACATAACTATGAAAAAACAGCTTTACTTTTTTCTTTTGCCTGTATTATTCCTGCAGAGCTGTTCGTTTCTTGAACAAGACAATTTTATTGAAACCAAGATCATTTCCAGTGATCTCAATGAAAAAATTGTCTACAAATTTTACCAGACCGGACTTCATGATTACAAAGTAGATTTTTACTCGGTGGATCAGTCCGGTTCTACCAAACTTTTTGAACATGATATTGACGATGCCCTTGCAACTTCCGAAACCTATACCATTTCAGAAAATAATGATGAGCTCATTATCCGCACCAAACTTTTTCCTGAGGTAAAAAAACTCGTTACCCGAAATGGAAAATCAATTATTTTGACTAACAAATAGCAGTTCTTCTCAGGACTGTTTTTATTTGAAGCTTAATCCCGCTTTCCACTGTATCTTTTTGGTTACGGCTTCCGCTACGCTCCAGCCGCAACCAAAAAGGATGTCGTTTCAATCGGGGCTAGGGTGGCAGCCATTTATTGTAACCAATTTTCCTCAACTCACCAAGTCAAACCTTCACTTCACCAAGTCTGCAGATTTCCGGTTGTTATCCTGTGTAATTTTACTGTAGAAATTTAAAATTAAAAACAGGAAATTATGAGATTGAGACATTTTTTACTGATCGGATTATTTGTATTCGGAAGTATGATCAACGCACAGGAAACAAAGAAAAACTTTATTGAAGTAACAGGAATTGCAGAAATGGAAGTAGAACCGGACGAGATTCTTTTTAACATCGGCATTAAAGGAGATAATAAAAACCAGCTTGCCGACAACGAGAAACAGCTGTTTGAAATCCTGAAAAACAACGGTGTAAAAAACGAAGACATCAAATTCAAATCGATGTATCAGAATATCTATTCTAAAACCAAAGTTTTTACGAAAAGCCTTCAGTTTAAAGTAACCAAAAAAACCGATATGGGGAATCTCTTTGAAAACCTCAACCAAAAATGGATTACCAGCATCAACATCGACGAGATCAGGAATACAAAAATTGCCGATTACAGAAAAACAGTAAAAATCAATGCTCTGAAAGCAGCCAAAGAAAAAGCAGATTACCTGCTTGAAAGTATGGGCAAAAAAACCGGAAATCCTCTTGAAATCGTGGAAATTGAAGATTATACCAGTGATACTGTACTGCCAATCAATTTCAGAGCGAAAGCGGCGAATATTCAACTGGAGGCTGCCGATGCCAATGTTGATTATTCATTTGAAAACATTGATAATATCAAGCTGAAATACAGCATCAAAACGAAATACGAAATTCTTTAAAAACAGAAATCATGACAACTTTTAAAATTTTAACACTGACGATAGGAACTTTGGCTCTTCTGAGTGCACAGAATTCCGGGGAAAACTTAATGTGCAGCAAAGGCAGACGTGTTCCTCCTACTGAAAGAAGATTTGTTGACCATGAAACTTCAACAACACCTGCAGCGAGCGAAAATAAAATTCAGGTGGCTCTTCTTCTGGATACCTCCAACAGCATGGATGGACTGATTGACCAGGCAAAATCAAGACTCTGGAATATTGTCAATACACTCACCACGTTAAAGTACAACGGAAAATCAGCCCAAGTGGAAATCGCACTGTATGAGTACGGAAACGATGGCATCAGTGATGAAAATTATATCCGGCAAGTCACTCCACTTACCCAGGATCTGGATCTGGTTTCCGAAAAACTGTTTGCCCTGAGAACCAATGGCGGCAATGAATATTGCGGCGCAGTAATCCGGGATGCTTCAATGAACCTGAACTGGGACAGCAATGATAAAAGCATGAAGCTGATCTATATCGCCGGAAACGAACCTTTTGATCAGGGAAGAATAAGCTATAAAAATGTGATTTCGGATGCAAAGCGAAAAAATATTTATACCAATACTATTTTTTGTGGAAACAGGGATGAAGGAATCCGTACTTTCTGGCAGAACGGCGCATCGCTCGGTGAAGGGAAATATTTTAACATCGACAGCGACCAGAAGGTTATTTATATTGAAACGCCTTATGACATAAGAATCTCCGAATGCAATGCAAAACTGAATGATACCTACATGTATTACGGAAGCCACGGTTCGGAATTTAAAGCCAAGCAGATGCTTCAGGATAAAAATGCGGAAGTACAGTCTGCTTCCAATGCAGTAGAAAGGACTGTCGCCAAATCCAAAAAAAATGCTTACAAAAATGATCATTGGGATCTTGTAGACCGTGCAGAAAAAGATAAAGATTTTATTTCGGAAGTAAAAGAATCTGAACTTCCGGCAGAACTGAAAGGCAAAAGTAAAGAAGAAGTTAAAAAGGCGGTGGCTCAAAAATCCGCTGAAAGAGAGAAAATCCAGAAAGAAATTGAAGCACTCTCAAAGAAACGCCAGGAATATATTGATGCTGAAATGAAAAAACGAGGAAACGCTGATGCCGATGATTTGGGAAAAGCGATTGAAAGCTCAGTTCTTGAACTGGCGAAGAAAAACGGATATAGTATTTAGGGTAGCTTATTTCCGGATAGAATCAATTTTAAGTGGCTTGTGTCTGGAAGCCAATAGTTAAAGGTAAAAAAACTAATACTGCGAAAATCATTTTCATAAGATGTGGCTATATATATCTGAAGTCACAGTGTATTTTGTGTGAGGCCGCGGCAGATTGCCGCGGCCTTTTGTTTTCCGGCGGCTTTGCCGCCGGAAAATATGTTACGAAAGATTTAAACCAAATTTAAACAATTAAACCTTTTGTTAACCCAATATTAAATAATGGTTTACTTTTTGTTATCAACCTAAAATCTAAACCACAATAAATATTACAATATGATAACGATTATTCCAGAAGCTCCGGAGAATGTTGCTGCTTTCAATGCAACGGGAGAAGTAACAAAAGAAGATTTTGAAAACCTGGTAATCCCAAGAGTAAAGCAAAAGGTGGATCAGTTTAATGAACTGAACTACCTGTTGTACCTGGATACAGATCTGGATAATTTTACCATGGGAGCCTGGCTGCAGGATGCGCTTTTAGGATTAAAAAACTTAACAAAGTGGAACAGAACCGCTATTGTTACGGATAAAGAAGGAGTGCAGAATTTTACAGACATTTTCAGTGTGTTGATGCCGGGAGAGTTTAAATCTTTCCCCAAAGGAAATCTTTACAATGCTCTTTACTGGTGCAAAAACGGCAATGAAGTAGAAGCGTAATGAGCTTTTCATAAAAACAAAATAGGCGATCTTTAGAGATGGCCTATTTTGTTTTTTGTCAACAAGTAAATTGCTGCCACTTATTTTTATCAAATAATTCTTAAGCAGCATAACTTTGCTTTATTTTTCGCATGAAACACATTCGGTTATTGTTTCCTGAACTTCTACTGAAGCGTACAGATATTTGTATCGTATGCTGATAATTAATCCTATCAGGGTCATTCCCACTCCTACCAGTGAAGGATAATTGAACGCATATCCTTTTTCCAACGGAATTCCGCCAAGAAATGCTCCCATCGCATTGGCAATATTGAAGGCTGCCTGCATAAATGCTGCGGCCATCATTTCGCTTTTCGGTGCAGCTTTCATCATCATGATATTAATCGGTGCTGATACAGACATAGACAATGCTCCGCAAATGAAGGTAAGGATAAGTGATACATTACGGTATTCCGATAAGAAAAATACGCCGGCCAGAGAAATCATCATTAAAAGCAAAAGCAAAACGCACGTTTTCTCCGGATTTAGCCTGTCTGATAAATATCCTCCAACAAGATTCCCGACTACCATTCCGGCTCCGGCCAAAATCATTACGTAAGCCATATAGCTTTCCGGTATTCCTGAAACAATGGTCATAAGCGGCGTAATATAACTGAACCATGTAAATAGTCCGCCAAAACCAATCGCCGTAATCATTAAAACCAGCCATGACTGTCTTTTTTTGAGAAACTTTAATTCTTCCATAAAATGCGTTTCTTTATCAGACTTCACATCAGGAAGCCAAAGCTTTAGAAACAAGAGAGCCAACAAACCAATTACCGAAACAATTGCAAAATACCATCTCCAATGAAAGGTATGGCCAATATAGGTTACGAGAGGAACCATGGCGAGATTGGCAATGGTAAGTCCGGTGAACATGAGGGAGATATTGAATGCTTCTTTTCCCTTTGCTGCCATTCTTGCCGCAACTACTGTTCCGACTCCGAAAAATGCTCCATGCGGAAGACCCGAAAGAAAACGAATGATCATCATCGTTGTATAGTCAGGAGCCATAGCAGAAAATGCATTAAACAATGTGAAAATTACCATCAATGCCATCAGCACTTTCTTGGGAGGAAACTTCACCGAATATCCGATCAGGATGGGAGCACCTACCACTACTCCAAACGCATATGCAGAGATGAGGTGTCCCGCTTCCGGAATACTGATCTGTAAACTCTTTGCCATATCGGGAAGCAGTCCCATAATGGTAAATTCTGTCGTTCCGATTCCCAATCCTCCAATGGCAAGAGGTATTATTTTTTTATCTATCTTCATTATACTTCTTTGAAAGTGCAAAATTCACTATAAATAATCATTTATGCTTTAACCAAAATGACATAAAGCTCTTGTATATTAACTTCATTAAATAAAAAACTAAATATGTTTAATAAGAATAAAGTTTCTAGTTATTGAAATATACTTATTGCTGAAAGCAAGCAACAAAATTATATGGTCAAAAAAATCGCTTCAGAAGTGAAGCGATGTATGATTAGTGAATATGTTTTTCTGCGTGATAAGAACTTCTCACCAGTGGCGAACTTTCCACATGCCTGAACCCTAAGCTTCTTGCAAAATCTCCAAACTCATCGAACTCTTCGGGAGTGATGAATCTCTTTACAGGAAGATGTTTCTTGGTCGGCTGAAGATATTGTCCTAAAGTAATAACATCTACGTTGGCATTTCTGATGTCTTCAATGGTCTGGAAAACTTCATCTTTCGTTTCACCTAAACCGAGCATTACTCCGGTTTTGGTTCTTCGCTGTCCTGCTTCTTTAAGATATCTCAAGACTTCAAGACTTCTTTCATATTTTGCCTGGATTCTTACTTCACGGGTAAGTCGTTTTACTGTTTCCATGTTGTGGGAAATTACTTCTGGAGCCACATCAACCAGGCGGTCAATGTGTTTTGTGATCCCCTGAAAATCAGGAATCAGTGTTTCCATGGTTGTTCCCGGAGAAATTCTTCTTACCGCATTTACCGTTTCTGCCCAGAGAATAGATCCCATATCTTTCAGATCATCACGGTCTACCGAAGTAAGAACGGCATGTTTGATTTTCATTAATTTGATGGAGCGCGCCACTTTTTCCGGTTCGTCCCAGTTTACATCAAGCGGCTTTCCTGTTTTTACTCCGCAAAATCCGCAGCTTCTTGTGCAGATATTCCCCAGAATCATGAAGGTTGCCGTCCCTTCGCCCCAGCATTCGCCCATATTCGGGCAGCTTCCACTCTGGCAGATTGTATTTAATTTATATTTATCAACCAAAGTTCTCAGTTCTCTGTAATTCTTACCGGTAGGCAGTTTTACACGGATCCATTTTGGTTTCTGAACGGTTGTATTTTGAATTAAATCCTCCATCTCTATCTCAATTGAAGGTTCAAAGTTAGTGATTTTTTTATCGAAACAATCAAAGACAGAGATTGATGAAAGATATAATTTTGTAATTTTAAATATAAATATCTTCCTATGAAATCCATCTTATGTTTTTTAACGGTTACATTAAATATATTGTGCTTTGCCCAAAAAGAATTTCAGCCAGATGCCGCCACCATTATTGAAACCGTTGACGGAGATCTGGATGGAGATCTCATTCCCGAAAAAGTAATTGTTTACAATACCAAAGACACTACAGAGTACGGAAATATCCGCGAGATCCAGATATTGAAAAAAGTAAATCAAAAATGGACAATCCTTGAAAAATCCAGAAACGCCATTCTGAAAAGCAATGACGGCGGAATGATGGGCGATCCTTATCAGACTACCGAAATTAAAGATGGAATCTTAATGATTACCCAGGCCGGAGGCAGCAGCTGGAAATGGGGCTATACGGATAAATATAGATTTCAGAACGGGCATTTTGAATTGATCGGTTATTCATCCGGCAGTGGAAAACCAGAGGAATATTGGACTGATATTGATTTTAATCTTTCCACCGGAAAGCTGATTTTTGAAAAAGAGGTTGAAAACAGGAAAGAATACGGAGATTCCAGGAAAGAAACAGTGATAAAAAAAGGGATAAAACTTAATCTTCAGAACAGAAATCAAAAGGAGCGAATAGAAATTCTTCTTCCGAAAACAAAGGAGAAAGTTTATTTATAGTTAAGGGTAAGACTTTATTAGTGATTAATTATCCTCAAATTCATTGTTCTTTAACAACTCAGCCAGCACTTTTTTCGCGCGCATCACCCGAACTTTGGTATTGGCAACAGAAATGCCGAGTTCCTCCGCTATTTCTTTAATACTCTTCTCCTCAAAAAACCGCAGCCTGATAATATCCTGATAATTGGCATCCAGCGATTCTATGGTTTTGATTATTTTTTTCTGCTCTTCTTCAGAGATCATGAGTTCTTCCGGTGATTTTGCGTACTGATTTTTTACTTCATCAAGGTTTTCGGTAGGATCCTGGTTTTCCCTGCTTTTTCTTCTCCAAAAATCGATGATGGTATTCTGAGCAATGGTAAGTATCCAGGTTTTAAACTGAAAATGTGGATCGTACATATCCAGCTTTGATAATACTTTTGAAAAAACATTCACTGTTATTTCATCAGCATCATTTTCATCATGAACTTTTTTCATTACGAAAGAGAAAACATCAACCCAAAAAATGTTGATGAGCCTGGTCTGTGCCTTTTGGTCTTTTTCCTTTGCCTTTGTAATAAGCTGGAATAATTGTTCTTCGTTCATTATAAACAAATATATTGATTTTGGCTAAAAGCACAAAGCACGTTATCAAATGAATTTCGCTCAAATAGTTGTAATTCCGACTGAAGTTTAGCCCTGATCGCAGCGATTGTCTGAGCTCATTTTTAGGATTACGGCGGCGCGGCTCCGCCGCGCCGCCGTAATCCTAAAAATAGCGAGTGCGGAGAGCAGGAAAAAGCTCCTAAAAAAATTCAACGTGCTCAAACAGTTCTTAAACAAATTAGAAGTTATCCATTGCAAATGACAGATTATCCGTTTGCCCTTATTTCCCTGAAATGATTATCTTTGCACATTAAATTTTAAAGTTAAAAATAATGAACTCTTTTATTGAAGAATTGAAATGGCGCGGTCTTTTTGCAGACATGATGCCCGGAACGGATGAACAGCTGAATAAGGAAACAACAACGGCTTATATCGGTTTTGATCCTACTGCAGATTCTTTACATATTGGAAGTCTTATTCAGATAAAAATTCTTGCTCACTTTCAACAGCATGGCCATAAGCCGATTGCTTTGGTGGGAGGTGCTACGGGAATGATTGGAGATCCTTCGGGAAAATCTTCAGAAAGAAACCTTTTGGATGAGGAAACACTTCTTCATTATGTAGACTGCCTGAAAAACCAATTGTCCCGATTTCTTGATTTCTCAGGAAGTGAGCCCAATAAAGCTGAGCTTGTCAATAACTATGACTGGATGAAGAATATTTCTTTCCTTGATTTTGCAAAAAATGTGGGAAAAAATATTACGGTTAATTATATGATGGCCAAAGATTCTGTGAAAAAGAGATTTTCAGGAGAAGCCGGAGCAGATGGAATGAGCTTTACCGAATTTACATATCAGCTAATCCAGGGATATGATTTCCTGCATTTGTACCAGAATAATAATGTAAAACTTCAGATGGGAGGTTCTGACCAATGGGGAAATATCACCACCGGGACGGAGCTGATCCGAAGAAAAGCACAGGGCGAAGCGTTTGCATTGACAGTTCCTTTGATCACCAAAGCCGATGGTTCCAAATTCGGTAAATCTGAAAGCGGAGAAAATTATTGGCTGGACAAGAAAAAAACTTCGCCTTACAAATTCTACCAGTTCTGGCTGAATGCAACGGATGACGACGCTGAACGATTCATAAAATTCTATACATTCTTAGGAAAAGAGGAAATTGAAAATTTAATTGAAGAACATAAAACAGCGCCTAATGAGAGAAAACTTCAGAAAAAACTGGCTGAAGAAGTTACGGTTTGGGTTCATGGAAGAGAAGAATATGAAAAAGCATTGAAGGCTTCTGAAATTCTTTTCGGACGTTCCACTGCTGAAGATATGGTAAGTCTGGATGAAGCAACTTTTCTTGAACTTTTCGACGGTGTACCACAAAAAGAGATCGCAAAATCTGATGCTTTAGGCATTAATATTATTGATCTTCTTTCGGAAAAGTCAGGTTTTCTGAAATCTAAAAGTGAAGCCTCCAGAGAAATCAAAGGCAATGCCATTTCGGTCAACAAGCAAAAAGTGAATGACACTTTTATAGCCAATGAAAGCGACCTTATCGACGGTAAATTCCTTTTGCTTCAAAAAGGAAAGAAAAATTATTTTATTGTAAAAGTGATTTAATTTCTTCATTATAAAAACAATCGGGCGCGGGATTTAAAATCCCGCGCCCGATTGTTTTTAAATACCCGACTTAGTATTTATATTTCCTCATAAAAAAAGACTGCCTAAGCAGTCTTCATATGTTGTTAAAGTGTATTCTTATAATTCTAAGAAGCTGTAATAAGTAGAAGCGTTTTTTTCTCCGGATCCTATTACTTTTTCTGTTTTTGCAAGTTCTCCGTCAACGTAAATATTTACAATCAATTCTGAGTCTGCATATGGAAGAACTGCATTGGCAGCAATACTTACCTGAGACTGACTTGAGCTTACAAATTGATCTCCTGATGACCAAACTAATCCTGTTGGGTTAAAAGTTGTCTGAGGACTTGTTCCTATTTGGGTAACAACCGCTTTAAAATTCACCGTAGGAGGCGTTGTAGGAGGAGGTGTTGGGCCTTTTATATTTATTTTTGCCTCAAGCTGAATAATATGATCCGTGAACTCGTCTTCGTCATCATCTTTACAAGAGTTAAGAACAGAAATTACCGAAAATAATACGGCGAATAAAAAAGAAAGCTTCAGTAAACTTTTTGATTTGTAAAATTGCTTCATTTTTTCCAAATAGATTTTTAATGTTTCAAATATAGGTTTTTTATCAATATAAAAATAGGTTTCGTGAAAATTTTCCAATAAAAAATTCTAAAAAATATCGATTTAATAAATCGTATTTGCAATATAAAGACAGTTTGTCACTTCATTAAACATGGTCTCATTTTTACTTTATGAAATCATCATTCAACCTTTATTAATTATCTTTGCCTAATGAATTTAGATTATATTGTAAGAGAGCCGGAACATATAACTTCAGAAACAACGATTCTTTTTATGTTTCACGGATACGGAAGCAATGAACAGGATCTTTTCAGCTTTCGGGAAACCCTTCCTGCAGACTGGATCATCGTAAGCTTCAGAGCACCTAAACCAACACAATTTGAGGGATATTCATGGTATGATATCGATTTTAATAATCCTGAACGTTTTGTTGATGTTCAACAGGCAACAGAATCCCTAAACAGTATTTTGGAAAACATCCTGAATATCATCAACCGTTACGGCATTACGAACGGAAAAACACATCTCTGCGGTTTCAGTCAGGGTGGGATTCTATGCTATGCACTTGCCCTGAGATATCCTGAAATGTTTAATCTGATTGCGTGCCTAAGCAGCTATCCCGAAGAAAAACTGCTGGACAATATTGTAAAAGATAAGAAAAAGCTTGAAAAATTACGTTTTTTTATTTCACATGGTACCGACGATGCTATCATTCCGCTGGACTGGGGAAGAAAAGCTGCCGATCTGCTGTATGATCTCGGGTGTTATTTTTCGTTCAGAGAATATATGAGCGGCCACGGTGTAAATCAGAAAAATTATATGGATCTTATGGACTTTTTCCGGAAATAAATTTACAATTATTCATACGTTCTTTTAATTGTTTAAAAATATCCAGGCATTCTCTTCTATTGAGAATGCTTTTTTTATTAAAATTCAGATAAAATGATTAAATTCCATACATGAAAGTTATATTTTTTTTCTGGTTTTTTTTCTTTGGTATTTTTATCAATGCCCAGAACTCTTTTGAACTTAGGGACGCAAAAAAAACAGTTATTCCATTTAAATTTATCAACAATCTTATATTCATTCCGGTTAATATCAATGGCGCAGAACTCACCTTTTTACTGGATACGGGAGTTGCTGAAACGTCCATCTTCAGTCTGGAAAATAAAGAGCTAAAACTTATAAACGTTGAAAAAATAAAATTTTCAGGATTAGGAGGAGAAAGAAGTATTGACGGATTCCGGTCGGAAAATAATTTTGGAAAAATCGGAAAAAATTTCGTGAATGATTCCATGACCGTATATATCATTACCGATCAGGACTTCAATATTTCTTCTCATGTTGGAATTCCAGTGAACGGAATAATCGGTTACCATTTTTTTAAGAATCATCCTGTTCTTATTGACTATATGGCTAAAAAACTTACCATTTATAAAGATGAGAGCATGTTTAGAAAAAAGATAAAAAGTTTCAATGAACTTGAAATAAGTATTGAAAAAAATAAACCTTACATTTTTGCTGATGTGGAAATGACAAAGGAAAGAAAAAGATCAAAACTTCTTATTGATCTTGGAAATAGTGACCCGATATGGCTTTTCCCTAAACTCATAAAAGATTTTGTATATAACCGTCCCAATATTGATGATTTTCTGGGAAGAGGCTTTAATGGTGATATCTACGGCAAAAGAAGCCGTATCCATAATCTCTATTTAGGTAATTTTAAATTCGAGAAACCACTTACGGCAATGCCCGATGAATATTCCATACAACACGTAAGCCTCGTTGAAAACAGAAAAGGTTCTGTAGGAGGAGATATTATGAGACGTTTTACCGTAGCTCTGGATTATCCTCATGCGAAAATATACCTCAAAAAAAACCGCAATTTTTATGATCCTTTTCATTTCAATATGAGCGGTCTGGATTTTAAACAGGACGGGATGGAATGGACAAAAGATATTGTAAATCTTCCCACCAAAAGCCAAAGCAAACCTTCAGGAGGTACTGAAATATTCAGCAGCAGCGTGCAGTATAATTTCATTCTTAAACCCATTTTCTCAATTGCAGGAGTAAGAAAAGATTCTCCCGGAGCGAAAGCAGGATTACAGAAAGATGACCGGCTTATTACCATAAATGGCAAGAAAACTGCAGATATGACCTTACAAAAGATTTTAGAACTTATGAAATCCGACGAAGGCCGTACCATAGAAATGATTATTGAACGAAAAAACAAAACGATGTCCCTTCGTTTTACTTTGGAAGACCCTATACCTTATCAGGAATAATATGAAAACAGAAGAAACAACCATAGACAAAATAAGAACCAGACCGCGGTTCAAAATGTTTACCCATCTCACCAAAGACGAGTATGCAGAAAATCTGAAAAAATATCTGGCAGAACATAAAGACGAATTTTCCGGAAATATCAATAAAGAAGTAGCGACAATTTGTGTAAAAACCGAAGATGAAGGCTATTGGAAACCCAGATTATCCTTACGGATAGAAATTGAAGATAACGAAACGACCATACGTGGTATCTTTGGCCCAAGTTCTGCCGTCTGGACGTTTTTTATGTTTCTTTATTTTTCTTTTTCCATCCTCTGGATGGTATTTTTTTCCATGTACTATGTAGAAAAACAGATTAACAGCCATGAGTTTCCTTGGGCTCTGAATGCTTCTTTCCTTATGCTGTTGTGTATTGTGATTACCTATGCTGCAGCAAGATTCGGGCAGCATAAAGCCAAAGATGAGATGTTAAATCTCCGTAGGTTTGCAGAAGAATCTACGTTACAGTTTGAAAAGAAAGATTAAGGCTCCAGGGTTTTGGTCGTCTGAGGCATTTGCTCCAAAACTGCTTTTGCAGCTTTGATAGAGTCTACTACCCTTTCTCTATTATCCTGTTCTTTCAATATTTTTTCAATATTGGGTTCGATCATTTTTGTCATTTCTTCAACAGAAATATTATTGGAATTTGGGTCATTTAGCAATTTCCTCCATGGTTTACGTTTTCCCCAAGGATAATCTCCATATACAAGAACTGCGGTGCCTCTAGCTTTGGTGGTAGCCCCTCCCGGATTAAGAACCCAGGTATCAGCATAGTTATACAGCCATTTCGCATCATTCATCAGCAATCGCAAACAGGAGTGTGAAGCAGGATATCCCGGAAGATCATACTGATGCCAACCGATTCCGTCCAGATTAAAGATATTGAAATTATAAGGAAGTTTCCATTCGCTGTCTACTGTAGATATCGCCAGCTTTTTTTTCCAGTTGGCAAACGTAAGTCCCGTTTTTGTTTTAGCGGCCTTTTTTCCCATACTTGTCGGACCCCATTTTACCAAGCTTCCGTTGGAATAAACACCGTATGCCTGAATCGGGTAAGAAAAGACAACAAATTTTTTAACCGGACTCAACACATCCAGCTGCATGGGAAACGGAGAATATTCCATTAATGTAGTATCAATCTTGGCAGGAACTACTAACGTATCTGCATTCCATTTATTTTTGGAATCAAGTCTGTTTAAAGCAAGTATGGCATAACGCTCTTTTTCAGTAAACTTTTTATTGAATGAAGCAAAAAGAGAGTCTCTTACTTTTTTGTCTTTAGGAAAAATATAGGCATTATAAAAACCATATTCCTGCATTGCAGGAGGTAATGATGGTTTTTGCACCACAGAATCTTTTTTTGCTTCCAAAGAGTCTTTTGTTTTAGAATCATCTGATATAGATGAAGATACATCACTGATTTTATCGTTGATTTTTTCAATTTCCTTTTTGCAGGAAACTACTGTTAAGGCTATAAGTAATGTGAAAAGAAATGATTTTTTTTTCAATATGTTTTTCATAAATAAAGTACCCGAATCGTTTTGCTAACCAGTACAAATATCAGACCTAAATCCGAATAATAAAAACGGAATTTAAAATACCGTAAAAATACGGTGCCTGTTTATAAAAACATTCTAAATCTTTAGATTCCTGATGATGTCAGGAAAGGATTAAATTCTTTGAGGATTTTCCAGCAATCTTCACGGCTTGTAAAGGAATGTCCTTTTTTCTTATTAAACTTTGCAATTTTATACATGAAATTCCAATGCCTTATGATTTCTTTAATGGCAAAAAAATAAGAATGTCGGGGATCATAAATAAAAGTAGGTTCTGATGCGGCGCCATTTAATTCTATAATCCTGAAATTTTCTCCACTTTCAAGCTCTTCCCAGCTATTAAATTTCACATCAAATCTTCCATAATAAAAACCATCTACGGAAGAACAGATCTCATTAAATACATCGGTAAGCTTTTCTGAAATTTTATCCGAAACATCATAAAATGTCGCTCCTCTTGCATGATTTCCAATACTGCTTACAACTATTTGTTCATTTGCATCGGGAATACAGTTGATCTGGTGACAGTCATCTTGAAAAATTTTCAGATAAAACGAGTGATACCGAAGATTGTATTGTATGAGTTCGCCCAGAGTCTGTTGCCCATTTCCCGTAACCGTAATGCCTTTCTTTTCTACAATGCCGCTGATGAAACCCTTTTTTTCATTAGGAAACCTGATGTAGAAAACCCCGATTTCATTAGGGAAACTAATATATTCTTCCAAAAGCAGGTCTTCATTTCCGTTGTTTTCAAGATACTTTTTAAGACTTTCGTTATTTCTTATCAATTCTACATTCCTGCCTCTGCAGCCATTATTGGGTTTTAAAATAACAGGATATTCCAGGCCGTTTTTCCGGATTATACTTTCGATTTCCTGCAGGTTAGTTTCGCATTCAATAAGAAAAGATTTTGCCCGATAATTTTGGGGTAAAAGCCGGTTGACAAAATTTTTATCTTCCAGTGTCATTCCGCCATGAACAATGGCAGGATTTACCGCTCTAAAGAAACCGAAAGACCGTGATTTCAGGCTGATCCAAAAGTAATAGACAATACATGGAAGATAAACTGCCCACATAGGCCAAAACTCCCAGTGGATTAAGCGATGCCATTTGTATCGCAGTTTAAACAAGACTTCTTTTCTCAATTTTTGTATGTTGTATTGTGTTTTCTGTAAGATCATGATATGCAAAATGAATCCTATCTTGTTTAATAATAAGCTGGGTGATGCTTACCGTAATATATTCTTCTTTTATTGATAAATCTATTTCAGGTTCTTTTTCTATCTGATGTTTTTTGTGGAAATTAAGTATTTCCCCGGATTCTATATTTCTACCCATCTGAAATCGCATGAAATCTTTTTGCCTTTCATTTTCAATACTGTCGTTGTACAATGTTTTGGAAGAAAGCAGATGGCTTTCATTTTCATTTAAGAAAAATTGATGTTTAACGGTTCCGTCCCAAAGCAGCCTCATTAATTTTTTATCGAAGAAAACCAATAACTGAAAAGGTTCTATTCCTGACAAGTCATATTCCTGAAAAGCGTGCAAAAAATTTTTGTCTTTAACAATATCTAAAAGTACGATTCCCCTGCTTTTCTTATAGGGCGGATTGCTTATATGTTTTTGGAAAGCCCCGTTCAAGAGGATCGCTGCATTGCCTTTGTCATCAATCACAAACCAGGTTCCTGATGCTTTTTTATCTTTAGGGAAATACAATAAACGGTCCTCCAGCTCCAAAGTATTTGGAAAGAGTGCTTTTTCCCGGTTTTTTTTCTCATCCCGATTAGAGGTAAAAATTATTGAATCCCGGGTTTTAAAATAGCTTACTGTACACATGCAAGTCTGAATTTTACCGTTGAAGGGGCCACTCCGAAATTCTCAGGGATATTTTCCCATTCAAATTCTTTAAGGGCAACTTTTATTAATGCCTGATGATGGATCCCGTGTTCAAAGCAATAGAGCAACTCCCGGAAATAGGTTGTTTTAAGTTCCTGCTGTTGGTTTGCATGATCGTGCAGAACGCATATCAGCTCTTTATCTTTTTTATTGATTTCAGCGGAGATGCTTTCAATGGTATTGAGCATTTCTTTCACATTTTCTTCAAGAGTCTGGTTCCTTTTCCTGTTTTCAAAAGAAAATTTTCCTGAATGGTAACCGGACAGCAATACTTCATACATTTCAAGGATGTGCCTGATGTGCTGCCCGATTGAACTTCCAAACAAGTATTTGCTTTTCTTTGTATACAAATGATCTGAAATTGGGCCTATTATCCGGGATAATTCCTGCAGATTATTTTCAATACTTCTTATCATAAAGTTATGCTCATTTTATTTTTTAGAAAATAGAGAAAAAATCTGTTTTTGGTGTATGGCAATTAATAATACACAAAATACTGCGACAATTACCGCCAGATAAAACAGCTTTCCCCCATCGTTCTGCACTTCGATCCCTAATTCCGTAACATGAAACCGGATGGCTCCCAGCATCAGCCCCAGCCCTAAAACAGCGCCATATGAGGTGGTTCTCGGTATTAAAATAAGAATGGACGCAATCAGCTCCAGAACACCAATTCCTATCCTTCCATAAGGTTCCATCCCAATTTTTGAGAAAATATATACGGATTCCGGTGCTGCGGAAAATTTAAAATAAAGTGTTTGCAGCATAATGATTACGGGGACAAGTCTGATTACCCAATTTACAATTTTTTTCATGTTTATTTTTTTTGAAGTAATGCGTATGAGAATAGATGATTGTATTGCTGACAGTGTACCACAGCGTATTTATAGGTATCTAAATCCGGCTTTGTCGCAAAGGTATATACTTGTCCACCGTTAACGGATTTTAGTTTTCCCAGCGAAATAAAATTATTAGGCTGCTGTTCTGTACTTAGATATACATAAAGATCCGGCCCGTTGCTTACTGAAAAATCTTTATCAAAAGCAAGTGTGTAAACACCGTCTTTCTCGTAAATCTCTGCTTTCCCGCCGATATTGTTTCCGTAAGGTCCCTTCATAAAATCTCCGGAGGAAATAAGCTTGGCGTTTTCCGGGGCCATTTCCATTAAATCTTCGGTGGAAGTGTTTTCTCTTACACAGCTCTGAAGAAATAAGCCTGCTGCAAGAATCAAGATTAATTTTTTCATCATTTATTATTTTGTTGTAAATTTTTTCCAGTTTTTATCTGCCTTAATGACAAGGTTTTTTTCATCTTTATTCCAACTTGTAAGGGTGTTGGTTAAGAGCTTATTGTAAAACAGATACAGTTTCCCATCCGTAATTTTGTATGTTTTGGGATCTACCTGTACTTTTTTACCATAATCTCCCATTGCAAAAGCACAATAACCACCATATTGAGGGAGATATTTCCCGGGTTCTTTCTGAAATTTAGCTTTATTTTCAGCGTTGACGAAGTAATAATCTGTTCCCTGATATTTTACAGCATTTTTTGCTGATCCGTGCTGCGGTTTTCCGGAAAAATAACTTACCACATCATAGCCATAATTGGCAACACCATTTTCCTGATTAATGTTTGAAGTTTGTGATAATAGAATACTGCTTATCAATAATAGAAACGGAATAAAGAATTTTGTTTTCATTGCTTATTTTAAGCTTAGACGGGACAAAATTTTATTCCTTACAAAATTTTACATTTTTTGTAAATTTTCTTTTATCTTGTTCTTTAATGCATCAGAAGCTTTTGTTTCTTTTCCAGAGATATTTTCATGAAAGTGATATTGTAATGCTTTATCCATTGCTTTGGTCTGTTTGCCGAAATTCCTGCAGCATTTGCAAAATGCAATATGAAATTTCACCTTCAGCCATTCTGACACAGACAAAGAAGTTTCTTCGGATTTAACGATGTTAAGAGAGGTCTCCTCACAGTTGTGTAAAAGGTTGTTAATAAATTTCATAATCTACAAAGTAATTTCATTTTTTTCAAGGCAGCTTCTCAGGAGTGTTTTAGCCCGGAAAAGAAGGACCCAATAATTAGACGAAGTAATATTAAATTCCTTACAAATTTTTTCGGCATCTTCATCCAGCATATATTTGGCAACGAAAACAGGTTTTAGCTTTGAAGGTAGTTTTTGCAGGCAGAATTCCATGATTTTATAAAACTCTTTGCTTAAAAGATAATCGTCTGCACTTTCGGAGAGATAATTTTTATTAATATCCTGCTTCCATCTGCCATAGTTGTCCTGATTGAAAAATGCATTTTCGAATGACGCTTCCGTTTCCCCAAGATAGTCTTCGTAGCTTTGGCTGCTATGGCTTTTTTTCCTGTAATAATCTATAATTTTATTTTTGAGAATGCTGGTAAGCCATGTTTTTACGGATGATCTTTCTTCAAATTTGCCTGCATTTTTAAATGCTGCCAAGAAAGTGTCCTGCACAATATCTTCGGCATCCTCTCTGGAGTTTACTCTGGTTATAGCAAAGCTGTAAAGAAAATCAGCAAATGTATCTACCCATTGTTCGGGAGCTAAACCTGAATCATTATTTTTCATCACTGTTCTGTTTAGATATGACAAATATACTAGAAAAAGATATTTCTTCAGAATGAATTTGATGCATGCAAGAACAATCTAATGTGAGATATATACATGATAAATATACTGCTTAAAAAGTACTTTTTTTATTGTATGGAGAATCAAGTTTACAATAAAAAAAGTCACCAAAATTAATTGATGACTTTAACTGCGATCCGGACGGGACTCGAACCCGCGACCTCCGCCGTGACAGGGCGGCATTCTAACCAGCTGAACTACCGGATCAATTTTTTAAAGAAACTGATAAAACTTCTGCGATCCGGACGGGACTCGAACCCGCGACCTCCGCCGTGACAGGGCGGCATTCTAACCAACTGAACTACCGGATCAATTTTTTAAAGAAATTGATAAAACTTCTGCGATCCGGACGGGACTCGAACCCGCGACCTCCGCCGTGACAGGGCGGCATTCTAACCAGCTGAACTACCGGATCATTTTTTTAAAGAACGTTGTTTCTTTTTTGTGATTGCAAAACTACAACTTTTTTCCTTTCCTGCAAATTATTTTAGAAAAAAAAGCCTTCCAAAAATGGAAGGCATTCATTATCAAACTTATTATTTTATAAGTGTGCGCTTAGTTTTTGAGCGATCACATCTTTTGGAGCCACACCAACTAATTTGTCAACAACTTCACCATTCTTAAAAATAAGTACTGTAGGAATATTTCTAATCCCATACTGCATTGAAATTTCCTGGTTGTTGTCTACATCCACTTTTCCCACTACCGCTTTCCCTTCGAAATCCGTTGCAACCTCTTCGATAATTGGTCCCAACGTTCTACAAGGTCCGCACCATACTGCCCAAAAGTCTACCAATACCGGCTTATCTGATTTTAAAACCGTTTCCTGAAATGAGCTGTCTGTAATTTCTAAAGCCATTTTTAATTTCTTTTATTTAATTAATATTATATTCTTGTTTACTTATAAACTAACACCAAAATTACGCCATTTGAGTAATAGAGTTATCTATGCTCAACATTTGTATTTTCTATAACAAAGTCTTTAGAAATTTCATGCAAAGCATCTGCTAAGGCATCAATATCTTCGGTAGTGGTCATATGGCTAAAAGAGATCCGTAAAGGCGTACAGTGGTCCATTTCATCTTCAGAAAGTACCATCATCATTACCATTGATGGCTTAGATGCTCCTGAAGAACATGCACTCCCCTGAGAAATTGCTATTCCTTTCATATCCAGCTGAAGACCAATTAACGGGTTTTTATAAGGCAATAAAGCACTTAAAACTGTATAAAGACTGGTTTCTTTTTCATTACTTCTTCCATTAAACTTAATGCCGGGAACAGTTTGCGTAAGCTTTTCTACAGCGTATGCTTTAATATTCTGCATATGAGATGCGTATTCTTCCAAGTGATTCAGAGAAAGTTCCAATGCTTTTCCTAATCCTACAATTCCGGCTACGTTTTCTGTTCCTGCTCTGAGACTTCTTTCCTGTGGTCCTCCGGTAATAATACCTTTTAGCCCGCTTGATTTTCTGATAAAGGCAAAACCTACACCTTTCGGACCGTGAAATTTATGCGCACTGCATGATGCAAAATCTACCTGAATATCGGAAAAGTCCAGCTGCATATGTGCCATGGTCTGTACCGTATCCGAATGGAAAAGCGCATTATTGGCTTTACAAAGTTCTGCCACCTTTTTAATATCGGTAAGATTTCCTATTTCGTTGTTGGCATGCATCAGGCTTACCAATGTTTTTTTATCTGAAGACTTCAGTAATGCTTCCAGCTTTGTAAGATCGATATCTCCTTTCTCATCAGGACGGATGTAGTTTACTTCTACTCCTTTTCTGTTTTTCATATCCAGGATACTCTCGGAAACACATTTGTGTTCCAGAGGAGAACTGATAATTCTCTGTACTCCAAGATGATCAACGGCAGATTTGATAATCATATTATTGGATTCCGTCCCGCAGGATGTGAATATGATTTCGGCCGGAGTAACATGAAGATAATCTGCAACCTGCCTTCTTACGTTTTCGATAAGAATTTTTGCTTCCTGTCCGAAACTGTGCGTTGAAGACGGGTTACCAAAATTCATTTTCATGGTATCTACCATTGCATCGATAACTTCTTCTGCAAGAGGCGTTGTGGCAGCGTTATCTAAATATATTTTATTCATTTTACTTTGAAAATTTTATTTCTACGGAATCAGTTTATTACCGAAAACAGCAGCTTAAGGATTTATTTTTCAGCTTTAAAGCCTAATCCTTATGCTGAATTTCATTTCCCAAAATTAGTGAAAAAATTGATAATGTCCTTCATTTGCCCATTGAAGCATATACCTGTCTCCTGAGGTATCTCCGAAAGCGATGATTTTATCATATTTCCTGCTGGCGATTTCCGTCTGTATGCGGATCAGTTTTTCTTTCCCGTTACAGTTTTTTCCTATAAAATTACCTGTGAAAACCCCGTTTTTAAATTCTGCTTTTGTTGCCACGAGCTCCATCTGGAAAGCTTCCGCAAAGGGTTTTGCCCAGATATCCAATGAAGCGGTTACCAAAAGGCTGTGTGTATGCTCACGATCAATATTCCGGATAAAATCCAATGCATTCTCGCGAATAATTTTCGGATAATAATGCTCAAAAAACTGGTTGGATTTTTTTTCTATTTTTTCCTGCATCTGGCCTTTAAGAATAGAACCTATAAAACTTTTTTTCACCTTTTCGGTATCGGCAAGTTTTAATTTAAGCAAAACAAAAAGCGGAATGTGCTTCAGAAACTGTAATCTGAATTTTACCGGATCGTAAAACCTAAGATACATAAACATGGTATCTTTATACGTAAGGGTCCCGTCGAAATCAAAACAATACAATTTCTTCATTGGATTTTTCTTTAATGTATCTTAACGCAAATGTCGGAAAGATATTTTTAACTGTAGATAATTTAGAGCTTAAGCTTTTTAAATATAAACTCCGGAATATTTCTGATGACAAACATAATTACTCCCCAGACAGGCAAAACATACACTGTGTTTCTCCTTTTTCTATAAGCTTTGAAAATATATCCTGCTGCCTGATTGGGGCTTGCCGTAAGTGCAGGATTCAGGGAAAGCCCTTCGGTCATTTTGGTAGCCATAAATCCCGGTTTCACAGTCATCACGTGCACTTTTTTATCTGAAAGGTAATTCCTGAGACCACTCAGATAAGCCGTAAAAGCTGCTTTAGCACTGCCGTAAATAAAGTTGCTCTGTCTTCCACGATCACCGGCCACCGATGAAAGCCCGATAATTGTTCCGGATCTTCTGCTTTCAAATTTCTGTGCAAAATAATTGAGTACCGGAACAAGTTTCGCATAGTTGATGCCGATGATTTTTTCCGTATTTTTATCATCATATAATCCTTCTGCGGTTCCTTCGCCCAAATATCCTGCGGCACAAAACAAAAGATTGGAATTGATCTTTTCAAACGCGCTGTAGTCTGCTTCTTTCATCAGATCCATATCTAACACTTCAGCCTGCTGAAGAAATTTCACGTCAATATGCCTTGCAAATCTTTCTGCGGTTTCCACATTTGAGGTGATGAGGTAAATTTTTTCAAACTTTTCTCCCTGTTTCAGGGCTTCTTCCACAAATGCCTGTGCTACTTCCGATGTACTTCCTAAAACAATCATCCGTGTTAACTGTTATTTATGATTCTTTTGTGCTGTAAAGACACAAATTTTGAACTCTGAACATTCTGGAGGTAATTAGTAAGCGATGATCTGCTCATACTATCTTTCGTAAGATAAATCTTTCCATGATATTCTTCTACGATATCATCCAGCCTATCGATTAACTTTCTTAATTTTGAATTTACTTTAAAATCCAGTGCCAACGAATATCCTTCAAAAGGAAAGGAATTGTAAGCGTGTGGGTTTTCTTTCCCGTACAGCTTTAACACCGCCAAAAATGAGCCGTTTCCGCTATTGGCAATTGTTTCAAGAATTTTTCTCATTCCCTCCTTGCCTTTTTCTTTAGGAATCATCATTTGATATTGAATAAATCCGGATTTTCCGTAGATCCTGTTCCAGTCTCTTACAAAATCAAGAGGATAAAAAAATGTTTCGTAATCAATAAAATCTGTGACTTCTTTTTTAGATTGCTTTTTAAAGTAAAAGTAATTAAAAATCTTAACGGTAAAAGCATTTAAAACAAATCCCGGAAAATAAAAAGGAACTTTGGGTTCAAACTTCTTTTTAAGCCTTAGAGGCTGATCTCTGAATTTTTGAGGCAGTTCATGCTGAAAAGCATGTTCTCCCCTCATCAAAATACTTCTTCCAATATTTTTACCTTTTTGAAGACAGTCGATCCATGCTACATTATAGGTCCAGCTTTCACTTTCTTCGAAGAGCTTGAAAATTTCATCAAGATTTTCCGCTTTAATACTTTCCTGACGAATATACGCCGTCTGAATATTTTTAAGCCTGAATTTTGCGGTAAGAATAATTCCCGTCAGTCCCATTCCTCCAATGGTAGACCAGAACTTTCCAGGATTTTCTTCCCTTGAGCAGGTAATAATATCGCCAGTTTCAATCATTAATTTAAATTCAATGACATATTCTGAAAAGCACCCTTCACTATGATGATTTTTACCATGTACATCTGATGCAATGGCTCCTCCTACCGATACGAATTTTGTACCCGGAGTGACAAACAGGAAATATCCCTGTGGTACGGCAATTTCCAGGACATCAGAAAGCAGAACTCCCGATTCACATTCGATAACTCCGTTTAACCGGTCAAAGCTTATGAATTTATTAAGTTTTTTTGTTGAAAATATATGTTCTCCCAGTGAAGCATCTCCGTAACATCTTCCGTTTCCCCTTGCAATAACTTCATTATGGGTAAGTACAAACTCTTTTATCTTTTGGAAACTGTCTTCAGACCGCATTTCCTTTTCCACAATGGGAAAATTTCCCCAGTTGGTTACTTTCTGTACAAAATCCGGCTTCATTTTTTAAAATATATTTGAATTAAAAATGCAGCGACCCACAGCAATAAAGTAACCTGAATATATCTGTCACGATACACAATTTTGGTGGGAGATTCTGTTCTGTTGTAAACCAGCGTCTGCTGTAAATATCTTAGAAAAGCAAAAACAACGAAAATTACCGTGAAGAAAACACGCTGATGAAATTTTGCCTGTACTTCCGGTGAAAGCGTAAACATCAAATAGCAAACTATAGCAAGGGTTACAGAAATAGAAAGTGCAATATCTGCAAACTGAACATTATATCCGTCCAAAGCTTTTCTTGTTTTACCTGAAATCTGTGCATTAATGAGTTCCCCTCTTCTTTTTCCTATAGCCAATACAAGAGCAAGCACGAAAGTGAGTAAAATAGCCCACTGAGAAATACTGATCCCGGTAATATATCCTCCTGCTAAAACCCTGAGCACAAATCCCAGAGCAATAATGGAAATATCAATAATAGGAACATGTTTCAGTCTGAATGTATAAGCAAGATTCATCAGAAAATAAGAACCGATAATGGTAGCAAATTTCCATAGATTCTGCTGAAAATAGGCCTGCGAAAAAAATACCAGTGCAATATCTGCTGCAATAAGCCCTATAAAGATTGCTATTGCCTGAGATTTTGAAATGGCGCCGCTGGCCAGAGGCCTTCTTCTTTTTTCGGGGTGTTTTTTATCGGCTTCAATGTCGTTGTAATCATTCAGTATATAAACGGCACTTGCTGCCAGAGAGAAAATAATGAAAGCGAAAATACTTTTAGAAAGCAGATCGATATTTTTAATATTACCTGAAAAAAAAAGCGGAACAAAAACAAACAGGTTTTTTACCCATTGCTCTACACGGAGCAGTTTAAAATATTTCTTCATTTATGTTATTTCAAATACAAAAATAATAATTTTAAAGAAAGCCAGCATAAAAATACAAAAATAACCGCAAAAGCGGTTATTTAAGAAAATATTTATATGTGATTACTATTGTCCGTTCTGTGCGTCATTGATCATCTTTTCATTCGCTGTAATTGCAAATTCAACCCTTCTGTTTTTTGCTCTTCCTGCGTCTGTATCGTTAGAAGCTACTGGCATTGCTTCTCCTTCTCCTTTAGCAAACAATCTGCTGGAAGCAATTCCTTTTCCCATTAAATAAGATTTTACGGAGTTTGCTCTTCTTTCTGAAAGGGACATATTATAGGAATCTGATCCTTTGCTGTCTGTGTGTCCGTAAATATTGATGTTCGTATCCGGGTTATTAATAAGAACCTGCGCCAGCTTATCAAGATTGGTTTTAGCAGCAGTTGTAAGGGCTGATGAATCAAAATCGAAATTAACAATACTTTCATTTAAAGTAATTTTAATACCGTCTCCAACTCTTTCTACTTCAGCTCCCGGCAAAGTTTCTTTAATTTCTCTTGCCTGTTTATCCATTTTAGAACCGATTACATTACCGGCTACACCACCGATAACACCTCCTAAAACAGCACCAATTGCTCCATTTCCTCCTCTTCCTACATTGTTACCAAGAATACCACCGATTACAGCTCCTGATGCTACACCTACGGCAGTACCTCTTTGCTGATGGTTAGAATTCTTTACGGCTTCACAGCTTGTAAGCAATAAAGCTGAAGATAAAAAAAGGCCTCCTATATATGTTTTTGTAAATTTCATTTCTGTTTAATTTTATTGTTAATTTTAAATTCAGATTCTACTGATTATTTCATTCCGGTTCTTTCGAAATTATATACAATCCTTACATTTTCTCCGCCTGATGGAATATTCTGTTCCAGTGAAAACTGATCTGTGGTTTGGCTTGTAAGTGTAAGGGTGTAGCCGGCCGTATTTTGTTTGGCTTTCGTACCATCGGCAATTTTTTTAAAGCTAAAAGTATTCCCGCTTGCCACGTCAATTTTAATAGGCTGTGTAAAACCAGTTCCGCAAGTTCCGCCCCCATTAACGGTGTAAGCACCAGTCCAGTTATTAGGAATCAATCTCCAGTGGCTTCCTACGAAACATTGTGCATCAATTCCATCATCGAACGGCTTTACTTTGAACTGTTTATCATAATTTACACTGACAATCTGCCAGTCTCCTTTCATTTTAAGAAATTCTGATCTTTGGTTTTGAGCCGTTTTCGCATTTTTAACTCCGGAACAAGATACTGCAAAAACTGAAGCTCCCAGCATCGCTGTAAATAGTAACTTTTTCATATTGTAGTTTATTATTTTTTGTTAAAATAAGATTACAAAAAACCGTGCCAAAAATATAAAATAGCAATAAAAAAAGTCCGAAAATTTCGGACTTTCTATAATTAAGACTTAATATAAGCAGATAAACTATTTTTTAACAGTCTTTTTTACGGATTTTGTAGCCTTTTGAGGTGCCCCTTTTTTCCCGTTATAAAAATTGGTATAAGCATATTCTGCAGCTTTTTTAAGGTCTATTACACCTCCCGCCTCGGAATAGTTTCCAAAATCATTAGCTGTACTTGCGTTACTTGATTTTACCAAAGATTCGATAACCTGAGCCGGTGTAAGATTAGGCATATAAGCCAAGAGAACAGCTGCAGCTCCTGCTACTACCGGAGAAGCCATTGAAGTCCCCTGAAGATATTTATATTCGCTGTGAGGAACCGTAGAATAAATTTCCTGCCCCGGTGCAAATACGTTTACCATTTTTTTGTTGTAATTGGAAAAACCTGCTCTTAAAGCGTTATTGTCATTAGTACTTGCTCCTACTACCAAAACGTTATTTACAAATGGCTTATCATCCGTTACATTCTTGAAGTTGGTAGGATAAGCAAGGTGTTCTGCAACATCTTCATTCTCATTACCCGCAGCTTTAACTAATAAAACGCCTTTATCCTGAGCATATTTGAAGGCATCCCAAACTACATTTTTACCAGGAGAAACCGGTTTTCCGAAACTCATATTTAATACTTTGGCTCCGTTGTCTACAGCATATCTGATAGCATTAGCAACATCTTTATCTCTCTCGTCACCATTAGGAACGGTTCTTACAGACATAATTTTAGCAACTTTTGAAGCTACCCCATACTGTGTTTCGCTTCCGTTTGGAAGTCCCGCAATAATTCCGGCAACGTGTGTTCCGTGTTCCGCATCAGGGCCTTCATAATGATTGTTTCCATATTTTTTTTCGGAATAATCATCATAATTATCACCTACGATTTCTTTTCTCGGATCGTAATCAAGGTTATACTGCTTTTCCTGTGGACCGAAATAATCTAATGCTTCTTTGATTTGTCCGCTCATTGCTTTTTCGAATTCTGCAGCAGATTTGCCTTTAAATTCCGGGCTTTGAGCCACCTGAGCCAAAACCTGCGCAGCCATAGCTTCTTTTTGATCAGCAGGTTTTATTGTCGCAACATTTTCCGGAGTAATCGCTTTTCCGTTCAACAATTTTACCATTGTAGGAATTGCTTCGTTGATCATTGTATAGGTTTGGAAACCTTGTCTTGCCTCCATACTTTTTTTGGTGAAGATCTCCTTAGATTTCATGTACATTGCGAATTCTTCCGGCATTTTAGCCTGGTTTGCTTTGTTTTTGGCAGAATCTTCACCTTCGAAAACGGGTTTGTATTTGGCAACAACGCGTGTTACTTCCATATTGTCAATATCGATATCCCCATTTTTTCCGCCGATGAAATTCCATCCGTGAACATCGTCAATGTATCCGTTTCCGTCATCATCTTTACCGTTACCCGGAACTTCATTAGGGTTGCTCCATACATTTTTAACAAGCCCTGGATGATCTACTTGTACACCGCTGTCTAAAACACCTACAACAACTGTTTTAGGTTTAAGACCTTTGGATTCTAAATATTTATAAGCATTGTCTGTGTTAACTCCATAAATTTTGGTAGCAGCAAAATCTTTATGATACCATGTCATAAGATCCTTATCTTTCATCGGATCAGAGCCCGCTTTGGCTTCCTGCGCATGCGAGAAACCGAATCCCACTAAAAAAATAGCGGCTAATAATACCTTTTTCATGTCAGTATGATTGTTTAATATTTTTAATATAAGTAAGAGATTCTGGTCCTTTGTTACAGATAAGATCTAAAATTGACAAATCTTTTAAGAATCCCAGTTTATCGGAAAATGTCTGATAATATTCTTCCATCTCAAATTCTGAAGGTTTTTTTGCTGAAAACTTTTCCCTAAAGTTGATCTCTTCAGGATTTTTGATGTATTCTGTATTCAAAGAGTATGCCTTTTCGGTTTTAAGAATCTGTTGAATGACTTCCAGGACTTTCAGATTAAAATCCAGGAGTTTTTTTTCTTCAATTTCAAAAATTTTCCTGAGTTTATCTTCATAGAACTCAAAATATGGAGAACTCTGGTAGGCTGTTTTAATGGACTTCCAGTGAAGATTTTGCCAATCTTCACGGTACGAAATTTCAATATCCTTGTATTCTCTTTTCCCGTTATGGGAAATAGGTATAATTAATGATAGCTTACCATTGGCTCCGTATATATTGGCTCTGTTTCTGTAGGTCTGCTTTGGAAAGTTTTCAAACTGTTCAAATACAATTTCATGTTCAGGATTCAGAAAAACTGAAAACCATGAGATCGGTGGTAAATAAAATGCCGGTAATAATATTGTGCTCATAATTTTAATTTTTAGGATAAATAACCCTTCCCGTTATTTCACTTTCGTCAACAAATCCAATAAACCTTGAATCCAGACTTGCATTTCTATTATCTCCAAGAAAAAATACTTTTCCCGGAGGAATTGTAACTGGTCCGAAGTTATCTGCTGTCCAATCTTTATGATAAATTTTCACAATATCTTGATCCGGATTGGGATTTATAAACCTTTCGTAAAAGAAGTGGTCACTAAGTTGATTTTCGCTTAGATTAATCAGGAAGTAGTTTTCATCGATCTGGTAGAATTCATTTTCAGAAACTCCTTTTGACATTAAATCATTAACAAAAGCTCTGTCAATTTTATATAAATGTTTTAAACGAATTCCCGTATCAGCCAATTCGTTATTTACAAGTAAATTACCATCCTTAATCTGAATTTTATCTCCCTCTGTACCCGCCAGCCTTTGGATATAGACACCTTTGCCAAATTCTTCTGAGTTTTGATTATAAGTCAATAATTTAAATTTTTCATAAGGAAGGATACTGGTAACGATAACAAATGAACCTTTTTTTATGTTTGGTTCACAACCAGCCTGGGGTACATAAGCATATTGCAAAACTCCGGAGAGTTTTGCAATAATTAAAAGTGTAATAATAAAGCTTCCTGCAAGGAGAACTCTATTGTAAATTTTATTTTTAAACATTCGGTCTATTCATCGTCTGTTTTTTTCTTTCTGAATAATTTCACAAAATACTCCCATCCAAAGAATAAGATAAGAATTATTGCCGCAATCCACCAGTAAGAAGTTTTGTTGGCTTCTCCGGTATTCGTTGCTTTGAACATTCTGTCCCAACGAACTTTAAACGGAGCCTGGTATGAAGAAGAATTATCTGCAAAAGCTCCCTGAAGGCTCATCCAGGTGAACATTGGTTTTCCAACAATATTTTCTTCAGGAACAAAACCGAAGAATCTCGCATCTAAAGAAGCATCTCTGTTGTCTCCAACCATCATATAATAGTCCTGTTTGATGGTGTATTGATTGGCTTCTTTCCCGTTGATGAAAATTTTACCGTTTTTATTTTCTAAACTATTGTGTTCGTATTCGGAAATAATCCACTGATATTCCGGCAGCGTTTCCTGATTTAAAGTAACCACGTCGCCTTTTTTAGGAATTGTTAAAGGACCGTACCAATCCTGATTCCATTTTTTATTAATTGGGAAGATACAATTGGTCGTATCAATTTTACTTGAGAATAATACTTGACCATTTTCATCTCCTAAAACATTTCCGTTATTATCTTTTCTAGGAAAATATCGAATATCGGAATACCCTTTCTCTGCAATATCTTCATGCATTTGTATAACTTGCGGAAGCTGCTTAATCTGTGCTGCAATATTATCTGTTAAACCCTGAAAAGTATAAATAAACTTTCCATTTGCCTGAGGTTTTTCCTGAACCGGTAAAAAGCCATATGTATTATATAAACCTGGAATATCCAACTGGCTTCCCGTCTCCACGTAATAAGCATGCTGGATTTCCTGATCCCCCAAAATGGTCTCCGGTTTTCCGTTGACGAAGAGTCTCCCGGCTCTCATTTCGAAAACATCTCCGGCTACTGCTACACATCTTTTTACATACGGGTCTCTTCTGTCGATCGCCGTGTGTACAGAATCCTGAGGGTAATTGAAAACGACTACATCATGTTTCTGTGGCTTGTTGAACTGCAATATTCTTTCGTAAGGTAACTTTACCCCATCAACGTATGACTTTGGGTCGTCTTTAGGATTTCCTTTTTCACCGGCATCGAAAATGGTTCCCTGAAGAAAAGGGATGGCCAAAGGACGCATCGGGAGTCTGTATCCGTAGCTCCATTTATTAACGAAAAGGAAATCTCCTACGAGCAACGTTCTTTCCATAGATCCTGTAGGAATCCCGAAAGGCTGGGTAACAAAAACGTGGATAATTGTTGCAAAAACTACTGCAAATGTCACTGATCCCAGGAAAGAATCTTTCTTTTTTGCATCTTTTTCTTCGTCTGTAAGGAACAATTCATTTTCATCTTCCAGCTCAACATCTTTACTGTAATTAACGGTTGCCATGTAAATAAACGGAAGAATTACCGTAAGAAGCTGATCTTTAAAAAGTGTTTTCCCAAATTTCTTCATCAGGTATAAATGAAACACAGACATCATGATCGGTCCCACTATCGGTAAATAAGACAGAACTGCCCACCATTTCGGATGTTTGGTTTCTTTTAAAATGATAAAATAATTGTAAAAAGGAATGAAAGCAAAGAGTGGATTATACCCGAGCTTTTTGAACAGTTTCCAGGTTGAAATCCCCATCAGTACAGACAAAATGAGAACGTAAACTGTATAAGTTAAAAAATAATTCATAAATTTTTTGTGCCTAATCTATAATATAATTGATGAATAATGATTGACAAATGATCAGAAAAATATTGACAATTCATCATTCACCGTATTAGTTTGCAATGTAGGAATTTTGTTACAAATTAAAGCCCCAAAACATCCTTCATCGTAAAATTTCCTTTTTTATCCTTAATCCATTCTGCAGCGACTACGGCTCCCAGTGCAAAACCGTTTCTGTTGAAAGCAGTATGCTTGATCTCAATTTCATCCACTTCACTTCTGTAAAATACACTGTGTGTTCCCGGGACTTCATCTTCGCGGATTGCAAAGATTCCCAACTGATTGCCCTGGGTTTCTTCCAGTTTCCATGAATTGAATTTCGGGTTATTGTTAAAGATACCTTCTGCAATGGAAATGGCTGTTCCGCTTGGTGCATCTTTTTTATGGATATGATGAATCTCTTCCAGCTGGCAGGAATATTCATCTACATTTTTCATTAGGTCTGCCAGTTTTTCGTTTAAGGCAAAAAATAAATTTACGCCTAAACTAAAATTTGAACCGTATAAAAACGCCGTATTATTCTGAACCGCTAACTGTTCGATTTCAGTTTTTTTCTCCAGCCAGCCTGTAGTACCACAGATTACCGGAACTTTATTTTCAAGACAGGCTTTGATATTTTCATACGCTACTTCAGGCAAAGAAAATTCAATGACAACATCCGGGTTATTAAGATTTTCAGCAGTCGGAGTTTCTTTCAGTCTGGACACTACTTCATGACCTCTTTTAGTGGCAATTTCATCAATAATTTTGCCCATTTTTCCGTATCCAACTAATGCTATTCTCATATTTTTTTATTCTAATGCTTTTTTTTAAGCAAAGGGTTGCTAAAACTTTTTAAGCTAATACTGTTTTAAGTTTGTTATCTAAAATTTATAACTTAAGCTGATTCCTGTTTTGGGAGGTGCAATTCCGTACTGATCCTGAATTACCGAAGGAGTAAATGTAAGATCCGGATCTTTCCGGCTTTCATAAAGGTGTGCATCTACCACGGCATCCACAATATTCAGTATATAAATTAAGGCTGATGCAGCGATGGCATAATCCCTTTGCCTTTTGGCACGATCCTGTGCATTTCCCAGCGCTACTTTATCCAGCCAGGGATGAGAATCAACAAACTCGTTGGGTGTACCATTGAGTTTTGCGATGTAATATTCCCTGTATTTTCGGTATTGATTATCGTTCCAGACGGCAATTCCGACTCCTGCACCAACAGCTCCCCAAACGATAGGGATCTTCCAGTATTTCTTGTTGTAGAATTGTCCTAATCCCGGAAAAACGGCAGAATAAAGCCCCGCTCTTGTAGGGTTAAGCTTAAGCGTATTATTAGTCGGGCCATTTGCTTTTTCAAGGTCCGAAACAACATTTTCTTCTGTTAATGTATTGTTTTTTTCTACCGAGACACTGTCTTTCGGATGATATTCTACCCTAATAGTATCGTTAGGATTCACCTGAGAAAAGAACATCGCAGAGAAACACAGAAAAAAAGTGAAAAGTGATTTTTTCATTTATTTTATATGAGATAAAATATATTCAAGCTCATCTTCATTTTTGAAATCGAGAACAATTTTACCTTTTTTACCGTTTCCGGAGGTTTTGATTTCTACTTTTACATCCAATATATCCGAGATTGTTTTCTGAGCCCTTTTATAATTATTGGAAAGCTCTGCCTTCGCTCTTTTTGCCGCAGGAGATTTTGGATTTTTTAAAGCTGTAGCAGCCTGTTCAGCCTGCCGAACATTAAGTTTTTCCTTGATAATAAGATCAAAAAGAATCTGCTGATGTTCTTCATTTTCAAGACTGATAATCGCTCTTCCGTGTCCTGCAGAAATTTCTCCGCTTCGGATGGCATTCTGAATATCCGGATTTAACCTTAGCAGCCTGATAGAATTGGTAATCGTGCTTCTGTCTTTCCCTACTCTCTGGCTGAGATTTTCCTGAGTGAGACCAATCTCATCCATTAATCGCTGATAAGTAAGGGCAATTTCTATTGCATCAAGATCTTCTCTCTGGATATTTTCAACAAGCGCCATCTCAAGGAGCTCCTGATCGTTTACCAGACGGATATAGGCAGGAATTGTTTCCAGACCTGCCAATTTACTAGCCCTGTAACGTCTTTCTCCCGATATGATTTCAAACTTCTCCCCATCTTTTCTCAACGTAATCGGCTGAATTACCCCTAAGTTTTTGATAGACTGAGCAAGCTCGTTTAATGCTTTTTCGTCAAAATATGTTCTTGGTTGGGTGGCGTTCGGATAAATATCTTCTATTGAAATTTCAACGATATTTCCTACAAACTTATCTGCTCCCTCATCGGTGGCAGAATTGATCGTTGCTTTGGATTCCGCACTAAGAATAGCACCCAATCCGCGTCCCATCGCTCTTTTTTTATCCTTCATATTTTTCTAGCTTTTAGCTTATCTGGCTAATGGCCTTTTAATTCTTTACTAATTTTTCATTTTTCAACAGAACCTCTTCTGCAAGCTGGATGTACTGAACCGCTCCTTTACTTTCGGCATCGTAATTCAGGATACTTTCCCCAAAACTTGGTGCCTCGCTTAAACGTACATTTCTGCTGATGATGGTTTCAAAAACCATTTCCGGGAAGTGCGCATTCACTTCTTCCACGACCTGATTGGATAATCTCAATCTGCTGTCGTACATAGTAAGCAGCAAACCTTCGATATCAAGGTCTTTGTTGTGGATTTTCTGTACGTTTTTGATGGTATTCAGGAGTTTCCCCAAACCTTCCAATGCGAAATATTCACACTGGATCGGGATGATTACGGAATCAGCCGCTGTAAGAGCGTTAACGGTAATCAAACCTAAACTCGGCGCACAGTCGATGATGATATAGTCATACTTGTCTCTTACACTTTGAAGTGCTTTTTTGAGCATATATTCCCTGTCTTCTTTATCAACAAGTTCAATTTCAGCTGCGACAAGATCGATGTGTGAAGGCACGATGTCCAGATTCGGCGTAGCCGTCTGCTTGATGCATTTTTCCGTTTCAACACTGTGCTCCAATAAGTTGTATGTAGAATACTGAACATCATCCACTCCTAAACCGGAGGTTGCATTGGCCTGAGGATCAGCATCAATGATTAATATTTTCTTTTCCAATACCCCTAATGCCGCGGCTAAATTAACAGCTGTTGTTGTTTTTCCAACACCTCCTTTCTGATTAGCGATACCTATGATTTTTGCCATTCTTAGAACTTTAAGTTTCAAAAATACACATTTTTCCGTGCTATTGATGAACCGATAAAACGAAAAATGAGTTAAAATATTGTTAACAAGGCTTTTAACCTAAAAAAAAATTATCCACAAAAAAAATTATTTGTGGATAACTGTTCAAGATCTGTATTTATGTTTAATTATCGAACTTCATGGAAATCGGGAATTTAAAGTAGCTTCTTACAGGTTGACCGTTTACTTTGGCAGGCACCCATTTTCCTTTAATACTTTTAATAGTCCTCATTGCTTCGCTGTTAAAATCCGTGTCTTTTCCGTCAGCTTTAATTCCTGAAATAGTACCGTCTTTTTCAACAATAAAAGTAACCATTGTTTTCATTACTTCTCCGGAATCAAATCCTGACCCGTCGAAGTTATTCATAACTTTATTTCTGAAAGAATCCAGACCGCCTACGAAACTTGCTTCTACGTCTACAGCAGTAGGAATACCATTTCCATCTACCGGCTTAACTTCAGGTCTCGGCGGAGCAGGTACTGAAACAGGACCCGTATTAATAGTAGGTGCTGTTGGAACATAATGTGGAGGAGCAGGATCTGCCTTGAAATTATTTACCAATCCAGCTACTGCGTCATCCGGAACTTCCTCAGTATTTGTATCCGGAGCATTTCTGGAAGGAGTTTTAACAGTGCTATCATAGGTTCTCACAGCAGGCTGCGTAGTCTGAGGAAGAGGTTGTGGCTTTGGAGGTACAATAACATCATCCGGAATTACTGGATCTTTAAGGTTTATTTGAACTCCGGTTGGTACTGTAATTGGCCCACTTTTAAATGCATTAATAACTAGAGGCGTCAAAGAAATCGCCGCTAAAACGCTTACTCCAATAAAAAGTGCTTTTGTTAAAATTCTGTCTGATTCATTTCTTAAGACATAGGCACCGTATTGCTTATTGCGGTGCTCGAAAAGAACTTCGTTAAAACGAAATTCCTGATTCTGATGCATGTGTTTCATCCTTTTTGATATTTAAATTGTTAAATTGAGATTATCAGGTTTTCACCTTAAATCCATGGTTATTTATCCAATATCAAAATTTTTGCCATTTTATTATTAAAAAATCAACATTTTAAAAAATTTAATATCAATATTAAAAATTTAACTATGCTTTAAATAACAATTGTTTTTAAAATAATTTCCATTTTTTTGATTTTCAATTATTTAGAATAAATAAAAAAAAGACCATCTTCCGACAGTCTTTTCAATATAGTAATACAATTATTTTTAGAATAATTCTTTTCTGATGATGTTCTGGCTTCTTTCAGGGCCAACAGAAACTAAGTAAACATTGATTCCTAAATACTTTTCGATAAACTCGATATATTTTTGAGCTGTATCAGGAAGCTCGTCATAGCTTCTTGCTTTCGTGATATCTTCTTTCCAACCCGGCAGATCCTGGTAAATCGGTTCGTAGTTATATAATTTTTCAGTTGATGAAGTAAAATAATCGATGATTTTTCCGTCTTCGGTTTTGTAATGCGTCACTACTTTCAGGTTGTCAATCCCTGTAAGAACATCCAGTTTAGTAATCACTAAATTGTTGATTCCGTTAATCATACAAGCATGCTTCAATGAAACAAGATCCAACCATCCGGTTCTTCTCGGTCTTCCTGTAGTCGCTCCGAATTCACCACCAATTTGTCTGATTTTTTCTCCTAATTCATTGTCTAATTCTGATGGAAAAGGTCCGTTACCCACTCTTGTACAGTATGCTTTGGCAACACCGATCAGGTTCTGAAGGGAAGTTGGCGGCACTCCTGCCCCGGTACAAACTCCTCCGGTTGACGGTGAAGAGGATGTTACGTACGGATACGTTCCGAAGTCGATATCCAGCATTAAAGCCTGTGCTCCTTCGAATAAAACGTTTTTACCGTCTCTGATGGCTTCATTCAGTTCCAGTTCCGTATCAACGATTCTGTCCTGAAGTTGTTTTCCGATCTCTAAATATTCATTGTAAATTTCTTCAACATCCAATGTCGGTTTGTCGAAATATTTTTCAAAAAGAGAATTCTTGATTTTTAGGTTTTTCTCAATTTTTTCTCTTAAAATCTCCGGATTGAGAAGATCAATCATTCTGATTCCCACTCTGGCAATTTTATCTTCGTAGCAAGGTCCGATCCCTTTTTTGGTGGTCCCGATCTGCGTTCCTCCGTGCTCTTCTTCACGGTATGTATCCAAAAGAATGTGGTAAGGCATGATGACATGCGCTCTTCTGCTGATGAAAATATGATCCGTTCTCAAGCCTTTGCTTTCGATCTGATTCACCTCCTTAATGAAAGATTTAGGGTTTACCACTACTCCGTTGGCAATGATACATTTCCCTTTGCACTGAAGAACTCCCGACGGAAGAAGGTGCAATACGAATTTTTCATCGCCTACATATACGGTATGCCCTGCGTTGTCTCCCCCCTGGAAGCGCACCACATAATCCGATTTGGCCGATAAAACATCCGTGATTTTTCCTTTCCCTTCATCTCCGTACTGAAGACCTACAACTACGTAAGTTGACATATTTTACTTTTATTTTAGATTCATGCAAAATTACTTTTAAAAAATTGGGTGGGCAAATTTGTGGTGGAATTTATTTTTGAGATATGTTTCTTTTACTTTTAATAATTTTATTTTTATTACCTTTTTTTAAAGATTCTCTGATTAGTTGCGGATGCTTTTCGTTAACAAATTCTGTAAATTGCTTTTTACTTACAAACTTTAAAATAGACTCAATAAGTTTATAAACCTTCGTTTCCTTTAATAAAGGAATTTCATTATTGGGATCACTATCCAAAGTTTTTGCATGGATTACAGCATCTTTTATTAATGTTATAAAGTTTAAAGGATTATATCCTTCAGAATCAAAATTGGAAATCTCGTCCTTAAACTCTTTACATTGGATTGATTTTGAATTATTAAAATTTTCTTTTCTATGTAAAAAAAGCCAAACTTCAAAACAAGGATTACTTAAAACAATATTCCAATTGGGCTTATCTGAACAATAGTCTATCATTTCTCTTAATTGTTTTGAGGTCCATCTGTCAACATCCATAACAAACCAAAGTTCATCTTCATCAATTAATCCCTCTTGTTCAATATATTTAACCGCCCGATCTAATACCCATTTTGGTGCAGATTTTGTTTCGAATTTTTGTAAAAGTTCTTCATCTTGAACTTTTTCTTCAATTATATCCACCTTAATTCTTGTGGATAAAAACTCAAACAATCGAAAATATTGAGGCTCTCTTTTTCCTCCTTCACAAGCAATAGCAAATAATTTATAATCCCTAAGCAAATCTTTTTGAGTTTCCCTTTTGTACCCTCTTTTTTTATGAATCATGTTCATTCCATTTTAATAACTCCAAATCTGCTAAAAATGGTATAGCTCCAAATCTCCCTTTTAAATATCCTTTTCTCACGTCCAAATCATAACGGGGCTTATACTCACTTAGTGAATAAATAGATGAACTTCCTGATTGCCTATCTTTTTCAACAAACCATATTTCATCTTGTCGAAAAATATCTAAATCTAAAAGATTTGACTCGTGAGTCGTAAATATCAATTGTCCTTTAGTATACTTTTCTGACATGATTTTACTAATGACCGCTTTTAATAGGGCTGGATGTAAACTCTGATCAATTTCATCAATAATAAATGTCATATCTTGAGTTAAAACACCATTGAAGGCAGGAATGAAATCTAACAGCCTCTGGGTGCCATCTGATTCTTCATCTAATTCAAAACTGACTGAGTTCCCTTTATTATCGATATGTGAAGATGTAAGTTTTTTTACAGTATAGCTATTGCCCTCCTTACTTACCATAATTTCTTTATTTTTATGAAACATTGTGATTTCTTCTGTATCCCCAAATTCCAAGTCATCAATTATAGATTGTTTTAAAACTTCATCATCTTCACCAAAAAATTTGTCAAAGTCAAAAGTTTCAACCTTTAATTCTTTAATGCCTGTATCGAAAGACTTTAGTAAAATATTAGAAAAATCATGAAATCCTAAGGAATAAGTCATGAACACTACTAAATTACTTACTCTACTATGTGGATGTATAATAATTAATTGATTGGTAATTTTAAATTTGACTTGAGATAACAGTTTAATTTTGAGTTCAAATTCTTTAGATAGAAGAGTTTCACTTGGCTTTAACAGATTATCCTCTAAAATTTCAACAATTATCTTTTGTTTAGTATTTTTAATAAATTGTTCATGAAACCGAATTTTGGTCTTTCCTTTAACTGTTGTTGATCTCTCAAAAATAATTTTATCTTCTTTTTTTATACCCGATTCAATTAACCATTCCGATAAAATTATATTATTATCGAATGAAAGTCCATATCTATATGCTTTCCGACCAATTAAAAACTCGATTTCAAAACTTATGGGCTTGACTTTATTCTCATTATTAAGTTTAAATTTCAGATTATTAACAATTTGATGGATACCATTATTCTTTATGATATCTTGCATAAACTCTATTGCTTTAACAATGTTTGACTTTCCTGCTCCATTGGCACCATAAATTGCTGCGGCTCTCAGCCTTTTAACAGGGCCTGGATAAATATGATTCTTGTGATTTTTAAAGTTCCCAACTAACATGTTGAATTCAGTTTCCTTATCAAAGGATAGGAAATTTTCGACAACAAATCTTATTAACATATCTTTAAATTTAAACAACTAAACTACGAAAAAATCTCTTAAATGAAATAAAAAATAAATAAAATATCTTACAAAGACGTTTACTAAGAGAAAATATCGTTTAACATTAATATAGCAGTATTATACTCCTCACCCCAATCCAAAAATACCTCCTCATGCGAAATCACCACCAAAGTTCCATGATAATCCTTAATAGAATTCGTCAGAATTTCTACAATTTGAAGATCAACATCATTATTCATTGAGGATAATCAAGATATCAAATAAAAACCTTCAAGGTTTAAACAGCGTATACCAGGAAATCATCAAACCTTACAGGTGTTTGAAACCTGTAAGGTTTACCACATCTTTGCGCTACAAACAAACCCTCTTCCACCCATAAAAAACTTTCATCAAAAATCCTTAACTTTGCCGTCTACTAAAATTTTATGGAAAGTATTAAAGTTCACGACAAAACTTTTGTTCCTTATTTAGAGGACGCCGAAATTCAGGAGATTGTAAAAGCTACGGCTTTAAAAATTTATGAAGATTACAAGGATGAAGTTCCTGTTTTCATCGGAGTATTAAACGGGGTAATCATGTTCTTCTCAGACCTGTTGAAACATTATCCGGGTCCGTGCGAAATTGCTTTTATCCAGATGAGCTCGTATGTAGGAACGGAATCTACCGGGATCGTTTACCAGAAAATGGAACTGACCAAAGACGTGAAAGACCGTCATATCATTTTGGTGGAAGACATTGTGGATACCGGGAATACTGTGGAAAGCCTTTTCAAATATTTCAAGGAAACACAACGCCCGAAATCAGTTAAGCTGGCTTCATTCTTACTGAAACCGGAAGTATATAAAAAAGATTTCAAATTAGACTACATCGGAAAAGAGATTCCAAACAAATTTGTTCTCGGCTACGGACTGGATTATGATGAATTGGGAAGAAACCTACCAAATCTGTATCAACTGGAAGAAGGACAAATCAACCACTAAATTGCTATTAGCTTCTAGCTTTTGGCTATTAGCTTTTAAAAATTATATCTAAATAAAAAGTAATTATTAATTTAAAAATGCTAAGAGCAAGAAGCCAGTCGCCAATTGCCAACAGCGAAACCACATTATGATAAACATTGTTCTGTTCGGCCCTCCGGGAAGTGGAAAAGGAACTCAGGCTCAGAACCTGATTAAGAAATTCAATTTAAAACAGATCTCAACAGGTGACCTTTTCAGATTCAATATGAAAAATGATACCGAGCTTGGGAAATTAGCAAAATCTTATATCGACAAAGGAGAGCTCGTTCCGGATCAGGTAACAACAGATATGCTGATTGACGAGATCAGAAAACCTACCGATGCGGCAGGATTTATTTTTGACGGCTACCCAAGAACTGCGGTTCAGACGGAAGCCCTGGAAAAAATCGTAAAAGAAGAACTGAATGATGAGATCGACATTTGTCTTTCACTGGTGGTTGAAGATAAAATTTTGGTAGAAAGACTTCTGAAGAGAGGAGAGATCAGCGGAAGATCAGACGACAGCAATGTAGAGATCATCGAAAACAGAATAAAAGAATACTACGCAAAAACAGCAGAAGTTGCCGAACTGTATAAGCAGCAGGGCAAATATGTGGAAATCAACGGCGTTGGAGATATCGACGAGATTTCTGAGAAACTTTTTGCTGAAGTAGAAAAGGTTCAAAAATAAAAATTTTTGATTCAAGGTTCAAAGTTCCAAATTCAAGGTTAAAACTTTGAACCTTCAACATTAAACCTTGAATTAAAATTATGTCAAATTTTGTAGATTACGTAAAGATTCATTGTAAAAGCGGCCACGGAGGTGCAGGTTCTGCCCATCTTCGCCGCGAAAAATATATTCCGAAAGGTGGTCCAGACGGAGGTGACGGAGGCCGCGGAGGCCACGTCATCATGAAAGGGAATGCCAATGAGTGGACTTTACTTCCCCTTCGTTATACGCGTCACGTAAAAGCGGAACGCGGTGAAAACGGAGGAAAAAACCAGCTGACCGGAGCGTACGGAGCCGATGTATACATCGAAGTTCCGATCGGGACGATTGCTAAAAATGAAGACGGGGAAATCATCGGAGAAATTTTGGAAGATGGCCAGGAAATCATCCTGATGGAAGGCGGAAAAGGCGGCCTCGGAAACGAGCACTTCAAATCTTCTACCAACCAGACGCCGAGATATGCACAGCCTGGAATGGACGGACAGGAAGGTTACGTTACTTTTGAGCTTAAAATCCTTGCAGATGTAGGCCTTGTAGGTTTCCCGAATGCCGGAAAATCTACTTTATTAGCATCCGTTTCAGCGGCCAAACCAAAAATTGCCGATTACGCATTTACGACTTTAACACCGAATTTGGGAATTGTGGATTACAGAAATTACAAATCTTTTGTAATGGCCGATATTCCGGGAATTATTGAAGGCGCAGCGGAAGGTAAAGGATTGGGACACCGATTTTTAAGACATATTGAAAGAAATTCAATTTTGTTATTTTTAATTCCAGCCGATTCCGAAGATCATTTCCAGGAGTTTAAGATCCTTGAAAATGAACTGAAAGAATACAATCCCGAATTGCTGGATAAAGATTTCATCGTTTCCGTTTCAAAATCAGATCTTCTGGATGACGAATTGAAAAAGGAAATCGCGGCAGAATTCCCCGAAAACAAACAGCCATTATTTTTCTCCGGTGTTACAGGAGAAGGTCTTATGGAACTGAAAGATGCGGTCTGGAAGCAGCTTCACGGATAAGAAATCAGACTATTTCAAATAGAATATTATTAAAATATAGAACCTCGGGAAAGAACCCGGGGTTCAGCTTTTTCAGATGAATTTAAATGATTTAAATTTAGTTAAATTATTGGATTGATTATAAGTCTTTTTAATTTGGAATTTATTTTACCATTAAGAAATTAAGCTCCATTAGCTTAAAAAAACTTAATAAAAATCAATGTATTGATTTCTTAATCACAGTCGGTTTAACTTACTAAAATTCTTAATGTTAATGCTAACTTTAAGAATAAACAAAGTTTATTTTAATTTAGAAATTAAGAAAAGCTATAAAACGTATTAAGTATGATTTAAATGGGCTTTATTTGAATAAATTTTATACTCTGAAAATTTCCTTTGTTAAATTTATGTCACCCCCTTTCCATACTTGGTTTTTTGGAATAATTATTGAAAGAATTCAATCCAAATTTAAAATTATGAAATATCTATTCGGGCTTTTTGCCTTTATCGTTTTATTTTCATGCAATTCCCGGAAAATGAATTCAAAATATTCTGTTATTGAGTATGAAGCAACACCTTGCTTCGGATTTTGTCCGGTTTTTAAGATGACCATCAATGCAGACAGAACGGCTGTTTTTGAAGCGGAACATTTTAACTTCAGCGACAGGCCTTCAAAGGATGAATTCTCAAAGCCACGCGAAGGAACGTTCAAAGGAACGATTAAACAAGATGATTACAATAAATTGATCTCTATGCTCAACGGACTGGATGTAAAAAATCTGAATAACAATTATGGAGAAAAAAATGTAACCGATCTTCCTTCTTCTCATTTAAGAATAAAATTTACAGACGGAACCTCAAAACATGTAGAAGATTACGGTAAAAAAGGAAGTGAAAAACTTTCGGAACTGTATCATTTTTTTGAAGATTTGAGAAAGAACCAGCAGTGGACGAAAGTGAATTAATCACATTCAAAATATTTAAGCTACCTTTGCAAAATATAATTCCTTCAAAATGAAGGAATTTTTGTTGTAATTATAAAAAAACAATTCATTTGAATTTTACAGATCTAAATTTAATAGAACCTATTGCCAAGGCAATTCAGGAACAAGGATATACCAACCCTACTCCAATCCAGGAAAAATCGATTCCGGAAATTACGAAAGGAAGGGACTTTTTAGGATGCGCACAGACAGGAACAGGAAAAACGGCCGCTTTTGCCATTCCTATCCTTCAGAATCTTTCTCAGAACAAATTTCCAAACAAAAATATCAAGGCTTTAATTTTAACGCCGACAAGAGAGCTGGCTATCCAGATTGAAGAAAACATCAAAGCGTACGGAAAATATTTACCTTTAAAACATCTTGTGATATTCGGAGGTGTAAAACAGGGAAACCAGGAAGCTGCGTTGAAAAAAGGAGTAGATATCCTTGTAGCAACACCGGGAAGATTACTGGATTTTATTGCTCAGGGAATCATCAGCCTTAAAAATCTTGAAATCTTTGTATTGGACGAAGCCGACAGGATGCTGGACATGGGTTTTGTACATGACGTGAAGAGAGTTATTAAACTATTACCCCAGAAAAGGCAAACCTTATTTTTCTCCGCTACCATGCCGGCAGAAATACAGAAATTGGCAGATTCTATTCTGAACAATCCTGTAAAAGTAGAAGTAACACCGGTTTCATCAACTGCGGATACGATAAAGCAATCTGTCTATTTTGTTGAAAAAGAAAATAAGCTGAATCTTTTAACGCATATTTTAAAGAATGATATCTCGGATTCTGTTCTTGTTTTTTCGAGAACAAAACACGGCGCCGATAAAATCGCAAGAAAACTTCAGAAAGATCAGATCACAACAGAAGCTATTCACGGTAATAAATCGCAGAATGCACGTCAGAATGCGTTAAATAATTTTAAATCCGGCAAAACAAGGGTTTTGGTGGCAACCGATATTGCAGCGAGAGGAATTGATATTGATGAGCTGAAATTCGTGATTAATTTTGAGCTTTCCGATGTTTCCGAAACGTATGTCCACCGAATCGGAAGAACAGGAAGAGCCGGTGCAGAAGGAACTTCCATCTCTTTTGTAGACGGCCTGGATTTATTAAACCTGAAAAGCACTGAAAAACTGATCGGGAAAAAAATTCCGGTGATTAAGGATCATCCGTTTCATACTGATAATCTTGTGGTCCAGAAGAGGGATTCTAATAACAAACCCTTTACTCCCGCTTCAGATAAGCCGAAATCTTCAAGATCCGGTGCTCCAAGATCAAAAAACAGGAATAAACCGGATTCTTCAGCCGCTCCTACAGGATTTAAAAAGCCTAAGAACAAAAATTTTACAAGAAAAAAATAATAAAAAGTCTTCCGTTTGGAAGACTTTTTATGTTTTGGCTGAAGCCGGCTGAACTTTTGATTTTGAAAAACGGAAGTCCGTTCCTATTGAAATTACTATTTAAATAAATTCCTTGCATTTTCTGTCGTTATCCTGTCAATTTCCGTAAAGTCTTTTCCGTAGATATTCACGAGCTTTCCGGCAACCAGATCAAGATACGAGCTTTCATTTCTTTTTCCACGGTGCGGAACCGGCGCGAGGTAAGGAGAATCTGTTTCGAGAACGATTTTATCTAAAGGAATTTCATTCAGGAATTGGTCTATTTTCCCGTTTTTAAAGGTGACTACTCCACCGATTCCGAGGATAAAATTAAGATCAATGGCATGTTTTGCCTGCTCAAGGTTTCCTGAAAAACAATGGAAAATCCCTCTCAGTTTCGGGTGCTTCTTTCTTTCCAGCACTTCAAATGTTTCATCAAAACTTTCACGCGTATGAATCACAATCGGCAAATCTTTTTCGATGGCCCAGTCGATCTGCTGCTCAAAAGCTTTCACCTGAATATCCAGCGTGGTTTTGTCCCAATACAGATCAATTCCGATTTCACCGATGGCGGGAAAATCTCTTTCATCAAGATAATTTTTAACGATTTCCAATTCTTTTTCCCAGGTTTCAGGTTTCACATAACATGGATGAAGGCCCATCATGGAAAAAATCTGTCCCGGATATTCCGCTTCCAGCTGAAGCATTTTATCGTGCGATTCTGAATCGATGGCGGGAAGATAAAATTCGGTTATTCCTTTATTTATTGCTCTTTGAATAGCCTCTTTCCTGTCTTCATCAAATTCTTCTGCGTATAGATGCGTATGGGTATCAATCATTTTTATATAATTTTAACAGGTCTTTGTAGGGATTTTTAAGCCCCAGCAACAGCCCGAAAGCCGGCTCCGTCTTCATTCCCTGCTGTTTTAACTGTATTATTTTTTGTTTAAAATCTTCTCCTTTTTCCTGCAAAATTCGATATTCTGTTATCATATGGAGATAGGCGTTCTGCTGTATCGTAGGTATATTTTGTCCGAAAATTTCGATGGGAAAATCTTCCAGCACAAAATTAAGAACGATACATTTTTCACCATCAATCACCGGATAATTTACCTTAACATCATTATTTCCAGGAATAAATTCACTAAACATTAGTTCATCTAAAAAATCTTCTTCAAAGCTGAGATCAACTTCACAGATGATATCAAGGTCGCTGCCTTCAACATCAATTTCAATAGGAATCGTTCCGGCTAAAATTGGAGAATATGCTTGTAGTTTTTCAAAGAAGCGATATTTTGAAAGAAGCTGATAAGCTTTTTGCTGTCTTTCATTTCCTGATTTCAGGTATTCGATGGTGGTAAAATCAGGCATTGGAAAATATTTTATGTTTTACTTTCTGCCGCTGAGCTTCTATTTTTTGGTTTAGCTTTTCTTTAAACTCGATATACTTCGGATCTTTTTCGTCATCGGTCCTGTGTTCCAGTGCTTTGTTGATCTTGAAATTCTCTTTGATAAAATCTTTGGTTTCATCCGCAAAATAAGCATTTCCGAATTTCTCAAAGATATAATTCACCGCCTGAGTATTCGGATGGATCAGATCTTCTTTATAAAAACGGTAATCTCTTAAATCATCCATCAGAACTTCGTATACCGGAAGGTAATGACAGTTTTCAAACTGCTGAATCGCTTCATGAACCGCCGTAATCAGTTTCGATTTACTTAATTGATTTTCAATCATTCCGTCTTTTGTATGCCGAACCGGAGAAACCGTAAAGAGAATCTGAACATCATCCTGACAGATATCATTCAGGTTCAGTATCGTATTGTATATGGAATCTGTAATTTCCTGATGGCTCAGCAATCTTTTTTCGAAGAATTTCTGCGGAATTTTATGACAGTTGGCGACCAGCTTTTGTTTGGGAAGAAATTCGTAGATGAAAGACGTTCCGTACGTGATAATTACCCAATCCGTTTCCTGAAGAAAAGAATTTCCTTCTTCTATTTTAGCATTGATTTTATTTAATGTCTGGTGAATATATCTTGTATCAAAACTGGTGTGATGGTCCAGCGAAATAAATTCGTCGTTAAACGTGATTAATTCGTCCTCATGATAAAATTCCGCATCATGAAGCCTTTTCACCGAATTGCTGATCGAAAAGGGATTAAAAACGGTTCCGAAAGGATTATTCAGCGACTGAACTTGTCCTTGACTGAAAAGATCGGACATTTCCGAAGCAAAACAAGAGCCGATTGAAAATATTTTATCCTCAAGCCTGATTTTCTTCTGCGATTCTTTAATGTCAACTTCTGTCCTGAACTTCATTCCATTTTGAAAATTTTGAAATTTGAAAATGAAACAATTTAGAATTTTAAAATTGGTACATTTTCAAATTAATACTTTAGCTTTCTCTTCTTAATAAGTAATTGGCCAGCTCTGCAAACGGCTTTTTCTTTTCATCCGGAATATCAATTTTCTGAAGATAGCTCTGCCCGATTTCATTATGTTTTTCAATCAGTCGCAATGCTTTTTCGTCTACTTTCGTTCTTCTGAAGATCTTCTCTACGCCATAGACTTTATCGATATTATCAGTTTTTTTCGAGTACCAGTAGTCCAATTCTTTTCTTTCTTCTTCTGTTGCGTGCTCTCTTGCCATCAGGTAAAGAACCGTTTTTTTATTTTCGTAAATATCTCCGGCATGTTTTTTCCCGAACTGTGCCTGGTCTCCGAATACATCTAGATAATCGTCCATAATCTGAAACGCAATCCCTATATGTTTCCCAAAGTTGAAAATTGCTTTCGCATCTTTAAAGTTGGCCTTGGCTATCAACGCTCCGATTTCGAATGATGAAGCGCTCAAAACTCCGGTTTTATAGGTAATCATTCTGATGTAATCATCAAAAGTTACGTTTTCCTGAGTTTCAAAATTAATATCATATTGCTGCCCTTCGCACAAAAGGAGCCCGGTGTGCGTGAATATCCTGATACAGGCTTTGAAGGTTTCAGGTTCCAGATCTTCAAAGAATTTATAAGCTTTCAACATGAGCCCGTCTCCTGAAAGAATTCCCACATTGATTCCGTGCAGTGTGTGAATGGTGGGCTTATTTCTTCTCAGTGGAGCCTCATCCATGATATCGTCATGAATCAGGGTAAAATTATGGAAAAACTCAATCGCCAGAGCAGGCTTAATGGCTTCGTTCAGATTACCACCGAAAAGGTCGCAAGCCATAAGCACCATAATCGGGCGAAGACGCTTCCCACCGTGTGAAATGATATAGTTCATCGGTTCGTACAACTCCGTCGGCTTGTCCTTGAAAGTATATTTGGCAATCGCATCCGCAACAATCTGCTGGTATCTGTCTAAAAATTCCATAAATTCTAATAGTTTGAGCAAAAATACAATTTTTCCGGGGGTTTTTAAAGCAAAAATCCTCACCGTTTTACTGGTGAGGAATTAATTTTTTATTAATAATTTAAACCAAGTTAATCTATTTCAATTTTAATGTTTTAGGATTTTTATTTCCATGACGAATTGTCAAAACATAAATTTTCCCGTCTATCAATTCATAATACAAAAGGTATTTGTGAATAATTTTCATGCTGACGTTCGGTATATCTGTTTTCTTTCCGGATTCTGGGAATTCTGCAATTAATTTCAGCTGGTCTTTAATTAAATTATTTAATTTTATACTGAAGAGGTTAGATCGATTTCTTTCAATCCAATATTTTAAAATGTCAATAAGTTCCTTTTTGGCTTTATTCGTCCAGATTATTTTTTTAGCCATTCATTAATTTCTTTTTGAACATCTTCATCGGATGAAATTTTGCCATATTCAATTTCTCGTCTGGCTTCAAAAACGGCGCTTTTGTCTTCATCAGTGGTTATATAAACGGATTGATCTTCCTGAAATTTCAGCAGCTGCAATAATTCTTTCAACCTGGCTTTATCTTTTATCAGGGTAATCTGGTTAATTAGATCTATTTTCAATTCTGCGGTACTCATAACATTCTATTAACTACTATAAAATTATAAAAATTTTCTCATCCTTTAAAGCAAAAAACTTTGCCCGGATGAGCAAAGTTAATATTTGTATAATATAAATTTGTTTTTAAGACAAAAATGTAACCACGAGATACATAATTCCCGCAACAATTGCAGAGATAGGGATGGTAAGAACCCATGCCCAAAGAAGGCTCACGGTGATTCCCCATCGTACGGCAGATACTCTTTTGGTAAGACCCACCCCAATGATGGAACCAGTAATCGTGTGTGTTGTAGAAACAGGGATTCCGAAATGATCCGTAATAAACAGAGTGATTGCTCCCGCAGTTTCTGCGCTTACTCCTTCAAGGGAAGTTACTTTTGTAATTTTAGTTCCCATTGTTTTGATGATCTTCCAGCCTCCGCTCATGGTTCCTAAACCGATCGCCAAGAAAGATACTAACGGAACCCAGATATAATGTTCAGCAAAATAATCAAAACGTCCGGCAGCAGGAATAGCAAGATAAACCGGGTCCTGAAGCATTTCCACATGATAGTAAATCAATGCAGCTCCAATAATTCCCATTACCTTCTGAGCGTCATTAAGGCCATGACCTAAGCTGAACAGTGCTGAAGAAGCCAGCTGTAATCTTTTGAATGACTGATCTGCTTTATGCGGATTTGATTTTTTATAAAGGTGAACAATAATTAAAGTAATAATGATAGAGATAATCATCCCGATAATCGGAGCCATGAAAATGAAAAGGAAAATAGGAATTACCTTATCAAATTTCACAACACTCTGGTGTGTTACCTGGTTGAAAGCCTCTTTAAAGGTGTCCCAAAATCCAAGTCCCGGCTGAGCAGCAGCCACATCGTGGTAATCCATCATGAAGGCATGCATCAGCGCGGCTCCTAAAAAGCCTCCGATAAGTGTGTGCGAAGAAGAGGAAGGGATTCCGAACCACCAGGTAAGGAGATTCCATGCAATGGCGGCTACAAGCCCGGAAAATATAACTTCGAGAGTGATAAAATTTTCATTGACGGTTTTGGCAATCGTGTTACCGATTTTAAATTCGCCAATAATATAAGCAGCAATAAAAAACGCCGCGAAATTCCAAAGAGCTGCCCAAAGTACAGCCTGGAAAGGGGTTAAAACTTTTGTAGAAACAATAGTCGCGATTGAGTTGGCTGCATCATGAAAACCATTAATGTAATCGAAAATAAGAGCCAAAGCAATAATAACTATAAGTAAAATCGGAAATTCCATTGTTTAATTATAATTATTAATTAAGCGTATTTAATCATGATGTTCTCAATTGTGTTGGCAACATCTTCTGCTTTGTCGGTCACGACTTCAAGATAATTAAGTACAGATGAAACTTTGATAATGTTGATGGCGTCGTTGGTTTCAAACAATTCTACCATTGAGTTGGAAAGCAGGTCGTCTGCAATATTTTCGATAGAGTTTACCTTAATACAAGCTTCTTTCACCTGTTCCATATTTTTGAACCCTTTCAGGTTTTTCATCGCATTCTGGATCTCAAGACAAGCTTTGTGAATCAATAATGAGAAATCGGAATATGCCTTCATCTCAGGAGATTTATACAGGAAAATGTATTTTGTAGAGGCATAAATATAGTCTGCAATATCATCCAGCCCTGTAGCAAGGGTATGAATATCTTCTCTGTCGAAAGGTGTGATGAAGTTTTTCCCAAGTTCTACAAAGATCTCATGAGTAAGTTCATCATTTTTATGTTCGAAGTCGCTCATTTTTTTAAGCATGGAATCATCATTAAGATCAAAATCTTTAATTCCTGCATTGAATTCCTCAGACATTGCGACAAGGTTTTCAGTTACTTTTTCGAACAGTACGAAGAAGATTTTATCTTTTGGTTGAAAAGCGTGGAAAATATTACCAATTCCCATTTTTAAGTATTTATAATTCGTGTGCAAATTTCTTAAAAAACGCCCTTACCTGAAACAATACAACATTAAGTTTTGTTAACATTGGATTACAGATTGATTACCAAATGAAAAAACCGGCCATGCAGCCGGTTTTCAGTATGTTTTAAGGAGATTAGTTGGCTACTTCAGCCCTCATTTCTTTTCCTTTAAATTTCATGGATCCAATGTTGCTTAATACATTGTCTTTGAATGATTTTTCAACTTCGAAGAATGAGAATTTCTCAAGGATTTCGATATCCCCGATCTCTGCTCTTTTCTTACTTTTTCCGGAAGTTGCTTTGTTAATGATATCCAAGACATCCAGCTTCTTCAGCTGATCTTTTTTACCCAGATTAAAGAAGAATCTTACCATATCTTCATTTTTCCTTCTTGGCTTTCCGCCACGGTCTCTGTCACGGTCACGCTCTCTTCCTCTGTCTCTGTCGCGATCTCTTCTGTCTCTTCTTGAGCCTCCGTCATCATCTCTGCTGCTTAATTTCTGATCAACAAGATCATGTCTGTCTTTATAATACATTGCAAGATCTTTCAGCTGGAACTGAAGCAGTTTGTGAGCAAGCTCTTCTTTTGTGAATGCTGATAGATCAGGAATCAGGGAGTCGTCAAATTCAAAGAAATCTTCATGGATCTCAAAAAGACTTTCGAAAACACCTCCAACCTGAGCCTTGATAATATCTTCTCCGGTAGGAATTTTACCTTCGTGCATTTCAATTTTAGTCACTGATTTGATTTGTTTCAGCTTTCTGCTTTCTTCAGGCTTGATCAGGGCAATAGAAATACCGTCTTTTCCTGCTCTACCAGTTCTTCCGCTTCGGTGAACGAAAACTTCAGGATCATCCGGAAGAGAATAATGGATAACGTGAGTCAGGGAATTTACGTCTAATCCTCTTGCGGCAACGTCTGTAGCTACAAGAATATCAATATTTTTAAGTCTGAATTTCTTCATTACCGTATCTCTCTGCGCCTGAGAAAGATCTCCGTGAAGTGCATCTGCTGCATATCCGTTCTGCATAAGGAAATCTGCAACTTCCTGGGTTTCCATTCTCGTTCTGCAGAAAATAATAGAATACTGATTCGGGTTAGAGTCAATAAGCCTTTTTAAAGCTTCCTTTTTTTGACGATAACCGATCACGTAGTATTCATGCTTGATGTTTTTCTTAACTTCATTGATAGAACCTACAGAAATTCTGTGCGGCTTTGTCAGGTAGCTTTTAGAAATTCTTTCCACTTCCTTGCTCATTGTTGCTGAGAAAAGGAAAGTTTGTTTCGTTTCGGGAGTTTCACTCAGGATTGTTTCCAACTCATCTTTGAAACCCATTGAAAGCATTTCATCTGCTTCATCCAGCACCAGCCAGTGAATTGCAGAAAAATCCAGTGCTTTTCTGTTAATAAGGTCAATTACTCTTCCGGGCGTTCCCACAATAATCTGCGGTTTGTCCTTAAGAGATCTGATTTGATCCATAATACTGCTTCCACCATAAACGGCTGTCGTTTTGATGTCTTTCATGTATTTGGAGTAGTTTTTAATGTCTTTCGTAATCTGAAGACATAATTCCCGTGTCGGACAAAGGACCAATAATTGGATTTTGCGACTCGTATCGTCAATCATATCCAAAATCGGAAGCGAAAATGCTGCTGTTTTGCCTGTCCCTGTCTGCGCAAGTGCGATCAAGTCGCGAATATCTGAAAGAATAAAAGGGATAGTCTGTTTTTGGATTTCTGTCGGGCTTTCGTAACCCAGTTCGCCAATAGCCTTAAGAATATCAGGACTTAAATTGGTTTCCGTAAATAAATTCATTAAATATTTTAAAATTTTTGCAAAGATACGATTATTATTTGAATTACATTTTAACTATTATTACAGAAACAATAATTTAATATTTAAAACAGATAATGGTTTTATAATTTCCGCAGAAAAATGCCCTTATTTTTAATTTTAATTTAATACCATTTACCCCGCCTGCTCACTGATATCCGTAAAAAATGTTTGCCGCCGTTGCTTAATTTTAATTAATTTTGGTTGAAAATAAAAAATTTATGTCTGCAGCAGTTTCACCAAAAGTTTTTGATTTTTTAAGACAACTTACTGAAAATAACAACCGCGAATGGTTTACGGAAAACAAAAACCTTTATACAGAATCCCAGGAAAATTTAGTACTCTTTCTGGAGGATCTGATTAAAGAAATGTCTGAATTTGATCCTGAGCTGGAAAAAATTGATGCAAAAAAATCTTTATTCAGAATTTACAGGGACACCCGTTTTTCAAAGGATAAAACACCTTATAAGACCAACTTCGGGGCTTCTCTGGGAATGGGAAAAGGCAGCCAGAAAGGCGGCTATTACCTTCATCTGGAACCAGGGAAATCTTTCATTGCCGGAGGAATCTATATGCCGGAATCTTCAGTTCTTAAAACACTACGTAAAGAAATTTCACTATATGGAAAAGAATTTCTAAACATTTTAAATGAAAAGGAATTCAAAAAATATTTTCCGGAACTTGATCAGGATGATAAACTTAAAAAAGTGCCGCAGGGATTTGAAAAAGAAGATCCTATGGCAGAATACCTGAAACTGAAGAGCTTCATTGTAGTTTATAATCTTTCAGACAAAGAAATTCAGGATAAAAATGCTTCAAAAAACCTCGCGAAAATCTTCAACGCCATGAAGCCTCTGAATGATTTTCTGAATGCGCCGTTCTTATAGTTTCAAGCTATTCACATTGATAATCAGAAGTTTATAATTTTACCATTTTAACATTAATTTAACATTTTTGCGTATATTTGCTCTTGTCAAAAGCAAAAGCATGTCTCTATACCAAAGAATTGCTGAAAATCTGCAATATATCAGTCCCGGTTTTTACAAGAAAAGGTTTTTTAAAAGTTTAAATAATCTCAGTAAAGATAATTTCTCTGCCAGAAATGTTGAACCGGAATTGGTGTGGATTAAAGAATTCCTTCCTAAAAAAGCAGTTATTTTTGATATAGGAGCCAATGTAGGCACATTTTTGTACCAGCTGGAAAATAAGCTGGATCATGAACAGATCTACGCTTTTGAACCCAACAAAAAACTATACCGAAGGCTTAAAAGACTCTTTCCACAAATGCGGGTTTTTCCGCTGGCGCTTTCGGATAAAAATACAACGGCGGAATTTAAAGTTCCTATTATCAACGGAAAAACAATTGCTTCCAGAGGAACCCTCAATACCTCTTATAAAGAAAAAGGTGAGGAAAGAAGCTATACTGAAAAGGTAAAAGTTATACGCCTTGATGACTGGGCTGCTATTGAAAACTTTCACAGACTGGATTTTATCAAAATAGATGTTGAGGGCAATGAAATGAAAACGCTTTACGGAGCCCGTGAAGTAATCTGTAAGTTTTTGCCGGTACTGATGGTGGAAATGGAGCAAAGACACCATGACCATCCAATCTGGAAAGAAATCTCTGAGATAGAATCCTGGGGTTATGATGCTCATTATCTCAACAGAAATACATTCGGGCTGGAAAAATTATCTGAAGACATTTTACTGAAAAATATAAGCGACGAAAAAAATAAAAAAGAATACATCAACAACATTATCTTTATTCCTAAAAGTCAATAAAAATGAGTGTAGTTGCAAGACAGGGGTTTAAGTATTCTATTATTGGCTATGTAGGTTTCCTGCTGGGTACCGTTTCCGCGATTTTCATTTTCCCGAATGACTTTGAATTTTACGGAAAGCTGCGATACAGCATGCAGACCGCGGAGATGTTGGTTCCTTTCGTGGTTTTCGGGATTTCATATGCAAATGTGAAATTTTTTCACAGCGTGCAGCAAGACGGTAAAAATCAGAATATGCTTTCTCTGTCACTGCTTACGATTTTTATTAATTTCCTCATTTTCTGCGGGGTATTTTTTGTAATCCCCTATTTTTACCCTCAGTTTTTAAAAACCCAGGCATGGAATATCAAAGGAATTATCCTTCCGCTAATTTTAGTGTTATCGTTGTGCGCTATATTCAATAAGTATACTTCCAACTATAAACGCATTGTCGTTTCCAATATTTTTGACAATCTTTTCCCTAAAATTGCCAATTTAGGAGCATTCTGTCTTTTTTTTTATTTTGCATTTTCGCAGGAAACGGCACTGGCATTTTTCTTCGGAATTTTTGCACTGATGCTGTTCGGTTATATTTACTACACGAATAAGCTGGATAAAATCAATCTTGATTTCAGTACCGATTATTTTAAAAGAGACGGGTTCTGGAAAGAGTTTATGAATTACAGTTTCTTCGGTTTCCTGGGGACTTTCGGGAATTATCTGGCAATCAACAGCTTTATGATCGGGGAATATATGGGAATGGAGGAAAACGGGATTTATTCTACACTGTATGCATTGATCTCCCTGATTTCTATTCCACAGCTGGGATTATTTAATATTTCAGCTCCAATAATCAGTAAGAATCTTGCAGACGGCGATATGGAAGGACTGGATAAATTTCATAAGAAAACATCGCTTACGCTGTATTTTTTAGGTGCCGTTCTGTTTTCCTGCATCATGGTCGGTTTTCCTTACCTGACTTATTTCATGCCTAAAAACGGGGTCTTGCTAAGAGAGTACGAGCCGGTGGTCTGGATCTGGGGATCGGCTGTTTTAATTGATCTTGCCACAGGTTTCAACGGAAACATTATCTCACTTTCAAAATACTACAAATTTAATATTCTTGTGATGCTTCTGCTGGCCGGACTTACGATTTTTTTAAATTTATATTTCCTGAAGAATACGGATTTAAAACTGATTGGTATTGCTTTATCAACAGCCATCTCACTGATTACCTACAATGTGGTGAAGATCGTATTTAATTATTTCGTATTTAAAGTTTCGCCGCTTACCATTGAGATGATTTTTGTATCCATTATCTGTACACTGGCGATTACCGTGGCAATTGTCCTTCCGAATTTCGGCAACAATTTTATCAATCTCGTTTATAAACCTGCAGTTGTATTGCTCCTGATTTTTATAGGAAACTATTTTACGAAGGTTTTCCCGATTGAAGACTATGTAAACAAAAACTTTATTAAAAGTATCTTTAAATTCAAGTAGTGATTAAACTGTTCAGAAGATTTTCCAGTTTTTGCCTGACTGTTTTTTTATTGTAATCTTTCTGAAAATCGAATTTCAGATTTTTAAGCTCATCAAACTGCTGAATAAGGTCAGATTGTTCGGGAAGAATAAAGTCCAGTGCTGATTGATAATTCTGCGGGAACACGGCAAGCTTCCCGAATTTTATGGAATCCCCAATGTTTCCGGTCATCTTTGTTTTGCCATATATTTCTTTTTGGCTGAAAAATTCCGTTTCCTGCTGAATCGGGCACCACAAAATATCCGCTTTCTTCATCCAATTCTCGAAATTTTCAGACGAAACTCTCTCCGAAAAATAAGTAATATTAACATGTTGTAAAGAATGTTCCAGATCAGCAAGCTGCTTCAGTTCAGCATGATCAGCCTTACCTAAAAAAACAAATTGTATCGGTACTTTCTTAAAATCGGGATGATGATGCAAGTCTTCAATTTTTTTTATTTCTAAAAATACTTTTTTATAATCCCTCCTTTTTTGAGAAACACCACCCGGAATAACAACAGTAAGGATTTCATTCTGGGGTTTTTCCGAATATTTCGTGTAAAAAATAGGTAAAAAATTAAAGTTTTCTGAAATCAATGCTTCATCCAGAACCAAAAGTTTTCTTGCTTTCCGGTAAATTTTTGATGCATCCAGTAATCCTTCTTTCCACAAAAGTTTTAACCGGTAAATTCTATCTTTTTTGAATATACTTTTAAAGCGACTGAAATTGGAAGTCCTGATAAAATTGATGTTATGAACAATAACTGCCGTATTATATTTTTCGGCAATTGTAGAAAATGTATTGAAATACCGATGAACCGTTCCAATGATAATAAGGTCATATCTTTTTAACATTAACTGATCCAGAATCATGGAACTGTCTGAAATAAATACGTTTTCCCCGTTTTCAGCAACCTGATCTTTAACTCTTTTTGAAAAAAAGTAATCTATTGAAAAAGAACCTGTTCCGTTCATAACATCCATGAAAGACTGTGCAATTTCTGCATGGGTATCAATTTCTATGTAGGCAATTTTTTTCAAGTTTAAATTAAAATATTTATTATAGTATTAAAGATATTATAAATGCGAATTACATTTTCAGCCATTTTCTTTTAAGCATTTCCCAACGCTGCCGATTGATAATTTTTCGCTCATTTTCAGAAATTTTCAATTCTAATTTTTGTCTGCGGCAGTTTTCATAAGAACTGATAATTTTAAAAAAGAAAGAGCCGGATTTGCTTTTCATTGCCTCCTTACCAGCCGCCACACAAGCCAGAAATCTGTTTAATCCTAAAAAATAGAAATATTTACCGTAATATTCTGCCGGTTTTATGGTGTAATCTGCACCTTTTACTTTGATTAACCGAACATGCAATTCCGAAAGGACAACTTCTTTCCATCCAAGATTCTGAAGAAGAATCGCATCAATATTATCCCAGCCTAAGGTTTCCCTGATGCCGTTCATCTGTACAAAACTTTCTTTCCGATAGGCTTTTACCGGTCCGCGTACATGATGTTTATTGGAATTTCCTTCATATACCCAATCTCCGTTTTTCTCTACATATAACAATCCGCCAACCAATCCATAATCCGGATTATTGCGAAATACTTTATCTATTTTTTCAAGGTAATTTTCAGGAAAAATAACATCCGAATCAAATTTACAAATGATGTCAAAAGTATTTACATCTTGTGTTTCCAGTCCTTTTTTAAAAGCGTGAACCACCTTTGAGCCCGGCTGATGCAAAGACTTCTGAAGGTTCACGGTTTCAAACCTGATATCATGATTTGTGTATTTGCTGATGACTTCGGCAGTTCTATCCGTAGAACCGTCGTTTACAACTACTGTTTTAAAATCCTTACAGCTTTGTCGCTGCAAAGAATCCAGAGTGAAAGGAAGATTATTTTCTTCGTTATGTGCAGGAATTATGATTAAAAACCTCACTTTTATTTATAAATGATGAATGATAAGTGATAAATGATTAACAAAATTAGCTTTAAATTGATCAGTTATCACTTATCAGCTATTGTTTATTATTTGTTATGCGGCTTCAGCATGTTTCTCGGATCAAGAATTTCATCCAGCTTTTCCTGGGAAAGTATGCCTTTCTCCAATACCAGATTATAAACACTTTTCCCGGTTTCCAGGGCTTCTTTTGCGATTTCCGTAGAATGTTTATACCCGATATAAGGATTCAGGGCCGTTACGATTCCGATGCTGTGTTTTACCATATTTAAACATACTTCACGGTTTGCCGTAATTCCGACAACACATTTTTCACGAAGCGTATCCAATGCATTGCAAAGAAAATGAATATTTTCCATAATAGCGTGCGAAAGTACCGGTTCCATTACATTAAGCTGTAGCTGTCCCGCTTCCGCAGCAAAAGTTACGGTAAGATCATTTCCAAACACTTTAAAGCAAACCTGGTTCACCACCTCCGGAATCACCGGATTCACCTTACCGGGCATAATAGAAGATCCCGGCTGCATCGGCGGGAGATTGATCTCGAAAAGGCCGGCTCTTGGTCCTGAAGAAAGCAACCTTAAATCATTACAGATTTTTGAAAGCTTTACGGCAAGCCGTTTCATAGCGGAAGAATAAATAACATATGATCCGGTGTCTGGTGTTGCTTCTACCAAATCGGGCGCAGAAACTATGGGAAAGCCACTGATCTGAGCCAGATTCTTTGCGCAAAGAGCGGCATAGCCAACAGGAGCATTCAATCCTGTTCCAATGGCAGTAGCTCCCATATTCACTTCCACAAAAAGATTGGCGTTATTGTTTAATTTAGAAATATCTTCTTCCAGCGTTGCGGCAAATGCTTCAAATTCCTGACCCAATGTCATGGGAACTGCATCCTGAAGCTGAGTGCGTCCCATTTTAATAACATCATGGAATTCTTTTCCTTTTTCCCTGAATGCCTCAACTATTTTTTCAAGCTTTTCAACAAGAATTGCATTCATCTGCAGCAATCCCATTTTAATAGCTGTTGGATAAGTATCATTGGTAGACTGCGAAAGATTAACATGATCATTCGGTGAGCAAAACTGATATTCGCCTTTATTTTTTCCTAATTTTTCTAAGACCCTGTTGGCAACAACCTCATTAGCGTTCATGTTAATGGAAGTTCCCGCTCCTCCCTGGATCATATCTACAGGAAACTGTTCGTGGAGCTCGCCATTAATGATCTCATCACAAACTTCAGCAATATTGAAATACATGCTCTCATCAAGAAGCCCGAGCTCATAATTGGTTTTTGCCGCTGCTTTTTTTACATAAGCCAGTCCTCTGATAAACTGAGGATAGGAAGACAGCAGCTGTCCTGAAATTTTAAAATTATTAATGGCTCTTTGCGTCTGTACTCCATAATAAGCATTGATCGGGACGTTTAATTCCCCCAATAGATCGCTTTCTTTTCTGAAATTTTCCATAATTTATAATTAATATAACAATTTATCAATGTAACAGTGTACCAATATAGTAATAGAATTTAGACATTGTTATTTTTATAAATTGCTACATTGTACATTTATTTTAACGGATATTTTAATACCAAAGCTTGTAATATTGCATACGTTTCAGGATCCATGATTCCGTCATAATTCTGCGGTCTGAAGTGATACTGGAAAGCTTCTATTGTTTTCTTGGTAGCATCATCCCATCTTCCGCTCAGATCCAATGCGTACCCGAATTTCTGTAACTGCGTCTGAACATTAAAAATAAATGTTGAATCATTATATTTCGATGGGAAATCCGTGGAAACGGCCAGGTCATAATAATTTTGTTTAGCAGCATCATCATACCACATCCCGATCTGATATTCATCATACAATCTTTTCCACGGAAACAATGGTCCCGGATCCTGTTTTCTGGTAGGTGCAATATCAGAGTGTGCAAGAATATTTGTCGCCGGAATCTGATATCGGGTTGCAATATCTTTTACCAAAGCAGCTACTTTTTTTATCTGCGCTTCGTCAAAAGGCGCAAAAACTCTTTTACCGGACGCATCCGTTGTATAGCCAGTATTTACAATTTCAATCCCAATTGAAGTATCATTAAGGTTTTTATCCGCTCTCCATGCACTTACTCCGGCATGATAAGCACGTTTATTTTCGTCCACCAACTGGTAAATTTCATTATCTCCAGTATTGTTTACCAGGTAATGAGCACTTACTGCCTGCTGTGTAAGAACAGTAATGGATTTATCATCCGGCAATGCTGTATAATGAAGGATAAGATATCTTTGTCTAAAATTCTGTGCAATGGCTGGAAAATAGTCTTTAACCACTTTATAACCGGCAGGTTTTGCAGAAACAATGGATCCGTAACTTGCGGTATTATCATTTTTTGTCACATCGGCGATATTGGTGGTGAAAAAATCTACTCCGTGTTCTGTAGAAACCTTCGGTTTTGGCTTTTCAGAAGTAGTATTAGCAGTGGTTTTCGGCTGTATTGATGGGGTTCTCGGGATGTACTGCCTTTTTTTTGCGTTTTGCTGTGAAGTACATGAAAAAACGACCGTACTTAATCCGATGATATATAATGTTTTACGCATTTGCTTACTTTTTTTCTTAGTTTATTACCTCAAAAATACGGAAATATTTCTTGAAAAATATTTGGTAAATAAAGAAATCTATTCTATATTTGCACTCGCAATAAAGGAACAACGATCATTAAAAAACGAAGATAAACAGGAGGGTTGCCGGAGTGGTTAACGGAGCAGTTTGCTAAACTGTCGACGCGAAAGTGTCGCAAGGGTTCGAATCCCTTACCCTCCGCTTTTCTATATATCTTTTTCGGGGCGTAGCGTAGTCCGGTCATCGCGCCTGGTTTGGGACCAGGAGGTCGCAGGTTCGAATCCTGCCGCCCCGACTTTTTTAAATGCTTAAAGATCATTAAGCAGGAATCAACTTTTAATGGGTGCGTAGCTCAGCTGGATAGAGCATCTGCCTTCTAAGCAGACGGTCAAAGGTTCGAATCCTTTCGCGCTCACAAAAACCTCATAGCTTTTGTTATGAGGTTTTTTGTTTACATTAGCTCTATATGTTATTGCTACATCCTCTTTTCTCAATCGCTAAATAAATATAGCTTTTGTTATGAGGTTTTTTGTTTTATCATTTTTTATTTACTCACACGATTTAAAACCTAAAATACTAAACACAGATTTGAAAAGGTTATAATTTACATATATTCTCAGGCATTGTTTACCATTACTAATATCAATAGCCTTATTTTGAAAAAAATAAAAATAATCTCTTCTTACCTCTAATGTACATTTATCCATATCCATTTTATGCAATTCGTGTTGCAAATTTTCGCCTATATTTTCAATTCCGTACGCATAGAAATTGGCATTGGAAAGATGCTCTAAATATTGTAAATTTTCCTGGTCTATGTCCAAAAATGTAGTGCTAAGTTTTTTCTCGATATAATAATTAAAAGCAATTGAAATCATCATTAATGAAAACAATAAAAGTAAAATTTTTCTGATCATGAAACTTATAAAGCAATGGTTATGAATCGTGTAAATTTAATTAAATATTATTGTTAAAAAATTATTACGATTTTATTTTTATAATTCAAAAAAAGACTCTATATTTGCACCCACAAAAAACAAGGTAATTCTTGTTAAAGATGACCTCATCGGGGCGTAGCGTAGTCCGGTCATCGCGCCTGGTTTGGGACCAGGAGGTCGCAGGTTCGAATCCTGCCGCCCCGACTTTAAACTTTATTTTAGGGTGCGTAGCTCAGCTGGATAGAGCATCTGCCTTCTAAGCAGACGGTCAAAGGTTCGAATCCTTTCGCGCTCACAGAAAGACCTCATAGCTTTTGTTATGAGGTTTTTTGCTATATATTAGTTTCGATACTTTTATACTATATTTTTTCAATAAAAACTTATTGATCGCTTAAGCGGATAAAGCATCCCGATTTATATCGGGACGGTCAAAGGTTCGAATCCTTTCGCGCTCACAGAAAAACCTCATAGCTTTTTGTTGTGAGGTTTTTTATTTATATGCATTTCCATACTTTATACTATTTTTCCAATAAAAGTTTATTGATCGCTTAAGCGGATAAAGCATGCCGATTTATATCGGGACGGTCAAAGGTTCGAATCCTTCGCGTTCAACCTTATAGCTTTTGCTATTAGTTTTTTTATCACATTCGTTTCGATACTTTAACTATATATTTTTCCTACTAGAACTTCTCTACAGCCCAACCTTTAGCATCCCCATTAAATCAGAATAGTCAAGTTTATTTATCTTCACAGGATTATAGTTATCCTCTGTAAATGATCACTTACAAAAATGTTAGCTTATTACAAAAAGAGCCCATATTGATTTAATGCGGATATGTAATTAATTTGCACCTGTAAAAAAACAAAAATGAGTCTGAAAAACACAAATGCGGTTCGCCCCGAGAGCCCGAAAAAAATTGCTATGGTAATTGCCAACCCAGCCATTTCAACCACTACAGGTTGGCCTGTTGGATTTTGGTGGAGTGAACTCACCCACCCCTATTATGAATTTTCAGAAAAAGGATACCATGTAGAAATATTTTCTCCCGATGGAGGCAGATGTGAAGCAGATGCCATGAGTGATCCTAATGACCCGAGCGGCTACTCCTCCACAGATCTTATAAGCCAGGGGTTTATTCATACACCTTCTTTAAAAAGCCTTGTTGAAAACACTAGAAAAGTCGCCGATATTGATGTTGCTGAATTTGATGCTATTATAGTCGCTGGCGGACAGGCCCCGATGTTTAGTTTTGCTGAAGCGACAGTCTTGCACCAAAAATTTGTGTCTTTCTACGAAGCAGGCAAAATAGCCGCAGCATTATGTCACGGTGTTGCCATACTTAAATATGCGAAACTAAGGAATGGAGAATACCTTGCCAAAGGAAAAACAGTAACGGGATTTGCCAACGTAGAGGAAGATTTTGCAGATAACGCAGTCTGGGACTATAATCTTTTGCCGAGAGATCAACATATTATGCCATGGAGAATTGAGGATGAAATGAAAGCTATTGGTGCCAACTATATCCAAGCCGGTTTATGGAAGGGTTTTGCGGTAAGGGACGGCAATCTTGTAACCGGACAGCAAAATTTCAGCGGGAGTGAAACTGCTAAAGCAATTATTGCCGCGTTGGGCGAGTAACCATTTTTTTTAAAAACATTAAACTATAAACACAAAAGTATGCAGATCAAAAGAAAATCAACCGCATTATGGAGCGGAACAGGTAAAGAAGGAAAAGGCAGTTTAAACACTCAAAGCACGGTACTGAATGATACACAATACGGCTTCAATTCCCGTTTTGCAGACGGCATCGGCACCAATCCGGAAGAGCTTATTGCCGCAGCACATGCGGGATGTTTCAGTATGAAACTGGCTTTTAATATTCAGGCAGCGGGTTTTGCAGCAGATGAGCTGAGAACTGAATGTGAAATTGTACTGGAAGACGGAAGCATTACACAATCCAACCTTTCGCTATCTGCGAAGGTTTCAGGTATAGATCCTGCGAAATTCGACGAACTTGTGAGAGACGCAGAAGCAAACTGCCCGGTTTCCAAATTGTTAAATACAAAAATTACCGTACATTACACATTAAATTAATATCTGTTCCCGTCATACAAATTAATGACCTTTGTATGACGGGCTTTGTTTAAAAAAGTCAATTTCATAATGCCTCACTTCAAAGTTAGCACTATACCATTATTGAAAATTAGGCCTTGTATTTAATTCTACGGGTATATACCGGGATTTTATCATTCTTTGCATATTTTTTTTCATCTGGTTCAGTTCTTCAGGGCTTTTAACTTCTTTATCCTTAAAAGAAACAGAACTTCCGTTATTCACCTGATCCCTAAACATCCTTGTAGGATTTTCATAGATATCTATAAGATAATCATTATATTTTTTCAAAGAAATTTTAACTGCATTTTTATCGTAATGCTTTTCGAGAAAATTATTTGTATTATAGGTATAATTTAGTTTTTTGTTTTTAACCAGCTTGTAAATAACATCCTCATTGGTATCAGACAACAGAAATATCAGTCCGGGTAATCCTCTAAACTTATAAGGTCCTTCGTTAATGGGGATTTCTTTACAAAACCATGCAATCCATGAGCGTCCACCGAATTCAGTGGTGGCCTTTTGCAGATTATACCCTTGATAAGTAGTTGTTTCAGGCAAAATTTTCCACGTCATCTCATCATTGGTCTGTACGGCAAAATAATCAAAAAAATCCCTATACCATGTATTTTTAAAAGAGTTTGGTTTTCTTACTATAAGCTGATCGGTTTTAGTACTTGCCCTTGAGCCATATCCTACTTTTTTTTCTTCCGCTGCTTTGTTTAGAGAATCTACCTCAATAAAATCCTCATCATAAAACTTTATTGACTCCGGATTTATGTCGAGAACCATTCCGCTTGTCCTATAGTCGTCCGCATTAGTGTTTCTCATCTTTACCTCATAATAAAACCGGTTTGTTTGAGAATATGATAATGCAAACAAAATGACAGCTATAAATATTGTTATTTTTTTCATTTTAATTTATTTACTTAATTCTAATTGATTTTTTACGAGATTGTAATATTCTCCTCTTCTGAATATTAATTCTTCATGATTGCCTTCTTCAACGACTTCCCCATTTTTTAAAGTTATAATTTTATCGGCATTTTTTACTGTAGATAAGCGGTGGGCAATAATTACCACTGTCTTTCCTCTAAAGAAATTATTCAGATTATTATGAATAATCATCTCATTTTCTGCATCAAGCGCAGACGTTGCCTCATCCAGAAATATAAATTGCGGATTTTTATAAACCGCTCTTGCGATAAGTATTCTTTGTTTTTGTCCTCCACTCAGATCTGAGCCGGAATTTCCAATTTTAGTATTGAATTTAAGCGGAAGATTCATGATAAAACTATGAATATTTGCCAATTTGCAGGCGTAAATAAGCCTTTCCTCATCCCAGCTGTCGCCTTCCATAGAAATATTGTCTCCGATAGATCCGCTGAATATATAAGAATCCTGCATAACTACTCCACAGTTATCCCTCCACCAATCATGATCTATTCCGAATAAAGCTTCACTTCCAATATTTATTTCACCTTTGGTTGGAGTATAAAAATTAAGTAAGAGTTTCATCAGGGTAGATTTACCGCTTCCGCTTTCCCCTACAATTGCTATAATATTAGAGTTTTCGATTTCGAGGTTAATATTTTTTAAAACGTAAGGCTGGTTAGCCCCACCATATTTATAATACATATTACTGATCGTAATATCCTGGTCCAGAATGACAGGATTACCTTTTTTCAAATTTTCATTTTCATCTTTTGAGCTGTAGATTGATAATGTACGATCATAAACCAGTTTAGCATCCTGTACCGTTTTAAAAAAGTTGAAAAAAAATTCAGCCTGCGAAGAGATAATACCAATGATATATCCTATACTGATCATTTCGCCGATTGTAAGTTTTCCTTTTATTACCCAATAGGTACATAAAAAAGTAATAAATAAAACCACGAACTGCTTTAAAACAGAAATCACGTTGGTTTGATAATTTTCAAGAATCAGGCTTTTTATCCTATTGTCATATATTTTTTTTTGAGTTTCCTGCCAGTTTGCAATTTTGAAAAAATGGGCATTGCTTATTTTTACAGAAACCATTCCCGTTATAAGCTCTACAAGCTGATTTTTATTTTCGGAATTTAATCGAAAGGCGTAATAATCAATTTTTCTACGATTATCATAAAACAATGAAATCCAGAAAATAGAAACTACTACAAACAACAGCATTCCTAATGCAATGTATTTATTGTAGACAAAAAGTCTTATTTCCAGGCATATAAAAAGCGTCAATGAAAAAAAAGCACCGATAAACTGTCTGGTTAAGAGGGTTTCAATTTTATTCTGATCATCTATTTTCTGCAAAATATCCGAATACAATTTGTTTTCAAAAAAAGAGACCGGTAGCTTTACTACTTTATTAAGCAATCCGTTGAGCATCTTAATGCTGACCTGAGAGCTGAAGTGTATCCCTACAAAATTCTGTACCGTATTCACAATGGATTGTCCCAAAAACAAAACCAGCTGAAAGACAAATACTGAGATTAGAATATTGGTACTGTTTTTGGAATAAGCCGAATCAAACATTTCTTTTATAGCCTGTGGAAGTATATAAGAAATAATTGTACTGATCAAAGTCAATAAAACAATCCAAAATATTTTTTGTCTCTGCCCTACAAGATTTTGCTTAACAAATATTGCTAAATTTTTAACATAATCTTTTTGTACCGGAAGTATTAAATTGAGAAATTCTTCTTTTGGAATAAGCTGAATACCAATACCATCTTTGTTATTATTTTGCCATAACTTTAAAAATTCCTTATGTTTCAGAATTACTTTTCCAAATTTAGGATCGGAAATATAGAACTTATCATCCTTTATTTTGTATAAAACCACGAAATGATCCTGCTCCCAATGCAATATACAAGGCAAATGCACATCCTCCTTCAAATTATCAACGGTTATCCTGAAGGGTGTAGAATGAAAATGTAATTTTTGGGCAGCAGAATGTATATCAGCCAGTGAAACTCCTGTTCTTGTAACTTCCGTTAACTCTCTAAGGTAAGATGTATCACAATCTTTTCCATAATATTTGAGTATTGTCTTCAGACATGTCGCTCCACAATCCGCCTGTTCTATCTGAAAAAAAAATGGAAATGAATTATTAAACATTGATGTATTTCTCTAATTTAGGTTTACTTCCAAAAACTTTATATTTTCATTAAATGCAGGCTTCATTACGAACTCTTGAAGATGATCTTTACTATATGATATTACAGTCTGCACGATTATTTTCTGTAAAGATTTTGGCGCATACTTCAATTTGTAAAATGAGGAATTCACATTTTCCAACCATTTTTCTTCCGGTAGCTTCCCTATATCAGAAATAACCTGAAATGCCCACAACAAATTTTCGAAATCTGTATATTCGGCAGTATTCATAAGTACCTGAGAAAAAATCTTTTTAAAAATATCTAATTTGTCTTCATAAGTAAAAGCTTTGCTGAGCGCTATCTCCGTACCATTGATAATATGCTGGATCATACCGTATTTTTCCTCTACATCGAGTTCCATTATTTTATCTCTGCATTTCAGATTTTCCTGATCGATATTAAATACAAAAAGACTGATAATCTTACTGGTTTCGGAAATAACATGATCAACCTCTTTTTCTCTAGCATACACTCTTATTTTATTAAGCGTTTGTTCCCCGATTGTTATTGAGAAATAACCAAAAGTCTCCGACTGCTCAATGGAATTTGCTATGGCTTTTTGCAAATACTGGATTGCTTTATCACTATTGTTTTCTACATATTCTTTGTAAGCCAGCAAGGCATAATGCAGGCTGTACATTCCCTTTTCAAGAGGCTGTATAAAAAGATCGCCAATTTCATCGATTTTACTGCATTTATAATTTCCGGCCACAATGTTCATTCCTCTAAAATCATGAAGGCTTTTTTCGGAAATATTCATATAATAATAAAGATCAACCAGATGCTCTTTGGATACGGAATCCCTGAAGTTATTAATAAGATCGTTAAAGATGTGTCCCGGTCTTTTCACTTTATAACCTTCTGTTTTTTCTAAAAATTCGATTTTTTTTAGAATTTCTGTGCTGTTTTCGTTTGTCATCATACGGTTAAGGAAGTTTCGTTAACATATCTCTGAAGAAGTAGCCGGTCATCTATATTAAATTTAAAAGACGGGCACGCAGGTGTTCCTTCCTTCCAATCTTTAGGACAGGCACCTCCGCATAGCGGTAAAAATTTACAACTCTTACACCACGAATCATTGGTAGGAATTTCACTGAACCATTTTCTCATAATAGTGTTTTCACTATTTACATTACTGTCTTTCAGCATATTCCCGGAATAATACTCTGTATTCTCATAGTACGGAGTATATGGAACCTCCCAACAAGTAGACACATTCCCGAAGGCATCAAATACCTCGGATGTCTGGCTCACCACCATGCATGGTTTCGTATTTCTAGGGGGTACGATATCTTTTTTAAGGAAGGTATCTTTTTCCATCAGTTTCATGAGAACTTCAATTTCAAGATCTGCAAATTCTTGTTTGGAAATTCCTTTTATGGTCGCTTTATTGTCTCCCCAATCATGAATTGGAGCCAGATAAAAGCTTACATTTTTAAGAATATTTTCTTCTTCCAGGTAGTCCAGAAAGCTCAAAACATTCGTTTTATTTTCAGAATCGACATTGCATCTGATATTGAAATGTGCTTTTTCTTTATAAAGTTCGGTATTTACGATATTTTTTATATTCTGTATGATGATATCAAAGCTTTCGTTACCATTTTTAAGATATCTTCTTTTATCATGAAACTCCTTCATTCCGTCTACTGTTATTTGGTAGTTGGTAATCCTGCAGTCCTGCACCAGTTTTTCAAAAAGAGAATATTTAAGATTCAGTGCATTTGTTATGACATTGGAGGAGTATTTCAGATTATTTTCATCACAATATTTTATAAGACGGCTGGAAAATTCTGTAAGTGCGGACAATCCTGTAAGCGGCTCACCGCCATACCAGGTAATATTTATCTCCTTAAGGGTATCTTTAAGTTCCGTGCTTTTTTTGATGATCCTGTCATAGGAAAGATCCAGAACCTCCTGAGACATCACCTTATTCAAATGTTTTTGCCCGCAGTAGTGGCATCCCAGCTGGCAATTTCCGGAAGGCTGTATTGTATAAGAAAGAATATAGCGATCCTGGTTATTAATGTCTTGTATATTGGCAGTCAGCACCTCTTGCAGCTCATCTTCATCCTGAGGAACATACATTTCTGAAGCAATCAGCTTTGCAAGTATAGAATCGGGTATTCTATGGATTTCTATATTCTTGATGTGTTCGTAAAGTTCTCTTTTAATTTCTATGGAAACGGATGTTCTGGTAGAAAATAATATGACGTGCTCTGCGAGGATATCCTCATCTTCTAAAACATGGATATATTTTGATAGTTTGAATTTCATATTAGTTATTGTTTTTTGTTTTTAAAAAGATGAGTGGTTATAAAACCACTCATCATGTTTTTTACTTAATAGCCGTTGGCGATGATGACGCTGGTGCTAAAGAAGATGGTGCTACCACTTTATCATGGTAACTCCAGCATCCGTTCTTATCACAACCAGACGCGCTAAATCCCCAGCAATCATTTGTACCACAAGTTGCAACAAGACTTAAGTTTCCTGTTCCACCTGTAATCATCATTGCTGACTCATTATCTAAGCTCTTCACTTTATTCTCAGTGATTTTTTTAGATAATTCATGTAATTTTTGATTTTTCATAGCTATACAATTACAGTTAAACAATACCTGAACAGTTTTAATTCCACACAGGACTATACAGAATATATTTTTTTAGATAAATTACAATAGAAAACCACAGGAATATCCCATGGAAATTATTATTCAAAATTTTCGAGAATGAATAAAATCAGAACGATTTTACTTCGGTACAACGGTACAATGTTATTAAAAAAAATATTAACCAACAAAAGAATTAACAAATTTATAATCATTCTAAACAATACATAATAATAACTCAATTATATATATCTATTCAGATTAAAACCTCAACATATACAGAATATATATGTATATAAAACAAAATGACACTCAATGAGCATCATTTTATTCAGTCCAGTATAAACTTAGAAATATTTTGATATTATAAAATTAAAAGGATTTTATATGAACACTTTATAGAATTTATTTTTCAAGCAGAAGACTTACCCATTCTTCTCTCTGAAGCTGTTTTTTAAGCTGTAATCCATTTTCTCTGCAAACTTCCAGAATATCATCCACATCAAAGAAACACAATCCGGAAAGTAATAATTTACCGCCTTCATTTAATACGGAAACGTAAGTCGGGATATCTGAAATTAAAATATTTCTGTTGATATTGGCCAGAATAATATCGTAATGTTCTTTGCCTAAATTTTCTGCCGTTCCCAGTTCGATATCCAGCTCCACATTATTTCTTGCTGCATTTTCTTTAGAATTTTCAACCGACCATTCATCGATATCGATAGCTTTCGTATCTCCGGCTCCAATTTGTTTTGCATAAATAGCCAGAACCGAAGTTCCGCAACCCATATCCAGAACTTTCTTACCCTTGAAATCCATATCCATCATCTGCTGGATCATAAGATGGGTGGTTGGATGATGCCCCGTTCCGAAAGACATTTTCGGCTGGATAACAATTTCATGCATTCCCGGAACCGATTCGTGAAATTCTGCACGGATCAGGACTTTATCATCAATATTAATTGGCTCAAAGTTTTTTTCCCATTCTTCATTCCAGTTGATATTCGGCATTTCCTGAAAAGTGTATTCTATTTTTACCTCTTCATTCTGAAAAAGCGGCAATGCTTTCAAAGCTTCTTCATTAAATAATTCTTTCTGAATATATCCCAAAATACCGTCTATTTCTTCCGTAAAGCTGTCGAAACCGATTTCAATAAGCTCTGCCATTAATATTTCGTTCCAGGGCTGGAGCGGAGAAATTTTGAAATTGAATTCTAAATAATTTTGCATGTGAATAATTTGCTGCAAAAATAAAACTACTTTTTTGATTTTATTGAAATATTGTTCTTTTGTTTTTTTAACATGAAAAAGTGCAAAGATTTAATTATTGTTCTGAGTATTTCGTTCACAACGACTGAACAATGTTTGTAAATCTCCAGGTTATACTCAGCAGAGATTGTAAATTAAGCATGTCATTCTGACGAAGGAAGAATCTATTTTTTATCAGCAGAGATTCTTCACTCTCACTTCTTCCTGTTCAGAAGGGCAAACTTAGTATAAAAAAAAGCGAACCTAAGTCCGCTTGCAATTATTTTGATTAAGTTTAAAAAACTTCAAACTCAAAACATTAAACTTTAAATTTCAACCATTTAAGGATTTGTAGAAAAAATAGACCCGTTTGCGATTAAAGCTCTTCTGTTCATTTTCAGGATGTCTCTTACCCATTCTGCAAAATCTTCAGGCTGAAGCACTTTTTCGGGATTCCCGTCGGTAAGACCTCCCTGAATCGACATATCCGAAGCAATGGTACTTGGCGTAAGGGTAACCACTCTGATGTTCTGCTTTCTCCATTCTGCCATCATGGACTGTGAAAGGGAGATCACTGCAGCTTTTGAAGCTGCATAAGCCGACATATTCGGTCCGCCTTTTAAACCTGCCGTTGAGGCAACGTTAATAATATCACCCTCTCCTTTCGATTTCATAAAAGGATGTACTGCTTTTGCGGCATAATACACTCCGAAAAGATTGGTTTTAACAACCTGTTCCCAAGTTTCGGAAGGCATATCTTCAATGGATCCGAAGTCACCGATTCCAGCGTTATTAATCAGGATATCAATTCCTCCCAGCTGTTCCGCCAAAGATTCGATTCCCGCTTTTACGTGTATTTCGTTGTCAATGCTGAATACGGCATATCCTGCGTTTACTCCCAATTTACGGATTTCGTCCACCGTCATTTTCAGGTTTTCTTCGTTTCTTCCTGTTATTCCGATATGTACTCCTTCTGCGGCCAAAGCAAGCGCAACAGCTTTACCCAAACCTCTTCCTCCACCGGTAATGATGGCATTTTTTCCGTTGATATTCATTTCTTGTTGAATTTATTTATTTGTTGATGCAAATTTACGAAAGATGATTTGGAAAGAGAAAGATTAAAATTTATTGTGATGATTGATATAATAAATATTTATGTGTAAAGTATTCTAAAATAATAAATAAAAAACTGTAGATTTTAAACCTTTAGGATTTGGAGTGCGTTTAAGTTAAAAAAAATTAAAACCGACCCAAAAACAGGCCGGTTTCTTTGAAAGTATAGTAATAAAAAAAAATTAAGGGATAAGAATCTGATTCTGAACTTCAAATTCTTCTGAAGCCGAGAAATGATTTCCATACATATCCGTGGCTCTTACCTCAACTTTATGTTTTCCCAACGAGAGTTTTTTGGAAAAATCTCCGGTCCAGATATGTTTTGATGTTTCAGGGTTGGAAGGTCTTCTTCCCGGGAAAAGATTATTAGTGGTATCCCATTTGAAAACTGACATCGCAAAAGTTGGATCTACTGTTTCATCGTACTGCATTTCTTCCCATTTGTCACCGTCTATTCTGTATTCCACTTTGTCTTTTTTGCTTCCCATAAAGAAATTGGCCAATACTTTTGCAGATGTTTTAGAAGGGAAAGGAATTACTTTCGGAACGTATAAGTTGATCTGATAGTCTTCCGGCTTTCCTGCGGTTTTATATTTAACCTTGTATTCGTTGTCATTAAAGCTGATGAAAGAGTAGCCTTTTGCTGTTCCATCTCTCATGGTAGAAGTTGGTAATCCCAGATCATCCGATGTTCCGGACCACCAGTCGCCGCAGGTAGTTCCTACATTATATTCATGGAGCTCTTTAGAACCATTCCATCCTGCTTCTTTTCCATAGAAAAGCTGCTGTTGAATATGCGTGTGTGCTGATAAAACCAACGCATTTTTAAATGGTGTTAAAAAGTCAAATAATTTCTGGCGATCGGAATTCCTGAAATTATTTTCGTTTTTGTGCTCCAATGGAATGTGGAAAGAAACGACGATTAATTTATTTTTCTCAACAAGTTTAAGATCGTTTTCAATGAATTTCATCTGATCTTCACGGAAACCGCCCCAATATCCTTTACCGTCTCTCGGATCCGGATACAGAATATCATCTAAGATAATGAAGTGAACATTCCCATAATTAAAGGAATAATTGGCCGGTCCGAAATTCGATTCAAAAGTTTCATCAGAAAGAAGGTCTTCTTTGGCTTCGTAATTCATATCATGGTTCCCCATCACGTTATACCAAGGTAATCCTATTTCCTTCATTACATCGGCATACGGTTTCTGCAGGCTCAGGTTATCGCCTACCAAGTCTCCGAGGCTGATTCCCAGAACCGCATTCTTCTTGGTATTTTTCACTTCATTAACGATTGCTCTTTTAAAATAATCCAATTGCTTCTCGGTATAAGGCTGCGGATCTCCGAAAACCAGGATGTCAAAATTTTTGCTTTCGTTTTGTTTGTTGAGGGCAAAATTAATTTCTTTCGGGAGTTCACCTGTTGGCGCAGATCCTTTGTATTTGAAATCTGTTGGCGAACCTTTCGGTTTATACTGATAATAATATTGGGGTAAATTGTTGGCATTTACCGGCGTCATATATCCTGAAGGCTTGATGACAAAAACCGACTGCCCTTCCTGAATCGGCAAACTGTATCTCCCGTTCTTATCGGTAAGAATCACCTGAACCCCATTGGAAACAGCTACTCCTTCAATTCCTTTTTCCCTGTTTTCTTTTTTCTGATTTCTGTTGCTGTCTTCATATACATACCCCGAAACAGAAGTCTGTGAGAATGCCATCGCTGAAATTAGCAAACACGGCATTAAAAATTTTATATTCATTTGATTGATATTTAAATGTAAGTTTTGGCTGAAGCCAATTTGACTATTTTTTCTAAAAAACCCCTACTGATAAGCTTATGGTTTATTCCACCATACTTTAACGTTGATATTGTCTCCGCCCATCTGTTGAACTGCCGACTGGTAATTGGCCGTATTCAATACCCTTGGATTTGGCGGATACATCAATCTTGAAGGCAGAACACCGTTGTTAAGCAATCCTCCGTTGTTTGGAAGTACCGGGAATCCTGTTCTTCTTTTCTCGAACCACTGCTGCTGATCTACAAAGAACAAAGCAACATATTTCTGAAGAAGGATTCTTTCCAATGTTCCGTTATAAGCAACATTCGGGTTGGTGAAATAATTGGCAGGTACAGTTGCTCCCCACTGTTCAATGGCTGCCTTAACCCCGTTTTCATAATACGTCTGCGCATTTCCCGGAATAACTCCTTTAAAAGCCAGTTCGGCAAGGGTAAACTGCAGCTCAGCATAAGGATATACCAAAATATTCAACGGCGCTTTTGAAAGATTCTGGTTCATATTGGAAGGCTGGTAGTTGAAAACGGTACCGTAAGCATATCCGGACGGGGCACCTTTGTAGCCGATGTTTGCATTTCCGGGAATACTTTTAGCCTGCCCGAAAAACATGGCCATTCTCGGGTCGTTATTCGCTTTCAGGGTTTCTACAAAAAACTCTGAAGCTGCCCTACCGGTGGTAAAATCCTGCGGCCTTGCAATCGGAGGAAGAAGCGGCGCCACTCCCGTGACATTAACCTTTGCTGTTTCTGAATTATTCTGGAAAATAGGATATTTAACAGGATCGCTGATGATTTCCTGAATTCTTTCATTAACATTCACCTCCCCATTTTTGCTTAAAATCCTTGTTAACAGACGTAATGAAAGTGAATTGCAGAATTTTTTCCAGTTTATGATTCCGTTGACGTCGCTTTCCGCTTTGTAGAAAATATCAGGACCGGTAAGCGATTTTGTAGTAACGAAAAGTGAATTTGCCGTTTTTAACTCATCCAGCAGTTTTACATAAATATCTTTCTGCTTATCAAACTTTGGCTGTGAATTGCCTTCATCCTGGCTGGAAGCTTCGGAAAACGGAACATCACCATACGTGTCTGTTAGATTAGAATAGATCCATGCATTAAGAACCATTGCAATGGCAACGTAATTCGGATCATTATCTTTTTCAGCAGCCATTCTCATGTCTTTAACCTGTTTTAGCCACTTATAGCTGTTGTTCCAGAATCCTGCTCCTGTATTTTCGGTAATATTATACCTGCTGAGCGTATTTCCTTCATTTGGAAAGTCCAGAGAGACCTGCATCAGATCGAATGTAAAATCATTGGCTCTCATATAATTAACAGCAGACATATTATATTCGATAGGAACAAGTAATTTTGATGCTGCAGGCTCACTGATTCTGCTGTTGTCGGTGTTTACCTCATCAAGGCTTCTGCTGCATGCTACCGGAACAGAACCGATGGCTGCAATTAATAATGTATTTACAAGTAATTTTTTCATGTTTTCAGATTTTAAAATTTAACATTAAGCTGGATACCTACCGTTCTTGCTGTAGGCAATTGTCCCATTTCCACACCCGGCGTGATCTGATTGTCATTCAGCGTTGCCGCTTCGGGATCAAATAATGGGAATTTTGTCCACATCCACAGATTTCTTCCGAAAACCGCCAGGGTAAGCTCGGTTATTTTGAGCTGATCGGTAACATTTTTAGAGAATGTGTAAGCAATTCTTGCATCTCTGAGTTTGATGAATGAGGTATCGAAAGTATTCGTCTCAACATTGGCTCTTCTGTAATAATCGGCATAATATGCTGAAAGTAAAATGGGTTTTGTGTTCGGAGAGAATGATCCGTCTGCATTCTGTACTACCCCTTCCCCTACAATCATTCCTCCAGGATTTTCTCTTCCGAATAAAGTGTGTTGTAGTTTTCCCTGTTCTGTCATTTTGTGGTGTGACTGAGAATAAGCCATTCCTTTATACTGTCCGTCAAATGAGAAACTTACGGTAATTCCTTTATACCTGAATTCATTCTGGATTCCCGCTCTCCATTTCGGATATGCGTTACCAATTTTTTTCATCTGGGTTGGTTTCGCGGTAAGACCGTCCGTAGCATTGTAAATAACCTGTCCGTCCGGAGAATACATCAGTCCGTAACCATACATATCTCCTAATGAACCTCCTACAAAAGCATTAAAGTAAACCACTCCTCCCACACTTCCCATGGTGTAAGGCTCTCCGTTGAATTCTTCAGGCAGCGAGAGAATTTTGTTTCTGTTCATCGACCAGTTGGCGTTAATACTCCATGAGAATTTTTTGTTTTTCACGGCATACGCATTTAATGTCATTTCAAGACCCCTGTTTCTCACTTCACCGGCATTGATTACTTTAGTACTGTACCCTGTTTCCCATAAAGTAGGAATCCTGATAATCTGGTCTTTAGAGTTATTCTGATACGCCGTAATGGTATAATTGATTCTGTTTTTAAGAATGGTAAAATCCATCCCGCCTTCAATATTGGTGATCATATTCGGTCTTAAATTCGGATTCGGGTATAAGGACGGAGACTCCACAGATCCTACAAAATCACTGTTGTTGTAATATTTGATAAGCTGATAAGGATCCGTATCATTTCCTACTTTAGACCAGGATGCTCTTAATTTCCAGTAATTGAAAAGATCTGACGACAGATTGAAAATATCTGAAAGAATAAACGATGTTGCGGCCGACGGGTAGAAATAAGAACGGTTTTCTTTCGGCAGGGTGCTGCTCCAGTCGTTTCTTGCGGTAAGATCCAGGAATATTTTGTTTTTGTAGCTTAATGTTGCCAAAGCATAAGCACTGTTGACCTGCTTATCATTCGGTCTTGCAAATTTTGAAATGGTTGAAATACCGTTCGGAAGCGTGTAAACTCCCGGTTTCAGAAGACCTTCCGCAATATAATCATTCATTGTGTATTCCGTATAACGGATGTTTCCTCCGGCAGATGCGCTGAAATCGAATTCACCAAATGAATTTCTGTAGGTGAATAAAACATCATTATTCAAGTCCATTAATCTGATGTGCTGCTCCCTGTACATTCCCTGTAGGTAATTGGCAGAACTCCACGGTCTTTTCTGGGTACGAAGCTCGTTGTTCAACTCCATACCGGATCGTACCATTACATCTAAGTTTTTGGTGATTTTATAGTTGAGGTTTACATTTCCCGTAAGAAAATTTTTATCGACTCCATTCAGCATTTCATAAGCGATGAGGTAAGGATTATCAATAAATGAGCTGAACGGATGGATCTGGTCAACCTGCTCTTTGCCTTTTTTCCAGATTGGTCTGTACCAGGAAAGATCAACATTCGGATTCTGGAAAATCATAAAATAGGAGATCGACTGGTTGCTGTAACCGGTAGCGGGAAGATTGTCACTTTTTGTTTTACTGTAGTTTAACTTGATCCCCATCTTTAATTTCTGATTCAGCTTATGGTCTACTGAAAAAGCAGCATTAAATCTGTCGAAACCGGTATTTGGCATCATCCATTCATTTTTCAAATAGGTTAAAGATGACCTGAACGATGTGTTTTCATTAGAAGCTTCTACCGAAATATTGTTTGAAAAGGTAGTTCCCGTTTCCCAGAACCCTTTGATATTATCTTTGTAAGGCTGCCAGAGTTTTCTTTCGGCACTTTGCCCTTCCAGATCCGGGTCATACTGGAAATAATACTGACCGGCGAATTTCGGCCCGTACGCGCTGCTGGTAGAACCTGTATTGATTCCGTCTGCAGAAGCTCCGTACGAATAGAAAAAGTTGCCCTGCGTGTCTTTCTGAAGCGTTCCCTGTCCATATTCATATTGATAATCCGGCCATTTCAGCACTGTATCATAACTAGAATATGAATTTAAGCTGATCTGAACTTTTCCTTTTTTGCTTTTTCCGGATTTTGTGGTAATCATGATCGCACCACCTGCTCCTCTTGAGCCATATAAGGCCGATGCTGTAGATCCTTTGAGAACAGTAATAGATTCGATATCATCTGGATTAATGGTATTGATCCCGTTTCCGTAATCAATAGGTAAATCTGCCTTGGCTCCCGCACCGTATGCTGAGAATCCGGTTCCTGTAGTATTGTTGTTCAGAGGAACGCCGTCTACTACAATAAGAGCATTGTTCTGATCAGGGTTCATGGAGATATCCCCCCTTAATTTGATAATGGAACTTCCAAGGGGCCCTGCTCCGGCTGTTTGTATTTTAAGACCTGCCACCTTACCTTCCAGTGCCTGCGACCAGTTATTGTTCTGAGTTTTTAGTATTTCATCAGATTTAATGGTTTCCGCAACATATCCCAAAGATCTGTCCTGTCTTTTGATACCCAATGCTGTTACCACAACTTCGTCGATACTTTTAATCGTATCCCGTTTTGCTTTTTGCTGGGCCATCGCATTTACACTGACCAATCCTAATAGTGATAATATCAGTACTTTTTGTCTCTCTTTACGCATATCCTTTTTGTTTGCGCAAAATTAGTCCGACATTATGGTTAAGGTTTTAACTTGATTTTAACATTTATTAAAGGATTATTAAACACTATATTAATTTATGATTAACGAATATATATACCATCATGGTTCACAACCATTTAAATTTATTAAGGATTTTTAATGCTCTTTTTCTTACACAATTGCCTATCTTTATTGTCTTTTCCTGAGAAAATAACAAATACCATATACCTACCATAAATACTGAATTATTCATAATTTATGTATAAAACAGCAATAAAAAAGCCTGCCTCAGGAGACAGACTTTTCATTACTTAATTTAAGCTAATTTATTTTAGCTGATCCGGAATATTAGTCGTAATAAACCCGATTCCCTGTTTTTTAAGCTCATCTGAAATCGTAACATCATTTACCGTCCACGCATTGGTGATCAATCCTAATGCTTTTGCTTCAGTGATCCATGTTGGATTTTTCTGGAAAACACTGTAATGGTAATCGATTCCATCGAGCCCTTCGTCTTTAACCTGTTGTGGAGAAAGCTCCCCTTTCAAATACTGAACTTTGAACTTTGGTTCCAGCTTTTTAATTTCTTTACAGATATTCAGACTGAAGGAAATAAACTCACACTGTTCATCCAGCTTCATATCTTTAATCATTTTGATGGTCTTTGCCGTAAGCTCATCTTCCTTTTCTTTTGTTTTATCTGGTTTTATTTCAACAATAAGCTTCAGAGCTTTATCTTTTTTTCCCTGCTTCAGATAATCTTTTAATGTAGGAAAAGGCTCATCATTGGAAAGCTTTACTTTTTTAAGCTCTTTAAAATCCGTTTCGGAAATCTCCATTTTTGCATGATGCTCATCATGGTTTACAACCAGGACGCCATCTTTGGTCATACGAACATCGAATTCGGAACCATAAATTTTTAGATTCTGAGCATTTTCTAGTGATTTCAGAGAATTTTCCGTGGTCGGCGGCTGCGTCTGCCAATAGCCTCTGTGTGCGATAATCCGGGTTTGTGCCTTCATGAAAACGGTGCTTATAACTGCTAACCCTAAGATAACTTTTTTCATAATACAAATAATTATTCTTTATTGAAATTCCGCCAATCTTATCATTAAAAGAAAAGCGGAAAAATGAACGAACAAATTTAGAAAGACATTTGTGATAATGCTTTACATCGAATATAAAATTAATATTAATTCTAATCATCAAAATCTCCCCAATACTTATTATTTTTGCTGGAAAGACAGAGCCCCATGCCCGACAATATTGAAAACATACAGCAAAAAATAGAAGATCTTAGAAAAGAACTTCACCAGCACAATGAAAACTATTATCTTCTGGACACCCCTACGATCTCAGATTTTGATTTCGATATGCTCCTTGAAGAACTCCGGGATCTGGAAGCAAAATATCCTGAATTCTATGACGAGAACTCTCCCACGATGAGAGTTGGCGGCGGAATTACCAAAGTTTTCCCGACCGTTCAGCATAGATTCAGAATGTATTCCCTTGATAATTCTTATGATTTCGACGATCTTGAAGACTGGGAAAAAAGAATCATTAAAGCCATTGATGAACCCGTAGAATTTGTAGCCGAACTGAAATATGACGGTGCCTCTATTTCCATTCTGTACGAAAACGGAAAACTGGTTCAGGCTGTGACGCGGGGCGATGGTTTTCAGGGTGATGAAATTACGGCTAATGTCCGTACTATTTCTGATGTTCCTTTAAAGCTTAAAGGTGATTTCCCTGCTCATTTTTTTATGCGTGGTGAAATTTATTTAACCCGAAAAAATTTTGATAAAATCAATAAGCAGCGTGAAGAAGATGGTTTGGATCCGTTCATGAATCCTAGAAATACCGCCAGCGGAAGCCTTAAAATGCAGCACAGCGGCGAGGTAAGAAAACGCGGACTTTCATCGGTTCTGTACCAGTATATTTCCGAAGAAATTCCTGCCGAATCCCATTGGGAACTGCTGGAAAAAGCAAAATCATGGGGTTTCAAAACATCACAGCAGGCCAAGCTTTGCAAAACATTAGCCGAGGTAAAAGAGTTTATCAGTTACTGGGATATCGAAAGACACAATCTTCCTTTTGAAATCGACGGAATCGTTTTAAAAGTGAATTCCTTGAAACAGCAGCGGCAGTTGGGCTACACCGCAAAATCCCCGCGTTGGGCGATGGCTTATAAATTCAAAGCCGAAAAAGTGGAAACCGAATTGCAGACCGTTTCTTACCAGGTGGGAAGAACCGGCGCCATTACTCCTGTAGCCAATCTTAAGCCTGTATTACTGGCAGGAACCATTGTTAAAAGAGCTTCTTTACACAATGAAGATATTATTAAAAAACTTGACCTGCATGAGCATGATTTCGTGTATGTAGAAAAAGGAGGTGAAATTATTCCTAAAATTGTAGGCGTAAATACAGAAAAAAGAACTGCGGAAAGCAAAGAAATAGAATACATCAAACACTGTCCGGAATGTGGAACGGAGCTGGTGAAAATTGAAGATCAGGCCATTCATTTCTGCCCGAACGAACTGCACTGTCCGCCTCAGGTGGTGGGAAGAATGATCCATTATGTTTCCCGGAAGGCCTTGAACATTGACAATTTGGGAAGTGAAACCATTGAGCAATTGTATCGAGAAAGGCTCATTGAAAACCCTGCCGATTTTTATGTGTTGAAAAAAGAACAGCTGCTTCCATTGGAAAGAATGGCGGAAAAATCTGCACAGAATATCATCTCCGGAATTGAAAAATCAAAGGAAATCCCTTTTGAAAAAGTATTGTACGGAATTGGAATAAAACATGTGGGAGAAACGGTTGCCAAGAAACTGGTTAAAAATTTCCCAACCATAGAAGAGCTTAAAAATGCTACGGTGGAAGAGCTTTGCCAGGTGGAAGATATCGGAACCAAAATCGCAGTAAGCATTGCCGAGTTTTTTGCCAATCCGGAAAATATCCTGATGATTGAAAGACTAAAATCCTACGGTGTACAGCTTGAAAAAGGCGAAAGCACAAATGAAGTTTTATCTAATGTACTGGACGGGAAAACCTTCCTTTTCACTGGGAAATTATCCTTATTCACCAGAGAAGCGGCAGAAGAAATGGTGGAAAAACATGGCGGAAAAAATATTTCAGCCGTTTCTAAAAACCTGAATTATCTGGTGGTCGGTGAAAAAGCCGGAAGCAAACTGAAAAAAGCCCAGGATATCGGAACCATTGAAATTCTGGATGAGCAGCAGTTTCTGGATCTGATTGAGAAAAAATAAATTATTAAAGCTGTCTTCGGGCAGCTTTTTTTGATATTGCTAAAAACTGATTTCATTCATATTCTGTAAAAAAGATTTTATTTAAATTTATTCTGGCTATTAAAATTATTACGCATGGAATTTCTAAAAGATCACTCCATCCAGAATGAATTGCTGCTGATTTTTATTTCAGTGGTTCTTGGAATAATGATTGGTGCAGAACGTGAATACCGCAACAAATCTGCCGGATTGCGGACTTTCATTCTGATCTGTTTCGGGTCCTGCCTGTTTACCATTCTTTCCATAAAAATAGGTGTCGATGATCCGGACCGTATCGCTGCCAATATCATTACAGGAATCGGCTTTCTGGGAGCAGGAGTTATTTTTAAAGGAGATAATAAAATAGACGGAATTACCACAGCTACCACAATATGGGCAACAGCATCCATCGGGATGGCAGTCGGATCGGGATACGTTTATCTTGCCGTTTTGGGAACCGTTTTAGTCCTGCTGATTCTCAGTTCTCTCAACAGCTTCGAAAAGCTGATTGACCGAGAACATAAAATCAGGGAATACAAAATTGCCGTTATCAATTATCACGACATACCTTACTGTGAAGAACTTTTCAGAAAGCATCACCTGAAATATTCCATTTCAAAACAGCAATATACCCAGGGAAATCTTTCCACCTCATGGATTATTACCGGCAAAAACGTTTATCATGAAGCTTTAATGAAAAGCCTGATGGAGGATGATCGCATTATCGCCTATCAGTTTTAGTAATGAATCTTTTATTTAACCGCAAAGTTCAACAAAATTTTAAAACACATAAGTCATATTAGATTAAAAGATAAAGCTTTACGATTATTTTAGAACACAGTAGTTTTTAAAAAATCTTTGATTTTATCTAATATGTTCTAAAATTTTTTTTTTCATTATTTTAAAAAGTTCTTCTGTGACTCATATGTTAATATCTCTGTGAAAATCTGTGCAATCCGTGGGATATTTTTACCGCAAACCAAAGTTTCGACGGAGTCAAAGCTATAAAAGCTTTTTATTACTCTATGAAACCTCTAATAGTATCTTAAGGCTCTTTTACGGTTAAATTTAGATTGCATAAAAAAGCAGTGTATTTTTTTCTCAATTTTAAATATTTTAGTGAAAATTTTCAGTCTTCTCACAATAAGCGATATAATTAAACTTAACATATGAAAAGTATAAATTATTGATTTCCAATAATAAATTAGTCAATATACCCCAAAATTTCAAACTCGTATTTTCTTCGTAAATTGGAGCAAAATTTTGATTATGACGAAAAAGATACTTTTATCCGTATTTCTTTTGCCGGCTGTTATGACATTTGCACAGCAATACGGAGGAATGTGGATCCCGACAGAGCTGAATGAAAAGGAAATGAAAGATCTGGGAATGAAAATCTCTGCAAAAGACATCTTCAACCCTCAAAAAGCAAGCATTAAGGATGCCGTGGTACAGTTCAACGGCGGGTGTACAGCAGAAATTATTTCTCCAAAGGGCCTTCTGCTTACCAATCATCACTGTGGATATGGACAGATCCAGGCGCATTCAACGGTTCAGAATGACTTATTATCAAACGGTTTTTGGGCTAAAAATACCGAAGGTGAGCTTCCTAATCCCGGTGTAACTGTTGATTTTATTGTTGATATCAAAGAAGTTACCGGCCAGATTCTTCAGGGAACAGACAATCTTACGGAACCTGAACTTTCTAAGCAGATTGCCAAAAATATTGAGATTTACAAAAACTCTCAGAAAACTGAGCCGTACCAATCGATTTCTGTAAAATCAATGTATTATGGGAATAAATTTTATGCCTATACCATTGAAACGTACAAAGATATTCGTCTGGTAGGCGCTCCACCGCAAAGCATCGGGAAATTCGGATCCGATACCGACAACTGGGTTTGGCCGAGACATACGGGAGATTTCTCAATGTTCAGAATTTATGCCGATAAAAACAACAAACCGGCAGAATATTCCAAAGATAACGTTCCTTACGTGCCTAAACATTATCTTCCGGTTTCCATCAAAGACAAAAATGAAAATGATTTCACCTTCGTTTTCGGTTTCCCGGGAAGAACCACGGAATATCTTCCGGCTATTGCTGTTGAAAAAATCATGAAAGAAATTGATCCGGCAAGAATTGCGGTGAGAGATGTTGCGTTGAAAACATTAGATGAAAAAATGCGTACTGATGATGCCACAAGGATTCAGTATGCTTCAAAATATGCATCCGTAGCCAATTACTGGAAAAAGTGGATCGGCGAGGTGGAAGGTTTGAAAAAATCAAATGCGGTAGAGAAAAAAGCAAAGTATGAAGCCTCTTTAGTCGCTAAAAATAATGAGATTAAAAGTACTTTAGACCAATTAAACAAATTATATAACGATCAGGCTCCTTATGCATTAAACAACGCTTATTATTCTGAAACCATCAGAAATGCAGAAACGCTGATGCTTGCCAATCTATATTACAATTATATCGCTGCCGTGGAAGCAGGAAGAATGGATGAGAAAGGTGCAGTGGCTTTAAAAAACAGGTTAACTTCTTTCTATAAAGATTACAATGCGGAACTTGATGCAAAAGTTACGGCAAAACTGCTGGCTTTGTATGCCAACAAAACTGATGCGCAATTCTTACCTGCAGGATTTGAAAAGTATAAAAATGAAGCGCAGAATATTCAGGTTATAGAAGATGCCTCTAAAAATTCTATCATCACAGGAAGAAGTGAGGTGAACGGCGCTTCTTTAAGCAAGGATATTGATAAAGCATTTTCCAATCAGGATAAATTAATCAAAACCCTGAAAAAAGATCCTGTATTCCAGATTTATACTGCGTTAAGAGACACTTATGTGACTAAAGCAGATCCTCAGTTTACTGCTCTCCAGACAAAAATTGATGCGCTGCAGAAAACGTATATGGCTCAGCAGATGGCAACGGATAAAGACCGAAAATTCTTCCCGGATGCCAATTCTACGCTGCGCGTAACGTATGGAAAAGTAAAAGGTTCTTCACCAAGAGATGCTGTTTCCTACAATTATCAGACGCATTTAGCCGGTGTCATGGAGAAATATGTTCCGGGAGATTATGAATTTGACGTTCCTAAAAAACTGATCGATCTTTATGACAAGAAAGATTTTGGAGTTTATAAAGATAAAACAGGAGATGTTCCCGTAGGATTTACTGCCACCAACCATACAACGGGAGGAAACTCCGGAAGTCCGGCGCTTGATGCGTACGGAAATCTTGTAGGATTAAATTTTGACAGACAGTGGGAAGGAACGATGAGTGACATCAACTACGATCCGCGCTTCAGCAGGAACATTATGGTCGATACGAAATACATTCTTTTCATCATTGATAAATTCGCCGATTCCAAATGGCTGATTAATGAAATGAAAATTGTGAAATAGTTTTTAATAAAGCAATATCAAAGTCCCGAAAGTTTTTCGGGATTTTGTTTTGAAATAAATATAAAAATATATTAAGAATTTTATATAAATCAAAAGCGTAAAATATCACAAATCTGCGCTTTAGTCAAATAACACACCGCTGCCGCGTGATTGTATCGCGCGAAATAAATAATCCTAAATATTAAACATCCTAAAAACAACTATATCTTCCAAAAGCCCTTTCCCATCAGCATAATCTATCGCACTGCTGTATCTGTAATCTTCCGCACGCATTACCAAACCAGCTTTCACAGGATTTTGATGGGTATAGTTAATCTTCTGCCAGATTACCCAGTTGCTCCATAATTCAATTGGATGGTTATCATGTCTCCAAAATTGATACTGATTGACATTGGATGTTTTTAAACCTTCTTTCAGGAAAAAGTTTAATAAGAATTTGTTTCTGGGTTCTTCTGCGTTTTCTTTTATTGCTGCTACAATAGCCTTGCTGGTAAACCTTTTGAAATCACCCAGCAAAAGCTCAGGTTTCTGACCAGTCACACTTCGGAAAACCAAATGTACATGATTGGGCATAATACACCATGCATGTATTTCCATTCCTTTGTTCTTCTGACAGAATCTTAAACTTTTCAACAGCAGCTGCACATATTCATCTTTTATAAACACATCCAGCCAGCCGACAACAGCAAAGCTTACGAAATACAGTCCTTCAGGATTGTGAAATTTATAATTTTTACTCATCAATGTATGTTTTGATAAAGATAAAAATAAATAAAAACAAAAAGCCACGCGATGGAATCGCGCGGCAGCGTTGTGTTATTTTTTTAAGTCTTCGCGGCAGTATTGTGTTATTTTTTTAAGTCTCCAGATGCTTCGACAAGCTCAGGATGACATTTCTAATACTATCTGTTATTTATTTAAAAGTCAATTGTAGCGGTGTCATGCTGAGCCTGCCGAAGCATTTCAATATTATTAATGTCCAAAAATATCCTTTAAAGTTACTTCTTTAAAAGCTCCCATCTGATTGACGGCACTCATATTCAGGTTTTCTTTTTTCCCGATAATAGCTGTATTAAAATGGACCGATTTGATGTAGTTATTATAAAATTCCTTAACATCATCAAAAGTCAGGCTCTCAATCTGCTGATAAATATCTTTCCTGAAATCATGATCAATATTAAGTTTTTTGAGTCGTAACGTATTAAAGAAAATATTGGTTCTGGTAATTCTTGCGGAAGCAATCTGTTTTAAGGCTGCATTCCTGGCGTTTTCAAACTGTGCCGGAACTTCAGGAAGTTCACCCATCAGTTCAGTAAGGGTATCTACGGCAATCTGCAGTTTATCCGGCTGTGTTCCGATATACGTTGTGATATAATCAGGATGATGGAGTTCCGAATTAGCCGCATAAGAAACATACGCAGAATAAGCAAGACTTTTACTTTCACGGATTTCCTGGAAAACAATAGAAGATAAACCTCTTCCGAAATATTCGTTAAATACATTAATCTTTCCGAAATTCCCTGTATCCACCATTTTTCCTTTTCCGATTCTGCTCATTTCCATCTGTACCATGTCATAGTTTGTGAAATAGACATTTCCCGTAGTTTCCGGCTCCGGATACTTTTTAGGTTCGGGAATTGCCATGTTTTCCGTTTCGATATATTTTCCGATATATCCTTTAAAACCTTCAAAGTTCCGTCCGTAAAAAAAGATCTGATATGGAAACCTGAATAAATTCTTCATTCTTTCCGTAAAGACTGCCACATGGGTGCTTTCGAGTTCTTCTTTAGAAATAATATCCGTAAACCTTGAGAATGAGCCGAACTTGGTATAATTCGTTAAAGCCGTCATGATACGGGCTTTGTCTTTTTTTACTGCTGCCCGGTTTTCAAGCACCGTTTCTACAAACCGATTATAAATTTGCTGATCCGGCTGTACTTCTTTCATCCAATGCTGGAGCAGCCCGATTCCTTCAGGAATATTTTCTTCAAGTCCCGCCAGTGAAATCATAAGCTGATCATTGGTTGTTTTAAAATCATTGGTAATTCCGATTTTAAAGAATTCCTTCTTAAGATCATCCGGGGAAAATTTATCCGTACCCAAATATTGAAGAACCTGTGTGGAAATACCGAGATCCCGATCATGGTCGCTTCCAAAAGGAAAAATAAAATGCACCTGGGCTATATCATTGCTTTTATTTTTAACAAAACTCAGTTTTTTATCTTTAATACTATCCGTGAGAATCTCTCTCTGATAATCGATAAACTCAGGCTGAATATCTTTCGTTTTTTCAGCTAAAATCTCCCGAAGGAAATCAGATTGCGCTTCACGGTTGATCTTTACCGGTGTGATTCCAGGATTTTCCACACGGATCAGCTTATCGTTGGTTCCTTTTTCTTTTTTAACAATTACATAATTATCTTTGAAAAATTCATTGGCAAAATTGATCACTTCCTCCTTTGTAATTGCTGCATATTCATCCATTTCGTTCAGTTCCTGCTCCCAGGTTCTGCCTTTGATGTAGGTATCGTAAAGATTGGTAGCCAGGCCATCTGCTGTTTCCAGTCCCTTCATTCTCTGTACTTTAAAATCATTGATAATGGCCATTAACATCCAGTCCGGAAAATTTCCTTTTTTCACCAGTTCTACCTGCTCCAGCACAAGATTTTTTGCTTCATCCAGCGTCTGTGTTTCTTTAGGAACCGCAACAATAGAGAAATACCCGTATTGTTTTAACCCTACGGAATAAGCCTGTCCCCAAAGCAGTTTCTGGGTTTGGTTGATGTTCAGGTCTATCAATCCGGCCTCTCCCCTGTTGCTTAAAATATTGGCTACAATATCCGCAAGCATGGCTTCCTTTGTTCCGTAGCTTTCGGTTCTCCAGGCCAGCTGAACTCTTGGTGTGGTAGGGCTTTTCACGGTTCTTTCCACTATTTTTGTAATGGGTTGTTCGATAACCGGAGACTTTTTGGGCAATTCCCGGTAAGGAATCGTTCCGAAATACTGATCTACCAATTTGATGGTATCATCAAAATCAAGATCTCCCACCAAAACCATTGCATAATTATTCGGGACGTAATATTCATCAAAATATTTATGAATCGCTTTCATGGAAGGATTTTTCAAATGTTCGGCCTTTCCCAGGGTGGTTTGCTGTCCGTTGGGATGATTGGGAAAAAGCGCATCCATCAGCTCGTACTGAACCAGCCTGGAATCATTATCCTGTGCCCTGTTGAATTCTTCATACACCGACTCCAGCTCGGTATGGAAAAGTCTTAACACCAGCTCTGAAAATCTTTCTTTTTCAATTTTCAGCCACTTTTCAAGTTCATTATTGGGAATATTGTTTTTATAAACGGTTTCATCAAACCAGGTGTGGGCATTGGTTCCCGTAGCGCCTAATGAAGAAATTGCCTTGTCATATTCATTGGCAATCGCATATTGGCTTGCTTCCTGAGAAATTTCGTCTATCTTCCGGTAAATGATTTTCTTCTTTTCAGGATCGGATGTTGATTTATGCTCTTCATACAAATCTGAAATTTGGTTCAGCAATTCACTTTCCTTTTCCCAATTTTGTGTACCGAGCTTTGAAGTCCCTTTGAACATCATATGTTCGAGATAATGTGCCAGTCCTGTATTATCGGCCGGATCATTATTGCTTCCCGTTCGTACCGGAATATAAGCCTGGATTCTCGGAGCATCAAAATTTTGAGCAAGAAAAACCTTTAGCCCGTTTTTTAAAGTATAAATTCTTACGTTATTTTCATCATGGGAAACGGTAATATATTCGTAATTTCCATCTTTATGAATCGTTTCACTGTATTTTTTATCTGTCATATCAATCATTTTCATTCCTACATCAGAATGCCATACAAATGTAAGGAATAGAAAATGAACTCTGTATGTTTTGTCAGGATTAGCATATCTTATTAAAATCGTAAATAACCTGAATACTGTTTGTTCATTTGATTAAATTAAAATGCATAGGAGATTTAAACAAAAATAGAGCATGCCTGATTTGAAGATTTTTATTTCATCTTCGAGCCTAAAAGACCCGCCTACGAATCTAAAAGATTCAACAACAAGCCTTAGAGGTTCAAAATTGAAGCAAAAAGGGTGGTTTTTAAAGTACATTGCTAAAAATAACCCATACCATCTTCGGTTAATCCTTTTCCTCATTTCCCCTTTAAAAGAACTCTTTTTCTTATATTTGTTTTTTATGGACAATATGGACGCAACACAAGATAAAAGATTATTCCTGATCGATGCTTATGCAATGATTTTCAGAGGATTTCACGCAATGTATAAAAATCAGAGATATACTAATTCTGGTTTAGAGACAACTGCTATTTTTGGATTTATGAACTCTTTGATTGAGTTAATTCGAAAAGAAAGACCGACACATTTAGCAGTAGTTTTCGATGTAGGTGAAGCAAGTATTCGAACAAATGATTATGCGGACTATAAGGCTAATAGAAGTGAAACACCAGAAGCTATCAAAATAGGAATTCCCTACATTCACCGCATTTTAGAAGCAATGCATGTGCCTCGGCTAGGAATTGAAGGATACGAAGCAGATGACGTAATAGGAACAATAGCATGTAAAGCAGAAAAAGAAGGGTATACTGTATATATGGTTACTCCAGATAAAGATTTTGGTCAATTAGTAACGGACAAGATAAAAATTTACAAACCTGGATATAAAGGCGGAGATGTTCAAATTCTTGGTATTGAAGAAATAAAAGCTAAATATGAGATTGAAGACCCTAAACAGGTAATCGATTTCCTGGCAATGATGGGAGATTCATCTGACAATATTCCCGGGCTTGATGGTGTGGGTGAAAAAACCGCGATGAAATTCCTGAAAGAGTTTGGAAATATTGAAACCCTTTTAGCAAACACCGACAAATTAAAAGGTAAATTAAAAGAAAAAGTAGAGGCTTCCGCCGAGCGCGGAATTTTATCTAAAAAACTGGCAACCATTATCTGCGATGCGCCTGTGGAATTCCATCAGGAACAATATGACCTGGAGACTCCGGATTTTGAAAAGGTAAAAGAAGTTTTTGACGAAATAGAATTCAGAAGGCTGTATGAAAATCTTTACCGTGCCTTTTCCCCGGCAGTTACAGGAACTGTTGTGGTTGCCGAAATAGACGTTACCACTGCCGAAATACCGCAGCAAAAAGTGGCGCAGGCAGTGGGACAGCTTGATCTTTTTGCCACGTATGAAGAGCTGGACCAGGCCACTTCCACAAAATCCACGATTGAGCATAATGATCATCTGTATCAGTTTATCGATAATCCGAAAGCGCAAAAAATTCTTGTTGAAAACCTGCTGAAACAAAGAGTTGTCTGCTTCGATACCGAAACGACTTCTTTGAACGAACTGGAAGCTGAGCTGGTGGGAATGAGTTTTAGCTACAAAAAAGGACTGGCTTATTATATTCCGCTATCGGAAGATCAGGGTGAAGTATTGCAGACGCTTGAGATTTTCAGGCCGTTTTTCGAAAAGGAAGATCTGATTAAGGTAGCACATAATTTAAAATTCGATTATAAAATTTTAAAAAGATATAATATTACCGTGAAAGGCGCGATGTTCGACACGATGATCGCGCACTATCTTTTAAATCCTGACGGAAGACACGGAATGGATTATCTTTCTGAAATATACTTGGGCTACAAACCCGTTTCCATTGAAACCATTATCGGAAAAAAAGGTAAAAAACAGGGAAACTTCAGGGATGCGGATCTCAGAACCCAAACCGATTATGCGGCGGAAGATGCTGATGTAACTTTCCAGCTGTATGAGCTTTTTGCCCCGCAGCTTAAAAAAGAAAATTTAGAAGACCTTTTTTTCAATATCGAAATGCCTCTGATGGAAGTTTTGGCTAAGATGGAACTTGCCGGAATTTCCCTCGATGAAAAATGGCTGGCCCAGGAAAGTGTAGATCTGGAAAATGACCTGAAGCAACTGGAAGCGAAAATTTTTGAACTTTCCGGGGAGGAATTCAATGTCAATTCCCCGAAGCAGCTTGGCGATATTCTTTTTGAAAAGCTGCAGCTGGATCCGAAAGCCAAGAAAACCAAAACCGGACAATATGCGACTTCCGAAGATATTCTGCAAAAGCTGGCTTCCAAGCATGAAATTATTCAGCATATTCTTGAATACAGGACGTATCAGAAATTAAAATCAACCTACGTTGATGCTTTGCCGTCACAGATTGAAAAAACAGACAACCGCGTTCATACGAATTTCTCACAGACGACTGCTGCAACGGGCCGTCTGGCGAGTGTCAACCCGAATCTTCAGAATATCCCGATCCGTACATTAAGAGGCCAGCAGATCCGTGGCGCTTTTGTGGCGGGAGAAGGGAAAAAGATTATTTCTGCGGATTATTCACAGATCGAGCTTCGACTGATCGCTGAAATTTCCGGAGAAGATAATATGATCAAGGCGTTCCAAGACGGAGAGGATATTCACGCTTCAACCGCGGCGAGGCTGTTTGACATTCCGCTTGAAGAGGTTTCAAAAATCCAGAGAAGCCAGGCAAAGACGGTAAATTTCGGAATTTTATACGGACAGGGCGCTTTTGCCCTTGCAGAGCAGACCGGATTGTCCAGAAGCGAAGCGAAGCAAATGATTGATGCCTATTATGCCACTTATCCGAAACTGAAAGAATATATGGCAGAACAGGTGAAAAGAGCCCGTGAAATCGGTTATGTGGAAACCATTCTGGGAAGAAAGCGCCATTTAAAAGATATTAATTCCAATAATTTTGTGGTCCGCGGACATGCGGAAAGAAATGCCGTGAATGCCCCAATCCAGGGAAGCGCAGCCGATGTGGTAAAAATGGCGATGATTAAAATTCAGAAAGAGCTGGAAAAGGAAAAATTAAAGACCAAAATGCTGCTCCAGGTACATGACGAATTGGTTTTTGAATCTCCGGTTGACGAAATTGAAGTGGCCACCAACATTATTAAAATGGAAATGGAAAATGCCATTGAAACGCAGGTTCCGCTGCTGGTGGAAGTGGGTGTTGGGAATAACTGGCTGGAAGCGCATTAAGATTATAATACAGATGCTTCGACAGGCTCAGCATGACAACACTAATACTAACTGTTAATTTGAAACGGTAAATTTTAGTAATGTTATCCGCAACCTGTCGAAGCATTTTTATCATCTGTTGTAAGAATGGGGAAATTTTATTTTATCTAAATTTTCAATTTCCTTATTCATTTTTTCTTCCCAGCCTTTTCCGTTTCTTTTTTCGAGGTAAGGCTTTACCGTTTCTTCATATTTTTGTTGTCCTTACCTATCAATTACATCAACCATGCAGCCTGTATTGAAATAAGTTACTCCAAATTTTTTTCGGATACTGTCTATTTTATTCTGCGTTTTTGCATCATATTGCGGGATAGAAAGCCCACCTGCAAACCGGTACATAATTTTGTCTTTTTTGATATCTTCTTTTGCCTGCTGTATATATTCATTTTCAGATTCTCTGATTGCTTTTCGGGTTGATATGTAAGTCGCTGCATCAAAATATATAATGAATGTTAACAATACACCGCAGAGTATTGTATATGCTAAAAGAAATTTATTTTCAGGTTTTACATTTTTAATTCTCAAATGGCTAATTAACCAAGCAATCACAGCAAACAAAGCTAAAGCGATCAAAAGGTATTGCGGACTGCTTTCCGATACAACCGTCCAAATGTCCGGTTTCATCGGATACATAATGAGATAGCCGCCTAAAGTATGCGCTGAAATAAGCAGCAATACAACAACAATATTGATAGTGAGCAGCTTTTTAGAAACCATGATTTAATTAAGATAATACTAAGATAAGTTTAAATTGTTTCATGGTTTAGTTATTTTGTAATCCTGATAATAGCCAGATCATCGGTAGGCTTCATTCCGTAATGATGCTCCAACCGTTTTAGTTTCAGGGAAAGCATTTCTTCGGAATCCATATTTTCTGTATCTATCAGGAGATAATTAATAGGATCCATTTTCTCATTGTGAGAGGTCTTTTTAACGGTTGTAAAAGAAGAAATTCCATCTGTTGCAATGGAAACATCTTTCATCTGATTGAAAAATATTTTCTGAGTCTGATTGTTGTACCAGTCGTCAAGATTATCTTTTAGGTGATAAGCAAGATAATCAGGTTTATTATCTCTTTCAAATTCAGTAATTTTCCCATTGATACAAATCAAACCATCACCGATGTTTAGAATGATTCCTTCATCTGTTTTCATATCATAAAGAAGAAGAATTAACGTTGTAAGAAGCTCTTTTCATCTAGCATCAGATGATTTTTAAGAACAATGATTTCTTTAACAAGTTCTTTTACAATAGTTTCAAGTTCTCCTTCGAGATCCTCTTTATGATTGGGTTCATATAATTCTTTATACCCTTTTTCAATACTTATTTTCCGTAAAATCTTGCCGAACAAAGCAGATGCAAACTGACTTTCCATGGCTGTTGAACATCCGTCCATGACCGCACACAAAATTTTATTGCTTCCAATTTTCTTTGTGATCAGGAAGTCTTCGCAATGATTGAGATGGTAATCACCGATCTGCAGAACGGAATTAATATTCATGGCTTAGTATAAAATTAAGTTTAATCTTTTAAGCACTAAATTCAATCCCGCCGACATACGTTAGAGAGAAAAAGTCATTTTCTACGGAAACGGGTTTCGGAACCTGGCCTTTGTTAAGGAAAATAATGGCATTGACTTCGAATTTCAGATTGATTTCATTGAGCCTGTTCACCAATATCGGGAGCCATTGTTCGGCAAAGGAATACGCGGCAAATTTTTCATAAATGGTCCTGTTGCCGTCTTCAAAGCCATATTCTACGAAATCATGATCGAGCCAAACTACATTCTGTGAAGCGGCAAATTTTGAAATATGGGTATCATCAGATTCTTCTAAGAGATAATAATTTTCATCTTCTTCCACAAAATCATAAAAATCTTCTTCACTGTTGAAATTTCCTACCCAAAAATCTAATGTGTCTGTATGCATTGTTATTTTGTTATTTAAAGCTTCAAAGTTAGGATATTTAATATAATCTGAATGATAAAATAAATATGCTTAAAAAATAATACAGCATTGAAGCACTAAGAAATAAAGTACCAAATATAACATTAAAGGTAAAATACCCACGAATAATCGGAATGTTTTCCAAAACGGAATTGATTCCGTAAAGCATTAAAAAATACCCTGGAATTAAAAAATTCATCAATACCAAAAAGAAACAGTTCTGCAATACTTCATCATAGAAGAAACCGGGAGTTATTATAATAATGTAAAGACTTAATATCATCGAAACAGCAAAAATTATGGTTAAATATATTTTTAACTTCAATTGCTTATTTTCCCTCCTAAAAAACAGAAAATAATGAAAATTTGATACTCCAAGTAAGACTGCCGTAAAAATTAAAATTTCCTGCATATTACATAACTCTCTTCCCCGATTCGCTTTCCTTAATCGTCTTTTCCAGTCTTGACAATCTTGTTTTTTCCTGTTTGGCAATCATGATCCAGTGCAGCATTACTTTTTTGTAAGACGGCGCCTGACTGTTGAAAAATTCCCATGCTTTTTTATTGGCTTTAAACTGTTTTTCAAATTCCGGACTCAATGAAGCGGTTTCATTTTCATGAGAGTAAATCCCTGATTTTTCTTCTTTCCTGAGCCGAAAAGCTTTTTGCCCGGCTTCTGTCATAAGGCCTGCTTTCGTAAGTTCTTCCATTTTTTTGATATTGACTGCGCTCCAGATGCTTGTGGGTTTTCTCGGTGTGAAACGGATACTGTAGCTTTCTTCATTAATCGATCTTCTCACGCCGTCGATCCACCCGAAGCACAAGGCCTGATCTACCGATTCCGGCCACGTCATGGATGGTTTCCGGGTTCCGACTTTGTAAAATCCGACAAGCAGCTCTTTTCCCGACTGATGGTTTTCTTCAAGCCATTTTCTGAATTCCTGCGGCGTGGAAAAAAAGGTAGGTTTCATTTTTTAAACTTTCATCTAAAATACTTATTTTTCTTATCATGGGTTGGAAAAGTTTCGGGGGCGGGAGCTTCGCTCCCGCCCCCGAAACTTTTTATTATTTTAAATAAAAAAAGACCTCATCGAGGCCTTTTTCTTTTTAATCTATTTCTGCTTTCAGGAAGAGATCCTGAATCTGTATATCATCTTCACAGGTTTTTTTAAAGTCTGTCACAAATTCTTTTAAGCGTTCCGGATTGTTGGAGTACGCACAGAACATGTCAGCTTCCGGATCAAATTTAATTTCATCTGCAAGATCGGGCCTTTTTTCTTCTACGAAAACTTTCGCCAGCGAAGCCCAATCGTATCCATTGCCTTCGAAACCTTCATCTTTGCGCCACTCGAAAATTTCGGGTTTGTAGGTTCCTGCATTTAAACATACTGAAAAAGTCTTTTCTGAGGCTACCCAATAGAAGGGTTTGATTGCCGTTTCAAAATTGTACGCTTCCATACTTTATTATTTTTAAATGATATTAAAGATAATAAATTTTGAGCACCGATGCTATTTTATAACATTTATTAACTTTTATCTGAGTGTATCCATTATTTAAAATCAGATTTTTTTTGCAATATCAGAATAATGTTTTTTTCCGTATTCATTATTGGCTTCTTCAGATTTTTTAATAAAATATTCTTTTGCATCGCTTTTATACTTATCCGGAATTTCGTTAAAAAACAGATCCATAATAACCTCGAAAGAACTTTGTGCAACTTTTTTAGGTGCCATTTCCTTTACATCCATAAAGTATTTCCAAGGATCGCTGTAAGCGTTGAAATGTGACATACGTGGCAGAAATACAGCGACATAAGGGCCAACATTCTTCCTGTATGCATTCTCTACCATAAAGTCATAAATTTCTTCAGTTTCCGGGAGATTGTAACGCTGCATCATGTTCCCGATCGCAGAAATGATGAGAACGGTAAGTTTGGCGTTATCTTTATAACTGCTGTATATATCTAAAAGAGTTTTAGCAAAATGCGGATCATTAAAAAGATCATTATAATAAACTGAAACTTCCAGTCTTGGTGTTTTTTCAAATTCTTTTATTAATAAAAAAATTTCTTCTTCATCCAGCTTTTTCCAATTTTCTATTTTTTCTTTAAGCTGATTAATATTTTCAATATTTTTCCTGATCTTTTGAGGTATATTACTCATATATAATCGTTATTTACATTCAACTTTAAATTTGCCATTGCTTTCAACAGCTTTAGTTTCAGCTTTATTCATAATATCATTTATGTCTGCCAGAGAATAGAATTTTCTACCTGGTTTTAGATTTCCCGGATCATAAGAATGGTAAAAACCTCCGTCCAGTCTTCTTTTATTCAATAAATTTAAGCTTTTATGGTGAAACAGCGCAGATCCTTCAATATTTCTCGAAGCAATTCTTCCATTGAGATTATCAACATATTTTACTTCATCAAATATTTTACCGTCGCGGGCATGTTCCATAAAGCGTTCCTGAACTGCTCTTTCCGTAATTCCTTCATATACCAGAGTTCCATTATTGAATAACTGGTAGAATGCGTCAAGCCCGAAAATATCTACCCAGATATTGCTGTCAAAAACAAAAGCATACAGATTGGGGTTTTTACCTTTGAGGCCTATCGGATCTTTACTGATGTAATTTCCGCTTTTACTGTCATAAAACCTGAACCGGTTATAATACAATCCGTCTGTTTCAATATCTTCATACTGGCCAAGCTGGCGAAACGGAATAAAATATTTATCTCCTTTGATAACTTCCGGCTGTCCAAATATATCATACTCAACATGCCAGATCACATCTCCGTTTTGAGCATATGCCTGTACCGGCCTTCCTATATAATCCGAAACAATGCTATACAAACAGCCGTTTTCTATTTTAGCAGAAGGGACAAAGGTTCCTGTTTCATAAATCCATGTTATTACGTTTTCGGCCTTTTCTTCACTTTTGACGATATTACCGTTATCATCAACCAACGTTTTGGGTTTTTCATCAATATCATAACTCCATTCATGAAGAAGCACATTACCATCCCAGATATAACGGGTAATCTTTTTGTTCCCGGCTTTCGAAATTCTTCTTCCCAATGCATCATATTCGAAATGTATTTCCTTTCCATCCGGACGTTTTATTTTTTCCAGCAGGCCTGCTGCATTCCAGAAGTAGGCCCAATCCCCAGGTTTCCATTCCTGACTCTGGACGTCTCCCTGAAAATCTTCCCTGACATCCGGCAGCATTTTTTCATCCTTCAGTTTGGGTTCTTTCAGCCAATCCTCCCCAATGGGCCTGTAGTAAGGATAATTAAGGTTTTGTTCTTGTTCACGATCTGATTTGATATTATTAACCGGTCTTTTACTTTTCAGCAATAAATTTCCTTCTTCATCGTAATGATAAAACCAGTTCTTGTCCCTCATTAACTTTCCTCCTTTGTCATAAATACGGTCGGTTTGTTTTGCACTTTCATATATGCAGCCTGTTTCATCCGGATTTTTGTACTGAATTTCCCCATTCGAAAATTCTGCAGCCATGAGACTTCCAAAAATATCATAATCAAATCTTGTCCTGCCGCCTGTCACACGGTCTAAAACCTGAAATAAGCGATTTCCGGCAGCCCAGTGATACTCTTTATGAAAAGCAATATTGGTTTTATTAATTGTCACTTTCTGACTCATCGGCATTCCCGTATGATCAAAATCGAGAATACTTTCCACGCCACCAGTCATCTCACGGGTAAGCAATTTTTCGTTCTCCGAAATATTGAGGTTCATTTTCCAGGGCTGGTAAGTATCTGCTGTTGCTGCTTTCAGAGTTTTCAGCTGACCGATTTCATTGTAAGAATAATCGATTTGCGCTCCTAAACTGCTCTTTAATCCCACCAGGTTTCCACCATCATCATATTCGTAATAAATGGAATGATCGCCCTGCTTTTCATTAATCACCCATCCTAATTTATTCCTTTGGAAAGTTACACTGCTGTTTTCGTTGTCTGCTTTTATCAGCATACCGGCACTGTCGTACTGATATGCTTTCCAGGTTCCGTCAGGATAATGTGCTTGTGTTAACCTTTTCGCCAGATCATATTCATAAAAGATATATTTACCGTCCGGATTTTTTGTCTGAGTGACCAGCCCGTCCTTATCTCTCATGAAGAACTTCTGCTGCCCGTCGAAGTCGGTTTCACAAATAATTTCATCATTATTATTTCTTTCAAAACGATATACCTCTCCTTTCTCATTGGTAATAGTCATGAGGTTTTCATAAGCATTGTATCCAAACATTAAAGTTTCTTCTTTTTTTAAAGTCAAAGCATTTCTCCGCACCTGGCGTTTCAGGCTTCCCAACGGAGTGTAACTCATGAGCCACTCTGCTTTACCATCTGTAGCGTAAACCGGAAGATCGTAAGCATCATAATGAATTTTTAACGGCAGTTGGCCCTGCTCATTTACTTCAATAACGCGCCCCATTTTATCTCTTTTCCAAATAGTCCTGTTCAGCGGTTGAGTGCTAAAAGTAAGCAGTCTTCCGTACTCATCATATTTCCAGTATTGCTCACTGCCAATATTGTTGCTTTGTTTTGTTACCTGATTTTTGCTGTTGTATTCGTAATAAGTTTCTACTTCACCTTTTTTACTGCTTTCAGGAAGCTTTTCATTATTTGAGTACTGGTAAACAATTGTTTCTTCTGCCGGATCAGTATATTTTATAAGCCTTCCTTCTTCATCATACATCCAGGTTTCCGAAGTTCCCGCAGGAGAAAACCTTGCAATAACCTGCCCGAATTCATTATACTGATAATGATACTCTTCACCATCCGAAGTATGAAAAATTTTAATATTGCCAAATTCATCATATGTATATCCCTGAACTCTTCCTTCGGGCGTTCCCGTCATTTTCAATTCATGATGTGAGGTATAATCGTACCAGGTTTCACCTCCTTCACCGTCAATCTGTCTGTATACCAGAAAATCTTCATCGTAATCATATCTTTCGGTTTTATTATTCTGCCTTGGATAGATAACTTCAGTGTATCTTTCTTCGTCATTATAGTTTAAAAAACCTTCCATAAAACCTCCGGAACCTTTTGTATGAATAACCCTGTCTTTTTTATCATATTCCCAATGATAGCTCATCCCGTTTCTGTTGGTTCTCCGGATTACCCTGTTTTGCTCATCATATTCAAAAACAATTGCTTTCTTATGAATATCCCAGACATGAGTAAGATTTCCGTGTTCATCATAATTATAAACAACCTGCAAATCTTTCCGGTTTTTATAGCAATAATAAACTCCCGTAATTTTTTTGAGTTCAGGATGAATAACGGTTTCGATGCTAAATCCGCTTTTAACATCTCTGATACTTTTTAAAACAATATTTCTGCTTTCATAATCATACTCGCGGATAGTTCCGTCGCCGTATTCAATTTGGATTACTTTAAAAACACTTCCTTCAGCAGCATGATTAAAACGTTTGTAAGTATAGAGATCCATTCCTTTTCTAATAATCCATGTGTTATCATCCGGGCGGTACTGCCAGATTTTCTGACTTCTATAGTAATTTAATTCCTCCGTTACCGGCGGCACGGGAATAGGCATGGGCTGCAATTCTTCAGGATGAATCCAGGCTGCAACATGGTCTTCCTCATCAGGAACAATATAAAGATCGTGGGCATTAAATATTCCATTTCCTAAAATTCCCTGCTTAAAAGGCCTGTCACTGTACCATACATTATTCCATTCCAAAGGTGTTCCCGCTTCAATCTTAAAATCATTCCATTCAAACAACATCGCCCCGGAAGCAAAATTTACCGGTTCCAGTCCGACTTTACACAATGCTTTTGAAACAGGGTTATTTTTCCCGAATTTCCCTTGCAGAAAATGGTTGAATTTTACAGTTGCTTTACCCAGCTTTTTGGTAAGACCTCTCATTAAAGCCATTCCTGCAAAGCGCATCAGCATTTCACCCGGTGTATAGACATGCGGAACAAATGTTCCTCCAACAAGGACCGGTGCTCCGGTATTAATCTGAATGTATAAGCTTGAGAAATTATTGTAAAATGCGAAATAGGCTAAAGGATTTTTTTTAGGCTTATCCGGCATAGCGGGAAGCATGGTCATTCCGAAAGGTAATCCCATACAGGTAAGAACCTGCTGCGGCTGGTTCCCGCTCATTTTACTTCCCTGACCCAAAACAGTTTGGGCTCCGTAATACACTTCACCTTCGTGCGGTGCTTCCTGGAGAAACGGAATCATATACACCGGAATGAGAGAAGTAATATGCCTGAATGGTATTACAACTCCCATGACACTGGTTGTGGTGGTCGCTTTATGTCTTCCGTGAACATATATGGAGCCTCCCATTGGAATACTTTCCGGAAGGTCCGGCTTTAAATTTCTGATAAACTGCGGGATCGGGATGGTAAACTGAATATAATCCATCACATCAAATACAATTCCGATGAAAGGATGCGGCAGCGGCAGCGGGATGAGCATAAAAGACGGAGGCGGCGGAATCAATGTCCAGTGGATATCAATAGCCAGGACAATATCAAAATGTTTGCTGGTGTGCTGAACTGCGGTTGGCGTAATGGCCGGTGAATTAACCTTAATCAATTTCACCTTGCTTTGCGGGGTTGCATTTTCTACGGTAACGGAAGTTTCTCCGCTACTGCCGGTTCCTCCGGATTGCGGTTGTCCGTTTCCTTTTCCTGCTGCTGAACTGACCATTGAAACAGGATTCAGGGATTCGAAATTATTTTTCATCCCGTTTTTCCAGCCTTGTGTAGTCTTTTCTTTGCTGAATGAGGTAACATCCGCATTGATTTTCCACGACCGGTCCGGATTCATATCTGGCTTTGGAACCTTAATCTTTTTTATTTTATTGTGATCTGCCATGATATTGTGATTTGGTTTTTATAATTTACCGCAGAACTTTAGTTTTTAATAAAAAATCAAAATAGATTTCCTTTAAAGCATTGAAATTATAATTGTAAACTTCTTAGCTAAATTTTAATGGTGAAATTTGATTCTAGTTAATCATATTTCGGTTTTTCCACACTGACTTTCCAGTCTTTGCCAAAATAATTTGTCATTTCATGATCCAATGCCGTCATCTTTTCTGTGTCTCCTTCATATTTGATAAACAGCATGGAGGCTACAAATTTAAGGCTGCTTGATTCCCTCGCTGCAGGATTCATAAGCTTTGCTATCTCAAGGCATTTTTCAAAATAACGAATCATCTTATCTCTGGTAAGAACGGTGTCATTTAAGGTTCCGATAATTCTGTAACATTCAATGGCCATCGCATGTTCTGCTATTTTCAAGGCTGTTTCCGCTGCTTTTTCAAATGCTTTTTCGGCTTTTGCTTTTTTAGAATTTCCCAGGCAGTAACTTCCGTAGTTCATATACATCTGGATTTCCAATGGAGAACCGGGTTCTACTTCTTCAAATATTTTCCGGAATGTATCTTCCGCTTTCTCTTTTTTCCTGTCGGCCACGTAAGTCTGGGTCAGCATAAAATAGGCGGAAATTACAGCTTGTTTATTATTCTGCTCCCGGGCCAGTTTTACCGCTTTACCCAACGCAAATTCTGCTTCACGAAATCTTCCTTTACTCAGATGATTGCTCGCGATAAGGATCTGCTGCTGAAAATCCGTATCTGCACTGTTTTTCTTTCGGTTGGTATGGGCGGCTGTGTTCTGCATTAACTGATGAATATCAACCTCCACTCTGAATCGGTAGGCTGAGAGATTTTCCGGAAGGGTTTTGTAGGTATGATGTTCTGCCCAAACCAGTTTGATCTCTTTTATTCCCGATTTTTCACAAAGGCTGCACCAGTCTTTTATCCATAATGACAGTTCATCAATATCACTGATTCTTACAGGAGCGATATACAAAAAGATCTGTGAATCTTTAATTGCTGGAAATTTATTTTTTAAATCCAATAAAGGATAAAAAGCTTTGTATGCATCTGTTTTAAAATGCTGATCTGAACCCGTAATTTCCCATTCCGGAATATTTTCCTGGCTTTTCTCAAGCATTTCATAATATTCTTTCCATTCTTCCCATAAACCCTGCCCGAAAGAATTCATTCCGTTAAATTCCTGATAGTGCAGAAGGAAAATATCTTCACCATCATAATCTTCAGATAAGCGTGACTTTATAAATCCGTCAAAAAGATCGGTTTCATGTTTTTCGCCTAAAGCAATCAACATGGGTTTATCCGGATTACTTTTAATAACCTGATGCCATTTTCTTTTTAGTTTAACCAATTCCAAATCTACCGGGTTCATAAAGCTTCCGTTTAATTCAGTTTTACCGTTCCGCTGACAATGTTGGTTTCGCTACCGCCGCCGATATTGATTTTGGCACTGCTGAGGTTGGCCTCTGTTTTAGCACCCATAGAAAGTGTAGTCGTACCTACATCCAATGTTGTAGCTTCGATGCCAATTCCTGAAGTGGGGTTTCCGCCTTCCGGACCGACTCCTATTCCGACACTAGCTGTGCCTCCTACTCCGATATTATCTCCCTGAACAAAAATTTCCTTCCCTTTGATCATGATATTTCCATCTTTGTCCATGACAATAGAACTGCTTGCACAAGTGAGCGCAATAGACACTTTACTGTCGATGCTGATATTTCCGGCTCCATCCAGGGAAACCGTATTCTGGTCTTTATCCCTTACGGTCATACCTCCGCCGTCATCCAAGCTTATGATATGCCCGCTTTTACTGCTTAAACTTTTCACGTTATTTCCTGCGCCACCGCCGCCGCCAACTCCTCCGTGAAACATTCCGCCCATGACGAAAGGCCTGTCAGGATGCTGGTGTGCAAAATTTACGACTACCTGATCTCCTACTTCCGGAATAGCCATAAAGCCCCGGTTTTTGCTTACTTTTTCACTGCCACCGCCGTCGGGAGTCATCACACGGATAAATTCTGTTGTTGAGGATCCGCTTTGCCAGTCAAATTGTACCTGCACTCTTCCCTGATTCAGCGGATCGGTATTGGAGACAACTTTAGCAAACTGTGCATCTGCTTTCGGAAACTGAAATTCCGGACGTGGTATAAACCCTGTATCGGAGGCTATTGCATCAAATGTTCCTGTGTAATATCCTCTTGCATCAACTTCATGGTATACTTCGGTAATCATTAATTTGGTGAAATAGGAAGTTTCATTACTATCGGTTTTTCGCATTTCAATATCTGCAACACATCCCGGATATAAAAAGGGAACCGTGGTTGTCCCGGAAGTAACAAACACATCCGAGGCTTTGCTTCCGGCCGTACCTTTTTGTGAGGTTTCCACGTCCATAAAAGAAACCGCCTTTATAGGAGCTACTCTTAATGAAGGAGTAGTGAACGTCTTTTCCGAAATTTCATAAGCGCGTTTTGCAATATCCGAAGTATGGGTAATTTTAGAGCTTCCGGCAGCCAGCTTTTCATTCTTACTGCTGTTGTAGCCGTAGAAACTTGGATTAACGTGCTGTGCTTTCATTCTTATTTTAACATCATTCACGCTGCTTCCGTAGGTAAGCTTTACCGGCTGTTCCTGAGGAGGGAGTTTTCCGAAATGGAGCACTTCTCCATCATAATAAAACTGTTCTCCGTAAGCCTCAGCTATTCTTGCCAGATAATTGTAATGTGTTTCTTCATATTGTGAGCTGTAGGGAATATTACCATGCTGAGCATCAACCCTGAAATCAAATTTTCCGTTTCCAAGTCCTTCTTTAATCACCTGATCGGCAATGCTGTTCAGACTAATTTCCTGCACACCTCCAAAACTCTGAATATGTGATGCGGCATCCAAAAGAATGGTAGGACTGTAACCTTTTAATACAATATTTCCCAGGCTTCCTCTTTCCTGACTGAATCCTACTTCTGTAATAACGCCTATAAAACTTCTTTCAGGGCCGTCTTCAAGATCTTTATATTTGAAAGTAACCGTAATTCTTTTTCCTAAAAAGTTTTGTGCTTCTTCAAGATTGTGGTTTTCGGCATTTCCCAGTGTATCATGAGACAGCATTAAATTAAATTCATGATGCTTTACTGCACTTTGTTTAAGGCTGAAATGTTTGAAATGTTTTACCGGTTTACCCTCTACAACAATGTCAAGTTTTACAACACGGTTTATTCCCTGGATCTGGCTTCCAGGGATTGCATTAGCATTGTGGATTTTTGAAGTAGGCTGCTGAGACCATACCTTATTTTCTACCAGAGTAGGAGTATTAGGCTGCAGCTTTTGGTTAAGAAGCATTCCGGAATTGGGATTGTTCTGCACAAAGCCGTTGTAGGCTTGTAACCGGGACATTTTTTGTGTATCAGGAGCTTTCGTTTCCTCGCCAATCTTTTCAGAAGCCTGGTTTATCAACTGGTTTTCAGTTGCTTTTTTAACAGCATCTGCAGAGGGTAAGGAAGTACTTTTACCGGATGAAGGCATTTTCGGTGGATGATCATCTTGAAACATGGCCTTAATATTTTGGTTGATGTTGTGTTTTATTTTAAAAATGCTAAAATTTACCTGAAAATGCATCAAATAAATTCTTTCATATCGTTTGTTATGATATGCAGACAGTCATGAAATAATTTTCTTCAGAAAAGAAAAAACAGAATAGCTACTCCTACGAGCTGAGCTATTCTGTAACCAATTTTATTTTTACTAAGATGATTGTAGGGATTAGTTACCGCTGCTTGGCCAAAGACCCTCGTATTTAGAATTTCCGTAGTCGATTGTTTCGGCACTTACCACGAAACTGATCAGCATACTGTTTTCGTCTACGGCATCAAAGTCCACTTCATGCTGAATAACATATCCGTTTTCCCAGCTTAAAGTAATAAGCGTACCTTCTTCGTGGGATTTGTTGAAGGTGATTTCACCTGTTGTAGGCTTGTATTTTCCGTTCAGTAAGCTTTCAAGAATGTCTGATTTTTCAGTGGCTTCCACTGTAACTTTAATCAATGCGTTTGATGGGTCTGAAGCTACTCTACCAGATACGTCTGTTGATCTTGAAACGCTGTAGTTCAGCTTTAATAATTTTTGACCTTCGCCTCCGTTGAATTTTAAAATTCCTCTTGAATTTGTTGCCATGATTTGTAAATTTTAATCGTTAATAATATTTTGTGATTTGGTTGGTTTTGTTGATTTGTTGATTCAAAGATAGATCACAATTTTTAATTCCGAAAGTTTTGTAATATTAATTTTATTTTTTGTCGTAATTCTACGATTTGATGTCGTAATTCTACTACAAATGAAATAAAAACAGACACAATTATTTAAAAATCAAAACTTTAATCCTATAATGTGTCTAGTAATTTAAAATATCATTACACAAAAACGGGAAATATTAAGATTTATTTATGGTAATTTAAACTAGCTTTAACATATGGACAACAAAAAATCCGGCAGTGAATTTTGACCTGCCGGATCTTATAATGTCCGAGTTATTTTAAGATTGAACTCCGTATCATCAATATGATTCCTTAAAAGTAAGATCACTTGGATAAATTCTTGTACTGTCTACAGAAACCTTCTGCTCATTGATCATGATTTCCATATTAGTATTGTCTGGCGCTACCTTAATATTAAGTTTAAAATCTTTCCCGGATTTTTCCAGTACTTCGTTGGCATTTTCCCAGTTAAAAAATACACGTCCTTCATAAGCCTGTCCTTTTCCTGTTTCCCAGAAGAAAGTGATTTCTTTAGGAACAGCTCTTTCTTTCATTGGTGGCTTCAGTACCCATGGACGGAGCATAATTTCCCTTTCGCCATTGTAATATTCCGATTGTATTTTAAATAAACGGAAATCTTTATTTCCTGAGATAATATTTGGACTCCAAAAATATCTTTTCTGATAATCTTTCCATTCTTTAGATGAAACATCAGGGATAAACATATTTTTTTTGATCTCTTCCCGCGTCTGCGAAATTTTAGAAAACAGCTTATCAGCGTATTTTTTGTCGTCTTTTACCACCTCGGCCTGAAATTCACCGAGCTGTACCGAAACATATCCGAATTTAATCCATACAACAACCATCCCTTTGGGAGCAAATCCAAATACGAGGGTTCCGAATTTATAATAAGCCATTCCTGCTTTATTATATTTTTCGTTATAATCAGGCTCTTCTTTGATGTTAATAAACTCTTTTAACGGCTCATCGGAAGAGTCGGATTCGTTGTTGGCATAGGCTCGTTGGATCAAATCCAGCACTTTATCCTTCGGAAAATCTGCTTTAAGATGATAAAAAGCATCTTCATATCTGGAGAAGTACACAATATCTGCGCCAATAGGCGTTCCCGACTGTTCCGTAAAACCTTTCCCCGAATCTCCCCATGTTCCGGATGAACTTCCGTACGGCAAACCGGCCGGAATACCTTCCAGTGTTATGATCTTGTCTTCAACAGGGGTGATCAGATAGTTGTTCCACGGGTGTGAAATCTGTACATCATACGTTGGCATAGGCATATCATCTTTTTTCTTCATATCCTGACAGTTCATCAGCTGGAGCATTCCCAGAGCGATTATAAGAGCTTTCCATTTATCCATTTAATATATATCTTTTACGTTCTGCTGCTGTTTTCGGTCCCGAAAATCTCGGTCCCATACCGAATGAATCTCGGTTGGCAGACCAATGTAAATAGACATTCCTCAGTTTTTTAATATCTATCCCGGAATCCAGGTAAGAATAACTTCCTGCACGGCTTATGTATTCTCCTGCCGAAGGGTGCTTTCCTGCATTATATTCTTTCACATACTGATTCCTTAAATTATTGCAGGAAGCGATATATTTTGCAGTAAGCTTGTTGCTGACATCTGCAATAAAACCATCTTTAATCTGATGATCTGCCACCAAGCCTTCAACATATTTTACCTCAAGCTGTTTTGAGTAATAAAACATATTATGAAGTGATACCTTATCGTATTCATTCGATACTTTTTTTCTTCTTCCCCACAATTTATATTTTATGGTTGCGGTACGGGATGGAATGATTCCGGATTCAATAGTGATTTCTTCAGGGTTATACCATCCTTCCTCAATCAATATATTCCTGAACCTTTCACATTCACTTCTGGAATTAATTTCTTCATGCAATAAAACATCTTCTTTATCATTATTTACATACCCTCCGCCGATATCTGAGTGCACCCCGGGCAGAGTAAGCTGTAATCCCCTGATTCCCGCACTGTCTATATTGGTAAGGCTGAAATTGTCACGATACTCATCGGATGAGGCGAGCTGCAACACAAAAGATGCATTTCTCACGGCATTTAGCCCAAGCTGTTTGGAATCGTCATCAATAATGCTGAATCCGAATAATGAAGTACCCTTATGATTGACTCCAAATGAGGCAACAGTATCATAAAGTCCAACAAAATTAAACCGTACCGTATTAACCTTCAGCTTCTGCTGAATAAGACAGGCTCCGAAATATCCATACTTAAGCAATGGAAAATCGGGTTCGTTGACAATAACATATTGATTAGGCTTCGGTTCGGCATCCGATTTTTCGTAATCTTCCGGCGGATATACAAGGATTTGTTTATCTGAAATTTTCTGTGAATTGACGGCAGTACCGGCAATATGCAAAAAATGGCGGGCCGCAGCCGCTCCCCTGCTGAACCCATAAACATTCACCGTGAGGACATCAATTTTTTTGCCCTGGAATTTTTTTTGAATTGCCTCCGCTCCTTTTACGCAGCCTTTTGTCGCTTTGGCTTTTACTCCTCTGGCACTTATTCCCATCCCCGCGCCTCGCACCGGCAATCCTAATGTATCATTATCAGATTTATGATCTACCGTACCGATTCCTTCAACATAATAAGCAACCTGATTCTGTGCATTCGGGTCGATACAATCGTACCCTCTGGCCACATTACTGAAGTCATTGGCATAGCTTCCTTTTGGCTTATCCTGTCTTGCGCCGGCCTGTGTGTTTGTTTTGTTGTTAAGTGTTCCGTCAAAAAAAAGATTCAGCGTTACATCGATAGTACTGACAGGTTTGTCATTAGGATTGATTTTCTGAGCGGGATTGTAGCTTACCCCTGTTTCTCTTCCTTTTTGCTCCACCGAAACCGAGCTGCTGTGATTGATACCTTCTTTAGCATAGGCTCTGTAATTCCCCCCTGTCTGGGTGACTGTTTTGCCCTCTACAAAATATTCGATGCTCATGACTAATAATTTTTAGATTTCTCTCCGCTATTATTCTGAACTTCTTTTTCCGAATGATGTTCCACTTTTCCTTCGCTGCTTACCTGAATACCTTTCATTGAAGTAAGCTTATGATCTTTCTCTCCATACACTTCCATATCTCCTTTTACGTAATGGCTCATTTTTCCAACGACATTCGTCATGAAATCTGCACCGGTGGAAAGATATTTCATGGATCCCACGCTTTCGGTATGATTGACCATAATCGTATCAGATTTATTCATTCCCACAGTGGTGGTCATATTCATTCCGACATTGATATTCATGTTTTTACAATTCAATGTCATGGTTTCCGGAGCGGTAATGGTGATATTGCTTCCTGTTGTGTCGAGATGGATCTCATTTCCTGATTTATCGGTAATAATAATGCTTTCATCTTCGGTAAAAACAATTCGGTGCCCGCTTCTGGTTTGGATTGATTTGACTCTGTTGTCTGCGCCCCCTCCAAGTCCGACACCACCATGAAACATTCCTCCCATCACGAAAGGTCTGTCGGGATGACTGTGTACGAAGTTTACCATCACCTGATCTCCTACTTCAGGAATAGCCACATAACCTCTGTTCTGGGTAATCTTATCCGTTCCCCCGGCATCAGGACTCATCATCCTGATAAAATGGGTAGTATCGCTGTTTTGCCAGTCGAATCTTACCTGCACTCTTCCCTGTCCTTCCGGATCCGCATTGGAAATTACGGTTGCAATCTGTGGTTCTGCTTTAGGAACTTTAAATTCAGGTTTGGGTAAAAATCCTGTATCGGAAGCAATTCCTTCAAAATTTCCCGTATAATGCCCTCTCGTATCTACTTCATGAGAGACTTCCGTCACCATGATTCTTGTAAAATATGAGGATTCATTGGTATCAATTTTACGCATCTGAACATCTACTACACAGCCGGGATGAAGAAAAGGAACCGTTGTATTTCCCGATAAAGAAAATACATTGACCGCCTGACTTCCGGAGGTGCTTTTTTGTGAGTATTCCACATCAAGATGTGTTGATGCTTTAATAGGAGCCACCTGAAGTGCAGGAGTTTTATAAATTTTTTCATTGTGGGCATAGGCTGTTTTGGCTAAATCTCCCACATGCTGAACCGGTGTGTCCCCAGATTTGAGCTTTTCATTCTTACTGCTGTTGTAGCCGTAAAACTGAGGTTTTGTGTGAACTGCCTTTAATTCAACCTTTATATCATTTGCGCTGCTTCCATATGTTAATTTTATCGGTTTATTCTGAGGCGGCAGCTTGCCGAAATGAAGTACTTCGCCATCATAATAAAACTGTTCGCCGTATGCTTCAGCCATTCTCGCCAGATAATTATAATGTGTTTCGTCATACTGACTGCTGTAAACAATCTGCGAATAGTCATTGGTATCAACTCTCACATCGAAACGGCTGGAATCGATTCCCTGTCTGATGACTTCATTGGCGATAATTCCCATATTCACGGGAGACGCTCCTCCAAAACTTTGAATATGCGGCGCACCATCCAATAAAATGGTTGGACTGTAGCCTGTTAAAACAATATTTCCCAAGCTCATTCTTTCCTGGCTGAAGCCGACACCGGTAATTACTCCTACAAATGTTCTTTCCGGGCTGTTATCAATATCTTTGTAGGAAATAACAACGGTAAGCCGCTTTCCTAAAAATTTATTGGCTTCTTCAAGAGTATGCGTCTGGCGGTCGCCAAGTGCGTCATGAGCCAATGTAAGACTGAACTCATGATGTCTTCTCGTACTTTGTGTAAGTTTAAAGTGTTTGTAATATTTAATAACTTTTCCTTCGATAACAAGAGAAAGTTTTACAAGCCTGTTGATTCCTGCATGATGATTCTCCGAAATTCCGTCAGCATTCTGCGATGGCCGGAATGAAGGGCTTTTAAGTATATTTTCAGATTCTGTTTTCATAGTACCTGTGATTTGTAAGGTTAAAGATTATCGTCTGTGTTCTTACTGTTTGGTGTTGGGTGTGTAAGTTTCCTTTACTGATCTCGAAAGGATTTTGTTTTTCTTTAATAAAAAATCCGGCATGATATCTTTCGGCAGATAAAGAGTTCCTTCTCCTTTATTCTGAAGATCTTCTGAAATCCCGGGATTCCAGGTGAGAAGCCTGTTGAGGTCCAGATCCAGTTCATCTGCAATGACATGTAAATTAAATCCTGCGTTGATATCTGTTTCAGCCAGCTGCTCATTGTTTTTTCCGCTTCCGCCGTTCACAAAAAAAACGGTATTCATTCTGGAAGAATTGTAATTACTCAAAACGCTTTGCAGCTCTCCGGTAGCATAGCAGGCGTTCAGGTATTTTTTTACATGATTGATGGTTTCTTCCGGTAAAAATTTATAAAATATATGATATTGTGATGAGTTGGCTGCAGTCATAGCTTTTGCAATATTTCCCTCACCACAATTATAAGCAGCAACTACCGTTATCCAGTTGTTGTATTTTTTATATAGTTTGGTAAGTGAAATGACTGCGGTTTTCGTGCTTTTGTAAAGGTCATTTCTGTTCTGCTGGGTAAGACCATACTGGTTGGCATGTGAAGTCATAAACTGCCAGACACCTACCGCACCTGCTCCCGAAGTAATATTCCTGTTGAAATGCGATTCAATTAAAGCAAGATTTCTGAGGTGTTTCGGAAGACCCTTCTGAGCTAGAGAATATTCTATAAATCCAACGATTTCCTTATTGGAACTGATGATACTCTTATATTTTCTCACACTATTCTCAGAGGTATCTGAGGCAGCAAGAAACTGTGCATTCATAACGTGCGAACACAACAGCAGGATTCCTGTGAGGATAATATTGTTGAGATTTGGTTTCATATACTTATTTAACGTAAATAGGGAATTTAACGTATATCTTTTTGTTTAATCTACTTTCCAGGTTAATTTTTCTTCTTCTGTATTCCAGTCTACGTGAATCGTCTGCCCCGCTTTCACTTCTTCCCTAACAATCATTTTAGAAATAGGCCTTGCGAGCTGAGATCTGATTACTCCCGAAATCTGCCTTGCACCATATTTACTGCTGAATCCTCCCAATGCAAGATTTTTCACGGCTTCATCTGAAATTTTCAAGGTCATTCCCAATCTTGTTAATGAGGTGTGAAGTGATTTTAACTGAATATTAAAAATTCTTTCAGCAATTGATTCGGTGATTGGTGCAAAAGGAATAATTTCTGTAATCCTTGCTAAAAATTCCGGTCTGAAACGTCCCGAATTAGACATAATCTGCATTAAAGAAGATGATTCCGGAACTTTGCCTTCCTCAAACTGCTTTACAATTTCGTCACTTCCGATATTCGAAGTAAATAATATCAAGGCATTGCTGAAATCTCCTTCTTTCCCTAATTTATCATGTACTTTTCCTTCATCCATAATTTGTAAGAAGACATCAAAAACCGAATGATGCGCTTTTTCAATTTCATCAAATAAAACCACGGTATAAGGCTGCTGCCTGATTTTATTCACCAGCATTCCCCCTTCTTCGTACCCGACATATCCAGGAGGCGCACCGTAAAGAAGCGCTGCCGAATGTTCTTCTTTAAATTCCGACATATCAAAGCGTACCATCGCTTTTTCATCATTGAAAAGAAGCTCGGCCATTGATTTTGCCAGCTCTGTTTTTCCGGTTCCGGTAGGTCCGAGAAGGAAGAAAGAACCAATTGGCTGTCCCGGTTTATTCAATCCGCTTCGGTTTTCCACAATAGCATCAGAAAGGATTTTCAGCGCATGATCCTGTCCCACAACTCTGTTCATCAGTAAAGATTCCATATTCAGAAGCTTTTCTTTTTCCTGTGCCTGAATTTTTCCGATCGGAATATTGGTTTTCGCAGCCATTACAGCTGCGAGTTCGAGACGGTCTACTTTCTCTCTTTTTCTGGCGGCATGCTGCAACAGTTCCGCATAGGTGTCTTCAATGGTTTTCTGTATCTGCTCTACCGGCATTGAATTGTCTATTTGCGGCTGTTCGCTGAGCGATCCCCACAAAATCGGGCTGATTTTATCCCTCAGTAAATTGTAGGTCCAGATCAGTTCATCTGCTTTATCCTTTTCATCAAAAAATTCTTCATTAAGAATTTCATCATATCTGCTTTTCCAGCTTTCCAGTTCTTTTTCCGAAAGCTCATCAAGCATTTTGATAGCAGCCATAGTTCTGTCAAGCAGATCAATAGCCGCATCCGGTAATTTTTTACCTTTCGCATATCTCTTGGCAAGACGCACACATTCCGGAAGCGCCGTTTTTTCAACTTCAATTCCGTGGTGTTTTTTATAGCCTTCGAGCAGAACATCGATCATTTTAACGCAGGTTTTCTCATCCGGTTCATGTACCGTAAGTACTTCGAATCTTCTGTTAAAAGCCTGTTCAGGTTCTATAATTTTCCTGTATTCTTCCTGAGTGGTAGCGCCAATTACGGTGATTTCCCCTCTTGCGAGCTCCGGCTTTAGTAAATTAGCAACATTCCCAATACTGCCTTTCGGATCCAGGAGCGTATGAATTTCATCGATAAAAAGAATGGCTTTCTCTATCTTTTTGCACTCGTTGATTACTTTTTTTAGACGGTCTTCAATTTCACCTTTGTACGAAGTTCCGGCTAGTAAAGCGCCGGTATCAAGTTCAAGCAAAGTTCCGTTTTTAAGCATGTCCGGAACATTTCCTTTTGTAATTTCGATCGCAAACCCTTCTACAAGTGCGGTTTTCCCTACTCCTGGTTCACCAATGATGATAACATTCGGTTTGCTTCTCCTGCAAAGAATTTCCACCAGCATTCTAAGCTCTTTATCTCGTCCGATAATATTTTCAATTTCTCCCTTTCTGGCCTGCGCTGTGCGGTCGACACAATAATTTTTAATGGAAGGAAATGAATTATCTGAATAATCTGAACCATTTGAAAACAGAGAAGAAAATTCATGATTTCCTGAATTTTCGTAGGGCGTATCTTTCCGGTAAAGATTGAAAATTTCATGCTCTCTGAGCGGCAGTGATTTCAGCTGCTGCAATGAAAAAGCCACCTGGGGTTTTACAATTGCTGTCAGAATGCAAATTGGTGTGATCTCATCCAGACCAAGCTTCAAACGGATATCATCCGCTTCTTCTACGATTGTATCTACTGATTCATCTTCTTTTACCTCATCCGGAAGATGGGTTGTTTTGGGATAATCTTCGATTCGTACATCTGCCCATTCGTAGAAATACCCGGGATCTTTATCAATGCTTTTCAGAAAATCCGAAATGCCGATATCTTTATGCATTAATGCCTGAAGAATATGCGGTCCGCCGTAGGTTCCGTTATAATTTTCTTTCGCGATAGACTGTGCGATATGAAATAGCTGTTTTACTGTATCATTGGTTACTAGTACTCCCATTTCGATTTTTTTCTCAGATTAATATTTTGTTTTGGTGTGGTAATTTCATCGGTCATATTTCGCTAAACAGCAGCAAAAATTAATCCATAACCTCCTGAAAATTTTACCTTTCTACTAATATATCAGTTTTTTTTGAGAGTAAAAAACATATGTTTTTTTGAAAAAGCAGCAGTAATAATTTAATAAATAATACACGGCTGCTGGTAATGGTAAAAAAAGACCGCCTCGTGATGACAGTCTTTCCCCTTATGAATATTAAATTACGTTTGATTTTAGCTTGAAGGCCAAAGCCCTTCATACTTAGAATTTCCGTAATCAATTGTTTCTGCACTGATGATAAAGCTGATCAACATACTGTTTTCGTCTACCGCATCGAAATCCACTTCATGCTGGATCACATATCCGTTTTCCCAGTTTAATGTGATTAACGTTCCTTCTTCGTGAGATTTGTTGAAAGTGATTTCGCCTGTTGTAGGCTTGTATTTTCCGTTCAGTAAACTTTCCAGAATATCTGATTTTTCAGTTGCTTCTACAGTTACTTTGATGATTGCGTTGGAAGGATCTGAAGCTACTCTTCCCGATACGTCTGTGGATCTGGATACGCTGTAGTTCAGCTTTAATAATTTTTGACCTTCTCCTCCATTGAATTTAAGAATTCCTCTTGAATTTGCTGCCATGATGGTAAATTTTAATCGTTAATAATATTTTGTGATTCGGTGATTGTGTAACAAAGGTAGGAGGGTAAAATTTCTTAGAAAAGTTTTTTCACCACTATCTGATATTTTGTAGTAATACTACGACTTGATGTCGTAATTCTACGACAAATGATTTAACAAACCTTTAACATTGCCCCTGTTTATGAACCTTAGGATAATTCTGTGATGGTAAAGAAGCTGGTATTTTTAAATCCAAATTGAGAGATCTTGTAATATAGATCTATATTTTTAATTAAACCTGTTTTTGTATATAATGTATATTTTCCGGAAAATGCCATATCCCTTTCATGGTCTTCAGGATCCTGAAGTATTACAATTTCATTATCGTATTCCGGATTTTCAATTTTCTGCCGAAGAATGATGTCCGTATTTTCTTCTCCGACAGACTGCTGAAAAACTGATTTCCCGTTCACGAATGAATTTCTAACCGATGCAAAATAGTTTTTAATAAAGACATCATTTTTCATTCTTGCATTAAAAATATTTCTGTTCCGCACAGCCCTTTCAAATTCATCAAGATAAATCTCTGCGTATTTATCAGGGAAAAGATTAGACAAACGCTCCATAATTTTTCCAAAATGATCTACCGTCTGCCGGGTAAGCTGTATGGCCACCACATTTCCTTTAAGATCAGTTTTAATTTCCAGCGGGTTAAGCGAACGGATAGATTCTGAAGCCAGATCTGTCATCATATTTCCCTGTCCGTCTGAAAAATTATTTTTAAAAAGATGAAAGAGATGAAAGCCGTTTTCGTTGCGAATCCATTTTACGGAAACCGTGTAGGTAAGAACAGCATGCTTTTTTTCAAGCTCGTTTTCATATAATTCTTTATTAACCACAGCATATATTCTGCTGAAATTTTCCGGACTGAAAGGTATTTCAGGATTCAGTTTGGGGTTTTTAAAGGGAGCATCGTTAAGGCTGTTGTACTCTTGTACTTTATTAATGCCGGGAATAAGCAGTTTTTTTCCGGGAATGAGTGTATCGTGTATAAAATCTTCTCTTGCACAATAAGTATTGTGAAATTCTTTAAGGTATTTCGGGTTTTCAAGATGAATTTCTTCAGATATGCTTTCCAGTGTTTCTCCGGAAAGTATAAAATGAACGATCATATATTCTGTTTTTGGCTTACCACAATTTAGTGTAAAATTTTTATTTTACAAATAGTTTTTTGAAGTAATTGCTGTGGTAAAAGTACTGGAAATGTTATTTTATCCTGTTGAATTCAAGATATTTGTCGCCACATTGCGTAAAATGATCAAATTCATTCATAGAATTTCCGTAATTCTGGATAACGATTTTATCGCCCTGATAAAGACCTCCGATCTCCCCTATTTCAAGATTGGTTATTTCACCTGTTTTTTCATCGGTTTCTGCCGACACATTTCCTGCTGCAATGATTTTCTTTTTATCAAATATTTTGAATGTGGACTGTCCGCCCGTATTTTTAAACTCTATTGAAAATCTTCCGCCGTCACAGCTATTGGCAACAAAAATCCCGTCTACGTTTTTTTTAGACACCGGTATTGCTGCATTTTCTTTACGCTCATCTTCTCCGGCAGCAGAATCTGTCTTTTCCATTTTCTGATGCTGAACAGGTTTTGGATCTTCCTTTATCACGTTGGAAACAACTGAAGAATCTTTAGTATTTTTTGAATGTTGGCCTTCATTTTTTTTGCATGAAACCAAAGAAAACACAGCAACAAGGCCTATAACGGAAAAGTTTTTACTGATCATAAAAAGTTTTACTTATGTGATTGATAAATCAAAAATACATATTTTTCTGTATGAAAATATTTTATTTGAATGTGAGGCTAATTTTCTTTGACCGATTCTGATTAGCATTTCTTCTATTGATTTGAATTAAAGCTTTTTGCGTTTGCAATTTGAGTATTAAGAAGAAGTAAGGTTTTAAGAATAAGTAAGGAAAATATCTTAAGTGTTTTTAAGGGTTAATCTTAATATTCGTATTAATAGCTTTTCAAAAACAAAAAAGACCTTACACGATGCAGGTCTCTTTACTTTTTATAATGTAAGATTTATTTAATTTTTTTGTCTAAACATAAATAACTTCCTTCTGTTCTTAAATTCGCCAAAGGCTTTGAATATGCGGCAATTTTATCTTTTTTAAATTTCAGCACCAGATCTTTATCTTTCAATGCAACATTGATAAAATCTTTCATATCCGTATTTTCCGAATTGGCTCTCGGCTCTTTTACATAAAATTTGTCTACGAGATCTTCACCATCCAGAACTACTACATAATACCAGGCCGTACCGATATCTGCCTGTCCTTCAATGATCACAACCTCCATATTTTTATTGGCTGAAGACTGATAAGAATAGATGGTATAACCCGGTCCTTCGTAATTGATATCTGAAAAGTCTACATCCGTAATCGCAAAATCCTTTTTGGTAAGCATAAAGCTGTTATCGGTTTTATGGATAAGCTTTGTTGTTCCATGAACATAACAGTTTTCATAATCATCTTTTTTGAAAGGACTTACAATATCGAAAGAAATTTCACGATCTGCATTTTCCGGTGTTTTTTTACTGCTTTCGGCAACGTTGAGGTTGGCAGCCTGAACAACAGATGGCGCTGCCACGTGTTTTTGATCTGCCGCCGTCTGCCTGTTTTCTTTACAACTGAACAGGGTAAACCCGAACAGTAAGAGTGATATTTTAAAAAATGATTTATACATATTTTTCTTTACATTAAGATCTTGCGTCCTTTACAGCCTGCTGCGCCGGCTGATCGATTGCAGTAAGCCTTACAAAATAGGCTGGGTTGTATCTGTTCTGCAGGCCTGTTCCGTTTCCGGTGGCGTTCATAGCAACTTCAAAGTGCAGGTGCGGATTCGGAACCCCGCTTGCATTTCCGGAATCACCTGAATAGCAGATTGTTTCACCTGCCGTAACTTCTCCGCTGGTTTTTACTGCTGATTTTAAATGGGCATAACGAAGATAAAATTTATCAGCATTAATATCAAAACCTGATCCACTTTCTACTTCCGCCGTAAATTCGTGCGTATAATTTCTTTTGGCTTTTCTTAAATCTTCTCCACTGACTTCCAGAACGAGTACATTTCCGTATCCTGCACTTCCTTCATTTGTATAGCTCACAATTGTTCCGTCCAGACAGGCTTTGCAGGGAGTATCCACGTCTGCAAAAATATCCAGCCCCTGATGGTTTCTTGGAACAGCCTGACCGTTTACGATTCTTGTTCTTACCGGCCCGAAGGCTCCGTTTTGTTCCCTGTGTACACCGCTGGAATTATAATAAGTCCTTTGCGGATTGTCTATCGGGTCATGCCAAGTAGAATCGCCGCCTTCAACAGGAGAACACGAATTTACTTTGAATACGGTAATCCCTTTATCGAAATACGATTTGGCATCTCCCAATCCTGCCAGTCCGGGATTAACAAGCCTTCTTACTTTCTTCACGTTATCCAATGTAGAAACTTTTACCGTGTCTGCCGTTTTCCAGATTTCGTGTTTTTCCCAGAAAGCAATTGCGGTTAAAACAGCATACTTCGCTTCTTTTACTTTATCAGGATCTGCTTCGAGGTCTGTGTATTCATCAGGGAAAATTTCTTTGATATAATTGGCAGCACTTCTGTAATTTCCGCGGCCGGTAAGCTGTTTCAGCCCTCTTCCTCTGAAAAGGTAGCCATCGCCGCTGGCTTCATTCCCATTTCCGTTTCCAAAACCGTTTTCTGCGGCGTACATATAATTCATCAGTCGTCTCTGCGGATTTTCGCTGCAATAAGTTTCCAGCAGTCCGGCAGCATTGAGATTGGCAGCTCTTTGCCCGAAAATACTCAAACTTCGTGATTTTGAGTACCGGAATTTATCTGTTTCCACCATCCAGTCCGGGTTTATTCCTAATGTTTCGGCACCAACCTGCGCAAAGAAATGTGCTTTTCTAAGACACGTATTGATGTGTATTTCTTTACCCGAATCAAAGATGTATTTGTTCAGATTATCCACCACCTCCTGTCTGAAAGCTTTATGAGCCGGTAAAGAACCGTACAGCTCTTCAATTTGTTCAATGGTAATTTTCTCCGTACATCTAGGGCATTTTTTACCAATCTCGAAATAGGCTCCGTCTTTTTTCAGGAATTCGCCTTCATGCTTTTGTAAATTTCCTGTGCATTCGGCTTTTAGCCACAAATATTCGGTAACGCTTTTATAAACATCAAAGGTAATCTGCTCGTCTTTGTTGTACACTTCTTTGGTAAGTGCCTTTTCTATCGCCTCACTCTTTGCAAATTTTTTCTGTTCTGCCAGCTCGGCTTTTATTTTATTGATGATAATTCCTGCGATTCTTCTTTTTTGCTGTGCTGTTGCTGTATTATTTCCGTTTCCTCCGAATGTATATGTATGAGTTCCGTCTTTTATTCCCGTTAATTTTTCCTTCCACTCTTTCAGCGTATCATCGGATTGCGGGCGGAGTTTTATTTTAACTTTAGCGAGTCCGTTTTGTGCTATTGCTTTTAAGGTTGTTATTTCGGCTCCGTTTTCTTTCGCTTCCAATACAGGAAGATTGGCATCATTTTCAATTAATATCGCTTCCTTTTCTTTTATGTTTATGCTGACTTCTTTCCCATCAAGGAGCATGGTAGTTGCCACAACATATACTTCTTCTTCCAGCGGTGCATTATTTATTTTTACAAATACAGGTCCTAATTTATATAAAGCAAACGAAATCGTTTCGCCCTTTGCATAGGAGGTTTTGGTGAGCGCACTTTTTATGGTCTCAAATTTTGCGTATTTTTTATCCTTTTTTACGGCAGGGTCAACTTTGCCTTTAATAATCTGCGCGACAGTATCTTTGTTGATATTATTGTTGTTTGATGCAAATGTGTAGGTGTAATTGCCATCCGTTTCATCAGTTTCCTTTGTGAATTCTTCTTTTGCAAAATAGGCATCGAGAAGACTTTCAGCTTTGGGCTCCTCTACAACGCTTGTTGTTCTTCCTTCCGGTTGCTGAGGAGTTGGCTGCTGTTCCGGTTCTATTGTTCCGTTCGTTTGATTAGAAGCATCGGGTTGCGTTGCATCATTATCTTCCGCTCCGCTTTGTTGAGTTCTTGAAACCGGCTGTTGTTGTGAAGGCTGCGAAGGTCCGGAATTTTGCTGAGGCGAACCTGATTGCTGTGTCTGCTGAGCTGGTTCTCTATATTCCGGATTCTGAACTTCGACGTTATTGGTAGCATGCTTTCTGTTGCTGTAATATTCTACGGTAACATAAAATTCAAGTTTCTGAGGATCCGTTTCACCCTGAGCCGCCTTCTGCATTAAAGCTTTTGTTAAAACAAATTCGGCAGTTGCAGTTCCGGTTCTGTCGACAATAGCTTCACGGCTGTCTACAAAAAGATTACCGGCATTATGACCGTTTCCTGCAGCATCATCTTCCCAGAGCGTAAATACCAGCTTTTTTCCCGTAAGATTTATGCAAATCGCTTTTGCGATAAGCTTGTCGGTATAGCTGAACACCGTTCCCGGAGTATCATCTGCATAGCGGAGTTCCACTTTTGTAATTTCCGGTGTTCCTGCAAGCTGAGGAGTAATATCGATGGTTGTCGGACCGCTGCCTTCGGGTTCATGGAGATACGCTTCCAGGCGATAAGTATTTTTCGCGGCAACTTCACCGAAAGTAAAGCTTCCATCCCCTTTTTTTTTGATATTGGTTGTGGTAAAACTTCCGTTGGCTCTTTTTTTAAAAAGCTCCCAGGTTACAGCAGCGGGATTTCTCTCACCGGCGGGTGTCGAAGGATACCAGTCTGTAACGATATAGGTGGTTTTTTCCCCAATGGCAGGTGTTGGATTTCCTGAAATTTTTGAAACTCCTTTTTTAGACATAGAAAGCGTTTTTATAAGGATGAATTAATAAGCGTCAATTTCACTTTCCAGAACGGTTTCTTTATAGTCCTGCATGTTGACCAACGGATTAATATGCTGTACCGTTTTATTGTCGGCATTCTTTACACTCTTTTTGCTCATCTGCCCTCTTTGGCCATGATCTTTAATGGTTATTTTTCCACCAACGACACATTGCAGCTCCGATACTTCCGTAACGATTTTTTTATCCATGATCTTTACTTTATCATAGGTTTTCTGCCATTTTCCGGCAGGCGCATAAGAACAAGGAAGATTTCCTCCGGAGCTGGGCTTCAGCTTGCATTTTCCAAAACTAGGACCGGAAGGTGTAAATTGAAGATCATCTTCTGTAACGGCCAGAAAATCATTATTACCATCAGAGTCATTCCAGAAATGTTTCTGATGGGAAGTCACTTTATACTGAGGAAACTGATCACCCTGATTGCACTGGGCTTTACCTTTCTGTACGACGAAGTGCTTTCCGTCATGAGGAGATGATTGCTGTGACATAATATTTATGATTTGGGTAGCATCAAAGATAAAAAAAATTACATTAAAAAATAAAAAAAGCAGAATTAAATTCCGCTTTTTAATATTATAAGTTATTAATGTTTAGTATATTCGGGTTGCTCAGTAGGCTGCATGGTTGGCATAAAATATTCATTCAGCCAATAAAAAGTCTGTCCGTTCTGCTGGATTTTTACAGCCGGATCATTCCTGTGCGAAAGCATTCTTTCTGCCAGATCTTTATAATGACGGAAATAATTTCGGGCCGTTTCGTTGGTGACAATTTTAGATTTTTTCCAGCCTTTCAGCATGTATTTCGACATCAATTCTTCTTCTGAATTATCAAAACCAGTGCTTACCCCCACAGAATAAGCCATAGGTTGTTTGTAAAGATCGCCTTTATCCAGAAATTTTAAGGTTGGATTATATTTTTTCAGCAATTTTACATATTCCCTCACAGCTCTTGCCTGACTGAAATCTGCTCTTTCTGCTCCCGTTTTCTGATAGACTTCGGTATAGAATAATTTTAAATTATCATATTCGGTTTCAGAAATAAGAATTCCTTTTTCAAGTCCGGGTTTAAAGTCTTTAAGCTCTTTCGGAATATATCCTTTTACCAGGAACGGGTTTCCGTAATTGATAAGCTGTGCCGCAATACCTGCAGGAACCGGATTTGTAAGTCCGGGATAAAGATATTTGTACTTCAGGTCTACATCCGTTCTTCCGGCTCCAACCGATGAATGAAAATAATCATTTAAAGATTTATCCAACGTTGTATTATCCAAAGTTACCTGGGCGATAAGGCTGTCTACGGATTTTTTCAAATATCCCGGCGTTGCAATGTCTCCTTTTTTAGGGAAGATAACAAATCCCTGGGCCATACTTTGTTTAGGATAATCTAGTGAAAAGAAACCTTCATCCCCTTCTACAAGATTGAAATTATTTTTGGTTAAAACGTCATTCTGATTAATAATTTTCTGCTTCTTCAGTTCAGCAATATTTTTGGCGGTATTCGTGACTACATTCTCCGACATTAGTACAAAATCATTGTAGGTATCTGATGATCGTGCGCTTGTCTGGAACATGATGAGTCTTGCCTGGGCCTGTGTAAGAGAATTGATCACGCCGTACATGTTTCCGCTTTGTGCGGCTGAGGTTCCTACGGTAACAACAATATTAGTTTCGTCCGGAAAATTGGAGAGAAGATCTCCCGCAGCCATCAATCCTTCATTTACAGGCTGATATCCGCTGTTGCTGGCACAGTTCATTTCATTGCTTTTCTGATCAATGAAGGATGTGATCTTGCTATAATCTGTGTTTAACGGAGACACCGCCACATTGTCTCCGCAAGGATTATTTTTATACAACACCACACCATAACGTACCTGATTAAAATAAGAAGGTTTTTCAAATCTCAGCTGTAAATCCTGTAAAAGAGATTTCACAATTGGAGCATATGGAGCGTTCGGAGCACTGATATCAAGGGTAAATACAATATTGATTTTTTTATTTTTCTCGGTGATTTCTCTATACCTGTCAAAATAAATAGGTTCTCCTAATACATTGAATACATAATTTTTACTGTAATCCAGAATATTGGTGAAATATTTGGTTTTGGAATCCGGAGCAGGTGGTTCATTCAGCGGTAAATTTACCGGAAAAATATTCTCAAGCGGTGTTCTTTTATTAACATCGGTAAGCAGAACTGCAACACGATTTTCCGAATCATTTCCTCCCGGAGATCCTTCATGTATGCCTAAAGTAGTCTCCGTAATTCCGGTTGTATTTTTCATTTTAACGGCAGAACGCTCACCCCAGCTTGAAATTACGTTTGAGCTTACCCACCCGTAAAGGCTCGTTCCGATACTGTCTATATCAATACTAGGCTTTTTACCTACCAGAAATCGCTTGTTGTTTTCTGCCTGTTTATAAACATACACCATCTGTCCATTCGGAATTTTCACATCTGCCTGCTCGATAAGGCTTGGCGAATTGAACACCATGATGGAATCATTCTTATAATATCTTTCGGAATTTTTGATGACTTCAGTATTATTGGGTACCACTGCAACTTTTACTGGGAAGCCTGTTTTTTCGCTTTTCAGCGAACTGCTCCATAAAAGAAGATCAGATTCCGGAATCCAGCCGTAGGTTTTCACCTGTTTGGAGGATACTTTTTTCATTAAAGCATCGGGAATATATTCCGCTACTTTCACCATGCCATTTCTGTGCTTAAGGACCATGAGCGGCTCGAGAAATTTAACTTCTTTGTATGATTTTTCGTCACTTTTATCGAGATAGGCCGTATTTCTTGAACGGTCCGAAATGGCAATCCACGGAACTGCTTTTTTAGGAAAACCATTAACTACAGAAGAATTATCTACCTGCCCGTAATGTGAAGGTTCAGGCGTTCTTTTGGACGGCAATTTTACCTGACAGGCTGTCAGCAATACTGATAATCCGATATAATATGCTGCTAGAGGAAGTTTATTTTTCATCCTTTTTATATTTTATGATTGGTGTGATGCCCTGAAAAGGCGTGGTTATTTGCTTTGGTTAATGTCAACTTTTGTAACGCAGTTCTGCGCATCGTCAAAATTTACTTTAACGGTCTGAATGATATTGTTTTTATCAAACTGAAGTCCTGCACAATACATATAAAAATTATTAACCTTGCTGTCATTTACCTTTACAACTGTATTTTCGTTGTTACACAGGTAGGTCCTCAACAGGTAATTGTAATGCATGTTGAAGCTGTTTCCGTAGGCTATCTGCTGAAGATGGTATTTAAAATCATTATCAATTTTAGCATAACTGTCTTCCACGCTTACTTCTTCTTCCAGTGCATCGTAAGCAGGCAAAATTTTAATCTGGTGAAGCACAGGCTCTGCTGTTTCATCTGTAATAAGGCTTACCACATAATCGCCCGGCTTTTGATAAGAATAGATTGCCAATTTGTCTTTGGAATCAATTCTTCCGGTTTCCCCAAACTTCCAGGTGAACTGTTTCCCGTCTGAAATAGCACGGAACTGCACGTTTTCAAACTGCATAGCCTGCGATGGAGCATCAATAAGTGTTACCGTTTTTACACTGTCCTTTTTAGGTACTGTCCTTGCAGAGACGATGATGGGAAAAGATTTGGAATATTTATTATCAATAATTAAGGTTACCTGATAATATCCCGGCTTGTTATAAAAGTGGATGCCTTGGTTTTTATTGCTGGTAGTACCGTCCCCGAAATTCCATAATTTGGTTTTGGCGAACTGTGTTTTGTCCTCAAATGAAAGGGTATCTCCCACTTTCAGGGTAGATGGATATACAACCCCGACAATATCGTCTGAGGAATGTATCACTTTCTTCTGCAGCCATAATGCCACCAGCGCAGCTATTAACAATGTTGCTATAACACCGATAATAATGTTTTTCTTGTTTTTCTGAAAGTAATTCATAGTTAATGATTGTGATGTGTATTGTGCTTTAGTGTATTTTTTGGTGTTTGTGTTTACTGGGATCTCGATTGTAAAGCGGTTTCTCGCTGAAAGAGTTGGCTTCTCTTTTCTTTAAACCCTATGGAACATTCATCAAACTGCTTTTCAAAGTTTTTAATATTCTCCGTTTTGCTGGAAATAATTTTTTTGTCGTTGAAATACATTTTATAAAACTTTGCGATCTGCGGATATGCCTCTTTTCTGATATCGTTGATATTTTCTCCGTTTTGATAATATCCGGCCACATCGTTGATTCCGTACATGATATTATTTTCCACAAAAGGCTGTGGAGCTTCATCCGTAAGTTTATTAATCATAGAAAATGTACTGTCCATCACTTTGAAAGATGACTTCTGCTTCTGATCGAATTTGGCCTTTTCTTCAAGCATCTGTATAGAAACTATATCGTTATCTGAAAACGGAGACTGAAAAGCCCGTAAGAAAATGATTCCCATAAAAATAAGTGCCGCAAAAAGCATTAAGATTAAATATAAAAACTGATAATGCCTTTCTTTTTTTGATAATGTGATTTGTCCTTGCATAGTGTTCGTTTTTATCTTCTTCGCCTCATTCCTGAAAATTTTCTGGTTGGGTCTACTTTAAGTTCATTGTTGATGATTCCGATCTTTCCTTTACATTCATTGAGATTCCTCAAAGCTACCTGTTCTTGGTAGGAAACATCAATAATCTGTTTCTTTAAGGCCAGCATAGGCTCGATCTGCTTCATGAGAATGGAATAATGCTTAAAATGATCAGCACTGTCTTTATCCATGGCATTTCTTGCATTACGCACATCTTCCATGATTGCATTTCTCAGAAAAATATCATTTTGCACCCTGTTAATATCCAGTTGATCCATGCGGTAAAATATACTGTCTACATGATCTTTAAGAAGATTGCTTCTGGTAAGAAGGAAGCGGTAGTCGTCTGCTTCTTTTTTAATACCCTGCCTCTGGATGTCGTAGCTTTTAAAAAAGAAAAAGACACAGATGAAGGAAACACCTGATAGAACGATAAACGATAGAATAAATTTCCAAATGCCTATCCTGACGTCTGCTTTGTTTAATTTTTTCTCCCGGTTCGAAGACATATGTTTGTGATTTGTTTGGTCTGGTGAAATTATAAAAAAATAATTTATTCACAAAATTTACGAATTTTAATGAAATAATATTAATTTTTTAATTAAATTAAGTTTAATTTTCACTTTCAGCTAATTTTCCTAATTTAGTAATCTGATTATAATCATCATTCACCAAATCGATATTAACGTGAGCAAATTATTAACAAAAACTGTGCGGTTTTCCATAGCAGACAGTGATTTTTATTTTAAAAAGATCCTGATTAAAATGCTTACCGAAAACCCATTCTATATAATTCTTAACGACTGCAATAATGGCCATGAGCTGATCAGCAGAAATTACAGAAGACAGGAAGACGTATTTATTGTAGAACTATTTATGCCGGTACTCAGCGGGCTTGAAGCGATAAAATATATCCGTAAAAGCAATACAGAAACGCCCATCATCACTTATTCCGGGACTTACCAGGAAGATATGGCGGAAATTCTTTCCAAAATTCCCAATTTGTATTACTGCCAGAAAAAAAGCAATATCATTAAAGATATTATCAAAGGGAAAGTAACCGGCGAAAACTTTGATTATGAATCATACAGCAAACAATGGGAGCAGCAGCCCCTGGCTGTGATGGAGTACATGGAACGACAGAAAAAAAGCCAGGAAGAACTTTCGCCAACGGAAATCCAGCTTATGAAATTCTGCTATGAAGGCTTCAGCAATAAAGAAATTGCTGAAAAGCTGAACCTCAGTACCAGAACAATTGATACTTACATCAACCGCCTTACGGAAAAACTGGGACTGAAGACAAAACTTCACCTTATCCGCTTCTGTGTAGAGAACGGATACTATAATTCCAGTATGTAATGGTGATTTAACAGTCCATTCATAATAAGTAAACAGTCAGTTTTCAATCGCTTACCGAAAAATATTTTGCCACTAATTTGCTAATATTCAATTTTTTTAACTAAATTTGCACACCTAAAATTTAAAATTAAAATAAGGAAATGACAAAGGCAGAATTGGTAAACACCATCTCAAATAAGTTGGGAACCGAAAAGAATGAAACACAGAAAGTTGTAGAAGCTTTTATGCAAGAAATCAGAACTTCTATGTATAATGGAGATAATGTTTATTTGAGAGGTTTTGGATCTTTTATCATTAAAACAAGAGCAGCTAAGACAGGAAGAAACATCTCCAAGAACACTGCAATTGAAATCCCTGCACATAACATTCCTGCTTTCAAGCCATCAAAATCTTTTGTGGAGAAAGTAAAAACGAAAGTTACCGTAAAATAAAGAATTAACTGAATATTAACTAGTTACTAAAAAATTATAATTATGCCAAGCGGAAAGAAAAGAAAAAGACACAAGGTTGCAACTCACAAAAGAAAAAAGAGAAGAAGAGCAAACAGACATAAGAAAAAATAATCTCATTTCCTGAGATTTAAATATATAATATAGTTGGTGATTTTAAATTTTTAAAGGTTCACCGACTATATTTTGTTTTTGCAACTATTAAGATGCGATAATCAGGATTATATATTTTTATTAAAAAAAATACGGATCATTCAATACTAATTCTTAATTTAAGGATAAATTTATATGATGAAATATACGCCTGTTTTCTACCTTCTTAACAATTTTTATCTTACAATAAAATGAAGAAAGAACTAATCGTTTCGCATGAAGATGATCTAACGAAGATTGCACTGCTGGAAGACGGAAGACTATGTGAACTTCATGAGCAAGAGGACAAAAGTGACTTTATAGTTGGAGATTTGTTTATCGGGAAAGTTAAAAAGCTGGCTCCCAACCTGAACGCTGCGTTTGTAAATATCGGCTATGAAAAGGATGCTTTTCTTCATTACCAGGATCTGGGTCCGCAATATCTTACTTACAGAAAATTTCTAAGGGATACAATTTCCAAAAAGCAAAGCACATCAAGCTTAAAAAATTTCGAGATACAACCCGAAATAGATAAAAACGGAACTGTAGATAAAGTCATCGCCAAAGATGACGTAATTTTGCTTCAGATTACCAAAGAGCCCATCTCTACAAAAGGGCCGAGAATATCCACCCAGATTTCGCTTACAGGCCGCTTTCTGGTGCTCATCCCTTTTGATAATAAAGTATCTATTTCAAAAAAAGTTAAAAGCTCTGAAGAAAAGGAAAGGCTGAGAACCCTTATCGAAAGTATTAAGCCTGAAGGTTTTGGGGTAATCATCAGAACAGTTGCCGAAGGAAAAAAAGTTGCTGATCTGCATAATGATATGAATCAGCTGATCCAGAAATGGGAAACTGCTTTTAAAAATATCCAGAAAAACAAGGTTCCGTCAAGAGTCCTGAGTGAAGATGATAAAGCTTCAGCAATATTAAGAGACAATTTTAACCAGGATTTTGTAAGCATCACCTGTGATGACGAACAAATGGTGGGTGAAATGAAAAATTACCTCGAGGTTATAGCTCCTGAAAGAAAGAATATTGTCCATTTCTATGATTCCCATATTCCTCTTCTGGAATATTACAATGTAGAAAAACAGCTTAAGCAAAGTTTTGGAAAACACGTTAACATTCCAAGCTCAAAAGGTGCGTATCTTGTCATAGAACATACAGAAGCCCTTCATGTGGTTGATGTAAACTCCGGAAACAATATTACTACCGGAACAGCCGTGAATAAAGAACATGCACTGAAAGTCAACAAAATGGCTGCCACCGAAATCGCCCGGCAACTCCGTCTTCGTGATATGGGAGGAATTATCGTAATCGATTTCATCGACATGACAAACCCGGAACACAGAAGAGATCTTTATGAACATCTCAAGGAAGAAATGAAACGTGACAAAGCACGACATAAAATACTTCCACCAAGCAAATTCGGCCTTATTCAAATTACCCGACAAAGAAACCGTCCGGAAAAACAGATTGAGACCAAAGAAGAAAACCCCAATAAAGACGGAGAAATCGTTGCTCCGATCGTTATTGTCGAACGAATGGGAGAAACCCTCAGAACCATCATGCAAAAGGAAAAAGGCAAGCTTTACCTGCATGTACATCCATTTGTGGAAGCTTACCTTACCAAAGGCTTTAACAGCATCCAGATGAAATGGTTCATGAAATACAAAAAATGGGTTATCGTCGTTCCAAGAGACTCATTTAAATATTTAGAATACAGAATTTACAATTCAAAAAAGGAAGAATTGATAGGATATTCTAATTAAATAAAAATTTACAGCCTTCGGTTTTATGCCGGAGGTTTTTTTATTGTAATAATGCATAAACATATTAACGATAAAACCTTCAATTTTGGCACTTTAACGCATTACAATCATTTATTATTTTCAAGGTCTGATAGTGCAATAATATCTTGTTCAAGGAGCTTTCTCTCGCTATCCACTCATACTCCTCGCGCCGGGGTTTTTCCGGGCATAATCCCCTTCTTTTCATCTCCTGCTGCGGGGTAACCGTTTCTATCGAGGCTAGGAGGAAGTGAAAAAGTGAGAAGTAAGAAGTGAGAAGTAAGAAGTAAGAAGTAAGAAGAAAAGTGAGAGGTGAGAGGTAAGAGGTAAAGTTTTAGGTCGTGAAGAAGAGGTATGAGTGATAGAGGAAAGATATTGACAGGGTGTTCCTGTATGCTGCCTGAATTTAAATAATAAAATGAACATTTTGGGTGTACTAACTGCTCATTGCTTCTTTACCAAAAAACCGTCACTTAACCTGAAAACAGTAAAAGACGGTCAATTATTTTTAAATTTTGCTTAAACCGAACTCAGGTTAAATAATAAAGTCCTGGACTCCCAATCTGATCGTAAATATTTTAAATATCAAAACATCAAACGCTGAATATTCAATCTTAATTTAAACCCTAACGTTAAGTCTTAAACTCTAAACCCTGAACTTAAACCCTGAAACTTTAAACCCTGAACGTTAAACGTACACCTGAATATCCTTCTTACTTCTTACCTCTCACCTCTCACCTCTCACCTCTTACTTCTCACTTCTCACTTCTCACTTCTCACCTTTTACGTCTCCCTTACGGTAGCAAGCAAAAAAACCTCACACATTGCTGTATGAGGTTTAAAAAAAAACTGGCGGCGACCTACTCTCCCGCGTTAGCAGTACCATCGGCGCTGGTGGGCTTA
>NZ_FQVO01000011.1 GCF_900129385.1 Chryseobacterium takakiae | reverse complement strand
ATATGACTGATTACCAGATAAATATACAAAATACTCGCTAATATTACAACTTTTTTTAATAAAAAAAACCGCCTCAGTTGTGAGACGGCTTCTTTCTGTAATTAAAAACGATATGAACCTATCTTATAAATACTTTCTGCAGACATATTCTACAGTGGTACTCAGAAGTTTATTTTTATTCAGATACATTTCCAGCACATCATAGTCATCCGAACTTACATTGATATACAACTGAACAGACCCGAAGCTTCTTCCATTTACATATTCCACATTTGCTGACAACACCTTGTGACAGATCCCAAACTGATGGTATATGGTATTCATCAGCTGTTCAAACTTCATTTTACCGTTCAGTTCGATTTCCAGGATCAATTCTTTTTTTGGCAGGTTTATATTACTGTTTAAAATCTGCAGGCTTGGATTAGGTGTTATCATAACAAAACTATTTGGTTTAAATACTAATGCTCATTTTTTCTACTGGGTTAAGCTTAAACAAAAATATAAAAAAATATTAGTCTACCAAATTAGTAGGATAATAATTTTAAATTTATTTTCGCTTTATTTTTTTCTTTCTCAAAATAAAATCCAAATAAAAAAACGGACTCTTCCGAATCCGTTATTATTTCTTTTTTTACAGTTATTTTATTTAAGAATTTTAATCCTTTCCAGCTTTTCTGAAGCAGCCAGTCCGTTAGGATTACAGCCGGGTTCACCTTCCGGAACTTTAAGGCCTTTCTTGCTGTAAAAATTCTCCCAGAAAGCATTGGTTTTTCCTGTTGCAGGATCAATAAAAGTCATGGGTTCCAGTGTAAAAATATGATCGTTCCTGAAAGCCCTTTCAATGTAATCTGAACAGTAATATGAGTTTTCATCCAGAATATAATTAAAATTGTAAGGTTTTCCCAACATAGAATTTGCTTTTTCTATGGCTGAAGGTATCGCATCCTGGAATTGGGCTTTCAGACGGTAAACAACAATTGCTTGTCCATCTTTAGACTGATCTTTCAGAAAATCTTTTAATTGCTGTTTTTGGGAACCGTCTTTTGGAGCGGCATGCAGAACATACAACTTTCCTTTGTTTCTTTCCAGGATTCCCATATGATCAAAAGAAGCATTTTTCTGCTTTTGGGTAACATTATTGATAGCGCCGGAAAGCCCGCTATTTTTCGCAGTGACAAATAGTAAATCTCCGTTTTGAAGCTCTGAAATTTTATAACTTTTGCAGCTAAAAACTAATAGTACTGCAAAAAAACTTAAGAAAAATTTACTTTTTAAAATTTGCCTCATAACAATCGATCCAGTCCTGAACCGTCATTTTTTTACTTACTTCTGCCAATAACTCAAAAGGAATATCATCCATTTTCTTGAAACGCACACAAGATTTCCCCATATCCAGCTTTCTTTTAGAATATTTGGGAAATTCTTCTACAAACCAATCCAGCAGATCCGGTTTTGCATACATTCCCATATGGTAGAATGCTATAAAATTCTTCTGGGAAGCAATACTGATGAAAGGCAAAGGCGTTCCCGGAGCGCAATGATACCCCGCAGGATATGTTTCCAAAGGCACACCCCAGCCGATCATTCCGTAGCTGCTGCCCTGAGAAAAACCTTCCGGTAAATTGTTGTTAATCGTGTCAAAAAGTTTTTTGAAAACCTCCTGTCTTTCTTCAGGAATCTTCGAAAGATAATCATCTAGTGAAACGGATTCTATCTGCATCTTTAAAGTTTTAATAATTTCCAAAATAACGAAAATTTAATAGAACAGGATTTTAAATCGGTAAGTTTTAATAAAAAAAATCAGCCTTAAAATTTAAAGCTGACTTAATCATATTTTTCCGAAGGAATTATTTCACAAAATTGTAAATGCTGAGCATCTGAACATTTTTACCGTCTTTGTCCAGGAACAGTAACTTATTAGTAGCCGGAACAAACTGCACCAAATTTCCATCGGTAAAGCCGTAATTCTGGAAAAAGTTTCTTCCTTTATAATCCAATGTAAGCTCTTTCGGGGTAAGACTTCCGAAATCGAAAGCTTTCATTGAAAAACCTGTATTTCCGAATGCTCCTTTTGGAAAAAACGCGGAAACATAAAGATTATCTCCTGATTCGATCACCTGAATTCTTCTTCCGGAAGGATTGCTTCCCAGCGGTACAAACTGCATTACCTCCCCTTCTTTATTGAATTTCATTAAAACCCCTACACCAAGCGTGTATACAGGATCCGGGAAACGGTTCATTGCCGTAGGCATCGGTCTCGAAACCGTTTCCTGCTGAACCGCCATTAAAACCTCATCGCCTTTTATGATGGTCTTAATTACTTTGACGTCGCTCATGTCTTTGGCTCCGGCAAGATTCGTATTGCTGATTACCGCTTTTCCTGATTTAATATCATAAAACATTACCGTTCCGAAAGTACTTCCGCCCATTGTAACCGCCTGATTTTTTCGTCCGAAAGTTACCAGATAGTCATTGTCATTTTTGCTGATTGCGTATAATTTTTCAGGAATATATTTATCATCAAAGGGTAAATCCTTATCCTCCGTATTGGAAACCATCTCCATTTTGTAAGATTCTTTCCAGCCGGCAGCTTTACGGAGCAAAACGATCTTTCCTGAATTCGTTAAGGTTAAAGATTTTTCCACATAATCGCTGCTTAGAGTAATTTCTTTGTTCCAAAGCGGCGTTAATGTTCTTAAATCAATTACTAAAACATCATTAACATTATCCGTTTTTTTCGTTGCATATCTGTCATTGAACACGGCCACATATTTTCCGCTCTCTGAAAAAAGAACGTAAGTCGTTCCGGATTTATTTGTAGACTCAATCGTGTATTTTGCGATGCTTTTCGTAGTAAAACTTCCTGATTTTTTACTGAAAACATGCTGAAAAACTTCCTTTCTGTTTTCCTTACCGAAATATTCTTCCGTAAATGCCACAAACCTGTCTTCGTCAATTTGCTGTGATCCCAGGTAATTGTGGAGAACGCCGTTGGTTTTATTCGCATAATCCTGAATATACGTGTCTACAAGACTTCCGTTCTGATCCAGTTTTCTCATTAATAATTTTTTATGAGGGAATACATTTCTCATTAATCCGTCGATATTAATCGCACTGAACATATAAGAGTTGTAATCGTCTGCCAGAACCAGCTTTTCATCGGTTTCAAGATTGTCATCGGTTGTAAATTTTGTTCCTTCCACAACCTTTACCTGAGCAAATGCACATACAGAAGCCGTGATCATTACTGAGGCAATAATCTGTTTAATCATGTTATTTTCTTTAGTTATTATAAATTTTTTCTTCTAATCTTTTTAATTCAAGATTGGCATCGTAGGATAATTTGATGTCTACCAGATGTTCCTGAAGTTCATTTAAATACTTTTCCGCTTCTTTAGAATTTCCCAAAGCAAGATTCAGCCTTATTAGATTAAAATAAAGATACTCTCCTATTTTCTGGTTGTACAAAGCTTTCTTATCACTGTAATTCACTTTTGTAAGTGCCGTTTTCCACATATCGATTCCCTTCTGCATATTTTCCATGGCTACTTTATTCGGAGCGTAGTCAGATTTTGCCTGAAGCTTTTTAAGATTAGTTGTTACGTAGATATAGGCTTTTTCCAGATCATCATAATCTCCTTTATTTTTTACCGTTTCTAAAGCAACCGAAGAGTTGATCACCTGGTATCCGAAATGATCATTAATAATATTTCTGGTACGGTCCATTGTTCTCTGGAGGTATGCTTTTTCGTGCGCATTCAGGTTGATTTCGTTGGTAGGCACACTTGCGATCTCTGCAAAGTCGGAAAAATAAGTTTTATCCAGTTTTACCACTCCGTTTTGTTTACCTATAATTCTCACCGGCTGGTTGGCAAATGTTTTCCCCTGATTGTCCTGAAAATTTGTTCTTTCCATTTCAATCTGCAGATCAAGATCATTTCCACCCTTTGAAAAACCTGCGACGTTTATTTGTGAAGCGAGAATTTTGTTGTCTACAATTAAAGCATCTCTCAGGTCAGGCTGTCTGTAAACCGGCATTGGAGGGATATTAAGGACAGGTCTTGAAGGCAGCGTCAAAACCGGTGCTCCGTTCGTAGTGGCAATTTTTTCAACCGCAGACAGTTTGCTGTACTCAGCAGATTCAAGTTTGAATTTTTCCTGAAGCTTTTTTACTTCAGCCTCATAATCTTTCAGTCTTTCCTGATGTTCGATCTTAGCTGTTTCTACATTCGCCTGATAAGTATTTACCTGATTTTGGTGATCTTCTTTAGACATCCTCAAAACATCCTCTTTAGTAATATTATAGGGAGATTTTACAGCAATCGTATAATTTCTGTTTGCAGCATTTGTAGCAAAAACAGGTTCTTTCAGCAATTGGAAGCTGATTGTTTCTTTATCAATTCTTTGAGCCAAAACAGACTGAACCGAAAATAAAACAGCAGGAATAAGGAAATGTATTTTCTTCATGGAAATAGTTAATTCTGCGCAAAAATAGAATAATTTATTAATAAAATATATTTCATAATTATATAATAACATTAATTCTTAGTAAATCATTAAGATTATCGAGAAATTCTTCTTAGATGCTTATTGTATTATTGAGAAATTAAATCTTATTTTTGCCATACAAATTTTTCAACAATGCCGAATATTTCAAACAGAGCACTGCACATGCCACCTTCGCCGGTAAGAAAACTGGTTCCATTTGCCCTGAAAGCAAAACAGAAAGGAATAAAAGTCTATCACCTGAACATCGGGCAACCCGATATCGAAACCCCGGAAACGGCACTGAATGCTTTAAAGAATATTGATCTTAAGGTATTAGAATACGCCCTTTCAGAAGGTAATTTAGAATATAGAAAAGCATTAACAGATTATTATCATTCATTAGGATTCAATGATCTTACAACAGATAATTTCATCGTTACCAACGGAGGATCGGAAGCTTTGAATTTTGCAATCTCCACTTTATGTGACGACGGCGATGAGGTGATTATCCCGGAACCGTATTATGCGAATTATAATGGATTTACAAGCACTTTCAATGTAAATGTTGTTGCTGTTCCATCAACCATAGACACAGGATTTGCCCTTCCTCCGATTGAAGAATTTGAGAAAAAAATTACAGAAAAAACAAGAGCAATCGTTATCTGTAACCCTGGAAACCCTACAGGTTATTTATACACCCGTGAAGAACTTCAGAAACTGGCAGAAATTGCTCTTAAATATGATATCGTGGTGATTTCAGATGAAGTATACAGAGAATATGTATATGACGGGAAGCAGCAGGTTTCCATGCTCGCTTTTCCTGAACTGGCAGAAAACTGTATTATTATCGATTCCGAATCAAAACGTTATTCTATGTGCGGTGTGAGAATCGGATGTATGATTACCCGTTCAAAGAAAATCCATGATGCGGCCATGCTTTTTGCGCAGGCAAGATTAAGTCCTGTTTTATTAGGACAGATTGCCGCTACTGCAGCACACCAGAATGACGGAGCTTATATAAGAGCCGTAAGAGAAGAATATACGCACAGAAGGAATGTATTGGTGGATGCATTAAACGCTATTCCGGGCGTAATCTGCCCGAAACCGAAAGGGGCCTTCTATTGTGTTGCCGAACTTCCTGTAGACGATACTGAGAAATTTGCTCAATGGTTGCTTGAAAAATATTCCAACCAGAATGAAACGATTATGGTCGCTCCGGCCGGAGGATTCTACAGCAACCCGGAATTAGGAAAAAAACAGGTAAGAATTGCTTACGTTTTAAAAGAAGAAGATCTGATAAGAAGTGCCGCTATTTTAAAAGATGCCCTTGACCAGTATAAATTAGAGTTAAGTCTTTAATCTCAAAAAATATAGTTATCAGCAATAAAAACCTGGATTAGGAAATTCATTCCAAGCTTTTATTGCTGATATTTTTTTTAATAAGATCAACGAATTTGTTTAAATAATCCAAATGCAGGAAAATTTTTCACTCAAAGCCCATAACACATTTGGCGTAGATGCAAAGGCGAGGTATTTCACGGAAGTACATTCTACCGAAGAATTAATTGAAGCGTTGAACGATCCCAAAACAAATACTTTACCGCTGCTCTTTTTAGGCGGAGGAAGCAATATTCTGCTGACTCAAGACTTTGAAGGATTAGCGATAAAGCTAAATCTTAAAGGCACTCACGAAGATTTCATCAACGAAAATGAAGTATTGGTAACATCAAAAGCAGGTGAAAACTGGCATGAATTCGTACTATTCTGCCTTGAAAAGAACTATGGCGGACTGGAAAATCTTTCTTTAATTCCCGGAAATGTAGGAACATCACCTATGCAGAATATCGGTGCTTATGGAACGGAGATCAAAGATACTTTTGTTAATTGTACCGTTCTTAACCTGGAAAACCTGCAGCTTGAAACTTTCAACCTGGAGCAATGCAGATTCGGGTACAGAGATTCTGTTTTCAAGCAGGATGGAAAAGGAAAATATGTCATTCTGGATGTTGCTTTTAAACTGTCCCGAAAAAATCATCACATCAAAACAGAATATGGTGCAATACAGGCAGAGCTGGAACATTTGGGAATAGAAAAACCTACCATTCAGGATGTTTCGCGTGCGGTAATCAATATCAGGCAAAGCAAGCTCCCGGATCCGAAAGAAATCGGCAACGCCGGAAGTTTCTTTAAAAATCCAACCATTCCTTTATCTCAATTTGAACAATTAAAGGAAAACTTTACAGAAATTCCGGGATATGACAACGGAGATTTCGTGAAAGTTCCTGCAGGCTGGCTCATCGAACAGACAGGCTGGAAAGGGAAGCAAATTGGAAATGTCGCTTCACACAAACTTCAGGCTTTGGTTATTATCAACGCTAACGGAAAAGCGACTGGAAAGGAAATTTTTGATTTTTCAACGAAAATCATTGATTCTGTGAAAGAAAAGTTCGGGATTGAGCTGGAAAGAGAAGTCAATATTATTTAAGATAATTATTAAAAAACTTTGTCAAAGTTCAGAACTTTGACAAAGTAACTACACATAAAACAAACAAACACACAATATGAAAATCGCAATTCTTGGGGCCGGAAACATGGGCCTCTCCTTTTCAAAATCATTTTTGAAATACGAACTGATAAAGCCGGAAAACCTTCATCTAATTACAAGAAATCAATCAAAATTTTCCAAAATAGCAGAAGAATTTCCAAAATCTAAGATTTCGACTTTTGATGAAGTCACAGAATTGAATGCCGACTTAATCATTATCTCCGTTAAACCTCAGGACTTCAATCATGTTGCGGAAAACTTCAGGTTTCGGCTTAAAGAGAACCAGATGGTTTTATCCATCATGGCCGGAATTAAAATCAAAAAAATTCAGCAATTATTACATCACCCTTTGGTTGTAAGAGCCATGCCTAATTCGCCAACACTTCTGGGGATGGGAATTACGGGGTATACTTCCGCATCAGGAATTTCCTTCAGTCAGCTCATCAATATTGAAAGATTACTCAACTCAACAGGAAGATCCGTTTATTTGGAAAATGAAGAATTGCTTGATGGGGTAACTGCGCTTTCAGGAAGCGGGCCGGCGTATTTTTATTACATTGTAGATGCCATGATTAAAGCCGGAGTTGAAATGGGAATTGATGAAAACCTGTCAAAACTTTTTGTAACGCAAACCATGCTTGGCGCTTACCACCTGATTAATAATTCTGATAAAAATCTGGAAGAACTTATTAAAGATGTTGCCTCAAAAGGCGGAACAACCGAAGCTGCATTGAAAACTTTCAATGAAAATAATTTTAAGGACATCCTGAAAAAAGGTATCCTGAATGCGGAAAAACGGGCTAAGGAATTGAACGGATAGCTTCAACTACGCTCAACATGCACAAGTACTTATAATTTCAAATAACCCAGTTTTTAAATCTTTTTTCAATAATTTTTTTCATTAAAAATCCTAAAAAGACACCAAAGGTATTCAGGAGAATATCATCTACTTCAAAAATTCCCATTCTGGAAAAATACTGGAGCGCTTCTATGATAACAATCGAGGATATGAAGGTGAACAATAACGTTTTCAAATCATCAAGCTTAGGAAATATCCACCCCAGAAAACCGAAAGGAATAAACATAATAATATTACCTCCAACAATTATTATAATATCTTTCCATGAAACAGATCCTTTTATAAAATTTATCGTTGAAAATATAGGTTCAATGGTTAGTAAATTATCTTCAGACTGAGTTCTGCCCATCCCGAAAAACATCAGGTACAGCAAAAATATGGTATAAGGAACAAAAACAATTTTATAAGATTTCTTTAACATCGTTTGCAAATTTATTCATTTCAAAAACATTAAATTTGTATTATAAATAAATTGAATGAAATACGTTTTACTTACGCTCATTTCAGCGATGCTATTATCCATTTCGTGGCCTACTTACGGAGTTCCTTTTTTTATATTTTTTGCGCTGGTTCCGCTTTTGATGATGGAACACGGCGTTTCTAAATTTTCTGGTTATAAAAGAAAAAGCTGGGTCGTTTTCGGGCTGTCATATTTGTGTTTTATAATCTGGAATGTGGTAACTACAGGCTGGCTGTACGGCGCAAAAAATCCGGATGGAAGCCACTCAATATTAGCCGTTTTATTCCCCGTACTGGTTAATTCCCTTCTTTATTCTTTGGTATTTCAATGTTATCACTGGTATAAAAATGCACAGGGAACGTATTGGGGACTGGCATTTTTAGTAGCCATCTGGATGAGCTTCGAAAAATTCCATTTGGGATGGGAATTCACCTGGCCCTGGCTGAATCTTGGAAACGTATTTTCAGACTATCCAAAAATAATTCAATGGTATGATACGCTGGGTGCTACCGGTGGAAGCTTCTGGATCTTACTGATCAATGTTTTGATCTTTTATACGGTGAGGATCTGGCAAGCCGGAAGAAAAAGAAAAGACCTTATCAAAAATACTTCAATCGTTGCAACGCTGATTATTGCCCCAATGATTATTTCAGTTGCACAATACCATAATTTTAATGAAAAACCAATTGGCAGCGTTAACGTGCTGATGCTTCAGCCTGATCTTGATCCTTACGCGGAAAAATATTCCAAAGACAGCCTGGTTATTGAAAATGATCTTCTGGATCTGGCCGAAAAAAATTCAAAAGGAAAAATCGACTATTATATTGCTCCGGAAACCGCACTTCCCGGCAGAGGCTCCATTTCCGAGCGGGGTTTTGAAAAAAGCATTATCCTGAACAATCTTAAAACATTTCTGTCTAAACATCCCGGTTCTGTTTTTGCTACAGGAATTTCTTCACACAAATTTTATACTTCCGAAGAAAACCTTCCGAAAGAAGCCTACCAGCTGAATCCCGGACTTTGGGTTGAGAGTTTTAATTCTGCCGTTCAGGTTATTCCTAACCGAAAAGTGGAAGTATATCACAAAGGAAAGCTGGTTCCGGGTGTTGAGATCTTTCCTTACATGAGCTATTTAAAACCTCTTTTGGGCGATGCGATGCTTAATCTCGGAGGAACGGTTGCTTCCCTGGGAACCGATAAAGAAAGAGTGGCTTTTGCGAATCCTTTCAACAAAGGCAAAATAGCGCCTATCATCTGCTACGAAAGTATTTATGGAGAGTTTACCGGAGAGTACGTAAAAAAAGGAGCCAACTTTTTAGGAATTATGACCAACGATTCCTGGTGGGGCGTTTCAGAAGGACACCGCCAACTTTTGTCTTATGCAAGACTTCGTGCGATAGAAACCAGAAGAGAGATTGCAAGAGCTGCTAACAGCGGAATTTCGGCTCACATTGATGCTAAAGGAGAAATCGTTGAAGATACTTTTTATGGCGATAAAACAGCTTTATTTGCAAAGGTAAGCCTGTATGATCAAATGACTTTTTATACAAGAGCCGGAGATCTGCTTTCAAGATTTTCAATCTTTGCCCTAGGCTTTTTGTTATTTTATTTTTTAATAACCTGGTTTCAGGAGAAGACCAGTAAAAGTCGTGCAGTATAACGCAGTAAGGAAAAGCACCAATAATTTCAAGTAATTATCAGTAACTTATTTGCAAATAATTTTTCAAAAGATTTGTCTATCTAAAAAATTCTTCGTTATTTTGCACTCTCAAATATTATAGTACAAATAAGAACATCGAGATATGTCAAGAATTTGCCAAATAACAGGAAAGCGTGCAATGGTTGGTAACAACGTTTCTCACGCTAATAACAAAACGAAGCGTCGTTTTGAAATTAACTTATTGGAGAAGAAGTTTTACCTTCCGGAGCAAGATAAGCACGTAACACTGAAAGTATCAGCTCATGGATTGAGAGTGATTAACAAGATTGGAATCGAGGAAGCTCTTGAAAGAGCAACCAGAAACGGATTGATTAAAAAGTAATTGAATCATGGCAAAAAAAGGAAACAGAGTTCAAGTAATCCTTGAATGTACAGAGCATAAAGAAAGCGGTATGCCAGGAATGTCGAGATACATTTCTACAAAGAATAAAAAGAACACCACTGAAAGACTGGAGTTGAAAAAATACAACCCTGTTCTTAAAAAAGTAACGGTTCACAAAGAAATCAAGTAATTATTAAAATATAATTTACCATGGCAAAGAAAGTAGTAGCAACCCTACAAACCGGGTCTAAAAAAATGACCAAAGTGGTGAAAATGGTTAAGTCTTCCAAGTCAGGAGCTTACATTTTCGAAGAAAAAGTAATGAATGCAGACGAAGTTGACGGTTATTTGAAAAAATAATCTACACTTTATTTACAATATAAAAAACTACTCAGCTTTTGGGTAGTTTTTTTGTTATCTTTGCTTTAATCTAGCTGGAAGGAAGCTGGGAGCCGGAAGTTATGTGAACTTCGGGCTTTCATCATCATGCCTTCATCAATAACATAAATTCCGTAATTCATAAAGATGAGTTGGTTTAAAAAAATTTTTAAAAAAGAAGAGAAAGAAACGTTAGACAAAGGATTGGAAAAATCCAGTCAGGGCTTTTTCGAAAAAATGACGAAAGCCGTAGTCGGTAAAAGCAAAGTAGACGACGAGGTTCTGGATGACCTTGAAGAAATACTTATTGCCTCTGATGTCGGCGCATCTACCACCATCAAAATCATAGAGAGAATTGAAGAGCGTGTCGCAAGAGACAAATACGTAAGCGTAAATGAACTGGACAAAATTCTTCGTGAAGAAATTTCAGGATTACTGCTGGAAAATCCTCATGCAGGAACCGGAAATATAGATTCTTCCAAAAAGCCATACGTCATTATGGTGGTGGGAGTAAACGGTGTAGGAAAAACAACAACCATTGGCAAACTAGCCCATCAATTCACATCAGAAGGGAAGAAAGTTGTACTGGGAGCTGCAGATACATTCCGTGCTGCCGCAGTAGATCAGCTGGTAATCTGGAGCGAGAGAGTGGGTGTTCCCATCGTAAAACAGGAAATGGGATCAGATCCTGCTTCTGTAGCTTTTGACACCGTACAAAGTGCTGTCGCTCAAAATGCGGACGTCGTCATCATTGATACAGCAGGAAGGCTTCATAATAAAATCAATCTAATGAATGAGCTTTCCAAAATTAAAAGAGTAATGCAAAAAGTTATTCCGGATGCGCCACATGAGGTTTTACTGGTTCTTGACGGCTCTACCGGGCAGAACGCTTTTGAACAGGCTAAACAATTCACTGCCGCTACTGAAGTAAATGCTTTAGCAGTAACTAAATTAGACGGAACGGCAAAAGGAGGTGTTGTAATTGGTATTTCAGACCAGTTCCAGATTCCGGTGAAATATATAGGGGTAGGCGAAAAGATGCAGGACCTGCAATTATTTAATGGTACAGAGTTTGTAGATTCATTTTTCAAGAAGAGATGATCTAAAAAATCATGTTTTCCCAAAATAGCAATAAACCAAACTATAAATATTAACATTAAAAAATGCAACTATGGGATTTTTAACATGGATTATTTTCGGACTACTGGCCGGAGCACTTGCTAAAGCGATAATGCCAGGAAAACAGGGAGGCGGAATGCTTATCACTATGATTCTGGGTATCATCGGAGCTTTTATCGGAGGAGCAATAGGCGTTTATGTACTTCATTGGGGAGATGTAGATTCTTTCTGGAATTTCAGAAGCTGGATCTTAGCCATTGGAGGAGCTTTGATTGTTCTTTGGATTTACGGAATGCTTACAAGGGAAACCAGGGCTTAGCCAATAAAAATTAAAACGGCGGATTTGAAATTCAAATCCGCCGTTTCTTTGTATAATATAATTTAGTTAATTTTAATCTGATAAGGCATTTCCATTTTTATTTCGGATTGCAGTTTTCTCTTTTCTGTAACCTGTTGAAGGATTTCATAGTTTGATTTTCCAATTTTATTTTTGATCACTCTTGCCGAAATTTCATCTTCATTCAAATCATTAAAGATCTGCTCGAAAGGAGTCATACTTTTCGGATATGAAGCCACAGCATAAGATTTCAATCCCGCTTTCTGTGCGGCAAATTTTACAGCATCGTTTAATGTTCCCAATTCATCTACAAGTCCTATTTGTTTAGCCCTTGTTCCGCTCCACACTCTTCCTCCTCCAATAGCATCAATCTGTTCGAAAGTCTGTTTTCTGTTCTGCGTTACAAAATACACGAATCTTTTATAGGTACCTTCAACACTTCTTGTGATAAGGTTTACCCCGTAAGGAGTGACCCCATTTAATGCCGAATAATACTGAGAATTCGCATTTGTTGAAACAATATCAGAACGGATCCCGTTTTTATTGGCTACATCCTTGAAATAAGGAATGACACCGAAAACCCCTATTGATCCTGTTAAAGTATTAGGTTCAGAATAAATTTTATCTGCTGCCATCGCAATGTAATAACCACCGGACGCAGCATAATCACCAAAGGATACAATGAGCGGCTTTTTCTTTTTTAACTGCTGAAGCTCAAAAAGAATCTCATCTGAAGCATTGGCGCTTCCTCCGGGAGAATTAATCCTGAATACAACCGCTTTTACTTTATCATTATTCTGAAGATCTTTAATGTATTTGATGTATTTTTCAGAATGGATATCATTATATTCATCACCTCCATAAATTGATCCTGAAGCATATAAAACAGCAACTTTATCTCCAGACTTTTCACTATCAGAGTAAGAAGCAATATATTTTCCTAAAGAAATTTTATTTAATTTTTCATCATCCTTTATGTTCAATTTTGATTTGATGAGCTGATCATATTCGGTTTTCTGGATCAGCTTATCTGCCAGTTTATATTTAAGCCCCAATTCAGGAATCATTCCATAAAGACTGTCAACTACTGTTCTGAAGGCAGCGGTATCAATTTTTCTTGAAGCTGCCATTTTTGAGGATGTATTTTTCCAGATATCATTCAGAAGCGTACTGAGTTGTTCTTTATTTTCCGGAGAAATATCGTTTCTCAGGAATGGTTCAACCGCAGATTTGAATTTTCCATGACGGATTACCTCAATACCGATACCGTATTTATCTGCAAAATCCTTAAAAAAGGTTACTTCCGTAGCAAGCCCTTTAAGTTCGATCATCCCCGCCGGATTCAGATAATACTGATCTGCAACAGATCCTAAATAATAAGATGCTTGGGAAACAGCATTTCCGTAAGCATATACAAACTTTCCGCTTTTCTTAAAATCTGCAATAGCCTCTCTCAGATCATCAATCTGGGTGACACCGGCGTTCAGATTATCCGCTTCAATACTGATTCCTTTAATATTATCATCTGTTTTGGCTTTATGAATCGCCTCAACTGCATCATAAATCAAAACATTTTTATTCTGCTCGCTGATATTAAACAATCCCGTCTGCTCTTCAGTAGGACTGTCAATAATATTGGTTTTAAGATTAATTGTAAGTACAGAATTCTTTTTTACAACCACAGATTTTTCACTACCCATAGCACTGAAGACCAGCATTATAATGAAAAAGAAGAAAAACACGACACATAATATGACAATAGCCACTATATTTGCCAGTACATTTTTAAAAAAGCTTTTCATAAACAATCATTTTTCAATATGTCGCAACATAAAGTCGTTTTGTTACTGGGAAGTAATCTCGGGGATCAAAAAAAAAATCTGCAGACCGCTCTGGATAAAATAAAACTGGCGGGAAATGAAATATTTAAAGTAAGTGATTTTTTAACATCCGAAGCCGTGGAATTTGCCAGTTCCAATATTTTTTGTAATATTGCATCAATAATATTCACTCATCTTTCTCCATTTCAACTCCTTACCCTATTAAAAAGTATTGAAGCAGAAATGGGACGAACAGACGATTCTGCTGTAACCGGAGGCCATACCGACAGAGTTATTGATATTGATATCGTTATGTTCAATGAGATAAAATTTATATCAGAAAGGTTAAAAATCCCTCATCAAAAACATCTTTCTGAAAGAGAATTTTCAAGAATATTATTAAAAGATTTTATCTAAAAACATAAAAACATATTGTATGAAATTAAGTTTATTGTTATTGGCTGCAATGCCTGTTGCAATGTATGCACAGGATAGTATTGCTGTCAGATCAAATGATATGTATCCTAATACATTTTCTTCGGGTTCTGCTCATGTACAACCTTTCAACAATGCATCCAGACGATTTAATGACTGGTCTGTATCCATTGGCGGAGGTGCTGCATTTATGGTTCACTCAGACCTTAAATCTATTACTGATCAAAAGATTAACTGGGGCTATAATTCGTATATAAGCCTGGACAAACAGATCTCTCATCTTTTCGGAATAAGTCTTATTTACCAAAAAGGTGAAACAACGCAGAAAGCACAGCTGGAAGGAACAGCAGGAATCGCTGCGGGAATCGGGGAAGCAAAAACGAAATATAATCAGATTGCTTTAATGGGTGATGTCAATTTTTCAAATCTTTTGAGAAGAGTAGACAATCATTCCCCCTACCGATGGGCCATGCATGGATATGCAGGTATAGGTATCATGAGCTTTAATACTTCACTGCATGATAATAATGAATTCAGATGGAGTACCGTACCCGCAAGAATTCCTTTGTTTATCAATCAGAAACTGGATATAAATTCCCTTTATTATCAATTGGGGCTTGGTATAAAATATAATGTATCCAGGCTTATTGATCTTGAAGCCAGAACCATGTATATGATTAGTGGTGACGATGAGTTTGACGGCGGAGGATATGCTGGACCGGCAGACTATGATCCGAGTTCTAATGTTTCTAAATACAACATGATCAATAAAAGAAGATCAGATAATGCATGGACCGTAAATCTCGGACTCTCTTTCAAACTGGGAAAACATATGACTCATCTCGCATGGCATGATCCTCTGCAGGAAGCATATTACAGAGCCAGTGTCCTTGAAAATAAGAGTCCGGAGCTTATCGTATGCGAAAAAGGCGATGCAGACAACGATGGTGTGTGCGACGACTGGGACAGACAGCCTGACACTCCTTCAGGAGCAAGGGTAGACGGAGCAGGAGTTGCCCTGGATATTGACATGGACGGCGTTATAGACCTGAATGATAAATGTGTAACCGTGCCGGGTCCGGTTGAAAATCAGGGTTGTCCTACAAATAAATAACTATTATTGAATAACTAAAAAAAATACATATGAAATTAAGTTTAGCAATTGTTGCATTAGCATTAGCTGTTCCCGCAACAGGCTTTGCACAAGACTCAACAGCAGTCTCTTCAGGCAGAGAATACCCAAATACATTCTCTTCAGGTTCCGCAAATATTTCCACGTTTACAAATAAATCAAAAAGATTCAATGATTGGGCAATCTCGTTTGGCGCCGGTGTGCCATTGGTTCAATCTGCGGATTTAACATCCATAAAAAATGGAAACGGTAAAGACTTATTTGGTTATTCAGCATACGTAAGTATTGATAAAGCAATTACTAATGCTTTTGGTATTAACTTACAATATGACAGAGGAGAAACCAGACAAGGCTGGTTCAATACTAAAAAAGATGCGCCTGCCAATGCTTCTATAAATCGACAGGTTGGCGCGAGAACACAGTATGATGCTATTTCATTAATAGGAGATATTAATCTCTCCAACCTGTTCAGAAGAATGGATAACCACTCTCCTTTCCGATGGGCTTTGCATGGATATGCCGGTTTGGGAACTTTGGCATACCGCGCCTATCAAAAAGATGAAACAGGAGACAGGATGGTTGCCGAAGTTAAACCATTTAAGCTGGGATCCATGTTCGCACAAGCCGGTGCAGGTCTTAAATTCAAGGTAAACCGAAGAATTGATCTTGAAGGAAGAGTAATGTATGCAATTACCGGTGATGATGAATTTGATGGCGGCGGTAATAAATACAGCGCTATCAATCAGCAAGAAGAGCAGGTTTCCGATAATTTCTTCAATGCAACATTAGGGCTTTCATTGAAATTAGGGAAACATGAATCTCATTTGATGTGGCATGACCCGCTTCAGGAAATGTATTATAAACTGGATGTTTTGGCCAGTAAAAACCAGGAGATCGAAGTATGTAAAAAAGGCGATCTTGACAACGACGGCGTTTGTGACGACTGGGACAGACAGCTTGATACTCCTGCAGGAGCAAGAGTAGATGGCACAGGTATCGCTCTTGATACTGACCTTGACGGAGTAATTGATCTTTACGACAAATGTGTAACCGTTCCTGGGCCGGTTGAAAACAACGGATGCCCTACGACGCCGGCACCTGTAACAAACGGACCGGTAGTCGAAAACGAAACAAAATTAGACGGAATTGAGTTTGATTTAAATTCAGACAGAATCTTACCTTCGAACACTCCTATCCTGAACAATGCCGTTAATTATATTAACTCATCCAACGGAACTTACACCGTGATCGGAGCAACGGATACAAGAGCTTCTGAAGCCTATAACCAAAAATTGTCTGAAAGAAGAGCAAATAATGTTAAAGATTATCTAATCCAGAACGGTGTCCAGTCGGATAAATTAAATGCTGTGGGAAAAGGTGAAAAAGCTCTTAAATATCCTGAGTGTAATCCCGCCACAAAATGCCCTGAATGGAAAAACAGAGCCAACAGAAGGGTTTATTTCGAGGCTAAATAGTATTTAAAATTTTTAAAATAATATTAAAGTCACGCTTTGCGTGACTTTTTTTGTCAGCTTAGTTTCACTATTTTTATCTCATGATTTCCCAACAAGATTTTCAAGAATTAAAATTCAAGACCTTACAATATTTTTGGGGCTATGATACCTTCCGGGATTCCCAGGAAGCCATTATTGATTCTGTTATTAATGAAAAAGATACACTCGTTCTTTTACCAACAGGTGCGGGAAAATCTCTTTGTTATCAGCTTCCTGCTTTATTGAAAGAAGGAACATGTCTGGTTATTTCGCCTCTTTTGGCATTAATGAAGGATCAGGTAAGCCAGCTGAAATCAAGAGGAATTGAAGCCGAATATTTGTCTTCTGAACTGGATGAATATGATGCTGAAGGTATTTATGACCGATGCAAAGAGGGATTAACCAAGTTACTTTACATTTCTCCTGAAAGATTAACCAATAAACAGTTTCTCCAGAATATCGAAGAAATTCAAATGTCTTTTATTGCGGTGGATGAGGCACACTGTATTTCAGAATGGGGGCAGGATTTCAGGCCTAGTTATCAAAATATTAAAGAATTCAGAAGAAATAATCCTAAAATACCGTGCTTGGCCTTAACAGCAACAGCAACACCGAAAGTTTTGGATGAAATCAAAGCAAAGCTTGAGCTTAAAAATCCCCAGGTTTTCCAGAGAAGTTTTAAAAGAGATAATATCAGAATTTTCACGGAAGAAGTTTCCGATAAATTTCAGAAAATTTATGATATCCTGAAGTTTACCAAACAGTCAGGTATTGTTTATGTCAGAACCAGAAAAGAAGCAGAGCTGCTGAGTGAGTTTTTACAAAAAAACCAGTTAAAAAACGTTGATTTTTTTCATGCAGGTCTTACAACAAAGGAAAAAAATGCCAAACAAACCATCTGGAATAACAGAGATAATCATGTTCTGATCTCCACGAATGCCTTTGGAATGGGAATCGACAAAGATAACGTCCGTTTCGTGATTCACTACTCTCCTGCTCCTTCAATAGAAAATTATTACCAGGAAATCGGAAGGGCCGGAAGAGATGGTGAAGAAAGCTTTGCCTTCTTACTCTGGAACAGGCAGGAACTTTCCAATTTTGATGATATTCTAAAAAACCAAATTCCGAATAAGGCAGAATTCTTAAAGATTCTTACCTACCTCTACTCCATTTTTCAGGTGGCGGAATTTGAAATGCCTGAAAAAGTTTTTGAGCTTAATTTAAACGGAATCCAGAATTTTACAAAACTTTCTTTAGCCAAAATTAAAAATGTTCTGAATTTTCTTCACAATCAGGAAATTATTTATTATAATGATCATAAAAGTCTTTCATCTCTTCAGCTTTTGATGCAGGCCGATGAAATTGACCAGCTTCCGCATAAAGATGCTTATTTTATTGAACTCATGCTTCGTACAGTCTCGGGAATTACCACACACAAAGTTATGTTCAGTGAGCAGCAGGTAAGCAATAAGATCGGCGTAAGTATTCATTTAATTAAAGAACGATTAAAAGAAATTCAACAGAAAGGATATATTGAATACGTAGACGGGGCACTCTCCAGCGTTAAATTTTTAAAGCCGAGAGACGAAAGATTGAATCACTCCCAGTACTGGAAGCTTTTTGAGCATATTCAGAAAAACAAAATCCAGAAATGGGAAGAAATGAAATTTTACATTGAAGACAACCGTTACTGTAAAATGAAGCTGATTCTTACCTATTTCGGCGAAAAGAAATCTAAAAACTGTGGAAAATGTTCAGTCTGTGAAAGAAACAGGCAGTCTATTTTTGGGAAAAATATTTCTTCTGAAATCATTCAGGTTCTTGCTAAAAAGGCTTGCACCATAGAAGAAATTTCCATCCAGCTGAATTATCATCCGAAAGAAAGTATCCTAGAAACCCTTATTTATCTTTTGGATTCCGGTAAGGTAAAAATGCTTAATTTCAGAACATATGCGATTGTCCAACATGAGTAATCAGTAATGCGTAATGAATAATAAATTTTTAATAATTTTTTTTAATCTTTTAATCCTTTGATAAAGACCTTATCTTTGCGGTATGAAATCATTGAAAGTCGTTTTTTTAGGCACCCCGGAGTTTGCAAAGACTTCTTTGGAAGCCATTCATCAATCTCATCATGAAGTAGTGGGTGTTGTAACCGTAGCGGATAAGGCGAGCGGACGCGGACAAAAAGTTAACCAGTCACCCGTAAAAATTTTTGCAGTGGAAAACAATATTCCTGTTTTTCAGCCTGAAAAATTAAGAAACCCGGAATTTTTGGAAGAATTGAGAAAACTTGATGCCGATGTTTTTGTAGTGGTTGCGTTCAGGATGATGCCGAAAGTGCTTTTTGAAATGCCAAAGATGGGAACTTTCAACCTTCATGCATCGCTGCTTCCTGATTACAGAGGCGCTGCCCCTATTAATTATGCCGTAATCAACGGTGAAGAAAAAACAGGAGCCACTACTTTTTTTATCAATGAAAAAATTGATGAAGGAAATATTCTACTCCAGGAAGAATTACCGATTTTCCCCAATGAAAATGCAGGAAGCCTTCACGACAGGCTTATGGAAATGGGTGCAAAACTCGTAGTGAAAACACTGGACGGATTAGCTGAAAATTCTATCACCGAAAGACCTCAGCCCCACGTTGAACATCCTAAAAATGCTTATAAAATTTTTAAAGAAGATACTAAAATAGACTGGACCAAAAATTCCAAAGAGATTCATCAGTTTATCCTGGGGATGTCTCCTTATCCTGCTGCTTTTACGACATTAAAAATCGGAGATGAAGAAAAAGGATTAAAAATTTTCGGCGGTGAATTTAAAGTTGAAAGTCATGATAAGGTAGCCGGAACTTTGGATATCTCAAAAAACGAATTTAAAGTCTACACTGCAGACGGAACATATTTCCCTTTAGAATTGCAGCTGGAAGGAAAGAAAAGAATGAACATCAAAGACTTTCTTAATGGATTCAGAAGCTTTGAACAAATAAAAATGGCTTGAGAAATTCTCAGGCCATTTTTATTTGTTGTCAATGGTAATTTTTCTTCGCAATTGATAGTCAATTTAAGCTAAACTAGGTAAATTGACAAGCGTAGCGAATTGACCATTCACTATTCACTTTTATAGCTGCACCATCTCCGTCACCTCAACATCATACCCTCCAACCTGAGGCTTGATATTAGGATTCTGAGTGATTACCTTAAATTTATTGATTCCAAGATTTTTCAGGATCTGCGTTCCGATCCCGTAATCTCTGTAATTGTAAGCTAATGTCGGGTGCTGAACCTGTCCGTCCTGATAATTCAGGAACTGCTGAAGCTTTCTTAATGTATTTTCGGAATTGGAAACGTTATTGATGAAAATAATAGCTCCCTTTCCTGCTTCATTCACCATACCGGTTACTTTTTCCAGTAAAGGCTTTTCACCGTTATTTAATCTTGTAAGTACGTCAAAGTAAGAATCGGAAGACTGAACTCTTACCAAAACAGGCTCATCCACTGTCCATGCACCTTTTGTTAAAGCAAAATGAATCTGATCATTTGAAGTTTCCCTGAATGCAAAAAAATCATACTCACCATAAGCCGTTTTTACCTTTCTTTCTTCAATTCTTTCGATAAGATTTCCTTTTTTTAGCTGATAATGGATCAAATCTTCGATTGAAACAATCTTCATATCATGTTTCTGTGCAAAAGCATACAATTCCGGTAAGCGTGACATCGAACCGTCTTCGTTCATGATTTCACAGATCACCCCTCCTTCTTTCAATCCTGCAAGGCAGGTAAGATCAATGGCAGCTTCTGTATGTCCTGCTCTCTTCAATACACCTCCTTTTTTTGCACGAAGCGGGAAAATATGTCCGGGACGCATAAAATCGGTTGGTTTTGATCTTTCATCCATCAAAGCAAGAATGGTTTTCGCTCTGTCGGCTGCGGAAATACCGGTTGATGTTCCGTTTCCAAGAAGATCTACCGATACGGTAAAGGCAGTTTCCTTCGGATCACTGCTTCGGCTTACCATTACTTCCAACCCAAGTTCATCACATCTTTTTTCAGGCAATGGCATGCAGATTAAGCCTCTTCCGTGAAGAGCCATAAAATTAATGATCTCCGGTGTCGTCAGTTCTGCGGCACAAAGAAAATCACCTTCATTCTCCCTGTCTTCATCATCTACTACTATGATTATTTTACCATTTTTAAGGTCTTCAATAGCCTCCGGAATAGTATTTAATTTAATATCAGACATTTTTACTTTAAATTTTCGCAAAGATACTCATAAAATAAGCATCTCCCAATTATGATAAGGGTTTGTTATATTTTTAATATAGCGTCTTTAGCTTTTCTGAAAATCGAATAAGAATCTAATCTTTTCTGATGGTCATAAATATGAGAATTAATCATCAGTTCATTAACATTAAATTTCTCCTGGAAGCTTTTAAGCTGTTCTTCAATTTCAGCCTGATCACCTATGAGCGTATAGCGCAGTTTCTGTAAAACCATTGTTTTTTCCATCGGTGACCAGATGTTATCCATATCATCAACCGGCGGAGCAAAAGGCTTTCTGTCGTTTCGGATGATATTAATAAAAGCCTGGAATAAAGTGGTGGAAATTTTGTGGGCTTCTTCGGAAGTTTCTGCAGCTACCCCATTGATACAGGCAATAATATAAGGTTGGTCACAATATTCTGATGGTTCGAAATTCTGTCTGTAAATATTGAAAGCCATTTCCATCTGTTCCGGAGCAAAATGCCCGGCAAACGCATAAGGAAGTCCGAGTTCTGCCGCTAAAAAAGCACTATCCGTACTCGAACCCAGAATATACAAAGGAATATCAAGACCTTCTCCCGGAATGGCCCGTACCAATGCTTCAGAATTTTCTTTAGAGAAATATTTCTGTAACTCCAGGATCTGTCTTGGGAACTGCTGATTGATAATGGCCGGATTTCTTCCTAACGCCTGCGCTGTTAAGCCGTCGGTTCCGGGAGCTCTACCCAGTCCCAGATCAATTCTTCCCGGAAAAAGAGATTCCAGGGTTCCGAACTGTTCGGCGATGACCAGGGAGCTGTGGTTCGGAAGCATGATTCCTCCTGATCCTACCCTGATTTTTTTGGTTCCGTTGGCAATAAAGCCGATCAGAACAGAAGTAGCCGAACTGGCGATGCTTTCCATATTGTGGTGTTCCGCAAGCCAGAATCTTTTATAATATAAATTTTCAGCATGATTTGCCAAAGACAAACTATCCTGAAAGGTATCGTGAATGGTCTTTTCCTGTTTTACCGGAGCAAGATCCAGCACGGATATTTCGAAGTTTTGCATAATTTTAAATTTTAGGCTCTAAAAACCAAGCAAATTTAAAACTAATATTTTGCATTAGTTACTTTTTGTAATTGATAAGACTGATCGGTGAATTCAGGGAAAAGCTATTGGAAATTTAATATTCTTAATTTATCCTACATCAATCTTTATTGTAAAAAGATGTCAGCGGTACCATAAAATTATAGGCTCATGTTAATCAGGATTTGCTCAATAAATAATAAGAAGGCTGGAATTGGTTAACCAGCCTTAATATTTAATTATTTTCCATTCTTATAACGCTTGTAAGTCTGTTTGGATTTTCCTTTTTCCTGATTCTGCATAACAAGTATATCATCAGTAAGCTCATGAATTTCAAAGGTTTTTTGCTTTCCTACCATTGTTATTTTGAGGATTTTCTTGGATTTTTCAATCTTATAAGGTCCTGTCATTCCTCCGATCATCGCTTTCGTTTTACCATCTTTCATTTCCAATGTGGCAGTACTGTCCTTTTCAAATGTAAAAACTCCGGTGGCAGTGGTATTTGCAAAAGAGTCCTGATACCAGGATCCAATTAAAAGATTATAATTTAAATCCTCTTTTTTATCAGAATTCAAAAACAATAAAAAGAAAAAAGTAAATAAATATTTCATGATAAATAGTATTTACTGTTAAAAATACAAAATTATTTTTAAAATAATTAGATCTTTCCTTTTTCTTTCAGGTAATTAAAATGATTAATTAAAATCCGGATTTCATTAAATTCAAAATGGCTTGGCAATGCATTTTTCCATTCCGTTAAAGTTTCTTTAGGTTCAGATTTAAATAAGTCTTCAAAAGCTTTGATTTTATCCGAAGTAATCACCCTTGAAATATCCAGCAATCCCTGCTCTGCAAATTTCGCCAGATGCCCGATTACCGTTTCTTTTACCAATCCTCTTTCTAAAGCAATCTCTGAAATGGTTTTCCCCTGTTCAAACAACTGAAAGGTGAGAACCTGGGACGGTACTTTGGCAATTTTCATGCTTACTTCCTGATTATTTTTTTCATCCAGAAGTTTCGTTTCCAACAGATGAATTTCTTTCAAACTGTTTAAATATTCTTCAATATCCTCCAGCCAGTTTCTGAATTCTTCGTTGTATTGTTTTAAACCTTTCGTTCCTTTAATTTCAGCATAGAAATCCTTCAGCGGACTGAAAACTTTATCCCTGATTTCTGTAAAAAAGAAATTAACCGCACCTTTGGTTTTATTTTCAATTTCAGACCATTCTTCTTTCTGTTCGATAAAATTATTAACCTTCTGGGAAATGACTCTTTCCAGTTTTTCAAATATTTTACCGAGGTTTACAATTTCAGGTTTTAGCTGATTATACAATTGTTTTGTTTTAAGATGATCAAGACTTTTCGTAACAATGGATAAATTATTCCATTCTTCCACCTCTTTCAGCAACCATTGGGAATCTACCGTACGAAGAACCTTTCTGATACTGTAATCATACTTTTCATTATTTAAAATAGTTTCAACCTTATCATTGGCTACCGTATCGCTGTGAAAGTGAAGAATTCTGTTATCTTTAAAAATGACCTCCGGGGTAATTCTTGATTTTAAAACAATACCTTCCAGTGTTCGACAACGGGATAGCGCTACATACACCTGCCCTGCCGTGAAACTTTTCCCTGCATCAATAATCACTCTGTCGAAAGTAAGCCCCTGGCTTTTATGGATGGTAACTGCCCAGGCGAGTTTTATCGGAAATTGTTCAAAACTTCCCAACACTTCTTCCTTGATATTTTTATCGGTATCAAGGAAATATTTCTTCTGTTCCCAGACTTCCCTTTTTACCGTAATTTCTCTTTCGCTGCCGTCAAGAATTACCTTGATTTCATTTTCTTCCAGTGCGGAAATTTCACCAAGTTTTCCGTTAAAATATTTCTTCTCTCCGGAAATATCATTACGGATAAACATAATCTGGGCGCCTATTTTTAAATCTAAAAACTGCTCATTCGGGAACTGGTTTTCCTTGAACTCTCCGAAAAGTTTGGCCTCGTAAGTTTTAGAACTGACCTTTAGTTCATCCAGCTTTTCCTGATTGATATCATCTGCCATTTTATTATGAGAACATAGGTAAACATACGGCTCGCCGCCCATGTCAAAATCAGGATCGTATCTTTCATTTAGATGTTCAAAATCAATATTGGCCACATCGCCGTCCCGGATGGCATTCAGGATGGCAAGAAAATTTTCATCAGACTGCCGGTACACTTTCGTAAGCTCAATCGTAATTAAAGGAATTTCCTTAATGGCGTGACTGTCGAAGAAAAACGGAGAATGGTAATACATTTTTAAAATATGCTCATCTCTCACCACCGGCGGAAGCTGATACAAATCTCCGATGAATAACATTTGAACTCCTCCGAAACGCTGATTATTTCTCCGGATAAACCGCAGGGAAAAATCCATCATATCCAGAACATCGGCACGAAGCATGGAAACCTCATCAATGATGATGATCTCTACTTCCCGCAGAAGTTTCAGTTTATCTTTCCGGTATTTGAAATGCGGCATCAGGTCGGCAATATTATTTGCCAGACTGGTATCAATTCTTTCAGTTGTCGGAAGAAAAGTCCTCAGCGGAAGCCCAAACATAGAATGAATAGTAACGCCGCCCGCGTTGATCGCAGCAATTCCTGTAGGTGCAACAACAATATGTTTTTTGCGGGTTCGTTTTACAAAATCATTAAGAAAAGTGGTTTTTCCGGTTCCCGCTTTTCCTGTTAAAAATACACTTCGGTTGGTATGTTCTATTAAGTCAAAAAAATGATTGTTCATCGCCGTCAAAATTACGGAAAATGAAATGTAAATCCTTACCTTGGCATAACTTTTGAAAATTCTTCAACATAACGAGAGAAAAACAACTTATGAAAATCCCTGTATTAGCCATTTGTACGATGCTTCTTGCGGCTTCCTGCTCTTCTACAAAAAATACGGACGCCAGTCTTCCTAAAGATATTTCGGAAAGACCTGCTGATGAAAACAGCCAAAAATATGATCAGGCTCAGCTGGATAAATTAAAAGCTTCTATAGAATCTGAAATTTCAAAAGAAAAATGCACCAATGCTGCAGAGTGGACATTTGCACCGATGGGAGCCAAAGGATGTGGCGGACCTCAGCTGTATATAGCTTATCCTAAAAAAATGGAAACTTCCATCTTACCAAAAATCAATGATTATACGGAAAAGGTAAAAGCATTTAACCAAAAATATTCTACGGTCTCCGACTGTATGATGGTAATGCCGCCTTCATCAATAAAATGCGTCAACGGAAAAGCCGAACTGGTGAATTCTTAACAATTTATAAAAAAATCTTGCTCTACACAGCAAGATTTTTTATTATGACAATTTAAATTTGGAATGGCTGATTCAAAATAAATTTACCTTTCACAATTCACTATTGCCCATTATCCTTCCACGTGCTTTACGTTTTCTTTGTACCATGAAGAATATTTCACATAATTATCGGCAATTCTGTTTACCTCTCCTTCAAGCAGCTGGGAATTAATATCTTTAATTTTTCTGGCCGGAACACCGCCCCAGACTTCACCGGATTTGATGTGTGTACCCTGCGTTACAACAGAACCTGCGCCTACAATAGAATTTTCCTCAACAAGACAATCGTCCATAACAATTGCTCCCATCCCAATCAATACATTATCTTTAATGGTACAACCGTGCACAATGGCATTATGACCGATAGAAACATTATTCCCTATATTCAAAGGATGTTTCTGATAGGTACAGTGCAGCATCGCATTGTCCTGAACATTCACTTTATTTCCCATCTTTATATAATGAACATCTCCCCTGATTACCGCATTATACCATATACTGCAATCCCGTCCCATGGTAACATCACCGATGATGGTGGCCGTTTCTGCCAGAAAGGTATTCTCTCCTATCTGCGGTGCTTTCCCTAAAAGTTCTTTGATCAGTGCCATATTTAATTTTAAATTTTGTAGTAATTGATTGAAATTAGGATTATCATTCATGATTTTTAAATCACGTCGATAGCAAAAATCTAACTTCTTATCTCCCGCTTCTAATTTCTAATTGCGTATTTTTGTATTTCAAATTTAAAGAAAAAATGCATACTATACTTATAGAGCCTACTGAAAACCCGAAAGTGATGAAATTTGTGGCGGATTATAACCTGATTCCCGGTTCCCTGGAACTGGACAGAGATTCGGACATTTCAGAAATTCCCATGGCACAGGAGCTTTTCAACTATCCGTTTGTGGAAAGAATTTTTATTACGGCTAATTTTGTAGCAGTTGCAAAACAGGATACGGTAGCATGGGAACATGTTGCTGAAAGTCTGAAAAATGTAATTGAAGACGAGCTTCTGGCCAATCCGAGAATTTATCTTCAGAAGAAAAAAGAGCTTTACCAGATTTATGCTGAGATGACCCCGAATCCTAATGTGATGAAATTCGTCTCCAACAGATTGCTCATGGAAGGCTTTGTTGAAGTGAAATCGAGAGACACTGCAGACGGTGTTCCTTTGGCGCAGGCAATTTTTAAAGAATTCGATTTTGCCAAAGAAGTATTTATTTCGGACAATTTTGTTGCCGTAACAAGAGACAATTCCGTAGAGTGGCATCAGGTAATGATGACAGTGCGTGCATTGATTGCAGAATATCTTCAGAACGGAGGAGAAATTTCCAATATTGAAGCCCAGAAACATGAAAATCCTGTAGAAAAAATCATCAACAGAGATTATACGGAAGACGAGCAGAAAATTTCTGACATCCTTAATGAATATGTGGCACCTGCCGTAGAAAACGATGGAGGAAAAATATCCTTAATGGAATATGATCAGGAAAATAAAACGGCAAAAATGCTCCTGCAGGGAGCTTGCTCCGGCTGTCCAAGCTCTACTGCTACCCTGAAAAACGGAATTGAAAATATCTTAAAACAATTTGTTCCCGATCTGGTAGAACATGTAGAAGCCGTGAACGGATAATATAATTTCGCAGAAAGATTGTAAACTTTAAATAAAAAAACTTGGAGAAAGAATTCTCAAATTCAAAGAAAGGAATTTTATTGGTAAATCTCGGTTCGCCAAAATCTACGGATGTAAAGGATGTAAAGGAATATCTTGATGAATTCCTGATGGATGAAAAAGTAATCGACTACAGATGGATCTTCCGTGCACTTCTTGTACAGGGAATTATCCTGAAAACACGTCCACCGAAATCCGCAGAAGCCTATAAAACCGTCTGGACGGATGAAGGATCCCCTTTAATCGTTATTACCGAGAAAATTCGTAAGAAATTACAGAAACAAGTGGATGTTCCTGTAGAAATCGGGATGAGGTATGCCGAACCCAGTATTGAAACGGGAATCCGTGCTCTTGCTGAAAAGGGCGTTACCGAGATCGTCCTTTTCCCGCTGTATCCACAGTATGCAATGAGTACTACAGAAACCGTTATTGAAAAAGCTGAAGAAGTAAGGAAACAGAAATTCCCGGGAATAAAAATCAATTACATCCAACCATTCTATAACCGTGAAATGTACATCAATTGCCTTGCCGAAAGCATTCGCGAGAAGCTTCCTAAAAATTTTGACGCACTGCAATTCTCTTATCACGGGGTTCCGGAAAGGCATATCTTTAAAACAGATCCCACCAAAACCTGCAATCTCAACGATTGCTGCACAAGGGAGAATAACCCGAGTCATCAGTTCTGCTATCGTCATCAGTGCTTTAAAACTACAGAAACCGTTATTGAAAAACTGAATCTGCCGAAGGAAAAGGTTATTGTATCGTTTCAGTCCAGGCTTGGAAAAGATAAGTGGATCGAGCCTTATACGGATGAAACCTTTGAAACCATCCCTAAAAAAGGAATTAAAAATCTTGCGGTTGTCTGTCCTGCTTTTGTTTCCGACTGCCTGGAAACACTTGAGGAAATATCGGTTGAAGGGAAACATCAGTTTACAGAAGCCGGAGGAGAAAATTTCCATTATATCCCCTGCCTGAATGATGAAGACCGGTGGATTGAAGTCGTTAAAACATTATGTGAGGAAAAACTCAATGAATTTTATTTAGTTTAAATATCAGCCTTCAGTTTTTGAAGGCTTTTTTATCATTCGATATTTAATTTCGTAAAAAATACCATTACCCCCCCAAATTCTAATCAATTATCAAATATTTTATATTTTATACCTAAATACCCCTAAAATTTTTAGCAAAATAATTTAAATTTAAATATTTTTCTTACCTTTACCCCAACAAAACAACCTCATTAACCTTTAAAAATAAAAATGATGAGTGCAACTGCAGAAATTTTAAAAAGAAAAATTGAGAATTTCGGTCCTGATGCTTTAGAAGCTTTTGTAAAAATGATGGAAAGCTTTGAAGAGAAGAACACTCCTGCGATTTCACCGTTTCATATGGATGAAATTCTGTACAGGATTCAGTTTCACAATGAAAATCCTTCTACCAAACTGGATTTTTACGAAAATATTTCAGAGCTGAAAAAGTATTGTGCCTAAATGAAAATTCTTCTTTCTTCAATTGCAAAAAATGATATAAGGCTCCTTATGAGGGTTTTTAGTGCAGAAAACAAACAAAGAGGAATCGACTTTCTGGAAGGCCTTAAAGCAACCATCAATGGTATAGCGCAGCATCACGAAAGATGTAACGGGATTAACACCTGCTCAATGGACGGCTTTCCTGTCACTATTCATTACGTTTTTGAGAATGAAGAAACACTTTTTGTAACCGCTATATTTAAATTAAACTGATTTCCAGACTATTATTATATGAAGCCTTGCAGATTTCATCTGTGAGGTTTTTCTTTTTAGTTTATAAAATTATCTTCAAGATTTTTGAAACCTTAAAGGTTTGTTTATGATGCAAATAATTTACTGTTGAAAAATTAAAAGTTATGAAAACTTCAAGTTACCTCACCGGAGTTCTGAACTCGCCATATCCCATCAGTCCATCGTAATTTCTTCCGAAAGGGGCATAGTATAAAAATGCCTGATAGAGATTTTCCGTTTGCCAGAAATTCCCGTTGACTTCCCCGAAATTAAGGCGTCTGTCCGGATTTTTTGTAGCGAGGATATAGTTGTAGAAACCTTGTTTAAGATAAATTCTGGCGACATATTTTTTGTTTTCCGAATCGTATTGCATCAGGTTTTCTTTACCAGGCTTGAAATCATTGAAACCTCCCAATACGTAAATTTCTTTATCTACAGGATCCGAATCAAGGGAAAAATACACCCAGGAATAATCTGCTTCTCTTTCTGCATCTCTTTCCCTTCCCAGATCATTTCTTCTGTAATACCACGCGCCATTAACATCGGGCTGATATTGATAATTTAACGGAAAAGCCCACACCGGATGAAGAAACGTGTTATTGACACCATCTTTCACTTCTGTTGCGCGAACCATATCTGCAGCCATATTCATGTTTTTATTATCAAAATAATAAAACTCATTATTTCCGGGAAAAACCAGAGAAAGCTGCTGAAATAACAATTGATTTCCGAGTGTTGCGCTTGGCTTTAAATTATTTACAGCCATGTTAGGATTATTGTTCTGCATAACATTCAGCGTCATTGAATTGACATTGGAGGAAAGATCCCCACCTTTGGAAACCGCTTTCACCTCGATTCTTTGATTGGCTTCGGGATTTCTGGCATCGGCAAATCTTGAAACACCTACCGCCAGTGTTGCGGCATCTTCCACAAGATAGAATCTTCGCTTGAATAAGGGCTGATCTGCTGAGTTTTTGTAAACGATAATTTCATAATTCCCTGAAATTTTAAGCTGCATTTTATCATTCGGGAATATAAGCTTATAATGAGTATAAGACTGAAGCGTATTGAAAGAATACTGAAACCTGTCCAGCAAAGCATTTAAAGTACCTGTAGCATATTCGGTAAAGAAAAGATTGTCGTCTTCCCAGTTTCTGTTGTAGTGTTTGATGGTATATCTGTAAATTTCGCTGGCATTGGTGAGGTCATCAAAACTCAAAACCAACTGCTGGTTAAAATAGATAACCGGCGTTTCATCGTTGGTCTGTGGATTAAACAGCTGAATGCTCTGGATATTCTGTCCAAAAACAAGTCCGCTCAGGGTAAGTAAAAATATTCGCAAAGTTTTCATTATGACGAAGATAAAGAAAAATGCGAGATTTTTCATCCGATCCAAAGGTTTTAATGATATTTTAATTGGGAAATATTTCGATCTGACTATTTTAAACACAAACTTTTGTGATTACATTTGTTACTTAAAAAAATATAAATCATATGCTTCAGATACAAGGTTTCGTATTTAATTTCGCCAGTGAAAACACCTACCTCATTTACAATGAAAACAAAAATGCCTGGCTGATTGATCCGGGAAATATGAATGATATGGAAACCAAAACACTGGAAAATTTCATCAGCGAAAAAGAATTAAAAATTAATAAAATCCTTTTAACCCATGCCCACATTGATCATATTTTAGGACTTCAGTGGGCTTCCGATACTTTTAAAGTACCTGTTTTTATGCATAAGGATGACCAGGAGGTGCTTGATATGTTCCAGATCAGCGGAATGCGTTTCGGGATGACGCTTGAGCACATCCATGCAGACATTCGATATATCAGCGAAAATGATGAACTGGAGCTGGATGGTGAAAGATTCAAAATTTACCATGTTCCCGGACATTCGCCAGGGAGTATTATCTATCATAATGAGAATCAAAAATTCATGATTTCCGGAGATGTTCTTTTTGAGGGAAGCATTGGCAGAACTGATCTGTTTAAAGGGAATTATGAACAGCTGATTGAAGGAATCACAATGAAACTTTTTATCCTTGATCCTGAAACAAAGGTTTTCTCAGGCCACGGAAATCCTACGACTATTGGTTTTGAGAAAGTGTATAATCCGTTTTTCAGGTAATGAAAATTGTAAAAACCTGCTATCTCAAGGATATATTTGCAAATGTACTAACATTTGCTAAGAATCAATACCGTTTATTTCATATATAAAGAAATAATTTAGATCTAAATATTATTATGTGCATAAAAAAGGTCGTCTCAAAATTGAGACGACCTTTATCATTTTATGTCAGTACTATCCTTTTTTTCAAATGTATTATAATACCATAATCTGATCTTTTCTTCCAATGACTCTGGTTTTTTTTGAGGATCAAATGCTTCTTTACCTCCATTATTAATCATTTCTTCTGAATATCCTCTTTCTCTGAATATTCTTTCTCTGTTTTTATTGGCAATTATTATAAATCCAGCAACAACTGTGATTATAAACAACAGAACCTGAATAACGTTTTTTAGAGAAAAAACATTATTATCCATAAGAAAATTCTTTTTGTTAAGGTAAATATAATTCGGCAGCCATATTATTACGATCAGCAAAAAAATGTACAATGGAGGAATTACGGTATCATTATAACCATTCAATTCAAAAATTCCCTTTATAGAGTACAATACAAGTAATATTAGTAGTGAAATAATAAAGGATGTTTTGAGTACTAAAATCCTTTCATTATCTTTTTTGAAAACAATTTCAAGGAGCTTATAAGTTGAAAAAGCGAAATAGTTATATACTTTCATTTTTATTTAAAGATAAATGGTTGACCAAACAACGGAGTGATCTCGTTTGAAATACCTTCAGGTTTCTTAAATAAAGGTGTTCCTGTGGTTTGTTCCCATAATGTTTTTCCACCGAAATAAAACATTCCGCACAAAGGACACCAAAAACTCAGGACTCCGGCTCCGACATCAAAAAATGCTTCTGTACCTGTGATTTGTCCCGATAAATATTGATAGGACGTAAAGCCCAGACCCAAAAAGCCTAAAGCAGTTCCTCCGGCTTCCAAAGTATTCGCAAGACCGCCCGCCAATCTGGTTGGTGTCCTAAAGGTACCAATAGATTTTGGTCCCCACCAAACTTCTCTTCCTATTTTTCCTACACTTTCTACCGATCGCATAATTCTTGCTGAACTGGAAGCCGTTACCTGTCCCAGTCTTGCCATTGCAGGAGAAGTTGCAGGGTTATTAACTACTTCATCCAGTTTCTGATATCTTGGTATTATACCTTTACGAGCCTGCTGTGTTGTATTATTTGGTACGGAACTAACCTTTGGCATATCTCCTTTTGCAATAACACCCTCACCCGAAGGCGGATTAGCAGTTACTTCGGCCGTAGCGGATTCCGGCACTTCATAATATCCTAAAAAGCCATTTGAAACCGTTGGATTTTCCGGAGTATTTCCGTAATGCTCATACATTTTATTTTGAGCATTCCATCTAAAGATACCATCATTATCGACATAATATGCCAATCCTTTTACGGGAGGATAAACAGCTCTTCCGTCCGGATCAATCATATTAAGCGGATTATTCAAGGTATAATTATATGGACTAAAACCATGATACTTTTCTGATAAGGGGTCAATTACGCCCCATCTTCCTAAATCAGGCATATAAAATCTCGCCCCGAAATCATACATTCCTGTTTCCTGTAGCTCTTTTCCACTATATCGATCAAAATAAGGCACGGAAAACTCCTGCAAATTATCAGATCCATTATAGCCTTTATGCATTAACCCAAAAGGATAATAGTTATTTTCTTTCCAGAAAATAATTCCTCCACCGTCTACTGACCCATATGTAAATCTAATATTTCCCAGGTGGTCTTTATAATTATAGATGTACTGTGTTCTATCATATGCGTAGATTCCTTCAGTAGTAGGAATCACCTTTAAAATTCCATTTTCATACTGAAATCCATCTAAATAATCAGTTGTTGTGGCACTAAGTGTTTTCTTAAGTTTTGTTCCGTCAGCTCTATATAGATAAGATATATTCTCTTGGCTGGTTGTAAATTGTCTGGGAAGATTAAGGTAATTATATAAGATCCCGGATATGCCTTTATCTTTTTGATTGATCATATTACCATTTAAATCATAATCAATTACGTTTCCACCGATTGGATATCCTGAATTATTAGGAATAGCATCTGTTACCTTAGAAAGCCTGTTAGAAAGGTTATTGTTCGCGTATTCGTATGTTAATTCATCGATTTTCATCGGTGTATTTAATCCCAATGAAGGTGCCTGAAATCTATTAAGCGTCTTAATGTTGCTGTTTTTATCATACGTTAGAATTTCATCATAAAAGTGGTTTTGCGTTTCTGATGTTAAATATGGCGTTAAAAATATACCTTCTGTAAGTCTGTTTAACTGATCATATTTATAAGCATATCTCCTGTATAATCCGTCAACAGATGTTTTCCAATCCATTTCTGAAACACTTCCGTTATATTTAGCTATTCCATTTTGAGCATCTTGCGGGTTTTGATATTTCAGCTTCATTGCAAAAAAGCTTGATCCTAAATTTTCCGGATCATTAACCTGTGTAACCCATCCCCTGATATTATATTTATAAGTAATTGTTTGTAAAGGCACAAGATGATCATCATCCTGCCCTACTTGCTTTTGTGCTAACTGGCCTAATTCATTATAAGAATTTATGCTTAAAGGTTCCTCCTGCTGATTATTAACCTTATGCTTTTGAGCTAATATTCTATTTTGTTTATCATACTCAATCGTTTCTTTTGTACGGACTTCTTCATCACTATTTGTTCTTTTATGATACACATAAGATTCCTTGATTAAACCTGAAAAATCCAACAGCTTTTCTCTTTTTGTATATCCTCCTAAATAATTAATTGAATAAGTTCCGATAAGTCTTCCTTTAGGATCATACCAATTATAACCTTTAGTCCAGTTATCATCATCAATGTTTTTGACAAAGGATGCAAGCGGCAAATTTTTAGTATTAACGGATGAGCTCTGCACGTCTGAAAGTACCGTTTGTCCTAAGATTTGTGTAGGAAAGAGTGGTGATGCAAAAGGGTATGTATCATAATAGTTAACACTTAGTATGGTCATACTGCCTGTGGGAAATGCATTTTTTGTATACCAAATATCCAAGCCATTGAGTGAAAATGGTGTGTTAGTCCGCACTTCATTGTTTGCGGCATTAGCAGCCATGTTATTTAGGGCAGTCTGCATTGACAATCTACTTGCAGTATTTGCAAAAAATCCCGTATAGACAATTCTGCCGAACTGATCGTATTTAGTAAAAATCCAGCCTTTCTTATTAAAATTATTATTTAGTGAAGCCAGCATGGGATCTTGTGTAAGAACAATCCTGTTCTGTTTATCATACACGATGAATTCCCATCCTTCTTTTCCGGGTTGTCTCTTTTCAACCAAACGACCTTTATTATCATAACGATACTGATAGCATAAAGCATTTAAATTTGTAGTATCAATATTCGTTAAGCTGGCGGCTGATGGGGGAATAACAAAAGCCAGCTGGTCATATTCATTATATACATAATACGTATCAGCATTTTCCGAGCTGCTGATAACTTTTCTGTTTAATACTAATTTCCCTTGTGCATCAATAAATTCAATAACCTGAATATTATCTTCATCTACCCTTATTTTTTTGTATAACTCACTATTGCCGTAGCTTCCGCTTATATTTAATAAAGAAGATGTTGCTCCATTAGACCAGCTTGTTACCGTTACATATTTTTTTACCTCTCCGGCGATATTCCTGTCGTAACCGAATTGAAGAGGACTGCCCGACCAGTCATTTCCTACCTGAAACTGTTTCTGAATATTGTCGAAAGGGGAACTTTCAAAGATCTTTTCAGAATAGATTTTTTCGTTACCATATATGGCAGGATTTGTTGCATTGGTTAAAGGATTGGTATAAAAAGCCCCATTTTGCGTACCTTGCTGAGGAACCGGAAGATATTCTCTAGCCTCTCTTCCAAACTCATCATAGACCTTGTGACTTACCACGTCATTTCCTTGCGGTGTATATTTTACTTTAACGCTCTGCTTTATTCTTCCAATACCGTCAAAATATTGTACAGTTTGTAAAGGTGGCTTTGTTAAAGTATCTGATCCCTTAGACACATAATTTTTTACTAAAATATAGTTTTCGGCATTTGATAATCCTGAACTCTGGGCATAATATACATTTACCCAGGATAAAAGAATTATAAATAATATTTTATAGCTTTTCATATTAGTATTCGAATTCAAATTTTAATGGGTTAGCCGAGTTATTTCCCACAGACCCTGATAATAGTTTTACATAAACTCTTCCCGCAGTATCTATTCTTACCCGCCAGGTTCTGTTAGCCGGAGTATCTCCGAAATATCCGCCCGGTGGTTCAACATAATTGCTTATTGTCCTTTCCACAGAAGGGATACAGCTTCCGCTAATTTGTGCGATTTGAATTTCATTATTCCAATAACTTGCGTTAATAGGATAACCCCTGAAGGAAAGCTTAAATACAACATTATAATTATTCATATAACTATATACCTCCGAACCTAATGAAACAAAATTGTTAGCCATGGTCAGGGAACATTGTGATTTAGGATAGCATAAGCCATACGTATTAGCTTCGACTTGTCCTACCGTTGCAGCTTCATTCTCTGCCATCTGCTCTGCGTCCGCCTGACTTACCGTTGAAAAATATTTGTTTTCAGGTACAAAGTACAAATGAAGACCTCCGTGCGCATTAGATCCACAATTGTTTCTATATAAAGTTTTAATAAGATAGCTATTGTAATATCTTGTCGGTGCGAAATTATAATCAAATGTCTTAATAGGATCTCCATTGGCATCAAATACTTTTTTAGGCCTGTTGAGTCCGTCATATTTATAAGAGCTTTTTACTCCATTCGCATCAGTTACTGATTTAACTCCTATTAGGGGATCATAAGCGAATGTTTCAATCTGGAAATCTTTTAATTCCGGCTTTGTTCTAAATTTATCCAATTCTAAATTTAGATCCGCTTCAGCAGTTTCATTTTTATCCAGGTTGGATTTTTTTACAATCTCCAGATCAAGATATGAAGTGTTATTAACAGGATCAAGATTAAAAGCCTGCATAACCTGTGCGTAAGTGGCCCCTTTGACTTCTGCAATAGGAAGGGTTTGATTATAACCATAAATCGTAGTATTTGGAATACCGTTACTGCTTCTTGACTGCAGGAGATTTCCCAAATTATCATACAATTCCATAGTCTCTTTATCTTCTACAGTTGCTGCTGCCACATTATCTAAGGAGAAATTAGAATCAAGCAGGGAACTTCTTCTTCGGGTTGGCATAACGAAATTTCCTGTTGCCGCATCTTTAGAATAAATTTCCTCTTCCAAAGCCGTTTTGTTATATGTATTTACCTTTGCTTCAATAACAGGCATTACCAGATTTTGGTTTGCCATATATTTATAAATGGAAAACTTCCCTCCCACCGTATTGTTATCAGGGGGACAATTTCCTGTTACACAAGCCGTATTGGCCCTGAGAATATCTTGTGGATAATACGTTCTTGATATTATTTTTCCATTGTAGACAGGAGGATTTCCCGGCAGGTTCCAATCATGAGACAAATTTTCTGTTGTTTCTATTTCATAGGGATGCCAGTATAAATATTTGGTATTATATTTAATATACTTTTCACTATTAAATAATTTACTACCGACAGGATTACCCGCAACAGTTTGATATGGAATCTGTTCCGTAGTCTCTATAGCTATTGGCAGATATGGCAATACAGGTTGATATTGATAATATCCGATATATTCAAGCTGTGATGGATTATTCACATTTGGTGCCCATAACGCGGCCTTTGCTTCCACGAAATATCTGCTGTCTGATATTTTACAATCTGTGCAGTTATCAGATAGTTCATTAAGCGGATAAGCATTTTTCAAGAAATTCGTGTATCTTATATTTTTTACTAAGACTGCAAACATATCATTATTATGCTTAACCATCTTATACAGTTTTCCTCTCTCGTTATTTTTATTTACTTTTAACGGTAATTTGCTTTGCGCGATCTGTGGTGCATTAGGATTGTTGTTACTAGAGTGGACTTTAGTGGCAATAGAATCAGGATTTGTAACAAGATCCGTAAAATAATAATCATTTCTTTCCTTACCTGTAATTTCTTCTCTTACCTTGCTATATCGTACATATTCATCATAATATCCTTTAAACGAGTTGGATGTTGTTGTAGTACCGGAATTAAACCAGTTCAAATTGTCTACAAAAACGCTGGTTTGATCTTTATAGATAAGAATACCGGACGAGGTTCCATCATCATTTTTATATTCATACTTTTTCAGACCTACCTGAGTATTAGTGTTGTCAAAAGTCTGTATCATTGATAATCGTTGACCGTCAATTTTAGAATCTTTATTCATGAACACGTTATTCTCTGTTCCGAAACTGCTTCTTGTGAAAAAATTTATCTTGGAAACATCATTTTGCTCATAAATAAATTCTTCTCTTCCTTTTGTAGGATACACAACACTTTTGAGATAACCTATATAACCACTTAAATAATTGATTCCTGAAGGGTCCGTTTGGTAATTGTTTCCAGAACCGGTATAATAAGTAAAGCTATATTTTTCATTATTATTATTAATCTCTTGTAACTGAGCATTATTATAAGTAAAATCAATATCCTTTATCTTTTTGCTGTAGCTTTTTAGCTGAATTTTTTTCAGAAAAGGTTTCGTGTAAATATTATTACCCTGAACATAATTAAAGCTTAATGTTCCGTAATCCGATATTTTGACGGAATCAATGACTGCTAATTTCTGAAAGATATTAACTCTGGTCTGGCTCATCGCCCACGAATTCATTGAAGAAGTATCCGTATAGTTATTAAAATCCTGGCCATTACCTTGTCCCAGAAAAATATTATTGTTCAACAAGATATTGTTGGCAGGAATTCCATTAGGATAATCCCCGTTAACATATTCTCCACCATTAGTAAAAGGATCAAGAATTGTTCTGTTACTATTTTTATAATATGCCTCTAGCAGCCTTCCATTTGATAATTTTACCTTTTTCAGGTAAAATGCAGAAATATAATTGGTTTGTCTGTTTGTATAAAAATCAGTAAAATAGCTAAAAGTCCCATCATCGCTAAAAGAGCTATAGTTGTACTTGGTCTTTCCGTAATAGATGTCCATAGAATTATAATCGCCTCCGAAATAAAACTCATTTCCTTTATCATCTTTCATTACAATTTCCGGGAATGACAAAATCGGTTGAAAAATATTATGGCATTTTTCTCCTGACCATGATGCCGTCAGATTTCCATTCTCAGAATACACCAGAAACTTTCCAACGTTGTCATACACCATATACCCTGTATATCCGAGGAAATCAAAATAAAAAGTATTGGGTTCATACGTGTAAAAACTGGTGTCCGTATTTGGATTTGTTAAAAGTTGCTTTTTTGTAGCACCATTACCTGGTGTTGAAATGAGACAATTATTTTTTCCCATACTATGGAATCCACTGGGCGTATTAGCTCCAAGTAGCTGAGGAGAAAGCAAATCTCCCGGCTTTTTATATGCCACTGTTATTTTGCCGAACATGTTAAAGTACCAGTTTGCTCCCACCATGGATGGCTCGGTTTTAGGAATCTCCTGCTGGTAATCTACGGTACCCTTTAAAGAAAGTCTTCCCAGATTGATGTCATATAAAGGTACAGACAAGCTAAGCTTACCAACATTGTAATTATTGCTGACATTTATCTTTTTCCCAAGATTATAATCTTCCACAGTTTTACCCTGCGCATAAATAATCTGACAAGAAATGTATAAAATACAAGTCAGGTATCTTTTTAAGTTTTTCATTAATAGTTATTATTTTTTTATTAGTTTGGCGCTTGCCACTTTACCTTCGTCTGTTTTTATATAAACCAGATACGCAGCCTGAAGCAGAGATTGAGTATTTATTTTTGTAACAGAATTCCTTGTTTTGATGGTCTGAATCTGTCTTCCTCCCATATCATACAATGAAATATCAGCTTCTTTAAACTCAAAGCCAATTTCAACGTAAGCATAATCTGTAACTGGGTTAGGATATATTTTAATATCAGATTTCTCAATAAGTTTGCTAACCTCCTTGTCACCAAGTTTTATGATTTTCCAGTTTTCCTTCCCTAGCTCTTCTGCACTAGTACCTGCAAGTAGTATAGATCCATCTATGTTTAATTTCAGATCTGCAAGCCTTTCAATTTTCTTTCTTGATTCACCTTTAACATATTTGCGCCACATCTCATTCCCAGCGTAATCCAGATATAAAATCCAGAAAGTTTCCTCCTCATCGCCAATGGTTCCTTCCGCCTGACTATATCCTCCAAGAAGAATTCCTTTTGATAATTTATCGTCTGATGTATGTAAAATACTGGCGCCCATCAATACATCTCTGTTTTTGAAATTATATGATTTCTGCCACATTTCCTCTCCTTTTTCATTAAGCATGATCATCCATAAATCTGTTCCATCTTTAACCCCTACAGATTTATTTCCTGAAATATTCGAACGCGATTCACCTGCTATAAAAAATCCGGAAGAGGTTACTGAAATTGTTCTCAGGTGGTCATCCTCTTTACCTCCAAAATTTTTCTCCCACTCTAGTTTTCCGGCTTTATCAAACTTAAGGATCCAATAATCTCCCTCTCCAAAATTATCGGTCTTTTTAGATCCTCCTGCTTTACTTCTTGAATATGCACCAATTAACGCTCCGCCATCCTTCGTTGGAATCATCTTTTCAACAACATCCAAACCTTTTCCTCCAATAGTGACCTGGGATAATTCTTTACCACTTTTATCGAGCTTTATGATCCAAATATCTTTCGAACCAAAGCCGGCTCCCGTGGTTTCAACCGTTCCTGAAACAAAGAATCCCAGGTCTGTTGCCTGGATTACAGCTTTTGCTTCTTCATCCCTTCTGCTGCCTAACGTTTTCTGCCATATCTCATCGCCATTTTCATTGATTCTGATTAACCATATGTCAGATCCTCCTTTGGAATCATCTTTTTTATCCAAGCTTTTTCCTGAAAAAGATGTACCTGCAAGTAAAAAACCACCTTCCTGAGTATTAACCGTAGCAGACAAAAAATCATGATCCTGACCCGAAAAGTACTTTTCCCAAACTTCATTCCCTTGTTGATTGAGTTTTATAAGATGAAAATCGTATCCATCATTCTGTTTATTCTCGGCAGACATTTTTTTTTGCTGAATGGAGCTTCCTGAAATGAGATATTGCCCATCTATTGTTGTTGTAATCTGGCTTAAGAAATCCTGTGAGGACGACTTAATGTTTTTCTGCCATATTACTTCCTGAGCAGAAAGACCCAGAACAGAGCATAAGAATAATGCCCCTGAGTAGATTTTGATCATTCTAAGTTTATTTCGAATTATTGATTATCAATTTTACCGTGCAAAAGTATCCTTTTTATTTCTCCTTTGAAAGATATATTTTGTGAATAATATCATAAAGAATTTATATCAAATTATTTTGACCCCTATAAAACCTAATAGTCAATAACTTATTTTTATAAATCATATAATTATAAACTTGACAATATGTTTTAGAAATATTCCGGAATATTTAAACCGACTGCCAGAAAAGCAACTATGTAAAATAATCAAATTACATAAGAAATATCTTTTACCTGTCATTTCAGCATAATAAAAAAGGCACTCCTGAAGGAATACCTTTTTAACTATGCTGTTTGCTATTAGCAGAAAAATGCTAATAATTCAATATATATTAACACTTCTATTCTTTAATAAACTTGGTAGAAAAACGTTCAGTGACAAAATAATATACCCCTGGCTTTAATTCTCTAACATCAACTGTATTCGTATTTTTGAAAGGCATATTAACTTTTTTGATCAATTGCCCGAGTGAATTATAAATTTCTAATTTCTCTATTTTCGCAATATCACTTCCTGAAAGTGAAATTATATCTTTTGCCGGATTTGGGTAAAGAGAATACAAAACAGCAGTATCTTTTACTATATCATTGGCAGATAATGTGGAGTATCCCCATACATCATGAACCCACTGTGGATTATCAATATAAGGATTTCGGTTATTTTGCCAATTGTAGGCAGCATTGTTACGGTCAATCTCTCTTTGAGAAACGGGATCCATATCATTCCACAAGAGCAAAACATTCAGCTCCCAGGTTTGAAGGCCGGGGAAAGCCGAGTTTCCTAACATATTACCTGACGAGAAGTTGGCAAGCTTGTTCTCATACCTGGTAACAAAATAGAAAATCATTCTTGCGATATCTCCCTTAAACTCATCAATTGGCTCAAAAACAGTACCCGAATATCCTGAAGTAGCGCTCTGACCAAGCTTGGAACCATTCAATGAAGTCCAGGTTGGATTGGAAACCTTTCCTAAAGGCCAATCAGACCTCATTCCGTTTACTTTTCCGTCCGTAGGCGGAATGAAATGTACATCATTGTGCATTGGATTAGCCGAATTAAATAAACTTTGAGGTACTAAATGCTCCCTATTATAGCAATCCCCTTCAGTTTGATAATTTCCACATTGATTGGTAACAATAGTATATTCATAAGGGTCAGCAGCAGTGGGTCTCTCTGAATACATGTCCAAGACTTTTCCATTATTTTCATAATAATAATCTCTATCGGTTGTCTGATAAGCTGTCCATAAACCACTATAACCTTTATCTAGCGCAACATCAATAATTTGAGATAATTTAGTTTTTAAAGCACTTCCAGTAAGTCCTGTTGTGCCATTATAATAATTAGCGGGAGCCTGTGCAGTCATTAGTCCTAAACTACATAAAAAGACTCCTATATAAAATATAGATTTCAGTTTCATAAATCTTAGTATTTAATTTCATGCAAAGATATAAAAAGCTTGATTTAAAAAATAAGCCCGGGCAGTCCAATTTTTTTGAATAAAAAGCTCATTCGTTTTAAATACTTAAGAATATATAGTTTCTAAAAAACACATTTAAAACTACTTAACGTAATTATTTTACCAACAGTATCTAATTATGAAAAACTATTTGCAATTTTAATTTTAATTAATATATGTTTTCTTAATAACAATTCTTATTTCAGTAATAAAGAATTCACATAGAAAAAAGAGACTGTCTCAAAAGACAGTCTCTTTGTAATTTTTTGAAGATATCTATTCTTCGAAGTCGTGGTCCCACTTGGGCTCGAACCAAGGACCACCTGATTATGAGACGATTAAATATAATCTTCAATCTTTTGCATTTATTTGTATTCATCTATTTTTCAGTAATTTACTAATAATTAAAATTCTAAAACTTTTCATTTATTATTATTTTTCTTCAATGAGTAAATCTAATTGTTGCAGTAATGTTGCAGCTAAAACCATTACTCTCTTGAAACTAATGTAAACTTGCAAAATCTGCAATATTTGCAATACTACAATAATCCATCATCAGCAAAACTCATGTAGTTTTCTTTTGTAATGATGATGCTATCAAACAAAGTAATATCCATAAGCCTACAGCTCTCGTTTAATTTCTTTACAATGCTCAAATCTGCTGAACTTGGTTTTATATTTCCACTTGGATGATTGTGGACCAATATAATACCTGTAGCCAAACATTTCAGTGCTACAGATAAAATAAGTCTGACATCCACTAAGCTACTTGTAATTCCACCTTTGGATAAATTATAAATTCCTAAAACGCAGTTCAAATTATTAAGTAAAATTACTTTTACTTCTTCCTGCATTTGTATTGTTTCTTCATTCCAAAATTTTCTTATAATTTGAATAGCATCAAAGCTTGTAGTAATCTTTGAACTTAAAATTTTGTTAGGTTTATAAGAAACCTGTATTTCAGAAACTTCTGATATAGTATTATTCATTTCTTTGGATTAAATTTTTTTGTAATAGTTTATGTTGATACATCAATACAGAGAATTTCATATTCCTTCTTAGAATTAACATCATATATTCTGGTAAATCAATATCCTGTATCTCTTCTAATTTCTGTTTTAAAAAATCTAAAATGTCACCTGGATATAGGAATTCTACTTTCATTAATACATTGGCATTAAAATACAGAAGAATATGTTTTGTCCTTAGCTCCAAAGTCTCATATATCTCCCCAAAGTATTCATAAGGTTTTAATGACAATTCATTCTCAGTGAATTCATATGGTGGTATTGAAATAAGGTCAAATTCGTATTCTGCATATTCACTGTTAAGTTTAAAAATTAAGTGATCATAAATGTCGTTTTTCATTAATTTAAGGGTCTAAAAAAACCACCTCAAAGGTGGCTGTTAATCAATTTTAGGAATTGGAATCATAGGTACAGCTACCTTCTGCATTTCCTCCTCTATTTCTTTTAGTTTTTCTGGATATATATTTCTCTCATAAAGTAACATTTTAAATACATCATCAAATTCAATAAGGTTTTCGTAATACTTTCTGTCAATACAAACTCCAAATTCTCCTATTGGCGAATTTCCAAAATGAGGATGAACTACCTCATCATTATCAACACTATAGTCCAGATGGTCATAATAGAAAATAGCCAGTTTGTTGTAGCCAATATCAAAGTACTTTATCAACCATTCTTTTAATTGTGAATCATTGTTATAGGTTTTGTATTCTTCAAGTGCAACTTTACAAACTGTATCTAATTCTTGCATTTTTATCCCATATTCAACTTCTTCATAAAAATTTGTAAAATAGCTGTATCTCTTAGTACAATAATCTGCTTCTTGTAAACAGTCATAAGGCAAACCATTAGCTTTCCATTGTCGACACTCCTCGCAAAGATTCTTAGAATAATTTTTAACTTCCTTGTGTAAATCGTTATATTCATACAGCCAATAAGCAATCTTTTGTAATGTGAAAGGATTGTCGTTAAGCAGTTTTAGATTATTTAAAGAATTTATAATCTCTAGTTTCATTCAGTTACATTTACTTTTACTGTTTAATAATTCCACTTTATATTCGTAACCACTATCAGAAGTAAATGTAGCTGTACCATCTGAAATATTTGGTGCTTTAAAATGAGATTCATCTAACCATCCATCATTTGACCATTGTAGCTTAACTAATTTACCACCTTTGACAAAAACTGGTAAAAAATATTTAGATTCAGTCTCGGTTTCTGGATTATAGTAATGAATTTCTGCACAGTAAGTTCCATCTTCGTAATCATTATCTGGAATAAAGCCAATTCCTATAAGTCCTCCAAAAATAAGTAAATAGCCGCAAAGATTAATTAATTTTCTTTTGTTTTCACTTACGTTAAGTATTGTCAGCCATATTACAATCAGAGTAACAATTATCCCTATTAGTAGTTTCAATAAGATAATCATGAGGCTAAATTTTATTTAAAAGTTTCGCCCCAAATTCCGTTAAATAGATTTCACTTGAATCTTGTGTAACAACCCTAACTCCAACTACCTGTCCATTTTTCTCATCATAAATAATTGAAAATGCTCCCAACTCTGAATTTGGTCTTTTTTTTAACGTATGTTGTACAGCATCTGTTGTATAGGCAACATTAAACAAATTAGCATTGTCATAAAAGGTATTCTTAAACTTTATATAGTATTGTTTTTGAATCCTTAAGTCTTTATCATTTGTGTAGAGAATCCCATCAGAAGGAAAAAATCCAAAATAATAGTTTTCTTTAGCAACACTCCTATCTGGCTTAATTCTGTATTGTGTGTCAATCGTCATATTTTGTTGTGAATAACAGAATTGAAATGACAAAGTTGAAAATAAGATTAAAAATAGAATGTAATTACATTTCATAATATATAGTTATTAAAGTTTTTCAAATATAGTAAATGTATCATTTATGATAACCATACAATTATCATTTATGACCATTTTTGGCTATTAATATTAATAAACAAATAGAGTTAGAGTTTATCACATTTCTTTACGGTTTCCGTAGTTAAAGTGCATTCTAATTATTGTTTAATTCAGCTAAAGTGGATAAAAAAGCGTATCAGGTTGCAATAGGAAAGCGCATAAAACAGCTTAGAGAAAAGAAAAACATTTCTCAAGTTGAATTAGCGGCTTTATGCAATTTTGAAAAGTCTAATATGTCCAGGTTAGAAGCTGGAAACACCAATCCTACCGCATATACTTTGCATATTATTGCTCAAAAGTTAGAAATTGAAACCTTCGAGATTCTAAAGTTCAATACCTTGCTTGAGTAAGTTTTAGCTATTTATACTAATCCTTACAAAACACCTGTATAAGGGAAATAGTTGTTATTCTGATGTTATTTTGTAAGAAAGCACAAAAGTAAATCTTTTATCTCCAGATTTCCTGTAAGGGTTTGCAAAAGTTGTTCAAGCCTTCGCATTACATCTGGAACTACATAGCATCTTATATCTACAGGTAACACTCGAATAATAAACGTATAATTGTGAATATATTCGCTTTTCACCTGATTCATAATATTTATTTCCAGATGAAGTATTAAATTATCCTGCACATTTTTTCCTTACACTATATTATATAAAAGGAAATTTTGTGCAGCTAAAAAATAAAAATGTCCAGATTTTACCTGAACCTATATAAGATTCAACAGTAAAATTTGGACATTTTAGGAAATTTACTCAGCCATTGCAAAGTTACCCGGAGCTGAATATACTTTAGAAGCGCTAAATTCTTCTGCTCTGTAAACATACCTGTGAGACAATGTAATGATTTCTCCTGTATCTTGAATAGTGTATTCATAGGGTTTACATTCTTCTTTTACAATTGAGCCTGGAAATTCTGAACCCACTAAAGATTTACAGGTTTCTTCATCGAATGTAGACGTAATAGTAGCTTTCTTAGAGGTGGCATAATACATTCCTGTAGTTTTGCTTAATACCATTTCAATACCTCCTGAAACTTCAAGTACAAAGAACTCCTTGTTCTCTGCTACTCTTCTTTTGTAATTGATAATTCTTACCATTGTTTTTGATTTTGAGTTAGAAATAACACCACAAGAATTGAAATTAAACAGCACAAATAAACCCAGCTTTCAACTTGAATTTATAATTGTTCCTGTAAAATTTTCGTTTTCTTATAAAGGTGTAGGGGAATCTTCTTTCCCCAAGATGGGTGTGGGTTGATTTTGAGGGGCATCGAGTGTGAATATTTTTTTAAAGAAAAATTTTTTTAGAAAAAAAATCTGTAATTTTATTACTAAATCTAATTCCCATGAAATATTTATATCTGAACGGTAAGAATTCAGTTGCACTTACATATATTGAAGATAGCTCTAAAAAAAGTATTGTTAAAGATGTATTTATAGATAATATTGTACATGTCTTTAAAGATGGCGAAAATCCTAATAAAGAAGCATACGCCGAAGAAATAAAAAGGAATTCTTATAAGAAACTTCTTAATAATCAATTTGAAAATTTAGCTATTCTTACTGGTGCAGGTTCATCAGTTGACATTGGCAATGCAGACAAGAAAGGAAAAATATTATCCCAACTCTGGGATGATTCAGAAAATGAACTAACAAAAGATAAATTTACCTTGTTATGCGAAAAACTAAATTATGACGATAAATATGATGATGGGGAAATTATCAAAAACCTGGAAAAATTATTATCTATAGCAAATACAGCAAAAGATTATATACCTAAAGACGAGATTGATATTGCTGATTGTGTAGACAAAATAAAAAATGTTATAAAAGGCATTGATAAAAAAGGTGAACATGAACCGGTTATTGAAAATGGCAATGTAATTATAGAAAACAGTGATTTGAAACTAACAAGTAATCAAGATTACATCGTTTATCAATTTGATTTCATTCTGCGATTTGTAAAAAACTAATTGGTAAAATCTTTTTGGTAAAAATTTTAATAATCAAATTACGGGAATCCATAAAATAAACCAAATAAGATTATATACATTTGTAAAAAACTAATATTGAAAGCCTTCCGTAAAAATTAAGGCAACCCAATAAGCCTAAAACTTAAGTAACATGTTTAATAATATATACTTCCTGGGTGGGATACATGGCTCAGGTAAAGGTACTACAGCCGAAAAAATACTTTCTAAATCAAGCTTAATCCATCTTGAAGCGAGCAAGGTTTTAAAATGGGAAGATATTAGCCATAAAGAAAATAAAAAAGTTGATAACATTTCTTTTACGCAAAATAAACTTATCGTTAATTTAGAACAAATTGTGAATAATGACAATCAATTCCTTTTGGATGGTCATTATTGTCTTATAAACAAGCAAGATGAAATTGAAAAAGTTACCCTTAAAACTTTTGAAAAGATCAATCCTATATCATTAAGCATAAAAATTGATGAACCAACTGAGATAAAAAAAAGGTTGGAACAAAGGGACTCTAAACTTTATGATTTAGACTTCTTAATCCATTTTCAAGATGAAGAAGTAAAATATGCAAAATTCTTATCTGAATATCTTAAAAAACCTTTGTTCATTTTAAATCAAGACCTTGAAAATTTATTAAAACATATTAAAGATGAAAATCCTTCTTGACACCAATATAATCATTCATAGAGAAGCAAATAAAGCCCACAAACCAGAAATAGGAACATTATTTAAATGGATTGATAATCTAAAATACTCCAAATATATACACCCGATAACCATTGAAGAATTAAATAGGTTTAGGGATAATGATGCCAAAGAAACGATGAGCATCAAAATTGAAAACTATAACCAAATCAAGTATTTAGCTCCTTTTAAAGAAGTAATATCTAAAATAAGCAATGAATTTGATAAAGATTTGAATGACAAAAATGATACTAAAATCTTAAATGAGATATTTGAAAATCGCATAGATATTCTTATTTCGGAAGATAAAAAGATTCATAAAAAAGCAGAAGCTTTAAATATTAATGATAGAGTGTTTACCATTCAAAAATTTCTTGAAAAGGTGATAGCTGAAAATCCCAGTTTAATTCCATATGATATATTAGCTGTTAAACAAGCTGATTTCGGGCAAATTGATTTATCAGATCCTTTTTTTGATTCTTTCAAACAAGATTATTCTGAATTTGAGTGGTGGTTCAATAAAAAGACAGAAAATCCATGTTATATATGTAATAGCGATGGTATTTTATCCGCATTTCTCTTTATTAAAGTAGAAGATAAAGGCGAAGATTATTCAAATATCACTCCTGCATTTAAAACTAAAAGAAGGTTGAAAATTGGGACATTAAAGGTTACTGGAAATGGGTATAAAATTGGTGAAAGATTTTTAAAAATAGTGTTTGACAATGCATTTCAGTATAAAGTTGATGAAATTTACGTAACTATTTTTGATAGAAGACCAGAACAAATACAACTAATTGAAATGTTAGAAGAATGGGGATTCATCTATCATGGGATAAAAACTACATCAAATGGAGAAGAGAAAGTCTATGTTAAACCTTTCTCTAAAAAAAATATAATTGACATCAATAATCCAAGAATTAGCTTTCCTTTTTTCTCAAAAGAGACTGATAAATATATTATTAAAATAGAACCTCAATATCATACTGAACTATTTCCAGATAGTATAAATACAAAGGAGGACAAAACTCTTTATCAAGAAAATGCCCCTCACAGAAATAGAATTGGAAAAGTATATATATCTCACTCTCCACAAAGAAATTTAAAGTCTGGAGACATATTTTTAGTTTACAGAATTGGAGAAACTGATCCAAAAATTCATTCCAGTACAATTACATCAATTTGTATTGTCGAAGGTATTAAGACTGATTTTAAAAATTTTGACGATTTTTTTAATAGCTGTAATAGAAGGACATTAATAAATAAGGAAGACTTACTAAATAAGTGGTGGAATAAAAAAGGAGACTATAAACCATTTATTATTAACTTTTTACATGCTTTTTCCTTTCCTACTCCCAAGCCTACTTTAAAAAATTTAATTGATATAGGAGTATTAGAAAATCCAAGTAGTTTAGGTATAGGATTCTACAAGCTGAATGACGAACAGTTTAAAAAAATAGTTAAATTCGCATATAGAAATGTTAGAAAATGAAAGTAGTATTGTCGATTAAACCTGAATTTGCGAAGAAAATTTTTGAAGGAACTAAAAAATTCGAGTTTAGAAAATCTATTTTTAAAAACAAAGACGTGGAAACTGTAATTGTTTATGCATCTTCACCTGTGCAAAAGGTTATTGGAGAATTTGATATAGAACATATTATTAAAGATAAGTTAGATGAATTGTGGGAATTAACACATATGCATGCTGGTATTACAGAAGAATATTTTTATGAATATTTTCAAGATAAGGACTCAGGATTTGCCATAAAAATTAAGGAATTTAGAAAGTATAAAATACCGAAAGATTTAAAAGAAGATTTTAATCTTCTTCCTCCACAGTCTTTTTCCTATTATTTTAAGGATGATAGGTCTAAAAATGCCAAAAATGAATAAAAATAAAAATCTTTTAAAAAAATTAGCAAAAAAGAGAGAAAGAAAAAGATTAAAAAGAAAAAGGAAAAAAAAATATTCTCCCACATCTAATATTAAGATTAAAATTTATAGAAGTGCTATAAAAAATGATCAATATATTATAAGAAATAATTCGTCAAATTTAAACGAATTTTTAGTATCTACTGGGTTTGTATTCCCTTTCGAAGACTGTTTGTATGATATAAAGATACCCGAAATCTTTAGTTTTGAAAACAACAATTTAGAGACAAGGGCAATTTTTAGTAAGATAATTAATAGTATAATTCAATGCAAAGAAGATAAAGTCTTAATTGATTTTTCGTTTTGTAAAGAAATTGATGAAGAAACTATTTTCTTTTTAAATATTATATTAACGGAATTGAAAAACTATTCTGATAAACTTAATAGAAAATTAACTGTAAAAAACCAATCTTTTAGTATTTTAATTAGAAATTCTATTCATAGTAAGGTAAATAGGATGCTCTTTCTATATAAAAGTATAAAAGATTTTGATTTGCAAGATTTTAATATCTCTCAAGATGAAATTCCATTCCAACATTTAGGCTATTTAAAAGGGACTAAATCAAAAAAACATTATTTAGAAAATAAAAAAGATGTTTATACTACAAAAATAGTAAACTACTTAAATGAATGTCTTGGATTAAGTAAATATTGTTTCACTGAAGGTGGAAGAAATGACTTAGAAGGTATAATTTCCGAGATTCTTAATAATGCAGAGGATCACAGTCCTCTCAATACTTACTATGTAACATCAACATTTTCGGTTAATAATATTTCTGAAAATAGTGAAGATTTGGTAGGAGTTTTAAATATTAATGTTTTAAATTTTGGATATTCATTTTATGATGGTTTGGAAGGTAGTAAACATGAGAATAATCAAATGTATAGTCTAATAGAAGAAAAACAAAAAAAAGATAATTTCAAAGCTTTTAGTAGGGAAAATATATTTACCTTACTCGCTTTACAAGAAGGAATTAGCCGCCTAAAGTACGAGGATCAAAGTAGAGGAACGGGAACAATGAAATTTATTGGCAGCTTTATGGAACTCGGAGATTTTGAAGATATAGACAAGGGTTTCATTCCGTTTTTAAAAATTTATAGTGGTAATACATTGTTAATTTGTTCAAATAAGTATAAACCCTATATACAAAATGACTCATATTTATTATCTTTGAACACGGAAAATGATTTGAATTGCGAGCCAGATAAGAATAATCTTCTTACATTGGATAGTAAATTTCCTGGAACAATGATTTCAGTAAAGATCTACTTAAATGAAAAACATTTAAACAAAAAATTAAAAAAAAATGACAATGGAAATTAATTTAGGAGATTTTAAAAACTCTTATAGTTCAGTTTTCACAGGACGTCCACAAGGAAAATTAGCAAGACAAAAGTTAAACTTAGATAAAATAGACAATAGTTCTGAAGTTATTTATGTTATAATCCCGGATGGAGTATCATCTATAAATCCATCTTTTTTTTTAGGATTGTTTTTTGATAGTTACAAAAAATTAAAAGACAAATTTAACACAAAATATAAATTTAAATTTCTAAGTAATAATCCTGAAACTATTAATGTTTTACAAGAAAACATTAATGATGCATTAAGAAATGCACATAATTCAGTTAATGTAGATTTTAACAATTTATTTAAGCTGTGAAACTGTTACTTCTAAGTACTGTAGCAGATACTGAACTAAGCTTAAAGGACTATTTTCCTTTAATTGGTTCTTCAATAGTTATTATACTTTTCATTATAGAAAGAATTTTAAGCTATGGAATAAGAAAAAAAGAGAGAAAAACTAATTGGTATTATAAAGTATTTATAGATCCAAATATTGAAAAAATCAACTCTTTTTTTGACAATACTAAACAAACTTATGTAGAATCTTCAAAAGAAATAAAGTCTTATTTGACAAGACCTAATATCTTAGATTATAAATCTCATGAAATAGGTAAGTTTCAAACTCTCAAAAGAGATTTTGAAAATGACATTTTACTTCCTATTATCTCAAGCTATCAAGAAATAGGAAATAGCTTGACAGAGGAACTATTAAACTTAGAGGATGTATATGCAGAATGTATGGATAAGATTCATGGCGATGAAACTTATCAAAATGAATTTTCTAAGAAACTTTCTGAAAGAAAAGCTCAGTTTTTTAAAATGTTATTTAAACCTATTAATAAATAACCCACCAATTAAAAAAAATGAGCCATTTTCAGGCTCACTTTCTAACTCAAAAACCAATGATAATTGGAATTACCATTGAGTGTTTTCTGAATACCTTTGGTAAACTCAAAAGCATTCAAATTCCTGTTTAAAAATGTATCTATACAACTACTCTTACTGGCTTGTGTAAAAAGATTGTAGAGATTCCATAGGTTTATATCTCCAGCATTATCTCTACAGAAACTTTCATCTTCATAATAATCCTTGGTAATGGTATTGATATGACCATCATTAAATTGAAGCCTTGGTATCTGTGACTTCTCTTTTTTAGGTAAATGCTGATACAACCTGGTTCTACCCAACAACTGAGCAAATTGATGTTCAGTTAATGAGTAATCTGCAAGCTCTTTCATTCAGATAAATGTTTCTCTGAATTATAATTGTTAAGTACCTGGAAAAGTTTAGATTGTAATTCTTCATAAGAACTTACTTTTAAATCTTCAACAAATCCATCACTCCAAACACAAAGATTACAACATACTTTATTCTGAAAACCAACAAAGAATTTAAACTTTTCAAAGGTTTTCTTATTGTACAAATTCTCCTGATTATAAGCTCTAACTCCGCCAATTGTTAATGACAGTTCATCACCGTTAATAATGTCTGTAATTGCAGGTATTTTAACAATAAAAGCCATCCTTTCATAATAAATAGTTTTCTCATGGTCTAACAAATCCTTCACATTCTTATAAATAGCACCTGGAGTCCTACCTTTAATTTGATGAGAAACCCTTATTTCAGGTTCACTGATAGAATGGTTAGGAAATACATTAGCAATGCAGTTTTGGGATATTTCTATGAATTCCTGGTGACTAATAGTCTTTTCGTTATCCTTGCTGAATACAGGTATGATACATTCATTTTTCAAATGTTGCAAATGAACTTCCTGTGTATTGGCTTCAATAAAAGGTTTGTGGTTATAATCCTTCTTGTCCAGTAAAATTTGCAAATTAGCCTTTACGTCACCTGTATCCAAGATATTATTATGGGATACAGGTAACTTTTCAGTTCTTGTATTGTTGATCGGTCTTAAATCAAAAGCCTGCTCTAAAGTGGCAGGCTTAATGTCTCTTATTGTGTCCATTTGTCGAATAATTTTTCGGATTAGATAGTTGTATTAAGAAACTCTTTTTCTCTCCGTAATGAGGTTTAAGGTTCTCTTGATATTCAGGATATTGCTTGTATAAAGCCAATAATTCAGCTATATTATTACAATACTGGATTTGTTGAATTACCTGCTGTTCATTAAGAGTATTTTGGTTTCCAGGTACGCCACTATTACACCAATCTAAAATCAGCTTCCCAGTCAATTCACTTATCTGAAATTTAGGTTTACCCATAAATAAACCAGTTCTGTCTTTACTTGATACTGAAAAATGTTTTATATCAATATCAAAAACAAGAGTAAATTCGTAGTCCAATCCATCTCTTTGAACTGATTTTAGACCTACTTTTTCAGGAATGTATTTACCATCTTTTTGATTCAGCACATAGTCTTGTTTAGTTCTCATAGTAGCAATAATATGAACATTAGCTTGAAGAATTTTCTCTACAAAGGCTTTCTGTCTCGGTGTAACCTTTGCCCAGTTAGTAAAGCTGTTTCCAGCCAATCTGGAATGAAAATCTAATAGTTCATCCCATTCATGAGATATTGAATCTATAATAATAACTTCCATTCCTGCTTTTTCACAAACTTCAATAGCTTGAATATAGTTTTCAGGTGTAAATGGTGGTGTCATTGTCAAGACGTTGTAATTACCTAAATGAGCATACAAATCAGCACTTCCATTTTCTGTATCAATTACAGCTACCTTTGATAAATCGCCATTAGTCAGTCCTTGTGCTATAAGTAATGAGGAATAGGTTTTTCCTGTTCCTGATGCACCTTGCAGAGCCATTTTGATTTTTGCTCTCCTCCTTTCGCTTTGTCTTAATTGCATAATATTTTTTATTTAATGGTTAATGTTTAAAATGAAAAAAGGTTAAGCAAAGTTGCCTAACCTTTCCTCCGACTTTTAATAGTTAAGATTATAAATCATCTAATGCTTTTACAGCATCATCTAATACATCACTGCCAAACTCTTTCAGATAAGTCATTGTAACTTGAACATTGCTATGTCCCATCAATTCAGAAATTATATCTGTACTTGCTCCCCTATTCTTCATAATTGTTGCAAAACTATGTCTTGCAACGTAAGAAGTTAAATGAGTTTCAATTTTAGCTATCTTAGCTATCTCCCTAAGCTTATTGTTGAATCTTGAAAGTATCTTATGCTTTCTATTTTCAATCTGCAAAGGTGTCATTTCATTGTGGAGCAAAATGGGAAATACAAACTCTGATTTACTTCTATTACTATAATAATTAATAATATCCTTTGCTTTATTATTCAATTCTAAACTAAAATCTCCTTTTGTTTTTGAACGAGTATAAATGATTCTATTATTTTTAATATCAGATTTTTTCAGCTTCATCATATCAACAAAATTCATCCCTCGTGTATAAAATGAAAACATAAAATAATGATAAGCTTCCAACAATTCAGGTCTATCAGACAAGTCCACATTTTTAAATTTTCTAAAATCCTCTTCCGTCAATGCTCTTTTTTTAGTTTTTGTTTTTAGTTTTGAAATCAAATATTTATCAAATGGATAATCTTCTTTTGACATTATTTTTCTTTGAATTGCTTTATTAATTAACGATCTTAATTCCCTCATTTTAAAGGCAATACCACCATCTATATTTCCTCTTGACCTCATATCAACTTCAAATTTTTCTAAGAACTCAGGAGTTATATCAGTAAATTTAATCTTATCATTAGAAAACTTTAAAAGTGCATTTTTAGTTTCCTTATAAGCCCTTGCATTACCAAGCCTATGAGCTGTAGTTAGTTCATCAATAATTTCATCAAAAAAAGGAATTACTAATTTTCTATTTATTTGTTTTCCTCTAAATTTATCTTCAAATTCCTCGAGAGAAAAATCTTTATCATCCAACTGAAAATCTCTAACTATATCTTCAGCTTTGACTTTAATTTTATTAAGAATCTTATTTTCAGCTTTGTAATTTTGATGTCCTTTAAGAAACTGTTCATTTTTAAAATTTGCTCTATAGCATTTTAAACCAATATTTATTTTTTTTCTTTGACGTGCTTTTATGATTTGTAAATAAACAGAGTATTGACCATTGGACATAGGTTTACTGTCAAGCACTATTTTAATACTTGTATTCATCTATTTTAATTTTAAAGTTTAGGAAAAACTGCCCAAGAAGCTGGGCAGTTAAATTAAATTGCAAAAACTGCAATAATTGCAGGTTTACACCATCTTTCTGTCTCTGCGATATTCACCATGTTTGACCGGAATAATTATTTTCTTTTTTTTCCATTGGCTTAATTTATCGTCAACCGTTCTGGTTGGAATACCTAAAGTTTCACCTTTTTGTATTGCTTCCGCTCTTGTAAAAGTTGATGGTAATGAAAAAAGAAATTGCTCATCATTTTCTGATAAGAATGAATCATCAAATGAATTAAATGTTATTAATGAATGTTTTAATAATTTCTTCGTAATTCTTAAAGCTAAGATAAAATCAACATTTTCACATAGCAACTTTTTATCTTCTATAATTCTATCTAAATTTCTTAATGCAGATAAAATCATTGCGATTCTATAACATATAAGACCATGTCTACGTAAATTAGATAAAAATGAATGAGAATGTCCGTTTATAATTGTCTCATGTAAAATCTCAAATTCCTTTGTAAAAGCTTTATTTTGTGACTCTGTAAATAAAAACTCTATTTCATAATCTAATTCTTTTAACTTCCCATAAAAATCAAATATTACAGAAGCTTCATTTTGAAATATCGTGTTGATATCATTTGTTTTCTTTAAAAATAAATCAGATTTAAATCCAGAGATCTCATCAAAAGAATAAACAATAAACCTGGAAAACAATCCATTTTCTTTAGATTTTATTAAACTTTTGAGTTGCTGTGGTGTTCCACTTAAAAGCATTGATAATTTAGGTTCTTTTATATCAACAAAAATATTTTCTAATTTTCTGCTAATTGATAAAGGCTCGTGATGAAATGCCTTACGCAATACATCAGAATAATTACTCCAATCATTATTTAGCATAATACTCATTGTGTCCGCTTCTGATTCTATTATTACTAAACCGTTCTGTGATTTAGATAAATAGGAATACATTTCCGCAGTTGAAATATTGGCTGGCAAAATTTTGATTTCAGGTGAAGGACAATTTTCAAAATCTCTTTCCTTCGCTTTTTTCTTTTCTTCTCTACATTCTTTCTGTTCGTGAATGCTTAACTCCAATAATCTATCGTGAATTTTCTCAATTAAAATTCTTGACTTGTTCATAACACCTTTGCCAGATGCCGCAGGAGCAATAATCATCGAATAAAGGTTTGGATAAACTTTATCACTATCATAAACCCCATAAACATTAGGTAAACAAACACTTAACACAGATAATGATGATACTAATACTATATCTCTTTCTCTTCCTTCAAAATTATCTGTTAGATTTTTCAATACAGAAGGCAATAATTTAAAGACTTTATCATCAAGCATTTCATTAACAATTCCATTATTATATTTAACTTCCTCCATGTCTCTATATATTAATTTTGCTTTCAAAAACTTTAGGAAAAATAAAGTATCCTTTATTGTCATTCTTCATTCCATCATCATATGGAGGGCTATTTTTACTTTTATTCACAACAGAAAAAGTCCCATTTGAATAAAAAGCTAAATAATTTAGCAAAACATCTCCCAATTTATAATCATATTTATTACTTGAAGGAAAAATTGAAATTTCAATTTTATTTGAGAAATAGGTAACAGCAATACCACGGTTAGTTTTTCCATTTACTTCATAAAGATAGCCATTAGATACAACCTCAGTAATTGAAAGGTTTTCAATATTTCTTAAAATTCTTTTATTAAATTCATGAAAAACAATTTTAGCCTCATGATCTATCGAATAATTTTCTAATCTCTTATACATCTTTCCTAACTTTTAAATTGTTAAGTATTATCTCTGCTATGGAATCTATACTTTTACTTTCATTTTGAAGCATCCAATTATCTAAATGAGTTTTCTGGAAATATAATTTTCCACCATTAGGTTTGGAAAATGAAATTTTCGATTCAGATGTCAATTTATAAATAGAACTCTCTGATAAATCAAGATATTGGGCTGCTTCTCTCAAGCTTAAAATATTCTTTCCAACAAATGTTGGCAACATAGAATACTCTTTATCTAATGTGTCTTTTGTCATTTTTTTTATTTTATGAAGTCCCGACGTCGTTAAATTTAGACTTCGTTGTTAAACAGTGACAAAATTCTTAAGATAAAGAGGAAAAATATGAAACAGAAAAAAATAAAAAATTGAAATCTTGTTTCAATTTATCTGGAAATATAATTGTTTAGATTCTTTAAATCTATACTCTCAATATTTTCTTTAAGAGTATCGTAAATCTCGACTGGATATTTATTATTGCTTTGAATTTGAGCAAAATGTAGAAAAACACCTATAAATCGGAGGGAATCTGATTTTTTTAAATCTCGGTCAATTAAAAAAGAATGCAATTGCTTAATGAATTGTTTTTTGTAGATTTCAGATGTATTTTTGAATTGCATAGTCGATTCATCTTCCAGTATTTGCAATCTTTTAGAGCTGAAATTATCCTTATTAAATCCGTAATAATGAATTATTGAAGAGTATATGTCTTGAACTAAGAAAAAATTATCAACAGTAAGATTATTACCATTCTTATTTTTAAAATAAATACTTTTTAAATAATTATAATTATTAGAAAACAAATATTCTTCTAAAATATCAAATAGTGAAGATAAATTTTTAGATAAATTTAAATAGTCTTCATCCATCGAGTTAATAATTGATAGATGTTCACTTTCATTAAAATATGTATTTTGAGTGAAAGCTAACAGTGTGATAAAATCAGAAGAAAATATTTCTAAATTATATAGCTTTACTAATTCTCTAAGCAATTTCAGTATGTTAGAAGGAACGGAAAATTGTTTAAATTTGAAGTTATCTACATCAATTGGAATAATGTTGCATTTTTCTAATGGTACAATTTCATTAGCAACAGAATTTGAAAAAGTTTCGATTTGTCTGAAATAGTAAATATCATTCACAATTCAAAATTAATAAAATGTTGCAGTATTGTTGCAGCCAAAAATAAAAAAAGCACCCACATTTCTGTAAGTGCTTGATTTAAAAAGTGGTCCCACCTGGGCTCGAACCAGGGACCACCTGATTATGAGTCAGGTGCTCTAACCAACTGAGCTATAGGACCGCAAAATTGGTTGAATTTTGTGACTGCAAAAATAACAAAATTTCCGTCACTACAAAATTTTTTATTGCTTTTCTTGACAAAGTTCTACAAGTACCCCGTTGGTGCATTTCGGATGCAGGAATACAATTAATTTATTATCAGCTCCTTCCTTTGGTTCTTCGGAAATAAACTCAAATCCTTCCTTTTTTAATCGTGCAACTTCATATAGTATATTTTCAACACCAAAAGCCAAATGGTGAATACCTTCCCCTTTTTTATCAATAAATCTGGAGATCGGGCTTTCTTCTCTACTGGCTTCCAGAAGTTCAATTTTACTTTCTCCTGCAGCATAGAATGATGTGACAACACCTTCTCTCTCCACTGTTTCTTTTTTATAAGATTCCGTTCCCAGAAGTTTGGAAAAGAGCTCGTCTGAAATTCCCAAAGATTTTACCGCTATACCGATATGTTCTAATTTCATAAATTATATATTAAGTTGTAAATTTGATAAACGTTCAAATTTTCAAAGTATCAATTCAAACAAAAGTACTAAATTTGCACAACTTATGGAAAGCAACAGACAACGAAAAGTAGCACAGATCATACAGGAAGACTTCGCGGAACTTTTCCGCAAACAGGCTGCAGAAAGCGGGCAAGGCATTTTGGTATCAGTTTCTGATGTAAAAGTGACCGCAGATTTAGGAATCGCTAAAATCTATCTGAGCATATTTCCTCAGGAATTCCGTGCTGCCGTGATGAAAGAAATAGAAGAAAATAAAGCGCAGTATAGAAATTTCATCGGTCAGAAAATGGCCAAACAGGTTCGTGTCATTCCTAATCTCAACTTTTATTTAGATACTACTCTTGATGACGTTGAAAAATTAGACCGGGAATTAAGAGGTGAAGGTGATAATCCTATTCTGTAACCTTTGAAAAATATTGCATTTTATATCGCATCCAGATACCTTTTGTCAAAAAAAGGAAGCACTGCAGTTACATTCATTACCTGGCTTGCTGTTGGGGCTATGACGGTTGCCGTTACTGCAATGTTTGTCATCATTTCGGTATTCTCAGGACTGGAAGATCTCAACAAGGAACTCATTTCCAATCTTCATGCAGATCTTACCATTAAAAGCAATTCCGGAAAAACCCTGAAAGATTTTGACAATATAAATACTATTCTTAAAAACAATAAAGAAATCAGTCATTTTTCAAGGGTTATTGAAGAAAAAGTTTACATCAGCTATAACGGAAAAGGCGATATTGCTTATCTGAGAGGTGTAGATTCCGCTTACACAAAAGTAAATCCTATTGATAAAGATATTTTTTACGGAGCCTATCCGGGTTTTAAGTATTCCAATGAAGTTTTAATGGAAAACTCCCTGGATAACAGGCTTTCCATTCCGGTACCTTCCAATTCAGATTATGCAACATTATTTATGCCTAAACCGGGAACCGGAATTATCAATAAAGAGGAGGATATTTATAACAAAAAAGACATTCTGGTGACAGGAGTCTTTCCCGGTAAAGACCAATTGGACAATTACATTATCGCACCTATTGAACTTACCGAAGAGTTACTGAACCTTCCAAAACACTCCACTTATCAGATTGTTATCAAACTAAAAAATCCTGATAATACAAATTTAGTAAAACAGCAGCTCCTGTCTTCTTTAGGAAAAAATGTTGATATTAAAACCAAAGAAGAAGAAAATGCTGCATTCTGGAAAATGATCAACACCGAAAAATTATTTATTTATTTAATTTTTGCACTGGTCATTTTTATTACAACCTTTAACCTTGCGGGAGCTATCATTATTTTACAACTTGACAAAAAACAGCAGGCAAAATCCTTGGTGTCATTAGGGTTACCTTTAAGCCATCTTCGTCAGATTTATTTTTATACAGGAATTCTTATCGTTGTTTTGGGAATTATTTCCGGGCTCATTCTTGGAACTGCACTTTGCTTTTTCCAGCAGTATACCGAGTTTTTCAAAGCCAATGAAACCCTGCCTTTTCCGGTAAAAATCGTAGGCAAAAACTATCTCATTGTCGCGGTTACTGCAGCACTTTTCGGCTTTGGTATTTCATGGGTGTTTTCTAAAATAAGTAAAGATTATATTACTAAAAATTAACCCGTATAAGAAAAATATTCGTGAAATTAAAAAAGCTTTGATTTTTATTTTCAGGAAAGATATAATCCAGATTACAGAAAAGCCTCAAAAATTTAAAATAAATGAAAGAAAATATTCTTTTCCTCAAAATTATGATAGAGTAATCTATAAAAAAAATATTTATATAAAGACCGGTTTTTCCAGTCTTTTTTTTATTTTTATACTATGGATTCCAATAAAAAATTAGGCCTCATCGGAAGAAATATATCATATTCTTTCTCTAAAAAGTTCTTTGAAGATAAATTTCAGAAACTGATGTTAAAAGGCTATTCTTATACTATTTTTGATCTGACTGAAATTCACGAAGTGAACGAACTTTTCACTATTCCTGATCTGATAGGATTTAACGTTACCATTCCTTACAAAGAAAAAATCATCGACTATCTGGATGATCTCAGTGAGGAGGCAAAAAAAATTGGTGCCGTAAATTGCGTTTTAATTGAAAACGGAAAAACAACCGGCTACAACACAGATGCCTTCGGGTTTGAAAAAACATTACTGCTTCACAAAAAGCCACACCAGGAATCGGCGATCGTATTAGGAAACGGCGGCGCAGCAAAAGCGGTAAAATACATTCTGGACAAGAATAATATTCCATCTGTTACAGTGTCAAGAAATACGGAAATAAATTATCTCAATCTGGACAGAAAAATGGTTGAAGATCACAAAATTATCATTCAATGTACCCCGGTGGGAACTTTTCCCAATGTAGAGGAATGCCTGGATTTTCCTTTTGAAGGCATCACAAAAGACCATCTCATCATTGATTTGATTTACAACCCAAGCTATACGCAATTCATTATCAAAGCTTCAGAAAAAGGAGCAAAAACAGTGAATGGATATTACATGCTTGAGCAACAGGCAGAAAAAGCCTGGGAAATTTGGAACTTTCAAAAAAAATAACATAAATTAGTGCTATATTTGGCTTTTTTGCTATATATTTAGAAGCTATATTAATGCCACTCACAATAAACGATTTGCTATGATTACAGAAAACAATCTTTCTGAAAACGAGGAAAACAAAAAATTTACTCCGGAATCTTCGGAAGAAACTTCAGAAGACGCCACTCCAAAAGATGAAACCGTTCATGCTGAAGAACATGAGCACGACGAAGAACATGAAGAGGTACAGCTTTCCCTCAGTGATACACTGAAGGAAATGGAGAAAATCATCAATGCTCCCAATGCCGGTGAAAATTTCAAAAAATTTAATCAGCTTAAAGAGAAAGCAAGTCATTACATCCATGATGAAGTGGAGGACAAAAAACACGAATATATCGATGCGGGAAATGCTCCTGAAAATTTTAACTTTGAACACCCTTCTCAGGCTAAATTTTCAGCCTTGGTAAATATTTTCAGGGAAAAACATGACACCTTCCAAAAAGGACAGGAAGAGGAGCAGAAAAAAAACCTGGAACACCGCCAGAATATCATTGAAAGACTTAAAAGTCTGTACACTAATTCCGAACCCGGAACCAATCTTTTCAAATCCATAAGAGAGATTAAGGAAGACTGGTCTAAGGCAGGACAGGTAGCAAAGTCTGAATTCAAAATTCTTAACAACAATTATTTTCATCATCTGAATCAGTTTTACCAGATGTTGGATCTCAATAAAGAGTTTCTTGAACAGGAATACAGCCATAATCTTGAAAAAAGACAGCATATCATTGAGCGTGCAAAGCAACTGGAACAGGAACCTGTTATTCAGAAAGCACTAAATGAGCTTCAGTACCTTCATAAACTCTGGAAAGAAGAAGCAGAGCCGGTTGCAGAAGAGTTCCGTGAAAAAACATGGGAAGAGTTCAAGGAAATTTCCAATAAAATCCACGAAAGAAAGTCTGAACTTTCAGCAGCTATCGAAACCGAACAAAATGAAAATCTTGAGAAGAAAAATCAGATTATCGCCGAAATAAAAAAACTTTCGGAACCGTCTGAAAATCCGAACCATAATTACTGGCAAAATGCCATTAAAAGAGTAGAAGAATTAAGATCGGAATTCCTGAAAACAGGAAGTGTGCCAAGAAAACTTTCCAACCAAAACTGGAATGATTTCAAAACAACTTTAAGATCCTTCAACACAACTAAAAATACCTATTACAAGTCATTAAAAGGCTCTCAGCAAGCGAATCTTGAAGAAAAACTAAAACTTATCCAGACAGCAAAAGATAACCAGAACAACGAAGAGTGGGATATTGCAGTACCTTTATTTAAAAAGCTCCAGGAAGACTGGAAGAAAATAGGTCACGTTCCCAAAAGCATGACCAATAAAATCTGGGACGAATTCCGCGATGCCTGTAATGCCTTTTTCAATAATTACAGAGAAAAGAGTAATGCTTCTACCGATAACTGGAAAGAAAATTATAAAAATAAAAAAGCACTTCTCGATGAACTGAAAACAGTAACCAACGAAGAAGGAAGCATCGAAAGAATCGAAGCGATAAAAACCTCATGGAACAATATCGGAAAAGTCCCTAGAGATAAGATTTCAATCAATACAGAATTCAACAAAACATTAAGAGAAAAGCTTAAACTCAACAAAATCAACGAGCTTGAGCTCAAAGAAGAAGGTTTATCTGAAAATCAGCTAACTGATAAAGCAAGAAAAATAAAAAGCCAGATCTCGGATCTTGAAGCTGAAATTGTAAAACTGGAAAATAACCTTGCTTTCTTCAAGAATCCATCCAGAGAAAACCCGCTTTTAAAAGAAACATTTGATTCTATTGATGAGAAAAAGACTCATCTTGAAACATTAAAACAAAATCTTCACAGCATTATTGCAGGAGAATAATATAATTTAAAATTAAAAAGGCGGAGCAAAGTAATTTGTCTTCGCTTTTTTCATTCAATATGCAGGACGAATTTTATATAAAAAGATGTATTGAACTCGCTAACAAAGCATTAGGAAAAACTTATCCTAATCCGCTGGTTGGAAGCGTCATCGTACATAATGACCAAATTATCGGTGAAGGCTATCATCATAAAGCAGGTGAAAACCATGCGGAAATCAATGCCATTAATTCCGTTAAAGATCTTTCCCTTATCCCGGAATCCACAATCTATGTATCGCTGGAACCCTGCGCTCATTATGGAAAGACACCGCCGTGTGCCTTAAAAATCAAAGAACTGGGCTTTAAAAAAGTAGTTATCGGAGCTATGGATTCTCATGATAAAGTAAACGGAAAAGGAAAAAAAATCATTCAGGATGCGGGAATAGAAGTCGTTTCAGGAACTTTTGAGAAAGAGTGCACCGAATTAAACAAGAGATTTTTCACTTATCATGAAAAGAAAAGACCATATATTATTCTGAAATGGGCACAGTCCGGTGACGGGTTTATGGATAAAGATTTTAAACCGGTTTCCATCTCAAATCCATTGGTCAATCAGTTTGTTCACAATCTTAGAGCAGACGAACACGCCATTCTTGTAGGAACCCAAACCGCTTTGAATGACAATCCTGCTCTCACAGTACGAAATGTTGAAGGCATAAACCCTGTGAGAATTTTGATCGATTTTGACCTGAAAGTCCCGCAGGATTTCAATATTTATAATGAAGATGCAAAAACTTTGGTTGTTAATGCGGTTAAAGATGAAGAAAAAGGAAATATCCGTTTTATAAAAATCAATAAAGAAAATCCACTGAATGAACTGATGCATGTACTGTACAACGAACAAATCCAGTCGGTGATCATAGAAGGAGGAAGATTTACCCTTCAACAATTTATTGATGAAAATCTTTGGGATGAAGCTATAGTCATTGAAAATAAAAATTTAAAACTTGAAAACGGTACAAAAGCTCCGCAATTTGACGCAAAACCTGAAAAAAAAGAAATATTCAGGGATAATTTAATACGATTTTACAAGAGAAAGAATTATGTTGTTTGAGTACAAAACGATAGAAAAACCCGTAGAAAATATTTTATTAAAAGAAAAAGGAAGTAAATTTATAGGATTTGCCTATCCGGTAAACAATGAAGAAGAGCTTAAACATGCTTTAGAACAAATAAAATCAGAGCATCCCAAAGCGACACACTATTGTTATGCTTTCAGAATAGGGCTCCACGGGGAAAATTATCGGGCCAATGACGACGGAGAACCTTCGGGAAGCGCTGGACTTCCGATTTACAACCAGCTTCTTGCCCATGAAATTACCAATGTAATCGTTATTGTGGTCCGCTATTACGGCGGTACAAAACTAGGGGTTTCCGGCTTGGTAAAAACATATAAAGAATCTGCTAAGCTCACTTTGGAAGAATCTCACATTATTACAAAGGAACTTGAAACAATATTAGAAATAAATTTCAATTTTGATCAGCAAAACATCATCTTTACAATTCTTTCTAAATATGACGCAAAAGTGATGGATTTTGCTGCTGAAGAAAAATGTAAGGTTACCGCATCGTTAAAGCTGTCACAAAAAAAAAGCATTTCGGACAAACTGTCCGAAATGCAGCATATAACTTTTAATTTTAAAAATTAATCTCTTCTGCCTCCCATAAGCAGTGATGCCCAGTATAAAAGCTGAGCCAATGATCCGATAGCCGCTACCACATAGGTTCTGGCCGCCCATTTTAAACTGTCTTTTACCCCTACATACTCTTCTGCGGTTACCGTACCGGTATCTCTCAGCCATTTCATTGCTCTGTTACTCGCATCGTATTCTACAGGAAGAGTAATAAAAGCAAACAGCGTTGTACATGCAAACATGATCACGCCTATTGCCAAAACCAAACGGTTTCCCGTTGGGTTCTCAATAGATTGTGTAGCAGCCATAATCATAATCCCTGCAATAAGCACAAACTGCATAAGATTTGAGCTTATCTGTACTACAGGCACCAGTTTTGAACGAAGCTGCAGCATTGAATATCCTACTTTATGCTGTACAGCATGTCCGCATTCATGGGCAGCAACTGCAGCCGCAGCCGCATTTCTCTGCATGTAAACGGCTTCTGAAAGGTTCACCGTTTTATTTTCAGGATTGTAGTGGTCTGTTAATTGCCCCGGAACCGATATTACCTGAACATCATTAATTCCGTTATCTCTCAGCATCTTCTCTGCCACCTCCTTTCCGGAAAGCCCGTTCCGAAGATGCACTTTTGAATAATATTCGAATTTCGACTTCAGCCTGGATGAAACCCACCAGCTTACAAGCATTGAAATCCCAATGATTATATAATACCCTATCATTTTAGTAACTTTATAATATATTTTCACCCGATATGATGTAAAAACTGTGCCAAAGTTTAGCATTTATTTGGTTATATTTGCTTATTAATTTGCCTTTAAAACTATGTCTACAATTTCAGTAATTGAAGTAAAAACAACGGATCAGTTAAAGCAATTCGTCAGATTTCCAATGGATCTGTATAAAAACAACCCTTACTATGTGCCGTCATTTATCAATGATGAAATCAACATTTGGAATCCTGCTGAAAACCCTGCCCTACAATATTCTGAAGCGAAGCAGTTTCTGGCTTTTAAAGACAATAAAATTGTTGGCAGGATTGCCGTAATAATCAATCATAAAGAAAAAAAAGAGCTGGGTATCAGAAAAGTCCGTTTCGGATGGATTGATTTCATCGATGACTTTGAAGTGTCTGAAGCGCTAATAGACACCGCTATAAATTATGCCAAAGAAAAAAACATTGACAAAATAGAAGGTCCAATGGGTTTTACCAATCTTGATAAAGCAGGAATGCTGACTTTAGGATTTGACAAGCTGGCAACGATGATCGGAATTTATAATCATGAATATTATCCAAGACATCTTGAAAAATTAGGCTTAACAAAAGAAAAGGAATGGGTAGAATTTGAACTTCAATTTCCGGAAATACTCCCTGATAAAATTCACAAATTCAACGAATTAATATCCCAAAAATACAGACTTAGAGTCCTGAAATTCAAATCAAAAGAAGAGATTATCGAATATGTAGATCCTATGTTTGACCTTCTTGACGAAACCTATAAACATCTCTCTACATACACTCCTATTTCCGATGAACAGCGTAAAACATACAAAGAAAAATATTTTAAGCTGATAGATAAAGATTATATTGTTTGTGTTGCCGATGATGCAGATCAGCTCATCGCTTTTGCCATTACAATGCCTTCTTATTCCACAGCTTTACAAAAATCAGGAGGGAAACTTTTACCCTTCGGATGGTGGCATTTTCTGAAAGCAGGAAAGAAAAACGACCGGGCTAATTTTTATTTAATAGGAATTCATCCGGATTATCAGCGAAGAGGTGTTACTTCTATTATTTTTAAAGAAATATGGAAACTTTTCAGGAAAAAAGGTGTAAAATATCTTGAAACCAATCCTGAACTTGAAGAAAACAAAAGCATACAGCTCCTTTGGCAGGATTATAATCCTGTGAACCACAAAAGAAGACGAACATATTCTTTAAATGTCATTTAATTTAATTAACTAAATTATTCATCACTAGATATGAAAACGCCTCTTATTATTTTTGGAGTTTTAATTGCAGGATTTATTGTTTTCAATCTGTTTCTCCAAACAGACAATGAAAGAATTGACACAGCCATAAATATCATCTATGCCAGCATCTTATTTGGCTACATTTCCTTTATGGCATTTTCTCTCCTTAAAAAAATGAAGAAATAATCTTATTTTTATTGATTCTAAATTGTGCGTTTTATCCATTTTAGTGAGACTTTTAATGGTATAAATTTCATGCTTTCTTGTTTATTCCCTAAATTTGCAAATTGAGATAATAATGCAAAAATGAATTTACCTGAAAGTTATATTCCAATCCTTATACAAGCGGGTGTTGCGATAGGTTTCGTAGCCATTTCTTTGCTTGGAGCACATTTTTTAGGTCCGAAACAGAAAAAAGGAAATTCTGTGAAAAACCAAAGCTGGGAATGTGGAGTCCCGGTGGAAGGAAATGCAAGAACGCCGTTTTCCATCAAATACTTTTTGACAGCGGTATTGTTTGTATTATTCGATATTGAAATCGTATTTTTTTATCCGTATGCAGTAAACTTCAGAGAATTCGGAATGGAAGGATTCTTAGCAGTGCTCATGTTTGTGGCAATTTTCTTTATGGCATTTTTTTATGTCTGGAAACGCGGCGCATTAGATTGGGATAAATAAAAGGAATAGAAATTTTAAATGACAATTTTAGACAATTCATTTTACTTTAAAGCTAACATTACCAGTAATTTTGAATCTAAAATTAAAATCTTAAATCTAAAAAAAATGTCAGATAACAAACCAATAATAAGAACAGATGCACCTGCTCCGGAAGGATTTGAAGGAGAAGGGTTTTTCGCAACGAAACTGAGCAGTGTAATCGGGATGGCCAGAAAGTTTTCTCTATGGCCGCTGCCTTTTGCAACCTCTTGTTGTGGTATCGAGTTTATGGCAACCCTCAATCCAACATATGATGCTTCAAGATTTGGTATGGAAAGAAACTCTTTCTCACCAAGACAGGCAGATTTATTGATGGTTTGCGGAACGATATCAAAAAAATTAGGCCCCGTGCTTAAAGAAGTATATACACAAATGGCAGAGCCGAAATGGGTAGTATCCGTTGGTGCATGCGCATGCAGCGGAGGTATTTTCGATACCTATTCCGTATTGCAGGGGATCGACAAAATCATTCCTGTGGACGTATATGTACCGGGATGTCCTCCAAGACCGGAGCAGATTATCGAAGGCGTAATGCAGGTTCAGGCTTTGGCGGAAAGCGAAAGTATCAGAAGAAGAGATATGCCTGAATATCAGAAACTATTAGATTCTTACAACATTAGCAACTAACGGAAATGACAAACGAATTTGTATTAGAAGCAATCACAAGAGAATTTCCGGAGTCTGTAATTTCAAGTTCAGAGCCTTATGGAATGCTGACGATTGAGGTAAAGAAAGAAGATCTGAAAAAAATCGTTCACTATCTGAAAGACTCATCCCTGGAAATTAATTTCCTTACCGATGTTTGCGGAATCCATTACCCGGAATTTCCTGAAAAAGAAATTGGGGTTGTATATCACCTGCACAACATGATGACGAATTTCAGACTCCGTATTAAAATCTTCATGTCCAGGGAAAATATTGAGGTAGATTCTTTAGTAGATCTTTATGCAGGAGCCAACTGGATGGAAAGAGAAACCTACGATTTTTACGGAATTAAATTTAAAGGACATCCTGATCTCAGACCAATTCTGAACATGGAAGATCTCGGTTACCACCCTATGCTGAAAGAATATCGTCTGGAAGACGGCACAAGAACCGATAAGGACGATGCAATGTTCGGAAGATAAAAAGCGAATGGCCAATGGCGGCTTGCCTATAGCCAGAAGCAAATAGCTAAAAGCAATCATTATGAAAGATAACTCATTATCCAATATACTCAACCAATACGACAGTAAGGAGCAGATTGACGGGCAGTTGTACACCCTCAATTTAGGTCCGACCCACCCTGCAACACACGGGATTTTCCAGAATGTCCTTACCATGGACGGAGAAAGAATCCTTCATGCAGAACAAACTGTTGGATATATCCATAGAGCATTTGAGAAAATTTCAGAAAGAAGAAACTATTCTCAGATCACTACCCTTACCGACCGTATGAATTACTGTTCTGCGCCCATCAACAATTTAGGTTGGCACATGACAGTGGAAAAACTGATCGGCGTTGAAGTTCCGAAACGTGTAGATTATATGCGTGTTATTTTAATGGAGCTTGCAAGAATCGGGGACCATTTGATCTGTAACGGGGTAACGGGAATGGACTCCGGAGCAATTACCGGTCTTACCTACATGTTCATCGAAAGAGAACGTATTTATGATATGTATGAGCAGATCTGCGGTGCAAGGATGACTACCAACATGGGAAGAATAGGAGGCTTTGAAAGAGATTTCACACCTAAATTCCATGAGCTGATCAAGGATTTCCTTAAAACGTTCCCGCCAAGATTCAAAGAGTTCTGTACTTTACTGGAAAGAAACAGAATCTTCATGGACAGAACCATCGGAGCAGGAGCGATCTCTGCAGAAAGAGCATTAAGCTATGGTTTCACAGGTCCGAATTTACGTGCAACAGGCGTAGATTACGATGTAAGAGTTGCACAGCCTTATTCTTCATACCAGGATTTCGACTTCATTATTCCTGTGGGAACTTCCGGAGATACTTACGACCGTTTCATGGTCCGCCAGCAGGAAGTCTGGGAATCCATTAAAATCATCAAACAAGCATACGAAAATCTTCCGGAAGGACCATTCCATGCGGATGTTCCTGATTTTTATCTTCCTGAAAAGGCTGATGTTTATCAAAAAATGGAAGCATTGATTTACCATTTCAAAATCGTAATGGGAGAAACAGATGTGCCTACAGGTGAGGTATATCATGCTGTAGAAGGTGGAAACGGAGAATTAGGATTTTACCTGGTAAGTGATGGCGGAAGAAGTCCTTACAGACTGCATTTCAGAAGACCGTGTTTCATCTATTATCAGGCTTATCCTGAGATGATTACCGGCTCTGTAATTTCAGATGCCATTGTTACAATGTGTAGTATGAATATTATTGCCGGAGAATTAGACGCATAAAAAGAATTTAGAAAAAAAGATGAAGGATAAAAGACTTTCATCACCCCAATATAAAATTGAATTTAGGACAGAATCAGAGTATACTCTATAATAATGTTCTTTAATCTTAAATAAAAATGAGCGAAACAATAGCTTTTAAACCGGAAAGTTTAGCACAGGTACACAAAATGATCGCAAGATATCCTGAGGGCCGACAAAAATCTGCACTTATTCCTGTACTGCATTTGGCCCAGAAAGAATTCGGTGGGTGGTTAGACGTTCCAGTAATGGATTATGTTGCAGAATTATTAAGTATAAAACCGATTGAAGTATATGAAGTGGCAACATTCTATACGATGTTCAACATGAAACCGGTAGGCAAATATGTTTTGGAAGTCTGCAGAACTGGACCTTGTATGGTTTCAGGAAGCGAAAAAATTCTGAATCATATCAGGACTAAACTGAACATTAAAGACGGAGAAACTACGGAAGACGGAATGTTCACCCTAAAGCCTGCAGAATGTTTAGGCGCTTGCGGATACGCGCCGATGATGCAGCTGGGGAAATTCTTTCATGAAAATTTAACGATAGAAAAAGTAGACGAAATCCTCGATCTTTGCAGAGAAGGACAAATCGCTTTAGACTAATAAAAATTTAAATCTCAGGTTTAAATTAATTTAAATTTTAATAATTAAATGCAAGAAGCTAAAAGCCAATTGCAATAAGCATATAACAATGAGTAAAAAACTTTTACTTAAAGACGCACATATAGAAGGAATACGCTATTTCGAAACCTACCGTAAACAAGGCGGTTACGGAGCAGCTGAAAAAGCCCTGAAAATGACACCGGACGAAATCCTGGAAGAAGTAAAAGCTTCCGGACTGAGAGGACGTGGTGGAGCAGGATTCCCAACCGGTATGAAATGGAGCTTTTTGGCAAAACCGGAAGGCGTTCCAAGACACCTGGTAGTAAATGCCGATGAATCTGAACCGGGAACTTTTAAAGACCGGTACCTGATGGAATTTCTTCCTCATTTATTAATTGAAGGAATGCTTATTTCATCATATTGTTTGGGTTCGAATGTTTCTTACATCTACATCAGAGGAGAATATTCCTGGATTCCGGATATTTTAGAAGAAGCCATCGAAGAAGCAAAAGCTGCCGGATTTTTAGGTAGAAATATTCTCGGAACCGGGTTCGATCTCGAAATTTATGTTCAGAGAGGTGCCGGAGCATATATCTGCGGTGAAGAAACGGCTTTGCTGGAATCCCTTGAAGGAAAAAGAGGAAACCCAAGACTGAAACCGCCATTCCCGGCTGTAAAAGGTCTTTGGGAAAGACCAACCGTAGTAAATAACGTTGAATCTATTGCAGCAATCGTTCCAATCATAGATATTACCGGAGCGGAATACGCCAAAATAGGTGTAGGAAGATCTACAGGCACAAAATTAATTTCCGCTTGTGGAAACATCAATAAACCGGGAGTTTATGAAATCGACATGACCATTACGGTTGAAGAATTCATTTATTCAGACGAATATTGCGGCGGTATTAAAAACGGAAAAAAATTAAAGGCTTGTATTCCTGGAGGAAGCTCAGTGCCGATTGTTCCGGCAAATTTACTGCTGAAAACCGTAAACGGAGAACCAAGATACATGAACTACGAATCATTGTCAGACGGAGGTTTTGCCACCGGTACCATGATGGGTTCCGGAGGTTTCATCGTACTGGATGAAGATCAGTGTATCGTAGAACATACCATGACTTTAGCGAGATTCTATAATCACGAAAGTTGCGGACAATGTACACCATGCCGAGAGGGTACGGGATGGATGTATAAAATATTAAAGAAAATTGAGAATGGACAAGGTAAGATGGAAGACATCGATTTGCTTTGGGATATTCAGAGAAAAATAGAAGGTAACACAATCTGCCCATTGGGGGATGCAGCGGCGTGGCCTGTAGCAGCGGCAATACGTCATTTCAGAGATGAATTTGAATGGCACGTGAAAAACCCGGAACTGTGCTTAACACAAAACTACGGATTGGCACATTACGCAGATCCGATTCCGGCGCCGACAGCTTAGGCTGCTTTTAAGACAATAAATTAGGGTGATAAAAAAGTGTGTATTACTGCTTGGGTTAGCAGTAACACTGGGTATGAAAGCCCAGGGAAATCATGTGGATCCGTTTAAAAAAGGATCAGTAATGGTATTTTGGGGGTGGAACAATTCGGTATATTCAAAATCGGATATTCATTTTAAAGGAGATGGATATGATTTTCAACTGAATAATGTTGTTGCCCATGACAGACAGACGAAATTTGGTTGGGGAGTGTATTTTAAACCTAGCTCAATCACAATTCCGCAGGTAAACTACAGAATTACGTATTTTCCTAAAGATAATCTGGGGATTACGTTAGGAATGGATCATATGAAATATGTGATGGATCAGAATCAGACGGTTGATTTTAAAGGTTATATCAATAATCCTGAATATGCTGAACTGGTGCATGACGGAAAAGTAGATTTAAGTGATGCCAAATTATTAACATTTGAACACACAGACGGTCTTAATTATATTAATATTGGTGCTCAGAAGTATCATAATGTTTTAAATAAAAAAAATATTGATCTTTTTCTGAGCTATGGAGCCGGAATCGGTGCCCTGCTGCCAAAATCGAATGTAAAGCTGATGGGAAATGAAAGAAGTGACAGATTCCATCTTGCAGGGTTCGGTGCCGACATCAGAGGAGCGGTAAGTCTCGTAGCCATAAGACACGTTGTCGTTCAGCTAGAAGGTAAATTGGGTTACATTAATATGCCGGATATTAAAACAACTCTGAATAATAAGCCGGATAAGGCTTCACAGGATTTTGTGTTCGGAGAAGTTGATCTGGGTATCGGCTATACATTTAATACAAGGAAGTATAATTAATAAAGCTTACTGCTCGAACAGTAAAAAGCGAAAAGCATAGAATATGAGCGAAGAGGTTAAAAAATTTAAAATAACTATAGACGGACAGACTACCGAAGTGTTGCCTGGAACTTCCATCCTGGAAGCGGCAAGACAAATCGGCGGAAAATCTGTACCTCCTGCAATGTGCTACTACAGCAAATTGGAAACAAGCGGAGGAAGATGCAGAACCTGTTTGGTAGAAGTTTCTAAAGGATCTGAAGCAGATCCGCGTCCTATGCCGAAATTGGTGGCAAGCTGCAGAACAAATGTAATGGACGGTATGGAGGTTAAAAATCTTACTTCCGAAAAAGCTCAGGAAGGAAGAAAAGCCGTTACCGAATTTCTATTGGTAAACCACCCATTAGACTGCCCGATCTGTGATCAGGCCGGAGAATGCCATCTTCAGGATCTGGGATATGAACACGGTGTAGAAAATACCAGAACCGAATTCGAAAGAAATACATACGATGCCGATGATCTTGGCCCGCACATCAAACTGAATATGAATCGTTGTATCCTTTGTGCAAGATGTGTGCTGGCTGCCAACCAGTTAACCGGAGAAAGAGAGCACGGAATTCTTTTCAGAGGGGATCATGCTGAAATCTCAACTTACTTAAATAAAGCATTGGACAATGATTTTATCGGAAACGTAATTGATGTTTGTCCGGTAGGAGCATTAACCGACAGAACGGCACGTTTTGCAAGCAGAGTTTGGTTTACAAAGCCTATGAATGCTTCTTGTAAGTGCGACAAGTGTTCAGGAAAAGCTGTTGTATGGATGAAAGGAGATGAAATTGTAAGAGTTACAGCAAGAAAGGATCAGTGGGGAGAAGTTGAAGAATTTATCTGTGATACATGTCGTTTTGAAAGAAAAGAGCTTTCTGACTGGAATATCGAAGGTCCGAGACACATCGACAGACACTCTGTTATTTCATTGAATCACTACGAAAAGCCAAAAGATGAGCTAAGAGTTTTAGACAATCCAATGGCTAAAGAAATCAGTGAAAAAGACGAAAAATAAAAGTCGGATGCTTGAAGCTCGAGGATGGAAGTTTGTAACCGCAAAACCTACATTTCTACTTTAGTTTCAATCATTTAAAAAAATATAAAAAATTTTGGTAATGTGATGACGAGTTAATGCCACGATGTGATAAACTTCCAGCTTCCAGCTCCCATCTTCAAACATTTAAAATAAAAATGGATTTACTTACATTTAAATTGATACTTGTACTGGCGCTTTTCCTTCTTTCGCTTACGATTGCAGCCTATTCTACCTGGGCAGAAAGAAAAGTTGCTGCCATTATGCAGGACAGAATAGGGCCGAACAGAGCAGGACCATTCGGATTGTTGCAACCTCTTGCCGATGGTGGGAAGTTTTTCTTTAAAGAAGATTTCACCCCTGCCAATGCAGAAAAGTTCCTTTTCGTATTGGGGCCGGCTTTGGTAATGTTTATATCATTGATCACGGGAGCAGTTATTCCTTGGGGTAAAAGTTTAAATATTGCCGGTACTTCTTATGACCTGCAGGTTGCAAATATTGATGTTGGGGTGCTTTTCATCATCGGGATGGCTTCCATCGGTGTTTACGGAATTATGATCGGAGGCTGGGCTTCCAATAACAAATATTCTTTATTAGGTGCAATCCGTGCTTCTTCTCAGATGATTTCTTACGAATTGGCAATGGGACTGGCTTTGCTTTCTATTATTATGATGACAGGAAGTTTAGATTTAAAAGAAATTACGGAAAGCCAGACCAACGGGAAATTATGGGGCGTTATTCCATGGGTTTCCGGACTTAACTGGAATATTTTCTACCAACCGATTGCTTTCTTAGTATTTATTGTAGCCGCTTTGGCAGAAACGAACAGACACCCTTTCGATTTACCGGAGTGTGAATCTGAACTGGTAACAGGATATTCTACAGAATATTCATCCATGAAATTGGGATTGTACATGTTCGGTGAATATGTGAACATGTTTATTTCTAATGCTTTTATGGTTGTTCTTTTCTTCGGAGGCTACAATTATCCAGGAATTGAATGGGTAACTCAGAACTGGGGAGAAAATACCGCAGGAATTTTGAGTATTGTTGCATTTCTAATTAAAACAATCATCGGAATTTTGATCTTTATGTGGATCAGATGGACGCTTCCGAGATTCAGATATGACCAGTTAATGCATTTAGGTTGGAAAACGTTGATTCCAATGGCATTGGTAAACCTGCTGATTACAGGCGCTGTAATTTTAGCATTTGGAAATTAATTAATTTGAAAATGAGTTAATTTGAGAATTTGAAAATGGTAATATTACCAATCATTCAATTTCTAACAAAATATAAATTTGAAAATGAGCTGATGCGAAAATGTGACGATGCAATATACTTCCATCTTCCAGCTTCCATCTTCTAACATTTAATAATAAAAATAATGAAACTTACTAACAGATCGAAAGTTGTTTCTAATAAAGAAATGACCCTTGCTGAAAAAATCTACCTTCCTGCTATTTTTACGGGAATGGGGATTACTTTCAAGCATGCTGTAAGAACCGTACTGAAAGGTGCACCTGCAGTATATTCTTATCCGGAAGTACAAAAGCCGAGAGCAGATATCTGGAGAGGCCAGCACGTTTTGAAGAGAGACGAAGAAGGCAGAGAAAGATGTACAGCCTGCGGTCTTTGTGCGGTAGCATGCCCTGCAGAGGCCATTACCATGACTGCTGCTGAAAGAACAAAAGAAGAAAAGCATCTTTACAGAGAAGAAAAATATGCATCGGTATATGAAATTAATATGCTGAGATGTATCTTCTGCGGGATGTGTGAAGAAGCCTGCCCAAAATCTGCAATCTATCTTACAGACCGTTTGGTAGATGTGGAAACCAACAGAGGTTCTTTCATTTATGGAAAAGATAAATTGGTTGAAAAAATAAACGAAAGGATTGATATCACTGAAAGACAATCCGAGAAACAAAAAAATGCGGTAAAATAATGGATCAGTTTTTATTTTTCTTGGTGGCGTTTTTAGCAGTGGCAAGTGCGGTTTACTTCGTATTTGCGAGAAATCCTTTGTATGCTATTTTGTCATTAATTGTTACGATGTTTTCTATTGCGGGCATGTACATTCTCCTGAATGCACAATTCCTAGCGATTATCCAGATTATTGTTTACGCCGGAGCCATCATGGTACTATTCCTTTATATCCTGATGATGCTTAACCTTAATAAACAAGACGAAAGTAAGAAGAGCAATACTTTAAAGTTTGTTGGCGTATTTACGGCTGGTCTTGTATTAATTGGTGTTTTAGGCGTATTCAGAGGAATCCAGCAGAACCAGATTGTAGTTGAAAATGCAGACGGAAGTGTTGGACTTACGAAAAATCTGGGAAGACTTTTGTTTAATGAATATGTTTTACCGTTTGAGCTTGCATCCATCCTTATTTTGGCCGGTATTGTAGGTGCGGTATTAATCGGTAAAAAAGATTTATAAATTATGGGAGAAGTAAATACATTTATACAAAGCATCCCTCTCAATTACTTCATCATTCTTTCATCTGTATTATTCAGTCTGGGAGTATTGGGTGTATTGCTGAGAAAAAATGCGATTGTTATTTTGGGTTGTGTAGAGCTTATGCTCAATTCTGTTAATCTTTTATTAGCTGCATTTTCAGCGTACAAAGGTAATGGCGACGGACAACTTTTAGTTTTCTTCATTATGGTGGTTGCTGCTGCTGAAGTAGCGGTAGGTTTGGCAATTATTGCTATGCTTTATAGAAATACCCGTTCTGTTGATGTAAGTATATTTAATAAATTAAGAGGATAAGAATGGAAAATTTAGTGTATGCAATAATACTTTTACCACTTTTAGGTTTTCTTATAAACGGTTTATTCGGGAAAAATCTGCCAAAAATTGTTGTGGGTAGTTTAGCTACAGCAATGGTTTTTGCTTCTTTCTGCATCGCAGTAAGCATTTTCCTGGGTTTCAATTCAGAAAGCCAGCCAGTCATTGTAAAAGCTTTTGAATGGTTCAGGGTAAACGGAGTTCAGATTAATTTCGGGTTTCAGATCGATCAGTTGTCATTAATGATGGTGATGATCATCACGGGAATCGGTTCTTTGATTCACCTCTACTCTATCGGATATATGAGCCACGATAAAGGTTTCTATAAGTTTTTCACGTATCTGAATCTGTTTATCTTCTCCATGTTACTTTTGGTAATGGGAAGCAACTACCTGATTCTGTTCATCGGATGGGAAGGGGTAGGATTATGTTCTTATTTATTGATCGGGTTCTGGTATACCAACGAAGAATATGGTAAAGCAGCGAGAAAAGCATTCATCATGAACAGAATCGGTGACCTTGCGTTACTGATCGGTATTTTTATGCTGGCTTCACAGACGAATGCTGTTGATTATCTTACGATCAGAGAAAATGCAGGAAAGTTTGAATTAGACGGAAGCGTAATCATCTTTATTACCGCGAGTTTATTTATCGGTGCAACTGGTAAATCTGCGCAGGTTCCGTTATATACCTGGTTACCGGATGCGATGGCAGGTCCAACTCCTGTTTCCGCTTTAATTCACGCAGCAACGATGGTTACGGCAGGTATTTATTTAGTCGTAAGATCTAATTTCTTATTTACATTAGCACCAAGTGTTCAGGACGGAATTCTATTCATCGGATTCTTAACGGCAGCTTTAGCCGGATTCTATGCACTGCGCCAGAACGACATCAAAAAAGTATTGGCCTACTCTACCGTTTCACAGCTTGGATTTATGTTCATTGCTTTAGGATTGGGCGCTTATACAACGGCAATGTTCCACGTAATGACACACGCTTTCTTTAAGGCATTATTATTCCTGGGGGCAGGTTCTGTAATCCACGCGATGAGCAACGAACAGGATATGCGTTTTATGGGTGGATTAAAAAAGTATATTCCTCTTACCCACGCTACTTTCCTTATCGGAACATTGGCGATTTCAGGATTCCCTTTATTATCGGGGATGATTTCCAAAGACGAAATTCTAGTAGCTGCTTTTGCTAAAAACCCTGTTTACTGGGTGATTCTATTCATTTTGGCAGCAGTTACTGCAACATATATGTTCAGATTGTATTACCTGACTTTCCACGGAGAGTTCAGGGGTACTGAAGAACAAAAACACCACCTTCATGAAAGTCCGGCTAACATGACGTTACCTTTGATCGTATTGGCTATTCTTTCCGTTGTGGGTGGTCTTATCAACCTTCCTCACTTCATTGGCCACGGGCATTATGCAAAACTGATGGAATGGCTGAAGCCGGTTCTTACCGAGGAAAGCTTCAACCAAATGGAAACAACGCTTTCAGCAGTTCCGTTTGGTACAGAAATGATACTTTTGGGAGCAACAGTACTCATGTTCTTCTGTGTATGGTTTCTTGTTAAAAATACCTATGTTAACAAGAAAAAACAGGCTCTTCCTGAAGAGCAGTACACCGGATGGGAAAAACTGTCTGCCAGAAAATTATATATTGACGAACTTTACAATGCATTGATTGTAAAAACTGTTGAAGGATTAGGACGCGGAGGAAAGATGTTTGATAATGGTATTCTTGACCGTTTTGTAGACTTTGTGGGCGATGGCGCTGAAGACAGCGGAAAAGCCATGAAGCGTGTACAGAACGGAAATGTAGAGAATTACATTCTGATTATGTCTTTAGCGGTGGGAATTATATTAATTGTTAACTTTTTATTACAATAATAATGTCTGAGTTGTTATTAACATTATTACTATTACCTCTGGTAGGTTCGGGATTAGTTTTTGCATGGAAAAACAATTCAAGCAAATATTTGGCACTGGGAATTGCATTGGTACAGATGCTCATCACTTTCTACATTGCAGCAGATTTTAATTACAGTCCAACGGTAGACAGCGTACTGCAGCACGAAATCAATTACCCTTGGTCGCAATTTATTAAAAGCTCTCTTCACTTCGGTATTGACGGGATGAGCCTTCTTCTTTTACTGCTGACCAATATTTTAGCGCCAATCATTATTTTATCTTCTTTTAACGAAAATGTAAGCTACAGAAATACATTCTATGGTTTAATATTATTGATGCAGTTCGGATTGGTGGGAGTTTTCACTTCGCTGGACGGATTATTGTTCTACATTTTCTGGGAAGTAACCTTAATTCCGATCTGGTTCATTGCCGGACTTTGGGGTCAGGAAAATAAAAGATTTGAATTCACTACGAAATTCTTCGTTTATACATTTGTAGGATCATTATTCATGCTGGCAGGACTGATTTATGTATACAATCACTCTGCATCATTTGCATTGACAGATTTATACAATGCTCAGTTAAATGAAACCCAACAGACTGTGGTTTTCTGGTTTATCTTCTTTGCCTTTGCAGTGAAATTACCGGTATTCCCTTTCCATACATGGCAGCCTGATACGTATACTTATTCGCCAACTCAGGGATCGATACTGTTATCAGGAATTATGCTTAAAATGGCGATCTATGGAGTAATGCGTTATTTATTACCGATCACGCCCCTTCCGATAGCAGGAATTTCAGGACAAATTGTGATTATCCTTGCCATTGTAGGAATTGTTCACGGTGCTTTGATCGCGATCATTCAGATGGATATGAAGAGAATCATTGCCTATTCATCTTTCTCTCACGTAGGATTGATGGTAGCGGGAATCTTCGCTTCAGCAGTGATTACATTAAGAGGAACTTTCAATATTGAAGGGGCTGAAGGAGCTTTGGTACAGACTTTTGCCCATGGTATCAACGTAGCCGGATTATTCTACTGTTGTGATATTTTATACAAGAGATTCAAATCAAGAGATATCAGACAAATGGGCGGGCTTGCAAAAGTAGCTCCTAAATTTGCCGTATTATTCCTGATTATCATACTAGGTTCAATGGGTGTTCCTTTGACCAATGGATTCATCGGAGAATTTATCCTATTGAAATCGGTATATGATTTTAACGGATTGGCAGCAGTAATTGCCGGTCTTACCGTAATCTTGGCAGCTGTATATTTATTGAGATTTTATGGAAAAGCAATGTTTGGTCCTGGTGATGAAGCCGTTCTGAGCACAGCTAAAGATCTGTCTGCGGTAGAATTCTCAGTATTGGCAAGTTTGGCGGTTTTTGTGATTGTGTTTGGTATTTTCCCGCAACCGATCATCGAAATGGTGAATAGTTCGCTGAAGTTTATCTATACGGCGATGGCCAGTTAAAAAATTAAAAGATTTAAAAATTAAAAACTAGGAGATCGAAGAAGAATAAAGTGAAAGAATAAGACTTTAAACTTCCAATCTCGAATATAAATTATGAGTGTTTTAATTATTGTTTTCCTAACGGCAGTTATTGCGTTATTTTCAGGAGTTTTTGAGCAAGGGAAATTCGCAAGATACATTGGAATTTTGGGATTAATCATCGCATTATGGGTAAGTTTCATGCCGGAAGCTGCATTCTTCGGCCAGTACAGACACATGTACGACTATACCGCCAATACTGCATTATTTACTAAAATATCCATTGTAACCACCTTATTACTATTCTTTTTGGGAGGTTTTGCATTCAGCAACCACAGAAGCCACCAGTCTGAATTATATGCACTGATGCTTTTTGCATTATGCGGTGGAATTATCCTTTTCGGATTCCAGAATCTGGTAACATTATTTTTAGGAGTTGAGATTCTTTCCATTCCTTTGTATGTAATGGCAGGAGCAAATAAAACCGATCTAAGATCGAATGAAGCCTCTATTAAATATTTCCTGATGGGTGCTTTTGCAACAGGTTTCCTGTTGTTCGGGATTGCATTTATTTACGGAAGTGCAGGAAGTTTCGATTTATATAAAATCCAGGATTTCGGAGTTTCAAACCCGAAGGATGTTATGTTCATTTTAGGTGTTTTATTAATTCTTTGTGCGTTGGCATTCAAAGTGGCATTGGCTCCGTTTCATATGTGGAGTCCGGATGTGTATTACGGGTCGCCTTCATTGATTACGGCTTTCATGGCAAGTGTTGTTAAAATTTCAGGATTTTTCGCATTATTCAGATTAATGACTATCGGATTCGGTGGCGTTACAGAAGAATGGATCAATGTTTTCGGCGTATTCCTGATCATCACTCTGCTTCTGGCAAATGTTATGGGTCTTGCACAAACCAATGCTAAGAGAATGTTGGCCTATTCATCTGTTTCGCACGCCGGTTATATTGGGTTGGTATTCTTCGGGATGACAAGCCTTTCCACTTATAATTTGGCATTCTATTTATTTGCATATGCTTTGTCAACAGTAGGTGTTTTCATGTGCCTGATTTATGTTGAAAAATTAAAAAGAGAAACTTCTTTCGGAGCATTCAAGGGATTGGCAAAAACAGAACCTTTACTTGCAACGGCCGCTGCAATTTCAATGCTATCTATGGCCGGTATTCCTTTAACAGCAGGTTTCATGGGTAAATTTGCATTGTTTTCCCAGGCTATGAATTCTGATCACGGTGTTTTCCTTGTATTGGTTGCCGTATTGGGATCTGCCCTATCTATTGCCTATTATCTGAGATTAATCATCTCCATGTTTTTCTTTAAAGAAAGCACATTCAAATCTTCAGAGAAAGTAACCTTAACGTATAATATTGTTGCCGTATTTGTAATTGCTTCAATCATTGTGTTGGGGGTTTTCCCTGATCTTTTCGCAAGACAGTTCGGACTTTAAAAAGTCCTCATAAAAATATAAAACCACAACCTCAAAGTTGTGGTTTTTTTATAACTTTACTTTATGGCAAATCTTTATAAAAAAGACGCTCCATTTCAGGTTTACATATCTTTCAATAAGTATCTGGATGTGCTGGAGCATATCCGCTACAACGATCGTCTGGAATATCGTGTGAACTATGCCAAATCGTTATTAGATAAAACCAAAAACTTTAAGGAACTGAGAGACGGCTTTCAGGATGTAGCACTGCTTGAAAAACATGAAGAGCTGATTAAACTCCTGCTTTCTGATCTATTTCCAACAGGACTAACCAATAATGAAATAAAAGCAGCCAGCTTCCCGCTTTCCAATATCACATTCAACTATACGGAAAGATTTAAAAAGATTCTGAAAGACGCAGGAAAAGATTTTGAAATAGAGCTGCGGAATATTGATGACGACGAATTTTATGTATTCTGCTGCTGTCTTATTCTGCAGACGTATTACAAAAGAGACATCAAAAGCTCGCTTCCGTTTTATTACGACATCCCGAACAGGCAGGGAATCATGAAACATTACAAGATTACTGTGAATGCTGATTTTGCAGAAGTATATCCTACCGAAGATGCAAAAATTCCTTCTGATGAGGTAGTCGATATGCTGCTCGAAAACCTGGATGATTTCAAACTTTGGAAAAGATATTTCCCTTCGGAATCTTGGGTATTAAAAGGATTTACGATTATTTCACTGGTAGACTGTACTTCTGAAGTGGCATTGTCTGATCTCAAATCCAGCATGATCAGCATCGATCCGGAAAACCTTTCTCCGGACGAAAACCTCATCGAAATTTTCAAATCGTACTTTGATGTCTCGAAGCTTAATTTCGGACTGATGCTGTTCAATAAAAAAGATCAAAGGCTGGAAAAACTCCCGATTTATGAAAACCTGTTTACCAATCATATTCTGGATTTCTGGATCAATACCTTTGATGATGAAACAAGAAGAACAACATTCACCAACTTAAATCACAATTCCAAGCCAATCGTTGTTTCCAACATTGAAAATCTCGATCACGAAATAAAATCGCTTCCGTCTTTCAGAATTCTTAGGGATAACAACATCAACAGTTTCATGGTGATTCCTATTGTGAAGGATAATGAATTGCTGGCCATTATGGAATTTACATCACCGGTTGTGAACAGTTTCAACGGAATCAAACTCAAAAAAATGGAGTTTTTTTCAGATATGATTTTGTTTTCGCTCAACAGATTCAGTTTTGAAAAGGATTATCAGATTGAAGCCATTATCCAGCGGGAATACACCAGTATCCACGACAGTGTAGTCTGGAAATTCAGAAATGAAGCCGAGAAATATTTCAATGCATCGCTGGCAAAAAAAATATATACCTTAAAGCAGATCTCCTTTAAAAATCTTACGCCGCTTTTTGGGTTTTCAGATATCCGTTCGTCTTCAGAAAAACGGTTTAATTTAATGCTGGAAGACCTCAACCAGCAGATTGAATGTCTGCATGAAATCTTTTCATTAACCAATTCGGAATCTGAAAAATATTTACTGGCACTGGAAATTTTCGAGAATGAATTAAATAATGAAATTAAAGCAGACAGTGAACAGCGTTTCCAAAGACTGTTAAGAGATGAAATTCATCCTTATTTACAAGCTAAATTAGAGATCAAATCTTCCAGTGAAGTAAAAGCAAAAATTAAAGATTATTTTGCCCAGGTTTTCACTCAAAATGACCTTTTTTATGCTAACAGAAAAAGTCTGGATGATTCAATAACATTAGTGAACAGGAAGTTGGCAGACGTTCTGGATGAAGCCCAGGTAGAAGCCCAGCAGATTTTTCCTCATTATTATGAAAGGTTCAAATCAGATGGCGTTGAACATAATCTGTACATTGGCCAGAATATCGCTCCGGACTTGCATTATCATTCAAAGGTAGTTCATAAATTGAGATACTGGCAGCTAAAGACCATATGCAATATGGAACTTGAATTCCGGAATTTCAAAAAAGATCTTCCTATTTGCCTGGACATCGCTTCACTGATCTTTGTCTATAACGAAAAAGTAGATATCCGGTTCAGGATGGATGAAAAAAAATTTGATGTAGACGGAGCATACAACTCTTACTATGAAATTATCAAAAAGCGTTTAGACAAAGCCCATATAAAAGATTCTACAGAAAGAATCACTTGCCCCGGAAAAATAACAATCGTCTATTTCGGTATGGAAAACCAGAGAGAATATCTTGATTATGTTAATAAATTGCAGAAAAAAGGCATCGTGAAAAATGATGTTGAACTTCTAAGGGTAGAAGATCTTCAAGGGATTACGGGACTTCTTGCATTGAGGGTTTCCATTGCCTGACATAAAAAAACTCATCCCAGCAGGATGAGTTTCTATTTTCTTCTCTGTATCTTTTAAAGGCTTAAAAAAGCATATCCGAAAGACAATACGGAAATCACGATTCCTGCCATGAAAATCTGGTAGGTAACGGATAAAAGCCTGTACTTTCTGTCCAGCACTTTTCCGAGGAAATACAAATCCTTTACCATGGATTCATAGATATAATCCCGGTCTTTGATGAGAATATTCATTGCGCTCTGATAATCATCGAACAGCATCCTGTTGAAATTTCCGAAGAACAGCAGGTTTACTTTTCTGTCAGCCACATCCTGCATGCTGAATTTTGCTTTTGTAACATTAGGCTTTGTTGATAAGATGGCAAAAATAATCGTCAATACCGCAGATAACAGCAGAATAAAACTCGGAATAATCAGGTGTGAATTTTTCGGAGTATCCAGCTTTGGAACCAATACCGAAAGACAAACCGAAATAATAATCGCATTTACCGAAAGAAGAATATTGGCCTTGCTGTCTGCAATATCGCTTAATCTCGTATGGTTGCTCAGCGTAACCCTGAAAAGCGTATCCACACTTCGGTCCGGCTTCGGATCTTTTTCTTTATCCTTTTCTTTTTTATTTTCGGAGCTGTCTTTTTTGCCGTCCTCCTTTTCTAATTTTTTTTCGATTTTTTTAATATTCTTTTCCTTTAGCGGCTGCCATGCGCTTTTTGCATAATCCGTATAAAATTGATGCTTGTTTTTGAGCATATCCAGGTTACCGGCATTCCACTCATCGTTAGAAAAACATCTCACATTGGTAAGTTCCCACTCTTTCCGCAGTGCATCGGAAATATCGTTGTAATCGTGGCTGGCAAAATGGCTGCAGTCTGCATCTTTTACAATTTTTTCCAGAAGATTTTGAGGAACATACGTAATTTTTGTCGCCAAAATTAATTTAACAATATCATTAATCTCAGTTTCAGGGTAATTTTCTTTCTGAAGGAAACCTTTTGCGATCTCGGCTCCTTTTTCTTCATGTTCTTTGGCACATTCTATGTATCCTGTATCATGAAACCAAAGTGCAAGCAATACCTTTTCCTGATCTTTTTCAGAAACGGGAGTATTTCTTAATATTTCTTCAGCTTTATTTACCGTAAATGTAGTATGAATAAAATTATGATAAAAATATACCGAAGATAGCTTATCTTTGAATAAGGTTTCAACATAATCTTTGGCTTTTTGTAAAATGTCCATCACCGAAATTTTGTTAATGTAAATTTATGAATTTATACTTGAAAACTCATCTAAAAAATACTTCTCTTGCTCTTAGATTCGTATTGTCCGCCGGAGTTTTGTATTCCTGCGCAACATATAACGTAAAAAAGGGTAAAAACTTATCTGAAGTCAGCAATTCTGATGCAAAATCCGAAAATGACTTTACCCTATTTCTTGTGGGAGATGCAGGAAATGCAGATGAGCCTCAGTCTCAGCAAACTTTACAATTACTTAAAAACCGGCTGGAATCTGCAGGAAGCAACTCGATGCTCCTGTTTCTGGGTGATAATATTTATCCTCACGGAATGCCGAAAGAGTCTGATAAAGATTATCCGTTGGCAAAACAAAAACTGGAAGACCAACTCTCCATTGTAAAAAATTTTAAAGGCAAAACACTGGTTATTCCCGGGAATCATGACTGGTACAGCGGGCTCGACGGGCTAAAAGCCCAGGAAGATTTTGTGAAAAATTATTTGAATGATAAAAAAGCTTTTCTTCCTAAAAATTCCTGTCCTATAGACGACATAAGCCTTTCGAAAGATATCAAACTAATTGTGATTGATTCGGAATGGGCGTTGCTAAACTGGGACAAACATCCGGGAATCAACAAAAACTGCGACATCAAAACCCGGGAAGATCTTTTCACCGAGTTTAAAGATTTAATTAATAAAAATCAGGATAAAAGAATTATCGTTGCGCTTCATCATCCTATTATCAGCAGCGGAACACATGCAGGATTTACTTCTGCAAAGTCGCATCTTTTTCCCCTGAAAAGCAAAATTCCGGCTCCGGGCGTTGCAAGTCTTATTAATGTGGTGAGAAGTACCTCAGGTGCAAGTCCGGAAGACATTACGAATAAACATTACGCAGATCTTGCCAACCGAATTAAGAGTATTGTCCAGGAAAAGGAAAATATTATTTTTGTCTCGGGACACGATCATAATCTTCAATACCACGAATTAAGAAATATCAGGCAGATTATCAGCGGTGCGGGCTCCAAAGTTGATCCCGCTACCATCAGGGAAAAAACTGATTTTTCCTACGGAGGAAGCGGCTTTGCCGTATTGAATATCAGAAAAGATAAAAGTTCGGACGTTGAATATTTTTCCACAAAAGACAATTCTTTAGAGAAACTCTCTCATATCCAGGTAACGGATAAGCCTGCAGATTTTGTAAACAATTACCCGGATTCTTTTCCTTTAACAGTAACATCAACCATTTACCCTAAAAAATTAACGGAAAAAAGAAAATTTTACAGATGGCTATGGGGAGAGCATTACCGAAAATATTACAGAATGCCCGTGGAAGTTCCTACAGCGAACATTTCAACACTTGATGGCGGCTATACACCTTTCAGGGAAGGCGGCGGAAACCAGTCGAACAGCCTTCGGCTGAAAGCGCAGGACGGACAGGAATTTGTGATGAGAGGGGTTAAAAAAAGTGCCGTCCGTTTTCTCAACAATATGGCATTCCGGAAAAGCACTTTCGGAAATGAGCTGAATAATACTTTTCCGGACCGGTTCCTTCTGGATTTTTATACAACCAATCATCCCTTTACACCTTTTGCCGTTGGAAATATGGCAGACAAGATTGATCTTTACCACAGCAATCCGAGGTTATTTTTTATCCCGAAACAAAAGGCACTGGGTGAATATAATCTGAATTACGGAGATGAAATGTACATGATTGAAGAACGTTTTTCTGCAGATCCTAAAACCCTTGCTTCTCTGGATAATGCAAAGGATATTCTTTCGACGGATGATGTCCTGAAAAATTTTAATAAGAGTTACAAATATTCGGTAGATCAGGAACTATACATCAGAGCACGACTTTTTGATATGTTAATAGGCGACTGGGACAGGCATTCCGACCAGTGGAAATGGGCAGAATATAAAGAAGGTGACAAAGTGGTCTACAAACCGATTCCGCGGGACAGAGATCAGGCGTTCAGCAAGTATGACGGGAATGCTTTCAAAATTATCATGAATATTCCGGCAATCCGCCACATGAAAACCTTTAAAGATGATATCAAAAGCGTAAAATGGCTTTCCATGGAACCTTATCCTCTGGATCTTGTTTTCCTGAAAGGCGCTACTGAAGATCAATGGATTGAACAGGCAAAATACATCCAGGATCATCTTACGGATCAGGATATTGACAATGCATTCACCAATCTTCCGAAAGAAGTTCAGGACGAAACCATTGCGGATATTCAAAGAAAACTGAAGCTAAGGAAAACAAAACTGGAAACCTATGCTTCTGAGTATTACGATGTATTGCAGAAAAAAGTTCCATTGGCCGGAACGGTGAATCCTGATAAATTCGTTATTACGAAAACGGGAAATTCGGTTAATGTTAAACAATACAAATTAGACAAAAAGAAAGAAAATCCCGAGCTGGTTTTTGAAAAAACATATGACGACTCCAAGACCAAAGAATTGTGGATTTACGGACTTGAGGATGATGATATCTACGAAGTTTCCGGAGAAGGAAGACCGAAGATGAACATCAGGCTGATTGGTGGCTATAACCACGATACCTATACTATTGCCGACGGGAAGAAGGTTAAAATTTATGATTTTAAATCACAAAACAATACCTACAACTCAACCGGTGCTTCAAAAAACATTTCAGATGATTACGACGTTAACACTTACAATTACAAACATCCGAAATACAACTTTGTGGCAGGTTATCCGAACGCCAATTTCAATCCGGATGACGGGGTAATTTTAGGATTTGTGGCCAACTATACAGTCAATAATTTCATCCGTGATCCTTTTACCCAGAAACATAGCCTGAGAGCCAATGTTTACACGGCTACGGGAGGATTTAATCTCGGTTATAAAGGAGTTTTCAAAAAAGTGATCGGAAACTGGGATGCCGGAATTGATGCTTTGTACACAACGCCATTTTTTGCCAGAACTTTTTTCGGTCTGGGTAATGAAACACAATATGACAAGGATGCAGTAGATAGAAACTACAACCGGGTAAGAATTTCGCAGTTTAAATTTGCACCATCTTTATCCACAACAAGCTGGCGCGGTATAAAAAACCAGTTTCAGCTGAGTTTTGAGCATGCTAAAGTGCAGCGGACAGACGACCGTTTTGTAGCGGTTTCCCCAGATGTAAACCCTGAAGTTTTTGATGGCCAGCAGTTTGCCGGAGCGAATTATACTTTCAGTTTTAAAAATGTAGATAATAACGCATTTCCGACTTTAGGAATGGAATTTATATTAAATGGAGGCTGGAAAGCCAATATTTCAGAATTTAACCAAAATTTTGCGACATTCCAGGGAACATTGAATGTTTTCCACAGAATCGATAAAAGAGGACGTTTCGTGTTTGCCAACTCCACCAATGCCATGATCATCAACAATAATAATTTTGAATTTTATCAGGCCGCGGCCATTGGCGGTAATAACGCGATGCGTGCTTACAGAAATGAGCGGTTTGCAGGAAAATCTTATTTCGTGAATAATGCCGAAGTGCGATGGGATTTTGGCCGTGTTAAAAACAATATTGTACCTGTCAACATGGGAATTTTGATAGGTTATGATCTTGGAAGAGTCTGGATAGACCGTGAATCATCCGACAAATGGCATCAGGGTGTGGGCGCAGGATTCTGGATGAATATTCTGGAAATGTTTTCTGCCCGCATCGATTATTTCACCGGTGAAGACGGCGGACGAATTTCAGGAGGCGTAGGATTGGTATTTTAGAATAATAGTACAAATTACATTATAAAAACCGCAGAGGATTTCTGCGGTTTTGTTTTATTATAATGTAAGAATTATCTGCCCGTCTGAACCATAGGAATAAGTCCATTCTGAATGACCGCTTCCAGGAAGAAATTGTGGATTCTGAAGGTCCTGAACAGTATAATCGATCTTTCGATAATTGTTTTTTGATAGACTTTTCTCGTAAAAATTATCATTGCATACATACAATTTTTTAAAAGGATTTTTTGCAGTATCGAAATTTGAATAAAAAGTTGTTGTAAGTTTAGAATCTATGCCTCCGGATTTTTCTAATTTTTCACTTTTAATTAAATTCTGGTTTGAGTCAAAGAAATATGTTGTAAAATATTCCCATGTATATTTCTTTTCATGTACAATAATCTTGTCTGCCTGGTAAGTGTATATTATCTCTGAAAATTGGGAATCTGAACTATCATACAAATACCTGCTTTTAAGCTTTCCGTTCTCCACATTACAGATTTCTTTCTTTGCACCATTACCTGCTATTTCTGAATGTTGAATAGATATCTTGTCATTATTGTAAGAAAACAAAGAATATGGATCTGTCATAAAAGTGGTAATACCCGGAGCTGGTGACATAATTTTACCGGAAGCCTTTTTCAGAAGACCATTTTCATATGAAAATTCGTAATTAAGATGCGGATCAATTGAAGAATAGCTCTTAGGAAATGAAGCGATAAAAGCGGAAATTTTTTCTGGCTGTAACTCCTGATCAACAATTGCTGCGCTCTCATCATTATCACACGAAGAAAATATTCCTGCAATACATAAAATATAAAAAAATTTTTTCATAGTTATTTTTAAGTCGCAAAAATACAATTTCTGGCAGAACTCAGAAAGAAAACTTATACACATTCCCTCCTTCTTTTCCGTCCTTTTCATCGGCAATGAGCAGGGTTTTATCATCAAGGAAAACAACCGCTTCTTTTTGGGAATTGTGGTTCAACGGAACTTTTTGAATTTTAGTTTTGCTAAAATCGTCCGCTGAAAAGCCTGTAAGAATCTGCACGTTTTTATGATTTAACAAAACAATTTTATCTTTGGCACTGTTAATCGCTGCAGAAGTAATCGCCGCATCGCTGTACCCTCCCTGCAGCTTTAATTTTCCGACTAATTTCGCTTCAAAGTCGCCTGCTTTATTAGGAATCCGGAAAACAAGAAAAGTCCCGTTGAAGCCTTTGCTTCTGTTTTTGGTGAAGAGGTAGAAATAGCCGTCCTTTTCTACAAAAGCTTCGCAATCATACAGCCAGTTGGACTTTTTTGGAGGGAATTCTGTCTGTCCTTCATAATGGAATGTAGTAGCCTGGGTAACTGTTGCGGATTTCTGGGAAGCCTCTTTCAAATCAACTTTTAAAATCGATAAATTGCGTCTGTCGTTGTCATTATTTCCAAAGTCACCGATGTAAATATTTCCCTGGGCATCTTTGGTTATATCTTCCCAATCGTGGTTTTCCGTATTTTCTACGAGCACATCAGCAATCTGGTTTCCCTGCCGGTCCAGTCCGTAAATCACATTCTTATTTCCCTGATCTTCAATCGCCCAGATGGTATTTTTATCTTTTGATAATGTAATGCCGGAAACTTCCTTGAGCTTTTTAGGCAAAGAAAACTCTACCGTAAGCGCATCGGACTTCGGAGTATCCTGAGCTTTCGGATTGCAACTCAACAAAAGAATTGATGATAAAATAAGAACGCGCAACATATTTTTATTTTTTTAATTTTTTAAACTGAAAATAAGAGAACCTGATATTCTTCTCTAATTTATTAATCATTTGCTGATGGTGAAGGAAAAATCCTGCCCCCAGACCAATAAGACTTCCGATAATGGTGTCTAAAAGTCTTGCCTGCATCAGGATTTCCACATTATGATGAACTTCACTCGCCGTTTCGGTGAGGAGAATGGTTAAAGGCGTTATAAAAATAACCGCAAAACCATAATTTCTTACAATTAACAATTCAATGATGAATTGTAAAACGGTGATAATGACAATCATCACGATCTTTTCCGGATTGAATATCAAAATAATCCATGCCAGTCCGATTCCTATGAACGTTCCCAAAATCCTGTGCATGTTCCGTTGTCTCACATGTTCAAAATTTCTTCCCTGGATGATGGCAACCGCGGCAATGGAAATCCAGTAGGTATTGCTAAAATGCAACAGATGTCCGATTATTAAAGTGAGCGCCATAAAGAAACCGATGATCGTACTTTCCACAAATTTGGTATATCTTCTTTTATTAAATGTTCTTCTCGGGACCGCAACCACTTTGCTTTTTTCGATGAACACGGAATACAAAAATGCAAGGGAACAGGATAATATCGCTCCCATCGCAACCAGTCCGACACGTGCCGGAATCAATTCCGGATCAAACGGGTACGTACTGGCCATCGCCGCAACCATAATAAAGAAAAAATTTCCCGGAGGCGGAATTTTATAATACGAAGAAATAAAATGTGCCAGAAAAGCAATCACACCCAGCGACAAAGCTCCGGCATATGCATTAAACCCGAAGAACGAACTTACCGAAAATGAAAAGACAATTCCAAAAGCGCATACCGCGAGATGAATCATTCTCTGCGTAATCGGTGCCGAAGTGAAATATAAAATCGTTAAAGCTCCTAAACTGGACAATGCCCCGTAATTCGGCTTTCCGGAAAAATATCCGATGAAAAGGCAGCTTCCGATGCACAGCGCGGCGAGAAAAGGAAAATGCCATTTTCTTTCCGTTTCCTTAAACTCCAATAAATACTGAAACCTGTGATGGATCGGGTTCTGTACTTTCATATTACTGCAATTGTTTTGCTTCTTCCCAAAGGATATCCATTTCTTCCAGAGACAAATCGGCCAACTTCAGATTCTTTTCCGAAGCTAAGTTTTCCATTTTCTGAAACCTTGAGATGAATTTTATATTGGTTCTCTCCAGTGCAGAATCGGGATTGATGCCGACAATTCTGGCGTAGTTGATCAGGGAGAAAAATACATCGCCCAGCTCCTGCTCTTTTTTATCTAAATCGGTTTCGTCGTGAAACTCCCGGATTTCTTCATCAACCTTTTTCCACGCATCTTCCGCATCATGAAATTCAAAGCCGATGCCTTTTACCTTATCCTGAATCCGGTATGCTTTTACCAGGCTCGGCAGGCTTTTCGGAACACCACCCAGAATGGATGTGTTGCCTTCTTTCAGCTTCAATTTTTCCCAGTTCTGCTTTACCTCTTCTTCGTCTTTCACTTCGGTATCTCCGTAAATATGAGGATGGCGGAAAATCAGCTTTTCATTCAAAGAATTGATGACATCCGCAATATCGAAACTTTCTTTCTCGGAACCGATCTTTGCATAAAAAACCAGATGCAGTAACACATCGCCCAGCTCTTTTTTGATTTCCTGTAAATCATTTTTCAAAATAGCATCCGAAAGTTCATAAGTTTCCTCCAGCGTTAAATGCCGAAGCGATTCCAGGGTCTGTTTCCGGTCCCACGGACATTTTTCGCGCAGATCGTCCATAATATCCAATAATCTTCCGAAAGCTTCCAGTTTTTCCTGTTTGGTATTCATAGTTGAGAATTCAAGTCTTACAAATTTACGGGAAATATTCTGTTTGATTCTTTTGTGGTAAAAATTTTAAACCACAGATTTACGCTGATTTTCACGGATAATAGCATGGCTTCAGAAAGCGGAACACGAAGTTTGCGGAGAAAATGTTCCTGCATGCTGCTGAAAGTTTCACAGAGACGTTCTACTTATAAGAGGCCACTAAGTCTGGCGTCAAGACAATTGATCAAGCTATCGACGGTTCTTCTGAAAGCAATGTTATAAAAATAGATCTTCCGAAATTCACCACAATGCTTGCCATTCCCGTAGGGAATCTCAACATAGTATTAGAGATTCATATGGAAAATTAGCTTCTGGATTCTCTTCGGGAATGACAACGAGATGTATATTCTAAGTATTCCCATGAAAATCTTTGATTTTCTTCTTCTGTGCTCTAAAATATGCGCAAAGCCTCATCCTTCATCTCATGTGACTCATGTGGTTAAAATCTCCCACGGATCTCACAGATTTTCACAAAATTGCTCTTACACCTTTACTTATAAAAACTACAAAGTTTCAACACTCTGTTTGTCATCCCGTAGGGATCTCGGCGTAGTATTAGAGAAGTAATAAAAATATTGGGTTCAGATTCTATTAATAGGATTTCACAGATGATGGCGTGGCTTCGAGAACCTCAGCCACCGAACCGTTAATTTTTATGCACAAAAAATCAAAGATTTTAAATTTTTTATCCTTTTTGAACGCAGAGGTCACAAAGAAAGGTCAATTTATCCTGTTGAAAGGCGCACAGAGCCGTTTCACTTATAAGAGATCACGAAGGCTAACTCAGAGTCTCTTAACATCAAAATTAAATTTTTGATATATAAAAAAATCAAAGATTTTTAAAAACTAATGTGTTCTAAAATATGCGCAAAACTTTCTTTTAATCTATGTGACTCATGTGTTTTAATATTCTGTAAAATCCGTGAAATCCGTGCGATCCGTGGGAGAATTTTTAACACAGATGGCCACAGATTTTCACAGAGAGTTATATACTCAGTTACTTTTCCGTTGAAGTCTTTCCACGATGAGCCATGCGGCGTCCAGCATTTTAGTGAGCTGAAGATACGGAATGATGATTTTCTTTTCTTCGTCACACCCGGAATTTCCCAGTGAGAAATACACCACCGCCGACAGAAATTCATCGAAATCCCGCAAACTGCAGATTTTAAAAACGCTCCGGAATACCTCTACCGGATTTTGGTATTCTTGTTCTGAGAGAGAACCCGTCATTGTTTTGGAAAAGTTGATTTCCGATGAAACTTTCAACTTTGCTTTCTTTGCTTTTTTCGAGATCAGAAAAGAGGCCCGAACCAAAGACCGCAACGAGAGATACAACTGGAACAGTTCGGCAGGATCTTTCCTGGTCCGGGATTTTTTCTGTACGGAATTGTGCATCATGCTGCTGAGCATTTGTTTGACCTCGGTCAGGTTGTTGAACTGGAAAAATACCTCCAGCAATCCTACGGCGGAATGTTTCCGGCTGCCGGACCAGAACCGGGCTTCGAAGTCTGTTTTTTTCTTTTTCATCATTTTTAATTATCCGTTATTAAGCATCATACTTTTTAACGCAAAGAGCCGCTAAGATTTTTTTTTAGCCACTGTTTTTTAGTTCGCAAAGTTGCTTCGGCTGGCTCAGCATAAACTGTTTCACGCAGCAAATAATACATGTGCTTCAAAAGATTAACAATTGAATAAGCGTTGCTATCATTCTAATATTCATCAATTACTTTATTTAATATTCCGCAGATTGCGCAGATTACGCAGATTGGATGTGCTTTATCAAATTAAGTTATTTATCGCAAAACAAAAATGTTTACTTTTTGAGATGCTTTAAGGCATACAAAGCCACTTCGTTGATGAAGGTTATCCAAAAATTTTTCAATCTTAAAGCATACCGGAGCCGGCCTGCCTTTTATGGCAGACCATTACCGGATGTCAAAAAAACAAAAATCATCTCGCTGCTGTATGCAGACCATGTACTTTTTTAAATTCCTTTCGGGATGAAAATAATTTGGAAAATTGACAGAAAGCCAGTACTTTTAAGGGGTGAGTTTTAGCGTACTTCGGCTTTCCTTTAGGCATAAAGGAATTTCGGAGGGGTGGTTTTTTGGTAAAGCGATACCCGATTTGCCGCATTGGCGGGCAGTTTTGGTAGCGCGCTGTTAGATTTTGCAGCACGGTTCCGTTTATTCCGGAAGTGCTGAAAACAGCAGGGTTGGGATTTTCTTTCTCATCATCTGTGTATTATAAAAGTTTTCACCTGAAACCTACCCAAAGACCATATGTTGCCGACATTGTTGGCTTACGATGCGTCTTTTGAATGGGTCTTTCGAGGCTGATTGTTAATTCGCTGATACAAATATAACAATATTTTTTAAATATCCAACAAGTAGGATAAATTTTTATAATTAATGGAAAAAAATTTCAGTTTCGAAACAACTCAATTTGATTTTGATTTTGCCAATCACATTAAAAAACTAAGAAAATCAGCTGGTTTAACTAAAGAAGAATTAAGTTTGAAAATGGGTGTCGCAAAATCTTTTGTAGGAAACGTTGAATCTCATACGCAACGCCATAAATATTCTACCCGCCACATTTCGTTGCTGGCCAAAGCATTCGGCTTTAAAAATATTTCCGAACTGATGGACTTCTCTACTCCGCAACATGACCGAATTAGAGTTACCGTGAAACAAATTTATAATGAAAGCGGAACGAAGGTGATGGAAAGTGAGGTGGTGGGAATTGAGGGGATTGACTAGAAAACTCCTGAGTTTTCAGGAGTTTTTGGGTTGGTAGTTTCGTTTTAGTGAAGTTATAATAAAATTCATTGACCTTTTGAGGTTCTATATATTATTTAAAGAATGCTTTCTCTTAATAAATATCCATGTAAAGAACCTCTTTCAATTGTAAAGTCTAATATTGGAATTATTTTATTTTTTAGTTTAATTTCTTTCTTTATTTTTTGCCTATTGATAAAAACATATTTTCTTAAAAAATTTTCTAGATAATATAGAGTATTGGATTCTAAATCACCAAGATGTAAAGATTTGTTGTTTGACACAATTATATAAATCCAATCAATGCCCTCGTCTTTAAAATTTGTACCGATTGAATTTAAAACTTTGACAATGGAATACAAAACAGCTGGAATATTTCCCATCTCTTTCGAAGCATTTGTATAAAGTATCAAATTTTCTTTCTTTAAGCTTCTCCATTCTTCAATTCCATCGCGCCACCAACGCCATGCGAATAAGTAGTTTATTACAATTTCTTTTAAATAATAGCCACGTGGAATCCTGCATAACTCTTTAATTTTTGGGGTTATGTAATTCCAAATATGCCAAAATTGTTCATAATTATATAAGTAATCTTCTGCACTTACTAATTCTTCTATGAATGAAGCTGTTTCTTCATTTGAAGAAAACAAATCAACAAATGGCTTCAAAAACTTATCAATTTCACTTATTCTTCTTTGTAAAATGAAATAAGCAAAATTTTTAAAAATATTCTTACGCAATAAATAAATATTAGTACCATCTCTAAAATCATCTTTGTTCTTTCTGTCTGTTAATAACTCAGAAGCTAATATAGGCGCCAATTTTTCATAAATATCTAAATGAACTATATGTCTTGTATCAGAAGGAATTAATTGAAGTATAACTTCTAATACAGAAACATCAGATGTAGGAATATCAATAAAATTAAATGATAGATCTTCAAAAATTATATCAGGATTTCTCTTTTCAAATTCTTCCAATATGTATTTTTTAGAAATTTCTTCCCAACCAATTTCTTTCCTTTTTCCGGAGAGAATACTTTTATAAACAGGTTCGAGTTTCACATATCCAGATAGAATTGACTGTGCGATCTTAAAATTTTGTTCCCATAATTTTGACTTGTGAATTGATTCTATTACGTAATCACATATTCTTTTGTAAGCTCCTATAGATGTTTGATCCAAGAGAGCAAAAACCATAACAAAAACGTATTCTTCTGCTTCATCTGGATATTCATCTATCAATGTTGGTATTGCATGGAAAGACGCTTCGACTCCATCACTTATTTGGTAGTCATAGTGATCAGAGAAAACTTTTGATATACTAGAAAGAACTATTTCTTTACAAAATAATTTATCTTCTACTGATAGTTTGTTTTTGTACTCAATTAATAATTTAGAACAGACAAATGCAGGTATGGAATCATTAAATATTCCATTTATATTTCGTCCTGTTTGCAGTTCTTCTACAAGTTTCTTGGTTTCCAGTAGTGCTAAAATAGGATCCTCATCATATTTAGACATTTTCTTTTGATCTCTATTATTTTTAAAGAAGTCAGCCCAAAGTCTTAGTTCTGAATATTTGAACATTTCTTCGTATTGACTATGAGCCTGCTCACTTTCTCTTCGGTGTTCATCAGAAAGTTCTTTAGGACTAAACTCTATTAGCAAATTATTTTCATCTTGTTTAGTTACTTTGGGTACTAGATTTCGTCTATCCATTCTCGCCAATAAAATCCCATAAGATTTACTTGTTAAAGCGTTCAATTTATGTTGGTCAATTATATTATACAATTTTTCTATAAATTCTCTATTTTGCTGCTCTGTAAATCCCTTTACTCCCAAAAGTTGATAATTCAAAAATGATGATTCTAAATTTGTATTCCTATGCTTATCCTCACACGATTTTAATCTTTCATCCGCATATAGAAAATCTTTAATTTTATCCATACCATACCCAATTGAATACAATGATTTTGCTTGGAATTCATTTGTGCATCTAATTGTATCAAAATGAAATAGTTCTATTGTTTTGAATAAGATCAACGCAATATCATAGAACTTATCAGGATTTGCGAGCACAATGCTACAAACAACAGAGGTAAGAGAAGCTGATTTTGATTGAGTAAGAATTCTTAGAAGTATATTCTGAATTATTTCTGACTTTAATATTTGAGAAAATTCTAAAAGAGTTTTTTCAAATGCCATATGTATTGACTGTAATAGATATGGGACAACGGGACCACCAACGCCACGATACATGCCCCAAATAGAATTACTTACATATTGTATAACTTCAGTTCCATTAATGTGTATTGTAATTTTTACGACATCCTCTTTTCCATAATCAGATTTGCTATAAGATTCAACAGCTCTATTTGTAAAATCTATTATAAAATCAAGAGTTTTGTAGAATTCTATTTGTAATAACCATTTTATTGGTGTTTGATTTGCACTTGAAGGAAAATAATTGAATTCGTGTTTTCCTGCTAAGCCATATCTACTCTCCATTGTATCTCTATCATATCCAAATCTGTCTTGTTTTTGCCAAAACAAATCACACAATTGAATTACGGATAGCGGAAGTGTTTTAATTAATTCCGTTGCTATATATGGTTTCTCTAAAATTTTAGAGCAAAGTCCTTCGTACGGGTCTCTGTGTTCCGTCCATTTATTAGAAATAACTTTTTCAAATATTTCTTTTAGTTCTGTTTCAATTTCATTGGCTGCATTAAAAATTACTTTCAAAATATTTTCTTCTGCAACTTCGTGCATATAGAAGTTTTCTTCAGTTTCAGTTTTTTGAATAACACTCAACGCTAACAAGCCAGCGTATTTTGTTGTTTCTCCTGTTTTGTTGAAGTCACACCAATCAGTTAAAACTGGTAAAACAAGTTTTAAATTGTTGTCAAAAAAGTCAGATTTATGTTTGTGAATAAGAGAAATTACTTCTTCCCAACCTTTACCTTTTGGTTTTATAATTTCAATATTTTGAATTGCTGAAATATCAGTGCAGGCAATTCTTAGTAAGAACAGAATTCGTTTTAGTATGTTAAAATCATTTGCAATAATTTCTTTCTCAAAAAAGTTAAAAAATGCCTCTGAATAATCTGACAATAAAACGGAAACTAAAATTTCATCTTTCCAAAATTGTGTAACCTCACTGTTTGTAAATGCACTTTGTATAAAACTTTCAATTTCTTTACTGTTTTCAGATAAATGGTCAGATAACCACAATCTAAACGCTCTACGAATAGGTAATGAATTTCCTAAGTCTTCAAAAAATTCTTTTGTGTTTGAATAATTTGAAAAACTTCGGGAAACTATTTTGTTTAATGTCCATTCTTCATAAATGTCATGAGTAATGAAATAACCATTATGAACGTCGTCATATCCAAGTATTTCGTCTTGTCTTAATTGAAACAATGCAGACTGTGGCAAATTATCTATATTGATATAAAATCGTCCTGTTTCACATCTTTGTCTAGCAATGCTGATAATACACCTTTCCCTTTCAAGATTTAAGTTATCTTTTGTTATGGTATTTTGTATTCTCTTTTTCCAAAGCAAATCAATAAACTCATTATAATTTCCCTTTTTGTCAATGTTTGAATACTGTTGAACATATTCTCTTAGATAAAACAAGTTTCTAAGGCGTTCTAAGAATTTTTGATTGTCGGGAAGTGAGAATTTGAATTCATCTGCTATTGATTTTAATTCATCAGCATTAATCAAAGAAACGTCAATTACGTCAAATGGCAGCTGATAATTCTCCTTAATATGAAAAGTTAAGTCGTTAAGATATGCGTAACGTGTTGTAAAAATGACATTCCAATCATTCTCTTTTAACTTTTGTATTAGTGTGGTAAGAATATCGTTATTAGAAATCTCTGCGAGTTTTTCTGCGGAATCAATGACAAATATTTTAAGTGGCTCATCTTTGTAAGCATTGAGAAACTGAGCAAATGTAAATTTGTGGTCAAAGTAAAATACGTCATTAATATGATTTACATTAAGTTCATTTGCTTTAAAAACACAAATCGGTATTATCTTAAAGCAAGAATTATAAAACTCCTTAAAAATCGAGGTTTTACCGCAGCCACCTTCACCTGAAATAATTATGTTTTTTTTATTTTGAGAAGTGTTTGCAATTGCTTCAACAACAGAACTTCGGTCAATTTTAATTTGTTTGTTTGCGAATGATATTTCTGTTTGAATTGCTTGTAAAATATTCTCGTTGTGTTTAGAAATTTCATCAAGCAAATATCCTTCGTTTGGGTCAAGACTGAAAAAAATGTCATTGATGTATTTGTTATCTGGCAAGGACAATTGTACTTCAAAATGACTTGGAACACGCCATTGAATTACAATTCCGGCTATTTTTGCGGCATTCTCAATATCTATTTGATACTGTGGCTTTTTTTTGTTTTTGTTGCTGCTTTCAGAAAGTTCCTGATTAGTATAAAAAAGTAATTCGTCTAAATGCATGTTTTTAGACTTAGCTTTTTTTATTGAGTCAATGATATCACTTTTGTTGTCAGCTATTGAAGTCGTATAATATTTAGATTGAAAGCCATAATACTTTCCATCCTTTTCTATTGGTTCTGTTTCGATTCCTGCTTGATTTTTGTAACGAAATAACCCTATCCTATTATTAAACTCTGCACAAAAAAGCAAATATGACATTTGTTCAAACGCCCACGTTTCTTGCTTATCGTATTTAATATTAAAAATACTCCAATTCATTGATTTTTAGATTTCAGGATATAACATTAAATTTTCACAGTTAGTATGTATTTCAAATAATATTATTAATTTTTATAAAATTTATAATATCAAGCATTATTTCATTAGACCTATTTGTAAGTTTTAGAACTTTATTTGATTTATCAAACCTTTCCCAATCGGAGCTACCATTAATATTATTTATTTGATGCTTTATAATGTTATAGCCATTATTTATCAAGAAAGCTTCTGTGTCAAGCTGATTTTTACCGTTCAATTGTTCAGCTAAAATTAAAATATCAGGTAATCCTTTGTAATTTTGAAATCTTTGACCAAGTTTCACACCAGATTCAGAAGGAGATGATGAAATTACATATGGATTAACTTTTAAAGTTGAAAATATTAAAGGATTGATAAATAAATTCTGCCAACCAGCACGTAATTGCTTTAAAGTACGATTTTGATATTGATTAACAAAATGTAATATCGTTGAAGTCTTACCAGAGTTTTGAATTCCCTCTATTATTATAGCTAATTTCATATAAATGTTATTTAAGGTTAGATTATGGTTATGAGTCATATAACTACACAATAATCTTATTAAATCTTTATAAAATAAAATGTATTGAACTATTGAATTCAATTTCACTTATATCTTCATTACCAAATGTAATAATAAGAATTTATTCATCTTTACGGCAATCCGTATTTTCACTGAATTATTAATAGAATTTTTTTATTTTATCGCAAAACAAAAAACCCCATCAAATCTGATGAGGTTCATATTTTAAGTAAGATAAATAATTATCCCTGTTTTCTGTGCGTGCTTTTCGGAGCGGCTTTGGCTGCAGAAGTGGCTTTTACTTTTGGAGCGGCCGGCTTTTCAGCTTTTGGGGCTGCTTTTTTAGGCGCTTCTTTTTCTACGTTGAGTTCTTCCGTTGCCGGTTCGCCATCCAAAGTTTCAGGCTCTGCTTTTACAAAGCTTTCCGGAGTGATGTATCCTGCTTTCTGAAGGATGTTGTACCACTGCGCCAGCTTTTTGATATCGGAAGCATATACTCTTTCGGTATCGTAGTTTGGAAGAGAAGCCGTCATGAATTCTTTCAGTTCAGCATCCGTTGCTTTGTGGTGGATGGCTTCCTTGTACTCATAGTTTTTTGCAATATTTTCAAAAACTTCGAACAAAGGAACTTCTTTATCAAAGGTAAACATGGCGATATTATCCAGTAAGCTTACCTGGCTGGAGTTCCCGATGCTTACTTTTTTCTTCGTGGTAACATCTTCAATGATAAATCCGTTTCTTAATTGAGAAACTAATTTGTAAAGTCCTGGTTTTCCTGAAATTGAAATTATTTTTTCTAACAGCATAATTTTATTTTTTGTAAATTCTGCAATCGGCTATTCCACTTCAACAAGCTCGGTGTGACAACGTTTTGCTTTTCTAATTTTCTTTATTCTTAATGTAAACTATTTTGGAAATCTCATTTTATAATTGATGCTTACGTCACCCTGGGTAATTTTGGTCAGCTTCCCTTTTACCAGCTTCTTTTTCAGCGCGCTGAGGTGGTCTGTAAACAAAATTCCTTCAATGTGATCATATTCATGCTGAATTACGCGGGCTCTAATATCGGAAAAAGTTTCTGTATGTTTTACAAAATTTTCGTCATAATATTCGATCACGATCGTACCTTTTCTCTTCACATCTTCTCTCACATCCGGAATAGAAAGACATCCTTCGTTGAACTTCCACTCTTCCCCGGATTCTTCAAGGATTTTCGCATTGATGAACACTTTTTTGAATTCTGCCAGTTCGTCCTTGATGTCCTCATAATCCTCGTCTTCCGCCAAAGGGCTCACATCGATCACAAACAGACGGATATCCAGCCCGATCTGCGGGGCCGCCAACCCAATTCCATTGGCACTGTACATGGTCTCGAACATGTTCTCAATCAGTTCCTGCAGGTTGGGATACTCTTTGTCAATATCCTTTCCTACTTTTCTTAACACGGGGTCACCAAAGGCTCTTATCGGTAAAATCATCTTGTTCTTTGTTCTAAAAAATTCTGCAATATGATGGTTGCACTTACTTTATCTATTAATCCTTTCTGCTGCCTCTGTTTTTTATTCTTTCCGCTCTGGGAGATAAAAAAAGAAGCCATCTTGGATGTAAATCGCTCATCGAAGCGGTTGACCTTAACAGCCGGAAATTCTTTTTCAAAAATTTCTATGAACTGCAAAATGTCGTTTTCCACTTCGGAGATATTTCCTTTCAGGTCTACAGGAAGCCCGATCACGACTTCATCCACCTTATTTTCGCTGAAATATTTCTTTAAAAATTCAGTGAGAAGCGGCGTCGATACCGTATCCAGACCGCTTGCAATGATCTGCATATCGTCGGTTGCAGCGATACCACAACGTGCCTTTCCATAGTCTATTGCAAGGATTTGTCCCATAGGTTTGCAAATTTAGTAAATTTTAATGATTTTATTCCAAACACATTTTTTTTATAAATCATGTTTATTCCGCTAATTTTTTTATAATTTTAATTTTCTAAAAACGAAAATATGAAGAAACTCATTCTTGTAAGACATGCGAAGAGCGACTGGCCGGAAGAAACGGAAGACTTCGACAGACCATTGGCAGACAAGGGGTTGGAAGAAGCAATGCATATGTCCCGATTCATGAAAAATAATAACGTGGCGATCGATTATTTTGTCTCGAGCCCCGCCGTGCGTGCATTGAATACGTGCAAAATTTTCAACCAGTCCTACAACATCAATATTACAACGAATGAGAAGCTGTATAATCCTTCGGAAAGCAATTTTGAATCGGTGATCTATGATCTGGATGACAACGTGAATTCCGTAGCGTTTTTCTCTCACAACAACGGGATTTCCAATTTCGCGAATTCTATTTCCGAAGATATTTTCCATTTCCCGACCTGCGGCGTTGCGGGTTTTGAGATCGACTGCAATTCGTGGTCGGAATTTGACGGTGCCAAAAAGAGATTGATCTTCTTCTACGATCCCGGAAAGATTAAATAAAACATCGAGATTCTGTTTAAATTTTACGTAATAATTTTTGAGACATTTTTCTTAATTTGCTTCATTCAAATAAACTTTGTTTATTCTTAATTCTACATTAAGAAATTTAGTTTATTACACCTAAAATATAAGAAATCAATACATTGATTTTAAATTAAGATAATTAAGAAAATATCTTAACTTCTTAATGTTAAAATATAATTCTGTCTACTTTTTATATAACCACAAAAGTCTCAAAAGATGAGTTTGACTTATATGTAAAGTTGATGGCTACCAATTAAAAAGATCAAATAGATTAAAAAATCTTCAATTTTTATTCTTTTGTGTTCTAAAATAGGCGCAAAGCTTTATCCTTTAATCTAATGTGACTTATGTGTTTAAAAGTGTTTGTAATATTTATGGTAAAATCTCCCACAGATTGCGCAGATTTTCACAGAGAAATTAACACATGAGTCACAGAAGATTTTTTTTAAATATTGAAAATATTTCAGAGCACATTAGAAAAAAAAATCAAAGATTTTTCACTTTTGTACGCTTTTCAACATCAAGAATTCAACATCTTTATACAGCCTAACATCTTTTGCCACTTTTGCGGTTAAAAAAGTTCCCACAGATCGCGCAGATTTCACGGAGAAATTAACACATGAGTCACAGAAGATTTTTTTTAAATATTGAAAATAGTTTTAGAACACATTAGAAAAAAATCAAAGATTTTTAAAGACTTATGTGTTCTAAATATACGCAAAGCTTTATCCTTTAATCTAATGTGACTTATGTGTTAAAAAGATTTTGCGGTTAATTTATTTCCTTCTCAAATCCAGATCATCAAAATCAAAGCTGAAATCCGTCACATCGGAAATCGGTTTTAATCTCGCCGACCGGGCTTTTCCCGTTTCATCATAATCAAAAATAATGTAGGCATCGGCATCATAGCTTCTGTCGTCCCATTTGATGATGAAAGAATTATTGGAATACGGAAGCAGCTCGCCTTTTAATCTTGGAGAATTTTTGCATACGATTCTGTAGCTATTCCCCTGCTGGGAAATTTCCACATCTCCAAACCATTGATCAGTGTACGTTCCGGTAAATTGTTCTGCTTTTGGCTGAAGGTTTTTATCTTTTCTGAAAGCTTCCGATTTTGCAAACGCTTCTTTTTTCTGTTGGTTAAAACTTTCTTCCATTTTTTTCATCCTTTCGCCGTAGGTTTTCAGCCAGTTTCGGTCTGCAATTCCCAGGTAAGAGTCTTTCACCGTATTAGTAATCGTATTGAACGCCGCTCCGGACTGTTGGTTGGTTAATACGACAATTCCCAGTTTCATATCCGGAATTAAGGTAAACTGCGTAACCGTACCGATCAATCCTCCCGTATGCTGAACCTGTTTATGACCTTTCACATCACTTAAAAACCAGCCTAACCCATATCCGTAGAAACTGGTGTCATAAGGATTTTTAGCAGCAACTGCTTCAGGAATTTGGAGACTCCAAAGCTGCTGTACATTTTTATCGGAAACCAATTTTTTACCGTCTTTGGTGGTGAAATTATTAAGAAGACATTCTGCCCAAAGCATCATATCTTTGATGTTGCTCATAATTCCTCCGGCTGCATTGGCCGTTTCATTCCAGTCGTGAGGAACAGCGATGGCTTTTCCGTCAACCGGAGCGTGTGCGTCAATTTTATTGGCAACCGCCTTTGCCCTGTTGTAACTTCCGAAACTGGATGTCATCCCAACCGGTTTCATGATTCTCTGCTCAATAAATTCAGCCCAGCTTAACCCGGAAATTCTGTGGATCACTTCTCCTGCTACAATGAACATGATGTTGTTATAATCTAATGTGGTTCTGAAAGGATTTTCCGGTTTTAAATACCGTACATTGTGAACAATATCGTTGACCGTTAAATTTCCTCCTTCCGGAAAGAACATCAAGTCTCCCTGCCCCAGTCCTAATCCGGCTCTGTGCGTTACCAGATCTTTGATGGTTACATTTTGGGAAACATAGGGATCGTACATCTGGAATTCCGGGATGTATTTTGATACTTTATCATCCCAGTTCAATTTTCCTTCATCGGCTAAAATTGCAAGGGCTGTACAGGTAAAACCTTTGGAGTTGGAGGCAATGCCGACCAGCGTATTGTCGTCCATCGGCTGCTTGGTCGTTAAAGAACGTACACCAAATCCTTTAGAGTAAATTACTTTTCCGTCTTTGATTACTCCAACCGACATTCCCGGAACATCGAATGTTTTCAATGTATTTTGTACCAATTCATCCAGTTTTTTCTCTTCAACCTGCGCATTGGCCAAACCAACCGTCAGCAAAAGAAGGAAAATAGAAAGTTTCTGCTTCATTTTTTAAATTTTTTCAAATGTAGTAAATAAAGCCGTTTACAATCTCCTGCGTTGAATCATTTTTATAAAGGTTGTTTAAACTAATCAATTAATCTCTGCGCCTTTTGCTTTTAAATAAAATTTGAACATATTTTAGATTCTTCTTTTCATAATGCTCCGCAAAATTTCATTCAGAATGACATCCGTATCTATTCAATGAAATAATTTAATTTAAACTTATCTTTGTACAAAATTCAAATATTCAATGACCAAAATCCTGCTCCTTTCCGATTCCCATTCATATATCGACGACCGAATTTTAGAATATGCAGGTCAGGCGGATGAAATATGGCACGGCGGAGATTTCGGCAGCATGGAGGTAATTGAACAGCTGGAAAAAATAAAGCCGCTAAAAGGCGTTTACGGAAATATCGACAATGCAAAAATACGTTCGGAATTTCCCGAGGTGAATCGTTTCTTTTGTGAAGATGTGGAAGTTCTGATGATCCATATCGGTGGCTATCCCGGAAAATATTCTCCTTTGGCAAAACAGGAAATTATTTCAAAAGCGCCAAAATTATTTATTTCAGGACACTCTCACATCTTAAAAGTGATGTCTGACCCGAAAAACAATCTGCTGCATCTGAATCCGGGAGCCTGTGGAAAGCAGGGATGGCATAAGGTAAGAACGATGATGCGTTTCGTAATTGACGGTGCAGAAATCAGGGATCTGGAAGTTATTGAATTGGGACCGAAGTTTTAAAATAATTTTTAAACCATTAAGAAAAAAAATGAGGAGTTAAGAATAGTAAGAGATTGCTTCGTTCCTCGCAATGACAGTACTATGAAAATTGGAGATAAAGTTTCTGTAGTGGATGAAGATTTGAGCGGAATTGTAACTTCGGTCAATGGAAATATTGTTGTCTTTAAAGATGAGTACGGCTTTACCTATCAGTATCCGAAAGAAAAGCTGGTTCCGAAGATTTCCGATTTATATGAAAATATCAAAATTGTAAAAAAAGCGGAGCCTAAAAAGAATATTTCTAAAAAGCATCAGAAAAACGCTTTGGTTCTGGATCTGCATTTTCATAATCTCGTTAAAAATCCTAATGATTACGACAGTTTTGAAAGGCTTTTTATTCAGAAGGAAAGATTACTCGAAACGTTGAGTTTTTGCAGGAAAAACCATCTTAAGCGACTGGAAATCGTACACGGAATTGGCGATGGTGTCCTTCAGAGGATGGTTTTAGACGTTCTTGAAAGCCAGACCGGACTTGATTTTTACAATAAGGAAATACTTCACCATCAATCGGGTGCTGTAATGGTAGAATTTCACTAAATTTGCAGGAATTGAACTATGAACATACTTAATTTACTTTTCACCAAAGACGGATTGACGTACCAGATTGCTAAAAACAAAAGCATCGTGGAGGAAAAATCCTACTTCAAAGATGAAGAATCTCCGGAGAATCTTATTGCAGATCAGCTGGATGAAGTATTGATCAAACAGCGGTTTGATGAAATTCATGTTATTTCCGCGCTCAACCATTTTACATTGATGCCGGAAGGCTTTTCCGAACATGAAACAGGATTTGACCTGATTGCTTTTAATGCTCCCGTTGATAAGGAAAAAGAAGAGCTGATGCTGTCGATCAATGAGAAATTTAAGGTTCAGTTTTATTACACCTTTCCGAAGAATTTTTATAAAAAAATAAAAGACCTGGCTTTGCCTGTAAACTTTAATTTTTCGGGTGAAAAGTTTCTGAATTCCATTCAGAATAAAAACAATAAGGAGATTCATATCAACCTTTATCATAATCAGTGTGAATTTTTTGCCATTGACCAGAAAAAAATTATCTTATACAACAATCTGGATGTGAATTCTGAGGTGGATTTTCTGTATTTCATCATGTTTACTTTAAGCAAAATCGGTTTCGGGATCAATGAAACCCATTTCTTTGCCTACGGTGAAACTACGGAGAATGAAACTTTCATTTCAGAATTACAGAAATTTGTGAAAAATCTGAAAATCGTCTACGATAATATTCCGAATAAAAATTTTATATTAAATTAGATTGCAGAACCATATCAGGCATCATTTCCTGATATTTACTTTAATCTACAACCCAACATTATGTACAGAATCATATCCGGCAAATGGAAAGCCAAGAAGATAGCAGCACCGAGAAATTTTGACGTAAGGCCTACCACAGACTTTGCAAAAGAGGCACTTTTCAGTATTTTGGAAAACACGTATGACATGCAGTCGGTTTCCGTGCTTGATCTTTTTGCAGGCATCGGTTCCATTACGCTTGAATTTGCTTCCAGAGGCTGCCAGGATATAACTTCTGTAGAAATGAACCCAAAACATACCGCTTTCATTAATGCAACAGCTGCTGAACTGGATATGGCTTTACAGGTGAATGTTCAGCGCGGAGATGTGTTCGACTGGCTGAAAAAATTCAGGAATAAAAAGTCCTTTGAAATCGTGTTTTCCGATGCGCCTTTCGAAATGGAAGAAAAGAAGTATCAGGAAATTATTTCCCTGGTTTTAAACAATAAATACCTCAAAGAAAACGGAGTTTTAGTGTTAGAACACCAAAGCAGGATGAAATTTGACCACCCGAATTTGGTTGATACCAGAAAATACGGAAACGTGAGCTTCAGTTTTTACGAACCGAATCACGAGGAATCTGAAAATCTTTGATTCTGTTAAGATGATATAATTAAACAGAGTGGAGACATTAGCTTCCACTCTGTTTATAAAAAACAAAATTAGCTTTTTATGGATTTGAATTCTTAATCAGCTTTGCAGAAACTGTTTTTTTATCTTTTGTTTTGATACTTAGAATGTACGTTCCATCTTCTAATGTAGAAATATTTACTTTTTTATGATCACCAACATGAGCGTCCATAATTTTTTTCCCGGAAACATCATAAAAGGTTACGAATGAACTTTTTTCAGGAAGTGTAACTTCTGATATAGCCGGATTTGGGAATATAAGACTCTCGTTTTTAGACTCTTGCACTTCATTTGTTCCTAGTAAAGTTTTCTGACCTGCCAATATCGACTGATTGGGAGTAGAGTTATAGGCATAAGATTTTACTGTAAGCACTCTTGTATTGGAGAAATTTACCAAGACCCAACCATAGTATGTATTGGTTCCAATCTTAAATCTTACACCAATATAGCGATCTCCTAATCCACGAAAATTAGCATCTGTAGTACTTTCGCCAACAAACGGTTCGGGATAGGAGTTTCCCCAAGTTAAACTAGCATCTATTGTCTGGTTAGCCTGTAGAGGTACAAGTATTTTACCTCCAAAAGCAGTAACTGCCGTTCCTTTTAATGCCATTTGATTGTTAGGTCCTCCGAAGGTCATATGCATAAACCATTCATTTCCCGGCGGCCCCCAATCTTCCCATCGGAAATCGTATTCTTTAGTTCCATCACTATTAAAGTCTATTGGAATAATATCATTATATGCACCACCATTTGAATACATCGTAATTGTAAAATCAGGGATAATATCCTTGTAGACGATCTGCGCCTTAAATAGCTGAAAAAATGAAACTATCAAGAAAACACATGTGAGTTTCGTGAAGATTTTTAAGTTTGTTTTTCGAAAAAGTAATTTTTGCACCATAATTTGTTGTTTAAAAGTTAAAGCACCAAATATACAATTTTTATTAATATCACAATAAAATATTTAATTATATGAATTAAATTCAATTATTTTAAAAATTTAAACAATAATATACAAATTATTGTCATATAAATAATTTATGATGCAATATCAATATTCATAAATCTATTATGTATTTTTATCAAGAAGGCTTATAAAGCTAACACTCAATTTTTTCTGCGGAGACTTATTGTATTTCGAAATGCCAGTAAAATAATTCATTAGATCGCATGATGCTAATGAAAATACGAAAGTTTGTTTGCTGTAACCATCGGAGAATGATCTAAAAACAACAAAACCAAGCGGTACATACGCCGAAAAGAAGATTACAAATTAAGAATTTAATTATAGACATTAATAAACCTAATTTTTCAGGAGCTTTTCTCGCTTTCCATTACAATCTTTTTTTGCAAAAAAGGATTTTCATTGCAATCGGGGCTATTATAGTTTACTCAGTAGTATATAGACCTTTTGTTATCCCGTAGGAATCCGTTTGCGTATGCTTCGTTTGGATCTTTACGGGGTGACAAAGTGCATGGTTAGAATCAACCAGCCGAAAAAGATAAAGCTGTTTCCGGTAGAAACAGCTTTTATTTACAACACTTTTAATTCAAGATCGATGGTTTTGCCAAAAAATTTCTTTGAAATTTTCTCGAAGTTTTTAGTTAGATCCGAAAGGTAAAAATGATAGTTCGGATTCGGGTTCTGATCATTCAGCAGATGATATTTATCCAGAATACTTTTCAGATGATTGGCTACTATATTTGGAGAATCAATCACACGGACACGGTTTCCGTAATACTGTTTGATTTCGTCAATAAGAAGAGGATAATGAGTACATCCTAAAATTAAGGTCTCGATATTTTTCAGCTTACTGTTGCTCAGGTAATTATAAATAATCGCGTGGGTAATCGGATGGTTTTTAAAGCCTTCTTCAATGGCAGGAACCAATAGCGGTGTAGCCAGTTCATCCACTTTAATCCACTTATTGTGTTTTCTGATGCTTTTTTTATATAAGCCCGAATTCACTGTTGCTTTCGTTGCAATTACTCCCACATTATTATGAATTTCGTACGAAACTTTTTCTGCAACAGGATTGATCACGTCAATTACCGGAACTTTTCCTGCCACTGACTGCATGACTTCGTTCAAAGCATTTGCCGTGGCGGTATTGCAGGCAATCACTATTGCTTTACAGTTCTGCTCCAGCAAAAAATTGGTGATCTTTGTAGAATATTCAATGATGGCTTCCCTGGATTTTTCACCGTAAGGAAGATGTTTGGTGTCGCCAAAATAAATAAGATCTTCATGAGGGAGAAGCCTCTTAATTTCTTTAGCAACCGTTAAACCTCCAACTCCGCTGTCAAAAATACCAATCGGCTGTTTGGATGAAAGATGAGCGTAATCTTGCTTTTTCGTTTTCAAAATTGAACTGAAATTTTATACAAAAATAGTGAAATTGTTGGATGCCTGAAGCCGGAAGCCGGAAGTTTTTTACAAACCATTCTTCTGTCGCCCGGTTCAAACCTTCTATCTAAACCATAAACAAATCCGCAGCAATTCCGTCTGCCATAAACCAATGTCTTTCAGGTATTTTTAAATGATTTTCTTCAATGACCAAAATACCTTCTTCAAGCTTTGATTTAATTTCGTTATAGAAATATTCCATTATTTCACCGTTGAATTTTTCATTCAGACCATTGAGATCAACACCCCAGGTTGTCCGCAAACCGATCATCATCATTTCGTTAAACTGATCCTTCTGTGAAAGAATTTCTTGCTCTTTTGCCAAAAGACCGGAACTTAATTTTTTAACGTATTGCTGATTGTTGGCAACATTCCAGCTTCGGACATTAAATCCGTTGTAAGAGTGTGCCGAAGGCCCAATTCCCAAATACTCTTTATATTTCCAGTATGCGGAATTGTGCCTTGAGTAAAATCCGGGTTTTGCAAAATTGGAGACTTCGTAATGTTGAAACCCTTTATCTTTAAGAAAATCAGATAAATAATAGAATTCCTGATTCTGTTCTTCCTCTTTCGGGCTGATTATTTTCCCCTTTGAAATCCAGTTTCCCAACGCTGTTTTGGGTTCTACTGTTAAAGCATAAGAAGAAATATGCGGAACTTCCAGCGCAATCGTTTTATTTAAATTTTGTTTCCAGATTTCCATATTGGAAGTTGGCGAACCGTAGATTAAATCAATACTTAAATTCTCAAATCCGAAATCTTGGGATCTTTTAATCGAGTCCTCTGCTTCGGAGGAGCTATGTGCACGGTTCATCAGTTGTAAGTCTGCTTCAAAAAAACTCTGCGTGCCGATAGACAAGCGGTTTATCGGAGAATCAGAGAGCCCTTTCAGAAAGCTTTTATCCAGATCATCGGGATTGGCTTCCAGCGTTATTTCAATATCGTTTTCAAAATTAAAATGTTTTACAACCTCATCAATTAGAGATTTTATTTCATCCGGTGAAAGTATGGAAGGGGTTCCGCCTCCAAAATAGAGAGACTGAAGGGTTTTATTTTGCAATTCATCCTTCCTGAGGAGGATTTCCTTCTTCATCGCAGCCAGCATTTCATCTTTAAAATTCAAAGATGTTGAAAAATGAAAATTGCAGTAGCTGCATTTCTGTTTGCAAAAGGGAATGTGAATATAGATCATAAAAAAAGCTCTGAAAAATTCAGAGCTCAAATTTATTTAAATTAAATCAATTAATATCTATAACCTCTGTGGTTAATAAAGTTATCGAAGTTGTATCCAACTCCAAGCATGAAGCTGTTTCCTCCATATTCCTGGATATCAGACAATCCGATGTTGTAAGTTGCACCAATCATAAATTTGTTGAATCGTACTTTCACTACCGGCGCAATCTGCAATTGCTGGCTGTCGAATCTGTTCTGAACAGATCTGTAGTTTACCCCGAAAGAGAATGCATTGATATCATTAAAGAACGTTGCCATCAAATTGTAATCAATCGTTCTTGTAGAGTTTGTATTAAGGTTGATTAAAGCTGAAGGAGTGAAATAGATATTATCACCTACATGCCAGTCATATCCTAAATTTAAAAAGAATTTAATTGGAGAAGGCTCACGTCCGTTAACAATCGCTTCGTCGTTGGTAAGGGCAATATCATTCACGGAAACTGCTGCAAAGATATTTCTGTACGTTGCCGCTACCCCGAAATTTGCATAAGCCATAAAAATGTTGCTTTCACTTCCCTGTAATAAAGGATCTGAAGCATCCTGTGTATTAATTTTTGAATAATCAAAATTCATGTTGTAGAAGCTTACGCTTGTACCGAAAGAGAATTGGTCTTTTCTGTCTCCTTCGCTGCTAAGAGGAATAAAATATGAAGCACCAGCCGTAATACCTCCTGCAGAAATAGGACCATTACTGTCTCTGAATACAGATAAACCTGCTCCTACTCTATCAAAGATGTTCGCGTTGATCCCCACGGATTGTACATTAGGAGACTCACTGAACTTCGAAAATTGCTGCTGATAGTTAAGATTAAGTTGCACATAGTCTGTTTTTCCGTATTGTGCTGGGTTGAACAGAAACTCACCATCCAAAAGGTATTGTTGATAGTATGGTAATGTTTCTTGTGCTTTGTATGCATTTGACAAAAGAGCTAAACATACGATAGCATATAGTTTTCTCATAACAAATCTTGATTTCAATTCAACAAATATAAAAAAATTCTCAATATATTTTTAGTTTTCTAAATAATTTCTCCATTTTTTTACAGCATCCGCCATATCTTTCGGCATTGGGCTTTCAAAATATAATTCCTTTTTTGTAGTGGGATGTATAAAACCTAAAGTATGGGCATGGAGCGCATGTCTGGGCAGAATTTCAAATACATTTTTTATAAACTGCTTATACTTAGGAAGATTCACACCACGGAGAGGTGTATGTCCTTCATATCGTTCATCATTAAATAAGGTATGCCCAATATGTTTGAAGTGCGCTCTGATCTGGTGGGTCCTTCCTGTTTCCAGTTTACATTCTACCCAGGTCATATATCTGAATCTTTCCAGAACTTTGTAATGCGTCACGGCATGTTTTCCCTGGCTTCCGTCTTCATAGGTATGCATCTGCATTCTGTTTTTCGGGTGGCGGCCGATATGACCTCTTATCGTGCCTTCATCATCCTGTACATTTCCCCAGACGAAAGCCCAATATAATCTTTTGGTTTTTCTGTCGAAGAATTGTTTTGCTAAAAAGCTCAACGCATATTCATTTTTTGCAATAACCAGTAATCCGGACGTATCTTTATCAATCCTGTGGACCAGCCCTACCCTGTCGAGATCGGATTTTTCTCCATTCTGTTCAAAATGATACGCTAAAGCATTCACCAAAGTTCCGTCCCAGTTTCCGAATCCGGGGTGCACCACCATTCCGGGATCTTTATCTACAACGATCAGATCATCATCTTCGTATACGATATTGATGGGAATATTCTGCGGAATAATAAAATTCTCCCTTGGCGGATGCGCCAGCAGCACGGAAATCTGATCGCCTGGCTTTACACGGTAATTCTGTTTTACAGCAACGCCGTTTACGATAACGTTTCCGGCCCTGCAGGTTTGGGAAATTTTATTTCTTGACGAATTTTGCCGGAAGATCAATAGGAATTTATCGATTCTCAGAGGTTCCTGACTTTTATCCACCGTAATATTAAGGTGTTCATAAAGTCCTTTATTTTCCTCATCAATATCAATATTGTCGATACTGTTCTGGTCTGATAATTCTTCATCGAAAAAATCTTCGTTATCTTCTGCCATTGTTCTATTTTTTATACAAAAGGCTTCAACATAGTGAAAGTTGAAGCCTGTATTTTTATGAAAATTTGTTGTTATTCTACAACTATTTTTTTAGCTTTCGGCTTTTCTGAAGGTTTCTGTGTAGTTGCAGCAGGTTTATTAGCCGTATTGGTTCCAGTGGTAGTGGAAGACGGAGTTTTCGGCTTTGATGGATCATTTACCGAGGAAGTAGTAGTCTTTGCCGCAGGTTTCTGAGTATTTGTTTTCTGAACCTCAGCAGAAGGCGTGGGAGTTTCTCTTTTAGGTGTTGTTGACGGCGGAGGCGGAACATCAGTCTGCTCTTGGTAAACAGGCATTTCCTGATACTGAATAGGCGGCAAACCTGTATCTACCTTCATTCTATAAATAGAATTCAACTCTTCTATTTTTGCTCTCAGTTCAGCCGGAGTTCTTTTACTTGCCCAAAGATCCATCTGCATTCCCTGATCTCTCACATCTCCTGCAGCAGGATCCTGATAATAGATAATATCCGATTCGTCTTTACTGCCGTCTTCATGCTCTACAAGACCCACTTCAAACATACTTCTGGCGATCACCGCTCTTGCTTCTTTTACCGTAAGTCCCACAACATTAGGAATAGTTATATTTCTCAGCGGCCCTGAACCGATCACAACATCCACCACAGAAAATCTTGGAAGTTTGGTTTTAGGTTTAACAGCCGTTCCTTTGTACAATATTCTTAACACTGCATCTTTCTGAATGCTTGGTTCAAAAATAGTATCTCCAACTTTTAATCCTACCTGTTCCAATCTCTGGAATGCAAGACCTGAATATTTATTAATGACATCAGGAACTTCCACTCTGGCCCAGGTTCTCGGATTCACTTTCAGCTGAATTGCTCTTCCGTCTTTTACACGGGATCCGGGCGCAGGATACACCTGCAATACCTGGAACGGTCTGTATTTGGGATCATATTTAAAACTGTCCACTTCATAATCCAACCCTGAATCGTCCAATATTTTGATTGCTTCCTGTACCGATTTATTGACAATATTGGGAACGGGAATTTCCTGACCGTGATTGGTGTGATACTCCAGCCAACGGAATGTAAGCCAAACCAATCCCACGAAAACACCGATGGCAACAACTAAGTTCAGTAAAACTTTCCAATTGAAAAGTGATTTAAGCATACTAAAAATACTATAATTAGACAGCAAATATAATTAATATTTTAGAATGTGCTTCGATTTACCTTGAGCATTTTCGTTTTCAAAATTTAAGAATTTCCAAAATTGCATGATATAAAATCATTAAATTTGCCCTAATTGATACTTTAAGAATATGAGCAAAAAAAGTGTTGCTGTAGTGATGGGAGGCTATTCTGAGGAATACGTTGTATCACTCAAGAGCGGACAACTGATCTATGATTCCCTGGACAGAAATCTCTATGATGTATATAAAGTAGTTGTTCTTCGGGATGAATGGTATTTTTTAGATGAAAATAACCGGAAATTCCAGATCAACAAAGGTGATTTTTCTGTAACAACAGATAACAATACATCGTTGAAATTTGATGTCTGTTTCAACATTATTCACGGCACACCGGGTGAAAACGGAATTCTTCAGGCATACTGGGATGCTATCGGACAGAAATATACAGGCTGCGATTTTTACCAGAGTGCCCTTACTTTCAATAAAAAAGACACGTTGGCCGTACTTTCAAAATACGGTATCCCTTCTGCTAAAAGTGTTTATCTAAGGAAAGGCGAAGAAATCAATCCAGATGAAATTATAGAAAATCTTGGACTCCCTGTTTTTGTTAAACCGAACCAGTCGGGATCTTCATTGGGAATTTCAAAAGTAAAAGAGAAATCAGAACTTATTGCTGCAACGGAAGTCGCTTTTAAGGAAGATGATGAAATTTTAATTGAAAGTTTCCTTGACGGAATGGAAGTATCCGTAGGCGTTGTCGATTATAAAGGAGAAGCCATTGTCCTGGGCATCACCGAAATTGTTCCGAAAAATGAATTTTTCGATTACGAAGCTAAGTATGAAGGAGCATCGGAAGAAATTACTCCTGCAAGAATTGATGATGAAACGAGAATCCGCGTAGAAGAGATTGCAAAAAGAGCGTACAATTCTCTTGGAATGAGCGGTTTTTCACGAAGTGAATACATTCTGATGGACGGAATTCCCTACATGCTGGAAATGAATACCAATCCAGGCTTTTCTCCTGCAAGCATTCTTCCGCAACAGGCTAAAATTTACGGAATTTCTATCGCAGACCTTTGCGGAAATGAAGTTCAAAAAGCATTAAATAAAAATAAATAAGAAGTTAGATATTAGAGGTGAGCGGTAAACGGTTTGTAAAACCTTAATCCGAAACCTAAAACTCAAAACTATTTTACGCATGAAAATTGCTGTTTTCCCGGGTTCATTTGACCCTATTACTTTAGGACATTACGATATCATAGAACGGGCAGCGCCGCTTTTTGATAAATTAATCATTGCCATCGGGCAGAATTCCCAAAAGAAATATATGTTTCCTCTGGAAAAAAGAATGGAGTTCATTCAAAATTCCGTTGCCGAATTTCCGAATGTAGAGGTTGATTATTTCGAAGGCCTCACTGTAGATTACTGTTTTGAAAAAAATGCTCAATACATTATCCGAGGATTGAGGAATCCTGCCGATTTTGAATTCGAAAAAGCGATTGCTCATACCAACAGAACTTTAGCCCACAAAAAACTGGAAACTGTATTTTTATTAACCTCATCAGGAAAATCCTTCATCAGCAGCAGCATTGTGAGGGAAATCATCAACCACGGCGGAGAATATGAGCTGCTGGTTCCGGACTCGGTGAGAGTTGAGAAAAAATAAAATAATTGATAAATGATGATTGATGACTGATACAATATTCAAAAAAATCAATAATCAATCATCTTTTATCATTCATGAATATGCACGAACAGTTCAATTTTGCCATAGAAGTCCTGGGAACGATATCTTTTTCGATGTCGGGAAGTTTTGCGGCGATGCAGAAACGGCTCGATCCGTTCGGGGTACTGATCATTGCATTTGTAACTTCAGTGGGTGGAGGAACGGTAAGAGATTTATTACTGGATATCCCGGTATTCTGGATGCATGATCTTTTAACATGTGCTTTAATCATCCTGACCAGCATTTTCACCATGGTTTTTAAATCTTTTGAAAAAAACTTTAGGGTAACGTTATTTATTTTCGATAGTTTCGGACTGGGCTTGTTTACGATTATCGGCGTTCAGAAAGGACTTCATGCAGATATTCATCCTTTAATCTGTATTGGATTAGGAACTATTACCGGATGTTTCGGAGGTATTATCCGGGATATTCTACTCAATAGAATCCCTTTGATTTTCAGAAAAGAAATCTATGCAACGGCCTGTATCGTGGGAGGTTCTGCATTTTTATTACTGACCAAGTTTACCACTTTATCATATACCATCATTCAGATTTTCACTATTTTACTGATTGTTTCCATCAGAACGTTAGCCGTGAAATACCACTGGCAGATCCCGAAATTTTATGGGTATGAAAATAATTCTGAGATGTAAAATTAATTTTAATAATAAGAGATTAAATATTAAATTACCTTGTATAAAACAAAAGCATCCAAAAAATTAGATGCTTTCATTTTTTTATTTAATTTTCTTTAAAAGAATTTCCCTCTGTTTCTCATATTAGGATTATGCATGTGTTTCTGCATAGTCGGCATTTTCAGCTGTTCTTTCATCATTTTGATCTGATCGGTCATCATTCCGGCGCTGTCCAGCCGTTTCGCCTCATCAAGTAATTTTTGTCCTTCCTGTTTTCTTCCTTTTGAAATCGCAGCAGCGGCAAGATTTAACGTAGCCATTGCACGGTCATGCTTCATATTAAGACCGTACTCTAATGCTTTTTTCATGAGAGGTTCTACCTTTGTCGGATGATCTTGTGCTTGTGTTAATCCGGTAAGGTAATGAAAATAACCATACTGAGATTTGTGAAGCTGTGTCTGGTAATTCGTGATATTTTTCAGCCAGTCTGCCGCCTTTTCCATATTCTGTTTTCTCAGCTGCCAGAAAGCAAGAAGAATATATTCATTTTTAAAGAAAAGCAGAATCGGAATAGCAGATAGAATAACCAAAACAATTCCCCATCCGATATTTCTATTCATCATCAGATAAACTGCTATTGCAATAATTATCGCAGAGATTACGAACTTTATGTATTTATTCATTATTAAATTTTAAAAGTGCAAAGATAGAAAAATTAGAGGTTAGAAACTAGAAGTTGGAAACGAGAATTTCCACAACTTCTAACTCTTTGATTATTCACTCTTAATTTTCTCATACGTTTGAAAGCAAAAATCATATTGATTCTTTTCATCTTTTTCGTGGCAGATTTCATCTGTTTTTTTCCAGATCTTAGAATCGATCTTTGGAAAGAAAGTATCTGCTTCAAGATCAGCTTTTACTAAAGTTACTTCAAGCTTATCAACCATATCCATTGTCTGTTCATAAATTTTACCACCGCCGATGATGAAAATTTCCTCATCAATTTTCTTGGCAAATTTTACGGCTTCCTTTATACTTCCCACAATCAGAATCCCTTCTTCAAACCAGTCGTTCTTTCTAGACACAACAATATTCGTACGATTGGGAAGAGGTTTTCCGATGCTTTCATATGTTTTTCTTCCCATAATCACCGGATGTCCGGAAGTGATCTCTTTAAAGTGTTTTAAATCTTTTGGGAGATGCCAAAGTAACTGATTTTCAAAACCAATTTCATTCTTTACTCCCATTGCCACGACTATTGTTGTCATTAAAATTATTTTTTACAAAATTAGCACATAATTTGTATATTTGATCAGCACAAAAAATATTAAAAAATTAAACTATGAAAAACAGAGGCTGTCTGAGCGCCGGAACCATCGGCATTGCTCTTCTGATTATCGTTGCAGTTTTATTCTTCTGGGGAAAAAGCGGCTACAATAATTTTGTAACGAAAGAACAGAACGTAAATACCAAATGGTCTAATATAGAAACGGTTTATCAGAAAAGAGCCAACCTGATTCCCAATCTTGAAAGAACCGTAAAATCTTATTCCAAATTTGAGCAGGAAACATTAACAAAAGTGGTTGAGGCCCGTTCAAAAGCAACCTCCATCAACATCGATCCTACGAATATGACAGAGCAGGATTTGGCAAGATTCCAGGCTGCACAGGGTGAATTATCCGGAGCATTAAGCAGATTGATGGCTGTTGTGGAATCCTATCCGAATTTAAAAGCAGACCAGCAATACATTAATTTCCAGAGAGAATACACTGCCATTGAAAACAGCATCCGTACAGAAACGGTATACTACAATCAGGCAGCTCAGGATTATAATACAACCATTAAAAAGTTCCCGAATAATATTTTGGCAAACTTTACCAACTTTAAAGAAAAACCTTATTTCAAAGCTGCGGCAGGCGCAGAAAAAGCACCTGAAGTATTCACTGAATAATGGCCAGAAATTTCCTAACCAATCAGCAGATAGCTTCCCTCGTGGAGGCTATTCAGTCGGCAGAAGAACATTCTACCGGCGAAATCCGTGTACATATTGATTCCAATACGGACACTGACAATGCTAAAACCGCATTCAAGGTCTTTGAAGAATTGTGCATGGCAAAAACTGCCGAAAGAAATGCCGTGCTTTTCCATGTTAATTTTGAACAAAAGTACCTTACCATTATCGGTGACACCGGTATTCATGAAAAAGTACATCAATCTTACTGGGATCATCTGCATGATTTCATGACTTCTGAATTTGCCAAAGGAAATTATTACAAGGCACTGAAAAGTGCCATTCTGGAAACCGGTCTTGAACTCAAAAAACATTTTCCTGTAACAGGAGAAAACCCCAATGAGCTGTCTAATGAAATTACCTTCTCTTAAAATAGTATTTTCATTTCTACTTTTATGCTTTTACACATTTGTATCAGCACAATATTCTATTCCGGACAAGCCGGCGGTTTTATATCCTGTTTTTGATGAAGCCAATCTTCTTTCCGAACAGGAAAAAAACGACCTTAATAAAAAACTGATTGCCTTTTCAGATTCTACTTCTACGGAAATTGAGGTAGTTATTATCAAATCAACAAAAGGCGAAGATGCCAATTTCCTGGCTACCCAATTTGGTGAAAAATGGGGAATCGGGCAGAAAGATGTTGACAATGGTGTTGTTTTTTTAATTGCAACCGAAGACCACACCATGTCTATCCAGCAGGGACGGGCAGTTGAGCAATATTTAACAGCTTCTGTTGCAGGACAGATTCTTGATTATATCGTAACCCCGCATTTTAAGCAGGGTGAATGGTTTGAAGGAATTGACCGCGGAACTTCTGCAATTATGGAAGCCGTGCAGGGAAAATTCAAACCTTTAAAAAAGAATCAGAAGAACGAAAACGGAGGTCTTATTAAAATTATCATTATAGCTTTTGTCATCTTCATTATTTTTGCCATCCTTTTCGGAAACAGAGGCGGTGGAAATGATGATGACGACGATGTTATCCTTTCGAGAAGAGGCCGACGAAATTATTCCGGCGGGTTCTTTCCTTTCCCGGGCAGCTTCGGGGGTGGAGGTTTTGGTGGCGGAAGTTCTGGCGGGGGCGGAGGATTTGGCGGATTTGGCGGGGGCGGAAGCTTCGGAGGCGGGGGCGCTTCCGGTGGATGGTAGATTCGATTATTTTAATTTCAATTAAATCATTTACAATAATTTCTATACTCTTTTCTTTCCATAACCATATGGGAAAATTTCATATAATTAATAAATTATTATTAAGTATTCCTTAATTAATAATGAAAAACTGTATTAAAAATTAATAACATCCTTCTAAATCTGTTTTAAAAACAGATTTTTTTCATTATATTTACCTAAAACAGGTTTATGAAGAAGACGTTGGTAGTTTTTGCACATCCTTATTTAGAGCACTCCAACTCGAATGCAGAGCTCATCAATTTCTATGTTCGCCACCAGCATTTTACCTTAAGAGACCTTTACGAAGAATATCCGGATTTTCATATTGCCGCATTCAGGGAAAGAAAAAGAATAAAAAACTATGAACGTTTTATTTTTCAGTTTCCCCTGATCTGGTTTGGAATGCCTCCTCTGCTGAAACTCTGGATTGATGAGGTATTTGACCGCGACTGGCTCAAAGAAGGAAATTATAATCCTCTTGAGGGAAAGGAAGTTTATATCCTGGTCACTACCGGCGGAAAAGAAAGATCATTCCACAGAAACGGAACCTACAAATTCACTGTTGAAGAATTAATCAGCGGGCTCATCGTTTCGTTAAATGTCTTTAAAGCTAATATTAAAAGTATTAAAATCGTTTACGAGGCCAGTAAGCTTTCAAAAAAAGAAATCATAACCCATAAACAGGAATTTTCAGAACTTCTTAATCAATAAACTATGGAGACAAGCCTAGCCATGAATACCCTCTTATTCCTGGGCGTTGCCATTATTATGGTTCCCCTGGCAAGGAAATTCGGACTAAGTTCTGTGATTGGCTATATTGCAGGCGGAATTATCATCGGCCCTTACGCATTAAAACTCACCGGAAGAGATGTGGATGACATCATGCACGCCAGTGAATTTGGGGTGGTAATGCTGCTTTTTCTAGTCGGATTGGAGCTTGAGCCAAAAAAATTCTGGGACATGCGGAAGAAAATTATCGGGCTGGGGCTTACTCAGATGCTTCTTACCATTTCGTTGCTTTTCCTGGTTTTCATAATGGTTGGATGGCCTTTAGACAAATCAATCGCTATCGCCATGTGTTTCGCTCTTTCTTCCACAGCGATTGTTTTACAGACCTTACAGGAAAAAAATAATTTAAAAACATTGGCAGGTGAGGCTTCGTTTTCCACACTTTTATTCCAGGATATTGCGGTAATTCCTATTCTGGCGATATTGCCGCTGATCGCACATTACAAGGCAAGACATCAGGATAATGAAATTCAGGTACTCATTCAGACCCTTCCGGAATGGATGCAGTTTGCAACCGTAATTTTAGGCGTGGTGATATTAATCTTGCTGGGAAGATATGTCTTTGTACCTTTTTTAAGATATGTTTCAAAATCCGGAATGACGGAACTTTTAACGGCTTCTTCCCTATTTCTGGTCATAGGAGTTTCGGAATTAATGGTTGCCATTGGCTTATCGCCCGCTTTGGGAGCTTTTCTTGCGGGTGTGATGCTGGCCAACAGCGAATTCCGGCATGAGCTTGAGGCCCATATTGATCCGTTTAAAGGATTGCTGCTTGCTGTTTTTTTTGTGAGTGTAGGCTCAACAATGAATTTTAATGTCATTCAGGATGATCCCATTTTTATTTTCAGTACTGTTTTTGCGGTATTGATCATTAAATTTATTGTTCTATTTTTTATCGGGAGATTTTTTAAAATTGATACCCCTCAAAGTCTGTTTTATGCTTTTGCGCTTTCACAGGTAGGAGAATTTGCTTTTGTATTGATCAACTATGCTTCCAATCTTTATCTTTTTGGGCCTGAACTTAATGCACAAATGATGGCGGTTACTGCCATTACGATGTGTATCACTCCTTTTCTGTTGATTATTAATGACAGACTGATCACTCCACGTTTTATCAAAGAAGTTCCTGATTCTGATAACGATTTTAATATTCTGGAAAGCAATCCTCGCCAAAAGAAAATTATTATTGTAGGATTCGGGCATTTTGGAAGCACGGTAGGAAGACTTCTGAAGGCCAATAAAATTTCTGCAACGGTTTTAGACAGAGATTCTGACCGTGTTAAATTATTAAGGAGCTACGGTTTTAAGGTATATTATGGTGATGCTACTAAAATTCCCACTTTACGCGCTGCAGGAATTGAAGATGCAGAAATACTGGTTCTCTGTCTGGATGATCCGGATGACAATAAATTTGTTGCTGAAATAGTCCGCGAAAATTATCCTCACGTAAAAATATTTGTAAGAGCTAAAAACAGAATTGATGCATATGACTTTTTAAATAACGGTATCAATAATATTTATCGTGAAACCTTGGGTACAGCCGTTGATATGGCAGTGGACGTACTCCACGAAACAGGAATGCGTAAATATGCCGCAAGACGTCTCGGGCAAAGATTTATGGCTATTGATAAAGAATCCATCAGAAAACTTGCCAAGGCTGAGGAAGATGATGAAATTCATCTTTTTACCACAAAAGAAATCCTCCAGAGAGAGGAGGAATTATTGGCTTATGACAATCTTAATTTTGAGAATAATCAATGGGAAGATTCGTCTAATGATGAAGACGATAATGAAAATAATTAATGAATACTTACGCTTCCACCGCTATTTTCCTGTTTCGTTACAGAAGTTACATTTCCTTTCTTAGAAACATCTATACTCCCTCCCGAAGAAGCTTCCGCATTAATGGATGATGCAGCACTGATATCAATACTCGCTCCGCTTGAGGCTTCCGCTTTTAAGTTATCTGCAACAAGATTTTTGGCAGAAATGCTGCTTCCTGATGATGAAGAGACTTCTGCGTTTTTAGCTTTTCCTGAAAGATCCATACTGGCTCCCGAAGAGGCATCAATATCAAGATCCACTGCCCATATTTTACCTGAAAAACGGCTGCTGCTTCCGGCAGAAATATCAAAATCATTGGCTTCAAGATTTCCGCTCACTGATCCTGCACTAGATACTTCAATACTTGTTTTTTCCTGAACGAATTTATCTTTAACCACTATGCCTGCCGCAGAATTAGCTTCTAATTTCGTAAAATCTTTAGCATAAATTTTTGCAGTAACATTATGGTTATTCATCACCCTGATTCCCTTTTTATAATGAATATGAAGTTCACCACCGCTGATATCAACCAACACATCATCAATGATATTTTCAGGGGCGGAAATAACGACCTTCTCCACATCAGATTTTATAATTTCTGCCTCTATGGCCTGTGAAACTTCAATCTCGTCAAAATTACCTGTTACCTGTTTTTCTCTTACAGGTCCGTGATCGGTATTCACTACATTTTTCACCCAGCTCCCTTCACCGTCATTCTGCTTCTTTTCTTTGTTGCCATCACAAGATGCCAATACTACAAAAGCTGAAAAAATAATAAGTTTTGTTGATTTCATACTCAATGGTTTTTATGATTATCTTATTTATAGACACCTAATTTATAAAAAATATTACATCTCTTTTAAATATTATACGATCAGAATCATAATACTCAATCTTCAAATATTTTTTTTCTATTGACACACAATAAAAAACGCTAAAAATCAATAATTTATACCACATTTACAGACTCAATGGTACATGTATTGGACTATAGTTTCCACACATTACAAAATATAATATTATGATTTCATCAAAAACACACGCTATTCTGGATTATCTTGTAGGCATCATATTAATTGCCGCACCATGGATTTTAGGATTCGCTGATGACAGCGCAGCAACCGTAACTCCTGTGCTTATTGGTGTTTCTACACTATTGTACAGTATTCTGACAAACTATGAGTATTCTATTGCAAAAGTAATTCCCTATAAAATTCATCTTACAATAGATTTTGTAGCGGGATTTTTGCTGATGGTTTCCCCATGGCTGTTCGGATTCAGTGACCGGATTTACCTTCCGCATGTTATTTTGGGAGCTTTTGAAATTGTTGCGGTGCTGCTTTCCCGTAAAGCAACATCAACAGTTCATACACCCAAGCAGATTTAGAACTCATTTAATTTTTTCAATGCAATACCACAGCGCTTTTCCGGATTCGGAAAAGCGCTGATTCTTTAATCATAAGATATAAAATCCTGCACTTTTAACGGAAGATTTAATATCTTTAGGCATTATTAATAAATCATTATGAAGAAGATTTCATCAGTATTATTAATTTCTGCGTTAGCATTTAATCAATCCTGTACTACAATGAAAAGCACTGAAACTCAAACGGAAGTTCCCACCCCGGACGCTTCCCTGTCGTCTAATCCCTTTATGAAGAAAAGCAAACTTCAGTATGAGGCACCGGAATTTGACAAAATTAAAGATGAACATTTTAAACCCGCATTTGATTTCGGACTAAAGCAACATGATGCTGAAATTCTGAAAATCGCCAATAATCCTGAAGCTTCAACTTTTGAAAACACATTAGTAGCCCTGGAAAAAAGCGGTGAAGTGCTGAAAAGAGCCGTGATTGTTTTCTCCAATCTTACCAGTGCCAACACCAATCCTACATTGCAGGCTCTGGATGAAGAATACGCACCGATTTTTGCGGCACATTCCGATAAAATGTATCTGAATGAAAAACTTTATAAAAGAATAAAAGCCATTTCGGAAAACGGACTTGATTCTGAAAGCAAAAGACTTTTACAGTACTATAAACAAAATTTTGAAATTGCCGGAGCTAATCTTTCCGCAGCAGATAAGGAAAAATTAAAACAGATCAATCAGGAATTAGCTTCTTTATCTACTCAGTTTTCTAATAAATTGCTGGAAGCCAGAAAACAGGGCGGTGTTTTCTTTACGGATGCAAAGGAACTTGACGGACTTTCTGCCGATGAGATTGCGGCTGCCGCTACCGATGCTAAAAATGCAGGAAAAGAAGGCCAGTATCTTTTAGCTTTACAGAATACAACCCAACAGCCTCTTTTGCAAAACCTGAAAAACAGGGCTACAAGAGAAAAACTGTTCAAAGCATCCTGGACGAGAGCAGAAAAAGGTGACGGAAATGATACGAGAGAAACGATTGAAAAATTAGCAAAACTAAGACTGAAAAAAGCACAGATTTTAGGCAAAAAGAGCTTCGCAGAATGGAAATTGCAGGATCAGATGGCAAAAACTCCTGAAGCTGCCACGAAATTAATGAACCAGATTGCAACACCTGCCGTGGAAACTGCAAAACGTGAAGCAAAAGACATTCAGGATCTTATCAATCAGCAAAACGGTGGATTTGAAGTAGAACCTTGGGACTGGAACTACTATGCCGAGCAGGTACGAAAAGCAAAATTTGATTTGGATGAAAGTGAAATCAAGCCTTATTTTGAAATCACAACAGTTCTGGAAAAAGGAGTTTTCTTCGCTGCCGAAAAGTTCTACGGACTGACTTTCAAAAAGAGAACAGACCTGCCGGTTTATCATCCGGATGTAGTAACCTATGAGGTTTTTGATCACGACGGTAAATCTATTGCGATCTACTATCTTGATTTCTATACAAGGGATTCTAAAAACGGAGGCGCATGGATGAGCAACTTTGTTGAACAGTCTTATTTACTAGGCACGAAACCTGTTATTGTAAACTGCTACAATTACCAGAAGCCGGCTCCGGGAAAACCTTCATTAATCAGCTTTGATGATGTTTCAACGATTTTCCATGAATTCGGACACTCTATTCACGGAATGTTTGCCAGCCAGAAATATCCTTCTCTTTCAGGAACCAATGTACCGAGAGATTTTGTGGAATTTCCTTCACAGATCAACGAACACTGGGCACTGGATCCTGTGGTTTTGAAAAATTATGCTTTACATTATGAGACAAAACAGCCAATACCTCAAACTCTGGTAGATAAGATAAAAAAAGCTTCCACATTCAATCAGGGTTATATGACTACAGAATTGGTATCCGCTGCCGAACTGGATATGGACTGGCATACGGTAACCAATGAAAGTGAGTTAATTCCTGTTTTAGATTTTGAAAAACAATCATTAGCAAAGCACGGATTTACTTTATCAACAGTTCCTCCAAGATATCATACCCCTTATTTTGCGCACATTTGGGGTGGCGGTTATTCTGCCGGATATTACGCATATCTTTGGTCTGAAACACTGGATAATGACGCTTGGGAATGGATTAAAAATAACGGTGGACTTACCCGGGAAAACGGAGACCGATTCAGAAAGTATATTCTTTCTGTAGGAAATTCTGTTGACCTGAATCAGGCATTCAGAGATTTTACGGGCCACGATCCGGATATCAAGCCTTTATTAAGAAGCAGAGGATTTATTAAATAATTTTTAAGAGCATTCAATTTTTGGATGCTTTTTTTTATTTCTAAACACTAGCAGCACAAATATTCATCAAAATTTTTCTCTCGCTGATTATTCAAATAATAATATTTTTAAATGTTCTGAAAATATCACGAAATATATTAAATCTATATTCTTTGGGAGATTTTCTCTCGCTGATTTTACAGATAATGCTGACTTTTAATTATTTTGAAAATTATATAAGTTTTGGCTAAAGCCTAGTGGAACTGATTATTTTTTAGCCGAGCTAAAGCCCGGCTCTATTGACATCCGACTTTTTGTAATTGGTAAAATATTCGCGTAATTTTGTGTTCAAAGAATAAACAAAATGAATTGCCCCTGCTGTTCCGGAAAAACCTACGAAGAATGCTGTAAGCCTTATCATACAAGAGAAAAATATGCTCCAACAGCGGAAGCTTTAATGCGTTCAAGATTTTCGGCTTTTGCTATTCCGAATGGTGAGTATTTAATGGAAACAACGCTTCCCAGCAAAAGAAAATATCACAGTAAAAAAGACTTACAGGAATGGGGAGTGCGTAATACCTGGACAAAGCTGGAAATTGTAAACAAGCCTTCTTTACATAAAGTAGAGTTTAAAGCTTTTTATACGGATGAAAATAACGAGCCGCAGATTCATCACGAATTATCAACTTTTAAAATGATTCAGAACCGTTGGTATTATGTAAGCGGTGAATTTTTAGAGTAAAGCAACTTGAAACAGAAATTAAAAGCTTAGATAATTATTAAAAAAATGTCCGAAAAAAATCGGACATTTTATATTTAATGGGCTTCATTTCCGTCAACTCCGTGAGCATGACCATGTGCAAGCTCTTCTTGTGTTGCAGGACGCGTGTTCAAAACTTCTACCTGGAAATCTAAAACTTTTCCGGCCATGGGATGGTTAAGATCCGCTACTACCGCTTCCGGCGTTACTTCTACCACAAACGCCTGAAAATTATTCCCCTGGTTATCCGATAATGGTAAAATAGCTCCAACCGGCGGAACTCCGGATTCCTGGAACATATCGATCGGCAATTGTGCAATGGCATCCGGCTGTCTTTCACCGTAAGCTTCTTCCGGCTGAATTACAAATGATGCTTTATCTCCAGCATGTAATCCCAAAATATTCTGCTCAAATTTTGGAATCATCATTCCAACACCGTACAAGAACGTTAGTGGATTTTCTGCTGTGGTCTCTTCTACAAGAGTTTTACTACCGTCTTCTTCGATGGTGTGAAGGATGTAACTTACAGCTACAACATGATTGTTTTCGATTGTCATATTTTTTCTTTTTTTCGTGAATTTTCACGATTAACATTACAAATATACTGTTTTTGGATTCATTGGGCGAAGAATAACGGGTAAAGAAGCATCCTTCACATTCTACTTCTGACCTCTCGTTTCTTTTCTTTTTTTCTCTCTCAGCATAAAAAGATAGAGGCTTTCCACTTTTGTTCTTGCCCAAGCCGTTTTCCTGAGAAATTTCAGGGATGAGCTGATGCTGGGGTTATCTGTAAAACATTTGATATTGATTTGCTCGCCAAGCCTTTCAAAACCGTTGTAATATTCTACAAGTTCTTCAAGAATGGCATCAAGCCGTTTGCCATGAAGGGGGTCTTTAGATTGCTGTTCCATCTTGTAAAAGTAGAAATAAATTGGTATTTGATCACAAGCAATCCTGAAATTTAGATAAATGTAAATTATGCTTGCTTCATTCTTCTTCCTTTTCTGTCTTCGATTTACCCTTTTTATTTTTAAGCATCTTTTCAGTCATACCCTTAAAGTCTTCTGTTTTCATAATTACCAGGTTATTATCTGAATTCCAGATGCTGACAAATTTTTTAGAAATCGTAGTGTAACTTTCCCAGCCGGTAAATTTCTGGTATAACATCAGTGTACAAATATCAGTGGGTGTGATCGCCTGCCATTTGTCAATAACATGGCTGTGCATTCCGCTTATTGTATGACCGATTTTTTCATCATTAATTTTTTGGACGATCATACTATTGTGTAGTTTTTCAACATTTTTCACCTGATTCTCATTATCAAAAGTGATCAGGTAATCATTTCCGAAAATGACGGCATTTCCTGCAGAAGTTGCCGTTAAAACATACACTTTTTTAACTTTATTCCTTATTAGAGGCACGATATTAAGATTTGTATCTTTATATATTTTAAAGATCGAATCATTCTGCATTCTTTTCAAAGCATTTTGCCTTATTGTAAAATATTCGGTTTCGTGAGGAGTAAAATCTCTTTCGCTAAGATCAATTTGTGCATCTTTCGGATTGTAATTCGCCGGAAATGAAATTGTGCCAATTACTTTTTGGCTTTTAGAGAAAAAAATACATTTGGGGATTCCTTCGTCCAGATAAGAAAAATAACCTCCGATATTTTCACGGTTCTTATAGTTTTCAATAAAAATATCAGTCCCGTTCCAGCTGGTCATCTCGCTGTGATACAAGGCAATTCCCTCCTCATTAATCTCTTTTGAGAATTTTTCAGGATTCTGTGCCGTCACGGGAAAAGTGAACAATACAGCTAGTATTGTAAGAATTTGATTCATGTTGTTAGTTTTTTCAAAAGTAGTGATAATAATGTTGCATACCACAATTCTTACTTTTCATTTATCTTCTTTACATTTACATTATGAAAATTCTGCATACTGCCGACTGGCATTTGGGTAAACGTCTCGACCGCTTTTCAAGGCTGGAAGAGCAGGTTTTGGTAATGGAAGAGCTTATACAAACTGCCGATGAACAACATGTTGATTTAATTCTGATTGCCGGAGATCTGTTTGATAATTTCAACCCGGGGGTGGAAGCCGTTGAGTTATTTTACAAAACATTAAAAAGATTGTCGTTAAATGGAAAGCGGCCTGTGATTGCTATTTCAGGAAACCATGATTCTCCAAGCCTTATTGATGCGCCCGATCCTTTGGCCCGTGAATGCGGAATTATCCTTATTGGCCATCCCAAAGCCACCATCGCTCCTTTTGAGCTGGAAGATTTTAAAATTTCAAAATCAGCAGAAGGATTTATCGAGCTTAGTTTTAAAAACCATAATTATCCGGTAAGAATTCTTCATACACCTTATGCCAACGAAATCAGGCTAAAACAATATTTTGGCGAGCAAAAAGAAGCAGAACTGAACAACGTTCTTGCACAGCACTGGCAGAAAAATGCAGCTGAATTCTGTGATGAAAACGGAGTAAATCTGCTTATAACCCATCTGTACATTAACAAAAAAGGAAAACCTCTGCTGGATGAGCCCGAAGGCGAAAAACCCCTTAAAATAGGAAATGCAGACCTGATCTATTCAGATATCATTCCTCATCAGATTCAATATACGGCGCTTGGCCACCTGCACCGTTTTCAGAATATCGGAACCGAAGAAAAGCCAGTGGTGTATTCATCTTCTCCCCTTTGCTATAGCTTCAGTGAGGCAGGGCAGACCAAATATATCTCTATTGTTGAAGCTGAACCGGGCAAAACTGTCCGTTTTGAAAGAATCCCGATTAAAAACGGTAAATGCCTGGAAAGAAAAAGCTTTGACTGTATCGAAAAAACAGTGGAATGGCTTACCACAAACCAGGAAACTTTTGTAGAACTTACTCTTGAAAGTGAGACCTTTCTGACAGCTGATGAAAGAAAACGGCTTTACCAGTCACACAAAGGAATTGTACACCTCATTCCGAAAATCAAAAATCAGGAACTGAATGAAAACCAGCTTCGGGATATTAATCTCAATCAGGATATCCAGTCTTTGTTCAGAGATTATTTTAAATCTAAAAACGGCGGCCAGGATGCCAATGAAGAACTTATCAACCTTTTTAACGAAATTCTTAATCCTTAGCCTATGATTCCGATTCAGCTTACTTTAGAAGGTATTTATTCTTATCAGGAACGTCAAAAAATAGACTTTGAAAATCTTACGGAGGCCGGACTTTTCGGTATTTTTGGAGCCGTAGGTTCGGGAAAATCTTCAATACTGGAGGCGATTTCATTTGCGTTGTATGGAGAAACGGAAAGACTTAATGCCCGCGACCGGCGAACCTACAATATGATGAATCTAAAATCAAACCGATCTTATATTGAATTTGATTTTATCAATTCTGAAAATAAAAAATACCGTGCGACACGTGAATTTAAAAGAAATTCTAAAAACTTTGAAGATGTAAAAACACCATTGGTAACATTTTATGAATGGAAAAACAATAACTGGATTCCGCTTGATCACTCAAATGCTGAACAGATTGTAGGATTAAGCTATGCTAATTTTAAAAGGACGATCATCATTCCTCAGGGACAATTTAAAGAGTTTCTGGAACTTGGAGCTGCCGAACGAACGAATATGATGAAAGAGATTTTCGGGCTTCAGCGCTTTGATCTTCAAAACAATGTTTCCATTATTAATGCAAAAAACCGTTCAGAACTGGATCAGCTGGAAGGGCAGCTGAAAGGATTTGAAGAAGTAAATGAAGAGCAGATTTTATTGAAAAAGGAAAATTTAAAGCTCGAACAGCAGAAATTTGACGACATCCTGAAAAGTTTCAGAGAAACGGAAAACACCTATTCCAGACTGAAGAGTTTAAAAGAAGATTTTGAAGTATTGAAAGAGAAGAAAGCTCATTTTCAAAAGCTATCCGAGCAAAAAGAAAATGTTGATCTTCTGGAAATAAAAACAGAACTCTATGACCGGATATCAAGAATATTTATGCCATTATTTTCTGAAAAAAATAAGCTCGCAAAAGAGATTGAAGAACAAATACGGCTCAGGGAGCTCCAACAGACCATTGTAAAAGCCACAGAACTTCAGTTTGAAAAACTTAAAAGGGAGCTTGCAGCGATACAACCTCAATATGAAGCCCTGCATCAGTCGAAAATACAGGAAAATGATCTGAGTCTGATCGTGCAGATGATAAAAGTTTCGGATGAAATTAAAATCCTGAAGGAAAGAACCGAAAACGGTTTTCAAAAGGTAAAAGAAGTGGAAATCATTCAGAAACAGATTCAGGAAAAAATGGAAGAGCTTTCCAAAAAATCTGAACTTTTAAAACCCGGAAAAATTGATCCCGGATTACTTGTGAGTGTAGGAAACTGGTTTCTGGAACATAAAAAATTAAAAGAAAACCTGAACATCCAGATCAAAAAAGCTGATGCCAAGAAATATGAAATCGTTGCCATTTCCGGAGAACTTGAGCTGTTAAAGATCAATCCTGAAACCTTTAAAGTTGATTTCAGGATTCAGATTCAAGAACTGGAAAATCAGAAAAAAATCCTTTCTGACAAACGAAATCAGCTGGAAGTTCAGCAGAAACTTTCTCATTTTGCCAGCGAACTGCACGACGGTGAAGCCTGTCCGCTTTGCGGCGCTCTGGAACATCCGAATATGGTGGAATATCATGATGTAACCTCAGAATTACATGGCATTCAGCAGCAAATGGATCAGCTGGATCAGCAGAAAGAATATATTCAGAAACAGATATCGGAAGCGGAAAAAATTCTTGATCGAAAGAAAATTTTTGAAGAACAGCTGAAATACGAAGCAGATCAGACGAAACAGATTCAGCTTCAAATTGAAAATCATCTTAAAAAATTTACCTGGAAAGAATTTAATGTAAATAATGAAGCTGATTTTGAAGAACAAAGACAACGTTCTTTTACTATTGAAAAGCATTTAGAAGAACTGAATGAGCAAATCAGCGCGGAACAGAAAAACCTCGATAAGGAAAGAAACAACCTCGACAGCTACAACAAAGCATTGGAAAAATTCCGGCTGGATGAAGCCAAAAAAGAAGAGCAGATCAAAACCAATAAAGCTAACCTGAAAATCCTGGAATGGAAAAATTATGCTGAAAAATCTGTTCAGGAAGTAGAAGAAACTTTTCATAAGCTTTCTCAATCCAACCGCGAAACGGAGCAGAATTACCAGCAATTAATAAAAGAAGAAAAAGAAATTTCACCAAAACTTGCCGAACAAAAAACTATCGTCAATCAGCTTGAAAAAAGGATTTCCGAGCTGGAACAGGAAATTGCGGGCAATACGCTGTTAATTGAAACAGCATTATCCGAACAGCAATTTGACCAGCATAAAGTGCTGGAAATCCTGGCAGAGAAAATTGACGTTGAGGAAGCAAAAAATCTTATCCAGGAATTTAAAATTAAGTTTCAAACGCTGAAAAACAGCATTACCGAGCTTGAACAAAAATTAAAAGATTTCGCTTTTGACCAGGAAGAGTTTTCAGCGGTTGAAAGCCGATTTGCCACCCTTGAAGCAGAAGTGAAAACCGCTAATGATACTGTTGTAAAAATTAAATCTGAAATTGAAAGGCTTGAAAAAGAATTTAATAAAAAAGAAAATCTTCTAAAGCTTTTATCACAGCTTCAGAAACGGGCTGAGAACCTTAAAATCATGACCAATCTCTTTAAAGGCGCCGGATTTGTTCAGTATGTTTCATCTATTTATCTGCGGCAGCTTTGTGACCATGCGAATGTACGTTTTCACAGGATGACAAGAAATCAGCTGAGCCTGCAACTTAATGATAACAATGATTTTGAAATCATTGATTACCTCAACGAAGGTCGCAGCAGAAGTGTAAAAACCCTTTCCGGCGGGCAGGCTTTCCAGGTTTCACTGAGTCTGGCTCTGGCTTTGGCAGAAAGTGTTCAGAACAATGCAAAAGCGGAAAAGAATTTCTTCTTTATTGATGAAGGCTTCGGGACACAGGATCTGGAATCAGTGAATATTGTTTTTGAAACCCTTGTTAATCTTCAGAAAGAAAACAGGATTGTGGGTATCATTTCCCACGTAGAAGAGCTGAAGGAAAAAATCCCCGTATCGCTGAATATCATTAAAGATGAGGAAAAAGGCAGCCAGATTGAAATCGTATAACTTTATTAAATATAGTTGAATCATGCAAAATCTACCCGTTATTTTAAAACCCGGAAAAATAAAAAGCAGTATTTTACTGGTAATCAGTATCGGATTTGTTGCTTTAGGAATTTCACTTCTGGATCGAAATATGCTTATTGCGGTTCTGAATATTGTGTTTTTTGGTCTCTGTTTCATTGTTTTTCTTCTCAACCTTATTCCCGGTTCCTCTTATCTTAAGATCGATGAAAAAGGAATTGAGATGAAAAATCTTTTCAGGACGACTTTTATTCCCTGGCAGGCGGTGAATTCTTTCGGAACCAAATGGGTCGCTTTTAATAAGCTTGTCGTTTTTGAACTGAATAAAAATCTTGCCGGAGAAAAACTGAAACGTAGACAGGGAGGGTTTCCTGACACATACGGAATGTCCGCAACAGCACTTGCTGAACTTCTGAATGAATACAAAGCGAAGTTTGATCCTTCCGTTTAAAAATTAAAATTCCGCTGAAAATAACTTCAGCGGAATTTTTTTTATTTTACCTGTGGTCCTACTTTTTCTCCGAATAATTCGATGGATTTTCTCATGATGGCATCTTCCGGAGCACCCACGTCCATATGTCCGATGAATCTCGTAATCCCGAAAATCTCTTTCATATAAGCAATTTTATCGGCAACTTCATTAGCATTCCCAATGAACAATGCACCATCTTTACTTCTTCCGCCTTCATACTGCATCTTGGTGTAGGGAGCCCAACCTCTGGCAGAACCTATTCTATCCATCTGTGACTTATAATTGTGGAAATAGCCGTCTATTACTTCCTGGTCTTCACTTACAAAAGTATGCGAGTGGATGGCAATCTGCATTTCAGATTCCGGATGTCCGGCTTTCAGATATTCCTGTTTGTAGAAATCGATCAGATTTTTAAACTGTATCGGCATTCCTCCAATAATTGCCACCACTAAAGGCATTCCTAATTTTGCGGCACTTAAAACAGACTGTGGTGTTCCGCCTACCGCTCTCCAAATAGGAAGTTTTCCGCCATTTTTAGCTCTTGGATAAACAGTTTGGTTCTGCATTGGCGCACGAAGTTTTCCCGACCAGGAAACATTTTCTTCGGAATTGATCTTTAAAAGAAGTTCTAATTTCTCATCGAAGAGCTCTTCGTAATCATTCAAAGAATAGCCGTACAGCGGAAAGGATTCAATGAAGCTTCCACGGCCCACGAAAATTTCCGCACGTCCGTCTGAAATCAGATCGATGGTTGCAAAATCTTCATAGACTTTTACGGGTTCGGAAGAGCTGAGAACCGTTACCCCGCTTGCAAGCTTTATATTTTTGGTAACACTTGCCGCTGCAGCAAGCACAATTTCCGGTGAGGAGACCGCATAATCGGGACGGTGATGTTCGCCCATCGCAAAAACATCAATTCCCACTTCGTCCATAAGTTTTACCTGATCAATTATTTCACGGATTTTAATTCCCGCATCTCTATATTTTCCGGTTGACTGATCTATTGAAAGATCGCCAAACATTCCGATACCTAATTCCATATTGTTGATTTTCATAGATACAAAGTTACTTTATCCAAAAAACAGACACATTGATCTTTGATAAGAACGAATTGCTGAATCTACACCCTGCTTTTAAGTTTTAGAAATTGCTTCTCAAAAAGATGATAGGATAACATGGAAAAAACGACCGAAAAGATGAATGACAGGAGCACAATAATGATCCAATTCCATTCAAAACGGTTTCCTATTTTCACAAAAAGCATGATAAAAATAGTATGGAGCAAATATAATGCGTAGGTGTACTTTCCTAATTTAGCAAGAATGCTTGTATCGGAGATTTTAAAAACATTCTTTGTTCCCAGCGTCGAAAGGATCAGTCCTGAAAATAAAATACTCAGCAGAAATGAGATTGCTTTGGGATCAAATATAATGCGAGCATTTGCTGTCAGAACAATTATTGTCAGAACAGATAACGCATAGAAGTATTTATAAATTGCAGGAATCTGTTCCAGTTTTTTGATGATATTTTTCCTGAAAACAAAAATATAAGCCGGAATTCCGCCAAAAGCAAAATAATGAATATTGGTAAAAAGATCCAGTGTAATGATCCCGTAATGTTGATACACTGCCTGCATCACAAATGAAAAAATGATACATCCTAACAGCAGTTTCGGAATATTCTTTAACGAAATCCAGTAAAAAGCCAGTCCCCAAAAGATATAAAAATGTTCTTCAATACAAAGCGACCAGATGACATTTAACGGTGAAACATTGGGAAATGTACCCGTCCACATCTGCATATAATTTTCTAAGAAGGTAAGGGTGAAAAACCAATTGGGTTCATATCCTTCATTGGAATAGGAAATGTGAAAAAAGTCCAGGACAAAAGGCGTGCAGAAGGCCAAAACAACCATGGCGTAATACAAAGGCCAGATCCTTAAAATTCTTCTTATAAAGAACTTTTTAAGATCAATTTTTCCGTGAGCATTTATTTTCTCAACGATCAGAATATAGGTGATTAAAAAGCCGCTCAGTACAAAGAAAAAAGAAACCCCAATTCCCCCTTCTTTAGCAAAATAATGAAGAAAACTGTCTTTTGGAATCGGCGAATGGTGCAGGAAAACCAACAAAAAAGACAGAAACCTCAACGAATCAAACGTATGAAAGTGTACTCTGTCTTTTTTTATAAAATTCATTATGAAGGCAAATTATTTTTTCAGATATAAATCAAAATAATCTGTTACTTTCTGCATAAGGTGAACTCTGTCTTTTCCGATTACATTGTGCGGATGTCCCGGATATACAAAATAGTCTACCTGTACTCCATTATCAACAGCAGATTTGATAAATTTAACCGAATGCTGCCAAACCACTACATCGTCCTGCGCTCCGTGGATCATCAATAGTTTTCCTTTCAGGTTCTGTACTTTATCCAGAAGATTGGATTTTGCATAACCCTGCGGATTTTCCTGCGGCGTATCCATATATCGTTCTCCGTACATAATTTCGTACATGCTCCAGTCGATTACCGGTCCGCCTGCAACGCCTACTTTAAAGACTTCAGGATGACGAAGCATAAAACTGGTGGTCATAAATCCTCCGAAGCTCCATCCGTGGATTCCCATTCGCTCAGAATCAACATAAGGTAATGATTTCAGGTAATCTATCCCTCTCATCTGGTCATTCATCTCGGTAGTTCCCAGATTTCTGAAAACCGCCTGCTCAAATTTCAGTCCTCTGTTTGCAGAGCCTCTTCCGTCCATCGTAAAGATGATGTATCCGTTCTGCGCCATATATTCGTACCAAAGATTGCCGGATGCCGGGAAAGAATTGGTAATTAACTGCAAGTGCGGGCCATTGTATAAATAGACAATAACCGGGTATTTTTTAGAGGCATCAAAATTGGTCGGAAGGATGATCTTTCCGTATAAAGGCGTACCGTCGTCGGCTTTTAAAGTTACGTTCCTGATTTCCGGTCGCTGGTAATTCTTCAGCGGATTTTCGGCTGTTAAAATCGTATTTGATTTCAGGTTGTTGGTATTGATGATATTCGCTACCCTCGGCGTATTGGCATTGCTGTAGATATCATACAAATGGTTTCCGTCACTGCTTAAAATTCCTGTATGAATACCGTCTGCATTATCCAGTCGCTGCATTTTGAAATTGGTCCAGTTGATTCTGTACAAATGTTTCTCCAAAGGAGTTTCTTTGGTGGAAGCAAAATAAATTTCTTTTTTCTTTTCATTAAAACCTAAAATATCCGTAACCAGCCACTCTCCTTTGGTAATTTGTGCAATCAGTCCTTTTTCCAGGCTGTAATGAAACAAATGATTGTATCCTGTTCTCTGGCTCTGCCAGATAAAATCCGTGTTGGAATCTGGGAAGAAGATAAGCGGATGCTGAGGTTCTACGTATTTATCGCTGGTTTCCTCGAATAATGTTTTCACAAAATTTCCCGTTACCGCATCATATTGATTCATCTTAAGGTGATTCTGTCCTCTGTTCAGTACGCCTACAAAAATATATTTCGAATCCGGGCTCCAGGTAACCGCTGTTAAATACTGGTCTTTTTCGCCTTCAATTTTTAAAAAGGTGGTTGATTGATTTTTGATATTAAATACGCCCAACGTTACCTGATGAGAGGTCTGCCCTGCCATTGGGTATTTGATATTATGATTCACCGCCGGAGTTACGGACCAGTCGATGATCGGGTAATCTGCAACCATGGTCTGATCCATTCGGTAAAAAGCTAAGCTTTCAGAATTCGGTGCCGGAAAAATTCCGGTATCAATTCCGAATTCATTGCGGTGGACATTGGAGGCTCCGTTCAGTATATTTTCATTCGTATCATTTGTTACGGCAATTGTTTTACCATTTTTATTAACAAATAAATTATTCTTTACCGTAAAAGCAAAAGTCTGGTTGTCCCCGAAAAGTTTCAAATCTGAAGCATTTTCATCCATGGCAATCTGATTTTTTATTTTCCAGTCGCTTCCTGATTTTTCAATCCACGTCATCTTTCCGGCAGTATTGAAGTAACCTCTCGAATTGCTGACGAATTTAATTTGTGGAACTGCTTTTAATGTATTTTCGGTAAGATTTCTATTGATCTGTGTTAAAGAAACCAGCGTATCCTGCTTATTTGTTTTCATGTCGGTAATAAGGTAACCGCCTTTAACTGCCTGAATATAGGATTTCCCGTCGCCGGACCATGAAAATTGGGAAATATTTTTCACTGCAAGATTACTTCTCAACCCATTAACAGCCTCTGCCATCGTAAATTTCTGAGTCTGGGCAAATGCAGAATTCCCCAAAAACAGCATCAGTAAAGAAAATTTATATAATTTCATTTGGTAAAAATTGAATGCTCCAAAAATAAGAAATAAATACGAGCCGTTAAGAAAATGTTAAAATAAAACAATGCAATTGGAATGGTGTTATTTATGGCTAAATATTTCTTACCTTCTTGTTATTGAAATTGTAGAAATAAGTGAAATTTTTAATTAAAATCTAAATACAATCATTTCTTATCCTACGTCAATGAAACATACCTGTATTCTGATCTAAATTTGCATCATTAATAACAATCAAAATTACAAAACAATGGCAACAAAATGGACATTAGACCCGGCACATAGCGAACTTACTTTTAAAGTAAAACACATGATGATTTCCAATATCAAAGGAAATTTCACCGATTTTACCGCAGAAATTGATGCTGAAGACGACAGCTTCGCCAATGCTAAAACTACCGCAACCATTCAAACTGCTTCTATTTCTACCCATAACACGGACAGAGATAACCACCTGAGATCTGCAGAATTCTTTAACGCAGAAGCAAATCCTACGATTACTTTTGAATCTTCAGCCCTGAACAACGAAGTAACAGGAAATCTTACCATCAACGGAATTACAAAGCCTGTAACATTAGATGTAGATTTTAACGGAATCAATGTAGACCCGTGGGGAAATACAAAAGCAGGTTTTTCTTTTGAAGGGAAAATCAACAGAAAGGATTTCGGACTGAACTGGAATGCTGCTCTTGAAGCTGGGGGCGTAATGGTAAGTGAAGAAGTAAAGATCGCCGGTGAATTACAGTTTGTAAAACAAGCGTAATCATATAACAGCATTTTTGGGGAGTCCCGAAGGGACGACCTATAATAGAATCGGATGCTAATCCGATTTATTAAAAAGACAAAAATACATGAGTCCCGAAGGGACGAACTGTTCACAACAGGATGCCCATCCTGTTCAAAAACAAAATATATAATTAAACATAAAAGGTTCAGGGATTAAAAGCCTTGAACCTTTTTTAATGAATATGAGATAAAAAAATGAACCTCAACGATCTTCAAAACCTCAGTAACCTTTTCAGCAATACCGAAAAAATGCCTATTTTGTTTCTGGGACACGGGTCTCCGATGAATGCTGTCGAAGAAAACCAGTTTGTACAGGGATTCCGCAAGGCTGCTTTGGAAATTCCGAAACCGAATGCCATTCTTTGTATTTCAGCACATTGGCTCACGAACGGAACTAAAGTAACGGCCATGTCGATGCCGAGAACAATTCATGATTTCGGTGGTTTTCCGCAGGTTTTGTTTGATGTACAGTATCCTGCTCCGGGATCTCCTGAACTGGCCAGAGAGGCGGCTGAATTGTTAAAACCCATACTTGTAGAAGAAGACCACAGCTGGGGACTGGATCATGGTGCCTGGTCCGTTATTAAACATATGTATCCCGAAGCGGATATTCCGGTAATCCAGATGAGCATTGATTATTCAAAACCTCCGCAATATCATTTTGATTTAGCCCAAAAACTAAACAAACTTCGCGAAAAAGGAATTCTGATTATTGGCAGCGGAAATATCATTCACAATCTGAGACTGATCGACTGGAGAAATATCAATACCGTTGGAGCGGGATGGGACTGGGCCATTGAAGCACGCGAAAAAACCAACAACTGGCTTTTGGACGGCAATTTCAAGAATATTATCGACTATCAAAACCAGGGAATTTCATTACAATATTCTGTTCCGACTCCTGATCATTATCTTCCCTTAATTTATATATTGGGATTGAAAACCTCATCTGAAGAACTGTCTTTATTCAATGATGAATTAATCGGCGGTTCGCTCAGTATGACGAGTGTGAGAATCGGCTGATGGTTAAAACAATAAAAATCGGGAGATAAAAAAATCCCCCGATCTTAGAATATGCATAAAGCTTTTAAATTCTTGTGATACCAACAACGTGTGGCTGACCGTTAATCGGCTGATAGATTTCCACAATTGCCTGCCAAACAACATCTGCAGGGGGCATTGAAGCGTCGCACTTGAAACGGTAATTGGTGCCATTTACCACTTGTGTAGATACTTCGTACGGTGTATAGATTACCCCTACAAATCCTTTCATAGCTTCGTCAAATACTTTTTGATCTTCCGGAGTAAGAGGGTGAAATGCTGTCCAGCCTCCTACTAATGTTTCTTGTTGTTCTGTCATGATTAATATTTTTGTTTCCCTACTCTTATGGCCTTTCGGATACGCCCCGTTTGAATGGTTTCTGGCTCCATAGTTTTAGTTTTTAAAATTCTCCAGATACATCAATAATTATAAATCATCAATTGTAAAAGTCGAAATGTTTTGTTGTGATCACATGACAAAGCTACTTCAGAAAACAGATAAATAATAGAGTAGATATACTCAATTTTACATTACGTATAATTACTTAATAATCAATTGGAATTAAAAATAAAAAGACAGCAATAATCATCACTGTCTCTATGTTGATCTATAAATGATGAATTTACTGCACTGCCTGCAGAACATTGATATTACCATATCCGTAATCAGAATTCGGATTAGGATAATAAGTTGCGGACTGACGCATTTTGTTAAGCACCTGATCTCTTGTCCAGAAAGGATTTTTAGACCATACCAAAGCGGCAATTCCTGCAGTGGAAGCGGTTGCTACCGAAGATCCCCCCACATAATCGGTTTGTCCGTTATAATAGCTCAGCACCGGAATACTGTTTCCGGAAGCTCTTTCCATCTGATAAGTAAAATCGATCTCCGCACCGGAATGACACACATCACATTTCTGATTCGACGTATTTTCTTTTACCCCTGTCACCGCTTGTGTTTCAGACATCCACGCCGGAAAGATAACGCCTACGAAATTGGTAAAACTGGTAGAGGTTCCGCCTGCACAGAAGATTAATTTACCTTTTGAATAGGCATATTTCACCCCGTCTTCAATTTTTCCGACTGAGAAAATATGGCCCATCGACATAGATATAATTTTCACATTGTTATTGTTTCCTAATTCCGTGAAGGCGATTTTTACTCCGTTCTGTTCATGGTAACCATCCAGAACGACATTGGATGCCGCTCGGTAAGTAACGAGATTTGCGTTATAAGCAACTCCCACCGGCTGTCCCATATTATTTCGCGGGGCTGCCATTGCTGAAGCCATGCTGGTTCCGTGTCCGCATTGATCTGCCGAGCCGTCGTATCCTGTGCTCCACGGCCATATGGAATCTACATAGACTCCGTTTTTACTGATGCTTCTGCCGGAAGACAATCCGTTGTTGAAGCTTGATCCTAAAAGTGATTGCACAGAAGAAACACCGCTGTCAATGACGCCAATGGTAACTCCTGCTCCGGTACTGTAGCTCCAGGCATTGATAATATTATGTTTTGAAAAAGACCACGGAGCTTTTGCATTAGGCGTTACGGTTGTGTAATCTGATGTACTCAAGGCAGTCGATTCAAATCCGCATCCTGATGACGAGCTGCTGGATTTGGCAGTGCCGTTCAGTTTTCTTTCATTTTCAAAATAGCGGTAATCTGCGGGTTCCACATAGCGGATATTCTTCATTTTTCGCAGAGCGATTATCGTTTCCTGCTTTTCAATAGAAACATCCATCTGATTGAGGTACGGATCGGAGGACAATACAATTCTGTCGCTTTTTCCTTCATATTTTTCAATTACCTGTAAAATATCTTCTTCAATCGATTTGCTGTCGGGAGTCTGACTTCTGTCAAAGGAAGATCCAAAACCTATCGAAGCAATTTTATTTCCCTGAAAAATAGCACTCCACACAAAATGGTCGGAAGATTCTTTCCAGGAAAACCTTCCTTTAGTTCTGATGGTTTCATTAATCTGACCGTTGATCTGTTTTGCAGAAAGAGGATCTTTCTGAGTGATTTCCATATCTGCCGTTGCATTCTGCAGATCATCTCTGTTACATGCTGTAAAAACAAAAAACAGCATAAGTACTAAAAATACATTTTTCTTCATATAAAATAATATTTGATTGTAAACCAAGATATCACTTTACATTGAATTACAGAACCTTAAAGATCAAATTTTATCATGTTTTTATTATGCTAAAAATAATATTCATTAAAATTTACAGGGTTTTCTCGTAGCAGACACTCTTCTCAATACCAGTGTACTGACCATAATTGGGAATTCTTTGATAGCCGCTTTTTTCATAAACCGAGAGCGCCTCGTTCTGTTCCAGTGAGGTTTCCAGCACCGCTTTTTTATAGTTCAATTCTTTTGCCCATTCTTCAAGTTCTTTTACAATGGCAGTTGCCAAACCTCTTTTTCTAAAATCCGGATGGGTATACATTCTTTTAATTTCAACGGTATCATTTTCAAATTTTTTGAAAGAGCCGCAGGCAGCAGGAATTTCATCAATGTAAACTACAATACAGTTTTTAATCACATCGATATTATTAAACTGATTATAAAATGCCTGGTCTTCACCATTCCGAAGGGCCAGATCAGCGTCTAAAAGTTTCACCAAATCCCGAAAATCTTTGCCGGAAGAATCTGTTCTCTGAATTTTCATAACTAAATTTTTATTGGATTAAAAAACCAAAAGCTCCGGACGAAGGAGCTTTTGTATAAAATTATTATAAGAGTAATTTGATTACTATTAATTTACAACGAATTTCCTTTCATTAATCAATTCTGCGATAGCCAGCATATCTTCACCAATCAATCGGTCGTCTTCAAGTTTAGTAACTTTTGATCGCAAGATTGAGAAGTTTTCTTCAATGATTTTAGAGCATTTTGCCGGTCTCCTGAATTCTAATCCCTGTGCGGCAAACATCAATTCGACAGCTAAAATATTTACAAGATTTCCCAGAACCTGATTAAACTTCCTTCCTGAAATGCTTCCCATGGAAACATGGTCTTCCTGTCCGAGACTCGTAGGAATAGAATCGGCAGAAGCAGGAAAACACAATGTTTTATTCTCCGTAACCAAAGCTGCTGAGGTATATTGCGGGATCATGAATCCTGAATTTAGTCCTGAACTTTCCGTTAATAATCTTGGTAAACCGTATTTTCCTTCCAACAGTAAGTAGCTTCTTCTGTCGGAAATATTGCCCAGCTCAGCAGCCGCCAACGTTGCATAATCCAATGGCAACGCCATCAGCTGACCGTGGAAATTCCCTCCTGATATTGATTCTTCGGCGCTCAGAACAATCGGGTTATCCGTAACGGAATTCAGTTCCGTTTCCGCCATCATTTTTAGATGTTCAAATGCATTTCTGCTTGCTCCGTGAACCTGTGGAACACATCTCATAGAATATGGATCCTGAACACGCTCACAATCTTCGTGAGCCTGCAGGTTTTCCGAACCTTTCAGAAATTTCAGCATTCTTGCCGCAACTTTTTTACTGCCTTCAAAAGGTCTGATCTCATGAAGCTCTTTCTTAAAAGGGCTTGCAGAACCTCTGTACGCTTCAAGGCTCATTGCAGCCGTCATATCCGCAAGATCAAGTAAATATTCAAATTTTTCTAATCCTTTAATCGCATGTGCTAAGATAAACTGGGTTCCGTTAATCAGCCCCAATCCTTCTTTTGGTCCCAGTGCCAATGGAAGAAGATCATTTTTCTCTAAAATTTCTGCTGTAGGGAAAATTTCTTTTCCTACCCATACTTTTCCTAAGCCCAAAAGCGGCAATACCAAATGTGCAAGCGGGGCAAGGTCACCGGAGGCGCCAACAGAACCCTGTTCCGGAACAACAGGGATGATATCTTTTTCCAGCATGAGAATCATTCTTTCGATGACTTCCAGAGAAACTCCTGAAAATCCTTTAGACAAAGCATGAACTTTGGCAATCATCATGATTTTTGAAAGTTCTTTATCTATAGGCTTGCCCACACCTACTGCATGGGAAATGATCAGATTGTATTGTAAAAGTGCCGTTTCATCGGCTGAAATTTTCGTATCGCAAAGAGGGCCGAAACCCGTATTAATCCCGTAAACACAGCGGTCTGATTCTACAATTTTCTGAACATTCTTCTGCGATTTTAAAATTTGCTCTCTCGCTGTCTTATTAAGTTTAGCTTTATTGGGAGTTTTACAGATCTCCAGAACATCATGGAAACTTAAAACATCTACACCGTATATCATTCTCTAAATTTTGTCTTAAAATTACACATTTAGCCATAATTGGGAAAGCTTATTTTATGTGATGAAAATTTTCTGAGAATGAGCATATTAATTTCCTATTTTTGCTGCTGAATAAAAAAATTAATATCCTTATGAAACTTAAAACATTACTGTTTGCAATGGTTCTTACCAGTACTGCATCGTTTGCACAAAAAGTGAAATACTCCAAAGAAGAAATTAAAAAGATGGAACAGTATCTTTTCAATGAAGGATTCAACATGCCATCGCCAAAGAAAACCTCAACTGTTATTTTAAAAGACGGAAGTGTTCACAAAGGTTTTTGCAGTAAAACAGACTCCAAAAAAGGACAGATTTTTGAAGTATCTTTAAAAGACAGCATTACGAAAAAAAACGAAACTTTTGATGCTGATCATATCGCTGAAATGTACATCTACCCAAGCAATGCTGAGAAAATTGCAAAGGTGGCCAAATACATGGGGAATATCAGAAATTACAGTACCCGAAAACTTACCAAAACCACCAATAGCGACAGGATATATTTTGTAAACCAAACGGTTTCTTTAAAAAACAAAAAAGACGATAAAGAATTCCTGATGCAGGTGATCAATCCGGGATTTGATGATATCATTTCTGTTTATCATGATCCGAGAGCTAAGGAAACAGGAGGTGTTTCATTCGGGTACGGACCTCAGCTGGGCGGTGGTGTTATCAAATCTTATTATGTAAAAAAAGGAGATAAAGTGATGTGGCTTCATAAAGATGATTTTGAGGACAACTATGATTTTCTTTTTGGGGATAATGCAGAATTCATGAAAAGGTATCCTAAAAATTCTGTGGAATGGGATTATTTCAGTTTTTTGGTGAATGAATATACATCAATGAGCAACGGATAAAAACATATTAAATATTGCAAATGCTGCCTAATTAAGGGCAGCATTTTTTTTTGTCAAATATTGTAAACTTTAAAAATTAACATAAATTCTAAAGCCGTGATGATTCTACAGCTTTTTTTATGCCTTTAAATTCCCTAAATTTGTTATATGAATCCCTCTCTAGAATTACAGCTGAAAACTTTACCATCTGAACCCGGCGTTTATCGTTATTATGATAAAAACGATCAGCTGCTGTATGTGGGTAAGGCCAAAAATCTGAAGAAAAGAGTACTTTCTTATTTCAATAAAACCCTTTCCGGATACCGTACAAGAATAATGGTCGGAAAGATCAACCGGTTGGAAACTACAATTGTCAACAGTGAATATGATGCACTTTTATTAGAAAATAATCTTATTAAAGAACATCAGCCGTTTTATAACGTCATGCTGAAAGATGATAAGACCTATCCGTGGATTTGCATTAAAAATGAAGATTTTCCGAGAATATTTTTAACGAGAACTAAAATCAAAGACGGTTCCGAATATTACGGACCTTACGCGAAAGTACGTCCGGCAAAAATTTTACTGGATACCATCAAACATATTTACAAGCTGAGAACCTGCAATCTTAATCTGGCTCCTGCGAAGATTGAAGAAGGTAAATATAAAGTCTGTCTGGAATATCATATTAAAAACTGCGAAGGCCCCTGTGAAGGACTGGAAAGCAAACAAGATTATGACGAAAAGATCGACGCCATCCGGGGCATCATCAAAGGAGATTTCCGCAAGGCAAAAGAATATCTGATGAACCAGATGATGAAATATGCTACCAACCTGCAGTTTGAAAGTGCACAGATCGTTAAGGAGAGACTGGACGCTCTAGAAGATTACCAGGCTAAAAATACGGTAGTAAATCCAAGCATCGATGATGTGGATGTTTTTGGAATGACCAGCGATGAGACTGCTGCTTATGTAAACTTTTTTAAGATCAGAAACGGAAATATCATTCAGAGTTTTACAACTGAAATCAAAAAAATCCTTGAGGAAACCGATGAAGAAATCATGGAGCAGGCTTTAGTTGAAATCCGTCAGAAATTTGATTCGGATTCTAAGGAAGTGTTGCTGCCTTTTCACCTGGCTATTGAAATCCCAAATGTAAAGCTGATTGTTCCTAAGGTGGGAGATAAAAAACGTATCGTAGAACTTTCAGAAAAAAATGCGAAAGAATATCGTCTTGAAAAGCTGAAACAGGTACAGATTGTAGATCCGGAAAGACATACCAACCGCATCATGGCAGAGATGCAGAAACTCTTAAGGATGCCGGTAGAGCCCCGCCACATTGAAGGTTTCGATAATTCTAATATTCAGGGGACCAATCCTGTTTCTGCATGTGTTGTTTTTAAAGACGGAAAACCCAGCAAAGCCGACTACAGAATTTTCCACCCAAAAACCGTGGAGGGACCGAATGATTTTGCTACGATGGAAGAAGTGATTTACCGTCGTTATAAAAGAATGCTGGATGAAGGCGAAGAATTACCACAGCTGATCCTGATCGACGGCGGTAAAGGCCAGCTTTCTTCAGCGGTGAAAAGCCTGCGTTTATTGGGATTATATGGTAAAATTACCATCATCGGCATTGCAAAAAGACTGGAAGAGCTTTTTTTTCCGGAAGATTCTATCCCGTTGTACCTTGATAAAAAATCGGAAACACTGAAAATCCTGCAGAGAGTACGGGATGAAGCGCACCGGTTTGGGGTAAAGCATCATAGAACCAGAAGAAAAAATTCAACGATAAAATCTGAACTGGAAGAAATTCCCGGAGTAGGTGAGAAAACAATTGAGATGCTTTTATCCAGATTAAAATCCGTAAAAAGGATTAAAGAATCAAGCCTGGAAACGCTTGAAGAAATTCTTGGTAAAAGTAAAGCGAAAGTTATTTATGACTTTTTTAATAATGAATAAAAGGTTGGAAATTTCCAACCTTTGTTTATCTGAAGCTATTTCTTGACAAATATCTCTTTGCCATATTCACCGTTGGCTTTAGGCATTTCTATGACAATATTTCCGTTTTCATAATATCCTAATGTGCTATCTCCGTTCTGCAGTTTCACTCTGAAAACATCTGCTTTTGTAGTTGTTTTGAAAGTAGCATACGGCGAAGAGCTGTTAGAATTAACCAGAATAAACTGATTGTTATCAAGCTGCACCTTCATGACATCAACTTTACCATTACTGAATTTTACGGCATTATTATCAGATGAAGCCGAGCTTGAAGTCTCTGTTTCTTTTGTCTCTGTAACGGAAGCTGTTGTGCTAATAGTGGAAGCAGCAGCAGTAGACTGAGCGACAGGACTGGAAGGAGAAACCGACACAAAAGTCTGCTTAAGTGCATCCTGAAAACCTTCTTTAAATTCTTTAATATTTGAGCTGCCTTTGGTTGAGGATATTATTTTATTATTACAGTCGCGGAACTGGAGCAATACCTTATTTCGAAGGAGACCGCTGTCATTTACCACATCTGCCATCAATACACTGCATGGATTAGCCTGTGCTTCCGCCGGCCACTGCAATTTGTCGTACGGCACTATAGTGTAATTTTTACTTTTAAGTGTTTTCCTCAGCATATCTGCCAAGCCAAAATCTTCCTTAAAGGTTTCGAAATGTAGCGGAAGTGAGATGTATTTATAATCGGAAACCTTCTGTCCGAAAGCAAACATCGAATATGCTGTAAATATAACCAGTGAAATTTTTTTCATTTTAAATAAATTAATCATTTCTGAATTGTCCCATATCCAGTTTCAGGGAAAAGAAGTTGGAATAAAAATTGGATCCTCCGATTCCGGAATTGGTAATGGCATAATCCAACGTAAGACCTCTGTATCTGATCCCGATTCCCGCACTCGGCTGGAAGGAAACTTTTCTTCTGAGATCTTCAATATCTGTAATCGACTGAAATCTGTTCACCCCAAGTCTCACAAAAATCATTTTCTGATACCCAAGTTCTGCTCCTGCATAAGGAGTAATACTTGCGATGTCTGACGAAATAAGAGCGGCTGTTTTAGCAAAATCGATATTTAAACCGGCTTCCGGCAGAACATATACACTGCTGTTAATCTCGAAGATTTTACTTGCCCCAACATTGAGCTTTGGCATGGTAAGCTCCATTTTATCTTTCGGTGCCGGGTTGAATTCTTCTCCGTTTACTACCGTGGAAAGCTCTTTCTGATTCACGCTCCAGAAGTTTACCGTTGTGGTGGCATCTCTCAGCATCCCTCCCAGTTTCCATCCGTTGTCCATTTTATAGATGGCACCGACATCAAATCCGAATCCGTATCCGTTGGCAAATTTACCCACATTCCGATATACAATTTTGGCATTAATCCCTACATCCAGTTTAGTATTCCCCCCGGGATTAAATGCATAGGAAAGTATGGCTGCGTAATCTGACTGTGAAAACTTTGTAATTTTATCGTAATCAATATTTCCTTCAGTATCAATAAGCTGTGTAGTATTGAGGATGTTATCGACTCCCAGTCTCACAACAGAAACCCCGAAAACCCCTGTTTCCAAAACTTTGGCATACGCAAGATAATCGTATTTGGCAATAGACTCAAAATATTCGGCGTGCATGGCTGCGCCCTGCCAGTCTCTTTCTATACCCATAAGTCCTGCAGGATTCCACATCGGAGAATATACATCATCCTGATTGGAAACTACGGCTCCACCCATTGCCAAACCTCTGGCTCCGGCTCCGATGTTCAGGAACTCGTTGGAATACTTTCTGATGATCTGCGATTGTGAGATGCCGTACATCAGTAATAATACAAGTAAAAGATATTTTTTCATCATACAGTTGATGCTTAATTTAAAGTTTTTTGTTTCTTAGCTTTTATTAATCCGTTGGTAATGATTGCCAGTATCATAACTCCTGAAGCCACATAAAAAACAGGACTCATATGTTCTGATTCTCCAAAGATAAAAAAAGCTAGTATAATTCCGTAAACCGGTTCTAAATTAACTGTTAAAATTAGTGTAAAAGGCGAAATATATTTCATCAGATTCACCGATTCCAGCATCGGAAAGGCGGTGAAAACACTTGCTAACAAGCATATTAACGCAATATCACGGTAACTTATTTCATTCATGTGAAAAATTTGTCCGGTAAACAGATAAATTATCATTAAAATAGACCATCCGGAGAATATTTCGTAAAAAATAATATTTCCTGAGCTTGTTTTCCCAAACATTTTACCATTGAATACTGAAAAAACAGTTCCGAAAATGGCACAAAATACTCCGTAAAAGATTCCTTCCTTGAATCTGAATTCCGTTTTGAATATCAAAAGAATACATGCCACAATCACAACACCCATGATAACTTCCGAGATATCAATCTTCCGTTTAAAAATAATAGGTTCCATAATGGAAGCAAATAAGGTTGATAATGAGAGGCAGCTTAAAGCAATGGAAACATTGGAAATCTTAATGGAATAAAAAAAACAGTACCAATGCAAAGCCATGGAAAAACCTATTGCCGCAAGCTGGAAAAAGATCTTTTTTGAAACTTTAATGCTTTCTTTTTTAAAAATTCTGATATAAATATATAAGAAGACAGCAGCAAATAACATTCTGTAGAATACAAGAATCTCCGCATTGGCATGAATCAATTTTCCCAGAATTGCTGTAAATCCCCATAAAAACACAATCAAATGCAATCTGAAAAGAGCCAGTTTATGCATATCCTACTTCTTTTTTTATTTTTTGCAAATTTACAAATCGGATTTAGATTGCTGTATACTATTTATAACTAAATCGGCATATTTATAATTTTTTTATTTCTATTGAATGTATTCAATTTTATACTTAACTGCGGAAAATCAAAGTTTAATGGAGTCTGTTGTATTAGAGAAAAGGCTTGTGACTCGTGTTGCACAGGCAAACAAAAACCCTGAAAATTTATTCAACTTTCAGGGCCTTCAAATAATAAACTATTAAAAAAATAAACTAGGAACTAGAGAAAAGTGTAAGATTTCACTCTCACTTTCTCTAGTGTAAAGTTAGCAAATTACGCACCAGAAAAAATATATTTTTTGTTAAAAATTTCATAAATTTCTGAAAACCAATTTATTAAACAAATGTTTACATCAATTTTTATTCCATTCAAAAAATAGTATCTTTAAAACGAAAAAATTGTGATTATATGGACATTGAATTCAATAAAAGAGAAGATCAAAACAGATTAAAGTTATCAGAAATAAATCGTCTGCTTTCTGAAATCAAAAAGGGAGGCGGAGAAAAAAGGCTGCAAAAACTTCGTGATGAAGGGAAAATGACGGCAAGAGAACGGATTGAATATCTTCTTGATAAAGATTCAGATTCCATAGAAATCGGCGCTTTTGCAGGGTACGAAATGTACGAAGAGCACGGCGGCTGCCCTAGCGGCGGTGTTGTAGTGGTTATGGGGTATGTATCCGGAAGACAATGTATCATTGTTGCCAATGACGCTTCTGTGAAAGCGGGTGCCTGGTTCCCGATTACGGGAAAAAAAAATCTGAGAGCCCAGGAAATTGCCATGGAAAACAGACTGCCAATTATTTACTTAGTTGATTCAGCTGGCGTGTATCTTCCTATGCAGGACGAAATTTTTCCTGATAAGGAAATGTTCGGAAGAATTTTCAGAAATAATGCGAAAATGAGTGCTGCAGGGATTATCCAGATTTCTGCAGTAATGGGAAGCTGTGTAGCTGGTGGAGCTTATCTTCCGATCATGAGTGATGAGGCAATGATTGTTGATGGGACGGGGTCCATTTTCCTTGCCGGAAGCTACCTGGTAAAGGCAGCCATTGGTGAAAGTATTGACAATGAAACCTTAGGCGGAGCAACAACACACTGCTCGATTTCCGGGGTTACTGATTATAAAGCAAAAGATGATAAAGATGCCCTGAACAGGATCAAAAATATCATGAAGTCTCTGGGAAGTACAGAAAAAGCAGGTTTTGACAGAATTGAAAGTGCCCAGCCGAAAGAAAAGCCGGAAAATATTTTCGGAATCATGCCGGTTTCAAGGGCAGAGCAATATGATACTTATGAGATTATTAAATGTTTAGTCGATCATTCTGAATATGAAGAGTATAAACCTGATTACGGTAAAAGTATCATTTGTGCCACAGCAAGAATCGACGGATGGTCTGTAGGAATTGTTGCCAACCAAAGAAAGCTTGTGAAAAGCGGAAAGGGTGAAATGCAGTTTGGAGGAGTAATTTATTCTGACTCTGCTGACAAAGCCACAAGATTTATTGCCAACTGTAATCAGAGAAAGATTCCGTTGGTATTTTTACAGGATGTGACCGGTTTTATGGTTGGTTCTAAATCTGAACACGGAGGAATTATTAAGGACGGGGCGAAAATGGTGAATGCTGTTTCCAATTCTGTAGTGCCTAAGTTTACCATTATTACAGGAAATTCTTATGGTGCCGGAAATTACGCCATGTGCGGAAAAGCGTATGATCCGAGGCTTATCGTTGCGTGGCCATGGGCAGATCTTGCGGTTATGGGCGGAGCTCAGGCGGCAAAAGTGCTGGCCCAGATCCAGGAATCTACACTGAAAAAACAAGGGAAAGAAATTACGGAGGAAGAACACAATGAAATTTTAGATACCATTTCAAAAAAATACCAAAGACAAACGGAAGCGACTTATGCAGCAGCCAGACTCTGGACAGATGCCATCATCAATCCGGCAGATACACGAAAGTGGATTTCTATGGGAATTGAAGCTGCCAATCATTCGCCAATTACGGAGAAATTTAATCTGGGAGTGATACAGGTGTGAAATTGATAATGGTTACTGTTAAGGGTTAATTGATTATAAAAGTTAATTGATTATAAAAAAAGATGCGGAAAAATTCCGCATCTTTTTTACAGATGTCTGAATTACTATCTGTGTCTTCAGCCTAGCCCCGATTGAAGCTATTGTTTGAGCTCATTTCTGTTTTCGGGTTGCGGCGGCTTCGCCGCCGCAACCCGAAAACAGAAATGAGCGAGTGCGGAAAGCGGGAAAAGCTCCAAATAAAAATTATCCATTGCTTTTTCGATGCGATACAATTGCTCCAAAAAGATGATATACTATAATTCGACGGAGTTAAAAAAATTCTAAACGATAAACCTACAAAGTCGACATCATTGGATGAATTCTTTTATCAGGAAAAGAACACTCCGCTGCGGAATCTTTCTTTGTTCAGTTTTTTGTTCGCCGACAATCCCCAAAGAATAAACTCTTTCATGAACAAAAGATCTTCCTTCTTGGTATCCGGCTGGTATTTTTCAATAATCTTGTCGAGTGCGGTGATGCGGTTAAGCGCTTTAGCGTAGGATTCATCCGAAGATTCGTCGGTAATTTCTATAAAGCCGTCATCTTCAAGAAACCAATCTGTAATCTGTTGAAAAGGTCCCGCTACATCTTTCTTTTCCAGCTTTTCAACTTTCGGGAAGTAAGAGGTGAACAACGTTTTAATAGCATTGTCGATAAGGATCTGTGCTACTGCTTCCGCGCCTTCCTGTTCGCCTTCATAAACAAGTTCTACCTTTCCGGTAATGGCCGGAATGACGCCCATGAAATCACTTAACCGGACAGAAGTATTCTGATCTCCCGTTAAAAGAGATCTTCTCTCTGCCGTACTTAAAAGATTTTCGAACGCCGTGATGCTCATACGTGCACTCACGCCGCTTTTATAATCAACAAATTCACTGTCACGGGCTTCAAAACCGATCTGCTCCAAAAGATCTTTTGCCAGTTCCGGAACATATATTCCGTTATTCTGTCGACTGTCTAAGCTGGATTCATATTTTGTAATTTCCTTCGCGACATGTATATTTTCCGGATAATGGGTAAGGATTTGTGACCCTATTCTGTCTTTTAGAGGTGTAACAATGCTTCCTCTATTGGTATAATCTTCCGGATTAGCCGTGAATACAAATTGGATATCCAATGGCATTCTGACTTTAAATCCGCGGATCTGAACATCGCCTTCCTGCAAAATATTAAATAAGGAAACCTGAATTCTGGCCTGAAGATCTGGTAATTCATTAATTACAAAAATACTCCTATTGGCACGAGGGATCATTCCAAAGTGTATAACCCTATCATCCGCATAAGAGAGTTTAAGGTTGGCAGCCTTGATGGGATCTATGTCACCAATGAGATCGGCAACCGTTACATCCGGTGTGGCCAGTTTTTCAAAAAATCTATCGTCCCGGTGAAGCCATTCGATAGGCGTATTATCACCTTCTTTTTCAATAAGTTCCTTAGCATATCGTGAAATTGGATTGAAAGGATCATCATTAATTTCACTTCCGCTCACATATGGGATCCATTCATCAAGCAACGTTGTCATCATTCTGGCCAGCCGTGTTTTTGCCTGGCCGCGTAAGCCTAATAAATTGATATTGTGGCGGCTGAGAATAGCGTGCTCCAGTTGTGGGATGACCGTGGTTTCGTAACCAAAAATTCCTTCAAATACATTCTCTTTATTTCGAATCTTATTAATCAGATTGTCTCTTAATTCGTCTTTTATGTTTTTAATTGTATATCCTGATTCTTTTAATGAACCTAATGTTTTTATATCTGGCTTTGCAGTCATTGTATTCTATTGATTTGGATTATAATTAATGTTGATAAACACTTTAAATTTAACGTATTCTTTTTTTGCGGTTTGCTTCATAATCTTCAAAGATCATCTGTCCGAGACCGTTAAGTCCGGTATAAAAGGCTTTGCCCTGGTTTGCTTCTGTAAATTCCTGAACAAATCGTTGAAGATAAGAATCCTGGGCGATCATAAAGGTAGTGATCGGAATATGTAGCCGGCGTGCCTGAGCAGCCATATTATAGCATTTTTGTACAACATATTCATCCAGCCCGTAAGAATTCATATAATAGGTACCGTCCGGTTCCCGTACACAGCTGGGCTTACCATCGGTGATCATAAAAATTTGTTTGTTGGTATTTCGTTTACGCCGTAAAATATCCATAGCAAGTTGCAGTCCTGCAACCGTATTGGTATGATAAGGACCTACCTGCAGATAAGGCAATTCCTGAATTTTAACCGGCCAGGCATCATCTCCGAAAACAATAATATCCAACGTATCTTTCGGATATCTTGTTGTGATCAGCTCAGCAAGTGCCATCGCAACTTTCTTTGCAGGCGTAATGCGGTCTTCACCATATAAAATCATACTGTGACTGATATCAATCATCAACACGGTACTCATCTGGGATTGATGAACACTATCTTCAACCATCAGATCATTTTCTGTAAGGTGAAACTCATCAACTCCATTATTGATCTGGGCATTCTTGATACTTTCAGTAATAGAAATTTTCTCTACCAGATCGCCAAAATTATAGTTTCGGAATTCGCCCGTAGTATCTTCTCCTGTTCCGCTTTTGTTTGTCTTATGGTTACCGGAACCACTTTTTTCGAGATTACCGAATATCTGGTTAAGCGCCTGCTTCCTGATATTTTGTTCCATTTTGGCACTTAGGCGTATGCCGTTTCCGCTTCCATTGGGATTCACTTCCTCACGAATGTATCCTTTTTTCTTCAAATCTTCTATAAAATCATCAATGGTATAATCCGGTGTTGTTAGTTCATATTCTTCGTCCAGCATACGCAGCCAGTCGATCGCTTCATCAAAGTCCCCTGAAGTATGGGTTAGCAGATCCGTAAAAATTTCCAGCAGCCTGTCAAATACAGACATTTCGGGCGGCTGGTAATTACCGAATCTGAAACCTCTCACAATATGCTCTTTCATATCATAAAGTTACAATATATATCAGCGAACCGTAAAAGATTTCATCTATTTTAATTTTTACAATTAGAAATAACATAATTTATTAATTTTCCAAGGAGCTATATCTCGCTATCCACTCATACTCCTCGCGCCGGGGTTTTTCCGGGCATAATCCCCTTCTTTCATCTTCTGCTGCGGGGTAACCGTTTCTATCGAGGCTAGGTGGAAGTGAAAAAGTGAGAAGTAAGAAGTAAGAAGTAAGAAGTGAGAGGTAAAAAGTGAGAAGTGAGAGGTGAGAGGTGAGGTGAGAGGTAAAGTTTTAGGTCGTGAAGAAGAGGTATGAGTGATAGAGGAAAGATATTGACCAGGGTGTTCCTGTATGCCGCCTGAATTTAAATAATAAAATGAACATTTGGTGTACTAACTGCTTATTGCTTCTTTACCAAAAACCCGTCATTTAACTTGAAAACAGTAAAAGACGGTCAATTATTTTTAAATTTTGCTACCGAACTCAGGTTAAATAATAAAATGAACATTTGGTGTACTAACTGCTTATTGCTTCTTTACCAAAAAACCGTCACTTAACCTGAAAACAGTAAAAGACGGCCAATTATTTTTAAATTTTGCTACCGAACTCAGGTTAATAATAAAATCCGGGACTTCCAATCTGATCGTAAATATTTTAAATATTAAAACGTCAAACGCTGAATATTCAATCTTAATTTAAACCCTAACGTTAAGTCTTAAACTCTAAACCCTGAACTTAAACCCTGAAACTTTAAACCCTGAACG
>NZ_FQVO01000033.1 GCF_900129385.1 Chryseobacterium takakiae | reverse complement strand
ACGAAGATCAATACGCAGAATCTTGTTCAGGGAGCGTATCTGGTGAGTGTGAAAACAAATGATAACAAAACAGCGAGTGCTAAATTGATTAAGAAGTAAAATACATATGAAAAAGAAATCGTATACTTTAATTTTCGTACTATTTTTATATACATTTTTCGGGCAAAGTCCCAACACAACATCTACAGATAATCATATACCCCAGGTAATCCCTGCATCACCTACGGTTTCAGCTTTGATGAAATTTGAAGAGATCCCGGTAAGTAACTATAGTGGTATTCCTGATATTTCAATTCCAATATACGGAGTTGAAGGAAACTTAAATTTTGATATATCCCTAAAATATCATCCATTATCAATTAAACATAATGAAGTAGCCGGAGATACAGGTCTTGGCTGGAGCTTGTTTGCCGGAGGTACAATATCAAGAACAGTAAGAGGTGGCTACCCTGATGATTACAATGATGCTGCTTCTCAAAAAAAAGGAATTTATTTTAATTCTTATAAGGATATAATTAATGTTCTTGATGATACGTATTCATTTGATCACGATGATTATACTATCAATAACTTCTTTTTTGAAGCCAGTGAAAAGCAGAGATTTGACACGGAGCATGATCTATATCAATACAATTTTATGGGATATAGCGGCCGGTTTATTATAGTAAAGCTTACTAATGGCACTTATCAAGTCAAAAAGTTAACCATTGACACCTTAAAAATAACGTACGATGATCTTAATAAAAAATTTGAAATCGTTGATGAAAAAGGATATACTTTTACGTTTGACATTAAAGAGACTTCAAGTAACTTTACCTTTTCCCATAATCAGCTTCTTGATCCTTCTTTGGATTTTACGTCAGGAAGTAAACAATATAACGACTATATAAGTGCTTTCCATTTATCAAAAATAAAATTCCAAAATAATCTTATTGCGGAATTAATGTATGATGGGAATCTTTTTGTGGAGAAAAATGTGAGAAATAATATTGTAAAAAATGAGCCTGTTATGGCCAGAGATTTTACGCCGGTAAATTCACAATTATATCTAAATATTCACCAAATGGGAAACTGTGGCAATTACATACCCAATAACCTATTGCCATTACAAATTTCTACAAGCACTACCACAGAAACAAAAAGTAAAGTGCTCCAGCAAATAAATATTATTGATAAAGCTCGTATTTATTTCAGTTTTGAAAAAGGCAACAGACAGGATGAAAATATTCTTCAGCAAAGTGAAGCGCCATATCTTAAGAAAATTACCGTTAAGAATTGGAATAATGTAGAAGTTAAAAGTTTTGTTTTTAATTATGATTTCTATCACAAGCTGTTTTTAAAAGAGATTATCAATAAAACGGCAAATGATAGTGAAATTTTAAGATACGGATTTAAATACTTTAATAACCTTCAATCCTATCAGGGTTTTTCTAAAGATTTGTGGGGGTATTACAAATCTGCAGAAAATTTTTGTGATGATCCGTCGGCAGGATTCTATAATAATGAAGTAGATAAGCAGAATATTGCAAAGGATGTTCTTACACAAATCATTTATCCTACTAAAGGATCTGCTGTTTTTGAGTATGAACCTAATACTTATTCTTTTATAGGAGATACAAGTGTAGATAGTGAAATAGTAAACAATTCGGATAACTGGACAATCTCTCACATCAATAATACAACTTTAAACAGTAGTAATAGCGTTGAGCAGTTTTATGATCTTGGATTGTCATCAACAGACAAAAGATTGCTTATAAAAGCTACTATTGATAACAATTCAGGTATTGCCGGCTTTTTAAATTTATATAAATATCAGAATCAGAACTTGGTTTCTTCAATCTCGCTGACAGCAGGGGCAGATTGCTACAATGAATATCTTTTAGAGCAGGGATATACTTATAAAATCGGATTCAGATGGAATCATCAGGCGCAGGTTGGGCAAAATCCTGTAAGTAATTTGCCTGTAACCGGAACTGCTCATATTGACATTTATGGGAAAACTTTAAATGCACAGACCAATAATTGGCTGTATGGTGGAGGAATCAGGATTAAAAATATTTATTATTTTAAAGGAAATCCCATCATAAGTGATAATGATATTAAACTTCATATGTATCCAATCGGTTTTGAAAGAAAGCTTTCTTTTAAGTATCATTTATTTGATGATAATACCAAGAGCAGCGGTTCCCTTGTTTATCCAAAACCTGTAATGGAGTATCAGGTAAATAGAACATTTAAAGAATTTGGGACTTCGTGCGGTTTAAATGTTGACTGGAGGTATGTAACGTATAAAGTTCAAACAGAACTTAACAACCTTTCTGCTATTGTAACAAAAGGCTCTGATGTTGGGTATAAAAATGTAACTGTTACTGAACAGGGGAAGGGTAAAACAGAATACACCTATACATCTCCTATTGATTATCCCGAACAATTTCCGGCAATTGCTGTAAGTTATCCTTTCATAGAAACCAGTAATCAGGATTATAAAAGAGGGCTTCTTCTTTCAGATAAAAAGTATAATAATTACAACAAATTATTGAACACGATCAGTAATAATTATAATTTCCATGATTATGTGGAAGTTACAGGATTATCATTATATTATTTCAATTTTGATTGCCCTTATGCAAGTACCTACTTGTCGTATTCGGATTTGCTTTCGGCATTTTCGGCTCCTTTTTGTGGTAATGATATCCGATGCTTTAATGCTTCGCTATGTGGAAAACCAGCTAACTATATAGGCTACTACAGGAAAAAGGATACGTTCGGTTGGGCAGAACTTACAAATTCATTAAACAAAGATTATTACGATGCAAACGGAAACGAAAAGATCTTAACAACTACGAGCGATTATACTTATAACTTAACAAATTTAAAGTTAAAATCTTCCCGTACAACTTATCCTGATAATTCAGTGAGTGAAATCAGCTATAACTATGCATCTGATAAAAATAACACGTATCTGATTGCCAATAATATTATCGGAGTGCCATTAGAAACTGTTGCTACAAAAAAAATAAATGCCCAGGATATAGGAAAAACAATTTCGAAGATAGAAACTATTTACCCTCTCAATCAATCAGAGGCCAATACAAAAACTTCTGGGCTACCACTACCTAGTGAAGTTAAGTCTACCAATCTTTTAAACACCGCTTCCACGGAAATCACCTATAACCAATACGACAGCAAGGGCAACCTGCAGCAGTACACCACCAAAGACGGCATTCCTACGGCCATTATCTGGGGGTACAACCAGACCCAGCCTATTGCTAAAATTACAGGAGCGACCTATGCCCAGGTAAGCAGCCTGGCGTCGGCTATTATTTCCGCTTCAGACCTGGATGCATCCAATCCTTCCAATGAAGCGGCCTTGATCACAGCTTTGGATAATTTCAGGAAAGACAGTACAATGGCAAATTACCAAATTTCTACATATACCTACGATCCATTGATCGGGGTTACTACCATTACTCCTCCATCTGGAATCCGGGAAGTGTATCTCTATGATACCGCTAACAGGCTAAAAGAAATCAGAGAAAATTCTGCCACCGGAAAGCTGTTAAAAGAATTCAAGTACAACTACAAAAACTAATCACTGATGAAAAAAATATTAATCCCGGTCGGGGCTTTGCTGATGTCAGGTTTATTCCATGCCCAGCTCACTAACACGGAAAACTACGTTTATACCAAAACCTATTTAGATTATAACGGAACCACCGCTACCAAAACTTCAGAATCTGTACAGTATTTTGACGGGTTGGGAAGACCCAAGCAGGTGGTGAATATCAAAGCTTCCCCAACGGGGAAAGACGTGGTCACCCATATTGAATACGACGGCTTCGGAAGACAGGTGAAAGATTACCTTCCCGTTCCCCAGCAGGGAACACAGAGTGGAGGAATTTACACGTCTCCTTTGAGCAATGCCACCCAGCCCACCCTTTATGGTTCAGAGAAGATCTTTTCAGAAAAGATTCTGGAAAACTCTCCCTTAGACAGGATTTTACAGCAGAAACAGGTGGGTAATGCGTGGGATACAAAACCCGTTCAGTTTGAATATTCCGCCAACATTGGCAATGATGTATATCATTTTGTTACCACCACTATTTGGGAAAACGGGGCTACAAAGTCCAGTTTGAGTTTATCTTCAATCCCCGCCTATGGAGCTAACCAGCTCTACAGAAACGCTGTTATTGACGAAGACGGAAATAAGACTTACGAATACAAAAATGGGGAAGGACAAACCATTTTGGTAAGAAAAATGATCTCTGATACAGAATATGCCGACACCTATTATGTGTACAATGAATACAACCAGCTGGCTTTTGTGATCCCACCAAAAGCGGTTAATCAGACTATTACCGAAACCTTGCTTAATGATCTTTGTTATCAGTATCGTTACGACGGCAGGAACCGGTTGGTAGAAAAGAAGCTTCCGGGCAAAGGCTGGGAATATATGCTGTACGACAGACAGGATAGACTTGTGGCAACGCAAGACACCGTTCTGAAAGAAAAAGGCCAATGGCTGTACACCAAATATGACCAATTTGGAAGAGTGGCCATTACCGGAATCAGTATAGGGTCTGACAGAAGCACTGAACAGGCGGAAGTTAATGGTATAAGTCCCAACAATGTCAAGAGAATACAGACCGTTCTTTTCAACCGGCAAGGAATGGATGTATATTATGATACACCGGATAGCACTTATCCTAATTCAAGCAAATGGGTAACCTTATTGTCTCTAAACTATTATGATTCTTACCCGGGATACGGTTTTAACCCAACGTTCCCTTCAAGCATTCTGGGAGAACCCACCCTTACCGAAACGCCTACCGCAGAAGGATTAAGTACCAAAAGCCTTCCGGTGATGAGTTTGGTTAAAAACATCGAGGACGATAACTGGACGAAAAACTATACCTATTATGATAGAAAAGGAAGAGCCATTGGGAGTTACTCCATCAATCATTTAGGCGGGCGCACCCAGGTGGAATCCAAGCTGGATTTTGCAGGCGTGGTTCAGCAAAGCATTACCCGTCATAAAAGGCTGAATACCGATACCGATAAAGTGATTACCGAAAACTTTACCTATGATTCCCAGAACAGATTGAAAACCCATACCCACCAGGTGGACAATAGTCCGGTGGAATATTTAGCGCAGAACACCTACAACGAATTGTCACAACTGCAAGCCAAAAAAGTGGGCGGAACAGCTTTAGGAAGCGGTTTGCAAACCGTGGATTACAGCTATAACATTCGTGGCTGGATGACACAGATTAACGATCCTAATAACCTGGGAGGTGATCTTTTTGGATATAAAATCAAGTACAATGAAGTGGAAGGATTACAAACTCCTGATACTTCAGACCCCTCTTTACAGGTCCTTCCAAGATACAACGGCAACATTGCCGAAGTAGACTGGAAAACAGGTGTAAGCGCCAACGAATCCCTGAAAAGGTATGGCTATGT
>NZ_FQVO01000038.1 GCF_900129385.1 Chryseobacterium takakiae | reverse complement strand
GCGGGAGAGTAGGTCGCCGCCAGTTTTTTTTTAAACCTCATACAGCAATGTGTGAGGTTTTTTTTGCTTGCTACCGTAAGGGAGACGTAAAAGGTTCACGATTAATAAAACACCATTACACAGCAATATCCTGGATCAATCCCAAATCTTGGGGACTATGCAAAAAGTTTAGACAACCTGAACAGGAAAAATGCTTTATCCCGCACACCTCTTAATTGTATTCTGAAGTTTTTTATTTTGGCATTGAAAGACTGGGCTGAAGCATTCGTGCTTCTTCTTTCAAAATAATTGAGGATCTCATTGTAATGATTCATTATGGTTTTCCTGAGTACCGAGAAAGCTTTAAACACCGATTCTTCTACCTCTTTAAACCAATGTGCCAATTTCAACATTGCAACGGAATGTTTTGATTGTAAATTTTCCTTAAACCATCAGATAAATTGTAGGCTTTTTCTAAATCAGGATACTGCGAGAATAAGATTTCAGCTCACTGATTTTGCGATGCAGTCCATTTTTCTCTGGTTTTATACAGTAAATACCTGCTTCTTGCCAAAAGTTGCTTTCGGTTATTGCCATTTTCAAAAATTTCAATCTCGGGGTTGTTTCTCTTTTCTTTGGCTTCCATGAGCAGATTGTTTTCCTGTTCAATAGCTTTCCAACGGTGGCTTATTCTTAATTCCTGCAACGCATCTATGGCTAATTTCTGAACATGGAAACGATCAATGACCTGTGTGGCATTGGGAAAACATCTTTTGGCGATAAGTTTCATAGAACCTGCCATATCCAAAGTAATTTCTTTTACATTTAACCTTAATTTTCTGTTGATTTTCAAGAGGTATTCTATCACGGTGTCACTCCTGGTTCCTTTGATAATGGCAACAATACTGCCTTTTCTGCCCTTTTCTTCTTTGGAGGTCAGAACAGTATACAATTCGCCATCGGAAAGAGCAACTTCATCCAGAGAAAGTTGTTGGGAAAGGTTTTTGGGATACAGAATCCAGTCTTCAGCGTGCGGTTTTTGTTCCCAGTCTTTAAAATTGCTGATGCTGTGTTTGTATTGTCTTTGGAATTTTCTGCCATCCACACCGTACATCCCGCCAATGGTTTTGCAGGGAAGGGCTTTAGTATCGGCAGATTTTTTTAAGAACTCCGTAAAATCCTGTGTCATGCGGGTTCCTTTGGCAATGAGATTCCAATCTCTTTGGATGATGTTGCCGGTTTTCGTATCGGTCCATCTTCTGCGTTTGATGTGGAGTTTTACTGTTTTTCCACGAAGTGGAAAATCGTCAACGGTGATTTCCGGAACAAAACCTTTGGATTGTAAATCAAGAGAAGAAAACTCTTTTGGAGCTGTATTTTTCTCTTCAAAGTAGAGGTGGAGGATTTTGTTTTCTTCCTCAAATTTTACAATCTCAAATGCTCAATCAAGAGTTCAGGTAAAAATAATTTGAGCATCGTTTAACACTCCTCAAAATTATCAATATTTTTTTTCTCCCCAAATTTTGGGATTGATCCAATATCATTAGCATCAAGTTCGTAACTTTGCCTTCTATTGCTTATCAAACCAACTTAAAATAATTGTTGTTGAAAATATAGTTTTGTTTAATTTTTTACGAGCGAAATGATTAAACATTTTTTTCAACAATGTTAACTTTATCATCATCCTGTTAAAATATTAAGATAGATGTAATACCTTTATATAATAAGTTTTATTCAACACAGAATTATAAAATCCTCAATTCCATTCGAGAAAAATTCACTAAATTACTATATGTCATTTTAAGAATTTAATGACAGAATTAATTTTAACACACAAAATCTTATAACATCTTTACCGTTTTTTATCCTTACTCTTTACTCCTTAATAGCTAACTAAATAACTAACTTTTCCCATCTCATTTGATCAGTTAGTTTAATCTGACAGAGAATAATCTTAGTTATTTTATAATCAACATATTAAGTATAAGTAAAGAAAATAAATTCAATTATTAGTGTTAAGTCTTCATCATCTTCAAATTAATTTATAAAACCATTTTACAGTTTTCTTAATGAGGATAACTGAAGATAGATTTATAAGTGAAAATAAATCAGTAAGTTATAAGGTGAAGTTTTCCACAAATTCAAGTATATTGTAATTTTATGTTAAATAGATTTGGATTGTAAAGGAAAGACGTGTTATCTTTGCCCCACTGAAAACGGAAGGAAGTAGGTAGCGCAGAAGGGCCTTT
>NZ_FQVO01000040.1 GCF_900129385.1 Chryseobacterium takakiae | reverse complement strand
ATGATAAATTCAGGGGCATAAAAAGAACCCGAATTGTCTCCTGCTCCTGATGCATGAACATCATTGATGGCAAACTGAGAGCTTGGCTGCCCTCCACCCCATGGCAAAACGGTTATTGCTCCCGTTGTAATGCGGCGTCTGCCTTGCGATGACATCTGTAAAATTTTATTGGCAACAGCTGATCCCGTCCAATTCGCACTATAAAGTGCCGGAGCGGCAGTTACATCATTAACCGTTGCATTGATAAGATTTGCTAACCATTGAAGATTGGTATTGCTCGTAAAATAAAACTTAGCCTGATCCATATAAGATGGTGTACCAGGAGTAGTACCTCTTGCTACAGCCATTAATGCTGTGCCTAAAACACCAATTACAGTTCCATTATGTTGTGCTTGTACAAAATAAGCTCCGTTGTTATTGTCTGAGGTAAAAATTGCCTGATTGTTGTAGAATCCGCGATTAGCTGTAAAATCAAAGTAAGAATTAAAGTTAAAATCCCTTCCTACAGCACTATTGCCCGTTCTAAACAATGGCTTGTTGGCTGCTGGGGAAGGAGCAAGCGCATTAAAACCATTCCCTGACTGATCTGATACTGTATTTACTGCCGCTCCTTCAGTCGTAGTGTCTGTTCCTTGGTCGGCACGCAGCCATAATCTTAACCCCGGAACCCCACCGGGAGACTGAAACCTATAGAAGGTATCACCTTCTGTCCATGTAGTCTGTATCCCAAGAGAAGCAGAAGCAATCCTGTTATTTGCCGCTGCAAGTGTGCCACCGGTAGTATTGGCATAAATAACATAATTAACCACCGTACCAGATGTCTGCTGCGGTATTTTACCTGCCCAGATTCTGTTCGGGCTATTAAATACGGCAAAAGACATATTAACTACCGTTCCGTTGGTTTTGCTAGGTGCAGTTCCGTTGGTGGTATATACCAGATAAAAGGTATATCCTGTAGTATCAACTAAATAGTTGACAAAAATGTCGGTTCCATTAGTTCCTGTAGGAAGAAGAGCCAGAGACTGGGCATTGGTTACCGAGGCATTCTGTCTATTGTCAGGAGCTGCCGTATAGACATTCCAGGGCAAAGTATTGGGGACGGCCGGTAAAACCGTGCCGGGATTGTGCCCCTGTGCTAAAGCTTTTATACATAGCAAAAAGGCTAAAATTAAATAAATTTGTTTTTTCATTGTTGTTATGTGTACGATAAGAAATTTGTTTTTCTTCACTGCTTTTATTCAGAAACCGGAACATTTAACGTAATACAGTAAATGAATCCTAACAGGAAGATTTCCGAAGATGACATCATGTAATATCATTTAAGGCAAAGAGAATACCTGACCTTAGGAATTCTGATAAAAGTCTTTTAACAATGAAAAGGCGGCGGGCGTATCCCTCCGTCGCTTATGGTAATTTTTGAAAAAACAGAAAAGAGATAGTGATAGTTCTGAAAGATATATTCACCGGCCTTCCCTGC
>NZ_FQVO01000010.1 GCF_900129385.1 Chryseobacterium takakiae | reverse complement strand
GCAGGAGGAACCGCACCTTACACATTCAACTGGGGAGGTGGAATCACCACTGAAGACAGAACAGGCTTAGCTGCCGGAACCTACACGGTAATCATTACGGATGCTAACGGATGTACAGCAACAGTTAATGCTACGGTAACTCAACCTACGGCTCTTAGCGCAACTACTTCGCAGACGAATATCGCATGTAATGGCGGATCAACAGGAGTAGCAACAATCAACGTTACAGGAGGAACAGCACCTTATACCTATTCATGGTCTCCATCGGGAGGAACGGCTGCAACGGCTACAGGCTTATCCGCCGGAACTTATACCGTGACAGTTACTGATGCTAATGCATGTACGTTAACCAGAACATTTACTATTACACAACCTGCAAGTGCAGTAAGCGGAACAACAGTAGTAACGAATGTAGCATGTAACGGAGCTTCCAACGGAGCCATCAACTTAACTCCGGCAGGAGGAACCGCACCTTACACATTCAACTGGGGAGGTGGAATCACCACTGAAGACAGAACAGGCTTAGCTGCCGGAACCTACACGGTAATCATTACGGATGCTAACGGATGTACAGCAACAGTTAATGCTACGGTAACGCAGCCTACGGCTCTTAGCGCAACTACTTCGCAGACGAATATCGCATGTAATGGCGGATCAACAGGAGTAGCAACAATCAACGTTACAGGAGGAACAGCACCTTATACGTATTCATGGTCTCCATCGGGAGGAACGGCTGCAACGGCTACAGGCTTATCCGCCGGAACTTATACCGTGACAGTTACTGATGCTAATGCATGTACGTTAACAAGAACATTCACTATTACACAATCGGCTCCGGTAGCTGCTCCGACAGGAAGTTCACCTCAGAATTTTGCTCCTGGAAGCACATTGAGTGCTTTGGTAGTGACGGGTACGAATATCAAATGGTATGCTTCATCTTCAGATGCACAAAATCATGTAAACAGCCTGCCGCTAAGCACAGCTTTAGTACACAATACTACTTACTATGCTACACAGACCATAGGATCTTGTGAGTCTACAGCTTCTCTGGCAGTATTGGCAATTAATACTACTCTTGGTGTTGCTGATAATACAAAAACAAAATCTCAGCTTCAGATTTATCCTAATCCGGTAAGAGATATTTTGAATTTCAGCGGACAGGAAGTAATCACCAAAACAGTAATTTTTGCTGCAGATGGAAGAAAAGTAACTGAAAAGAAACTACAATCAGGGGAAAGAAGCATTGATGTTCAAGCTTTACCTCAGGGAGTATATCTGATTCAGGTATTTACAGATAATGGTATGCAAACCTTTAAATTCATTAAGAAATAGTTTTCATACGTTCTAATTATTAGAATAAATTATTATAATAAAGGGGCTGTCTAATTTTAGGCAGTCCCTTTTTATTGATCTTAGATATTATGAAATATTTCATAAACCGCTATAAATGGTTCCGTAAATTCAGGAGTATAGATAAGACTAATTTTACACAGAATTCATAACTCATTTAATAGTCTTCTAAAATAAAATGATTTGTTCACAAAAGTGAGATAATGTCAGTATTTAAAAGAAGAATTCTTAACTTTAGTAATCTATTCATTTGCTATGAATTACAATATACCTGAAAACTTAAAAGGACTTACAGAAGCCGAAGTTGAATTTTCCAGAAAAAAATACGGATACAATACTTTGGGAGAAGTTCAGAAAGAAACATGGATGAATATTCTTGTCGGCATTCTAAAGGAGCCAATGCTCATTTTATTGATTTGCGTTTCATTTATTTATGTTCTGATAGGAGATTACGGTGAAGCGCTATTCATGTTTGTCGCCATAGTTGCTGTTACGGCAATATCTTTTTACCAGGATAACCGCAGCAAAAAAGCGCTGAAAGAACTGGAAAAACTTAATGAACCCTTAAGCAAAGTAATCCGGAATTCAAAAATTGTAGAAATTCCGACTTTTGAAATTGTTTTAGGAGATTTATGTATTACTGAAGAAGGGAATCTCATTAACGCAGATGGAAGAATTGTGCACAGTAATGATTTCTCAGTCAATGAATCTTCTCTTACCGGAGAAAGTTACTCAGTATTTAAAGATAGCGAATCGGAAGATAATGAGATATTCAGCGGAACCGTTACCGTTTCCGGTCTTGCAGTGTATAAGGCAGAGCGTATTGGCAGAGAAACGAGAGTAGGAAAAATTGGACAGTCTATTATTAATATCAAAGAAGAAGAATCGCCGTTACAGATTCAGATCGGGAAGTTTGTAAAAGGAATGGCGATCATTGGAATTATTATTTTTCTGGCGGTCTGTACTTTCAGTTTCATCAAAACGGGAAGTTTTCTTGGCAGCATTTTGAACGGTCTTACGCTGGCTATGTCCGTCCTTCCGGAGGAAATTCCTGTAGCCTTCACAACTTTTATGGCATTAGGAGCCTGGAAGCTGATGCGAAACGGTATCATCATCAAGCGAAGCAGTATTGTGGAAACCTTGGGAAGTGTAACGGTAATCTGCACTGATAAAACAGGAACAATCACTGAAAATGCCATGCAGCTGAAATATCTTTATGATTACCGCTCAGATGCGGTGTATGAACAGGAAGAATTTAAGTCGGAAAAGCTAAATCAGCTGATTGATTATGCTATGTGGAGCAGTGAGCCTGTTCCTTTTGATCCTATGGAAATTACGCTTCACAAAACCTATGAACAGAACCGCCCTGATGATGAAAGGAAAAGTTATAAACTTTTTCATGAATATCCGTTGGAAGGTAAGCCTCCGATGATGACCCATCTGTTTGAAAATGAACAGAAAGAAAGAATTGTTGCTGCGAAAGGAGCGCCGGAAGCTATCATTAATGTTTCCAGACTTTCAGAAGAAGAAAAAATTAAAATACGTGGGGTAGTAAAAAAATTCGGAGAACAGGGATACCGGGTTTTGGGAGTGGCGATGTCAGGCTTTGAAGGAAATAATTTCCCGGAAAAACAACAGGATTTTAGTTTTGACTTCCTTGGATTAACAGTATTTTATGATCCTCCTAAAAAAGAAATTAAAAAAGTATTGGAACAGATCTATAATGCGGGGATTAAAATAAAAGTAATTACAGGAGATAATAGCGATACAACACAGGCTATCGCCCTGCAGGCGGGAATTAAAAACAGTACGGCCGCGGTAAACGGTGGCGAAGTTACATTGGCGTCAGAAGAAGAATTAATGAAAATTGCAGAAGAGAGGACCATATTTACAAGAATGTTTCCTGAAGCAAAACTTAAAATAATCACTGCTTTAAAAAAGCAGGGGCAGGTAGTAGCCATGCTTGGAGACGGTGTAAATGACGGTCCTGCCTTAAAAGCAGCACATATTGGGGTAGCTATGGGAAGCAAGGGTACTGAAATTGCCAAATCGGCAGCAGCGATGGTGCTTATGAATGATGACCTGGAAAAATTGGTAATTGGGATTGCTGCCGGTCGGAGAATTTACGCCAATATTAAAAAAGCCGTTCAGTATATTATTTCTATTCATATTCCCATTATTCTTACCGTTTCGCTGCCCCTGTTTTTGGGTTGGGCATTTCCCGGTATTTTTACTCCGGTACATGTTATATTTTTAGAGCTGGTTATGGGACCTACCTGCTCTATTGTTTATGAAAATGAACCTATGGAAAAAAATACCATGAATCATCCCCCGAGAAAGCTTACGGATACTTTCCTGAACTGGAAAGAACTTACTATAAGTATTATTCAGGGGTTGGTAATAACGGGCGGAGTATTAGGTATCTACCAATATTCAGTCTACCTTGGAAATGATGAATTTAAAACCAGGGCACTCGTTTTCAGTACCCTGATTTTTGCCAACATATTGCTTAGTCTTGTAAACAGGTCTTTCTATTACAGCTTTATAGAAAGCTTTAAAAATCGTAATTCGCTGCTTGCAGGGATTACAGTATTGGTATTGATACTGCTTTTTGTTATTTTATATATAGATCCTGTTTCCAGGTTTTTCAATGTAACGTCTCTGGATATCAATGAGCTATTGATGGTAGCTGGTACAGCTGCGGTTTCAGTGCTGTGGTTTGAATTTTATAAATTTGCTAAAAGAATTTCAGCTTGATATCGGCAGTACCATAAATAGATTATGGATTATAATAAACTTCGGGCGGAACCAAAGGTTCCGCCCGAAGTTTATTATAAATATTTATTTTCCGAAAAATAATTGGTCTTGTTTTCTTTGCTCATCATAAATTTCCTGAAAGCTTACCGGCATATATTGATAAAGAAGTTTCCAATGCTGAATTTTAGCATGTTTTTTAAAACTTTCAAAAGACCTTACAAAAAGATTTTCAATAATATCTCTAATATAAGAATTGCCGTTTCGGTAAATCAAATGCATGAGCTTCATATGATGGGAAATGATATTTATTTTTGCCTCCAACAGCAGGCTTTTCAAATAATTGACCGTGGCCTGAATAATACCTGCGAAATTATCCTGTACGGAAAGTTGGGAAATCTCGGTGCGCAAAGGCGGGTAAAAAAACTTTAAATATTCAACAGCTATTTTTTGATCAATAGTTTGCATTGATGCATTCATCATAATTAATTTCAAGTACTTTATTTAAACGAAAACCGTACCAAAGTTTATTAATTCTGTAAAACAGTCTGAAAATAAAATATCATCAGATACTATGGCTATAAATCTGTCTGGCATACACTTTTTGAAGGTCAGGTGAAAGATGGCTGAAGATCAGATCACGGTATTCTTTAGCACAGAAAGCGGTACAGTTATCCAATGAATACACAAAAGAATTTTCAATCGCATTTTTTATCATTTTATCACCTTTGTTGTACAATTCGTTCATTTTTCCAAGGCATTTAAATAAACAGCTGATATTATTCTGTCGGATCATGCTTTTTACTTTATCCGTTAAAAAACCGATGATGTGATAAGAGTTCTCTATTTTCTTTTCGTTAAGATCATTGCAGATTTCCGGAATCGCAATGGTTATTTCCTGAGTGGCTTGTAGGTAGTTCATATTTTGTGGTTGGTTAAAAAATTTAACAATAGTTAAAATAATAGTTGAAAGCTATCAGAAAGATATTCACAATCATGATGCCAAATTTCAAATCTGTGTGGGATGTTGTATTGTATTGTTTTGATAATCAGTGTATTATTTAAATATAGCTATTTGAATATAAGGAAAAACACTTCAAATTAACAAGATTTTTTATCAAAACGAAATGGTGCTGATTCTCTGATATTATTAATATCTTTGCAGTCCAAAAATATTCAGGAGATGTTTTCAAAAATCGTAATGCACAGAGTCGGAAATAAGATCAACGGAGAATCGTTAATGCTTTCTCAGGAAGAGCTTCAGCTTGATGAAGGAATGGCAGAGCTCCTGGAGAATTATTTTCTCGGATCTTTCAAATCAGAAGAAACATTTCATTTTTACAGCGATTCTTATCTGGTGAATAACCCGGTCTACAGTTCCGTATCTGAAATTTTTGATGACAAAGCCAAATTTCTCTGGGAAGCTGAAAATATTGCCAAACATCTTTTTGAAGCAGCCGAAAATCCAAGAGTGCAGGGAGGAGAATTATTTATCATTTATTTTGAAGATGAAAGAGAAGGCACTGAGAAAGTCGACAAGATCGGGATCTTTAAAATGGAAAAAAGAGAATCCTTCCTTAAAATTTCTCCTCAGCAAGACAGTTTTGTGATCGAAAAAGATCAGGGTATCAGTCTTTCTAAGATTGATAAAGCAGCGCTTATTTACAATAATGATAAAGAAACGGGGTACATACTTTCTGTAGTAGACAACAATAAAAACGGGGATATGTATTACTGGTTTGAAGATTTTCTGAAGGTAAAACAGCGTGATGACGAATATTTCCATACTCAGGAAGCGTTGATGGTATATAAAGATTATATTACCAAGCAACTGCCTCAGGAATTTGAAGTTTCCAGGGCAGATCAGGCAGATTTTCTTAACAAATCCATTAATTTTTTCAAGGAAAAAGAAGAATTTAACCTGGATGATTTTAATAAGGAAGTGCTTCAGGACGAACATGTTATTGAAAGTTTTGTGAATTTTAAAACCGATTATGAGCAGGATATGCAGATCAATATCGCAGAAGAATTCCCGATCAATGAAACAGCTGTCAAGAAAACCCAGAGGCATTTTAAAAGCATCATTAAATTAGATAAGAATTTCCATATCTATATCCATGGCGACCGACAGAAAATTGCGCAGGGAGAAGATGAAAAAGGAAAGTATTATATGCTGTACTTTGAGAAAGAAGTGTAATGGTAATGTCTTTGCATTTCGCAGAATTATTAACGGATCGGCCGCTCCGGCAGAAGTTTTTGCTATTTTAAAATAAGTCTAAATAAAAATATTTATAATGTTGTAAGTGAGGTTTTTATATTTAAAATTTAGAACTAGATTGTAATATTTTAAAAGTTTTTTAAAGATTTTATTTAATTTTCATTCAAAAAATTTTTTTTGTGGTATTTCTTTCATCTAAAATAGTACCACACCTTTAATTTTTTTTTTATATTTGATTGATCAAAGTATTATATGAATTTTGTAGAGTGTCATGAAGAGCCTATCCATATTCCGGGCTACATACAAAGTTTTGGCTATCTGATTGGCATTGACGCAGAATCTCATTCCATTACTTTCTTCAGCAAGAATATTGAGGATATTTTTAAAATCGAAAGTTCTGAAGAGCTTTTCGGTAAAAAGCTTACGGATTTTCCGGAAGCTTTCAACAGTATTATTAACTCCGATATTTTTAAATCCCTACCTGATTTTACAAGAAGGGATAATGAAACTTTTTTTAATAAAATTTTTATTGAAAGCGAGCAATATCATTTTTCGGCATTCAGAAATAAGGGAAATATATTTCTTGAATTTGAAAAAGTAATTGTTAATCCTGATAAGCAGATTACCAACAAATATGATAATTTTTATATTGTTGAAAATGAGCAGGAAATTTGGGATCAACTCCTTAATATATTATCTAAAATTGTGAATTATGACCGTATGATGGTCTACAAATTCATGATGGACGGCTCCGGGAAAGTTGTTGCAGAAAAAACAAATGATAACCTGGAAAGCTATCTGGGACTTCACTATCCGGAATCTGATATCCCTATCCAGGCGAGGGAACTGTACCTTAAAAAAAGAAAAAGAATTTTCAGCAATGTCCATGCAGAGCCAGTACCGCTGTTAAGCAAGATGAAGGAAAGTATAGACCTTACATACTCAACTTCAAGGGCAATGTCTCCTATTCACGGACAGTATATTAAAAATTCGGGAGCGTCTTCAAGCTTCAGTGTTTCCATTATCATAGATGATTACCTCTGGGGTCTTGTTACCTGCCAGAATTCCGAGCCGAAACATATTGATCTCGAAGACCGTGTGCAGGCCGGGATTTTCACGGCACTGGCATCCAATGCTTTTTCATCTTTCAAATCGAAAAGTGATCTGAATTACCGCCTCCAGCTTAATGAAGAGGTTTTACGTCTAAAAGCGGAATTTTTAAAACACGATACGTTACTTGAATCCTTAACGGAAAATAAGGCAGAACTAAGAAATCTTCTTGATGCCGACGGTCTTGCAGTAATTGCGGATGAATATACTATTATGGACGGCATTACACCTGATCCGTCTGCCATTGAAAATATCACCAAGTGGGCCCATGGAAATATTGAAGACAATATTTACCTGAGCCGAAGTTTTCTTAAAGATTACGGACAACAACTTGGGCTTGATGAAAGGGCAGCAGGTGTAGTTATCTATTTCATGGAACGAAATAAAAACAATGTCCTGATCTGGTTCCGTAAAGAGTTTGACGAACACATCAACTGGGCAGGGAATCCGGAGAAAAAAATTGAGGTGGTGAATAACGACGGAGAAGAAAAAATGATGGTTTCGCCAAGGACCTCTTTTAAAATATTTACTGAAGATATTAAAGGAAGTTCTAAAAGATGGAGTTCCAGGAATATTCTGGCGCTTCAGGCTGTACGGGACCTTATTTTAGAAGCATTACACAAAGATTATAATACCATTAAAAGGCTTAATGACGAGCTTAAAAAAGTAAATGAAGAACTCGACAGTTTTTCATACACCATTTCTCATGATCTGGGAACACCGCTTACCGTGATGAAGCTGAATGCACAGATGCTTCTTAAAACATTGATAGACGAATCTGAGAAAAGCCGTAATAAGATCAATTCCATCATTGAAGAGATCGACAATATGGCGGAAATGATGCATGACGTTTTACAGCTCAGCCGGGCCAAACACAGTGAAATTCAGCTTGAAAAACTTGAAACACTGCAAACCATTGAAAAGATCTGCGAAAATGCCAAAATTACTTTCGGAACTCCGAAAAGTGAAGTCATTATTAAAGCATGTCCGGAAGTTCTTGCTGATAAAACAATGCTCCATCAGGTATTTTTAAATATCATCAACAACGCGATAAAATACTCTTCCCAGCAGGAAAAACCGGTGGTGGTAATTGAAGGAACCGAACAGGGCGAGACGGTAATCTACAGAATTTCAGACAACGGAATCGGTATTCCTGAAGAAAATAAGCACAAGATGTTTAAAATCTTCAACAGGATGGACAATGCCAAAAAGTTCAAAGGAAACGGAGTAGGATTATCAATTGTGCACAGAATTATGAAGAGAATTGGAGGCAATGTAGAGTACGAGAGTTCTCCGGAGGGCACTTCATTTATCCTAACATTTAAAAAACCTTAATGATTATTAAGGGAATAAAAAATCCTTATGACTGTATCAGAATATCTAAAACAAAATACGGTAGCATATCATGATGCTGCCGAAAAACTTTTTAACTCACAAAAAATTTTCAGTAAAACATTTACTCTCGAAGATTATAAAAAAATAATCCGCACCAATTACCTGATGCTGCTGCATTCTGAAGATAAAATATTTAAAGAGCTTGATGAATATTCGGAAAAGCTGCAGCTTAGCGACAGAAAAAAACTTCCTTTAATTGAAAAAGATCTTAAAAGCCTTCTGCTGGAAAAAGTTGTTGCCGGAAATGAACTGGAATTGATCAGTCTTCATGAAGCTCTCGGAGCGATGTATGTTATTGAAGGCTCTACTTTGGGCGGAAACGTAATTGCCAAACAGCTTTCAAAAACGGATGGATTTGATGATGTCACTTTCAATTTCTTCGGCTGCTACCACGAAAATACGGGAACAATGTGGAAAAGCTTTAAAGAAACCCTTGATGCTGAAGTTCATGAAAATAATTATGATGAGGTGCTATCCGGGGCCAAAAAGCTTTATACATTTCTACTCAATATCAACTAAATAGCTTTTTATATTCCAAATAACGTTTTTAAAGATAATTAAATTCCTGAAAGATTGCTCAATTTTTCAGGAATTGTTAAATTTGGGAGTTTTCAATTTTAAACTAAACAAATAATTCAAAAAAGTTATATTATGGAACTGCAAAGTTCCATAATGCGATTAAAAAACAATAAATAGACATATTATGAAAGTAACTGTAGTAGGTGCAGGCGCTGTAGGAGCAAGCTGTGCAGAATACATCGCAATGAAAAACTTCTGTTCGGAAGTGGTTTTGGTAGATATTAAAGAAGGATTTGCTGAAGGTAAGGCAATGGATCTGATGCAGACCGCATCTCTGAACGGATTCGATACGAAAATTACCGGAACAACAGGAGATTACAGCAAAACTGCAGGTTCTCACGTAGCGGTTATTACGTCTGGTATTCCAAGAAAACCGGGAATGACAAGAGAAGAACTGATTGGGATTAATGCAGGAATTGTAAAAGAAGTTACTGAAAATTTAGTAAAACATTCTCCGGAGGTAATCATCATCGTAGTTTCCAATCCAATGGATACAATGGCTTACCTTGTACACAAAACTTCCGGTCTTCCTAAGCATAAAATTATCGGAATGGGTGGTGCGCTGGACTCTGCAAGATTCAAATACAGATTGGCTGAAGCATTAGAAGCTCCTATTTCAGATGTAGACGGAATGGTAATCGCCGCTCACAGTGATACGGGAATGCTTCCTCTATTGAGCAAAGCTACCAGAAACGGGGTTCCTGTAACTGAATTCCTTGATGCTGAACAACAAAAATATGTAATCGAAGAAACAAAAGTAGGAGGCGCTACGCTTACCAAATTATTGGGAACTTCTGCTTGGTACGCTCCGGGAGCTGCTGTTTCCGTAATGGTTCAGGCAATCGCCTGTGATCAGAAAAAAATGATCCCTTGTTCATTAATGCTGGAAGGTGAATACGGACAAAACGATATCTGCCTTGGTGTTCCTGCCATCATTGGAGCAAACGGTGTTGAGAAAATCGTAAACGTAACGCTTACTGCTGAAGAGCAGTTGAAATTCGCTGAAGCTGCCAACGCGGTAAGAGAAGTGAATGGAGATCTGAAGTTTTAATAAACAGACTTTACATATCTTATAGATAAAAGCCGCACCCGGAGAGTGCGGCTTTCCTATTTTTTTTGAAATTTTAAATTGATTCTCCTATATCATTCAGGATAAAGTTTTTAATCTGAAATCGTATTTAAATCATATAAATTTTGCCCAATAAAAATTTAATGTCCTGATTAACCTCAACCCCGCAGCTCAGAGGGCGAAACTCCAAATTCTTTTTTAAAAGCAAAAGAAAAATGGGAAAGGTCCTCGAAACCCAGATCAACATAAATATCCGAAGGTTTCTGGTGCTCCTTATCCAGAAGAAAATAGGCTTCCTGAAGACGTTTTTTAATGAGCCATTTGCCGGGAGCCATATTAAAAATTAACTTGAAATCTCTTTTAAAAGTGGATAAGCTTCTGCCGGTCAAGAATGCAAAGCGCTCCAGGCTGATATTGAATTTATAATTCTGGTTCATGAAATGTTCCAAGTCTATTTTATGCGGAATACTGAAATTGAAAAAAATATCCTTCAGATCCGGATTGTTTTTTAACAGAATCATCAGCAGCTCTTCACGCTTGATATCCACAAAATAATCATCAAGCTGCTCCGTACCATTATAATAAGGTTCCAGAGAATGGACAAAATTTTTAACCAAATCATCTTCGTTGATGAAGATAAATGAATCACTGTTATCTGCCGTTTCAGCAGTGTAAAAATGGCGCTCCAGGAATTTTTTGAGGAAAGCTTCATCGAAAGTTATAATTACTTTTTCAAAATGCCCTTCGTCTTTATATTTGGTGTACCGTACCAGATGATTTTTCCGGGCAATGCAGTAATCACCGGGTTGTATCTGATAATGTTTATTTCCGTCATAAGCGACCATCGAACCTTTGAGCAGAAACAAAAAGAAATGCTCCGGAATAAACTGCTCCGGAGAAATTTCAGGTCCTAAATGGCACGATTGCAGATTGTTGAATTTCATACTGTTATTAAAGATACGATAAATCTATAAATGAGCCATAACACTATCAGCACTTGCCAGCAATGCCTCTTCACGGCTTCTGGGGTTCCAGTGAAGAACTGTTTTTGCTTTTTTATTGGATACCTCTTTGTAGAATTCCTTTCCAATCGGTTCCAGTTTTTTAATATGGGAAGTATATTGCGGTCTTTCTTTTTTAAATAATTCGGCAACATCGTAAAAACTCATCACCCCTTCTGCAGTGGCAATAAAACGTTCTCCGGATGCTTCCGGACTTAGCATGGCTTTGAGATGGATATCCGCAACATCTCTCACATCGACAACGCCCATGGTGAAAGTAGGAGTGTATTCCAGATTACCATTCAGTATCCCGGAAACGGCAATATCGAGTGAAGCAGAGGTGATTCCACCAATGGCAGGACCAAATATTCCTACCGGATTGATCACGGATAATTCCAATCCGCTTCCTTCTTTTTCAATAAATTCCCAGGATGCTTTTTCTGCCACGGTTTTCGATTTGATATAGGCCGGAAGCTCTGTGTTGAGATCGGTCCAGTCATTTTCTGTAAAAACATAATTTTCTTTATTGATGCTGTAACCAACTGCCGCAAATGATGAGGTTAAAACCACTCTTTTCACACCGGCATCACGGGCAGCTTTCAATACGCGCAAAGCACCGTCTCTGGCAGGAATGATCAGTTCATTTTCATCTTTCGGATCCTGAGCCGGGAAAGGGGAGGCCACATGAAACACATAATCGCAGCCTTTTACGGCTTTATCCCAATTGTTGTCGTTGGTAAGATCTGTTTCAAAAAAAGCGAGTTTTGAAAAATCCGAAATTCCTCCTTCTTCTAAGGCTTTAATGATGCTGTCCTTTTTTGAAAGTGAACGAAGGGTCGTTCTCACCTCATATCCTTGCTGTAATAATTGCAGTACAGTATGAACTCCAAGAAATCCTGTTCCTCCTGTTACTAAAACTGTTGTCTTTGTATTTTCCATTTATTTAAATTTTACAGTACAAAGTTGGATAATATCTGGAGTTTTGATTTTGTTGTAAAGTTCAAATTTGGTTTGTTGTGGAGGCCAAGCTATTATGAAAGTTTTTTCCTAATTTCATCTGTAACATTTTCAAATTGATTTAGAAGATCAAATGTGAGCCCTGCTTTTGTATGATTTGAAATTTTTTTCTTTACAATTCCATTAATTTTACAAAAAAAATCGTAATCAATCTTTATCTCATTACCGTACATGCTATTATACCGATATTGTAGAAATTGTATAAGTTTAAACTTGATTTGGTTACTGCTTTTTTCGTAAAAACTATATACTCTGTTAGGATTAAACTTATTAAAAATCGGTAAAAAAAGATATTTCTCTTCTGTAATAAATTTGTTTATAAAACCTTCAATGTTATCATAAAATAGATTTATAATATTTTCAGTTTCATCTGCTTCGATTTTATCTTTTAATTCGTAATTTTTTTTAATAATATATTTTCTAAGCTCATTTAAATGATTTTTATTTTCAGCTTCATTATTAATATTTAAATGAAGTTGAAGTATATCACTTGGAATGTAATCTGTTAAGCTTAAATCTATCGCTTTTTTTAATTTTTTAGTTAAATTTTCTAAATTTAAATTTAAAGGATTATTATATCTTGAAATTAGATAAAAAATTGTTAAAAAATCATTTATTTTGTATAACCCTTTAAAAGCAAAATCTACTAATTTTTTAGTTAATTGTATATATTCTTTGTCAGTTAGATTATAAACATTTATTCCTATTAATTGATTATATACAATATAATGCGGAGGAATTTCATTATTAACTATATGATAAGTTTCTTGCAACTCTTCAAAAAGTAATTTGTAGTCAAAAATATTTGCTCCTGTTATGTAAGTATATATTGATTCATGAAATGTGTAATTCACATTATTAAAATACTTTTTTTCAAATTTATTTCTAAAAGATTCTTCAACTTCTACCTTCTCTTGTTTATTCCAAAAAGCAGATCGAAAGTTTTTTTTATCTAATTCTCTTCTTTTTTTATATGTAATATTACCTTCTTTATATTCAATTGATAAAGCAAAAGTCAATCTAAATAAATATAATAGAATCTCGTTCTTTTTTTCCAATAAAACATTAGAGTTAAACTGCATTTCGATTTCGGAAAAAATATTATGAAAATAGTCAAATACGAAAATTATTGTTCTGAGATTTTTGTAGTTATCTGTAATTTCAATAACAAAATCAATATTATTTATAAGAAATTCACTATAAACTTTTTGTGAATTATACTTATTTTTTACAATACTTAAAATACACTCTTTTATATTTGGAATAAATTCAATTGTATTGCATATAATTTTTTCTTTCAAAGTTGCATAATTTGTTTCTTTAATCTTATTTTCATTTGCTAAAATTATTATTTTTATATTCTCTAATTCTACTAATGAATTTATATAGCCAATAACCTCTTCAAAGCTCAAATCATTACTAATTCTTTCAAAATCATCAAAACAAAAAACTAATTCATTAAAGTTTACAATATTTCTTGAAGAGACAGTTATTTCATCTACATATTTTGTGTAATCCCCTAAACCTTTTAAATGTAGAAGTCCTTTAGTAAAACTTTTAGCAATTGATGAACCTAATTTAAATTTTGAATCTTTTAAAATTGGATAAAGAGACAATAATATTTGTGTTTGAACATCATCAATAGATTTTATGCCGAAGAGAGAAATACGCACTGCCTTGTATTTTTTTGAGGCATCATAAATGGTTTCTGTATTTTCAATTTGGTTTTTTAATGTAGTATTAAAAAAGTATGTTTTACCTGTTCCCCAGTCTCCTGTAATCATTGTTGCATAACTGGTGTTCATTCTTAAATACTGATTAACAACTTTTTCTAAGTATTCCACTATTTTTATTTTCAAAATTATTAAATTTTATAATGCTAATTCTGTATTAAGATTTATATACATAAAAAATATAAGTTAAATTACAAAATATAGTTATTGTCATTAATTACCATCGGTCTTTATATTAATAGATCAACGCTAATAAATATTAAATCTCCCACGGAAAAAGCCGCATGAGAAAAATATATGAAATGGAACTTCGATCAGTTTATTTAATAATTGTTAAAGTTGGCAAAAGCACCTTCGGAAGCGGCAAAGAAGTTATCGTATAACAATCCTGTATTTCCAACACGAATTTCATAAATATCTTCCTGAAGTGCTTTCACCAGATCGTTCGCAACATCCGAAGCCGGAATTCCATTCTCCCGGCCTGCGATTTCTATAGAAAAGTCAATTTTTTATAGTTTTTGTCGATAATTATTGAAGTGAATTTAAAACCCTTTCGAACTCAAGGTCACGGTTATCAAGAATATCCTGATCTGTATATTGTATCAATTCATTGATTCTGATCCCTTTTTGCTGAGTCTGTGTATTATCGGGATAAAAGATTCCATTTCCTGTAAATTCCAGAAGATAATCTCCCGGTAGATTGATTTTAACCACATCTCCGTCTGCACCAGAAGTTTGCTGCCCGATTGTTATCGATTGTGGGAAAATTTTCTGCAGGCTCATAGAATACCATTCACTGGCACTGCGTGTATCGGGATTTACAAGTATAAAGACTTTTCCGGAATAGGAATGGGTTGTTTTATTTTCAATTTGCGGATAATTATATTTGGGATCCCGGAGATTAAAGGTTCCTAAATTTTTCAAATTAGGTTCATAATATTTGTAAAAATAATTTTCGACAGGCGAGAAGTATTTATAAACATAATAAAAAACGAAGCCGCCCCAATCCGGATAACCCCTCATATCAAAAACAATGGCCTTTTTATGCGAGGCATCTTCCAGAATGCTGTCCATTTTGGCATCTAGTTTATCGTCGTCAACATTCTCCATGAAATGCATCGTTGCATCGGTTTTAAAATAAGCAATATCTTTATTAATCAAATACCGGTTTTTTATTTTGCCATTTTTATTATTGATATAATTAGCGAGAACGGAAACTTGTGATTTATCAGCAGCACTGATTAATTCAATTTCTGTAGAGAATTTTTTGGAACCGGAGCGTACCGCTAAAGTTTTCTTTGGTAAATTATCCGGCCAGATCAAATTATACTCGTAGGTTGAAAGAACGTATATTAGTTTCTGATGATTGGAAACCGAAAGCAATCTCCCTTTTTCCTTAATAATTTCAGAGACTTTTTTTCCATTGATTTCCGTGATTTTATCACCCGTTTTTATACGGGCTTTACTGCATATCTCAGGGAAAATAAGATGGGTAACCAACAAATGATCTCCCACAATCTGAAAATCAAATGGTGAATAATATGAAACATTGAATAATATCCCGTCTTTGTAATTGAGCTCACGGTAAAAAGAAAAAGCGTGACTATCCTGAAATTGGGAAATGGTTTTGGCAAGGACCTTCTCAAAATCTTTTCGGGTTGATGATTGTACAGCTTCATCCAGTAAAATAGTAAAATAAGAATCGAAATTTTTATCCATTAAATATTTGTGTGGAAAAAGATAATCAACAGTACCCTGTATTTTTGCCATGGCCAATAATCTGTATTTCAGCGGAAGATTTTCTTCTTTAGCAAAAGAATATTTTTTTTCATCATTTACTGATTTTCCTTTTGGTAAAAGCCCGTAATCAAAGCGGTTTTTGTAGATGCTGTTCAAAAGGTTTTTGTTTTCCTTACTGATCTTTTTATTTTTTTGAAACCAGTCGAAATTTTGATTAACAGAAAGGATATCCTTATTGTTATCAATAATAGGTAGCGAAGAAAATTGGGTGTTTAAATTCTGTGTTATTAAAGTAATGATTTCGTTGAAATTCTGGTTTGGCCTAACTTTTTCGATATTGACTAAAAACAAACTATCAGCATCGTTTTTTCCACTGGCAAGATCGCGATGATAATATTTTACGAAATTCCATGTCTTAATGAAATCTGCATATTGATTTTTCTGGGCAAAAATAAATTGTTGAACAACTAAAAATAGTATAAAAAATGTGATTTTTTTCATGATAATAAGTAATTTATAAATATAACATTATATTTTAATAAAAATTATTTATTACCATAATGGCTGATTGTCTTATGATAACAGATCAAAGCTCATAAAAATCGCCGTTTCAGCAGAATCGTTGTATAATTTAGTATTGATCCCTGTAATGGCAAATCCTGCATTCTGAAACAATTTAATTGCGTAATAATTGGTGTTCTGGGTTTCGAGTTCTACCATTCTGCATTGCAGTTCTCGTGCTTCGCGGTTAATTGCTTTAATCAGCAGTCTTCCTATATTTTGTCCCCTGAAATCTTCACTTACCAACAGGGTTTCAATAAAAAGACTATTGTTCCAGACTCTGAAATCACACACAGCCCAGGCTATCAGCTCACCGTTATCAAACACACCGAAAGAATGTCCCTGGCTGATCATAGCATTCAGACGGTCAAAATCCTCCTCACTGCTGTTCCATACTTTATTGTACGATTGTTTTTTTTCTCTTAAACTAAATTCAAAAGTATTTCCTGCTTCAATAGCAGATACTACATATATTTTATCGGTCGTGTAACCGTTTAAACCCCAATCCAGTATGGGATTGCCGGACAGATTTTCAAGTTTTCGTATCTCCATTGATAAAATGAGAATATTGATTGATTCTATTTGAAATGAATGTCCTAGCGCGTAGTTTTGGTGCTGAACATATTACCGCCCGTTGCATAGAGCAAAACCTGTAAAATAATAAGAACCGAAATTACAGCTACCCTGATCATCGCGTTTTCAGCAAACCTGTTTCTGATGGTTTCCATATAGTTGATCTTCTCAATTGCAAATTCCTTAAGGCGTGCAATATCTGTAAATTCATTTACCTTTTTGATCTCCGAATTGATTTCAGCTTCGTTGAGTGTGGTGGCCACATTGATCAGGTTGATATTGCTTATAAAAAGCCATGCAAATAAAATGATGGAAACTGATAAAAGGAAAGGTCGGAGAAGTTTCATTTTTCTGTGTATTAATAAGGATTTGATATTTCTCAAATTTAACTAATTTGAAACAAACTCCATACAAATAATGTACCTTAAACTTTTTTAAGACAATTATTTACCAATTTAAAACTGATAAATACCGTATAATACATTCTATAAGCAATCGGAAACTGAAATTTAAACAAAATTTCATATACCAAAAATTCAAAACCCGTAAATTTGCTCACAATAAAATGTAATTCAATGCTTAGGAAAATTTCGATTGCAACGGCAGTTATACTATCTGTAACGGCAATCAACGCGCAGAAGATTAAAAATTCCAGATTAGAAAGGCCAAAGTTGGTGGTAGGGCTGGTGGTAGACCAGATGAGATGGGATTATTTATACCGTTATTACAACAAATACGGCAATGATGGTTTTAAAAGATTACTCAATACGGGTTATTCTCTGAATAATGTTCATATTCCGTATGTACCCACTGTTACGGCATTGGGACACGCCTGCATCTATACGGGTTCGGTTCCTGCCATTCACGGTATTGCGGGAAATGACTGGACGGATAAGGAAACCGGCAAAAATGTGTACTGTACCACAGATGATTCGGTAAAACCTGTTGGGACTACCAATGCAAAAGTGGGAAGCCACTCCCCGAAGAATTTATGGTCAACCACTATCAGTGATGAATTGAGAATGGCAACCAATTTTCAGGGTAAAGTAATCGGCGTTTCCCTCAAAGACAGGGCTTCGATTTTACCGGCAGGTCATACTCCGAATGGTGCTTTCTGGTTTGATGATTCTACGGGAGATTTTATCACAAGCAGCTGGTATATGAATGATCTTCCGCAGTGGATAAAAGCATTCAATGCACAGAAAATGCCTGAAAAACTGGTTGCGAATGGCTGGAATACCCTTCTTCCCATTGATCAGTACACCGAAAGCTCTCCGGACAATTCTGCGTGGGAAGGATTATTGGGAAGTGCAAAAACACCTGTTTTTCCTTACAGCAATCTGGCTGCAGATTATAAAAACAAAAAAGATAATATCCGCTACACACCATTCGGGAATACGCTCACCCTGAAGCTCGCAGAAGCGGCAATAGAAGGAGAAAAGCTGGGAAGTGATGATGTGGTGGATATGCTGGCGGTAAATCTTGCTTCCACAGATTATGCAGGACATAAATTCGGGCCCAACTCTATTGAGGTGGAAGATGTATATTTAAGGCTGGATCAGGATCTTGCACAATTTTTTAACTATCTTGATTCTAAAGTAGGAAAAGGCCAGTATACTGTTTTTCTTTCCGCAGATCACGGCGGTGCACATTCTGTAGGCTTTCTGCAGGAACATAAAATTAATACCGGATTTTTTGGCGACGGAATGGAAAAAAATATGAATGATAAGCTGAAAGAAAAATTCGGAGTTGATAAACTTATTAATGCCATTGATAATTATCAAATCTATTTCGACAGGAAACTTCTGAAAGAACATAAACTTGATCTGGATGCGGTAAGAGATTTTACCGTTGAGGAAATTGAAAATGATCCGAATGACCTTTACGCCGTTTCAGTAACGAAAGTGCAGCAGTCTACAATTCCGGAACCGATTAAACAAAGAATTATCAACGGGATCAACAGACAGCGAAGCGGAGATATTCAGCTGATCTCGCATGATTCCATGCTTCCGCCTTATTCTAAAACAGGAACAACGCATAGCGTATGGAATTCTTATGATTCTCATATTCCTTTGATTTTTATGGGCTGGGGAATTCAACATGGCGAAAGCAATAATGCATATTTCATGACGGATATTGCTCCTACGGTTTCTTCTTTACTGAAAATACAGTTTCCAAGCGGGAATATAGGAAATCCCATAACGGAAGTAATCGGAAAATAATTTTTTTGAAAAACTGTCTCAGCTTTTACCGCAAAAGGTACAAAAGAATAATACAGTTTTAAAGCTTATCATTGCGTAAGATTGAAAGATCAAAGTCTTAAAAATCTTTGATTTTTATTCTTTTGAAAGCTTTATTAACGAAGATTTACAATAACTTTTGTCTCTTTTGCGGTTAAAAATAAATGAGCATAAAAAATCCTTAACAAATTTGTTAAGGATTTTTTATTCAGACGAATATTTTGGTGCCGTCTATTTTCAGCATATTCTGTTTTTCCATCTTTTTGATGGCCCGGATTACAGTCTCTATCCGCATTCCTGTGAGTGACGCAAGCTGCTGTCTGGTATAAGGAATATGAAAAGAAAATTTGTCATTAAATCCGAAATGATTTTTTACATGATTCAGGATAACATGTAATTTTGTTACGGGATCCTGAAAAGAAAACGGCGCTGCTGTAATATGTTTATAACGCATGCGGTCTGCTGTATAAGAGTACATGCTGAAAATCAGCTGAGGTTTCTTCAGAAGAAGTTCTATCAGCTTATTTTTTTCAAGTTTTATAATTTCGCAGTCGGTAACGGCAATGGCGCTTACCGCATATTTTTTATCATGAAAAAGATAGGTCTCGGCCAGACAATGACCATCGAAAGGTATCCCGTGGATAAACTCTTTACCGTCTTCCAGGAAGCTGCTTATTTTTACAGTACCGGTTTTTATCTGCAAATAATACTTCGGAGTGCTCTCTTCTTCAAAGATATATTCACCGGAATTATAATTTTGTTGCTCAGCGCCATGGGAAAACAAGAGGTTTTCGCATATGATCATATTCTAACTGTTATTTGTTTGAGATAAAATTAACAAATAAACATGTTGATTAAAAATTTATTAATACCACATACATGCCTTATACAGGGAGATACAGCGAATAACTCTAAAAATTGAAATACCTATTATGAACGGTATGATAACAACCTTTTAGCTTATTATTGATGAGTTAATACCAACCGGGTAAATCTAAAAGGCAGCACACAACCTGTATACTGCCTTTATATTTATAGAATATAAAAATTAACCTTTATCATCTTCAGATTCGTCTTCATCATCGTATTGCTCCAGAAAATACGTAAAAGTAAATTCATCCTTCTGATCTTCCGCATCTTCCAGTACGGTAAGAAGATCTTCAAAAATTTCGAGCTGATCCACCGTCATATTAACGAATTCCATATGAAGCGGCATTTCAAGTCCGCCGGTAATTATATCCGAAAGTGCATCCAGATTATCTCCGAAATATTCCGGAAGGGGCAGTTTTTCTTTTAATTGTGCATAAAAGTCTTCATAATCTCCTATGTCTGTAAAATCGATATATATTGTTTTCATATTCAACTGAATTTCCAGTTTTTATTCATTAATATTTGTTTGCAGTTTTTGCAAAATTCCGTTTCCTCATCGGTTGGGTTTTTACCTTCTGCATTCCTCATGAAACATTTTTTTTCAGGACAATGCTTCAGTCCCTGGGTGTGTCCAAGCTCATGTATTGCAACTTTAAAAAACTGTTCATTACGGTTTTTTTTATTTAACCTGAAGCTTGATGCAATGCAGGCAGTTCCCGGCCTGAAACCTAATCCCATAATGCCAAAATCCTTTATATTTCCTTTGGCTGCACTGATATCTTTTGTAGTTAAGCCAATCGTTACACAATCCAGGCTTGTATTTTTGCTTAAAAAAGAAATAATAGAGTCTGCACGGTAACGATTTCTCGGTTTATAATAAGCATTTTTCGGTAAATCAATCGGTTTGAGTGTCCTTACTTTTGGATATACTTCCTTAATTTTGCTCACCAACAATTCTACATCTCCGGAATTCGTGTCTTTAAAAGGTTGCACTAAAATCGTAATGACTTTTTTCTCTTGTGTTGCTATTTCCTTTTTTTCCGAGCACGAAGATAAAACATATAAAAACAATATATAAATTAGAATAATCCTGAATCTGAAAATATGTTTAATCATTTCTATTATTACAGCTTACTGCTTTTTAAAGCTCTTATAATGGTCTTTTGTGAGATAGACATCACCGTTTTCTGTATAAATAATTCGGTCTGCATTTCTGTTTCCACAATGATAATTAACATCGGCCTCAAAATAGATTTGTCCTTCAGGTAAAGCTTTTTCCCTGTTCCCGAACCGGTCTCCGCCGATTGCTTTTCCCGGCAATGCTTCGCAAAGGTTTTCTTCAGAAGGTTTCCATCCCATTTTTCGGGCTTCACCTTTAGTAATATAATAGTCCGGAAGCTTATGATTTTGCTTAACAAACCGGATGATTGTATTCTGTTCCGTAAGCTGATCTATAGATTGTTGCTGTTGGACAGAATTGTCTGGTGCTGAAGATCTGGCACTGCTGTATTCTACAACAGGCTTTGCATGATCTTTTTTATCTTCAATAAAATTCCGGTAAATATACATCACCGACATCCCGAAAAGAAGTCCGAGGCAAATGAAAAACAGGGATCTTGTTTTGCTGTTCATAGCTTTTAATTTAAAAAATATAACAATCTAAGAATGTAACAATGTAAAAATTAAAAGATGTAATATTTTTTAATAAATAACTAATGATCCTCAGAGTTTGAAAGCTCACTTTATTACATTGGTAAACTGTACATTGTTACATTATCAAATTGTTTCATTAAAAATTATCCTCTCCATTCTTCCGGAATATCACAGATCGGAATAGGAACCATTTTATGTTTTGCCGCTTTATGCATCCTATCGAAGATCATGAAAACTTCCTTATCGCGGCCTTCATAATCTTCAACGGCTTTTGTACCATAATCTTTCTGAATTTTTTCAAGTTCGGGATAAGTTGCTCCAATCTGGTCTTCATCAGTTCTGTCTGCATCCCAAAGCCCGTCTGTAGGAATGGCGTTCTGAATACTTTCTATAAGGTTGAGCGATCTTGCCAGCTCATACACTTCGGTTTTATAAAGATCGGCAATGGGCGAAACATCAACGCCGCCATCTCCATATTTTGTGTAAAAGCCTATCCCGAAATCTTCCACTTTATTTCCAGTTCCACAGACCAGAAGTCCGTGAAGCTGCCCGAAATAATAAAGCGTAAGCATTCTGAAACGCGATCTTGTATTGGCCAGCGCCAGATTATTGCTCCATCTTCCTTCCACATGATCATGAACAGTTCCTTCAAAGCTTTCGAAAACCGGGGTCAGGTTAATGGTTTTTCCCTGTACATTAGGAAATTTTTTCTTTAAATCTTCAATATGATCCTGTGCCCGGTTTACCTGGTCTGCTTTCTGGCGGATAGGCATTTCCAGAAGTAAAACCTCCAGTCCCGTCATCGCGCAAAGCGTAGAAACCACTCCGGAATCCACACCACCCGAAACACCGATTACGTATCCCTTTACATTAGCTTTTACCGCATAATCTTTAAGCCAGTTGACAATATGGTCTATTACTTTTTGTGTCTGCATTGTTATATTTTTTTAATCTGTTGATAAAAGAATTTCAAAATTAAATGTTTTGAAAAAATTATTAAAGATAATTTTTACGATTCAGCTCATACCAGAAGCAGATTCCGTCCGGTTCGGAAAACTTTCCTGTCTTTACAAAACCCAGTTTTTTCAGAACATGGTTGGAAGCATGGTTTTCAGAATGAGCATGAGCGTAAATGGTATCAATTTTTAAACCATTAAAGCCAAAATCAAGCGAAGCCTTTGCAGACTCTGAGGCATAACCTTTTCCCCAGTATTCAGGGAGGAAACGATAACCGAGGTCATACACATTTTTGTAGCCGTTCACTTCTTGCGTAAGGAATTTTAGTCCGCTCCATCCGATCAGCAGTCCGCTTTCCTTTTCGATCACGGCAAGTCTTCCTACGTCATGATCTTCGTACTGCTGCCGGATTATGGTGATTATATTTTCAGTTTCACGGATGTCGGTAAGTGGAGGCATTCCGATGTATTTCATGACTTCAGGGCGTGAGTCCATCAGAAACATACGCTCAGCATCTGCTTCTTCAAGTTTTCTTAGGATCAGTCTTTCGGTTTCCAGTTGCATTTTTATTATTGTTGAAATCCAAAAATGATCACGTTTTTAGCTCCCTTTTTAATATCATTTTCCCGGAGGGGATTTTGTTTTACATTCAGGGTCTCTAAACTCAGATTTTGAGAAATGTCCAGTTTTTGGATAAGATTATGTTCCAGGTTTATACTTTTAAGATTCTTGAGACTGCTGATGTCGATTACTTTAATTTTATTTAAAGATACGGTTAATTGGCTAATCGCAGGAGTTGATTTGAATAAAATATTTTCAATGTTATTTTCATCAAGATACAGAGAGGTGAGGTTTTTGAGAGTTTCTGCACTGAATCTGGAAATCTTGCACCGGGTACAGGAAAACAGCTGAAGGTGATCCATATTTTTAACGGAAAGTGCAGGGATTGCATTATCATCCAGCACGACCATTTTGACATTCTTAAAATGCCGGAGATCTTCTGCTGTCGTAATGCCTTTTCCTACCAGAAAAAGGTTTTCAACGCGGTCGGCTTCAAGCTGAATAATGTTTCCGTCTTTATTAAGATCAAAATTTTCAATCACGGCTTTTTCAAAGTTTTTATCTTTGAAAACAAGTTGTTGGGCATTGAGAAACGGGAACGCCGAAATCAAAAGCAATACGGATATTATTTTATTTTTCATCATCGTTTTATCTTGAAATCACTATTTTTGTAGACTTAATTTCATGTAAAAATATGAAGATTTTCAGAATTGTTGCACTTTCATCAGTATTCATTTTGGGATTAAATTCCTGTAAAAAAGAACCTGAAAATAAATGGAAAGTTGAAGTGAAAAATCCTGCTGAAAAAGTAGAAATTATTGATATTTCCAAAAAATTTTATGATCAGAATTTTCCTTTAACACAATTTAAGTCAGAATTTCCGTGGTTCCAGGGAACGGTAAGTGATGCCGATTTTGGTAAGCGCAGAGCAGATCAGGAAGAAATAAAAATTTACAAGGAAGCTATTGCTAAAATAGACGAGAAAAAGCTTCAGACAGACCTGCAGGATCTGTTCTCCCATATAAAATATTATTTTCCGGCATTCAAAAGCCCTAAAGTGTATCTCTTTTCCTCTGCCTTACAGATGGTTCAGGATCCCATTTTTTACGACCCGAAGGGAAATCTGCTGTTTGTAGATGTTACGGGCTTCATGGGAGAGGGAAATCCTAATTATAAAGGCCTTGAAATGTATTTTCAAAAATCAATGAATCCCAACAATATTGTTCCTAAAATAGCCCAGATTTTTGCGGAAGGTTTTGTGAAAGAATCACCTGATCATCAGAAATTTATAGACATGATCATTCTTAATGGCAAGATTATGATTCTTAAAGATGCATTTCTGCCGACTTATCCGGATTATCTGAAAATGAACTATACCCAGAAACAATATGAATGGACGGTAGCCAACGAAGCCAATATCTGGAATTATTTTGTAGAGAACAATATTATTTTTGGAGACGATCACAGGCTGGAAGACCGTTTCATTGCTCCCGGGCCGTTCTCAAAATTTTATACGGAGATTGATAATGAATCTTCACCGCAGGTCGGGATTTTCACGGGATGGCAGATTTGTAAAGCGTATCTTAATCAAAAGCCGGACATTAAACTTCAGGATTTTCTGAATACGGATGCTACGGTTATTTTTAACCAGTCGGGATACAAACCGAAATTATAAGGAATAAAGCTGTAAAATATACGGCAGATAGATATAGAAAATTAGAAAAAATAGAACGTTATGAGAAAAACTCAGATTACCATAGATGTAGAATTGGATGAAAATCATATCCCCGAGAATATCACCTGGAATGCTCAGGACGGAGGAATTGAGAAGGAGGCAACAAAAGCAACCATGATTTCAGTATGGGATGACAAAGCCATGGAGGCTTTGAGAATTGATCTTTGGACCAAAGAAATGCCGGTAGACCAGATGAAAATGTTTATTCACCAGATTTTAGTTTCTCTCGGAAATACCTATCAGAGAGCGACGGGTGAAGAAGACGTTGCGCAGTGGATGGAGGAAATGGCAGAAGAGTTTGCTGTAAAATCAGCGATAAAAATGTAAAAAGCTGTTGGCGTTTGGCAATTGGCAACTGGCTTTGCTAAACGCTTACAGAATAATAAATTTTTGGTATTAAGGTTTAAAAGCCAAATGCCAGAAGCAATAAGCTAAAAGCAAATTATTATGAATTTCAATACAAAAGTAATACACGGTGGGCAACACCATGAATCTGCAACGGGATCTGTAAATGTTCCTGTATTTTTAACATCAACATTCGCGCAGAAAAGTCCGGGTGTACATTCGGGATACGAATATTCAAGAGCAGCCAATCCTACAAGGCAGGCATTGGAAGATTCTCTCGCAAGCATTGAAAACGGAGCGAGAGGTCTGGCCTTCGGGTCAGGTTTAGCGGCCATCGATTGTGTTTTAAAATTATTAAACCCCGGAGATGAGGTTGTTGCGGTAGACGATTTATACGGCGGAACCTACAGGATGTTTACCAGGCTTTTTGAAAAATATCAGCTGAAATTTACCTTTGTAAGCTTTGATGATGCTGCAAAACTTGCCGATATTATTACGGATAAAACAAAGTTGATTTGGATTGAAACACCAACCAATCCTTTAATGAAACTGGTTGATATTAAAGCGGTGGTTGAGGTCGCTAAAGGCAAAGATATTTTAGTGGCGGTTGATAATACCTTCGCAACACCTTATCTTCAAAGACCGATTGACATGGGTGCGGATATTGTGATGCACTCTGCAACAAAATATCTTGGTGGGCACTCCGATGTTATCGCAGGAGCTTTGGTGGCAAAAGATGCGGAATTAGGCGAAAAGCTTCACTTCATCCAATTTGCCAGCGGCGGAATTTTAGGGCCTCACGATTCGTATCTTGTATTAAGAGGAATCAAAACACTGGCATTAAGAGTTCAGAGACACTCGGAAAACGGAATGGCTGTTGCCAAATACCTGGAATCTCATCCCGCGGTGGATAAGGTGATTTATCCAGGCTTGGAATCTCATCCACAATATGAGCTTGCCAAATCCCAAATGAAGGATTTTGGCGGAATGGTTTCTTTTACCTTTAAATCCGGTAAAAAAGAAGATGCCATTAAATTTTTGGAAAAAGTAAGAGTATTCACGTTAGCTGAATCATTGGGTGGAGTAGAATCTCTGGCTAATCATCCTGCTTTAATGACCCACGCTTCCATCCCTTCGGAAAAACGTGCCGAGTTGGGAATTACCGATGATCTGGTACGTTTAAGCGTCGGAATTGAAGACGCGGAAGACCTTATCGCAGATCTGGAAAGAGCTTTTTCGTAATTCAATTTTTAGAAGCAATTTGATTTACATCGAAAAGCAACATATACTTTTTATTTGGAGCTTTTTGACTTCGTCGAATTGTATTTATGATTTTTTTAGGAGTAATTTGACTGCATTGAAAAGCAATATATATATTATTTGAAGCTTTTTCCTGCTTTCGCTACTCGCTTTTTTAGATTCGGCGCGGCGGCTTTGCCGCCGCGCCGAATCTAAAAAGCTCAGACTTGCTGCTCAATTAGGGCTAGGGTGGCAGTCTTTATTTAAATATTTGAAAAACTATACAAAGTTTTTTTAGATATCGGATTTGGATAATTAAGCTTTATGGTCTTTTCTAAGTATAGACTGAAGGTTTACGAATGTAGTTCAATCTTTGCGACCTTAAAAACATTTGTAGTCAATGATCTTAGCGGGCTTTACGTTTAAAATAAATTATTAAAAAAAAAATCATGAGAAAGATTCAGATTGTATTGTTACTGATTGTAAGTCAGATCATGTTTTCTCAGGTAAAGAATACCGATGAGCTCTATAAAACGGCAAAAAAATTAGACAGTCTGATATTCGATATAGGATTTAATGCATGTGATCTTTCTCATTATGATTCAATCGTCAGTGACGACCTCGAATTTTACCACGATAAAGGCGGAATTACTTCCGGAAAAGCAGCATTCATTGCATCCATCAAAAATAATATCTGCGGCGGCCCCAACAAAGTAAGGCGCGAAATGGTTCCGGGAAGTATGAAAGTCTATCCTTTGTACAATAATAATGTTCTGTACGCTTTTATTCAGGAAGGAGAACATGATTTTGCTGAATTCTACAAAGGAAAATGGAATAAAGGAAGCCGGGCAAAATTTACCATTCTCTGGATTCTGGAAGACAAAAACTGGAAAATAAAAAGGGTTTTAAGCTACGACCATCACCTATAAATACTTTGTCAAAGTTATATTTTCAAAGCATTTATCTTTGACAAAGTTTTTAAAATTCAACAAATAAAAATGACAAGAAAAGCAACCATAACAGATGTATACGAACTGGCTGAACTGTTTGATCAATACAGAATATTTTACCATAAAAATTCTGATATTCCCGCAGCTGAAAAATTTTTAGCAGAAAGAATCAAAAATAAAGATTCTGAAATTTTTGTTGCAGAGAATGATGGAAAGCTTGTAGGTTTTGTACAGCTTTATCCGCTGTTTTCTTCCACAAGAATGAAGCGGTACTGGCTGCTGAATGATTTATACGTCAATGAAAGTTACCGTGGAAATGGATATTCAAAGGCTCTTATTGAAGAAGCTAAGAAAATGGCGAAATCTTCTGATGCCTGTGGAATTCTTCTGGAAACCGGAAAATCCAACGATATCGGAAACAAACTATACCCTGCATGCGGATTCGAGATATACAACGAAGTCAATTTCTACGAGTGGACGAATGAATACATTAATTAATGCAACAAAGAAATAAATGTAACAATCTAATAATAATTAATGCTACACTTTTACATTATAAATTGTTACACTGTTAATTGATACATTGCTAAATTATAAAAAGATGACTGATTTTCAAAAATATATACAAAGATACTTAGACTTAATTCCATCCGAAAACTGGTTGGAAGAATTAAAAAAAACCGGAGAAAAAACGGTTGAAATCTATATTCAGCTTTCGGAAGAACAATCTTCATTTGCTTATGCAGAAGGAAAATGGACCCTGAAGGAGCTATTGTTGCATTTATCAGATACCGAAAGAGTATTTCAATACAGAATTCTGGCATTCTTAAGAGGTGATCAAAACGAATTGCCGGGTTTCGATGAAGAACTATATGCCAATCAGTCTTTCGCCAATGAGAGAAGCTTAAGTTCCCTGCTGGAAGAATATCAGCTCATCAGGAAGTCTTCTCAGGTTTTATTGGAAAGCGCCCAATCTTCGGCCTTACAAAATGTTGGTACCGCAAACGGGAATCGGATTTCCGCAGAAACTGTAGGAAAGCTAATCGTGGGGCATAATGAGCATCATCTGAATATTATTAGGGAAAGATATTTGCCGGGGTTATAAAGTTTTTTAATTTTATGTCATTGCGAGGAGCGAAGCGACGAAGCAATCCCATAAAATCAATTAGCACAAATGAAACCGGGCTTTATTTATATAATGACCAATAAAACTAATACTGTTCTCTATACAGGGGTGACATCAAATTTACCCAAAAGAGTTCGTGAACACAAAGAAAAGTTTTTTGAGTTAAGTTTTACATCAAAGTATAATGTAAATAAACTTGTATACTGGGAGTCTTTTCAGGAAATTGGTGATGCCATTTTCAGAGAGAAACAAATTAAAGCTGGCTCAAGACAGAAAAAAATAGATTTAATAAATTCAATTAATCCGAAATGGGGAGATTTAACGGAAGATATTAAGGATATCATGGATCCTTTTTGAGATTGCTTCGTCGCTATGCTCCTCGCAATGACAAACGATTATGGAAAACATTATACAAATACTAAAATCAGGCGGCACTATTTTATATCCTACCGATACCATTTGGGGAATCGGTTGTGATGCCACCAATATAGAAGCTGTCAATAAAATTTTTGAAATCAAAAAACGGGAAAAGAACAAATCCATGATTATTCTCGTAGAGTCTGAGAAAAGACTTCAGGATTTGGTAGATGTTCCTGAGATGGCTTGGGAAATCATCGATTTGAGCGAAAAACCCGTTACAATCGTGTATGAAAATCCGAGAGGTCTGCCCAAAGAACTGTTGGCGGAAGACGGAAGCATCGGGATTCGTCTGGTAAAAAATGATTTTTGTAAGAGACTTATCACCAAACTTAATAAGCCATTGGTTTCTACCTCTGCGAATTTCAGTGGTGAAAAAAGTCCTTTGAAGTTTTCTGATATTTCTCCGGAGATTATTGATCTGGTAGATTATGCAGTGGAAGAAGACCGGGAAAAAGTTTCTCAGTATTCAGGATCTTCGGTTATCAAAATCTGGAGTGACAACAGAATAAAAGTACTTCGCGAATAAGAACAAAGATTTAATTATCTTTGCAAAATAATTCAACCATTAAGAAGTCGGAAATTGAGTTTTTACCTCTAAAATCTGGTTTCTTAGTGGTTTTAAGTTAAATAATAGTGAAGGTTAATCTATTGTTTATCAGTATCATTTAACATCAAAAAAATGTTCATCAATCTTAATCAGAATAAAAACCTTAAACTTTTTAAAATAATTTCCGAAGTCGCGGAAAAAAACGGGCAGTCAGTGTATATCGTTGGCGGCTATGTTCGTGATTTGCTGATGAAAAGAAAAGCTTCTACAGATATTGATTTTGTAACCGAACAAAGCGGCATCGAGCTGGCCCAGAATGTAGGAAAAGAAATTGATCCGAAGATGAAAGTTTCTGTTTTTAAAACGTACGGTACGGCAATGATCCGATACAAAGACCTGGAGCTTGAATTTGTAGGCGCCAGAAAAGAAAGCTATACCGAAGACAGCCGCAAGCCGGAAGTGGAAGGCGGTACCATTGAAGACGATCAGAAGAGACGGGATTTTACCATCAATGCAATGGCAATTTCTCTGAATAAAGATAATTTCGGTGAATTAATTGATCCGTTTAACGGAGTGGAAGATCTGGAAAAAGGAATTCTCAGAACACCGCTGGAACCTGCGCAAACCTATTCTGACGACCCGTTGCGTATGATGAGAGCCATTCGTTTTGCATCTACTTTACAGTTTAGAATCGAAGAAAAATCTCTGGAAGCCATTAAACAGGAAGCGGAACGCATCAAAATCGTTTCGATGGAAAGAATTATGGTGGAATTCAATAAAATCATGCTTTCTTCAAAACCTTCTGTCGGCCTCAGACTAATGGAAGAAACAGGCCTGATGAAAATGATAGTCCCCGAACTGATGGACCTGAAAGGAATAGAAGAAATAGAAGGACAGACCCACAAAGACAACTTTTACCATACCCTGGAAGTGGTTGATAATATTTCAGAAAATACGGATAATCTTTGGCTGCGTTGGGCGGCATTGCTGCATGATATCGGAAAAGCGCCGACCAAAAAGTTTGTGGAAGGAACGGGATGGACATTCCATGGACACGAGTTTTTAGGCTCAAAAATGGTAAAAACGTTATTCCAGAGGCTGAAACTACCTTTAGGTCCGGATATGAAATATGTTCAGAAAATGGTAAAGCTCTCTTCACGTCCCATTGCCCTGATTACGGATGACGCTTCAGATTCCGCATTAAGAAGATTGCTTTTCGACGCAGGAGAAGATTTAGAAGATCTTTTTACACTTTGTAAAGCAGATATCACCACCAAAAACTCTAAAAAGCAGGAGAAATTCAAAAAGAATTTTGAATATGTAGCGGTGAAAATCAAAGAAGTGGAAGAAAAAGACCAGGTAAGAAACTTTCAGCCGCCGATTTCCGGAGAGGAGATTATGGCATTGTTTAACCTGAAACCGGGCCGTGAAATCGGAATTTTAAAAGAAAAAGTAAAAGAGGCCATCCTGGAGGGAGAAATTGAAAACGACAGCGAGAAAGCAAAACAATTCGTCATTGCAGAAGGAGAGAAGCTGGGATTAACACTTGCTTAAATGTTTTTTGCACTATTTAATTATACCATCTTAATCATCACTGTGATTTTCAAAATATTATCTTGAAATAAAAATCCGGGCGGTTTCGAAGAAACCGCCCGGAAAAAAACACAAATGATGAAAAAATAAATTGTATGATATAAATACAAGCCGTTCTTAGTTCCAGAACGCTCCGTTGGTACCTTTACCTGCGGTAAAAGTTTTCAAAAGAGATCCGCTCGTAGAATATACGCTGATCTTACTGTCCTGAGTAAATCCGTTCGCATCCGAAACAAAAATTCTGTCGTTTACAACACTGAATCCATATAGATTAGAATACTGGTCAACACTATTGCTAACCGTAAACAATGGAGCAGAAGGTACAGTGGTAGCTGTTAAGTCCATGGCATACACGTTAAGCCCTGAAGTGAAATAAAATTTACCTTTTTCAATTTCAAGATTCGTAGCATCGGTAATTCCTGTTAAAGTATAAGTCTTGGTAATGCTTCCTGCATTTGAAATTTGATAGATGTAGGAATCTGCAGTTCCTGCGGCGATAGCATATACCGTTCCGTTACTGGCAATCATTTTATTGATGTTTCCGTTCGGTATCGTGATCGTGGATTGAATTTCGTTGTTAGAAGTCGTAATATAAGTAATCTTATTTCCGAAACCGAAAGAAGCATTCTGCACGAAAATATTATTTCCGGCTTCAACAATTCTTTCAACATTGTCGGTAAAGTTTATTTTTTTAACAAAAGATAAATCAGATGATTTATAGATGCTTACATATTTGTCACCTCCGTATTTGTCATTTGTTACATAAATATTATTGTTGGCAAAAGTCATGAATCGTGGAGAGTTCAGCTGAGCGGTAATTTCACCTGTTCTCTTAAAGTTGGATCTGTTTACGATTTGAATTTTGTTTGAATTATTCAGCAACAGATAAGCATGGTCTCCATTAAAGCTGATCATCTGCAAAACATCACCCAGATTTGAGCCTCCGTTGTTGGCAGAAAAAATATTGTCCTGTTTCATGTTCAGGTCTGAAGTAACGAATGTTACATCAGCATTAGGCTTTCCGAAATTTCCCTCGTTGCTTAGCAGAAATCCGTTTCCGTAGAATACTTCATCGCTTATAGTATCATCGCTGGTACAAGAAATAGTAAAAAGCAATGCAAAAGCAAAAACAAGGGTCAGAAGTTTAGTTATTTTCATAATATGTTAAATGTTAAAAATTAATATTAATATAGACGCTGTAATTTCTTTTAGGCAAAGGATAATAAGAAACGGTCTGATAAACAGCGTCTGTGAAATTATTTACCTTAAATCCTAATGTGTAATGGTTTAAAAATTTTGCGGAAATTCCGGCGTTCAAAACGAAATAAGGATCAATGGCATCCGCTCTTTTTTCGTCGGTAGTAGTATAGGTAAGCCCATTGAAAAGACCCTGAACATAAATACTCAGGAAACGGTAGCGGTAGTCGATGTTTCCGGTAGCCTTATGAAGCGGAACATACATCATCTGCATTCCCGTAAGCTTATTGGTAGATCTGGAATACGTATATCCGCCATTCAATGTAAAATGATGATTTCCTAAATTCTTACGATAAGTAATCTGCGAATCAAGACCGTAAATTTCTACACTGTAGGTATTGAACGCAGCCCAGTAACCTGCAGCCGTCGGAAGCCAGTTGATATAGTTTTTAATATCCATATAATACGGACTTACAGTCAGTTTCAGATCTCCGAATGTCAATTCATGATCCATATCCAGGTTTATTGAGGTTTCCGGAACCAGATCAGGATTTCCTCCCTGTCCCCAATACAGATCGTTAAACGTAGGGAACTTAAAATTTCTTGAGAAGCTTGCGCCCACCAGATACCATTTCGCCAGTTGCCATCTTCCCGAAAAAGAATAGAGAACAGGAGAAGATATATTTTCTACAAAATCTTTCTTAATACCGGCTTCAAAGCGAAGATCAGACGTTGGAAAATAGCGTACAAGACCGGCTGCAGAACCAACATTCCTGCTGATATCACCGATGCCCGATTGGTAGCCCAATCCCTGATTTACCTGAAATTCTCCAATCGCATTCACGTTAAGCTTCGGAGTGATGAAATAATTAAAATCATTCCTGAAAATATAATTTTTACCCTCTGCTCCGCTTTCTTTCGGCTTATCAATATCTCCGAAATACTGGAAGTTATCCTCCGTATAAGCCGCTTTAAGGCTGTTGGAAAAATTATTCCTTGTAACATCCCAGGAAAGAAGGCTGCGCAAAGTCTGGGCTTTATATTTTGTTTTGTTACCGCTCTCTGTGAAAATAGGATAATGCTGGGATCCGTCAAATAACTGGTTTTGCCACGAAATCGTTTGATGCGGCGCAATTTTATACGAAGCTCCGATGTTGATCGACGAATTGTGAAACCTGCCGTTTCTGTTGATGTATTCCTTCTCCGGAACTTCATAATCATTCTGGCTGATGACATAATTCCCCGAAACTTTAATGCTGAATTTCTCACTGCTGAAAGACGTTCTCAGGAAGTTATTATACGTCCCGAAAGACGCTGCTTCAGAAAATAAGGAGGTGTGAAATCCTTTATTAAATTCCAGATTATTGTTAAGGTGAATGCTCCCTCCGATAGCCGAACTTCCGTACTGAACGCTTCCACCGCCAGCTTTCACCTCAAGCTCATCATATCCGAAAAGCGGAATATTATTTACATCACCCTGTCCCAGGAAGGCGGAGTTTATATTGATGCCATTCCATACAAAAGCCGTATGTCCTGCACTTGTCCCCCTGAAAGAAGGCGACGAAACAGCACCCCGTCCGTTTTCTTTAATATAAAGCTGAGACTGGAACCGTAAAAGCTCGGAAAGATTGGTGGCGTTTTTTTCGAAATCTCCCGGACGGATCATATTGACACTATGAAAAAGCTTTACTTTATTCATTTGATTGTCAAAGATATATACCGTATCGATGACTTTCTCCTGCGCAGAAAGAAAGCAGCCGTAAGCCGAAAAAATCAGTACTAAAGATTTTTTTATATCCATTCTATTGTTACTTTTCCTCCGAAAGCAATGTATTTAGTTACAATTCTGGCAGGTCTCCTGACTTTCGCATTCCTACACCTTCCCGTTTGCACAGTGGTTTGTCGTAGAAACTTTGTTTGCGATCTACAGTTGCGGGGACAGTCCGGGATTTACACCCGATTCCCTTTTCATTCCAAATGATTGGAAACCAAAATTTTTTGCAAAGATAAACTTATTCGTCAAAAATGCAAAAACAGAGAAATAATTAAAGAACGATGATGAATTGGTAAAGTTTGTGTTTATTTTTCAGGAGCCGGGAACCTGCTTTCCACTGCAATTCCTCATTCCGCGGCTCCGCCGCTCCACTCCGGGATTTTCGTTACAATCAGGGCTAGGGTAGCAGGACAGGTGGCTTCGACAGGCTCAGCCAGCATAGAAATCTCAGTCTTTTGTACACTAAGAACTTTGTACGGTAAAAATTCCCCTCCTCTGGAAATCGAGGAACGAGATTCGCCGAATCTGTTAAATAATAAAGTATATTGAGGCACTGGTGGATTAATTTTCAAAGAAAATTAAGACGGAATGGTCTAAAAATACCAATTCAAAAGAAGCCAATCGTGAACTGTCAATTTGCTTCGCTTGTCAATTTTACAATTCCCCATTCATTGGCAAAGCAAAATTCATCATTCACCAAAATCACTACAAAAACGTACCGTCAAAATAAAACGGCAGCAAATCTTTAATCGACTGTACCTTCACCACCTCCTCATTCATACTCGAAAAATAAAGATCAATATTTTCATTCTGCTTGGTCTCAAACTCAATCAAGCTTTGCCTGCAGGCTCCACATGGCGGAATCGGCGGGTTTTTCTCAGGAAATTCCCGGTGGCCTCCCACAATGAAAATCTTTTTAATTTTTATAGCCGGAAAATTGGCAGCTACCCAGAATAAGGTGGTTCTTTCAGCACAAAGTCCGGAAGGAAACGCTGCATTCTCCTGGTTGTTCCCGGAATATATGGTTCCGTTTTCCAGCAGTACAGAGCATCCTACCAGAAAATTGGAGTAAGGAGCATATGCATTTTCGCGCGCTTCCTTTGCTCTTTCAAACAATTGTATCTCTATATCGTTCAGTTCACCGCGATTCTTAAAATATTCGTAACGGATCTGAGTTTCTTTTTTCATATATTGTGGATTAAAAAAAGGGGGATAAAAGTACTTCTTTTTCACGAGGTGGGCAATAAAGGCCTGCTCTTTGCAATTCTCAATTTTTTAAAATAATAAATTAACATGTTATATAATCCAATTACGTTCCGAAATGTAGAACTGAAAAACCGATGGGTGATGTCGCCGATGTGTATGTATTCCAGTGAAGATGGCCTTCCCAATGACTTCCATTTTGTTCATTACGGAAGCCGCGCGCAGGGCGGAGCAGGTCTGCTTATCGTAGAAGCAACCGGTGTGGAACCCCGCGGAAGAATTACCAATCACTGCATGGGAATATGGAACGATGACCAGGCAAAACAGCTTCAAAAAATTGTTGAGTTTGTTCACAAACATTCAGAAAGTAAAATAGGGATTCAGCTTTCGCATTCCGGCAGAAAAGGATCAACCTGGAATAATACCCAGATTCCTGTTGAAGAAGGATGGGAAACGATCGCACCAAGCCCGATTCCTTATCACCCTACAGAAAGAATTCCCCATATGTTAACCGTTGAAGAAATTAAGGAACAGGTGCAAAACTTCAGAGAGGCAGCAAGAAGGGCGGTACAGGCAGGTTTTGATGTTATTGAAATTCATGCGGCTCACGGTTATCTGATCCACCAGTTTTTATCGCCGCTTTCCAATATCAGAACCGATGAATACGGCGGAAGCTTTGAAAACAGGATCCGTTTTCTCATTGAAATAGTAGATGCCGTAAATGAAGAACTGAATGAAGATGTTGCTTTATTTGTAAGAATTTCCGGAACGGAATACGCCGAAAACGGCTGGGAAATTGAAGACAGTGTTGAGCTGGCGAAAGTGTTGAAAAATCATGCTGTTGATCTGGTTGATGTTTCCAGCGGCGGAAATATTCATGGCGTTAAGATTCCGCTTTTTGACGGATATCAGGTGCCATTAGCATCACAGGTAAAAAATGAAGCCGGAGTAAAAACCGGAGCGGTAGGGCTGATTAAAAAAGTTTCACATGCGGAAGAAATTCTTCAGAAAGGAGATGCCGATCTTATTTTTATTGCCAGGGAAATCTTAAGAAATCCTTATATTGCTGTTCAGGGATCATTTGAAATGAATGAAGAATGTTTTTTCCCGCATCAGTATCTGAGAGCGAAAATATCTTCTTAATTTTATATATTTGATCAACAAAAAATAAAATATGAAAGCTGAAGATTTCATGCTACCTTGTCCTACCAAGAAATTTCTTGGAATAGATTGTTTTGGCTGTGGCAGCCAAAGAGCTATTTTAATGGTTTTTGAAGGGAAATTTACAGAAGCTTTTCATATGTTTCCTGCCGTATATACATTGCTTTTATTTTTCGGTGCGGTAATTCTCAATTTTATAGATAAAAAAAGAAATTATGGTAACATATTAATTTTTCTTGCAATTATTAATTCAGTCATTATGGTAATTTCTTATTTTTACAAACATAACATTTTTATACATTAAGTAAACACGAACATTAAATTATAAACTATGAATCAAAAATTACCAAACGCAACAGCCGTTTTAGTTTTAGGAATTGTCTCCATTGTAACATGTTGCTGCTATGGGGTTATAGGTCTTATTGCGGCAATAATTGGTCTTGTTCTCGCGAATAAGGATCTTGTATTGTACAAGCAAAACCCTACAGAATACACTAATTATGGAAACTTAAATGTAGGACGAATACTTTGTATTGTTGGTATTGTTCTGAACGTACTTTCTGTTATCTATTACATTTACATTATTTCTTCTGTAGGAGTTGACGCTCTTTCAGATCCTGAATTGTTACAGGAAAGAATCAGAGATATGCAGGGAAATTAATTTCTTTATCTCATCACAAAATAAACTCCTTCTTTCACTTGAGAGAAGGAGTTTTTATATTGGTTTAATGAAGCAGAACCTATCAGCTCATTAATTATCTATTTAACGATAAACTTCAGTATTGAATTATCCATTTTCAGAAGATAAACTCCTGAAGGAAGATTATTAATCTTGATAGAATTCCTGCTGTTTTTGAAAGGCTGCTCAAAGGATTGTATCATTCTTCCCTGAAGGTTATAAATTTCAGCTTTTGTAATATTCTTGGTTTCCCCTTTTACAAATATTTCGTTATTCACAATAGGATTTGGGGAAATCTGCAGTTGATTTTGTGGTAAAGATAATGCTGAAGAAACACTCTGAATTTGTTTCGACGTTCCGGAATAACAGGTCCAGCTTAGGTTGTCAATGGCCACTCTGTTGCTGCTTGAGTTGTTTTCCAGCTCGATAACCACGTTTCCTGAAATGTTAATATTATTAATCGTAGTAGTCGTTGCACTGGTACTGTAAGGTGCGGTTCCTACGTTTGTGCCATTAACTTTTACATTGAATGTTCCGTTGGATCCTGTAAACTTTAATTGTGTGGTCACCGTTAATGACCCAATTCCATTGGCTGTACTTCCAGATGTTAAAGCGCCGTCTCTTACCGTAATGGCTTTTGTGGAAACCGTCTGATCGGTTCTGGCATCAGTGGCAGTCCAGGAAACTCCGCTGTTGTTCCACGTTCTTGTTAAATAAGATGCTGAACTTGCTGTGGGGATGGTTTCGAAAGTTTCATTCGCACAACCGGTCGTCGTAGGTGGATTTGTAGTTCCGCCACCGCCAGTAGACCCTGATCCCCAAATTAAATTAACATAATTCGGATTGTCAATAAAAGGATTTCGGTTTCCCTGGAAAGTGTAGGAAGCATTATTTCTATTGATTTCAGCCTGCGATACGGGATCCTGATTATGCCATGCCAGCAAAATATTCAGTTCCCAGGTCTGTAATCCCGGAAAAGTGGAGCTGCCCAGCATATTTCCTGAGGAAAAAGTAGAAAGCTTGCTTTGATACCGTGTCACAAAATAAAAGATCATTCTGGCTACATCTCCTTTAAACTCATCAATCGGCTCAAAAACAGTCCCGGAATATCCGGAGGAAACAGAATTTCCAAGTTTAGAGCCGTTTTTAGAGGTAAATGTTGCAGTACCAACCTTTCCAAAAGGATAATTGGATCGCATTCCGTTTACTTTTCCGTCCGTAGCCCTGATAAAATGAATATCGGAAACCATTGGTGAAGCTTCATTAAATAAACTTTGAGGGACAATATGTTCCCGGTTGTAGCAGTTTCCTTCGACAGAATACGTGCCGCATTGATTCGTTCCGGGAATGTATTTATAGGGATCTGTACCTGCCGGTTTTTCTGAATAAATATCCAGAATGGATCCGTCATTTTCATAATTTTTGTCAATATCGGTTGTTTTATAGCCGGTCCAGAGTCCATTGTAGCCTTTGTCCTGATGTCCGTTGGTAATGATTGTACTTAAAGCTGTTTTCAGTGAAGCGCCCGATAATCCGTTGGCTGAATTGTAATATCCCGAAGGAGCCTGAGCATTTGCCAGAAAAGATACAAATGCAACAAGGAATAATGATTTTTTCATGTCAATATTTTAGGTGGTAAGATTAATATAAAATTACAAATAAGAAATTACGGAATTGTTAATTTTTGTTTAATATCAATGAAATATTATTTCATCAGTAAGTAAATTAATGACACTTATATTTCGAAATAACTAATAACTTGATTTTAGTATGGATTATTATAAATATCTTTATAATTGCTTACGTACTGCTCAAAAAAAGTATATATTTGAAACTTTAGCAATTAGAATAATATTATGAGAAAACAATTTTTTTATTTTTTGGTTTGATTTCTTTAATTATTACAACGTTTGGATTTATTAAATTCATTAAGAACAGTAATGACCATAAAGAGTGCGATACCATAACACATTCATTTATAAGAAATAATGTGGAAATAAGAGAAGTAAAACATATTTGTCACGAAAAATACAATTTCTAACTGCAATAAATGTTAGTACGAAATTAAACTTACTATAAATTGCTAATTCAATACAGGCTAAAACAAAAGCCGATGCAAATATGCATCGGCGTTCATATATAATGATTGATTTAAATTATTTTCTTTGCGGAGGATAATTCTTCATGATTTCAGCCACAATTTCAGGAATTTGTCTTTGTTTGGCTTGCGGACGGTCTACGGAAATTCCGCTTCCTATTCCCTGCCAAACCAGTTTATTGGATCTTGCATCTACCATATCTACAATAATGGCTCCTTCATTATAGTTGCTGGTCCACGTTCTGTTCATCCCGATTCCCCATCCGAAAGGTCCACCCCATCCCCACGCTCCGTAAGGAGAACTGGTAGTAATATCGGTGATCTTTTTATGATTGGCTTTCACATTGATGATCAGATCCGGGTTTTCTCCAGACTGAAGGCCTTTCATCTGAAGCTGTTTTGATAATTCGTTCAAAACTCTGTCTTTATCGATGTCATTCAGTTTCAGATCATCAATTCTGAGCTTATAGGTTCTGTAATTCGTAAAGTTGGCGGTTTCCGCATAATCAGAACGTACATTAAAAGGACTGCAGGATGTTACACCCAAAGTAGCCGAGGCTAACAAAATAAAAATATAGCGCTTCATTTTATTTATTTTTTTTATCGTTTTTAATAAATGTGTCCGTTTTTTTATCATATCCGTAAGGACAATGTCTACAGCCACTTTTACAGCAATGCCCTCTTTTAAGATGAAATTTTTCTGTAAAAACCTTATACCCCTGCTCGTTGTAGTAAAAATCTTCACCTTCTTTGATGTCAAAAAGTGCCATAGGTTAAATCGCTAAGTCAAAAAACTTTATATTTGTTATCATGATAATTGTATGCCAAAAACTTTTGAAATTCCTAAAAATCAGCGGCATCGCTCTTTTTCCTTTTATTTTAATAAGGAATTTCGAAGATAAGAAAAATAATATATTGATCAACCACGAAAAGATTCATTTAAGACAGCAAATCGAAATGCTTATTCTCTTTTTCTACTTATTTTATATCATAGAGTATTATTACTGGCTGTTTAAATTGAAAAATGCATATCACGCTTACCAGAGAATTTCTTTTGAAAGAGAGGCATATGCCAATGAACATGACCTGAATTACCTTAAAAAAAGAAAATTCTGGAGCTTCAGAAAATATCTTTAAAATTATTGTAAAAACTAAAATTCCACTCCATTGCAAATCGAGAAATGAGATTCGCCGATTCCATTATAACAGATAAAAAGCATGAGGCACCGGTGTCAAAAATTGTTTTGAATTTTTGAGGGGTGGTTAAATGTATCACAAATTTCAGTGAAGCAGAATCTGTTAAAAAAATTTAAAAGCAGTACTTTTGTAAAACAGATAAGGCTACAATGATACTACATCTTCCGGCACAAAAAATCCCGATTCAGGAAATCCCGATTGATAAAAAGGTGAAACTCTTTATCAAAAGAGAAGATCTCATTCATCCCGAAATTTCAGGAAACAAATACTGGAAGCTATTTTTTAATATTAATACTTACTTAGCCGGAAACCCGGAAAAACCTTATATCATCACTTTCGGAGGCGCATTTTCCAATCATATTGCGGCAGTTTCCGCAGTAGGAAATCTCGCTGGAATTTCTACTTTAGGTATGATCCGTGGAGAAGAACTTAAAGGCAAATGGCGGGAAAACCCAACTTTAGTTTTTGCCCGGAGAAACGGAATGAACTTACAGTTTGTAAACCGTGAAGAATACAGACATAAGGAAAAGCTCACCGAATTTTTACAGTCCGAATTTCCTGATGCCCTTATTGTTCCGGAAGGCGGAACCAACAAAGAAGCCGTAGAAGGTATAAAAATGATGCTGAATGACGAAACAAAAGATTTTGATTATCTTTGCACCGCAGTTGGAACGGGAGGAACTATTTCAGGGATCTCGGAATTTTGTGAAGAAAATCAGAAAGTTATAGGGTTCAAGGCTGTGATGGATAATTCTCTTGAAGAAACCATAAATAAATTAACTTCGAAGAGAAATTTCAGTCTAATAGATTCTTCCTTCGGAGGTTATGGTAAAATAAAAGATGAGAATATCCGTTTTATCAATGACTTTAAAATGAACTACGGAATTCCGCTGGAACCGATCTATACAGGAAAAATGATGCAGAAGGTTTTTGGGATGATTGAAGAAGGATATTTTCCTGAGAACAGTAAAGTTTTGTGCTTCCATACCGGTGGATTACAGGGAATTGAAGGTGCAAATTTATTGTTGGAAAAACAGAACAGAAATTTAATTATATAAGTAAAATTGAAAATAGGAAACACCACGTGTTTCATCTTTCATTTTAAAACCATAAAAATTATAAGATGAAAAGACTTTTCTTACTCGTAAGCCTTTTAGTTTTATCAAAATTTTCGGCTCAGACCTGGGCAACTGAAGATCAATACATCCAGAAATTTGCCAAATATGCTGTAGAAGAAATGGAAAAGTATAAAATTCCTGCTTCTATTACCCTTGCACAGGGACTTCTGGAGACGGGCGGCGGACAAAGCCGGCTGGCGCGGGAAGGTAAAAACCACTTCGGAATCAAATGCAAGGAAGACTGGACCGGGAAAACCATGAAACACACCGATGATGCTCCAAATGAGTGTTTCCGGGTGTATGACGATCCGCGTCAGTCATATGAAGACCATTCCATATTTTTGTCGACCAGAAAATACTACGCCAATCTTTTCAATCTGGATATGAAAGATTACAAAGCCTGGGCAACCGGACTTAAAAAAGCAGGATACGCTACCAATCCACGTTATGCTTCCATATTAATCGGTAAAATTGAAAAATACAGGTTATACGAATTCGATAACACCAGCTCAAAGGAAGTGTTGTACGCAGTGCTAAAAATGTATCCGAATCTTAAGGAAGACAGAACCTTTATGGCGCAGCTGGAAACGGAAAAATATACCAAAAAAGCAAAAGAGCCCGTAATCGTTGAAGTACCCTATAAACAGACTTCTTATGCGCAACAGCAGAAAAGGGTGGAAAGAATCAGAACGAAATCGGAAGTTCTTAATTCTATTCTCATTAAAACCCACCCGAACGACGGCCTGAAATACATTGTCATTCCTGAAGATACCAACCTGGAATTTATCGCAAAAAAATTTAAGATAAGCGAAAGCAAATTAATAAAATGGAACGAGCTTGAAGGGGATGTTCTATACAAAAATGACATCGTATTCCTGGAATCTAAAAATTCTGATGGAAATACGGCAACCTATAAAGCCGAAGCAGGGGAAGATATGCATGATATTGCCCAGAAATTCGGAATTAAATTAAATAAACTGTACGCTAAGAACAGGATGGATGCAGGGCAGAAGCCTTCTGCCGGACAACTGATTTATTTAATTGACAAAAAGCCAAGAAATTAATTCGTTGATGGTCTTTGTTGTCGGTTGATTGATCCACTGACAACATCAGCCATTTACCAACAACTATATATGAAATACCAAAGAAGTTCAGCTTTATTCGATGAAGCGTACCAATACATTCCGGGAGGAGTGAACTCCCCGGTCCGGGCATTCAAATCCGTAGGTGGAGTGCCTGTTTTTATGAAATCTGCAAAAGGGGCTTACCTTACCGATGCCGATGACAACACGTATATTGATTACATTAATTCCTGGGGGCCGGCTATTTTAGGGCACACCCATCCCGAAGTTTTAGAGGAATTAAAAATCCAGGCAGAAAAAGGTTTCTCTTTCGGAGCTCCCACAGAACTGGAAACGGAAATTGCAAAATTCATCGTGGATAATGTCCCGAATATAGACCAGATCAGAATGGTTTCTTCAGGAACGGAAGCCTGCATGAGCGCAGTGCGTCTGGCGAGAGGCTTTACGGGGCGGGATAAGATCGTAAAATTTGAAGGCTGTTACCACGGACATTCAGATTCATTCCTGATAAAAGCGGGGAGTGGTGCCGCTACCTTCGGAAATCCGAATTCTCCGGGAGTAACGGCAGGAACGGCGAAAGATACGTTGCTGGCAAGATATAATGATTTTGAACAGGTAGAAGATTTATTCAGACATAATGAGGGTGAAATTGCTGCAGTCATTATTGAACCTGTAGCCGGAAATATGGGCTGTGTTCTTCCTGAAAACGAATTTTTACAGAAGCTGAGAACCATCTGTGATGAAAACGGCGCTTTATTAATCTTCGATGAGGTGATGACAGGTTTCAGGCTGGCTTTCGGTGGAGCTCAGGAACTCTTTAATGTAAAAGCGGATCTGGTAACGTACGGAAAGGTAATCGGCGGCGGACTTCCGGTAGGTGCTTTCGCAGGAAGAAATGAAATTATGGATCACCTGGCTCCGAAAGGAGGAGTTTATCAGGCAGGAACACTTAGCGGAAATCCTTTAGCAATGAGAGCCGGACTCAAAACGCTTCAGTTAATTAAGAATGACGCCGGGTTTTTTGACAGATTAGCAAAAACAACCGAAACACTGGATTTTGAAATCGGAAAAATTTTGAATGAAAAAGGAATTGCTCACAAAATCAACCGTAAAGGATCAATGATGTCGGTGTTTTTCCATACCAACAGGGTTTCTAATTTTGATGAAGCCCAGGAAGCCAATCATGCCTTGTTCAATAATTTTTTCCACCAGATGCTTACTAATGGAATTTATCTTCCGCCAAGCGGCTATGAAACGTATTTTATCAGTGATGCCATCAAGGATAAAGAAATTGATATGACACTGGAAGCTGTAAGAAAATTTGAATATTCTTAATAATTTTTTAAAAATAAATTCTAAAAAGATGAGGTTTAAAGCTTCATCTTTTTTATTTTAATCTGAAATCATAACATGAAAATTCGTAGGCTGTCTAAAATTTTGGATAGTCTCTTGTATTAATACTTTTCATTTTTTAGTAATAATTTTACAGCATACTGCGTGATGTCATCATTTAATTTATTCTAAAGGAGCAATATCTGTGTAGATTGATAAGCCATTCTGTAATACCAGAACTCCTTTGGAGTTCTATCTTATCATAGCACACTTTTATTTCATCAGCAAATACCGATGTTGAACAATTGTAAAATTCCCCAAATATTTTAACGGTTCCGAGAGGTTGTTCAACCTTTATTTTGACGTTCATCACCCCGACAGCGAGGTGTTACACGTATCCGAAGAGGTGAAATATAAGTCAGGATAAGTGTTTTAAAGATCTGGCAGAATGTATTACATATCTGCTGAAGTATTCGCCGGTTACGAAAGATCAGTCAAAAAAAACGGCACCTGATTTTCCGATGCCGTTGCTATTATCATTTTAAACTAATTTACTGTAAGGTAGACCATCCAATTGCCCAGGCCGGACTTCCCAGCTTGTTTCCCGCACCGGCAGCATCAGATTTTTCGGTGTATGTTGATGGCAGGATGGTTACCGTGGAACCATCGGTTGCTTTCGCTGTCATTTTGTTGGTAACGTTGGTGTCAAAAAATACATCTTTGATTTTGCTTTGCCCGTTGATATAGGTTACCGTGGAATTACTTTCAAGACTGAAACCGTCTGTCCAGTTAGAAAGCACTACGTTTTCAAAATTGGCGTGTGTTCCGGAATACAGTCTTATTGCCTGTGATTCTCCTGATGTCCCGCCAAGAATGGTCACATTTTTAATAATCGGATTGGATCTTGGAGAGGCATCTGCATTTGTAGCATTGTTGAGTCCTTTGATCCCGGTATTTCCTGTACCGCTGGTTCTTCTTTTTGTATAAAGATTGGTAGCTGTTCCTATCCATCCGTCTGTCCAGACAAAAGCATCATCTGCATTGCTGATGGAAACAATATTGGAAATATTTACTGTTCCGCCATACACCTGGATCCCATCTTCAGCACCATTTACAACGGCTATATTTTCTACTTTCGTATCACTTCCCACACCATACAGGGACAGGCCATTGAAGTTTTTATCGGTAGCATAGCTGATTCCTGCGTTTTCAATTCTTACATACGTTAATGCTCCCGAATTGTCTGTGGCGGCTGTTCCGCCATAGGAAGCATTTCCGACTTCGGAAGTAGCTGTTGTACCGGTATTGATGGGTGCTTTTCCGCATATCATGACACCTCCCCATGTTCCCGCAGCGGCTGCGGAGGAATTGAATGTTACGGGAGATGCGGGAGTTCCGTTGGTAAAAATCTGTCCGCCCTGTTCTACTACAACATAGGATTCTGCTCCTGCCGTAGCTACAATTCTTGTTCCTGCCGGAATCACAAGCTTACCACCGGATTTCACGCGTACCGCTCCATTGAGTACATATACTTTTGTCGCATCAAGAGTAACCACCTGGCCATCGGTAACCTCACCTTTGAAATTTGCCGGATCCTGTGCAATTCCCACTACTTCAATTCTGGCTGTGTCTTCATCTTCCGAACATGAGTGGATTATGGATGAAAAGCTGATAACGGCAGCTGCAATGAAGAGCTTCAGATAGTTTTTTCTCATAATATTATGATTATTATGCTTAAAGGTATTTAAATACTTGTTTTATTTTCAGAAGACCAAATTACCATTTTTCTCTGTATTTCCATAATCCGAATCAGAAGAAATGCAGATTAATTCAATACATACAAAACGGCACCGGTAAAAATTCCGGTGCCGTTTTTTTTAATTTGATATGATAAAACTAATTACTTATGTCTTATAAGCTTGACCATCCTGATGCCCATGTAGGAGTTGCTGTTCCGTTTCCTGCTCCTGCAGCATTGGTGTTTTCTGTATAAGTATTTGCCAATACAGTTACTGAACTTCCTGCATTAGATTTAGCAGAAGCTTTTGTTGTAACATTGTCAAATTTAATATTGGTAATTTTACCACCTCCGTTGAAATAGCTTACCGATGCATCATTTTCGATGTTGATTCCGGTAGACCATCCTGAAAGAACAACATTGTCTATTGTAGCATACGTTCCTACTCTAAGTTTGAAACCGTCTGCCTCTCCTGAAGTAGCACCGATAAAGGTAGCATTCTTAATGGTAGGGTTTGATCTTGGAGATGCATCGTGGTTGTTGGAATTATTATCAGCTTCAATACCTCTATTTCCTGTACCGTTCGCTCTTCTCTTACTATAGATATTGGTTGCAGTTCCGTTCCATCCTTCAGTCCAGTCGAAAGCGTCATCCTCGTTGCCAACAGATACGATGTTTGAAACATTTACAGTTCCTCCGAAGAATTCGATACCATCATCAGATCCGTTTACCAAAGCAACATTTTCTACTTTTGTTGCACTACCAACTCCGAAAAGAGAAAGTCCGTTGAATTCTTTATCAGCTGTGAAGATTGCTCCGGCATATTCTACTCTCACATAAGTAAGAGATCCAGAGTTGTCTGTAGCATTTGTACCTCCATAAGTAGCATTTCCTACTTCAGCAGTAGCAGAAGTTCCTTTGTTGATAGGAGCTCTACCACAGATTACTAATCCTCCCCAGCTTCCAGGTGTTGCAGCAGGAGATGTAAATACTACAGGAGCAGAAGCTGTACCGTTAGCAAAGATCTGTCCTCCCTGTTCTACTGTAATAAATGAAGAAGTACCACCTGTCGCTTCTATTCTTGTACCGGCAGGAATTACAAGTTTACCACCGTCTTTTACCATTACAGCACCAGTAAGTTTGTATACTTTGGTAGGGTCCAAAGTTACAACCTGTCCGCTAGGAACATCACCTTTAAAGTTATTCGGGTCCTGAGCGATTCCTACAGGAGATACTGTTGGGATTGAATCATCATCATCGCTGCTGCTGCATGATTGAACAGCGAATGAAGTACCAATAAATAAAGCCGCAGCTATTAATTTTAAGTGATTCTTTTTCATAATACTTTTAGATTTATTTCTGTTTTAATTTAAAATTCGTAAGAAACTCCTAAGCCTAGCCCGATACCTCTTTTGTATTCTTTAGAGATAAGCTCTGTGTTTTCATTGTCCTGAACTCTTTTTATTGTAGGATTGATGAGGTTTCTACCCTGAAGTGAAATTCCCAATCCATTGTTGAATTTGAATCTTGCCGTAGCATCAAGCGTACTAATTGCTTTATCTACCATATTTCCTCTTTTTTCGAATCCTAATGAGTAGATGTTGTCTCCGATATAAGAGTACGCTACAACAAGATCAAGATTTCCGTTTTTCATTTTGTTTTCCCATCCAAGGTTTACGTTGGCAAGGAAATCTGATGCGCCCTGCATTTTTTCTTTATCTTTCAGGAAGTTTCCGGAAACATAGGTGTTTTCTTCTGTAAGCTTTTTGGAATCAAGATCCTGCTCTGTATTAAGATAAGTTGCATTAAGGAAGGTATAGAATCTTGAGTTTCCTTTGGTGTAAAGATCTTTTCTGAATTCAATCTCTGCTCCGAATACTCTGGCACTTTCTCCCACATTGGCGAATGATACCACGTTGGAAGAGGAAGCGATAGTAATTCTGGAAATAGGGTTTTTGATATATTTTCCGAAAGCTGTAATTGAAATTACTTCATTTTTTTTAGGGAACCATTCCCATTTAAGATCTAAATTATAGTTATCGGAAGGGTAAACATCTTTGTTACCTAAGCTTGATTCATCAATATCTTCATACTCAAACGGAGCCATTTCAAGCAAAAGCGGAGTCGTATAGGTTTTGGAAGCTGATAATCTGAAGTTATTGAAATCATTCAATGCATATTTAACATTCAATGATGGTAATATCTTATTATAGTTATTATCTAAATTACCTCCGTTGGAAATAAGTGCCGTATTGTAAGTCATTTTCTGACTAAGATTGTCATAACGAACCCCGATTTGCGCGGTAAGTTTTTCATTAAATTTATAATCAAGGTTGGCATACCCTGCATTGTTAAATATTTCTGATGTAAAGAACTGCGGAATTAAAGCAGTAGCCGGATCAAACTTCACATCTCCTCTGAATGTTACAATATCGAAAGCACCGATCTGATAATTCAAAGGATTGAAAAAAGTATCGTAGTTGTTAGGATCTACAAAATAACTTCCCTGGCTGAGTTTTATTCTGAAGTTATACTGGGTTGCCCTGAAATCGCTATCCTTATATCTTCCGCTGTAACCTAAAGTAACTTTTACATTTTCTGAAAATTTATAATCTGCATGTACGTCTCCTACATAATCGTTTTCAATCAGGTTATCGAAATATCTGTTGTTTGCCCCCGGATTACTGCTTGCAAAGAAGCTTGTGTTAAGCTGCTTGTCGAATATGGTAACATTCTGCTGACGGTCCGGTCTTTTGCTTTCAAGCCTGTTGAAGCCTAAGTTCCATGAAATTTTCAATGGTTCAGACAGTGTATGTTCACCTCTTAGTTGATTAACGAATAAATCGTTTACTTTGTAAGTAGCTCTTCTAAGATTGGTTACATATCTCTCCTGTAACGGGTCGTTATCATAATAATCCCTGTTATATCCCATATAATTTCCCAGTTTCTGGTCAGTGGTGTGGATATAGTTGGTCGTAAAATTAATATTATGATTGCTGTTAATCTTATAATTTAAATTAAGTAAGCCGGTACTGTTTGTAAGATATCTGTATTCTTCGGCATCCTGATAAATTTTCAGCGGTGTATTCTGTCCGTCGTATGCACCTCCTGCAATTCCTTTTACATATCCGTAATCATTGTCAAAAGCTGCATATCCGAATATACTTAACTTTCCTGTAGAACCTATCTTAAGATTTGTTCCGAAATCAATTCCTAATGATGAAGCAAAAGGATTATTCTGTTCCTTGTCCTGCCACGAAGTTTTGAAAACATATCCAGCACTTGCTACAGAAGCATTGGAAGGTTTTTTAATGATATCGGTCCCGAAAAAATTAGGGCCGTCCTGAAGAAGAAAATTATTTTTATTAACAGCATTGAAATTTACTGAAGAACCGAGGTTAACTCTAAAATACGGCTTTCCTGTATATACTTTTGAAACGATATCTACATTGGCTCCTGCCATGTCTCCCCATATTCTCGGAGTGTATACTTTTTCCAGACTCAGATAATCGATCATATCGGTTTTTACAATACCAAGATCAATATTTTTATATAAAGGATCATTAGAAGGAATAGGAAGTCCGTTTAATGTCGTTGAATTATAGCGGTCTCCTAAACCTCTTACGAATATTTGTCCGCTGCTTTCCTGTTTCTGAGTACCTGTTGCTTTGGTAACTGCTGTTGCCGCATCGCCAACACCCTGCTTGGTGAGCTGTACAGAACCAACTCTTTCAATTACCTCTACAGATTTTTTCTGAAGACTTATAATATTAGATTCTGCTCCCTTTTTAGTAGTTCCCTGGATAATTACACCTTCGATTTTTTTTTCTTTCTTTAAGGTGTCGTTCTTGGTCTCTTGAGCGTAAAGTACAGTTCCCGATGTTGTTAAAAACAAAACTGCGATACTCAGTTTTCTAAAATTCATTTCTTTTTTACTATATAACTTTCGGTGCAAAGGAAGAAAGAATCTGTGGGGTAAATGGTTTAGGGAAATTTAATTTTTTCTTAACTAAACATTAAGAAAAAGATATTATTGTTAACTTTATGTGAACGATGTTCCTTTTATTAAACTGTGATTAAAATATTATTAACTTTGACGCGTAAAAATTAGAAATGAACCAAAAGAAAATCCTTTTAATAGACGATGAATTGGATATTTTAGAGATTCTGTCTTACAATCTGGAAAAGGAAGGCTATGATATCTATACGGCCACAAATGGTAACGAAGGTATCGATAAAGCCAAAGAAATTGTGCCCGATCTTATATTACTGGATGTCATGATGCCTGAAAAAGACGGTATTGAAACATGTCAGGAACTTCGTAAAATTAAGGAACTTCAGAAAACGCTGATCGTTTTTCTTTCAGCAAGAAGCGAAGAATTCTCTCAGCTGGCAGGTTTTCAGGCAGGAGCAAATGATTATATCGTAAAACTTATCAAACCGAAAATCCTTATTTCTAAAGTAAATGCTTTATTACAGCTTACTTCTCAGGTTTCGGACAATTCCAAGCTTATTGAGATTGGTGATCTGATCATTGATAAAGACAATTTCAGAGTATCGAAAAGCGGACAGCAGTTTCTGCTTCCGAAAAAAGAATTTGACCTTCTTTACTTACTTGCCTCCAACACGGAGAAGGTATTCAAAAGAGAAGAAATTCTGGAAAAGGTTTGGGGAAATGATGTGATCGTAGGAGAAAGAACGATTGACGTACATATCAGAAGGCTAAGAGAAAAATTAGGGATCAACACAATCCAGACTTTAAAAGGAATTGGGTATAAACTTATTGTTTAGTACTCAATTTCATTTTCTTACCTTTACATCAAACCCATAAAAATTGTAAAATTGAAATTTTACAGACTTACCCTCGTAGCCTCTTGTCTTCTGACATTGGTGATGTTTCTTTTAGTAATCATTTTTGATTCGCTAAAAGATATCTACTACAGTACACCTTTCTTCAAGATAGGTCTTTTCATTTGCCTTATTTTTATCTTTATCATTAATTATATTGTTTTAGAGCTGTTGTTCAATTACTATGGTAAAAAACAGGTTCGCGGGCTTTCGCAACTGTTACCACAGGAAATTGTTCATGATGATGCCGAGAACATTACCATCAAAGAACTCGGAGAAAGATTTTCAGATTTAAATCAGAAAAAAGTTACCGAGCTGGACATGATGAAGGAAATGGAAAGCTATCGTAAGGAATATATAGGAAATGTTTCTCATGAACTTAAAACGCCTTTGTTTTCCATCCAGGGATATGTAGAAACTTTGCGTGACGGCGGAGTAGATAATCTTACCATCCGCGACAAATACCTGGAGAGAATTGATAAGTCAGTAGAAAGGCTTATTGCCATTGTTACCGATCTGGATATGATCAACCGCCTGGAGGCAGGAGAAATAAATCTTACCGTTTCAAAATTTGATGTCAACCTTCTCATTAGGGAAATTTTTGATCTCCTTGATCTTGAAGCCGAAAAACATAATGCTACCATGCAGATCCAGACCCTGCATCCGCAGATTTTTGTAGAGGCAGACAAACAGAAGATTTCGCAGGTTTTTATCAACCTTATTTCCAATGCCATCCATTATGCCAACAGACAGGAAGCAAAAGTAGTGGTAAAAACGAATATTCTTAAAAATAAAGTTCTGATTGAAGTTATCGACAACGGAATGGGCATCAAAGCAGAAAGTCTTCCGAGGATCTTTGAAAGATTTTACCGCGTGGAAACCAGCCGCAGCAGGAGAGAAGGAGGCTCAGGATTAGGATTGGCCATCGTAAAACATATTCTGGAGGCTCATAATGAAAATATCACAGTAGAAAGCGTATACCTCGAAGGAACAAAATTCAGCTTTATGCTTGAAAAAAGTAAATAATTTTTGCAAAATGTATGAAAAAAAAATATTTTAAAAAATCCTGAAATATTTTTTTGTCACATCTCATTTATTTTATATTTGCAACAGAGATTTATCATAATAACAAAGGCAAAAAAGTAATTTTAAACTGATGGTTTACAAAATCCGCGTAATATTAGATGCGAAAGAAGATATTTTCCGGGATATCGAAGTTAAAGGAAAACAGACGCTATGGAACTTACATTTAGGAATTAAAAGTGCGTTCAGCTTGCAGGGAGACGAGCTTTCAGCTTTTAATTTACTGGAAGAAGACGGAACAATCGTAAAAAGTGTTCCGTTGGAAGACATGAGTGACGATGGCGATGGAGAGATTATGTCGGATGTTTACATCGATGAAGCTTTCGAAAATAAAGGTGATAAAGCTCAGTTTCAGTACGGACTTCTCGATCTTTGGGAATTTTTCTGCGAATTGATCGAGATTATTGATGAAACAAAAGGCGTAAACTACCCAATTACCGTATACCGATTCGGGAATGTGCCTTTAAAAGCACCAAGCAAAAGCGGAGCAGGAGGATCCAAAAAGAAATCTGCCATGCCATTGCTGGATGATGATTTCAGCTTCGAAGATGATTTTGCCGTTAGTGGTAATTTTGAAGATGAGGATGACGATAATTTCGATGATGAGGAAGAAGAAGATTACAATGACGATGTTTTTGATGATGAAGATAACGATGACGAAAGATAATTAAAGATATAAACATACGGCTCTGAAATTCAGGGCCTTTTTTATTGGCCAATTTTGGTGAATTTTATGATATTCTTTTTACATAAAGGTACTTGACTATTTGCGGGATCATTTATTTGAAGCTTTTTGACTTTGTCGGATTGTAACTGTTTATGGATTTTTAAGGAGCAATTTGATTTTATCGAAAAGCAATATTATGTATTTGGAGCTTTTTCCTGCTCTCCGCACTCGCTATTTTTGTTATCGGGCGGCGCGGCGGAGCCGCGCCGCCCGATAACAAAAATGAGCTCAGACAAAGCTGCGATCAGGGCTATGGTATTTGACATAAAGAAATCAGCACGATCAAAAATCAATAAAACACGATGGTAATAAGCTGAGCGGGAAAGTGAAATGTTCCGCATTCAAAAATTAGACATCCACAATTCTCTTATTCCAATCACAATTGTTATTTTTGTTAAAAGAGAAATAATGAAAAAATTAATTCTATTAGCGATAATTGGCTTGGGAATCGTTTCCTGCGCCACTCAAAATACAACAAGAAAAATGACGGAACAGCCTAAAGAATGGAAACACACCACCAATATTTATGAAGTAAACTTAAGACAATATACCAAAGAAGGAACCTTCAGGGCCTTTGAAAAGGAAATGCCGAGACTGAAGTCAATGGGTGTTAAAACCCTGTGGTTTATGCCGGTTACTCCCATTGCACAGCAAAATAAAAAAGGCAGTCTGGGAAGTCAGTATGCAGCGGCAGATTATACCTCCATCAATCCGGAATTCGGAACCATGGATGATTTCAAACATATGGTAAACGAAGCGCACCGCCTCGGATTTAAAGTAATCATGGACTGGGTTGCCAATCATACCGGATGGGATCATGTATGGACAAAAACACATCCTGAATTCTACCTGAAAGATCCCGATGGAAGCTTTCACCGCGCATCAGGAATGGACGATATTATCGAACTTGATTACAAAAATCAGGAAATGCGGCTCGCTATGATTGATGCCATGAAATTCTGGATCCGTGAAACTGATATTGACGGTTTCCGTTGTGATCTTGCTTCATGGGTGGAAGTAGACTTCTGGCAGCAGGCGCGTCCGGAAGTGGAAAAAATAAAGCCGCTCTTCTGGATCGGAGAGTATGATGAACTCGAAAATCCGGAATACGGAAAAGTCTTTGATGCAAGTTACTCATGGAAATGGATGCACAAATCCGAAGACTATTATAAGAAAAATCTTCCCATTCAGGAATTGAAAGATCTTCTTATACAATATTCTAATATAGGAGACGGCTCTATGAGAGCCTGGTTTACCAGCAATCACGACGAAAACTCATGGAACGGCACCGAATATGAAAAATATGGAGTGATCACCAAGCCAATGGCAGTATTCTCTGCAACATGGAACGGTATTCCTTTGCTGTATTCCGGACAGGAATTACCCAATATGAAAAGACTGGAATTCTTTGAAAAAGATCCTATAGAATGGACTAATAATTATCAGATGGCAGAGTTCTATAAAGTGTTGTTAAACCTTAAATCATCAAATCCGGCTTTAAGAGGCGGAGACCCGAATGTCGGAACCTATCTCCTGAATACGTCTGCTAATGATAAAATTTTTGCATACCTAAGAAAAAATAGCAATCACGAAGTTTTGGTTGTTTTAAATATGTCAAAAGATCCTGTTGATTTCACTATTGAAGATGAGCATTTATCAGGAACATTCAAAAATGCTTTCACCAAAATGAACAGAAATTTCAAGGAAGGAAAGCACTTTAATTTCCAACCCGGCGATTATGCTGTTTTTGAGAAATAATTCATACAAAAATCTCCGCCAGACCAGGCGGAGATTTTTTGTAAAAATGATTTTCTTATCTATAAGGCTGTCAGTTGTACATTATCAATAACCCAAAGTTCAGAAGAAACATTGTTCCTCAAACCAATTCTTATACGAAGCTGGCTGGAATTGGGAATTCCTGTTACGGATAATTTTGTAATCGCCTGACTTCCTGTAACAGTAATTCCTGAAGGATTAGACGTATTAGGCGATGTTACATTAAGATTGGCTGAAGAATAACTATTGGTTGCAGTACCTGTACCTGAAAATGCCCATCTTACATTTGAGCCAGTTGAAGAATTTCCTCCAAGTAGTGTAAGTTTGGTAGCATACGTTGCTCCGCCGTCAGTACTTATCTCCAACGACACAAGATCACTGCTTTCCATTCCGTTTGCTGAACTTCCAATAGAAAAAGCTGCTACATCAAAGCTGAAGGTGATATTATTGGTATAACTTGAGGCATCTACGGTGTTAAATTCAACATAGGTATTTGTCACTGTACCGGTCGTCGGGTTAGAGTATCCGTATCCTCTTGAGCCGGTTGAAAATAATGGGGACGAAGCCGGAACATCTCCGCTTGCTGCTGTAGTACCTGAAGTAAAGTTCAAACCTCCTGGAAAAAATCCGGAAGTTGTATAATTTACAACATCACCAGTTTCAAATCCCTGTGAAAAAATAGTACCTGTTATCAGATTCACGACAGGCCCTTTAAAGGCAGAACCTGTTTCTGCACCCGTTATTGTGCCTGATGTAGCAATAGGAGTGACATAGAATTTAATATATTTTCCAACATCACCGGAGCCTACAGTATATGTAATTCCATTTGCCCCTGAAATTGTGGTTTCATTAGCTCCTGATGCATTATCAGAACGTGTCCATCTGAAGGTAGAAGTCCCCTGTGTATTTCCTTCGGCATCATTATAAGTGTAGCTTCCTGTAAGAGTTTGGCCTTGTATTGCATTTCCTGAAATTGTTACACCAGTGGCAACAGGAGCCTGATTTGCACCAACAGGGCCACCCCAGGCTGAACATTTTTGCAGACCAGGGGAAGCACCAGCTAAAGATCCCGGAGTTACACAAAATTGGATAAATTTATTCAGGTCTGCAGCGCCGGTGATATAATTTTGTGCAGTAGCAGAAACAATTGCTGCAATATTGGTTCCTAATGCATCGTCTGCTCTTTTCCAAATTAAAGCAGACGCATTATCAGGATTACTTTCCGCATCAGAAAATGTATAATTTCCTGTTAGTACAGAACCTATAGTATAATTTCCGCTGATCGTTACATTGGTTGCAGAAGGAACGGTATTAATTTCTTCATAACCCAGGTTTTGCCATTTTGTCCCGTCCCATCCAATAAAAGCCTTTTTATCTTTATCAAAAACAACAAGCCCCTCACTTGCCGTATTGGAGAGGTTATTTGCAGCAGCAGTGCTAATTCTTGGTAAAAGAAGTCCTTTTGTATCTGAATTAAGATCTAATAAGGAAGATGTGTGTGGTGTTTGTGTATTGATCCCTACCTGAGCTAAAATTATATGTGAAAAAGTAGCTAATATTATAATAATTAATTTTTTTTTCATAGTGTTTTATTAAAATTAACAGGCTTAAATGATGTTGCCTTTTATATTGATTATTTATTAAAAATTTAGAAATATTTTCAAATTTAGAAAATTTTCAAATACTTATGGTAAAAATATTTTTATGTTAAATATCTGTATTTCAAAGAGCAGCAGGTGTGCTAAACAAAAGTAAGTTTACCGGAAAAAAATGCGTTGAATATTACAATTAATTATTAATACATTTGAAATGATTATGTGATATGAATTCAGTTATGGATAAATCAAAGTTATTGGAAGCGGTAAAGGCTAAACTTACAGAAAAAATTCAGAAATTTGAGAAACTGATCGAAGATACCCGTGCTTCAAACAGTGATACCAAAAGTTCAATGGGCGACAAATATGAAACCGGTAGAGAAATGCTCCAGCAGGAAATTAATAACCTCCAAAGACAGTTAAATGAAGCCCTGAATCAGCAGGCGCTACTCCAAAAAGTAAACTTAGAATCTTGCTCAAGGGTACAAAACGGGGCTTTGGTTGAGACTGAAAAAGGGTTGTTTTATATTATTGCTTCCGTGGGAGAAATAGTCTGTGATAACCGTAAGGTAATGACGGTTTCAGGAGAATCACCATTAGCGAAATCAATGGCAGGACTAAGTAACGGACAAAGTTTTTCGCTTAACAGCATTACTCACACTATTAGGCAAATCTGGTAAATGTCGGGTAGTGATTTTGGTCCGTAAACTAACTATTTAACCATAATTTAAGAAAACTTTATTGCTTACTTTGGAAGCAACGATGGAATTTTGTTGTAAATTGTGGTATCAATTATCACAACTTAATAAAAATCAATATGGGAATTTTAGACAACAAAGTAGCACTTGTAACAGGAGCAGGATCCGGAATTGGATTGGCTGTTGCTCATTCGTATGCAAGGGAAGGAGCCAAAGTTATTGTATCTGATATTAATGAAGAACATGGTAACAAGGTCGTAGAAGATATTAAAGCCAATGGCGGGGAAGCGTCTTTCGTAAAAGCAGATACTTCAAAACCCGAAGAAGTAGAGGCGATGGTAAAGAAAACCGTGGAAATTTACGGAAGACTGGACATCGCATGCAATAATGCAGGAATTGGTGGCGAACAGGCATTAACGGGTGATTACAGCCTTGAGAGTTGGAGAAAGGTATTAAGTATAAATCTGGACGGTGTTTTCTATGGTTGCAAATATGAGCTGGAACAGATGGTAAAAAATGGAGGAGGTGTTATTGTAAATATGGCGTCTATTCATGGTACGGTTGCGGCACCGCTTTCATCAGCTTATACTGCTGCAAAACATGCAGTGGTGGGACTTACCAAAAATATCGGTGCAGAATATGGGCAGAAAAACATCCGTTGCAATGCAGTAGGACCGGCCTATATTGAAACACCCCTTCTGGAAAGTGCAAGTGGTGAGATGAAGGATGCCCTTATTGCAAAACATCCAATGGGAAGACTGGGAAAACCGGAAGAAGTAGCCGAACTCGTTTTATTCCTAAGCTCAGAAAAATCATCTTTCATGACGGGAGCTTATTATCTTGTAGACGGCGGTTACACGGCGATTTAATAAAATTTGATTTTCAACAATAGAAAGCGTCCATCAAAATGGATGCTTTTTTCATATAATTTCGGAATACTTTCTTTAAATTTGAGCCTTAAAATCTTTTTTCAGATGCAGAACTATTTAGCCCTTTTACAGCATATTTTAGATAACGGAACAGATAAAACCGACAGAACCGGAACCGGCACCAGAAGTGTTTTCGGGTATCAGCTGAGATATGATCTCTCAAAAGGTTTTCCGTTGGTAACCACCAAAAAAGTGCATCTGAAATCAATAATTTATGAATTGCTCTGGTTTCTCAAAGGCGATACCAATATTAAATACCTTAAAGATAATGGTGTTTCCATCTGGGATGAATGGGCTGATGAAAACGGCGATCTCGGACCTGTTTACGGAGCGCAGTGGAGAAGCTGGAACGGCGCGGACGGTAAAGTGATTGATCAGATTACGGACGTAGTTGACCAGATTAAAAAGAACCCGGATTCCAGAAGGCTGATCGTTTCTGCATGGAACGTGGCCGAAATCCCCAATATGGCTTTGGCTCCATGCCATGCTTTATTCCAGTTTTATGTAGCGGATGGAAAATTATCATTGCAGCTCTACCAAAGAAGTGCCGATGTGTTTCTGGGAGTTCCCTTTAATATTGCAAGTTATGCTTTGCTGCTGATGATGGTAGCACAGGTTTGTGATCTTGAAGTAGGAGATTATGTGCATACTTTCGGAGATGTTCATATTTATAACAACCATTTTGAACAGGTGAAAAAGCAGCTTTCCAGAGAACCGCGGGCGCTTCCGACCATGAAGCTCAATCCGGAAATTAAAGATTTGTTTGATTTTGATTTTGAAGATTTTACGCTGGAAAATTATGATCCGCATCCGGGAATAAAAGCTCCTGTGGCGATTTAATATTATTTCTAAAATACTTTTATTTTTGTTTTAATTCCATTATTTTTGACATAATTTTATTACACAAATTTTGGAAAAAAACAGTATGAAAAAAAATATTGAAAGAGATCAGCTCTTTCTGAATATTTCAATAATTATTTATGTACTTTACATCAGTTTATCAGTTTGTTATGAAAAAATATTACTTGCTGATGATTTAGCTATGGCGTATGAGTACAGGTTTATTTCCCAATCTTATTTCAGCTTTATCTGTTCTTTCCTCGATTCTTCTACAATGGCTGCAAGACCGGTGTCAGGATTTGTTACGGCAACAGTAATGTTTATCTCCCAATATAATGAATTTGTTTATTGGCTGGGATTATTTTTCTTTCCGCTTTCATTGTTAGTGATTTATGAAGTGGCGCAGAAAATATTGACCGTACAATTGGCAAGCCTTATTACTTTGCTTTATGCATGTTCAATGATCGGTACAAGCATTCAGTTTTCTGCAATTATGCTCAATTCAAATCTGGCTACTATATTTTTTTGTTTGAGTATTTATATATTATATTTTCATAAAAATATATTTCTCAGTTCATTACTTTTTATAGCTTCGGTTTTGAATTACGAGATTTTTCTTCCTCTTATATTTCTTCATTTGTTTTTCATTAAAAAAAATAAAAAAAGAATTACATTTATTATTATAACGTTAGGAACCATTATTATTTTTAGAAAGATCATTCAGCCTTTCATCTTTTTGCATTCTTATCAACGGGATGAGATAGACAAAATTTTAGATGTTAAAAGAGTTATTCAAATCTTTCTTTATTCCGCTAAATTATTTTTAAATGATATTTTCTCAGGAATTTATAAAAGTATTCTGAACTATAAAAAATTAAATTTTTTCGAATGGATTGTAATACTTATCATCACATCTTTGGTCTATAAAATATTTTCTGACTATGATTTTAAAAAGCAATTGCAGTCTTTCAAAAATTTAGGAATCATCTCCTTACTTGCTATTTTTTGCGGAATGAGTATTTTTCTCTTTTCATCCTACATTCCAACTGTTTTTGGGTTTGATAACCGGAATTTGGGAACAATAAGGCTTTTCCACACAATATTTATCATTTCAGCCACTATTCTTTTGGCAATAAAATTAAATCTTGGGAATAAAATTATTGCTGTTTTTTTTGCAATTACAGCCTCCCTCTTTATGATCACAAATATAAGTGTTAAAAATTCATGGATTTACGCAAACCGTTTTAACCATGAATTGTTCAGTAAATTGAAAACGGCTATTGATGATAATAACATCATAAGAGGAGAAATTGGCTTGGATTATGATATTTTTAATGAGCTTAAAATCAATCCCAATCTTACTTTCAGGGAACCGGTTTTTTTTAAGAATTGGGAAGCGCCTATACTTTGTGAAATGAACGGTATTGATCCCGGAAAGATTCATGTTTATAATATAGAAAATAAAAAAGATTGCAAAATAATATTTGTTTATAAAAATGGGAAAATAAGCAGGTTAAAATAAAGTAAGTTTGTAAAATGAAAATCCATTAGTATTGCTTATTGATGCCATTAAAAAAATGTTTCTAAATACTTTCATGAAATCCATTCTTGTAAAAAAGTAATCAATAAGCTACCATAAAGTAAGCCCGGACCATTTAAATAATATTGTAAAATGTGGACTCCAAAATATTGGATTTTTCACTTTTCTTGTAACATCTTTTCAAAATTTTCAACTCATCCGTTAAATCTCAGGATATGTTTAAAAAGCTGCTTTTCCTTTCAGCAATTGGTATTTCAGGCATGGTTTTTTCCCAAAATACGGTGAAAGACAAAATGTTCAATTACCTGGATTCTCTGTTTGTACACCATAAAGTAATGGGAAGTTTTGCATTGGCAGAAAATAATAATCCTACTTTCATTAAAGTAGTCGGATTTGCAGATGTAGAAAAAAACCAGAAAGCCAATGTCAATACGCAATATCGTATAGGCTCAATAAGCAAAACGTTTACCGCAGTTTTGGTGATGAAAGCGGTGGAAGAAAAAAAGATTTCTTTAGACAAAAAGCTTTCGGATTTCTATCCGGAAATTCCTAATGCTGATAAAATCACGATCGAAAATTTATTACAACACAGAACCGGAATTCATAATTTAACGGATGAAGCCGAATTTCTACAATATTATACCCAGCCTCACACAGGAAATGACCTGGTAAATATCATTAAAAAATATAAAAGTGACTTTGCGCCGGGTTCAAAATATGAATACAGCAACTCAAACTTTATTTTACTGGGGTTAATTCTTGAAAAAATATATAAAAAGCCGTACGCAGAATTAATTAAAAATAAAATTGCAAAACCATTAAAACTCACTTTAACAGGCGTCGGAGGAAAAATTGATACTTCAAAAAACCAGGCAAAATCTTACCAGTATTCTGGCGGAATTTATATTGCAGCACCTGAAACGGATATGAGCGTGCCGATTGGAGCGGGAAATATTGTTTCTACGCCGAGGGAACTTTTAACCTTTATTCTTGGTCTTGAACAAGGAAAGCTCATTACAAAAGAAAACGTTGATAAAATGAAACATTTTATTGATGATTACGGATATGGTCTTGTGAAATTTCAATTTGAAAAATATACAGGATTTGGGCATAACGGCGCCATTGATGGTTTCAGATCAGAACTGATATATTTTCCTGAATTTAAAACAGCAGTTAGTTTTACGGTCAATCAACAGGATGTGGATTCCGATGAAATTTTTTCAAGAATGATGGCTGTTGCAACCGGAAAAGATTTTGAGATCCCTAATTTTCAGACGATAAGTATTCCGGAAGATGATCTTCAGAAATTTATTGGCAATTATGCAAGTCCGGGAGTCCCTCTGAAAATTAATATCTTTATTCAGGATAAAAAACTGATGGCGCAGGCAACAGGGCAGAGTGCATTTCCCTTAGACGCAACTTCTGCAACAAGTTTTAAATTTGATTTGGCAGGAATCGTCATCAATTTTCATCCTGAAAAAAAACAGTTCGATATCATCCAGAGCGGAATGAAAACAACTTTCATAAAAGAATAAACAATGAAATATTTAAAAATTAATATTGAAAAAAATGCAGATATCGAAATCCTTAAAACCGCTATACTTCAGTTGAAAGGTGTAGATTCTGCAGAAATCATTGACGATGAAAATCCCGAAAGCGAGCTTAAAAAAGCCTTCGCCAAAACAAAGGAACAATTCAAAAAAGGGGATTACGAAACATTAGTGAATGATATTTTTGATATTTTAACCAAGAAATAATTTTTAATCATAATGAAAAAAGCCATTTTATCGATCGCTCTTTTGGGAATTTTCTTTTCCACCAACGTAGCGGCACAAACCGAAACTTCCGGCAGAGAAAAAGTCTACAGAGCGACTCATACCAAAGTAACAGAACTTAAACATACCAAACTTAAAGTAAATTTCGACTATCAGAAAGAGCAGATGAACGGTGAAGAATGGCTCACGGCATCGCCTTATTTTTATCCTTCCAACCAGCTTACGCTGGATGCCAAAGGAATGCTGATCCATGAAGTGGCTTTAGAGAGCAACGGTAAAAAATCTCCTTTAAAATACGATTATAAAGACGATGTTCTTAAAATCACTTTAGATAAAACCTACCAGAAAAACCAGGATTATACGGTTTATATTAAATATACTTCCCGTCCCAACGAAGTGAAACAGGAAGGAAGCGCTGCCATTAATGACGCAAAAGGACTGTACTTTATCAACGCTCAAGGAAAAGATCCCGATATGCCGACACAGATATGGACACAGGGTGAAACCGAATCTTCTTCGGCATGGTTTCCTACCATTGATAAACCTAATCAGAAGACCACACAGGAAATCTACATGACGGTTCCTGACAAATATGTTACGCTTTCAAACGGTATCCTGAAAGATTCCCAGAAAGAATCAAACGGCTTGAGAACAGACCATTGGGTGATGGATAAAAGACATTCTACCTACCTGTTTTTCATGGGTGTGGGAGAATATGCCATTGTAAAAGATAAATGGAAAAATATTCCTGTAGACTATTATATTGAAAAAGAATATGAGCCGTATGCAAAGCAGATCTACGGAAATACGCCGGAAATGATTGAGTTTTTCTCTAAAAAACTAGGTTACGATTATCCTTGGGCTAAATATGCACAGATTTCCGGAAGAAACTACGTCAGCGGCGCAATGGAAAATACAACAGCTACCCTTCACGGAAGCGATATTCTGCAAAAACCCGGGCAATTAATTGACGAAAACACCTGGGAAGATACCATTGCCCACGAATTATTCCACCACTGGTTTGGCGATCTTGTTACAGCCGAGAGCTGGAGCAATCTTACGGTAAACGAATCATTTGCCAATTATTCCGAGTATTTATGGAACGAATATAAATACGGAAAAGATCAGGCAGACTATCATCAGATGACGGATGTGAATATGTACATCCACAATCCGACTGATTTCAAAAAAGATCTCGTACGTTTCGATTATGCTTCCCGCGAAGATGTTTTCGATCTGGTAACGTATCAGAAAGGGGGCGGAATTCTTCATATGCTGAGAAACTATCTTGGCGACGAAGCATTCTTTGCAGGAATGCAGGATTATCTTAAAACCAACGAATATCAGAATGCAGAAGCACACCAGCTGAGGCTTTCATTCGAAAAAGTTTCCGGAAAAGATCTCAATTGGTTCTTCAATCAGTGGTATTTCGGAAGCGGAAATCCGAAAATAAATTACTCGTACACTTTTGAACCGGTAAAAAAACAAATAGCAGTAACCATTGAGCAGATTCAGGAGCAACCGTTCCAGTTTCCTTTGGCTATCGATGTTTACGAAAATGGAAAACCTAAAAGATATAATGTTTGGGTAAATGCGGAAGCAAAAAATACCTTTAATTTTGATGTAACTAAAAATGCAGACCTTGTTAATATCAATGCAGATGGCGTTTTGCTGGCAGATATTAACGACACGAAAACGCCTGAGCAGTACCTGATGCAGTTTACCGGATCAAAAGAATTCAAAAGCAGATACAATGCTCTAAACGGAATTAAAGATCAGGCAGGAAAAAATCCCGCAGCTACAAAATTACTTGCAGCAGCCATTAAAGATCCTTATTTCAGAACAAGAATAAAAGCGTTGCAGCTGATGGATCTTTCGAATGCGGATCAGCTGAAAGCTTTAGGATCAGATGTAGAAAAACTGGCATCCAATGATCCTAAAACACTGGTGCAGGCGGCAGCTATTTCAGCACTGGCAAAAACAAAGGATAAAAAGTACATGCCAATTTTTGAAAAAGGAATTAATGCTGTCTCCAATGCCGTAAAAGGAAGTTCAGTAGGCGCTATTGTCGCCATTGATCCGTCAAAAGCCGCAGCATATGCCGATAAAATTGATCTGGAAGGAGCTTCAGAAACGCTGGCCGCACAAATGCTTCCAATTATTGTGAAGAATAAAGTTTCGTCCCAAATGGCCAATATCGCACAGTTTGCTGCATTTTATCCTTTTATCAAATTCCAGAATCCTGAGCTGGGGAAATCTGCGGAAGAAGGATTCAACTGGATCATGACCTCAGACAATGTAAAAGCTACAGAAAGCATCACCAAAATTCTTGGTCAGGCAAAAGGGCAGATCGGAGAAAATCCGCAGGTAAAAATGATGATAAGCCAGATGCTGAAGGATGGTCTGAATAAAAAAATGGAGCTTTTAAAACAGAATCCTCAAAGCGCCGCAAGCATTAATAAACAGATCGATTTACTTAATAAATCGATTGAAGATTTTAAATAATTCTTTAGCAAAATTCTATAGTGTTAAAAATATGATAACCGCTATTTTAAATAGCGGTTATTTTTAATGGTTAAACGATTTTTATTAAATTTAATATGTTAAAATAGAAATATTATTGATTTATTCGTTTTAATATTATAATTTTGTTATTGAATTAACATTAAAATAATTGCTAATGAAAACAAATCTATTTTCTGGAAAAATTAAAAACCGATATGTATTTTCGGCCTTAATCATTTTTTCTGCCATTGGGCTTCATGCTCAAATTTCAACATTCCCCTGGACGGAAACTTTTGAAGATGATTCTCCTAGCAGATCAGGCTGGACACAGGTTTATGAAACCAACAATATGTCCTGGACATTCGCATCTTCTGCAACCACGGGGAGTAACGGGATAACCGCTTTTGGAGGAACAAAATTTGCCAACTTTCCGGCAAATTCTTCAAGTGCGGACAAAACAAAACTCGTAACTCCACCGCTGAACAGTTCGGTTCTCACTGCGCCCAGACTAAGCTTTTATCTTATCAATCCACAGCAGGGAGCCAATGCGAATTGGGTAAGAATTTACTATCGAATGTCAGCTTCCGATCCATGGAATATGGTGATGGGCTTTCAGCCGCCTTTTAATTCATGGTACAATTTCGCAAATGTCAATCTGCCCCCCAATCTTTATCAGGTTGCCATAGAATGTGAAAACGCACAGGGATATTCTACATTGATTGATAATTTTACGATTACCAATGATGTTTTAGGAGTGAATGAGGTAAAGGCTTCCCCAAAATCATCGATTAGTTATTATCCGAATCCGGTTAATGGTGTCTTACATTATCGTGCAAAGGATAAAGTAAATGAAATGGCTGTTTATGATGCAACCGGAAAAAAAGTTCAGACACATAAAGTAAATGCTGAGCAGGGGGATATTGATGTGTCAGCTCTTGATAACGGAGTATATATTATTTCAGGTAAAACCGCAAGCGGAACGGAGTCATCTAAAATCATCAAAAACTAATTGATCTTTCATTACTTAAAAAATATTAAATATCAATAACTTTACGTTAGACATCTCTTAGGGGTGTCTTTTTTTAATTATATACTTAAGCCTGACAAAATTTCGTGAAAATCATAATTGATTAAACGTTTACATTTTTTAAATTCGTATAAAATTAAAAAAATATGACTTTTGGAATCGAGGCGGCAAGTTACCATGTGCCTTCATTATATTTGGAAATTAAGGATTTAGCAGAAAGAAGAGGAATTGAACCTGCAAAGCTTGAAAAAGGACTGGGTTTACACAAAATGGGGTTTCCCGATGTTCATGAAGATGCGGCAACATTTGCTGCGGAAGCGTTGTTGAAATTGATTAAAGATTACCATATTAACCCAAAGGAAATTGCAAGGATTTATCTGGGAACAGAAAGTGCGCTCGATGCAGCAAAGCCAACAGCTTCGTACGCAATGCAGATGGTAGAAAAAGTATTGGAAGAACAATTCGGAGAACGCTGTTTCAGAAACTGTGATGTGGTAGATCTCACTTTCGCCTGTATCGGTGCAGTGGACGCTCTTCACAATTCTCTGGATTTTGTAAGAGTAAATCCGGATAAAAAAGCCATTGTCATCGCAAGTGATTATGCAAAATATGAGCTTGCCTCTTCCGGTGAGTATACGCAGGGTGGTGGAGCTGTTGCTGTTTTGGTTTCTTCAAAACCGGATCTTATTGAAATTGAAAACAACTGGGGTGTTGCTACAGAATCTGTCTTTGATTTCTTCAAACCAAGACGTCATTTTAAAAAAGAAAATCTGAATAATGCTCCCGGAAATTTCCCGGAAAAAATTGAAATTTTTACGGATGAACCGGTTTTCGACGGGCAATATTCCAATCAGTGTTATCAGGATAGAATCAGGGAAGCGTACAACCATTATAAAGAAATTACCGGGAAAAATAAACCGTATGAAAGCTGGAAATATCTGATTTTCCATCTTCCGTATGCATTTCACAGTAAAAGAGTATTCACGGAAATTTACAGTCTGGAAAACGGATTGTCCTACGAAACGCCTGAAGAGCAAAAAGCAGTCGCAAAATCAGAAGCCTATATTCAGTTTATTAATGATAAAATTGAAAAATCGCAGCGTGCTTCCTCAGAAATCGGAAACATATACACGGCATCTATTTTTATGGCAATGCTTTCTGTATTGCAGACTTCTTTTAATGAAAATGAAGAATTAACCGGAAAGGAAATTGGGTTTTTAGGATACGGAAGCGGTTCAAAATCAAAAGTTTTTGCAGGGAAAGTTTCAGAGAACTGGAAAAACGTGGTTTCAAAATGGAATGTATTTGAAGAATTAAAAAGCAGAACAGCCATCAATTTTGAAACCTATGAAAAGCTTCACAGAAAGCAGCTGGAAACTTCTGTTAATGAAAATTACAAAGGGTTCGGATTAAAATATGTGGAATTGGAAAACCCGGTCTTAAAAGGAGCGAGGTATTATCATTATCAGAAATAATTTAATAAAAACACTCTATCTTTAGGGTGTTTTTTTAATTAATATGAAATTAGTTAGAGTTATAGAAGAATTTAGGAAAGAAGATGATTGCCTTGTTAAAGAATATCTTTTAAATATCAGTTCGGAAAAGATTTTAGCAACCTTGGATGATCTGGTTTTAAATGATGATGACTATACGGATGAAATATACGATTGTTATTTTCTTAGCGAAGATCAATTAAAGAAAATATCTCCTTTTTTAACAGAAGAAATTAATCCGGATTTTGATACATATATTTATCAGCTTTCATGTTACGAAGATAATAAATGACGCTAAGGAAGTTAATCCAAGAAAGTATTTTTATCCTGATAATTCTTTGGCGTAACACCTACAAGCTGCTTAAAAACCCGTGTAAAATAATTGGTATCCGAAAACCCGGTCTGAAAAGCAGTTTCTTTAATGCTGTTCCTGCTTTTCAGCAGCTCTTTTGCTTTGCTGATTCTTTCCCGGAGAATAAATTCATTCGGGGAAGTTCCCAGCTCATCCTTAAACATTTTGAAGAAATTTGATTTGCTCACGTACGCGATTTTCGCAATACTCTCGATAGAAAGCTTCTGATGAAGATTTTTCCGGATATAATCTACCGCAAAACCGATTCTGGATTTATTTTTTACAATATTTTTCTCCACCATGCTTCTTGCCTGGGTCTGCATTAGCCGGATCAGAAGTTCTTTTAGCGCAAAATCGGCCATAATATCTTTCTGCGAATTATCGTCCATCGCAATCCTCATAATGTTGTTCGTCGCTGAAGCCAGAGATTGATTGTTGAAAAGAAAATATTCGTCCAATTCAATATTCCATTGGGAAGTTTCGTCAACTTTCGGAAGGTGATAATTAAGATGATTCAATGAGTTTTCTATAAACTCAGGATTCAGGCTCAGGGAAATGCATTGGGAAGGCGTTTCATCCGCTTCCGGAAAATCGATGATCATGGTTTCTCCCGGAGCCACCAGAACACTCTCTCCTGGATAATAATCAAAATAATTGGTCTTATTGTCGAGCTTCATATGCTTTTTCCCGCGAAGCATGGCGGTAAAGGCGATGGTTTCAAAATGCAGTTTTACATCAAAAGCAGCCCTGTGTGTTTCATAAATGCTGAACTCGCAATTGTTTAGATTGAATTTCGTTTGATTTTCAACCATGCTTAAAAGCTGGTTTTCTTTCTTCAGCTCTGGGGTTTTCAATAAAAATTTATGATCATTCATTTCTAAACCTTTTTTATGTTTCAGCGTAACTCAAATATAAGAAAATTATGGTACTTGTTGAGTGTTAACGAAATGGTAAAATTATCGTTTGCACGATTTTGAAGCTTTTTTGTACGATTATGCTATTCAAATCTTCAATGTAGATGTAATTTGGCTATTAAGAAAAATTAAAAATTGTACAAATATGAACACTACAACACAACAACAATCAGACACATTATTGCAGTGGCCTGAATTCAAAAACAGATATGATAATTATATCAATGGTCAGTTCACGGCACCCGTAAACGGAGAATATTTCGATGTTGTATCACCGGTAGACGGTAAAAAGTTTACACAGGCTGCCCATTCCTCAAAAGAAGATTTGGAGTTGGCTGTTAATGCTGCTGAAAAAGCCTTCCAGACCTGGAAAGATACCTCTTCCACAGATAGAAGTGTTATTCTAAATAAAATAGCCGACAGGATAGAGCAGAATCTGGAATACATCGCAACCGTTGAAACCATTGACAACGGTAAGGCGGTAAGAGAAACACTGGCTGCGGATATTCCTTTAGCAATCGATCATTTCAGATATTTTGCTTCAGTGATCAGGGCGGAAGAAGGTTTCCATAATGAATTGGACAAAGACACCGTTTCCCTCATCGTTCACGAACCACTGGGTGTTATTGCACAGATCATTCCGTGGAATTTTCCGATTTTGATGGCGGTCTGGAAATTGGCTCCTGCCTTAGCAGCAGGAAACTGTGTCGTATTAAAACCCGCAGAAAGTACCCCGATTTCAATTATGGTCTTAATGGAAATTATAGGAGATCTGCTGCCTCCGGGTGTTGTAAATATCGTTAACGGATTTGGGGCAGAATTGGGAAGAGCATTGGTTACCAATCCGAAAGTTTCTAAAGCCGCATTTACCGGATCTACTGCAACGGGCCGTCTGGTAATGCAGTATGCAACGGAAAACATCATTCCGGTAACATTGGAATTAGGAGGGAAATCACCAAACGTTTTCTTCAGTTCTGTCATGGATGCGGATGATGAGTTCCTGGATAAAGCCATTGAAGGAGCGGTTCTTTTTGCACTGAACCAGGGTGAAATTTGTACGTGTCCGTCAAGATTGCTTGTTCAGGAAGATATTGCGGATGCTTTCATCGCCAAAGTAATTGAAAGAGTAAAAGCGATTAAGGTTGGGAATCCGCTGGATAAAACGGTCATGATGGGAGCCCAGGCTTCACAAATCCAGAAAGATAAAATTCTTTCCTATATCAAACTTGGAAAAGAAGAAGGTGCGGAAGTGCTCGTTGGTGGTGATGTCAACAATGTTGGAGAAGGACTTGAAGAAGGTTATTATATTCAGCCTACAATTTTTAAAGGCAATAACAGGATGAGAATTTTCCAGGAAGAAATTTTTGGGCCAGTGTTGGCTTTTACCACCTTTAAAAATGAAGAGGAAGCTGTTAAAATTGCCAATGATACCATTTACGGACTGGGAGCAGGAGTCTGGACGAGAGATGCGCATCAGCTGTATACTGTTCCGCGACAAATTCAGGCAGGAAGAGTCTGGGTAAACCAGTATCATTCTTATCCCGCAGGAGCACCTTTTGGAGGCTACAAACAATCCGGAATCGGAAGGGAAAACCACAAAATGATGCTGGATCATTACCGTCAGACAAAAAATATGCTGATCTCGTACAACAAAAACAAATTAGGATTTTTTTAATTTTAAATAGTAGGGCGTGCCCGTTTGCCCCGGCTTCAGCCGGGGCAAAACGGTCGGGCTATCCAGGGCTGCACTTCGTTTCGGTGCTCCGCTTCGCTCCGCACCGGCTCGTTCCTCGCCGCCCTTCCTATCCCTCACGCGACAATGCTGCATTGATGATGGCAGAGATTCAGATGGTCAAAATACATAGTGCAAATGTGTGCGGAACTCTTTTTAATAAACATAATGATCCGTGAAAATCTGTGAAATCTGTGGAAAAAATAAAATATACACGACAACAAAAGGATTTCACGAATTACACAGATAAATTCATTTGAACAGAATTTGAAGCAGACCAAGCTTTACTAATAATTTTTTGTCTTTTAATTTTACGATAAATCTTTGTGCGAGACTTTAGAATAAGAATAATAATCTGCGAAATCCGCGGAAAATAAAAACAACATTTCATTATAAATACCAGAATAACCTTTCCATGAAGATTACAACAATTTTCCAATAAAAAATAAAAACTAATTCAAAACTCAGAATATGATACCAAAAATAATGAAAGCAGCAGTGGTACAAGGCTACGGACAACCATTAAAAATACAAGAAGTTCCCGTAAGAGAACCTGGAAGATATGAAGTGTTGGTAAAAGTAATCGCCTGTGGCGTGTGTCATACCGATCTTCACGCTGTTGACGGCGACTGGCCGGCCAAACCCAAAATGCCTCTGATTCCCGGACATGAAGGAGTGGGAATTGTCGTAGCCTGCGGCCCTGAAGCTTACGTCAAAGAAGGAGATGCCGTAGGTGTTCCCTGGCTGTATTCCGCATGCGGATGCTGCGATTATTGCATTACAGGATGGGAAACTCTTTGTGAAGCGCAGAAAAATGGCGGATATAGTGTTGATGGAGGCTTTGCAGAATATGTCATTGCAGATTCAAGATATGTGGGACACCTGAAAAGTGATGTCAACTTTTTAGAAATTGCGCCGATTCTTTGTGCCGGAGTTACCGTGTATAAAGGGTTAAAAGAAACGGAAACGAAACCCGGAGAATGGGTTGCTATTTCCGGAATCGGGGGATTGGGGCATGTAGCTGTCCAATATGCTAAAGCAATGGGAATGCATGTAGCTGCTATTGATGTGGCGGATGATAAACTGGAATTGGCAAAAAAATTGGGAGCGGATCTGGTAGTCAACGCCAGAAACACAGATCCGGGAGCATATCTGCATAAGGAAGTTGGTGGGATGCATGGCGCATTGATTACTGCCGTTTCGCCGATCGCTTTCAAACAGGGGATTGATGTATTAAGAAGAAAAGGTACCATTGCGCTGAACGGGCTTCCGCCCGGATCATTTGAGCTTCCGATCTTTGAAACGGTTCTCAAAAGAATTACCGTGAGAGGTTCCATCGTCGGCACACGGAAAGACCTTCAGGAAGCGCTTGATATTGCTAATGAAGGACTGGTAAAGGCAACGGTGACTCCTGCAAAATTAGAAGACATTAATGAGGTATTTGATAAAATGAAAAAAGGGCAGATTGAGGGAAGAATCGTTCTTGATATTGCCGGAAATTCAAATTGATGAAAACGGATTATAGGGTTTCGGCGAAATGAAATTTCGCCGAAACTTTTAGCTTTATAAAAGACTTAGGAAGCGAAAGCGTTAAGAAAATTAATTCTGTGAACGTAAAGAAAATTCTACTGTTTGAAGCGCGAGAACAATATTGAACCGAAGAACAGATACTGAATTCGCGCAAGTTTTAGAATTTTTAGAGAATAGGATTCATTTTTAGCCGCAGCTTCCAGGTCTTGAATTTTTGGTTCTTTTGTTTTAAAACAAAAGAACATCAATAAAAAAACAATGTTATGAAACCTAAAATATCAAGACTTGCCGCTACAGAAAAAGCCCTGGAAGTAATCTGGGAACTTGAGAAAAAATATGGAGACCTGATGTTTTATCAGGCCGGAGGATGCTGTGAAGGCACACAGCCGCAATGTTTCGAGAAAGGCGGATTTTTCCCGAGAATAAATGATGCCATGATCGGGACCATCAACGGACACGAATTCTGGATCGACCGCGATCTGTTCGAATACTGGCAGTATTCCCATTTTACACTGGATGTTACGGATGGTTTCGGACCGGGAGGATTTTCTTTAGAAACACCGCTCGGAAAAACATTCAAAGTTATTTATACACTCTTTACAGCGGAAGAACTTAAGAATTTAGAACCCGTAAAGCGCAGTGAATAAATCTGCTTGATCAGCAAAATCAGCGAGATACAGGAATAATTACAATACAATCATTAAATTTCCCGCAAATTTGCCAGATGCTTGAGCTTTAAAATTATAGTGGGATTTCTTAAAAAAGATTTGTGCAACTTGTATTTAACAAAACAAAAAGTCAAACTTTCACAAACCGGTTGACAAACATCGAAGCTATCAATTGCCCGACTGCATTCAGAACCGTAGCCAACGGATCCACCAGGGTTCCGATAATCATCACCGCAGGAATGGCTTCCTGTGGTAGTTTATAGACTGAAATCATCAGCATCTCACCAATATATCCGCCATTAGGAATTCCGCCTGCCACAATGCTTACAAAAACAGTAATGCCTAAAGCCAGAAGTAAATTCATCGGATCAAAAAAATCTCTGCCGATAATCATAAAAGCAACATAGATCTTAATAATGGATGACATGGAAGATCCGTTTTTATGCAGCGTAGTTCCAATAGGAATCACAATATTTGAAATCTGACCGGGAATTCCGATTCTGGATGCAGCTTCTAAGTTAGCAGGCATAGTAGCGAAGCTGCTGCAGGTACTCAGTGCCGTGGCTGTAGGATAAATAGCATTTTTCCAAAAACTTTTAACACCATTGGTCCCGGCGGCCATAAAAGCATAAATGGAAAAAAACAACAGAAAATAAACGGCACCCGCAATATAATAAAGTCCGAGCGGCTTAGCATAAAATCCGAAAAGCTGAGGCCCCAGTGTGGCCACCTGATAAGCGAAATAGGCCCCCAAACCAATGGGAGCAGCTTTCATAATTAGTAGTAACAGTTCTTTCATGACCTCATATCCGGAAGCAATAAACATCCTGAATGATTGTCCTTTTTCTCCTGCTTTTCTTGCAGAAAATCCCGTCATAAATGCAAAAATGAGCAGCGCCAGCATATTCTGCCGTGAAAATAGCTGTGTAAATTCGCCCACCGTAAAAAAGCTCACAATCCTGTTGCCCCAGGTTTCTTCGGAAGAAACTTCTGCTACCAGTTCCTTACTTCCGGAAACTCCGGAAACCGGAAACAAATAGACGGCGAAAATAGTAAAAACAGCTGCCGTTAAAATGAAAAAAAGAAAAGTAAATGCCATGGTTATCATGATCTTTCCAAACTTTGACTCCCGTTCCAGCGATGCAATAGAATTGGAAACTGCAAAGAAAACAAGAGGAACCACACTTACAAAAAGTAAATTCAGGAAAATATCTCCTAAAGGTTTTATATAGCTTACTGTTTGTGGTGCAACAATCCCGATAATACTCCCAATAACGATCCCCAGAAGCAAAAGCAGAATTCCCGAGTAGTTTTTCAACACGTCTTTCATAGAGCGCTTTTTAGTCAAAGATAGCTTTATTTTTAACACTTCATTATATAAATTTCGTCTCTAAAATCCTTAAATTTGAGTAAAAACGTTTCTATGGCTTATATAGACTACTATAAAATTTTAGGCGTAGATAAAAACGCAACCCAGGAAGATATCAAAAAAGCCTATCGCAAGCTGGCAAGAAAGCTTCATCCGGACCTAAATCCTGACGATAAGGAAGCGGAAAGGAAATTCAAGGAGATCAACGAAGCCAATGAAGTTCTCAGCAATCCTGAAAACCGTGCTAAATACGATAAATACGGCGAACACTGGAAACATGGTGAAGAGTATGAAAAGGCACAGCAACAGCAGTATCAGAATTATGGCAACGACTACGGTGGCGGATTTTCCGGTGCTGATTTTGGTGAAGGAGAAGATTTCTCGGATTTTTTTCAAAGCATGTTCGGCGGAACAGGAGGGTTCGGGAGAAGTTCAAGAGGAAGTGCATCCGGGAAGTTTAAAGGACAGGATATTCATGCAGAGCTGAATCTAAGCTTAAAGGATGCTGCAACTACACATCAGCAGACTTTTGATATTAACGGGAAAAAGGTGAGGATTACCATTCCGGCAGGCGTTTATGACGGACAGCAGATTAAATTGAAAGGGCATGGAAATCCCGGCTATAATGGTGGTCCAAACGGTGATTTGTACATTACTTTTACTATTCCGGCTGATCCGGATTTTGAAAGGATTGGAGATGATTTGAAAACTAAAGTTACTATTGATTTGTATACGGCTGTCTTAGGCGGCGATGTCAACGTGAATACCCTCACCGGAAGCGTCAATCTTAAAGTGAAGCCTGAAACCCAAAACGGAATGACCGTAAGGCTAAAAGGAAAAGGATTTCCTGTCTATAAAAAGGAAGGAGAATTCGGTGACCTTTTTGTGACGTACGATGTGAAACTGCCTACCAACCTTACCGATAAGCAGAAGCAGCTTTTCGAACAACTAAAAAATTCTTAAGTCATGAATGAAAGAATATCACGGGAAGAACTCGTAAAAATATACAATATTGAAATCACCTTTTTTGATGAACTGGTAGATTCCGGTTTACTGAATATTCAGACAGAGAATGAAATCCACTATCTGATGTATGAAGATCTGCCGTCTTTTGAAAGGTTTACCAACTGGTATTATGATCTGGATATCAACCTCCCCGGACTCGAAGTAATTCACGAGATGCTCCGAAAAATGGAAGACCTGAAACAGAAAAACCGTGAGCTGATGAGTAAGCTTTCAGCCATCAGTGACAAATATGAGGAAGGGAATTTTTGAGTGGGTGAGTTCTAGAGTCAGAGGGTTTTAGGGTGAGAGAATTTTAGGGTAGGAGTGATGATGTTTAAAATGAGATTGATAAAATGAAAAACTTATATTTGCTGCAGAATTAATAAATATGACTGAAGAGAAAGTAATCGTTCTAAAGCCGAAAAGAAAGGATTTTGAAGAAATATATTTCAGCGGGAATCAGGGAAGCCTGTTCTTTTCGCCTACAACGAGAGGAAAAACGGTTACAACGATTGTAGTTGCTGTTATTCTGGTTATTTTATTCTTTTTTAGAGATGATTTCAGCAAAGAAAAGTCAGGGATTTTGTATTTTGTAAGCTTTTTGTTCCTGCTTTGCGCTGTTTTTCTATCGGTAAGCATTAATAAAGTTTCAAGATGGAAAAAGCAGGTAGCGCACTATTTAAATAAAATCGAAAATTGTAAAGTCTATGAAATCAGAATAGAGGAGAATTTTTTCACAGTAAATATTAACGGTGATAATGAGACCAGCGAATGGAAAGATTTTGAGTTTTTCGACAGCAACAATGAATTTATAAGCATCGAAGGAAAATACAGCTATATGTTTCCCAGGAAATCAATGAGCGAGAAAGACTATAGCTTTTTAAAGCAGATTTTAAAGAAAAACATCAACGAATAATTATTCAGCAGATTAAAACTTAATCCGTATAAAATAAAAAAACTCAGAGCAGATGTTCTGAGTTCTTTATTTGTAGAGTGGGGCTTATTATTAATCCAGCCAACCCATTTCTTTCATCCATTCGTCATTATAGATTTTTCCCACGTATCTTGAACCGTGATCGTGAAGAAGTACTACAATAACATCATCTTTTGTAAACTGATCCTTCATCTGTACCAGTGAAGCGATAGCGCTTCCTGCAGAGTATCCGCAAAAAATTCCTTCTTCTTTTGCTAATTTTCTTGCATAAACAGCACCGTCTTTATCCGTTACTTTCTCAAAATGATCAATCACTGCCATATCATAATTTTCAGGAAGAATATCTTCACCGATTCCTTCAGTGATATAAGTATAAGCGTTTCCTAAGTTGATTTCCCCAGTCTCATGGATTTCTTTTAAGATAGATCCGTAGGTGTCAACTCCAATTACTTTAATATTCGGGTTTTTCTCTTTGAAGAAGGTACCACAGCCGGTAATCGTGCCTCCTGTTCCTGCTCCCACAACGAAATGTGTCAGTTTTCCTTCGGTCTGTTCCCATATTTCCGGAGCAGTAGATTCATAATGCGCAGCTCTGTTGGATAAATTATCATATTGATTAACGTACCATCCGTTTTCAGTTTCCTTTGCAAGACGCTTTGATACCGAATAATAAGAACGTGGATCCGTAGGTTTTACGTCGGTAGGGCAAACAATGACTTCAGCACCTACAGCACGGAGAATGTCGCATTTTTCTTTAGATTGTTTTGAATTGGTTACAAAAATACATTTGTATCCTTTGATGATTGCTGCAAGAGCCAATCCCATTCCTGTATTTCCTGAAGTTCCTTCGATAATGGTACCTCCCGGCTTTAGCCTTCCGTCTTTTTCTGCGTCTTCAATCATTTTCAGGGCCATTCTGTCCTTCACGGAATTCCCGGGATTGAAAGTTTCCACCTTTGCCAAAACTAGTGCCGGAAAATCTTCACCCAAAACTTTATTCAGTTTTACCAATGGTGTATTTCCTATAGTTTCGAGGATGTTGTTTGCGTATTTCATAAATGTTTTTTAAGCATGGCAAAGATACGGCTTTAAATTTTATTCGCTGAATGATAGCATGAATAAGTAATTAACCTTTCACTTTTCACTTTTTACTTTTCACCAACTTCTAATTATACTTAATCGCCTTCACCGGAGAAATCTTACTGATGAGGTAGCTGGGAATAATTAAGGCCAGACCTGAAATAATCAGAATGCCTACCGAGATGGAGATGATCATAAATGGATTAAGATCTACCGGAACTGTACTTACGTAATAATTCTCAGGATTAAGTTTGATAATGCCAAAAATCTTCTGGATGAAAATCAGGCCTAAACCAATTACATTTCCGTACAAAAGCCCGGGAATCATAATGATCAGTGTATAGTTGATAAAGGTTGCACGAATCTGGGAATTGCTTGCGCCGAGGGTTTTAAGAAGACCTATGGAGTTGGTTCTTTCAATAATAAGGATTAAGAGAACCATAATGATATTAATAATCACTACAATCAGCATGATAATAATAATCAATGCAATATTGGTGTCAAAAATACTGATCCAGTCGGTAATCTGTGGAAATTTCTCTGTTGCTTTTTCAGCATAGTTTTTATATCCTATGAGCTTTTCAATTTCGGGAAAATCTGCATCTGCATCATTTACATTTTTAAAGAAAATATCAATTCCACCCGCTTCATCAGGTTTCATATCCTGAATTTTACGAACATGATTAATATCTCCGATAACGAATTGGTCATCAATCATTTTAATATCCGTTCTGTAAATTCCCAAGACTTCAAATTTCCTGTAGATAGGTTGCTGGTCGGCTTTTGAAAATACTGTGACGATGCTGTCTTTTACCTTAAGATGAAGGTCTTTTGCCGTTTTCTCAGAGATTACTACGCCATTGTTATAGCCTTTCTCAGTTACCTGCGGAGTGGTTCCGGCAATCAGGAATTTTTTAAACCTGAGGCTGTCAAAATCTTTACCGATTCCTTTGAAAATAATTCCCGCAAAATTGTGCTCATTCCGCATTATACCTGTTAACATTGCATATTTCTGAACACTTGCCACATCAGGAATTTCTTTTATTTTTTTAATATCCAAACCCTGGTTATCAAGCACGGAAGTATTGTAGGAAGAATTTGATCTTGTAGATCTTACGGTAATATGACCGCTGAAATCTGCCAGTCTTTCTTTAATTGCTTTCTTAGAACCGAAACCTGTGGATACGGTGATTAGAGAAACAATGATTCCCAATGCCACCGAAAGCCTTCCAATGAAGATGATAACCCGGGAGAGGTTATTTTTATTATCTTTGGAAAACGCTATTTTTCTAGAGAAATATAAAGGAAACTTCAAGCTTATGAATTTAGATTTCAAAATTAAAAATTTACTTCTTATTTGCCTAATTTTTTTAGGAGTATTCCATCAATATCATTCTCAATCTAAAGACTTGGAAGGTTTTAAAACAGGAGCCGATCAGCCGGAACTCTATTTACCGTTGCTGAAGGGTAAAACAATTGGTGTGGTGACTAATCAGACCGGATTAATGAGCGACAGAACTCATGTTGTTGATTTTTTAGCAAAAAAAGGTATTAAAATTAAATCTATTTTCGCTCCCGAGCATGGTTTCAGAGGCGACGCGGATGCAGGTGAAAAAGTGAAAAACGGTATTGATGTTAAAACGGGAATTCCCATTGTTTCTTTGTACGGAAATAATAAGAAACCAAAACCTGAACAATTAAAAGGAATTGATATCGTGGTTTTTGATATACAGGATGTAGGAGTACGGTTTTATACCTATATTTCTACATTAACCTATCTTATGGAAGCCGGAGCGGAAAACCATGTTGAGATAATGGTGCTCGACCGCCCGAATCCGCACGACGGCTATACAGACGGTCCTGTTCTCGATAAAAAGTGGAAGAATTTTGTCGGGATGCATGAAGTGCCGGTAGTTTATGGTCTTACCATCGGGGAATACGGCAAAATGGTGAATGGGGAAAAATGGCTGGAAAAAGGAATTCAGGCAAAATATACTTTAATTCCGATGAAGAATTATCATAAAAAATTAAGATATCCGATATTAGAAAAACCTTCCCCTAATTTACCCAATGATAAATCGATTAATCTGTATCCAAGCTTATGCTTTTTTGAAGGGATCCAGGTTTCCGTTGGAAGAGGCACTGATCTTCCTTTTCAGATATACGGATCGCCATGGACAAGAGGCCTGCCTTATCAATTTACGCCGAAACCGAATTTCGGAGCTAAGGATCCTTTCCTGAACGGAAAACTCTGCTACGGAGAAAATCTTTCCGATTATCCGAAGGATTTAAGAGCGCTTAATCTTGAGTGGGTGCTTAAAGCTTATAAAAATTATAAAAATCCGGAACTGGACTTTTTCCTTAAACCTGCAGCCGGCAAAAATTTCTGGTTTGATACGTTAGCGGGAAATGATACACTTAGAAAGCAGATCATTTCCGGAAAATCTATAAAGGAAATCAAAGATTCCTGGAAACCCGGTTTGGAAAAGTTTGAGAAAATCAGAAAAAAATACGTAATCTACGAAGATTGATAGGGGAATGGTCAATTGTAAATATTAATCAAATTAAAAAAAGAATTCACAATTAAACATTCACATTTAATCAAAATCCTGAGGCGGAGTTTTATCATCTTTGCCTTTATTCATGATTGCTAAACCGATAGAAAGACCAATTACTCCGGCAGCACCGATCATTAAAGCTCTTTCCAGTTTATCAGCTTGGTCATTGCCAAGGTAATTCATCAGAAAAAGAATGATAAAAGTAATGGCACAAAGAATCAGATGATTTTTTCCGAATAATTTCATGGGAATTTATTTTAGTTTATAAGAAATCATGACGCCTCCTCTGTAAGGAAGAATTTCACCACTTCTATTGAATTTATTATCTTTTCGGTCATAGCGTTCACCGGTAGTTCTGTCATAACCTTTGTAAAAATCCTGTGATGATCCAATAACTGCATACACATCAATATTCCATCTGTCGGAAATTTTAAACTGATACCCTCCCGTTATACCGAATATAATAGAATAACCTTTCTGATAAAGATTTGAGGTCACAAAAACTTCTCCAAAATCATTGTAATAAGGTCCATCAGACCAATAATTCCATTTTTGCAAAACAAATGAAGAGGCAGCAATATTGGCTCCCAGATAAAAATGTCTGAACGCTTCATTAAAATAATATCTTCCTTCCGCAGATACGGAATAATACTGCAGTTCATGCCCTGCAAAAGACTTCCACGGAGAGATTAGAACGTCGCCCTGTACGGTAATTTTTTTGCTGAGCTGATGTTCCAGAGCAAGATTAACAATCCCTAAAGGAATAAGGACTGCATTACCTTTTATATAGACACTTGTTTTATTGGTATTTTCCTGATCCTGGGCATTTAAATTTCCTAAAATAAAAAGGGTAAGAACGGCTGCTAATAATCTGATCTTCATTATTTCTTATTAATTTGTTTTAACAACTCCTCTGCCAGTTTAGAATCTTTTTGAGCCATAGAAGCCATATTTTTTGACATTTCTGCATAGGTCTGAGCCTGTTCCGTATTTCCGGTAAGAAAATAAAGCTTTGCGAGAATATAAGTATTTTCAGCAGTTTCAGTACGCATGACAGATTTTTCGGCCCATTCAGCCGCCTTTTTTAATGATGTAACATCAGTAACATGTTCAGAAAATATCCATGCTGCTTTTAATAATTCATTAGGCTCGAAAGCTTCCGAATTTTTATAGTATACAAGGGCAGCCTTTTCATATTCCGGGAAATTGGCGTTTTGCTCGTAATAGCTTAATTTGGTCTGGTTGAGTTTTACTTCAGCATCATGCTTTCCTACAAGGGGTTCTGCTGCTTTCATGAAGTAATCATCGTTAATTCTTTTATTCTGATGGTCGATTGATTGTTCAACAATTTTTCCCAGTTTAATCTGATTGTCGAATTCGCGATAGGTTTCTTCAGGTAAAAATGTAATGATGTCAGCTTTCCTTTCAGTAAAGACTTTATAATTTTTGTCTTCAGTAGATTTGAGGAAGTATAGTAAAAGACCCACATCATCTTTTGTAAATTCGGATGTTTTTGCTTTGTTTTCAAAATATCTTTCCGAAGCCCTTTTGGCAAAATCAAAATCTGAAGAAGAATTGAGCTTCATAATGTTGATCAGAAATTCAGGATCTTTTTCCCCTTTTTCAAAACGTTCCTTTAAAGACCCTTTTTTATTGTTGGGCGAATTGATATTCTGTGCCATCGCGACGAACATACTTTCTTCCATGTAACCGTAATTCTGTGAAACAACCTCTCCATCACCATTCAGAAACAGATAGGTAGGGTATGAGCGTACCCCGTATTTCACTGCAATATCTCTTCCTTCACCTTTTTCCATATCAAATCTTGCATTGATAAAATTGGCGTTATAATAATCTCCCACGGATTTTTTAGTGAAAATATTTTTCTCCATCATTTTGCATGGGCCACACCATGAGGTAAACGCATCTATAAAAACGATCTTATTTTCTTTCTTTGCTTTTGCGATAATATCTTTAAAAGGCAGTTCCTGAAACTGAATAGCCTCCTGCGCAAAAACGGTGATTACAGAAAATAAAAACAAAACGGTAACAATCTTCTTCATTTTTCAATAAAAATTTGAAAAGCGAAGATACTTATTTTCAATATAAATGCTGCATAATTAAAGTAGTTTTGATTGATAAAATATCGAAATCATTAGTGTACTCTGTAAAGCATCGTTAACAAAATTAATTCTTCTATTGTAAATTATGAATTTAATTAATTCAATTCGTTTTTTTGAGTGAATTATTTAAATTAACCAATTTTTTATTTATTTTTATTATAAATTAATGTTAAATTTTGAAATATTAATAATTTATATTATTTTTGCTTGATAAGCTTTTGAATTTAACTACACATGAAATGAAAAACGATTATTGTTACTTCTATGTGTTTCGTACACATATTATAGATTTCTTTACAGATAATTCATTATTAAAACTTCCTAAACAATTTAATAGGCAAATAATTTGTCGTCTTAAGGATCACGACATCTATTAAATTCATATAATTCTTATTATATAGTATTATTCTATAACATTCTAAAAAAATATTTAATCTTCAGGATGTTATAGATGAGCCGATAATCCTAGATTAACAATGGATTAGACTTTCCCCAAAAATTTTCTCATATACTTCCCTAAAAAAATCAATCCTATTGGAATTGAAATTATAACTGTATGATGGCAGCCAGAGAAATCTGTTTTGCTAAAGGAAACGTGTTTCAGCTGTTATTCAAATTTCAGTGAATAAACAAAAATGTTCAGTATTGAAATAAGTTAAATATTAATTAAATAAAAAAACATGCGATACTTATTAGTAATTACATTGGTTTTCTGTGCTTCTTTACGAGGGCAGGAGTATAAACATGAAGTAGGCGTAAATGCTTATTATGACAGAGTAAATCAGGATTATATAAAATTTAAAGGTCTTCAGAAACAGAATCTTCTTTATAAAGGAGCATCATCTTTTCAGATCAATTATGATTATAACATCAGTACTACTTTGTATGTGGGAGGAGGTTTAGGGTATAGCAAAAGAGGTTTCATTACCGAAAATAAGGACTATTCGTCGAGCTATATTCAGATACCAGTACGGTTCGGGGTGGAGGTTTACCAGAACAGATATTTTGAGATAAGGCCTTATGCAGGAGGTTATATTGGAATTCCTTTAAAAGCCAATGTAAAGATCAAAGACAATTATTTCTCGATATCTGTAGATAATAAAAGCCTGGATCTTGGAATAGAATCCGGAGTTAACATCGGATTTAAGCTGAATGATCAATATAAAATCAATTTTATTCCAAGGATGCAGTTTGGCTTATCAAATATATACCAGGAATATTATTATGAAAAAAGAAGAAATATTGCTTTCTCCATAGGTCTAGGATTAATTAGAAAAATATAATGTATGAATTATTTTAAGAAAATTAAAATTTTGTTCTCTCTGCTCATACTTATTGCGATTTTGGGATGTAACAGAGATGAAGATTCAGTTTTACTGAAGTTTATAGGAGAGTATACCGTAAGTGATTCTTGTGGATCTGCGAATACAACTTATACGATGATCATCAGGGAAAAAAATGAAAACAACAATGAATTATACCTTGAGAATTTCGGGGGATACGGGCCGACAATTGTAGCAAAAGTGAGTGATCAGAATCCCGATAAAATAATAATTGATACCTATTCTGATAATCTGCAGATCGTTGGTGAAGGAACAATCAATAATGAAAGAGATGAGATTACATTTACTTACGAAACAAGCAATAATAGCAATGCTGTAAGCTGCAGTTCAATAGCAAAAAAATAAAATCTGAATCATGAAGAGAAATATTTATTCTTTAAGTATTCTGTTTGCGTTATCTGTGTCTTCGATATGTCTCGCACAGTCGCAAAATCATGAATATATCATTGAGGAGCTATTTAACAGGTCTGAAGGTTTGGAAATAAATACTTATGCCTTATATCCTGATAATAATATTAAAAGTGAATTATCGGTCGTACTGTATCCTAATCCTGTAGATGATATTTTAAATGTAAATATAAAAGCATTAAAAGGAGATAAAGTTTCATACAATCTAATGGATATGTCCGGAAAACTAATTTCTGTAAAAGAAGAGAAAAATTCAACCTTCAAAATCAATATGGTAAATCTGTTGTCAGGGGTTTACATATTGGTCTTACAGGATGAAGCGTCTAAAAAATCTTATAAAATTATAAAAAAATAACAAAATGAAAATATATAAATATGCCGTATTATTCTTTTTAGGATGTGCCACACATGTCTTAAAAGCTCAGGAAAAGCCTTATAATAGTATGATTTTCCGATCTCAGATATTCGATAAAAGTCATCTTCCTGTTAAAAATGAAAATCTTAGCGTTGAGGTAGAATTGTTTACTAAAGATAAAGTCTGGTATTCTGAAAAGCAACAGATCAACACTAATAATGAAGGTCTGGCTTTTATACAGGTAGGCAAGGGGACATCAATTACTGGAAAATTCAATGAGGTGCCCTTTAGTAATCAGGAGATTAGCCTCAGAGTAAAATACAAGGTGCTAAACAGCAATGGAACGTCGTCCGGTGAATATGTACAGCTTCAGTCTACGGATCTATATGCAGTGCCGTATGCATTTCATGCGCTGACTGCAGATTCAGTCACAGGTAACAGTAAAGATACTGTTTCTACTAGCACTGATTCTACCGGAGACAGCAATTCCACATTAGCTTCCAAAGGAAATACATGGTCTGTGTATGGTAACCGATACGTTGGGATGCGTAATGGATTTTTAGGTACAGTAGATGCATCACCTTTAAATTTTAAAACAAATAATCAAACCCGTATCAATATTACTCCTGACGGAAAAATTAATTTCCTGGGAGACATCAATCTTGGAAATACCAATACCCTCACCGTTACCAATCTTGCAACACAAAATATTACCGCAAATAATGTTGCTGCAAATAATTTGGTAGCACAAACAGGGGTTATAGAATCAACAGCCCAGTCAACAAGCCCGGATACAGGAGCACTTATCGTAAAAGGAGGAACGGGGATAAAGAAGAATTTAAATGTTGGGGAAAATCTTTCTGTTTCCAACAATACAAATCTTTCAGGGAATCTCCAGGTAGCGGGAACTTCAAAATTTGCGGATAAGGCCGATTTTGATAAGGCCGTCAAAATCAATGATATTTCTGAATCGAACAATCTGAATGAAGGATCATTTGTTACAGCAGGTGGTGCCTCTGTAGCTAAAAATCTGAATGTTGGCGGAAACACAAATGTTTCAGGAAATATGAATGCTCTGCAAAACTTGGCAGTTGGACAAAATATTAAAGCAAATGGAACTGATAATGCTACCAATAAAGATCATGGAGCTGTAATTATTGAATCCGGCGGTCTTGGCGTGGAAAAAGATATTGTAGCTGGAGGAAGCATCAGAGCCAATGCAAATATAATATCTGATAACAATCTTACTGTAGCCAATACTACAAATCTTAATACCCTTAATGTTGCCGGAAACAGTACGATACAAGGTATCACTAAAATAGCAAATAATACCTTTTCCACTACTCCTGCAGAAGGCGCTTTGGTTGTACAGGGTGGAGTAGGGATTGGTGAAAATCTTAACGTCGCTCAAAATGCTAAAATCAACGGAGTCCTTACGACAAATAATGTAGCTGTTAATAATGCACTCCAAATTAACGGAACTGCAGATGCAGTTGATCAAAACTCTGGGGCGCTTATTGTGACTGATGGCGGTTTGGGAGTAGAAAAAAACATTTATTCCGGAAAAAATATCACCGCAGTTCAGGATATTACAGCCAATAAAAACTTAACTTCCTTACTTAACACCAATGTTGGTCAGAATCTTACAGTAGCGGCAAATACAACAACCAATAGCTTAAATGTAAATACCATTTCAACACTGGGAGGAGTGACTACCATTACCAACGGAACATCTTCAACAAGCCCTGCAACCGGAGCGTTAATTGTTGGAGGAGGTCTAGGAGTGAATCAAAATGTAAATGTTGGACAAAATCTAAACACTGCTGGAAATCTTAATGTTGCACAAAATGCAAATGTTAATGGAACGCTTACTGCAAACAATTTAACCCTTAATAATACGTTGCAGATCAATGGTACTGCAGATGCAGTCGATCAAAACTCGGGGGCGCTTATTGTGACGGATGGTGGACTGGGAGTTGAAAAAAACATTTATTCAGGGAAAAATATTACAGCAGTTCAGAATATAACCGCGAACGGTAATTTAAATGCACTGCAAAATGCCAACGTTGGCCAAAGTTTAGCCGTTGCAGCCAATACGACAACCAATACTTTGGCCGTAAATAGCACTGCAACAATAGGCGGAATTACCAATATTACCAATGCAACAATCTCCACAAGTCCCTCTACCGGAGCACTAGTTGTTGGAGGTGGTTTAGGGGTAAATGAAAACATTAATGTAGGACAAAATCTTAATGTTACAAAAGATACCAATCTTAATGGTAATCTTTATACGAACAAATTGAGTACATTCAATGATCTTGCTGCTTTCAACAAGCAGGTGGAGATTAAAAGTACGGTTGATGAAGATAACAATAAGGCACTGGAAGTAGACGGAGGTGCGATAATAGGAAAAAGACTCCATATTAAATCTACTTTAAGCCAGCCGTATGGTGATTTTACCAATGCCGCCTTAAAAGTTGACGGTGGAGCGATTATCAACGGAAACCTATCCGTGCTAGGTAAAATCTTTGCACAGAATGCTTCTGTAAATACCCTTACTCCTTTTACGGTAGACACATACACCTATTACAGCAACCCGTTTCAACAACCGCTTTTGAACAACCAGGGATATGGTCCGGATAATTTAATTGATTCCTATGCTTTTAAAGTAAATGCTGTAGATCAGGGGATTGCCATTAAATTAAACAAACATGCAGAAAGCAATTATGGAGCGGCCTATGGAGCCGTAAATTCTACAGATGTTACTACAGGTAATAATTTCATCTCATTTTGGAATAGAGACGGAAAAATGGTAGGTAGAATAGAAGGACAAAATCTTTCAGAACTCATTGATAAAGATGGGGCTTATTTACGAGCCGGTAGGTTTAAAGCTCTTGAAGAGCGTTCTTTAGTACTTAAAATAGCATTTAAAGCTTTTGAAGAGGCTTTAGAGCTCTTAGAAAAACAAAAGTCTGATAAAAGTAAAGAGACCTCAGCAGGTCTAAAACCAGGGGGAGTAACAGGGGGAACTTCCAATGGGGGTTCGGTAGTAGGCGGAGGATCTGCACAGGCTTCTCAGGCACAGGATAGCAAGTCGAACCTTGAGCTTCTTACTGCTACGAAATATGCCGAAAAAGTTGTATCACTTGCCAAAGATATTCTGATAAGTGTAGAAACAATTGATGTATTCTCAGATCTGAGAGAGGGACTTGAAAATACTGTTGGTGTAGTATACTCTTCAAGTGCGGGAGATTATGCAGAATATTTGGAATTGACGGATCACAGTGATTTTAAAAAAATTATTCCTGCACAGGTGGTTGGGGTTAAAGGCGGTAAAATTTCTCTTAACACAAATGGCAGTGATAAAATAATGGTAGTTTCAACAAATCCTGCGGTAGTAGGTAAAACTCCTTCAAAAGAAAATGAGAAAAAATTCAAGGCGGTGGCTTTTATGGGGCAGGTTCCTGTCTTTGTACTTAATAAAGCAAAAATCGGAGATTACATTATCCCATCCGGGAACAATGACGGATATGCTGTGGCAAAATCGAAAGATATGATGGAAATTGATGATTATAAAAATATCATAGGAATTGCTTGGGAAGAAACAAATGTTTCGAAACTGATTAATGTCGTAGTGGGTATCAATACCAATGATGTCGTAGGCGTCATTAAAGAACAACAGACTAAAATCACAGATTTAGAATCCAGACTGACTAAAATTGAGAATTATTTATCAAAAAATCCTGATGCAGCATTTACTACAAAACAAGTTAACAATGATCAGGAAATAATCAATGATGATTCAAAATTGACATCATCCAAAAATCTTATAAAAAATGATTCTTTTAATAAAATAGTTGCGAGTATTGTGCAGAGCCTGAAAGAACAAAATATTGATGCATTAAAAAATAAAGACTTATATATTGAAAATGAGGTTAATAATTATTTTGCAGGTATTTTCTTTGCCAAAGAGCTTAATCAGAAACTAAACTCCGATGAACAAAAGTTTCTTAATCAGTGCTTTAAATTTGTTGTAAATCAGGTAAAGGCAAATTTACTTTAAATAAAAAATCAATTAAATCTATTTAAAAACTTTCATTATAATAGATATTTTCATTACAGAAAACGCTTATAATATATACAATTGAGTTATAAGCGCTTCTGTTTTTAATGACCGTACTTTATAAATGAAAGAATTCAACATATTGTAATGATTAAAAAATAAAACGGAATGAGAATTTTAAATGTATTAATATATTTTTGTGTCGGTACAAATCTCTTTTTTTCTCAGCAAACGATAGAGAAGAAAAATATTTACTTTCCTATGGATGAAAGGCTTATACAAAGAAAGGCTTTGCCAGATCCTGTACAGGATAGTCTGCTTTTGGAAAGTTTTGAAAAAATCCCTTTTTACAAAGCGGTATACACAGAGAAAGATTTTCCCTATGCAAGCAAAGAACATTATTATTTCCCTACGGATAGTATTTCATCATATAGTCCGGGTTTGGTAGATCATCAGGCAGCTTATATACCGGATATTTATTCCAATACTGATAAAGTAATTTATAACCGCAATGTTGATCTTCTTGAGCTTACAATGCCTAATAAACATAATTTAATAGTAGGGGATTATATAATGCTTGAAACAAAAGACGGAATGAAATTGGAATCTAAAGTTGAAAAAGTTCCTAACGAATTTACATTTTCAATAAAAAATAATCTTCCTAAGTCCTATTCTTATTTTGTAAGAGGAAAAAAAATTTCTGATTTAAAGCATCTTGATAGAGATGAGCTGATCGTTCTGAATATGAAAATCAGCCAGCTTTTGGAACTAAAGATGAAAGAGTGGGCGAAACGAACTGAACTTCTTGAAAATAAGATGGAGTCTATGGAAAAAGAATTGAGAAGAATAACAAGCATTTTAAATAAAATTCGATAATGTCAGTATCAGTGGTATACTTTGTAAACAATTGATTAACCCGGTTACGAAAACTTGACGGGGTTCAACTTGAAAGAATTTGATTTGCTAATTAAAAGAAAAATCCTTCAGAATAATTTGAAGGATTTTTTGTAATTGTTATTGATTGTGGTTTCTCCAGGAATCGAACCAGGGACACATGGATTTTCAATCCATTGCTCTACCAACTGAGCTAAGAAACCATTTAATTTTTACTTCTTTTTTTGAAGTGCTGCAAAAGTAATAATAAATATCACATCCCGCAATTAATTTTAAAAACTTAGAAAAGAAAACCACCTTTTGGTGAAGGTGGTTTTTGTGGTTTCTCCAGGAATCGAACCAGGGACACATGGATTTTCAATCCATTGCTCTACCAACTGAGCTAAGAAACCATTCTTTTACTTCGTTGTTTTAAAGTGATGCAAAAGTACTAAGTTTTCATATATGAAGCAAGTATTAACATTACTTTTTTTAACAAAAATTAAAAACCTATTGATTTTCAACCGAATTATTTTCCTGTTCCCTGCGGATCTGCTCACTCATCTCTTCCAATACAGGCTTTATCGTGTTTTCAGGCAGATCACTTATTCTGATATACATCAATCCGTCAATCGCGTCATTAAAATTCGGATCAACATTGAAAGCAATTACTTTCGCATTTTGCTTGATGTATTTTTTAATTAAAACAGGCAGTCTTAGTTCAGGTTCAAGATCATCAATGATTTTATCCAGCTTGTTCAGGTCAGATTCCATCTCTTCGAAAAAAAGATGCTTATCCCTGTCACGAAGCTTTACTTTGTATTCATTTCTTGGCGTAATGTATTGAGCTACTGCCGAATCATAATAATTCGAGCGCATAAACTCAATCATCAGAGATTTGGAAAACTCGGAAAATTTATTGGAAATGCTTACGCCGCCCATCAGAAATTTATGATCCGGATTTCTCAGGCAAACATGCACAATTCCTCTCCAAAGAAGGAAAAGCGGAAGCGGTTTCTGCTGATAATCCTGGCAGATATATGCTCGTCCCATTTCAATCACCTTTTTAAAAAAAGGATGTATGTCCTGTTCAAATTCAAACAATGAGCTGGTGTAAAATCCTTTGATTCCGGATTTTTTCATCACCTCTCTTCCTAAAGCCATTCTGTAAGCTCCTACCAGTCTTTCTTCGGCGCTGTCCCATAAAAAAAGGTGATGATAATGTTTATCATATTCATCCAGATCGAAAGGAAGGTTGCTGCCTTCTCCCACAGCACGGAATGTAAGTTCTCTTTGTCTGCCGATTTCCCTCATAATGGAAGGGATTTCCTCATATTTGGTAAAATAAACTTCATAGTTTCCATTGCTGAAAAACATCTTATCGGTACCTTTCAGCTTTTGGATATCTTTAAGAATATCTTCTTTAGGCGTTTCGTCGATGATGTTCTGAACAATATTTTCTTCCTTCAGCAAAGGAAACTTTACTGAAAGATTTTTAAGATTGATGCTTTGTGCCAGAGATTTTCGCTTTTCATAGTAAGATTTCATCATATAAACCTTACGTTTCAGAAAATCGCCAAGCTCTTCAATACTTTCCATATCATCCATTGCCTTTACGGCAATTGGTCTTCCGATACGAATCCTGATCGGCTTTTCCCTGTCATTCATCATTTCCGCAGGAAGCATAAGGGTCTGTAAACTCGGATGGATTTTCGCCATCTGATAAAAAAGCCTGCTGTTCTTGGCATGAAAATACATAGGAACAACCGGCACTTTGGCCATTCTGATGAGCTTAAGCGCCGGTTTTTCCCATTCCTTATCTAAAATTTCTCCGTACGGATTATTTTTATTGGAAACTTCTCCTGCCGGAAAAATACCTACACAGCCTCCGTTTTGAAGATGTTTTAAGGTTTCACGCATTCCGGATGAGCTGCTGTACGCATCTTTCCTTTTTTCGAAAGGATTTACCGAAATCACATAAGGTTCCATGGGTTTTATTTTTTCCAGCAGGAAATTTCCCATCACCTTGAAATCGGGGCGCACCTCGGAAAGAACTTTGCACATCAAAATACCGTCTATCGCACCAAGCGGATGATTGGAAACAAGAATGAACGGCCCCGTTTTCGGGATTTTTGCCAGATCTTCCTCAAATGCTATGTAGCTTAAATTTCGTTCTCTTACGAATGAATCGAAAAAGTCTTTGCCTTCCTTGTCTTTTAATTTATCGTATAATTTGTTTACTTCATTTATTTTGGCAACGCTCATCACAGCAGATGCCACAGGATTCTTCAAAAACCCTATTTTATGTAAGCCGGAAGCCTTTATCAAATCGTTTTTCGATATTAAACTCATGTGTGTTTAGTCGCAATTAGTTTTATTGTGTTACCATTTGAAGGGTATTCTTTGAAATCTGCTCCAATAATACACTTTTTTCCTGGTAAAATTGATCTATATGATCCATCTTCGCATTCCTTACCGTAAATAAAGATACGTTTTTTATCACTTCCGTGCGGAATACTTTCTGAAGTTCTTCATTCAGCTCATCAATATTGTTGAATTTATCTTCAAGGCACAAAGCCAGGGAAATCGCTGAATTCTGCATCAAAGAAACCTTAATTTTATTTTTCGATAAATACCCGAAAATCAGACTCATGTGATCTTCTGCAATAAATGAAAAGTCTCTTGTTGAGATTTTTAAAAGAGTCTGGTTTTCTTTTAAAATATAAGTTTCCTCACTCTGGTTTTTCTCGGAAGCACCTACTTTGGTTCCTTCTTTAGTAGGATCTATAAAAGATTTTACATAAAATGGAATATTCTTTTGCTGAAGCGGCTGAAGTGTTTTCGGGTGAATGACACTCGCTCCGTAATACGCCATTTCAATAGCTTCTTCGTACGAAATATGAGAAAGCAGTGTTACATCTTTAAACTTTCTCGGATCTCCGGTCATTACACCCGGCACATCTTTCCAGATCGTCATCGCATCTGCATTTAAGCAATATGCGAAAATCGCAGCAGAGTAATCCGAACCTTCTCTTCCCAGCGTTACGGTAAAATTATTATCATCAGAACCTATAAAACCCTGGGTTACATAGCAGATTTCCTTGTTGAGATTTGAGATGAATTCTTCAGTTTTAGCCCAGTCTACAACACCTTCTCGGTAGGAATTGTCGGTTTTTACATAATCTCTTGCATCCAGCCACTGGTTGGTAAACTGGATTTCGTTTAGATATTCACTCACAATTTTGGTAGAAATCATTTCCCCACAGCTTACCACCTGATCATATACAAAGTTGTAGTTAGGAGATTTATTTCTTCTTAAAAAAGAATCAATATCATCAAAAAATAAGTTGATCTCTGCAAACACAGCATGATTTTCAGGGAAAAGCCCTTCCGCAATCTCAATGTGTTTTCGTTTTATCTTTTCAATCTCAGTTTGATAGTTATCTTTCCTGAAATAAAGCTCCACTACTTTTTCCAGTTCATTCGTTGTTTTTCCCATTGCTGATATTACCAGCAGACACTTTGCAAATCCCTGGCTTTTTAATACCATGGCTACATTTTTTACACTTTCGGCATCTTTTACCGATGCTCCACCAAACTTGAAAATTTTCATTAAATTCTTAATAATAAAATTGTTAGATAAAATTTGTGGGGAATATTTTACGGGTGACAAAATTATAAATTTACAACGAGATATGAAATAGCGTTGAATCACAACAGCCTTAAGATTTCATTAAAATCATTAATGCTGAGAAATTATCATAAGATCATTTAGTGATTTGGGGCTCATTTTTTATGATAAGGGGTGCGTTAAAAACAGAGAAAGCCATGTATTGTATTGATAAACAAAGAGTAAGCTCTTTTGTTAATAATTCTTTTAAATTGCGATAAATTTTACGAAATTTGAGGAAAACGTAAAAAGGAAAATATGTCAGAAAGACCATTACAGACTTTAGGAGAATTTCTTATTGACAGACAGGATGATTTTCAATATTCCACCGGGGAGTTTTCCAGGCTGCTGAGCGCAATAAGACTGGCTTCTAAAGTAGTAAACAGAGAAGTAAATAAAGCAGGAATTGTAGACATTGCAGGCGCTGCCGGAAACCAGAATATTCAGGGAGAAGAACAGCAGAAGCTCGATGTGATTGCCAACGAAATTTTTATTACCGCTCTGTCTCAAAGAGAAGTGGTCTGCGGAATTGCCTCTGAGGAAAATGATGATTTCATTGATATAAAATGCGGTGAAAACGGTCATTTAAGCAAATACGTTGTATTGATTGATCCTCTGGACGGCTCATCAAATATTGATGTAAATGTTTCCGTAGGAACTATTTTTTCTATTTACAGAAGGGTTACAGAACCCGGAACTCCGGTTCAGCTTGAAGATTTTTTGCAAAAAGGAATCAATCAGATTGCTGCAGGATATGTGATTTACGGATCATCAACCATGATTGTGTACACTACGGGAAATGGAGTAAATGGATTTACGCTTGATCCTTCGTTAGGTACTTACTATCTTTCTCATCCGAACATGATGTTCCCAAAAACAGGAAAAATTTATTCCATCAACGAAGGAAATTATATCAAATTTCCGCAAGGCGTAAAAAATTACCTTAAATATTGCCAGATGGAAGAAGGAGACAGGCCTTATACTTCCCGGTATATAGGTTCGCTTGTTGCAGATTTTCACAGAAATATGCTGAAAGGAGGGATTTATATTTATCCGTCATATTCTCAGGCTCCGAACGGGAAACTAAGGTTGCTGTATGAATGTAACCCGATGGCATTTCTTGCAGAACAGGCCGGAGGAAAAGCAACGGACGGATTCAGAAGAATTCTTGAAATAGAACCGGAAGAGCTGCATCAGAGAATTCCTTTCTTCTGCGGAAGTGTTGATATGGTGGAAAAAGCGGAAGAATTTATGAGAATCGACAGCGTAAAATAATGACAGCAGAATATTTCAGATATGTATTAGAATTCAAGCGCCCGAGTGGAACATCTCGCGGCGTTTTGTATGAAAAGGAAACTTTTATTCTTACGATCTATGAAAATGAAAATAAAGGAGTAGGAGAATGCGCAGTTTTCAGAGGGCTCAGCTTTGACGACAGGCCGGATTATGAAGAGAAGCTTCAATGGCTTTGCGAAAATATTCAGCAGGAGTATGAATATTTAAAAAAAGAACTGAAAGATTTTCCTTCGATATGGTTCGGTTATGAACAGGCTATTTTAAACCTGAAACACGGAGATCGTATTTATTTTCCCGGTGAATTTACTGAGGGAGATAAGCCTGTGGTCATTAATGGTTTAATATGGATGGGAGATATTGGATATATGGAAGAGCAGATTCAGGATAAATTGGATCAGGGATTTCATTGCATCAAATTAAAAATCGGGGTCGACTGGAAATCCGAACATGAGATTCTTCAGAAATTAAGACAGAAATTTTCAAATGAGATGCTGGAGTTGCGCGTTGACGCCAACGGAGGTTTTACAAAACATGAAGCCAAAACGGTTTTGCAGCAGCTGTCAGATTTACATATTCATTCCATTGAACAACCCATAAAAGCGGGAAACTGGAATGATATGGCTGAATTGTGCGCAGAAACTCCTACAGCTATTGCTTTAGACGAAGAATTAATAGGAATTGTTGATATCGATCAAAAAGCTGATCTTCTTGAAGCTATAAAGCCACAGTATATTATTTTAAAACCATCATTAATTGGTGGATTTTCAGGTTCGGACGAATGGATTGAGCTGGCAGAAAAACGCAATATCGGCTGGTGGATTACTTCCGCACTGGAAAGCAATATCGGCCTGAATGCCATTGCCCAGTACACATTCACCAAAAAAAATCCGATGCCGCAGGGTCTGGGTACCGGATCTTTATTTGTTAATAATTTCGAATCCAATCTTGATTTGAAAGGAGAATTATTATACTTTAAAGTTTAGTCAGAAGATTGGAGCCTTTCAGATTACTTTTACCTTATCCTTATTTTAAATGAAATATAGGATAATATAATTTCATACTGTGAGATTCATTTCTTGCTAGATAACATCTTCTACGAAAATTGCCTTTTTAATGTATTCTAAAAATGAAGAAAACGTTCTTTTAACCTTTTTCATAACAATATTATTTAGTTTGTGTGCGCTTATTTGTTTGCAATCTTTGTGCCATAATATGGTATTTTTCAGTATTGAATGTGATATATTTCAGGAGGTTTTTATAAATAGCTGTTTAATAGGATATTGACCTTTCCAGTGTTTTTTTGTTTAACGGAAAATTAAATTACAGTTAATCTTAGACTTCAGAATGATTTTGAAAATAGAGGTCCTTTTCAGAGTATAGAATGGATATGGACATAATGTATAATTTAGCTATGGTTTTAGTTAGGGCAAAGATAAACTAATATATCGAATAATACCACTAAAACCCATTAACTATAATTTCCGTAAAACTTTAAAATTTCCTAAATTTGCAAATTGTCGCAGATGCGGCATCCTTAAAGCGAATTCAATGGAAGAAGAAAAAAAATCACTCAATTTTATTGAGCAAATTATCGAAGATGATTTGGCAAACGGCCTCAAAAGAGATCAGATCCGTTTCCGTTTTCCGCCTGAACCCAACGGTTATCTGCATGTAGGGCATACAAAAGCCATCTGCATCAACTTTGGATTGGGCGAAAAATACAACGCTCCCGTGAACCTTCGTTTCGACGATACGAATCCTGAAAAAGAAGAGCAGGAATACGTAGATTCTATCATGAAAGATGTTGAATGGTTAGGTTTCAAATGGGATAAAGTGTTGTACGCCTCCGATTACTTCCAGCAGCTTTACGACTGGGCGGTTCAGATGATCAAAAATGGTAAGGCTTATGTAGATGAGCAACCGTCTGAAGTGATTACCGAACAGCGGAAAAATCCTACCGAACCGGGTATTGAATCTCCATACAGAAACCGTCCGGTAGAAGAATCTTTAGACTTATTCGAAAGAATGAAAAACGGAGAATTTGAAGAAGGCTCAATGTCTCTTCGTGCAAAAATAGACATGACGTCGCCCAATATGAACATGCGTGACCCTGTGATGTACAGGATTTTAAAAAGACCTCACCACAGAACAGGTACTGCATGGAAAATTTACCCGATGTACGACTGGGCACATGGTGAATCCGATTATATTGAACAAATTTCACACTCCTTATGTTCTTTGGAATTTGAAAACCACAGGCCGTTGTATGATTGGTATCTGGATCAGGTATACGACGAAACGAAAGTAAGAAATAAGCAGAGAGAATTCGCACGAATGAATGTCTCTTATATGATTACTTCCAAAAGAAAACTGCAAAGACTGATTGCTGAAAAAGTAGTAAACGGATGGGATGACCCAAGAATGCCTACTATTTCAGGAATGAGAAGAAAAGGATATACTGCAACAGCGATCAGGAATTTTATTGAAAAAGTAGGAGTTGCCAAAAGGGAAAACCTTATCGAAATTCAGCTGTTGGAATTCTGTGTTCGTGAAGACTTAAATAAAGTTGCAAAACGGGTAATGACGGTCGTAGATCCTGTAAAATTAGTCATTGAAAACTATCCTGAAGAAAATGAAGAATGGCTGGAAACGGAAAACAATCCGGAACAGGAAAATGCAGGAACAAGGCAAATACCTTTCTCAAGAGAATTGTATATCGAGCGTGAAGATTTCAAGGAAGAAGCCAATAATAAATTCTTCAGACTGAAACTGGGTGGAGAAGTCCGCTTAAAATCTGCTTACATCATTAAAGGAGAAAGAGTGGAAAAGGATGAGAACGGGAATATTACCACCATCTACGCAACGTACGACGAAAAGTCCAAGTCAGGCAGCGGAACGGAAGAAAGTCTGAGAAAAGTAAAAGGAACCATTCACTGGGTATCTGCAAAACACGCTATTCCTGTGGAAGTCAGAAATTATGATAAACTCTTTACGGTGGAACAGCCGGATGCAGAGAAAGAAGTAGACTTTTTAAACTTTATCAACCCGGAATCTGTAACCGTGGTAAAAGGATTTGCAGAGCCAAACCTTAAAGATGTTGAAGTAGGAGAACCGCTTCAGTTTCAGAGAATTGGCTATTTTACAAAAGATCAGGATTCTACCGAAGACAATTTGGTATTCAACAGAACCGTGACTTTAAAAGACTCTTATAAGCCGGAGTAATAATTTATTTATACCAATATAAATGAACAGGGCTTAATTTTTTAAGTCCTGTTTTTTTATTTAAACAGATAATAGTGAAGAAAAGAGTCCCGAAGGGACGACTTAAACCAAAATAGGATAAAATCCTATTAAAAAAATAAAATCATGAAATTAATATATCTATATACCAATTCATTCAAAGGGCTTTCCAAAGAAAGCTGGATGCTGGCCCTGGTAATGCTCATCAACCGGGCCGGATCCATGGTACTTCCGTTTTTGGGAGTATATATGACCAGCCATTTACATTTCAGCATAGAAAATACGGGAATTGTATTAAGCTTTTTCGGGATCGGTTCCGTTATAGGCTCATGGCTGGGCGGATTTATTACCGATAAAATCGGAGAATACAAAGTGCAGTCTTTCAGTTTATTGCTGAGTGTACCTTTGTTCTGCCTCATTCCTGTTTTCAAGACGGAAGTTGGGGTCGCAGCCATTATTTTGGTTCAGAGTATTGTAAGTGACGCTTTCCGGCCGGCCAACTCCGTAGCCATTACCAAATATGCGAAGCCCGAAAACATTACCCGTGCATTTTCATTAAACAGGATGGCGGTCAATTTGGGGTTTTCTATTGGTCCCGCATTGGGTGGTATTTTATCGGCGATTTCTTACGAATTCCTGTTCTTTGCCAATGCTTTAACCGCTTTGTCGGCCGGGATTCTTTATATAGTTTTCTTTAAAAAACGAAACAAACTCGCCCGTCTGAAGGCCCAAAAAGTAAAAGAAGTAATCGAAATTAAAAAGGACAGTTCTCCGTACCGGGATGGTAAATTTTTACTATACTGTTTTTTCTGTATGTTGTTTTCCATCTGTTTTTTTCAGTTGTTCAGTACACTCACTATCTTTTACAAAGATACGGCTCATCTCAGTCAGCAAAATATCGGTTATCTGTTAGGCTACAGCGGCTTTGTAGTGGTGTTACTGGAAATGGGGCTCGTTCAGGTGGCGGAAAAATATTTCAGTCTTGCCGTGACCATGTTTCTCGGAACTTTTATCTGCGGAATTTCCTATGCAATGCTGGGTTTTGATCACAGTATGCTTACTTTGATCGTCTCCATGAGCTTACTATGCGTTGGGGAAATCTGGGCGCTGCCTTTCATGTCTACCATTACGGCATTGCGATCCGGAAAAAATAATAAAGGTGCTTACATGGGGCTAAACGGGATATCATTTTCCATAGCATTTATCGTAACCCCTTATCTCGGAACTTTAATTGCGGAAAAACTAGGTTTTACCACCTTGTGGATCGGAACCGGAATTCTAGCGACAGCCATTGCTATGGCATTTTATTTCATCGTTCCGTGGATGATTGGCAACAGAAAACACGCTGAATAATTTTTTGGGCGTGTCCCTCATGCCAAAGCTAAACCTCATAGGTTTTTAAAACCTATGAGGTTTCCCTACAATTCGGGCCGGGCTGCTTTGGGGTCCGCTTCGCTTCCGTACGCGTTCGTTTCTCACGCGCACCGGCTCCTGCGTCGCCGCCCGCCGCATCCCTCACGCGAGGACATGTTATAAAAGAACCTGTCAAATAGAACTTGACAGGATTTTATAATTACTTAAATTGAATATACATAAGCATCTCAATGCCCTTTTAAATAAATCTATGTAAATCTGTAAAATCAGTGGGAGAAAATAATAAGTTTTACAGAAGCAACTGCACACAGTTTGTCATCCTGAAAGGATCTCAACGCTCTTATTAAACTGAAACTATTTTTAAGTTCCCACAGATTGCACAGATCTCACAAATGATTATGTATATTTAAATTAATCTGCTTCATCCGTGCAATCTGCGGGAGAGACATAATACTACAGCATTAATCAAAAAAAATTGTCATTCCCTAAGCATCTCAACAACATTTTAACAAAGCTTTTAGGATAAATTAATCTGCCCAATCCGTGCAATCTGCGGGAGAGACATAATACTACAGTATTAATCAAAAAAAATTTTTGTTATTCCCTAAGCATTTCAACAATATTTTAATAAAAGCTTTTAGGATAAAATAATCTGCTTCATCCGTGCAATCTGCGGGAGAATCATAATACTACAGCATTAATCAAAAAAAAATTTTGTTATTCCCTAAGCATTTCAACAATATTTTAACAAAAGCTTTTAGGATAAAATAATCTGCTTCATCCGTGCAATCTGCGGGAGAATCATAATACTACAGCATTAATCAAAAAAAATTGTCATTCACTAAGCATCTCAACAACATTTTAACAAAAGCTTTTAGGATAAATTAATCTGCTTCATCCGTGCAATCTGCGGGAGAATCATAATACTACAGCATTAATCAAAAAAAAATTTGTCATTCCCTAAGCATCTCAACAACATTTTAACAAAGCTTTTAGGATAAATTAATCTGCGCCAATCCGTGCAAATCTGTGGTAAAAAAAATCACAAGGTCACCATAAAATTTTAAAAATATTAGACAGAAAAGAACAATTTTTGCTTACACCTACGCAATGAAAAAAATCTACCTTCTTCTACCCACCATTTTTACAGCTTTCCTGTCAGCACAAAAAAGAGATTCCGCAGAACTGATCTCAGAAGTGCAGATCGATGCCTATAAAAAACCGGCAGTTTTTATCTCTTCCACAAAGTCCGTCTCTGTGGTTTCACAAAATCTCCTGAACCAGAATCCACCCGAAAGAATGCTGGAATCCATCAACCAGACAGCCGGGGCAAGAATGGAAGAACGGTCTCCAGGAAGTTATCGGATTTCTCTTCGCGGCAGCACCCTTCGTTCGCCGTTTGGAGTACGGAATGTAAAAGTCTATCTTGACGATTTTATCTTTTCCGATGCTTCAGGAAATACCTATTTCAATGTGATTTCTCCCGAACTCATTAAAAAAATGGAAATTTATAAAGGCCCGGAAAGTGGCGATTATGGAGCGGTCACAGGAGGTACCGTATTGTTGAAAACCTTAGATTCAGAAAATACTTCCGCTAATCTGGAATTGGGAAGCTACGGAACATTTAACCAGAGTTTTGATCTTTCCAGACAATTGGGAAAACATTTTGTGGAGGTTTTTCAGAATTATTATCAGACAGATTCTTATCGCGAGCAATCCAAAGTCATACGAAAACAGATCTTCCTGAAAGATCATTTTCAATATTCACAAAGAGGTATACTGAAAGCAATGGTGTTATATGCTGATCTCGATTACCAGACTCCGGGCGGATTAACTTTTGAGCAAATGCAGATCAACAGAAAGCAGGCAAGACCTTCAACCAAAACACTCCCGGGAGCAAAAGATCAGGATGCAGGAATTCGAAATAAAATGATATTGGCTGGTGTTTCCCATCAATATAATTTCAGTCCGGATTTTTCCCATTTCATTATGATTCAGGGATCTTATGTAGACTTTGAAAATCCGTTTATCACCAATTTCGAGAACCGGTTTGAGAAAAATTTTGCCTTACGGACCCATCTGAACTATGAAAGAAGCTGGGAGCATATTTCACTGGCGTACCGCTTCGGTTTTGAAGGCGGAATTAATGATATCTTCGTTAAAAATTATGATAACAACAGAGGAAAAGAAGGAAATCCGCAAAATTTCGATAAGATTAAAAATACTTCAGGATTTTATTTTCTTTCACAAAAACTGAATATTGATGAAAAACTTTTCACGGATATTTCTTTAAGCCTGAATTCAAATGTTTACGAATGGGAAAGGCTTTTTCCACGCAACGAAATGGGGAAAACCCGGTTTAATAATCAGTGGCTGCCCAATTTTGGACTCAACTATCTTTTTGCAAAAGGATTTTCGGTACGAGCCAAGATAGGAAAAGGCAATTCCGCTCCGACAAACGAAGAAATCCGGACATCTGATCAGCAGTTTAATACAGAACTCCGTCCTGAATACGGATGGAATAAAGAAGTTGGGATACGCAAGCAATTCGGAAATGCAGTTTTCGTAGAAGGAAGTTATTTCGATTTCAGGATGAAAGATGCTATTGTAAGAAGACAGAATGAGGCCGGACAGGAATTTTTTGTCAACTCCGGAGCAACCGTTCAGAAAGGACTGGAAGTATTGCTGGAATCCAAAAGTTTTAACCTTAAAAATGATATTTTCAGCGGGTTTAAATTCAGGTTTTCCGGAAGCTTTTATCGCTTTACCTTTGAAAATTACCGGCAGAATGACAGTGATTTTTCCGGAAATGATCTCACCGGTGTTCCCCGGACAACGGTAAACAGTTTGATCAATTTTATCCTGCTTAAAAAACTGTCTGTTGATTATTCCCATTTTTATACCTCAAAAATACCACTGAATGACGCCAATTCAGTCTGGTCGGAACCAAGCCTCGTGGGAAATATTCAATTTAGATTTCCTGTAGAACTTGACAAAACAAAACTAAATCTCTTTCTGCAGATCCAGAATCTGTACAACGAAGATTATGTTTCGGGTTTTGATATCAATGCTTTCGGAAACCGATATTACAATCCGGCGGCTAAAAGAAATTTTATTTTCGGAGTAAAGGTTAATTTTTAGTTATACAGGCGTTTTAAGTCAGAAAATCTGCACAATTTTTAAAGGCTTTTTTAGTGAATTACTTGGATAGAATATGCCGGATAATCATTTCCGCATGAATTCTGGAATTTTCAATAAACCACAAATGGGTATCTTTTCCTCCGCAGACAACGCCGGCAAGATAGAGATTTTTAACATTAGTTTCCATCGTTTCGCTATTATAGAAAGGATTGAGGCAGTCTCCCTGTAATTCAATTCCTGAATTTTTTAAGAAATCAAAATCGGGAAGGTAACCCGTCATGGCCAAAACAAAATCATTTTCAATTTCATGAATCCCTCCTTTTTCATTCTTAAAAGTAACGGTTTTCTCCTTAATCTCGAGAAGCTCCGAATTAAAATGGGCGCTGATGCTGCCTTCCTCAATTCTGTTTTCAATATCCGGTTTTACCCAATATTTCACACTTTTAGAAATCTCAGAGTGTCGGATAATCATTGTCACTTCTGCTCCTTTCCGGTACGTTTCCAAAGCAGCATCCACCGCCGAATTGCTGGATCCCACCACAACAATTTTCTGTTTTGCATAAGGATAAGGCTCCGTGTAATAATGTTTTACTTTATCCAGATTTTCTCCCGGAATATTCATCATATTCGGAATATCGTAGAAACCGGTTGATATGATTACATTTTTTGCACTATATTTTCCTTTAGTCGTCTTAATTTCAAACAGATCATCTTCCCTGGAAACTTTCTCTACCTTTTCATAAAGTTTGATATTGATATTCCGTTGTCTTGCAATTCCCTGGTAATATTCCAAAGCTTCTTGTCTTCCGGGTTTCGGAGCGGTGGAAATGAATGGAATCCCATCAATTTCAAGTTTTTCTGCTGTAGAAAAGAAACGCATATACAAAGGATAATTGTACAATGAATTGACAATGGTGCCTTTTTCGATGATAAGATAGCTTAAATTATTTTTCTGTGCTTCCAGAGCGCAGTTTAGACCGATCGGTCCGCCCCCGATGATAAGAAGATCCAACGTTTCCATTTCACAAAATTACAAAAAACGAATCAGGTAACGCCTTTTGACAGCTTGTTAAAACCAATACTTCTGATAATGCTCATCTCTTCCAATTTGCCAGGTAAAAATGTTATTTTCTTTTGGAAATGTGGTATTATTTTTGGTGAATTAAGGAAAGACATTTTAAATCATGAAAAAATTACTTTTTTCGATCATTATCTTCACGGCAGTAGCCTGTACCAAGAATCCTGAAAAATTTGTAAACGATCATAAAGATTCGTCAGCCCAGGCAACTGATAGTACAAAAAAGACAAACGCAGCCATTGCACCTTTAAGCAAGCAAGAAACTCTTAAGAAACTGAATGAAGCCATTATTCAGTCATTGAAAGATAAAAACTATAAAAGCTTCGCAGTATATATTCATCCTGAAAAAGGAGTGCGGTTTTCAATGTATGCATTTGTAAATCCCGAACAGGACAAGAAGTTTTCAAGAGCAGATTTCGAAAAATATCTACCTACAAAAACAGTTTTTACCTGGGGAACGCTGGACGGAAGCGGTGATCTGTATAAAGCCACGATTAATGAGTATCTGGAAAATTGGGTGTATTCAAAAGATTTTGCGGCGGGCCAGGTTTCATTAAATGAATTTCAGGGCAGTGGAAACTCGCTGAATAATTTAAAAAAGATCTATCCTAACGCCGATTTCACAGAAAATTTCATCAAAGGATCCGAAGCCAGTTCCGGAATTGACTGGAAATGTCTTCGCCTTGTTTTTGAACAGTCTCAGGGCAAATATTATCTGGTAGCGGTAATAAATGATCAGTGGACGATTTAAAAGTTATATGTTAAAGCACTTATACAGGCTCACTGTGACATTACTAACACTAACTGTTTTTTATGCATTGTCAGGCTGAGCCTGTCTAAGCCTTATTATCAAAATAAGCATGCTTTAGCCTCAACCTTAATCTTAGCCTTAAGCATTTAACCTCATTCCAAAATCTCAGCCAGTTTCCGGGTAAGATTCCTTCTGGAAAACTGCTCGATATTTTTTGTGTTTTCTACTAAATTGCTGTTCTGCCACAGTATGAATTTCTCCAAAATAAAATCTTTAATTGTATCAGATTCATTATAGCTGAAATGCTTTCCTGCATGAGTTTCATTTAAAATCCTCGAAACATCTGCATCATCCGGCCCAAAAGAAATGATCTGTTTTCCGGTTGCGAGATATTCAAAAATTTTCCCCGGAATAATCCCTTTGGAAGATTCATTTGGAAAATTAGTAATCAGTAATATATCCGAAGTCTGCATCTCTTCAATGGCTTTGTCATGTGACAAATAGCCAAGATTCAGGATGTGATTTTTTAAGCTTGAATGTTCTATATCCGCTAAGATTTTGTCATCAATTCTTCCCGCAAATTTTAAGACAAAAGTTTCAGCAAAATCAGGATGTTGTTGTACCAGCTCGTCGAGTGCTTTCCAGAGATTTTCTGGATTTCTCAGCTGTTCGAGCACTCCGATATAACTTAAGGTAAAAGTTGGAGTGTTTGAGTGTTTGGGTGTTTGAGTGTTTGAGTATGTTGTTTTTTGAGAGTCACTTTCATCAAATCCGTTGGTGATACAAAATGAATTGGCTCCATTTCTTCTGAAATTTTCTGCATCGGTATAGCTTGTTGCCAAAGTAATATCAGCATTTCTGAAAACTTCACTTTCCAGTTTCCGGTGCTTTCTGTCGGAATTTTTAGTTAATTTCAGATGCTTATAATAGGAAATTTCCGTCCACGGATCCCTGAAATCGGCAATCCATTTCAGGTGCGGTAGCTGTTTTTTCAGGTTTAATCCAATCAGATGCAGGGAATGCGGCGGACCTGAAGTTACCACCACTTCTATTTTATTCTCTTTTAAATAATTTTCCAGAAATTTTACGGAAGGCTTCACCCAGAAAACTCTCGCATCTGGAATAAAAAAATTGCCTCTTACCCAAATTGAAAGCCTGGACTTCCAGCTCTGGTTTTTGCCCACATCAAATTGCCCTGCCTTGAATTTTTTGTTACTTTTGTTAAGCTTTTCGGCGAGCTGATATGGTTCCCATATTTTTGTTTTTACAATTTCTATATCTTTCGGAACATCTTTTATTAAACTTTCATCCAGCAACGGATAGCTCGGATTTTCCGGGGTATAGATCACCGGTTTCCATCCGAATTCGGGGAGGTATTTCGCAAACTTCAGCCACCTCTGAACGCCGGGTCCTCCCGCTGGCGGCCAGTAATAGGTGATGATGAGTATTTTTTTTTGTTCCATTAACTATAATTTCTCCTCTGTCATTCTGAATGAAGTGAAACGCAATGAAGAATCTCATTAAATTTCGTCATTAAGAAATTTCCATTTTGGATTAAATTCATTAATCAGATTATCTTTTTTACTTCTAATCCAACCTTTAATTTGCTTTTCTCTTGCAATGGCAGTATCAATATCTGCGAAGAGTTCAAAATATATCAAAAAGAAACATTTGTATCTGAATGTAAAGTTTTTATCTATGGCTTCCGGATTCTGATGCCAGTATAATCTTTTCTTCAAATCATTAGTAACTCCAGTATACAATACGGTTTTATACTTATTTGTCAGTATATAGACGTAATAATTGTGAGTTCCTAAGGTTTTCATTTTTGTGTTTTGCTGTATTTATATTTTTGAGATTCTTCACTTCGCTTTGCTTCGTTCAGAATGACAATTGCTTTATTCTTCCTTTATTAGAACTTCTCCTTTCCCTTTTTTGCGGTAAATAAAATAAATTCCGGCTCCACTCAAAAGAATAAATAATCCGAAGCAAATCAATGAAATCCATTTTCCTTTTTCAATCACTTCCGGTTCAAAGACCATTCTGATATTGTGGTTTCCTGCGGGAACATGCACTGCACGAAGAAGATAATCTGCTTTTATATAAGGAACTTCTTTTTCATCAATAAAGAATTTCCAGCCGTGAGGATAATAAATCTCTGAAAATACGGCTAGCTGCGGTGTTTTCGACTGAGATTTGAATTCCAGTTCATTGGGTTGGTATTTCGTTAAATTAATAAAAGCTGTAGCATCCGGCTGAACCACTTTTCCATCAAAATATTTTTTGTCCGAAGAAGCAATAACGGCTGTTTTTTTACTGTCAATTACCCCGATGGATTTGATTTCCTGATTGGGGGACTCTACAAATTTAAGATCGCTCACAAACCATGCGTTTCCGTTGGCTTTAGGATTCGGAATGGCCTGTGGTTGTTCCGGGCCGCCTAAAACCAAATATTTTGCATTTAAGAGATTCAGGATATTAGGCACTTTTACTGAATCCATGATCTGAAAATATTCATTAATCACATCATCATATCTTCTCAGTTTTACTGCGTGGTAACCACCGATGGAAGATTTGAAATAAGAAGTATTTGTTTCGCTGAAGGTTCCTAAAATATTATTGAAAACTCTGTAATGCGTTTTGTCTTTTTCAGCAATGGTTTCCAGTGTTTTGTTGACATTTACGTTCGCTAAGATCGGTTCCAGATTCGGATTTCCCTGAACTTTTTCGGCCATAAGATCTGAACTTTCGGTCTGGAAAGGGTTTTCCGCAAAAATTTTATCAACATAATTATCGTCATTCAGATAACGCTTATTTACAGTCCATAGATCGAATAAACTTACAACACCGATGATTACCAAAGCAATATTCTGATTGAGTTTCTGCTTTAAAACCATAAATAAAACACCGGCAGCAATCGCAACATAGATGAATGCTTTAAGAGCATCAATCCTGAATAATTTAAAGCGTTCTTCCGTCAGATAATCGAGCAGAAAAGGAGGGAGGTATGTTTTTTCGTTTTCGGTATGGAACCCTAATAAGGATTTCCCGAAGATCAATAAAATTAATACAAAACCCAGCGTTCCGCCTCCTACATAAAGAAGGATTTTTTGCTTGTATTCTGTAGTTAATTCACTGTCTTTGAAGAATCTGTACAATCCGATAATGGCAATTAAAGGAAATAAAAGTTCTACAACTACCAAAATAGAAGAAGGAGCCCTGAATTTATTATAAAAAGGCACAAAATCAATAAAGAAGTCGGAGAGCGCCATAAAATTGCTTCCCCATGCTAAAAATATCGTCAGAACCGTTGCTCCGAGAATCCAGTAGCGGTATTTTTTCCAGGCAAAGAAAAACCCTAAAAGCGCTAAAAAACAGACAATTGCACCCTGATAAGCCGGTCCTGAAGTTCCGGGCTGGTCGCCCCAATATGTAAGACTTCCGAAGCCTTTGGAAATCCTGTCCATCTCAGCCTGTGAACCTACATTTTCCTGAACAAGCTCCTGAACTCTGTTCATCATTTCTTTTCCTTCCGGCTCCTGGCTTCCGCCGCCCATTAGTCTTGGAATGAAAAGATTCAAGGTTTCCAGCTTTCCGTAGCTCCACATCAGCATGCTTTCTTTATCCATTCCTGAATTTCCTCCTGTGTGACTGTCATTGGTTAAGATCTGCTTTCCACGAACTGTTTCTTTCACATATTCGGAGTTGGCCATGATTCTCTGGGAGTTCATTCCCACACCGATCATGCATGAAGCAGCGATAATTCCTGAAGAAATCAGAAAATGTTTCATCGGAGTTTTCTTCTGAATGGCGCGGATTAATTCAGACAGGAATAAAAATCCTAACGCCAGGAACAGATAATACGTCATCTGCGGGTGGTTGGCTGCAATCTGCAGTCCCATAAACAGGGTAGTGACAATGAATCCCCAAATATATTGTTTTCTGATGTAGACGAGTAGAATCCCAGCCAGAAGCGGGGCGAAATATTCAATGGTATTGATTTTACCGTTGTGGCCTGCCGCAATAGCAATATAAAAATAAGTGGAAAGCCCAAAGAATGTGGCTCCCAGTAATGCATATTTCCAGTTTCTTACGGCAACCATTCCGAGAAGGAAAAAGCCGGCGAAAAGCATAAAAATATAATTAACCGGCCTTGGGAAAAAGTTAAGCGCGGAATCTATGTTTTTAATAATGTCCCCTGTAAAACGGCTTCCCATCTGGTAGGTAGGCATTCCTCCGAACATGGAGTCGCTCCAGTAGGTTTCTTTTCCGGTGTCGGCTCTGTAATCGATGAGTTCTTTTGCACCTCCGCGATACTGTACGATATCGTGCTGAAAAAGCTGTTTTCCCGTAAAAACAGGAGTGGAATATAAAAATGCTAAAACTATAAATGCAATTATAGAAATCGCAATATAAATCAAGTTTTTATTTTTCGCCATGTGATGGTTATTATCTTTTGTTTTCGGAATTACCTTTATCAGTACTGTCTTTTACTTCTTCGTAATCTACGGTTTCAGCATCCCAGTTGATATTGTTTTTATTTGAGTTTCGTATATCCTGCTGCTTATCATTTTGATTATTATTGTTAAATCTGTAACTGTAAAAAGTTTTGAAGAAAATTCTTTTCAGAATATTCCAGACAAAGAAAATAATAATGGCGGCCAATACCAGCTCAAAAATATATTTCATAATAATTAAATGTTTTTGGTTCAGGGTTTAAAATTTTGTGCTCAGATTTGAAAACTTTAAACCTAAACCTTGAATTTAAAACTTTTATTTTGCAGACGGATTTACCATCACAGAAGAATTGGAAACGCTTTTCATGGATTGTGATTCTTTTCCATTAGAAATAGTTTCAATCTGTGTTGTTTTTACAGAAATGTTCTGATTGCTGATCCATCCTGTGTTCTGATCAAACTTTATGGTTCCGTTCTGGCTAAGTTCACTGCTTAAGCTGTGCGTTACTTCACCCTGGTTCTGCTTTTCTACTTTTTTAGGGATTCCTCCGGTTACTGCAATTTCTGCAATACCATTTCCTACACTTTTTAATAGATAATTAGAGGTAACTTTTATTTTACCCTGTGCATCCGCATTTTCACTGTTGGTCCATTTTTCTCCTACTTTTACTCCTTTTTTCGGAATGATGGTAAGGTTTTTATTGAACTGGTCTTTCAGAACTTTTTCATTGAATGATTCTTTCAGACTTTCAATAATGCTTTCTTTCTGATTTTTATCTTTTACAATCGTTCCTACAGAGTTGCCAACCTTGTTGTAAACCGCATCAAAACCTGTAATGGAAATAACGTTTCCTTTCGTATCCATTTTCATATTCAGCTTATTCCCGGTAAGCGCTCTGTTGATATTCCAGATCATTTTCAGATCATCTTCCTTAGGAATCGGCAATTTGGTGTCGACAACAATTGTTTTTCCCTGGGCCGTCTGAGAATTTCTTTTTGAAATCAGGTTCAATGTAATATCATACACATTTCCTTTGATATCATTTACCGTGAAAGACATCTCGTCCGTCGCCTCACTGGTTGCATTTAATGTTTTTCCGGTAGGGTCGGTCATGGTTTTTGTATCCCTTTGGTAAGTAGTCAAAGGATACGTTTTCCCTTTTTCAAGTTTAAAAGTCTGCTTGTAAATTCCCGCAGAATCTTTTATCGCAGGGTTTTCTTCTACTTTTGCTACAGAATCGGCAGGAACTTCCACCGTAATTGTTTTTCCTGTTTTAGGATCTATTTTAGTGATTTTTGCCGTTTCTTTTTTGTTGCAAGAAACTAAAGCTATTGTTGAAATCAGCGCTAATGCTGTTATATTTTTCATTGAATTTTTTTTAAATTTTACTACTTTCTTTATTATACTACAATCCTGCTTTGGCAGTCATTTTCTGTCTCACCGCTTCATACAGAATCGCACCGCAGGCCACGGAAACATTCAGTGACTGTGTTTTTCCTTCTATCGGTAATTTTATTTTTTCATCCGAATGATGAAGGACTTCTTTTGAGATTCCTGTTTCTTCATTCCCCATCACCACTGCACAAGGCTCCGTAAAATCAACATCATAAATTAACTTTTCTGCTTTTTCGCTGGCTGCAAAAACAGAAATACCGCTTTGTTGAAGAAAATCCACAACATGCGCAAGATTTGGTGCTTTGCAGATTTTAACATTATAAAGGGCTCCGGCAGAGGTTTTTATCGCATCGGAGTTAATCGGTGCAGCTCCTTTTTCAGGAATAACCACGGCATCAATCCCTACACATTCTGCGGTTCTGCAGATGGCTCCGAAGTTTCGGACATCTGTTAATCGGTCTAAAATGAGTAAGAAAGGAGTTTTACCTTCTTCAAATAATTGTGGAACAATATCCTCAACTTTATGAAACGGAACGTCTGAAATAAAAGCTACCACACCCTGGTGGTTCTTTCTTGTAAACCGGTTCAGTTTTTCAACCGGAACATAATTGGGACGGATTTTATTTTTGGCTAAAATAGCTTTAAGCTCAGCATAAATGGGACCCTGCAATGCATTCTGCACAAAGATCTTGTCAATCGTTTTTCCCGCTTCAATAGCTTCAATCACGGGACGAAGCCCGAAAATAAAATCGTCTTTTTTATCTGTCATTTTGATATTTTAAATTATGAAATGTCAATTGTCAATATGCTTCTTAGTTGGTGTTTAAAATTCACCATTCACTGTGAAACTAATTCACTTTTAACTATCTTCCTTTTTCTCCTAAAATTGCCCTTTTCTGTGCCATGGCATAGCCATAATGCAGGCTCTCATGCATATTATTGAAAATAATGGCATCCTGAATACTTTTAAGATCCATTCCGAAACTCGTAGTGTAAGGTGTGTAATCTGAAAAGAAATCACTGTCATAATCCCTCATTAAAATCTTTGAGGTTTCCGTTAGTAAAAACTCAAGATCTTCCACTTCAGACTTTTGAACATTCAGGTTGGGCAGCGTTCCTTTTTTGTAGGTTTCAATCCAATATTTATCAATTCGGAAAGGATTACCGCTGAGGTAATAATGCAGAAGTTGCTGGGTGGCAACCGTATGCGCAATGTTCCAGTAAATATTGTTGTTGAAGCCGTCCGGAATCAGCAAAAGATCTTCATGAGAAGTGTTCTGTAAAATATCCAGAAGATTCTTCCGTACCTGTCTGTGGGCTTGAAAATGATAATTCATTTTGCAAAAATTTTTAATCACCAAAAATAGTTTAATAAACTGGAAATGACAATTTTTGGACATAGGATTCAATTAAAATTTATATATTTTTATGAAAATATCTTTTATTATTGAAGGAATCAGGATTATATTTATTTTCAATATCGCAGTGATGCCGGAATATTTAACAAACTTTAACTCAAAAATGGCACTGATTGTGTTGATTAATGCAAGTATTTATTAGAAATTTACAAATTATTTTAAATTAGACTATGTCAGATACATATCAAGCAGAAGATATTCGTCAGCTCACCGAGCAGGTGAAAGAGGCGAACTTCTATTTTTCCCGCCTCCGCGAAGAAATCAATAAAGTGATCATCGGCCAGGAATATATGATAGACCGCCTTTTGGTAGGACTTCTGGGAAACGGCCACGTCCTTTTGGAAGGGGTTCCCGGACTGGCAAAGACACTTGCTATAAAAACACTTGCAGAAGCTGTTGACGGTGAGTTCTCAAGAATTCAGTTTACCCCGGATCTTTTGCCTGCCGATGTGGTAGGAACCATGATTTACAATATTAAAGAAAACGATTTTTCGATAAAACGAGGTCCTGTTTTTGCCAATTTTGTACTTGCGGATGAGATCAACCGTGCTCCTGCAAAAGTACAGTCGGCACTTTTAGAAGTAATGCAGGAAAAGCAGGTAACTATTGGTGATGAAACCATGAAACTTCCAAAACCGTTTTTGGTATTGGCAACACAAAACCCAATCGACCAGGAAGGAACTTATCTTCTGCCGGAAGCGCAAAGCGACCGTTTCATGCTGAAATGTACGATTGATTATCCTAAATTTGAAGATGAGCGAATGGTGATGAGAATGGTATCAACATCGCATCAGCCTTCGGTAAAACCGGTTATTTCACTTGAACATATTGTTGCTGCAAAGGAATTAATCAACCAAATTTACCTTGATGAAAAAATAGAAAAATATATTCTGGATATGGTTTTTGCAACCCGTTTTCCTGAAAATTACGGTCTTTCCGAACTTAAGAATTACATCAGTTTCGGAGCGTCTCCAAGAGCATCAATCAATTTAGCCATTGCTTCAAGAGCGTATGCGTTCCTTAAAGGAAGAGCCTTTGTCATTCCTGAAGATGTAAAATCTTTAGCAAAAGACGTTCTGAGACACAGAATCGGCCTCACTTTTGAAGCGGAGGCAGAAGAAATTTCATCAGAAGAAATCGTCAACAGAATTTTAACGAAAATTCAGGCTCCGTAATGGATGAAGTGATCATTAGAAAAGCGGTTCAGGAAGATTGCGGTCCCATGCTGGAACTCATTAAAGAGCTTGCAGCTTATGAAAAGGCATTGCATGAAGTAACCTTAACATTAGATCAGTTCATCGAAGACGGATTTGGGAAATCTCCTGTCTGGGGTGCTTTTGTGGCTGAATATAATGCTGAAATAATCGGAATTTCACTGTATTATGACCGCTATTCTACCTGGAAAGGAAGAAGATTGTATCTTGAAGATCTGGTAGTGACCGAAACATGCAGGGGAAAACAGGTTGGGAAGAAATTGTTTGAAGCGACCATGGAATACGGCAAGTCTGAACAGTACAGCGGAATGGTTTTTCAGGTACTTAATTGGAATGAACCTGCGATTAATTTCTATAAAAAATACAGCCCGAAATTTGATGATGAATGGTTTAATGTGTCTATTGAATTTAATTAGAATGTCGGCTGGAAGCGTGATGATGGAAGTTTGTAAAAACTCAGAAAATACTCAAACACTAAAACTCTCAAACTGAGAAGATGCAGATAAAAGATATTGTAAAAAAAGTCAAACAAATAGAAATCCGTACCCGAAAGAAGACGGAAGCTACTTTGATGGGGCAATATCACAGTGCTTTTAAAGGGCAGGGGATGACTTTCTCGGAAGTGCGCCCTTATCAGTTCGGAGATGAAATCCGAAGGATCGACTGGAACAAAACCGCCCGATTCCGTGAACCCTTTGTGAAAGTAATGGAGGAGGAGAGAGAACTCACCATGATGCTTTTAGTAGATATTTCCGCCTCAATGGATTATGGAACCAAAAACCAGCTGAAACGCGAGTATGTTGCGGAAATTGCGGCAAGCCTGGGGTTTTCGGCAGCCGGAAATAATGATAAAGTAGGCTTGATATTGTTTGCCGATAAAGTGTACAAGGTAATTCCGCCACAGAAAGGCAGAAAACATATTCTTTCCATCATCAGTACGATTCTTACAGCAGATTATGTTCCGGCGACGGCCCAAATTGATAAGGCCCTGGAATATATGATGGGAATTTTTAAAAGGAAATCTCTCGTTTTTATGTTTTCAGATTTTGAAGATGAATATGATTCTAAAATGCTGAAAGCGACCTCTAAAAAACATCAGCTGTTAGGAATGAGGATTTTTGATGAAAAAGATAATGAAATTCCGGATGTGGGATATACTTTATTATATGATGCTGAAACCGGGAAACAGATATGGGCTAATACATCCAATGCAAGATGGAGGTATAATTTTGCAGAAGCTCAGAAGCAGAAACTGAGAGCGCTGGAAGATGATTTTGCCAATAGCTCGGCCAGTTTTCTGAATATTGATACAGGTTCCGATTATTCGAAATTGCTGTACAATTATTTTCAGAAGAAATAAATTTAGAAGATAGAAATCAGTTATTAACTCTGAATTTTAGCTTTAAACTTTGAATGATTAATTGAAATTGAAAAAATTATTATTTATATTTTGTTTTTTACTCTGTGCAAACGCTTTTTCGCAGATTCTTTCTTCGAGTGTGGAAAAGAAAACCATTGCGCTCGGAGAGGTGGATCATATTATTGTGACCATCAATAACCTTAATGACGAAAAAGTTTCTGCAGCCCCGGAAAACGAACTGCTGCCTTTTCATTTTGAGGAAGTGAAAGACAGTATTTCGCAGACGCAGGATATCTACTACAGAAGAATAGAATTTGCCGTTTTTGAAGAAGGGAAATTCACCATTCCTGAGCTGGAGTTCAAAGTCGGAGGAAAGATCCTTAAAACGATTCCGTATGAAATTGATGTCATCAATACTGCTCAGAAAGATGATCAGATCAATGATATCATGAATAATAAGGAAGTAAAGCTTGAAGCTACCGATTACTGGGAGCTGTATAAGTTTTATATTCTGGCAGCTATTGCAGTTATCGCCCTGATTATCACCATAATTATGTTCGTGAAATATGGAAGGAAACGAAAAGATTCACCGGTGGTAGCCACTAATCAAACCCTTAAAGAGCTTGATTCCCTTCAGAAGAAAAAATATGTGGAAACCGGGAACTACCGTTCGTTTTATGTAGAGCTGATTGACATTTCAAGAAAATTTATCGTAAAACAATACCATTTGCCGGCAGATGTTTTATTAACGGATGATCTGGTAGACCTCATGAAGAAAAACAATACCATTTCTCAGGAAAATGAAAGGGTGGTGGAAGAGGTGTTCGTAAGAGGGGATCTTGTAAAGTTTGCAAAAACATTCCCGGATAAAGAAACAATGGAGAAAGACCTTGCTGATATCAGAGAATTTGTAAAGCGCTCATCAAAAGATTTGGAATTTGAAAATTTGAGAAAAGATGTTTGATTTTGAGTTTTACAGTCCCTGGTTTCTGCTGCTTTTCCTGCTGTTGATTCCCATTCTGATCCGCGATGTCAGCAGCCAGAGGAGAAAAGGAATTAAAGTTCCTACCGTCAACAATATGGGGGAAAGCGGAGGAATCCGGTTTGTCATGTTTTTGCTGAAAATTTCAAAGTACATTATTCTTTCTGCGTTAATTATTGCCATGGCAAGGCCGAGAACGTTTACCATATCTCAGGACCGCGACGATACAAAAGGAATAGACATTATGCTTTCTGTTGATGTTTCTCTGAGTATGCTCACAAAAGACCTTACTCCGGACCGTATTACAGCTCTAAAAGATATCGCCGTTAAATTTGTTCAGAAACGTCCGAATGACAGAATCGGGCTGGTTAATTATTCTGGAGAGGCATTTACAAAAGTTCCGGTGACTTCTGATCATCAGGTGGTTATTGATGAGCTGCAGAATCTTAATCTTCAGGAACTGGAGCCTGGAACGGCCATCGGAGAAGGACTTTCCGTAGCGGTAAATCATCTCAAAAATAGTAAAGCCAAAAGCAAAATCATTATTTTGATGACGGATGGAGTTAATACCATTGAAAATGCAATGCCTCCTGCTATCGCTGCTGAACTGGCAAAAAATAACAATATAAAAGTCTACACCATCGGAATCGGAACAAATGGATATGCACTGATGCCAACACAGATTGATATTTTCGGAGATCTTGTTTTTACCGAAACAGAAGTGAAAATTGATGAACCTGTTTTAAAAGAAGTTGCCCAGATGACGGGAGGAAAATATTTCAGGGCAACATCAAATACAAGTCTTGAAGAAGTGTACGACGAAATTAATCAGCTGGAAAAATCTGATGTGAAAGTGGCTAAATTATTCAATTATCAGGAGTATTTTAAAATCTTCCTGTGGATTGCCTTGGGAATGTTGTTTCTGGATGCCTTGTTAAGATGGGTATTGTATAAAATTTTAAGTTAATGGATTGGTATTTAGGGAATTATTGGTGTTTGTTGTTGCTGCTGCTTTTGCCGCTGTTAGCCGTTTTTCTGGTCCGTTATTTAAAATGGAAAAAGAAAAAAAGGGAACTCTTTGCGGATAGTCGTTTTCATCAGCAGCTTTTTGAAAAGCCTACAGGTTTCACAAAGTTTTTTCCTGCTTTATATCTATTGGGAACACTTTTTCTTATTTTCTCAATCATTGATCTTCTAAATGGTTCTGAAGAAATCAAGACCAACCAGAAACTGAATAATGTGATCTTTATGCTGGATGTCTCCAATTCAATGAATGCGGAAGATATAGATCCGAGCCGCTTGACAGAAGCAAAAAATCTTATCATCCAGACCATGCAGCGGATGAAAAGTGATAAAGTGGGAATTGTAATGTTTGCGGGCCAGGCTACCTCCATTATGCCTTTAACAACAGATTATACTTCAGCAGAAACCTATGTGGGCGCTATTGAGACTAATTCAATGCAGATCCAGGGAACCGATTTTCTTAATGGGATGAAAGTCGCCGTTCAGAAATTTAAAAATGTAAATAAAGATGCCCGGAAGGTCGTTTTACTCAGTGACGGGGAAGATAATGAAGGAAATGAAGATGCTGCGATTAGGCTGGCTAAAAAAGAAGGAATCATGATTACTTCCGTAGGAATTGGTTCAGATGAAGGAGCTCCGGTTCCTGAGTATGCTTTTGGACAGCTGATGGGGTACAAAGCAGATATGTCCGGACAAACAGTTATTTCCAAAAGACAAACCGAAGCTTTGAAAAAAATGGCTGAGTCTACGGGGGGAACCTATATTGACGGAAATAATATCAATGAAGCTCCCGATCAGATCATCGACGCTTTGAAAAAGAAAACGGGATCTTCTGAAACTATGGTAAAATCGCAGAATGCTAATCATTATTATCAATATTTTCTGGCAGTTTCTATATTTTTCTTCTTCTTGATATACATGTTTAATCCGAAAAGAGATTTTAATGTATAAACGGAAAAACTAATCTTCATTCAAACGCCTACTTTAACCCAATTTTAACAAATAAGGCGCTGTTTATTAACATATAAAGGAATAATTTTGCATTTGATGAATACTAAAATCTTTTTTTTGTCGTTTATTACTGCCTTATTGAGCTCGGGACTGCTTTTCGGGCAAAAAAACTATCGTACACTGGTGTATGAAGGCAATGAAAAATTTAACGGTAAAGATTATGATGCGGCGTCTGCAAAATATATGGAAGCCATAAAAACGAATGAGAAAGATTTTACAGCCCACTATAATTTAGGTAATGCCCTTTATAAAAGTAAAAAATACGAAGAGGCAAAAGCGGAATTTGAAAAAGCTCAGCGGCTTTCTCAGACCATTTCTGATAAAGCTGCGGCGCTACACAATCTCGGAAATGCTTATATGCAGATGAAACAGCCTGAAAAGGCAGCAGAATTTTATAAACAATCTCTGAAACAAAATCCTTACAGCGAGGCTACAAGAAAGAATTACGAAATAGCCAAACTGAAGGAAAAAGAAAACCAGCAGAAAAAACAACAACAAAATAACTCCGGCAAAGGAGGCGGTGGTGATAACCAGCAGAAAAATGATGATCAAAAAGGTTCCAAAGATCAAAAAGATCAGGGACAAGGGCAGCAGAATCAGGGAAAAGGACAGGGTGATAATCCTGATCAAAAACCTGACAATGAAGGAAAAATTCCGAAAGGACTTGAAAATCAGATACTCAATAAAGTAAGCGATAAAGAGAAAGAAACCGCCAGAAGAATTTTAAATAAAAATTCTTATTCGATGCCCGAAAGCAACGAGAAAGATTGGTGATGCAGAGCAGACTTACCTACATAATATTCCTTTTATTATCCGTAATTTCTTATGGACAGGTAAATCTTAGTGTAACTTCCGATAAAACCACCTACACCGCAAGAGATGTTATCAATCTCACGATCGTACTGGAAATTGAAGGCAGTGAATACAACAGCCAGCAAACTAAGCTGAGACTTCCGGATTTTTCAAAATTCAATCTTATTGGGACAGGTTCTATTACGAATGGCTTTATGGATCCGGAAACCAATACCGTGATTTCTCAGTCTGTTACAAGGCTTGCTTTAGAGCCAAAACAAAAAGGAAAAGTAAAAATCGGTTCATTTCTGATCACCATCAACAATAAGATTTATAAAACCGAACCTTTCGATATTCTTATTAAAGATGTTGATAAAAAAGCTTCCGTGGCTGTCAATACCTCAAAAGAAGTTTACCTGAATATGGAAGTGGAAGATCGCGAGGTATATCAGGATGAGCCTACCATTGCTGTGCTGAAAGTATATTCCAGGAATATGGATAATCTGAGAAAGATAAAGAATATCCGCCTTCCCAAAGATCATGACCTGGATGTCTATCCGGTAAGTTTTGCAAAATCTGAAATTGATCCGTCAGACTACGGAAACATGTCGTCTCAGGTACTGGCCATCTTTTTGATTTTCCCTAATGAATCCGGGTTTGTAGAAGTGCCGGGAGCTTCTGCTTCAGTGAGTACTTTTGCGGGAAAAAACAAAATTGTTTCCAATAAAGTTAAAATCAATGTTAAAAAACTTCCTGAAGGTTCTCCCGAATCTTTTAAAAATGCCGTAGGAAATTTTAAGGTGAGTATTTCTAATGTTTCAAAGGAAAAAGCAGAGGTAAAAAAGCCGATTAACGTCCTGGTAAAAGTAAGCGGCGAAGGTAATCTGAAAAATATGGAACTTCCAAAGCTTGCCGAATCGCCGGATTATGAAGTATTTGCTCCTAAAATTACCTCCAACGTAAAAACGGAAACTACAGGAATGAAAGGTGAGATCCTTGCCAATTATCTTGTTATCCCTAAAAAAGCAGGAGGAATTTCTATTAAAACAGAAAACTTTTCTTTTTTTGATCCGTCTAAAAAAGAATATGTTGATCTTGGGCAGGAAGTACTTACTGTCAATGCATTTTCACATGATCAAATTCTGGAGTCTCGTACTACAGTTGAAAAAGTAAATGAATATACCAATACTTTCCTGGAGACGGTTAATACACCTGTTCTTAAAACAACATCTTTTAAAGTTAAAGAGAAAAGCAGGCTGCACTGGAATATTCTTTTCATCAATATTGCTATATTAATTGCACTGTTTATTGCTTATCTTATATTTAAAAACTGGCAGAAAAAACGCCGGATGCAGAAGGCAGTTGAGCCTGTAAAACCTTTAGGAACGATAGCTGAAACAGAGAAAGAAATCAGAGAACAGCTGAGAACAGATGTAAATGATTACTTTAGTTATTTGGAAAATCTCAAGGATAAAGAAGATTATGAGAAGTTTTTTCAAACGTTTGAAGAACTGGATTCTGAAGTCCGAAATCAATATTTCCAAAGCTCCGCACAAGATTTTGCCGGCTTCCTTGAAAACTATAAAGGTGCTGCAGTTGCCGAAGAATACAGAAGTCTTACTCAGAAAATACAGATTGAAAAGTATGCCCCTGTAAAATCTTCGGAGGGAATGGATATTCTCTTAAATTCTATTGTGAATTTATATTCTCAAATTAGCAAATAGTTAATTTATTTTCATATTTTTGCGAAATTAATAATTGTAAAGGCATGGAGATTTTCAATGATTTTTCTATTAAAGAAATCGTTACCTGTTTTATGGTGCTTTTTGCTGTGATTGATATCATAGGATCTGTTCCTATTATTGTAAGTCTTCAGCAGAAATTCGGCAAGATTGAAGCCGAAAGAGCTACTATTACCGCGGGTCTGATTATGCTTGTTTTCCTTTTCGTAGGAAATAAGATCCTGAAATTTATCGGGGTTGATGTAAATTCATTTGCTATTGCCGGAGCTTTCGTGATTTTTATCATTGCACTGGAAATGATTCTGGGGATTGAAATTAACAAAACTTCCGAAGCAAGGTCTGCATCTATTGTTCCCATTGCTTTTCCTTTGGTAGCAGGAGCCGGAACTTTAACCACCACTTTATCTCTTAAAGCTGAATTTCACGATATTAATATTATTTTCGGGATCATTCTCAATACAATTTTCGTATATTTGGTGCTGAAATCTGCAAACTGGCTGGAGAAGAAAATAGGAGATGCCACACTGGCAATCCTGCAGAAAGTTTTCGGAATTATCCTGTTGGCAATTTCAATTAAATTATTTACCGCAAATTTTGCCGAATTGGTAAAAACATATATTAATTTTTAAGAATCATGCAGAAGTTTTATAAAGTATTTTTAGTAGTATTTCTAGTGTTCATCGCAATTAATCTGTATGCGCTGGATTGGCAGACTGATTTATTGTCAGAAGATAACCTGAAGTTTGTATTTTCAGCTGCTTCAGCGTTTATTGGTATTATTTTACTTTTTGTAATGAACACATGGAGTAAAGTAGGCGTTAAAAAGTAAAAATTTATTTAATATCTATAGGACCTCTTTCTTTGCTGAAAGAGGTTTTTTTATGAATAATTGAAGCTAAAGTAAGGAGTGAATCTATTCTGTTATAATTACGAGATTTTTCAGAATCGCTTCAGATTTTAGCTCTGTTTCGTGCCATTCTTTTTCAGGGCTGCTCTTAGCGGTAATTCCTCCCCCTGCAAAAATATGCACAGCATCCTGATAAAGCTTGCAGCATCGAAGATTGACAAAGTAAAAGATGTTTTCTTCCGTTTCAATTTTAATATAGCCTGCGTACAATTCCCGGGGAAATTTTTCCAGTTCCCGGATTTTCTCTTTACAAAAGTCTTTGGGAATACCGCAGACTGCCGGAGTCGGATGCATATGTTGAATAATGCTGTCAAGATTTTCCGGCTGAATCATGGCTTTGAAATCGGTACGGAGATGTTTTATATTTCCTGAGACATGATCATAGGTTGCAGATTCTTCAATATCATCAGAATAATTTTTCAGAATATTTCTAATGTATTCCGTAACGGGTTTCTGCTCTTCAATTTCCTTTTCAGACCAGCTTTCCGAAACAGGAAGCGTTCCGGCTAGGCTCATCGTTTCAAAGTCGTATGTCTTTTTATTGAATTTGCCTAACACCTCAGAGAAAGCTCCCATCCAGGCATTTTTTTCATCAATAAAAATATACCGGAATGCATTCGGATAAGAATCACAAAGATTTTTAAAGCTTTTTGAAAGATCAATTTTGTGAAAATCTGTTATAATCTTTCTCCTTGAATACACCAGTTTCGGAAGCTTGTTTTCCTTGATCACGTCAATCACATCTGCGAGGTTTTTAAGATATTCATCTTTTGTTTCCGGAATGAATTGATTGCTGTCTTTTGGAAGAGTACTGCTTATAAGTTGAGTGAGATCTGTTTCTTCAGATTTTATTTGTATGATTTTTCCAGGATGTACAACTGTTTCAAATCCATCAAAAGGATGAAAAACAATATGGGTTTCATCGTTGTTGTTATTTGTCGAATATAGATTTTCGTCGAATGGAAGTTTAAAATAAATCATTGATAGTATCTTTCTAAGATCAGCGTCCGGAAATAACATAGGAAATTCCAAAGTTGATTTTTCGTTCTGCAAAGGTATTATTCGTCTTAAAAATGTCAAAATCAAACGTGCTGTTTTTTAAGGAAAGATTTTTCATATTGTATTGCTGATATTCTAAGGATAAATATACCTTTCTCATAAGTCTGTACTGGACTCCCAAAATAAAGCCGAAATTGGTCTGGTCGCTTTTAAAATCGTCCATTTTGCTCAGAATATTGTTTTCAGGGACTAAAAACTGCATTTTATAGGTGTTATGGTTCAATAAAATTCCTGCAAACGGACGGATGTTTTTCCATTCATATAAAAATTTTAGCTGAGCTGAATATTCAAAATGCTTGTTGTTGAATTTTTGAAATAATAAAGGCTGGCCATCGCGTGTAAAATAGAATCCGTTGAGAATAGTATCATCTTGATTGGCGTCAAGATCAAATGTTGAATTCCAGTGCCAGATTCCGGCGGAAAGCAGTAAATAGATTTGTGGTGAAAAGATTTTTTTTGAAATCCAGATATTGAAATTTTCTCCAAACTGTGCTCTTTCTGTAGAAATGGCTTTTATCCAGCTACTGTTTTTTATTCCCAATCCTCCCTCAATTCCGTATTCGAAGATCCCGGATCTTTGTTTTCTGATTCTGTTTTTTGCACGCTGCTTTTCCAGTTCTTCCTTATAAATATTACGAACGAAAAACTTCTCTTCTACTTTAGGTTCCGAAAACAGGGGTCCATTGGGTGTAAGGCGTACCGGTTTAAGAAGGTAAATCGTATCGTAAACGACAACCTTTTCATACACATAAACGGTATCTACTTTCTTTCGTTTTTGTGAATGGAAAAAGCTAATCAATAATATAAGTAAAAGAAAAAGAATCTTTTTGAAAATCATGGCCGATTTGTTTACTTTTCAATAAATATGGTGTCTCTACTGATTACTTTTTTCACAACAATTACTTTTTGTGGAGTCTCATCAAGAGAATCTCTGTTGATTACATTCTTTATGCTTTTAGAGATTATCCTGATTTTCTCATCATTCCTATGTTGTTTTTGTGAAGAATGCTCTGTGGGTTCAGATTCTATATCATCAAATGTATTTTGAACTGACGGTTTTACAGATCCTTCATCTGCAAGGCCGGGATTTTCATTTTGTACAGGGATTTCATCTATCTCTTTAGAAGTATTGCCGGAGCCATTAGCTGAAACTGTGGGGTTTTTAAATGGTACATTTGTTTTTCGATTTACTAAAAACAAAGAAGTTATGATGATAAGAAGAAAAGTAAATCCTATTACCGTTTTATTTTGTAAAGATCTGTTTGAAGAAGAGATCATTACGCTGCCGGTTTTTATATCTGAAGGAATCTGAAGTTTTCTGGAAGATGCTATTTTAAAATCTGCAAATTTACTTTGGAAAGTCTGCGCCCAAAGCAATCCTCCAAGCCCGAAAATAACAAGAACCTGTGCTATTTTGTTTTTCGGCGTATGTTGATTTACACAATTATTCAGCAAATAGTTTTGTATTGATTTCTTAGCTCTTAAAAGATGGGACTTCGAGGTATTAACCGTAATTCCCAATAATCCGGAAATTTCAGCATGTGAATGATTTTCAATAAAGTACAAATTGAAAACAGATTTATGGTGAGGAGGAAGACTGTCGATGGACGACAGCAGTTCTTCATTGGTAAAATCGTAGATGAAGATATTTTTATCTTCCAAAATAGGATGGTCCATTTCTGATGAGGTATCTGGAATTTCTGATGGTTCTGTAGAGATAAAGGTATCTTTGCTGTGCTTACGGATATGCTGAAGGGCATTGTTGACGACAATTTTTTTTAGCCAGGCAAATAAGGCTTTTTCATCATTCAGCTGATCGTTTTTCTGGATGGCCGTAATGAAACTATCGTGCACAATATCCTCTGCAGTATAAATATCCTGTATATATCTGCGGCAAATCCCCAAAAGTTTTGGGGAGTAATTGATATAAATTTTTTGCCAGTTTTCTTGCATTAAATAATAATTAAATTGAAGTATTCATAGTTGTTAATTTCTGAAATGATGCAGACTTTTGAAAAGGTTGTAGCAGAAAACAATTTAAAAAGTGTTCTAAAGATTCAAACAATTAGTTTTGTACAGCAAAAATAGCTTTTAAAATTTGTTTAGTGCCCTGTGGAGCATGCGGGAGGTAAAAAGTTTCAACATTATTGATATAAATTTTTCCTCCTCTATTCTGAGAATCAACTGCTCTTACTGAATAGATATTCTGATCTAAAATAAACATATCGTAGCACAATTCAAATTGTGGATCTATGTTTATAGAATAATAATTCCCGTTCTTGAAGTAACTTTGATATTGTAAAAGATAGAGGTCGTTACCGTCAAGCCTTATTAAAGGAAGAAGGCTGGATGGAATTGTTTGGTTGGGCTGAGTATCGACTCCAGTCAGAAGATTTCTATAATATACTACTGTATTTTTACGAATAGCAATATATAAATTATTGGCATTCGAAGTTAAATTACCAATTGAATCATAGTATTCATCTTCTATTGTAATAATCGGGTGAAAGGTAGTGCCTTCATAATAGCCTTCGTAGGGCACATTATTAATGATTTTTCTTCCTGTAGTATAAACTTGGGAATTGTATATAGACATTGAAATAATATTGTTAATATATCCAAAAGTAATATCAGCAGTAGTATTGAGTATAGTTTTTACGCCATTTTTCCAATAGCAGTATTCGTATTTTTCATTGGGTGTTGCCGGAGAGGGATTTTCGATAATTCCACAGAAATAAATGTCATTATTTACGACAGTAAAATCAGCTATTCTTAAGTATACATTTGATGGAACATTAAGATACTGTCTGAAACTATATCGGATGTTATTTTTCCAGAAGTATTCTTTAAAATAATCATTTTGACCATACCCAATGATATAAATATTATTATTATCAAGGAAGATATCAGTCGGTGTAATGTCATCACCTGATGAAAGATAGGTTTGCTGATTATTTTTCCAGTAGCAAGCTTTATTATTCTCAATACCGGCAACATAGACATCAACTGGATTTACCTTACTTTCTAACGCATCTATACCATCATGTTGGCATGAAACAACAAAAGTTACTAAAAATAAAAAAGACAAAATGAAAGTTTTCATGGTTATTTATTTCTTATAAGATGCAGCATTCCAAAAAGGTTGCAGTAAAAAATAAAAAAAGCTCAATTTTTTTGAGCTTCAGAAAATTTATCTGTTGATAATGGTATTCGTCATAGTAGTGTGACTGATGAGCTGGCCTTTTTCATCCCTTATTTCGATTTCGGAAACATGCATTGTTTTTCCTTTCCGGATAAATCTTGCTACAGCGGTTACCATTCCGTCTTTTTTGCTTCGTAAATGGTTGGTATTGATATTGGTTCCCACTCCGAAATATTTTTCGCCGTCAATAAAAATATTAGACAGGCTTGAACCCATGGTCTCTGCCAGAACGCAGCTTGCACCGCCGTGCATAATCCCGAAAGGCTGATGAATTCTGGGAAGAACAGGCATTGTTGCTGTTAAGGTTTCATTTTCAACGTCGATATCGGTAAATTTAATATCTAAAGTTTTGGCAAATGTTTCTCCGCCCCAACCGTTGATGAATTGTAATAAATCTTCCTTGTTTTTATCTTTAAGATACATGTTTGCTATAAATGATGATTGATGAATGATGATTGGTTTATATTGTGAATTGTGAATCTGAACAATATGTTAATAACAATCAATAATTTTGTTAACTTCTAACTTCTAACTTCTTACATCTCCCCTCTCCCCTCCGAATCATTTCCCATAATATTCGGGTTCCAGTTTGCGGGAACTTTGGGTACAATATCGTTTTTAATATAATATTGCTGGATTTCCTCCATAATTTCGGAAAACGGAACCGAGGCTATTCTTTCGTAAGGAATGGTATAGCCGAGATAAATAATTTTACGTTTAAAATCTCCGGCAGCAAGAACGATCGGAACTTTTGCCGCTAGTGCCATATGGTAGAAGCCTTTTCTCCATTTCGGAACCCAGCTTCTTGTTCCTTCAGGGGTAATCACCAGGCTGAAATCGTCTTTGGCAAATTGTCCGGCCACAAAATTCACAAGGTCATTTTTCTGTTTTCTGTCGATGCCGATACCGCCGAGACCTTTTACTACGCTTCCGTACCAGGCTTTGGTATGGGCATCTTTAATGATTACTTTCAATGGCTTTTCAAGAGACCAATAAGCCAGGTTTCCCAAAATATATTCCATGTTATGGGTATGGGGTGCCACCACAAGAATACAACGGTTAAGGTTGTTTAAATCGCCCTGCAGGACGACCTTCCAGCCCATTAATTTTAATAGTATTTTGCCAAAAAGCTTTCTCATATATCTCAATTAAAAACAAAAAAGTATAACCAAAGTGGTTATACTTTACAAATATATTGAAATATTATCGCTCTTAAAACAAACCGCTGATTAAATCTACGATTTTCATTACAATTTCTAATGCCAGTTGTATCATGATTAGTTAATATTTTTTTGAGTGTTTTTGGTTATAATTTTTATCTACACAAATGTAAAGTTTTTTATTTACATAGCGAACTAAATTTTATTTTTTTTTACTTAATTGTGAGAGAAGAAGGATGTGAATTTCAAACGGTTGTGCTATCCATTCACACCTTCTGCCACTCTCTGCAGTTTAGTTATTTAGTTTGTATGGAAATTTCATTTTTACCTTCGTCTACTTTAAAGTCGATGTTAGCTCCTTTCATTTTTTTGATGCTGTGCTTCATAGAGTCGATCACTTTGTCGGCTTGGTTGCTCGGAACTTTTTTTCCGTTTACAATGATGCTGTCTTCATCATCAGAATTGTACTCAATCGTAGAACCGTTTACCGTGATTTTATTGTTTTCGATTTTAATATTTCCTTCATCATCTCTTTCCTGATCGTTATCATTAATTCCGTCTGCATTGAGGTCGCCATCGAAATTGATTCCGTCTTTTTTGGCCGGGATTACAATGGTTTTCATTGGAAGTACCAGTTCATAATCAATGCTGTAATCTCTGAATCGGTGTTCATAAGGATACTTGATGTAGTTTGGAAGGATAACTTTATTATTAACTATTTCCACAGGAACATTAACATTTAGCGGAAGATTATACCCTTTAGCTTCTTTTTTAATAATCAGATAAGGGGTTTTAATATCTGCTTTTCTCGTTACATCAACATGGATCCAGTCTTTTTCGTATACGGAAACTTTATCGGAATAAATATCATCATCGTAACCTTTGAAGTTCTGAGGAATGGTAACCTGCTTGTAATCAACATAAATGGTGTCCGATTGTGTGTTAATGGAAACCTCTTCCGTATCTTCTTTATGACCTTTCAGGAACATTTCTTTTTTCGCCATACTGAATCCGAAATAGCTGCCAAGAGCAATCAATGCAAGGAATAACGCTCCTATTACCCAACCTGTATTTCTTAGTTTTGTTTTAGGTGAAATCAATTTAATACTTAATAATCCGAATAGCATGGCTGGTAATAAACTTCCGATGGTAATCAACCCCATAATGACGTATTTCATATTATCATTATCAAAATAGAAATTCATTTCACTCACAGGAGGGAAGTCGCTGTCTGCTCCCATGAAACCGAACACTACGAATACACCGATCAGGCAGGATAAAGACATGAATGCAAAGATTCCACCTAAAATATACCGTACCACATTCCACAATCCGCTTCCTGCGTTGTTGATGTAAGGTTTGTTTTCGATATAGATTTCTCCGACCCTCTGAGTAGACTCATTGGCAAACTGTACCAATTTGTTAGACTCATTCTTAAGATTGTCGAAGTTCATAGGCTTTCCCTTCATTTTCAGGAAATCTGCTGCAGTTTCTGCTTTTGGCAATACAGCCCAAAGGATGATATATAATAAGAAAACCAATGTAGATGATACAGCCGCTGTGAAAATTCCTAAAATAAAGATTCCCAGCCAGATGGCTCTCATTGCAGTAATATCCATTCCTACGTAGTGGGCAAGACCTGCGCAAACTCCAGCGATTTTTTGTCTTTCAGGATCCCGGAACAGTTGTTTTTTATCTGAATATTCAGTTCCGGCGCTCCCTGTTTTTTTGGTATTCTTTTCAGAATAATAAGCCTCTTCCTGTTCTTCAATGGTTTCAGGACTTCCGATCTGGGCGATTACTCTTTCCACATCAGAGTCGTTAATTACTTCACGTTTTGCCATAGAATCTTTGAAGATTTCTACCATTCTGATTTCTATATCGTGCATTACCTCGTCTGCTTCAGAAGCGTCCAGAGAGCTTCTCAGAGCGTTCAGGTAATCGCTGAGCTTTATATATGCGTGTTCTTCTATCGTAAAAGAAAAACCTGCGAGTCCTATTGAGAGTGTTTTGTTCATAGCTTTGTTTTTAATGTTTTTGAGTAATTTGGTTTACTGAATCTGTTAATTCGTTCCAGGTATTCTGAAGTTCATCTAAGAACAGTTTGCCTTTTTCAGTGATCTGGTAGTATTTCCTTGGAGGTCCTCCTGTAGATTCTTCCCATCTGTACGAAAGAAACTCGCCGTTTTTTAATCTTGTTAAAAGAGGGTAGAGTGTTCCTTCCACTACATCCAGTTTTCCTTTTTTCAGCTCATCGATTAAGTCGGAAACATACATTTCGCGATGATTGATGAGACTTAAAATACAGAATTCCAGAATTCCTTTTCGCATCTGCGCTTTGGTATTTTCAGTATTCATCTTTAATAAGTTTTGTTAATTAGTTATATCAATTTCGAAATTCGGAACCTAGCTAGATGAACCTATTTCGATTTTACATTACAAAGATATATAATTAAAATGGTATTATGCAATACAAAGTAGTGGAAAAATTTTGTTTTATCATGTAAGTATCTGAAAATGAGGTTAATTATTTTTATATGGAATTTTGGGGAATTGAAAATTTTTGAAATCAATCCCGTTTTTTGATAATTTTACCATGTAAGCTGACGGCTCTCAATGTAACAAGTGCTTTTTTTTGCAGTTCTTTCTGAGAAGAAATGAAGGTGTAATTATAATAAAATTTACGGATAATAAGGGCCATTTCCATCATGGCAAAATGCTCACCGATGCAAAGTCGGGGTCCGGCTCCAAAAGGGTAGTATGCAAAATTTTTAGCATTTTCATCATCAAAACGTTCCGGAATAAAAGAGTCAGGCTGCTCCCAGTATTTTGGATTTCTGTGAAGTCCTGCAATATAAAGGATAATTAATGTGCCTTTTTTCCATGAATATTCCTTAAAGCTGTCGTCTTCCAAAGCCTGACGGTCAATGGCCCAAGCCGGAGGATGCAGCCGCATGGCCTCTTTAATAATATTCACAGTGAAAGATTTTTTCATTAAATTTTCTGCTCTGAAAACATTTTCGCCTTCTTCTGCAATTTCTTGTTTTAATTTTTTCTCTGCTTCCGGATGTTGGCTGATTTCAAAAAAAATAAAGGTTAAAGCATTGGCTGTCGTTTCATGGCCGGCTATGAAAAGGATAAGCATTTCATCCACAAGCTGCTCATCAGACATTGGAAGCTGTGTATCTTCATATTTTGCATGAATGAGCATATCCAGCAGGTCGTTCTTTTCTTCCTTTGAATTTCTTCTTTTATCCAGAACACTTTGAATAATATGCTTTGCCTGGTTGCTTTTTCTTATATTCTTATGTGTTATTCCAAGAATATTTAAGGCCTGCGTGTAAAGTGGTATTCTCACTTCTTTCGCAAAAACTTCCTGAATTTCTGTGATAATTTTTCCCAATTCTTTCACTTTTTCTTCATCAATATCCGAGCTGAAAAGGGTTTTAGCTACTATATTGAAAGCCAGCGTATGAAAGAAATCATACAGATCAATATCCGTTTCATTATTAAAAGACTGAAATGCTTTATCCATTTCCTCTTCCATGATGGAAACCAGATTGGTAATTTTAATCTTACTGAAACCGGGCTGAATCAATCTTCTTTGCTTCAGCCAGTCTTTTCCGTTATTGGTCAGCAAACCGTTGCCGAGGTATTTTCCTAATGTGACGGATTGTATTTCAGATTTGAAATAGTTTTTATGGTTCTGCTTTAAAATATATTCTACCAGTTCTTTATCCTGGGAAAAAATAAAGTGTTTGTTTGTTAAACTGGCTTTGAGATGATAACTATCTCCCGAAATGGTATGATTTCCACTGATAACACCCAAAGGATCCTTCACCCCGTTAAAGAGAGAATACAGTTTTCTGCTTCCTTTGATTTCTGCCGGGTATTTGTATTTCAATGCCATGATAAATATTTACAATAAAAATAATACTAATCTGTTAATTTGTATAGCTTTATATTTAAAGTTTTATTTTTGTATCTGATGAAATTTGTCATTTATTAAATAAATAATTAATACTGGAGGCAATTTCAAATATTTACATATAAACTTAGAGCAATGAAGATCCAAAAGGAAATCGATTTTATTCTGGCAGTAGATGCCCTGAAAAATGTCCAAAGAAGAAACTATAATGCAGATGATACCAGAAGGGAAAATACGGCGGAACATTCGTGGCAGATCATCATTCTGGCGCAAATTCTGTTTCCGTATGCCAAAAACAGGGCGGATATTGACTTATTGAGAGTCATCAGAATGCTTTCCATTCACGATCTTGTTGAAATTGAAGCAGGGGATACCTTTTTGTTTGATGAAGCGGCGATGGTTGGAAAATTTGAAAGAGAAAAAGCTTCAGCTCAAAAGATATTCGGAATTTTAGATGAACCTTTACGATCAGAATTTTTCAATCTTTGGCTTGAATTTGAAGAAGAGCAGACTCCCGACGCTATTTTTGCCTGTGCCATCGACAGGATTATGCCTTTCATTCTGAATTCACACACTTCCGGAAAAAGCTGGACGGAAGCAGGTGTTACGGAAAAACAAATCCGAAATATGTTGGAGCATGCGATCAGCAGGGCTTCTGATGAATTGGGAGAAGCTTTTCAGTTGCTTTTGATTAAGAATTTGGAAACTGAAAAAGTGCTAAAGTAAATTTTAGCTCATCTTTATATATGGTTTAAAAAATCTTCCACAAATTTCGCAAATTCCACAGATTTAGTAAGATAAAGTAGACCGCAGATTCCACAAATTACACTGATGATTGTATATATTTTAGCTGAGTATTTATTAAACAAAATTTGTGAAATCTGCGGGAAATAGAAAGTTTCGGCGGGCAAAGGCCGCCGAAACTTTTATAAAATCTGAATCGGTTTCTTAAATTCATCAATCGCCACAAAAGTAAAATCCCCTACGATCGCTCTTTCTCTTTCATACGAATACATCTGCTCGGTGTAGATTTCAACATTTACTTTCAGGCTTGTTCTTCCGACGTGCATCACTCTCCCGATCAGCTCTACAATCGTTCCGGCAGGAATAGATCTTTTAAAATCAATCTTATCACTGCTTACCGTTACCACGCGTTTTCTGGCAAAGCGTGTTGCTGCGATAAAGGCCACTTCATCCATCAGCTGCATCGCAGTTCCTCCGAAAAGTGTATCATAATGATTGGTTGTGTTGGGGAAAACGGCTTTGAAAATTCTGGTTTCCGAGGCTTCAATTCTTTCTTCTGTAGTCATAGTTCATTATTTAATTAAAGCGAAATGAAAAGTTGGAAACAACAGAAAAAGCAGAGCATAATATCTCTGAACATCCATAGATCAACAAACTTCAAATCGCGAAAGTTGTATGGTGAAGAAAAAGGCAGGTCTCCTGACTTGTAACATCTTTATTTCCTTCCCGTAAAAATACACAGTGGATTATTTAATAAAGACTTCGGTTACTTACAGTTGCGCGACAGTTCATGATTTTCACACGATTCCCTTTTAATCTGCAGTTAAGCAAAACCAATTTCCTGAAAGCCAAAAAGCTGGACTTCCGGCAGCAAAAATAATGAATATTACTGAATTATTCCGGGTTTTTATAAATGATCTGGCTTTGAACTTTTCCCTGTTTGATAGTCCAGATGGTTGTATACCTGTTTTCTCCTGAACCGTTGGTCATGTAAAGGAAAATATGGTCGTTATCAATGGCTGTTACCCCCACATTTTTGAAATCCATTGTAGGCTGGAACATATTTTTGATAGCATCTCTCACGAAGACAGAGCCTCTTCCCGGCTGTTGAACCCGTACCGATTTTATTTCCGTTATTCCTTCAGGAATTTCTTTACCAACACCCCAGGATTTTACCTTGTCAATTTTGATGATATTTCCTTCAGCATCTTTTTCCTGCTTTTTAAGTTTTGCATAGGAAGGATAAACATCAATAATAACTTTTGTTCTCTGGTTTCCCGGAATTTTAGGATTGGTATCATCTGTAAAAATAAGAGACTTTCCGTTTTTTGATTTTGAAGGCGTAAATGGTGGCAGCTTATCCACAAAAACCACGCGGTTTTTATTCACCATTCCTTCTTTAGTAATGCTGTCGTAGCGTACAAAAGGCTTGTCGGTGTCATCTTTTTCAGGATATTTGATCCAGATCCATTCTGTTTCCCCGGGAGCAGGTTTCACATAAATAAAAACATCACCGGTTTTCATTCGTATTTTATCAATGATTTTACGGTAATCGTCTTTATGAACACGCACCATAGCGTATCCTTCTTCAGCTTTTACGACGCCGAAAGGAACTTTATCCTGCCCTTTGGCAAAAAACACAAAAAGAAAAGTAAAAACGGATATGTATAATGTTTTATTTACGGACATCATGAATTTTTTGGATTGTCAAATATATAAATTAAATGTTTTTCGGAAAATAATAATGCTGTTGCAATTCTTTTAAATCTTTCATTTGTTTTAAATAAGTGTTGGAAAGAAGGTAAAATTTATCCGAAATTTTTATCGCTTCCTCCACGTTAAAATCTGAAATGATAAAGCCTTTTTCCCGAGATAATTCCTTGATCATATTCATAATCTTTTCTGTTAAAATGGGTGACAGACCGCTGTAAGGCTCTTCCAGTAAAATAAAGTCAGCATCGGAATGGATGATTGTTATTACTTCTACCATCCTTTTTTCACCTCCGGAAAGATTTCTTATGGTGCTATTTAATAAAGGTTTAAGAAGATCGGAATTAAAAAGTTTTTGACTATTCTCTTCATTACAGAATAAAGAAATCAGGTTTTTAATTTTAATATCTTTTGGAAACATAGACGTTTGTGGAAGATAGGCAATCTTATTTTTTCTTTCGGATTGCTTTGTAAGAACCTGATCATTGAATTTAATAAACTGAGAATCTCCTTTCAGCGTTCCAAAAATAATCTGTAACAATGTTGATTTTCCTGATCCGATTCCTCCCAATAAAGCCAAAATTTTTCCTGTTTCACAACTTAAATAAATATCCTTTAGAATTGTTTTTGAACCGTAAGATTTTGTGACACTGTCTATATGGAGCTTGCTCATAACAATTTAGAAATAATATTGATAACAAATCCAATAGAAGCGGTGATGATCCAAAGAGATGCTCTTGAAAAACCGAAATTGGCAAAAAATACATATTCTCTTTTCAGTCTTAATTCATAAATTAAAAAATGAAATGCAGGCAACATAACCAGAAAACAAAATCCGAAATTCCCGATAGAAAAGCCCGTCTGAAAAGCCAGCAGCAAAGAAAACAATAGGGCCGGAATTAATAATTTCAGATAGAAAATCCAAAGAATTTTTATGGTTTTGATCATATTTCAAATGTAGCAATATAACAGAATACTGTACTAATTTTTATAATAAAAAAGAGTGCTTTTAGGGCACCCTTACTATTTTATTCAGTCATTCCTGAGCTTTGCTTTCACCTTATTCTTTCTGATGAGATCTCTAAGCCCTGAAATCTGATCCTTTGTAAAAAACTTTTTAGGAACCATGTTCATGGTCCGGGCACTTTGGTAAATCAGAAACCATTCTTTGTTTTCCTTTACTTTATACACCGAATTCCATGTAAAATCTCCGTCAAAAGTTTCGCCTTCCGTGCGGATTTTGTCATCCGTAAAAGTATAGGAAATAATTTCCTGGATTTTTTTGTTGGAATTAAAAATATTCTTTACGCTAAAATAAGTGCGGATAATGATGAAAACAAAAAAAACCAACAACCAGATCGATGCCGATTCCATAAATTCCCGATTGTCATTATCTGCATTGTAATAATTTATTCCAAAAAAAATTAATGCAATTATTGGAAATACAATGATTCGGATTAATGAATTTTTTAAATTAAACATCAAAAAATCCTTAAAAGTAATCAGCGTTTTTACAGTCATTGTTTAACATTAAATTCTCTCCAATTCATCCGCATCAATGGTTGTTTTGAATGTTCCATAGTTAACCACCACCTTTTTCTTGGAAATCTTCTCAATGGTCCCCACGCTTGTGCTTCCGGCAATGCGAACTCTCTGACCCACTTTCATCCACAGTGAACGGTCAGTTTGCCGTTTTTCCTCCAGTTTCTCGTTGGTTTCAGCAATTTTTTCAATTACTTCTTCTTTTTTCAGCTGTTGGGTGATTTTCCGCTTCACCACCTGCAGCCGCTTGCTTTCATCTTTGTCAACACCCAGCTTGCGGAATTTTTCCTGTTCCAGGAGTTTTACAAAATCTTTCACTACATCTTTTCTCGATTTGCCTTTGGTGTAGCTGTCAATAAAAGTTTCAATCTTGTTCCCGAACTGCAGTTTACGGTGTTCTTCTTCATACAGCTTCTGGAAATTATACAACTTTTGCTGAAGCTGCTCATTAAGCTTTTGTAGATTATCACGCTTGTCCTCAACAGATTCCTTTCTTTCTGCAAGATCGGATTTCAGCTTTTCAACCTCATACTTTTCCTGTTGAAGCTTGACAATGGTTTTATCAAGATTGACAATGTCGTGCTCAACTTTTTTCTTAGCGGAATGGATAATGAACCTCGGGATTTTATTTTTCTCGGCTACTTCAAAAGTAAATGAACTTCCCGCTTGTCCCACTTCAAGTTTATACATCGGCTCCAGCGTTTCTTCATTGAAGAGCATGGCTGCATTTTGGGCATTCGGAAGCTGTTCTACTACCAGTTTGATATTGGTGTAATGCGTAGTAATGATTGCAAAACTCTTTTTATCGTAGAAAAACTCCAGGAAACTTTCGGCTAAAGCACCTCCTAATTCAGGATCGGAACCGGTACCGAATTCGTCAATCAGTAAAAGCGTATGGGCATCTGCTTCACGGATAATTCCCGACATTTTCCTCAATCTCGAAGAATAAGTTGATAAATGATTTTCAATTGACTGATTGTCGCCGATATCGGTCATTATTTTATCAAAGAAAAACATTTCGGATTTCGGATGAACGGGAACAAGAATTCCACTCTGGATCATCAGCTGCAGTAAACCGACAGTTTTCAAAGTGATGGATTTTCCACCTGCATTGGGTCCGGAAATACAAATAATTCTGTTATGTTCCGTGAATGTTAGGGTCTGGGGATGAATCGTTTTATTTTCCGCTTTATTTCTTAAAAATAATAATGGATGAAAAGCATCTCTTAATCTCAATGTTTTATGGCGGTTGATTTTTGGTAAGATACCATTGATCAGCTCTGCAAATTTTGCTTTAGCCCTCGTTAAATCAAGGTCGAAAATGTATTTCTGATACCTCCACAACTGAGGTTGATATTCTGCCAATTCTGCAGTAAGCTGGCGTAAAATTTTATCAATTTCTTTTTTTTCTTCCTCTTCGTTTTCTTTAAGCTTAAAATAGTGTTTCACTACAGAATCCGGCTGGATGTATGTAATAGAACCGGTTTTTGATAATCCAAGCACTCTTCCCGGAACTCTTTTCTTAAAACCTGATTTTACAGCTAAAACCCTCTGGTCATCAATAATGGTTTCACGGATGTCGTCTAAAAATTCACTCTGACCGTAATTGAATAAAGCTCGGTTAAAGTTTTCCTGGATTGCTTTTTTCGCATGCTGGATTTCCGTTCTCAACCCTTTTAAAACCGGAGAAGCTTCACTTTTTACTTCACCAAAACGGTTAAAAACTTTATCCACCTTATCAATGATTTCTTTTCTGAATTCTAAAACAGAAGCATCTTCCATTAAAGTAGGAAAAGTTTCCGGCATGGTTGGGAAAAACTTCTGAAGTTTCCCGATCTGTTCCGTGAGGATTTTTATTTTGATGAAAGCACCGTTTTCCAGGCGGTAATTTTCAATCAGCATTAATTTAAGTTCGCTTTCAATATCTTCATACTCGTCAAAAGGAATGGCATTGGAACTTTCAAAACTGGATAAATATTCTGAAGTTTTTTTCAGGGAAAGTTCGGCCTCATCAATTTCCATCGGGCGAAGCTGAAGAATTTTTTCTCTTGTTTTTGGAGAATATGCAAAAGGGGAGATCTCCGCGAGCAATTGCGGAAACTCTAATTCATTTAAATCTTCTTTATTTATAAACACAGTGCAAATTTAGTGAAAAATGTGCATTTTAATTTGAAAATGAGCTAATTTGAAGATTTGAAAATATCTATTAATCATGTTTATTATATTTGAGCTATGAAACTGGAAACTGAAAGACTGCAATTAAAAGAAATCAACGAAAGCTATGTCGATGATATTCTGAAAATTCGCAGCAACGAAATTATCAATCAATATGTGCAGAGAGTTTCTCCCAAAAATAATTACGATGCGCTGCAGTTTATTCTAACGATTAAAGAAAACACCCGAAATCATAAAACATTTTACTGGGGGATATCTTTAAAAGACCAATCTAATCTTATTGGTACCATCTGTCTCTGGAATTTTTCTGAAGACCGGACGGTTGCAGAAGTGGGGTATGAACTGTTACCTGATTATCACAGGAAAGGAATCATGTCGGAGGCATTAAAAGCTGTTATAAATTTCGCTTTTAACAGTTTGCTTTTGAAAGAAATTGTGGCAATGACTCACCGTTATAATGATAATTCAAAAAAACTTCTTTCAAAACATGATTTTGTATTGGAAGAGGGAGGGATAGATGATGGGATTCCGGAAAATATGGTTTTTAGCCTGAAAAATGATGGGGTTTACAGTTCCAAAAGCCTGCAGTAACTGAATACTGCAGACTTTATCAATCTTTAAACATTTCTTTGTAATCTAAAATAAATTGTGTTGTTTTTATTGCGTGTTTGTAGCAAGGGCAAAGACGAGATTAAGATCATCCTTTACTACAATCATCCCACCCATTCTTTTTGGAGGTGATATATCAAAATCACTGAATTTAACACTTCTTCTGCCAGTAAGCTTTCCGTTTTCAAGACACAATGTGATATGGTATATTTTACTTCGGTTAATCATCTTTACTTCTATCTGTGCATTGTATAGTGCTTTATTCCTGTCTAAAGAAATAAACTTTATATGAAGGTACGGATGATCTTCCGCTAAAAGAGTTTTCTGAAAATCAGAGGTCATTATTTTGTTGTGGCAATCGAAATCGTCTACTTTCAGTGCAATGTTTGGAAGACTTTTTTCACTAATTATGAAATTGCCTCCAGGCGTTCTGAATGTAGTGTTGGTACATTTGAAAGTATTAATATTAGTGCTTCCATTGATCTGAATGTAGTTTTCCTGGGCATTCATAAATATTCCGACTATAAACGGAATTGCTGCTAAAAAAGGTTTCATAATTCAGGTAGTTTTGAAAAAACTTTGGATAGCTTTTTCTGTGATTAGCATTTAGAAAGAAATGGCAGCTTCCAGAACAAATCCATTGAATTTGCCGTCATACAGGATGCTTGATGTTGGGTAGCCGTCGTATTTCTGATTGACATATTCTGCTTTGGTAAGAATGTTTTTGGTCATAAACCATCCTCCGCCGATATTGTAACGGGTTACATCTACCTTATTTCCTGTCGCCAGTTCACCTTTTACCAGGTTGTATCTTCCCCCGAAGTACAGATTGTCATTATTTCCGAATCGGTAAATAAGTTCCGCGGCATACTGGTTCCATGTTCTGCGGTCGATTTCTGTCGTATTTCTGCCTGAAGCGTTTTCAAAAGTTCCGAAGAATTCCAGACCTTTATATCTTACAAACGGGTTGATCATAATGGAAGTCACTTTGTTTTTAAAATCCGGTACTACCTGTCCTGATCTGAAATTGGCAGAAGAAGTGGCGGCGGCATTTTCCATCACATAATAGTATCGTGATCCGGCTCTGTCACCATCATAGAAATCCAGTCTTTGGGTATTGGCGGTGTTGTAAACGGATCCTGTAAGACGTACTCTGAGATCGCTGTTCAGTTGTTTGTCGTAGCCTATTTTAGCATATAAAGAAGGGCTTGTTCCTCCGTTGGCATTCTGGTTGAGTCTTCCGTTGGTAATACCTCCCATTCCGATGAATCCGTCTCTGCGGTAGTAATATTCAGCAAAAACCATTGTTGCATAGGCGTCCATCAGGTAATTTCCAACAAACGGGTTTTGGGTGGTGTAGGCATTATCGCTTCTTCTGAAGTGCACGTCCCCGTAATTAATTTCATCATGACCGAATTTTATGGTTGAATATTTCATAAAGTCACTCAAAAAATCTTTTTTGATAAAATCAAGCTTGTCAATTTGAAGGTAGCCTCCTTTTACATAGGTTTCATTGTGGTGGCGGGAACTTAAAAATGTTCTTAAATGTAAATTGATGCCGTCATATAAAGCCACATCAATATCAAGGTTCGCTGTAGCAAGGTTAAAGTTATTTCCGATGTCGTAAAGTTGGGTTGCCGGAACGGATTGATCTGCGCCGCTTTCATGTTTCAGGCCTTGGAATTGTAGGGCGAATGCTCCGCCTATTCTTACTTTAAGTTTCTCAAAGCTTGTTACAGAATCTTTAGGATTTTCAAAAATATTGATTCCTCTCTGGTCTCTTGGTTTAAGATTATCTAAAGGAAACTGTTGAGCCTGTGCAGTATTAGCAAGTAAAATAGTTCCTAAAAGTGCTGTTTTTATGTAAATGGTTTTCATAACGTTTATTTTTTAATATTGATTAATCATGGTTTTGATGCTGATTTCTTACTGGGCTGTAATATTCACTTTGATGGTGACTTCATCTCCTGTTTTTATACCCATAAATCCGGGTCTGCTCATTCCGAAATCTGAAAGTTTTACGGTTTCGGTTCCATAAATGGTGTAAGTATTTTCATTTTTAACAACACTTACGGGAAAAGAAACATTTTTGGAAACTCCTGCGATAGTCAGTTTTCCGCTTACATTGCTTTTGCCGAAATTGATAGAAGCTGCTGTAAAACTGATGGTGGGATATTGTGAAGATTTCAATGCTTCATAAGCTTTATTATCCATGGTACTTCCTTTTTTGCTTTTCAGGTTTTTCACAGGCATGGTAAAAGTGGCGTTGGATATGTTATTTCCATTCACGGTTCCTGTAAAATAAGCTGCTGAAGAATTCATTTCCCAGTCGTGTAAAGGAGAAGTTCCGTTAACAGCAATTACTGTTGTCTTCTGATTTATTTTTTGAGCCTCTGCATTTTGATAAAAAAATAATGTTCCGCATAGCATTGTAGCATTCAAGAAAATTCTTAAAGTTTTCATATCGACAAATATTTATTAATTATGTTGTGTAATATTCTTTTGTTTTGTGATATAAAGGTATATATTATGTTAATTTTATGATAATTTTTAAATATGATATAAATCCTTAATATAATTGTGGTTATTTATTTTTCAATAAAATCAAAACATAAGTTAAAGATTGTTAAAGACTGGATGATAATTGTGATTTTTCAGCTGCTTATTTGCTTAAACGTATCAAAAAAAATAAATCATATAAATCTTTGAAGGATGAATACTGATGAAAGTCACTGGAATTATCTTGTTGGATTGACAATGAATGATTACTTTATAAATGCTGATCAGAGCTCATTTTTGGATATCCTGATATATTTTTATATTTGGCAATTATAAACAGTGATCGAGAAAAAGGTTGCATGATACTTTTTTATAAAATTTTTAAATTCATGGCAATACTTTTGATCTTACAGAGCAGTTGAGGTTTAAAAACTATCAATAAAAAACATCTGATAAATTATTCAATATGACTTGGACAGAAATATTAGCCCCGATAAAAAATACCGAATACTTTACCAATCTTTGGGAAAAAGTAAAGGAGGAGTATAAAACCACAAAAGTGTTTCCTCCGAAAAGCCAGATTTTCAGAGCGCTGGAAATCACGCCTTTCGATGAAGTTGAGGTGGTAATTATCGGACAGGATCCTTATCATAATGATTATCAGGCAAATGGTCTTTGCTTTTCCGTTTCGGAACAGGTTACTGCGCCGCCTTCCCTGAAAAATATTTTTATCGAGCTTAAAAATGATATCGGTGTGGAAAGGACTTCCAAAGAACTGGACGACTGGGGGAAGCAGGGTGTTTTGCTGTTAAATGCGACGTTAACGGTACGCGCCCATTCTCCGAACTCTCATAAAGATCTCGGCTGGGAAAAGTTTACGGATTTTATAATCAAAGAAATTTCGGATAAAAAAGAAAATGTGGTTTTTGTACTGTGGGGCGCTTTCGCCCAAAAAAAAGCCGAACTTATAGATCCGGCCAAACATTTTATTTTAAAATCTGCGCATCCGTCGCCTTTTTCCGTTCACAGGGGATTTTTCGGAAGCAAGCCTTTTTCAAAAATTAACGAATATCTTATTTCCAAAGGAAAGAAGCCTATTTCATGGTAGAGGTATTATCAGATTTTTTGATCACTATGCCTATTTTATATTTTCCTTTAAGGCTTTTTGTGCTTTCTCCAGATTCAGGGTATGGGGTTACTTCTGTTAAGGTGATCGTATATCCATTGAAATCTGCGGATTGATGGTAATTTCGTCCCTTATTATCAAGGCTTGCAAGGGATAAAGTCACAGGTCTTGTTGCTGTTCCCATTACTTCCACTTCCGCTACGGCAACTCCGGCCCAGATGCAATTAACGTCTTTCGGGCAGCGGCTGTCTTCAGAAATACCTTTGAATGTTACATTCATCTGGCATTCATCCAAAAACCTGTTTTCACCTTCATTGAAGTAGATCACAGAATCTTCAGTAGTGTTTTTTGTAATATTCCCTGAATTTTCCACGTGGTCTTTTAGCGGAACTTGGGTTCCTTTTTGCGTTTTGCAGTTAATTAATAACAGTCCTGCACTTAATATAATGGCTTTGTACAACATTTTTTTGTTTTAAATAATGGAAAGCATATCCAATACTACCACCAAAAACATTGCCACACCCACCACAAAACTGAATCCGGTGCCGTAAATAAACCCAATGAAAGCACCTTTGGTTGATTTTAAAGCTTTATTGATATCTTTACTGTCATGAAGAAGCTCTCCTATAAAAACACCGGCAAACATTCCCACTAAAAATCCTAAAGGAATTGGAATAAATATTCCTACAATCGTTCCGATCACTGAGCCGATACTTCCCCACCGCGTTCCGCCATATTTCTGATTAGTCTTTGCCGGAATGACATAATTAAGAATGACAGAGGCAATCGTAAGGATTATAAAAGTCCAGATGTAGATCATGCTGAGGTCCGAGTCGGTTCCGAATTTATAGATCAGAAGTCCGCAGATACTTAGCAGCAGACCCGGTAAAACAGGCAAAAAAGTTCCTAGAATTCCCAAAAACAGAAGAATAAGGCAAAGAATATCAATTAAGGCTGTGTCCATTTTTTTTTTAATTTAATGAAAAGATATAAAAAAAAGTGGCTTCAGAAAAGCCACTTCCATGTTTAAGGTGAAGTTTTTATTAAAGGTTTAAAATTACATATTGTAGAATCACACCGGCGTTACCAATATTTCCTGAAGCGTGGTTATGGAAAGTAGTGTAATAAATATAACCGCTGTTGGAAGCTCCTGAGCATGGCCCCACTGTTGCGCCCAATGCAACAAGGAAAGGAACTACTGCCTGAGGAACAGAAAGGCTGATCTGGATATTTCCGGGAAGGGTTACACAAACCGTTACAAAAGTTGTGTTTGCAGCATTTCCTATTGGAGTAACCGGAATCCCCGTTGCAGCAAAATGGTTGGTTCTGATCATCAACGCATCATTTGATGAAGTTTCTTTCACCAGTACTTCCCAATAAGCAGGATCATAATTGATTATTTTTTGCCATGCTCCTAAATCATAATCCAGATTAAGCGTGTTGAAGCCTAAAGCAGAGGTCAATCCGGCATTGTTTACCGTAGCGGCTACATTGCCGGAGCTTCCGATATTTTTGGAGCATAATTTTGAATCAGGCACAAATCCTCCCGGCAACGCGCAGTTATTGGTATTGGTGGTTCCGCCTACTAAATAAGCCACATCCCAGTCTGAAGCATAGATACTTCCCCCGTTGGCCACAAAAATGGCTAAGTTGGCATCAATTGCTGTGTAAAGTGCGGGATTTGTTGTGCTGCTTCTGGAGCCGCAATTGAGGAATATAATGTCGTATTGCGAAATTGTGGTCATATTAGCCAGATCGTTATTTGTGATTTCTGTTGCGGTATATCCTAAAATCTGAATAATGTCCTCTATCTTATCATAAGTTCCTTTTACGTAAGCAATTTTTGCAACCTGGTTAAGTTTGGTCTGATTTGCATCAAGAGCAACTGTTTCATTGTCTTTAACCACTGCGGAAATTTCTGTGCGGAAATTGGTTCCGTTACCGGTCTGGATATAAATGGTACGGTTTCCGGCGGGAGCATCAAGTGTGAAATTACCTTCTGAATCTGAAGTCGTGTAATAGATTTTATACTTGTCATCAAAGGTAAAAACAGAAGCGCCTCCAATAGGTTTGGTTCCGTTTTTTGACATTACCTTTCCGGTAAGCTTCCCGGTTTTAACGGCTGTATTTGTGTTTTCAGTAACTGCCGGCGCGTCGTCGCCTCCGGAGCAGTTCGTTAAAAGTGTAAATACACACAATAAAATTAGAAAGTAGTGTTTTTTCATATGTATATGGTTTTGTAGTTTTGTTTAGTTTGTATCAAATTTAAAAAAATATTAAACATAAAATCATAAAAATGTTATTTTTTTTAAATATATTAATATAATATTGTTTATTATTATAAAAGACTTATTTGTTAATAGGCGTTTGAAGAGGAGCTGGGTGGCTTAAAAAAAAAATTAAAATTTCCATAAAACCAACGTAATTATTTTTGGGATAAAAATTGCTAAAAGATATCTGTATAAAAATTACTTATTTTCCTAAATTTGCTGTAATGAACGACCAATTAGAAGAAACAAAGGATCTCATACAGGGATTGAGTGAACCTCTTTACCGTTACATCAGCCGAATTGCACCATCCGGCCTTGATTTCGTATTTCATATTATTGTAAAGATTCTTTTGCTGATCGCTATCTTTCTGGTTATTGATTTTGTTTTTAAAGTCATAATCAATAGCGTTTTCAGGATTTTCAGAAACAAAGAAAAATATCCTGCCATAAATTCAATTTATGAATCAAGAATTACCAATTCAATTGCTCATTTAATTGCGCTTTTGATTATTGGAAGTATTCATGAATCTATATTTGCAGGGGCTTTAACCAAAACAACCACATTTATTATAAGATGTGTTAATTTAGGCCTTGTGATGATATTTGCAGGAATGCTGTACAGAGGATTGACTGCTTTCAGGAATTATTTTGTCATTAAACAGGATTTTTACAAAATCATGGCCCTGAATGCTATTTCGGAGACCGTAAAAATTTTAGGTATTTTTCTATTCTCAGTTGTTGGGATCTGCGTAATCTTCGGGATTAAAGGAACAACTATTGTCGGTAGTCTTGGGGCGATTACGGCTGTTCTCGTTCTTGTATTCCGTGATACCATTCTGGGATTTGTGACCGGGCTTCATGTGGCAACTTCTAAAAATCTCAAAGTAGGAGACTGGGTAAATATTCCAAAGTATAATATTGAAGGTAATATTGCTGAAATCAACCTTCTGACCACAAAAATCAATAATTTCGACAGGACCTTTTCCACCATTCCTACGTATGATCTTCTCACTACAGAGATCAAAAATATGCAGGTAATCTCCGAGACGAATGGAAGAAGAATTAAAAAATCTATTTTCTTTAATATCAACTCATTTAAATTTCTTAATGATGAAGATATTGAGCGCCTTAAAAGCATTAACCTGATTTCTGATTATCTTAGTGAGCGATCGTTGGAGCTGAAAAAAGAAAAAGAGAATATGGCGCATAAAGAAGAGATCATCAACGGCAGGCAGCTTACCAATATTGGTGTTTTCAGATATTATGCCCAAAAGTATATAGAACGTATTCCGGAATTGGATAAAGAAGGTCCCATCATGGTACGTCAGCTCAACAGTACACCGCAGGGGCTTCCTCTTGAAATTTATGCTTTTACCAATGATACAGAATGGGTACGCTTTGAGGAAATCCAGTCTGATATTTTTGATCATTTGCTGGTGGCGTCAAAGGAGTTTGATCTTGAAGTGATGCAGGTAAAAGTATAATTCTGTTAAAAATTGTGTATTCGGCCATCAATAATAGAATAGAATTTTTTAATGTTCTCATGCTGGTATTTTCATTTTTACTGGCATGTTTATTACCTTTTGATGTCTTCCTGTTTTCGTACGCGGTATTGGGACCGCTGCATTATCTTACCGAACTGCACTGGCTGAAAAGAAAAAATTTTTTTGTAAAGAAGACACATGCGGGAAAGTTTTTATTTTTTGCACTCTGTGTCGTAGGATTGCTTTTTATAATTTATTTGAATGTTGCTTTATTCAGGGCAAATATTATATACGGAAGTATTATCGGTCTGTTTTTTATTTTCTCAGCCTACCTGATTTTGATATCTGAGAAAAATTATGCTAAGTTTTTAGCAGTATTTTTATTATTAATATTGATACTGCTCTCGTTTTTCAAACCGAGTCTGATTATTTTGCTGGGGTTATTTCTTCCGACACTGATCCATGTTTATATATTTACGGCACTTTTTATGATTTCAGGTTATTTAAGGTCATCACATATTACTGCACTTTTTACGGTCATATTGCTATTGGCAATACCGTTTATGATTGCTTTTTTACCCGTGGAAAATTTCGTTTTTTCCAGAGAAAGGTCTGAAAAGGTATTTAATTCTACAGGTTTTAAAATTATTAATGAACAGCTTGTTTTTTTAACAGGGAAAAATATATCGGTTGTTTCCGGAGTTTTAAAAGTGCAGATTTTCATTGCTTTTGCTTATACCTTCCATTATCTGAACTGGTTCGTAAAGACTTCAGTAATTGGATGGGCAAGATCTTTAAGCCTAAAAAATACACTTTTCGTTTCTGCAATTTGGATTTTATCAATAGCTTTGTATTTGTATAATTATCAAATGGGTCTGACGGTATTATTTGTTCTGAGCATGCTGCATGTACTTGCTGAATTTCCGCTTAATGCCTTATCCGTCAGGACAGTATTTCAAAAACTTATCAGTAGAAATGACAAAACTTAGTGTAAACATTAATAAAATTGCAACCATAAGAAATGCCAGAGGAGGTGAAACGCCCAGTGTAACGGAAGCTGCAGTAAAAATTCAGGAATATGGCGGTCAGGGAATTACCATTCATCCCAGACCGGATGAAAGACATATTACCAGAAAAGATGTTTATGATCTTAAACCGCTTGTAACAACAGAATTCAATATCGAAGGAAATCCGCACAGATCTTTTATCGATATGGTCTTAGATGTAAAACCCGAACAGGTAACTTTGGTTCCGGACGCTGACGATGCCATCACTTCCAACGCAGGATGGGATACTAAAAAACACCTTGGTTTTCTTACAGAAATTATAGCTGAGTTTAAAAATGCCGGTATCCGCACCTCAATTTTTTTGGACCCTAATCCGGAATTGGTGGAATATGCTGCCAAAACCGGAACGGACAGGATCGAGCTTTATACAGAAGCATATGCGAAAAACTACACAAGCAATAAAGAATTAGCCATAAAACCTTATTACGATACAGCATTGACAGCGGTAGATTTCGGACTTGGATTAAATGCCGGGCACGATCTGAGCCTTGATAATCTCAAATATTTTGCAGACAATATCCCTAACCTGCTTGAGGTTTCAATTGGCCATGCTTTGATTTCTGAAGCTTTGTATATGGGATTGGAAAATACGGTTCAGGCTTATCTGAAGAGATTGGCAAAATGGTAGAATAACAAAAATTATGGAAATTTTAAATTCAAAAATATTTGGTGAAAATCTTTCACAAACACCACTTCTGGTATTTCACGGTTTATTCGGAATGCTTGATAACTGGGGGGCTTTCGGTAAAGATATGGGAGAATACCTTCCGGTACATCTTATTGATCTTCGTAATCACGGAAGAAGCTTTCATTCGGAAAATATGTCTCATGATGATCTGGCGGAAGATATTTTACAATACATGGAACATTATGGAATGGCTAAAGCTCATATTCTGGGACATTCGCTGGGTGGAAAAGCAGTGATGCAGTTTGCGATAAAGTTTCCCGAAAAAGTGGAACGCCTTATTGTGGTTGATATCTCACCAAAAGCATATCCGCCACATCATCAGGGAATTATTAAAGCACTGGAAACTGTGGATTTTAATACGGTTTCTTCAAGAAATGAGGTAGAGGCAGTGCTTAATCAGTATATTCCTGAAAAATCTACGATTCAATTCCTGACAAAAAATTTATACTGGGACGATCATAAAAAGTTAAACTGGAGATTTAATCTGAAAACTTTGTCCGAGAAATATAATGAATTTGTATCCAATGCAATAAAATTCGGAGTTTTTGACGGGCCGGCTTTATTCATTGCCGGAGCTCAATCAAATTACATTCTTCCACAGGATCATTTTGCGATCAGGCAGCAGTTTCCAAAGGCAGACTTTGTTACCATAAAAAATGCAGGACATTGGGTTCAGGCAGAGAATCCTGTTGATTTTGCTAATGTTGTTAAAGAATTTTTACATATTAATTAAAATAATTTCGTTATTAGCTATTAATTGTTAAAATTTTCTTAAAAAATATTTTATTCTTCTTTGGGTGATTTTTTTTTAATACTTTTAGACCATTCTAAATCATTAAATATTAACATCATGGAAGGTAAAAAAAACAAAAAACCATTCTTTGCTTCTTTCTTAGAAAAGCAAATCCAGGATCCTGAAACAATTAAAGGAGGTTCCGGAACTGCCACTTCTGTATTGGCAGATAACTCAACTGGTGCTCTTACAGACAGTGTAACTTCTGTCCAATTGGATAGTATTACAAAACCGGGAAGTGATGTAGTTTCCATGAAATATCCTTCAGACAGTGATGAAGATGGAATATCACTTTAGAATTAACACCGAAAATTAACACTCTAAATTAATTGTTATGAAAAATAAGAATTCAAAAAAGAAACCGTTCTTTGCTTCGTTCTTAGAAAAGCAAATCCAAGACCCCGAAACTGTAAAAGGAGGTTCAGGAACAATTACATCTGCATTGCAGGATAGTACAACCGGAGCGCTGAAAGACAGTGTTACATCAGTAACTGTTGATAATGTTACAAAACCCGGAGGCGATCATGTTACCCTAAAATATCCTTCAGATGGTGACGAAGATGCAACTGCACTTTAAGACTAAACAACCATTACATTAAAACTCTAAATTAATTATTATGAAAAACAAAAATTCAAAAAAGAAACCTTTCTTTGCATCATTCCTTGAAAAACAGCTTCAGGACCCGGAGAAAGTAAAAGGAGGTGGTGAGATTACTGATATAAGATTAGACAATGTTGCGACATCAAAGACTGCCGATATTGTAACAAAGCCGATCTATGACTTGGCTCAGACTATGAAATATCCGTCAGATGGTGATGAAGATGCTACTTTAATTTAAAAATGGCATTTGGAATTAATCCTTTAAATTAATTATTATGAAAAATAAAAATTCAAAAAAGAAGCCTTTTTTCGCATCATTCCTTGAAAAGCAACTTCAGGATCCTGAGAAAATCAAAGGAGGAAATGAAATTACGGATATTAGGTTAGATAGCGCTACCACATCAAAAACTGCGGATACGGTAACAAAACCAACGCTGGACTTATTACAGACCATGAAATATCCATCAGACGGTGACGATGATGTTCCGACTGTGTAAATGGAATTGTTGATATCTAATACATTAACAAAATCATATAAAAAGGAAACTTACGCTCTAAGTTTCCTTTTTTAATAAAAAAACAGGCAAATGATTCTTTGCATTACACATTCACGGGATTTTTACAATATTGATCTCTTTTTTGAATACCTTACCTCGAAAAATATTCCGTATTTCAGACTGAACTCTGATAAACTTAACCATGCTCAGAAAATCTGCATCAGCCAGAATTCTTTTAAACTTATCGACGAATTTGGAAATACATTAAAGTCTGAAGACGTAAAAAGTGTCTGGCACAGGAAATCATGGAGAATTGAAACTCCCGAAGAACTGGATGAAGAGTATAAAAAGATCTTTATTAAAGAATATTCCACCCTGCGTTACAATCTTTTCACAGCATTGGAACATCTTCCGTGGATTAATCCTTTCGAAATTGAAAACAAAATAGACGGCAATAAAATACTCCAGCTCAAAATCGCTGAAAAAAAAGGGCTGATTGTACCAAAAACTCTTTTTTCAAACGATGCCGAAGCCATTACTACATTTTTTTATACTTATGGCAGCGGAAAAATGGTTGCCAAGCTTCACGGAGTTATTTCAAAATCAATGGGCGGAGAAAATCTTCTTTCAACCCAAATTATTGATGAAGATTCTCTTGAAAATATTGCAGATATCCAATACTGCCCAATGATCTTTCAGCCTTACATCGAAAAAGAATATGAGCTGAGGATTATTTATCTTGACGGAGAATTCTTCACCGGTAAAATCAATAACAGCGAAAATACCGATTGGAGGATTGCAAAAGGAAACTACTTCTGGTCAGAATATGATCTTCCCGAAAATATAAAGTCAGGTCTCACAGGAATGATGAAAGAAATGGGACTTTACATGGGAGCCATAGACATGATCCGCGGAAAAGACGGGAGATATTATTTTCTCGAGGTTAATCCGCAGGGAGAGTGGGGAATGCTGCAGAAAGATCTTAATTTTCCTATCGTACAAAGAATTGCCGATAATCTTATAAAAAGAATGAAAACCAATGAATAAAATTTTAATAATTACCCATACCGGAGATAATTTTTCAATTGAAAAAGTAACCGAATATATTGATAAGAACGGATGCGAAGTAATTCGCTTTAATGTAGATGAATATCCCTTAACCAATAAACTATCTTCCACATTCCAGGATGGAAAATGGACCACCGTTCTTGAAACTCATGATAAAAGACACCATCTGGATGATATTTCGGCAGTTTGGTACAGACGTGCTTATAATATGGGACGGGGCCTGAGAGAGGAAATCGACGAGAAGTTTTACGGCGCGGCGATGGGAGAAATAAGAAATACCCTGTTCGGGTTTTTAGAATCTGTTGATGTCTATTCGCTTGGAAAACCAAGTGTTTACAGAAGACTGGACAGCAAAGAAGAGCAGCTCAAAATTGCAGATAAAATCGGACTTAAAATTCCGGAGACCTGCATTACCAACAATCCCGAAGAAGCAAAACAGTTTATCATAAAACATCAGAATGTAGTGGCTAAAATGCAGACCGGATTTGCCATTTATGAAGATGGTGTGGAAAGTGTGGTTTTCACTAATGTTGTCAATGAAGACAAACTGGAAGAGTTGGATACACTTTTGTATTGCCCAATGCAGTTTCAGAAAAAAATAGAGAAGAAAAAAGAACTCCGGGTAACGGTTGTCGGAAGGGATATTTTCGCTTTTGAAATAGATTCCCAGCAGTCGGATGCCGCAAAAATAGACTGGAGAAAAGACGGGGTCAATCTTATTGATAAATGGGTTCCTACGGAGCTTCCTTCTGATGTCGAAGCAAAATTGCTGGAGCTTCTGGACGTGTATCATGTGGATTATGGCGCAATTGACATTATTGTTTCTCCCGAAGACGAATATTATTTTATTGAAATCAATGCGGCAGGAGAATTTTTCTGGCTGGATAACCTTACTGAAGGAAACCTGATCTCAAAAAGCATTGCCGATATTTTATGCGATAAAGCTCCAAGAAGAAGCAATGAAGTTTTGGCATAGCATAACAACAAAAATGATTTTTTTTAATTTTTAATGAAGAGCGGGCAATGCCCGTTTTTTTTGATTCATGACTTCAGGTGATCTGTTTTTAGGTTATTATTTCAATTTATTGTAATTTGTCATTAATTAAAAATTGAATTCTCCTTTAAAAATCGCAAATTTGCAGAGAAGGAGAATATGAGCATAAATAAGTCAACCAAGTAAAAATAACGGATGGTTTTTGTAACAGGTGCTACCGGAATTCTAGGCAGGGTAATCGTTTTGGAGCTTCTTAAAAAAGGAAAAAACGTTCGGGCTGCTAAGAGAGCGACAAGCAATTTAGACGAAGTAAAGCATTCCTATTCATTTTATACGGAAAATCCTGACGATTTTTTCAATAAGATAGAATGGATAAATGTCGATTTTGATGATATTCAGTCGATTCAGGATGCGCTGAAAGGCGTGGATGAAGTATACCACTGTGCAGCCAAAGTCGGTTTCAATCCGGATGATGCAAAAGAAATGTACCATACCAACGTGAAAGGAACCCAAAACCTTCTATATGCCTGCGAAAATTCGGAGGTAAAGAAATTTCTACACGTAAGTTCCGTTGCTGTTCTCGATATAGATAATGAAAACGGCGAGCTTGACGAAGATTCTGATTTTAATCCTAAAGAGGATCATTCCGCTTATGCCATTTCAAAACATCTTGCCGAAATGGAAGTCTGGAGAGCATCTGCGGAAGGTCTGAATGTCGTAATTATAAACCCGGGAATGATCATCGGAAGCGGAAGCTGGGGCAAGAGCAGCGGCGATGTATTTCCTACCATGGAAAAAAACGGCTTTACCTTTTCCGGCGGAACCAGCTATGCAGACGTAAGGGATGTTGCGGAAATATCGGTTGAACTCATGGAAAGAAATATTTTCGGGGAACGGTTTATCATTATTTCTGAAAATAAAAGATATGCCGAACTGGCAAAGCAGATCAGAAAAGAGCTTGGATTAAAAGAAGCAAAAGTACTCACAAAATTTCAGCTTAATATGGGAATCGTGGCGAATATGCTTTTCGGATGGCTTATTCCACAGCTCAAAATGGTAACAAAATCAAATGTAGAAGCGATTTCCCGAATGAAAATCATATCCAATAAAAAAGTAAAGGAAAGACTAAATTATACATTTATCCCGTTGGAAGAAACCATAGATTTTCATCTTAAAAATTATATTAACGATAAAAAGGCAAAACAATGAATCTTGCGGAGGCAATCATTCAAAAAAATATAGAGAAACATCCCTTAAAACCAGCCATTGGATTTAAAAAGAAGAATGAAGGATGGAAAGAGCTGAGCTGGAAGAAATTCTCGGAAATTGTTTTTAAAACAGCCAATGCTCTGAAAGAAGCGGGAATCAAGGAAAACGATAAAGTTTCCATCTATTCTGATAATTCTTCGGAATGGATGATCTTTGATCTTGCGGCGATGTCTTTAGGTGCGGTCACCGTACCCATTTATTCAACCAATAATGCAGAACAGGCAGAATACATCATTAAAGATTCCGGAGCAAAAATTATTCTGGTAGGAGACCAGGCGCAGTATGATGCCTGCCTTGAAATTCTGCAGAAAAAAGAATGCAGCCTCGAAACGATTATTGTTTCCAAAAAAGCAGTGTGGATCAAAAAAGAATTCAGCAGTTTTTATTTGGAAGATTTCATTGCAAAATCAGCTTCAGAAGGAGAATTCAGTCCAAAAGAAAATGATGATGTTGCCACATTGATTTATACTTCCGGAACCACCGGTACGCCAAAAGGAGTAATGCTGACCCACGGTAATTTCATCAAAGCTTTTGATGCCCATTTTGAGTTTTTTAAATTTAAAAATTTCGAAGAAGAGCTTTCTCTGGCATTTCTGCCTTTAAGCCATGTTTTTGAACGCAGCTGGAGCCTTCTTTGTCTGTACGGTGGTGCAAGAGTGTATTTTCTAGAAGACCCTAAAAATATTGCGAACACGCTGGAAGAGGTTAAACCTACAATGATGTGTGCTGTTCCGAGGTTTTTCCAGAAAATCTACGCAGGCGTGCTGGAAAAGGCAGAAGAAGGTTCTTCGCTCAAGAAAAAAATCTTCAACTGGGCCGTAAAAACAGGGTGGGAGACTGCCGAATTAACAAGAAACGAAAAATCAATTCCGTTCGGTTTAAAAATAAAGCAGTCACTTGCAGATACCTTAGTCTTCAGCAAAATTAAAGACAAAATGGGAGGAAGGCTCTGGTTCTTGCCTTGTGGCGGAGCTTCATTATCTCCCGAAGTAACCCGTTTTTTTGAATCGGTAGGAATTCACGTTACCGTAGGATATGGACTGACGGAAACTACTGCAACTCTTACGCTTTTCCCTTTCACTCATTTTGAGCACGGAACCAGCGGAAAACCGCTTCCCGGTGTGGAAATCCGTATCGGAGATCAGGATGAAATCCAGGCCAGAGGAAACGGAATTATGAAAGGCTATTACAACAATCCGGAAGATACCCGAAAAGTGTTCACGGAAGACGGATGGTTTAAAACCGGTGATGCCGGAAAGATCGATGAAAAGGGAAATCTTATCATCACCGATCGCCTGAAAGACCTTATGAAAACATCAAACGGAAAATATATTGCTCCACAGCAGATTGAAAATCTTCTTACCAATAATAATTTCATCCAGCAGATCGTCATGATCGCGGAAGGAAGACAATTCGCTTCAGCGCTTATTGTTCCTAATTTTGAATTTCTGAAGGATTATCTTAAAAAAAATAATATTCCGTTTACAAATTGGGAAGAGACAGTGAAGAACAAAACGGTAAACGATTTCTATAAACAGAAAATTAAAGAACTTCAGGAACATTTGTCCGACTTTGAAAAAGTGAAAAAGTTTACTTTAATGCCCGCAGAATTTGAAATCAACACCGGAGAAATAACACCTACGCTGAAAGTGAAGAGAAATGTGGTTCTTAAAAAATATGCGGAGATTATTGATCAGATGTACTAATAAATAGATGGATTAATAAGCTGATTGACAAAAAAAAGAGTTATGACAACACAGGAATTTTTAGGAAAAAAAGAATTTACGGTACAAAATCAGACGGTTTCAGAAAGCTGTCCGTCAAACATAGCGCTGATTAAATATTGGGGCAAATATGATAATCAGATTCCTGCAAATCCGAGTATCAGCTATACATTGAATCATTGTAAAACCAATACCACTGTAGAATTTTCGGCAAATGAAACATTTTCCGTGCAGACTTTTCTGGCGGGCAATGAGGAACCTAAATTTGCAGCTAAAATTGAAAAATACTTTACGAATATAGAACAATATCTTCCCTGGATTTTAAAAGGCAAATATGTAATCAGGACTGAAAACACATTCCCGCACAGCTCAGGAATTGCAAGTTCGGCTTCCGGTTTCGGTGCGATTGCAAAATGCCTGATGAATCTGGATGAAATTTTCTCGGGAAAAACTTCGGAAGAGGAATCATTGAGAAAAGCCTCTTTTTTGGCAAGACTGGGAAGCGGAAGTGCTTGCAGAAGTTTGTATAACGGACTGGTGGTTTGGGGAGAATGCCAGGTGAAAGAAAGCTCGGATCTTTTTGCTGTTCAGTATCCCAATGATGAAATTCATGAAATTTTTAAAGATTTTAATGATTGGGTTCTGCTGATTCATGAAGGGGAGAAAAGCGTTTCCTCAACGGTAGGACACGGCCTGATGAATACCAATCCTTACGCCGACAGAAGATTTCAGGAAGCAAGGGAAAATTTTGGCCCAATGAAGGAAATCCTTGCCGCCGGAGATCTGCCGCGGTTCATAAAACTCGTTGAACATGAGGCATTAACGCTCCATGCGATGATGATGATGAGCGATCCTGCATTTATTCTCATGAAAACAGGAACACTGGAAGTTATCAATAAAATCTGGGATTTCAGAAAAGAAACAGGCCTGTCTTTATTCTTTACCCTTGATGCAGGCGCCAATGTTCACCTTCTATTTCCGAATAACGGTTCCGAGAAAACAATAAAATTATTCATTGAAACGGAATTGCTGCAGTATACACAGAATGGAGGAGTTGTAAAAGACATGATGAGATTTTAAATGAATTAAATATAACAGAACGGACTTTAAAGTTCGTTTTTTTATTATAAAATGGTTTAAATTAAAAAATTAAAGAAAGAAGTGTTGAGTCTATAAGCCATAATAATTGTCTTATCTTTAATAGCAAAGATATTTTCTTAATTGATCTTAAAACGTTATAAAATCTTAATGTTAAATAATTGGCGATTTAAATTAAAGTGGGCTTTTTAACAGGTACAAAGTATCAAAAAAATCAATTGTAAAATCATTCTTACAGATTGAAATGCCGAAATTTGTCTTCCGAAATCTGAAATCTAATTTGTACTTTTGCAAAATGTTTAAAAACGTCTTTTTTATTTTTATCGCACTGATATTCGTGTCCTGTTCCAAAGATCCCGTTCCGAAACCTTACGGTGAGCTTCGTCTGGAATATCCTGCCCCGAAATACCAGAAGTTTGAAAACAACTGTGCTTATACTTTTGAATATTCCGATTTTGCAACAATCACACAAGCCAAAAGACCTTGCTGGTATTATCTGAACTATCCGAAAATGAAAGCGAAAATTTTTGTAACGTATTACCCGATACAAAATGATTTTGCCGCCCACATTCAGGAAGCTGAAAAAATGGTGTATGAGCATACGATAAAAGCTAGTGCCATTGATACCAAATCATTTGAATATCCTGATAAAAAAGTCTATGGAAATTTTTATGAGTTGAAAGGACAAAGTGCTTCAAACCTTCAGTTTTACATTACAGACAGTACAAAACATTTTGTAACGGCCTATTTATATTTCAATACAAGACCCAAGCCAGATTCGCTGGCACCGGCGGTGGATTATATCAAAAAAGATATGAAACACCTTTTGGACACATTTGAATGGAAAAATTAATTACTCTTAAATATACTTTGAAAAAAATATGAAACTTTTAGTTGTAGGAAGTGTTGCATTCGATGCAATCGAAACACCATTTGGTAAAACAGACAAAATTTTGGGAGGTGCGGCAACCTATATCGGAATTACTTCATCCGTACTTGGAGTAAAATCAGGAATCGTTTCCGTAGTGGGAGGAGATTTTCCGCAGAAACATCTTGATATGTTCACCAACAGAAACGTAAATATAGAAGGAATTGAAATCGTGAAAGATGGCAAAACATTTTTCTGGTCCGGTAAATATCACAATGACCTTAACACCAGAGATACATTGGCTACAGAAGTGAATGTTCTGGAAAATTTTGATCCTAAAATCCCGGATTCTATGCAAGATGCGGAGATTTTGTTATTAGGAAACCTTCACCCTGGCGTACAGCTTTCGGTATTGGAAAAAATGCACAACCGTCCAAAGTTGGTTATCCTTGATACGATGAATTTCTGGATGGATACCGCCTGGGATATTTTAATGGAAATGATTGCTAAAACAGATGTCATTACTATTAACGACGAAGAAGCAAGACAACTTTCAGGAGAATACTCTCTGGTAAAAGCAGCTAAAAAAATACACGAAATGGGACCGGAATACGTCATCATCAAAAAAGGAGAACACGGTGCTTTGCTTTTCCATGACAATAAAGTGTTTGCCATTCCGGCGCTGCCGTTGGAAGAAGTTTTCGATCCTACCGGAGCGGGAGATACTTTTGCAGGAGGTTTTGCAGCTTATCTGGCTAAAAAAGGAAAAACCGATTTCGAAACTATGAAATCTGCTTTGATCGTAGGTTCGGCAATGGCATCTTTCACCGTTGAAAAATTCGGAACCGAAAGAATTGAAGAGGTAAATGAAGCCGATATGTTCCGAAGACTAAAACAGTTTAAGGAATTGACAACTTTTGATATAGAACTACAATAAATACGTCTTTTTTAAGAAATATTTATAATAAAAAATTTAGTGTAATTCATTAAGAATTCTAAATTTGCAACTTGTTTAAAATAGTAAAATGATAAATAAACTTAAGATCACTTTTCTTTTTGGAATTTTCATCATCCTTTTTGGTGTAAATTCGCTGAATGCTCAGCTGAAACAAGGAGATTTAGTGGATGGTATTGCTGCTGTAATCGGTGATGAAATTGTTCTGGAGTCTGACGTAAATGAGCAGATGAACTATGCAAAACAGCAGGGAACTACCAATATTGATAAGTGTGAGTTTTTGGAAAACCTTCTCAATAATAAGCTTCTGGTATACGAGGCAAGAAAAGATACACTGATCGAAAACCGTTCTGCAGCAATTAAAGAACAGGCTAACGCAAAATATCAGCAGTTGCTGTCACAGTTTCCTGATGAAAAAACGATGCTGGCTGCCTATAAATTCAGGAACGGCTATGAAATGAAAAATGCGATCGAGAAAATTGACACAGATCAATATTACGCACAGGCCAAATACCAGAGAATTACAGAAAAAGCAGACGTTACTCCAAATGAGGTAACGGACTTCTACAATATGTATAAGACCCAGCTTCCGGAAATAAAAGATGAAGTTTCTTTATCGCAGATTATGATGTATCCTAAACTTACTGAAGCTCATAAGGAGGATCTTATCAACAGGTTGAAAAAAATTAAAAAAGATATTGAAGGAGGAGAGAGTTTTGAGAGCCAGGCAAGAATCTATTCAGAAGATCCGGGATCTGCTTCAAATGGCGGACTTATGAAAAATATTTCTAAAGGACAGATGGTAAAACCTTTTGAAGCCGCTGCTCTGAATCTTCAGGAAGGTGAAATTTCAGATCCGATAGAATCAGAATTCGGTTATCATATCATACAGCTGGTGAGAAAAGCAGGTAAGATCTATGATGCAAGGCATATTCTTTTAATGGCAACTCCTACGGATGAAGAAATTAAAACAGCGAAAGTGAAATTAGACAGCATCAGAGGCTTGATTTCCAGTGGTAAAATTACCTTCAAAGATGCTGCATTCAGATTCTCAGACGATAAAAGAACAAAGTTCAATGCCGGGGTAATCCCGGGATCAGATGGTTCCAGCAAAATAGAAAGAGAATCTGTTCCGGGAACCATCAGCTATGAGCTGGCTGGTCTTAATAAAGGAGATATTACCAATGCATTTGACGACAAAGACGAAAGAGACAGAAAAGTGGTGAAGATCATCAAAATTGAAGATGTAATTCCTTCGCACCAGATAACCTTGGAAACGGATTATGACAGAATCAAACAAATGGCTCTTAATAAGAGGAGGAGTGAAATGGTGGAAAAGTTTGTTAATTCAAAACTTCCAACAACATTTATTTCCATAGACGGACGTTATAACGAGTGCGCCTTCAAAGGAAACTGGAAGAAAGACGCCATCAAAAAATAATACTTAGCCTTCAGAATTTTCTGAAGGTTTTTTTATTCGAAACTCCCGATAAATCCTGTTTTTTATTATTTTTACAGCATGAGCAATTTTATAGATTTCAATTCGGCTAAAAAGCTTCACGAGATGCAGCAGGGTCAAAACAGAATCACCCAACTTTTTAATATCCAATATCCAATTATTCAGGGCGGAATGATCTGGCATTCGGGATGGAGACTTGCTTCGGCAGTATCTAACTGCGGAGGGCTGGGCCTTATTGGTGCAGGAAGCATGTATCCCGACATATTACGTGAAAATATCAAAAAATGTAAACAGGCAACGGATAAGCCTTTCGGGGTAAATGTTCCGATGCTTTATCCGAATATTGATGAGGTAATACAGATTATACTGGAAGAAGGTGTAAAGATTGTTTTCACATCAGCCGGAAATCCTAAAACATACACGGAAACGTTACAGAAAGAAGGATTGAAAGTAGCTCATGTAGTTTCCTCTACCAAATTTGCCATCAAATGCGAAGAAGCTGGCGTAGATGCAATAGTGGCAGAAGGCTTTGAAGCCGGAGGACACAACGGAAGGGATGAAACTACCACTTTCTGCCTGATTCCGAATGTGAAAAAACATATTTCAAAACCTTTGATCGCAGCCGGAGGTATCGCTTTGGGTTCACAAATGAAAGCGGCAATGATCCTGGGAGCAGACGGAGTGCAGATCGGTTCACGTTTTGCCGCAACTGCAGAAGCAAGTGCCCACGAAAACTGGAAGCAAAAAATAACCCAACTTCAGGAAGGAGATACCCATCTTACTTTGAAAGAACTTGCACCTGTAAGAATGGTTAAAAACAAGTTTTTCAACGAACTTGAAGATATTTATATTACCGGAAGAAATAAAGAATTACTGATCGCATCTCTTGGGCGTGCAAGAGCAAAAAAAGGAATGTTTGAAGGTGATATGGAGGAAGGTGAACTGGAAATAGGACAGGTTTCCGCTTTGATTGATGAAGTTCTTCCTGTAGATAAAGTATTCAGCAATTTGTTGGAAGAATTCAGAAATACAGGCAACCCGGTTTTATAATAGTTAAATTAATGGAGAGAAGGATTATGAATGTAAATGGTAAACCATAAACCGTATCCAAAATAAATAACGTGAGTTCGGGATAATAATAAATAAATTTGTGATACAAAAAGCACAAAGAGAAACAAAGAAATATTTAATTTTTGAAACGCTTTTAAGTTAAACAATGCCACTTCGTTTATCAAAGTAATACAAGAGTTTTGTATTACTTTGATAAGTTTTATGCCTTTGTATATCTTAAATTTTTAAAAACCCTGTGATTGATACTTTTGTTTAGCTTTGCGTTTTGTATAAACTTATTCCGAACTCAGGTTAAATAATATTCTGTTTTCTGAAATAGTTTGAAGAAATCGGAGGAGCTTATCATAGAAATCAGCAAAACTCAATAGGAGCCCGCTTTACTTTAAAAAAATCAATATTGGCTTTAGCCCCAATTTTAATATTCGATTTCTGAACGAATATTCTTTATGGCCTGCTGTTCATATTTTTCCTTAAAATACTCTGTTTTAAAAATACTTTCAGATTCCAGAAAATGCTGCAGTACTTTTTTTCTTCCCGGATTATAAAGAAAATCAGGATAAATACAATATTCCTTTCTTACTTTTTGAGTATATTCTTTATATTTTTCAGGCTCTTGACCAAGTACTGAAAGGTCAGCATCCACAAGATAATCCGTATCATTATCGCCGGATTTGTCATGAAACCTGGTAGCCATAATCTGCCGGGAAATTTTTTCAATAAATCCTGCTTGGGCGCCAATTTGCTTCAGGTGTTTTTCTGCAAAACGAGCACTCTTTTCTTCATTTGATTTTGAAGAAGCATTGTAAATAACATCGTGATAAAACACTGAAAAAGCAATGGCAGTGTAATCCTGTATATCAGCTTTTATGCCATTTAATTCCCGGAACATATTTTCCAGATGGTCGAAATTGTGATAATGTCTTTCTTTTTCACAATATTTTTTATCGATTTCTGTCCAAAAACTTTCAATAAGATTCTGATCATCCGTAAGTTCCGAACAAATGCTAAAATATACTTCTTTCAACCGCATAATACAGGTTTAAATAAAAAAGGAACTTTAAAAAGTTCCCTGATTTGCTTCGATAGCCTGCTTCAGCTCTGCCCAGCCTCCGCCGTTATAACCTTCCTTCAGGCCTTGTGTGTTAAGATATTCTAAAGCCTTTCCGCTTCTGTTTCCGCTTCTGCAGAAAATAATTACCGGCTTCTCTATTGACAGGATTTCTTCTTGTCTGTCTTCCACTTCCCCCAGAGGAATATTTTTAGCACCATCAATATTCCCGTCCATTTCAAGCTCCATAGGCTCGCGAACGTCAATTAATGCATAATTTCCTGATTTTAAAACTTCTGATAGAGACATAATTTGTTTTTTAGATTAAACTCATTACGAAAATACGTAAAATTCTACTGAAAATGGATGATCTTAATGGTTTTTCTAGAATAGTGTATATCCTAATATAAGAGAAGACGTCCTATATCCGGTATTGATGATGGTGTTGTTTTGCAAAAGGTCTCTTTTTGTGGAAGTGCGGAATTCCACAACGAATTTATCGTTGTATTTATACCCTGCACCGAAAGAAAAATTGCTTGCAGAAGAAGTTTTAAGGGACTGAAAATCATAATAAATGTTTGAATTCATTTCAAAATCAACATTGTAAGCTGCATTAATGAAAAGCTTTGATTTGTCATTCAAAAATAAATAATATCTGATCCCAATAGGGATTTCGATCGATTTATAATCGATGCTTCTGGTTCGTATGTTTTCAGAAGCCTGTCCCTGGTAAACGACAAAGTCCTTTTCCGCTTTGTAATATTGATAGGTCGGTTCAGCAAAAATTGCCCATTTATTTTTGTTGAATGGAAGAATTAATTCAGCTTCCAAACCAATTCTGAAAGTTACTTTATTATCAAATTTATTGGATTCGCTTGTTACAAATGAACTGTTTGAGATTTCAAAGGAGGAAAGATTAATTCCGGGTCTTACGGTAAGGTTAAACAGATCCCGTTTTTCGTAATTCTGATTATAATTGATCGCAGTGCTGTTTGAACATTGGTTATATTTCAGGAAAACTTTAACGAGATCACTGGATTTATACTTCAGATTATTAACATCTGTAAGATCCACCCCACAGTTAAGATTATCCAGAATCTGTTTTTTATAATCTTCATTGTAAGCTACTGATGAAGCATTGATATAATAGGGCTTGTAAATAAGCTGTTTTACATCAGAGCCATTAGTGGAAATGAAGAATTTTTCCAGATCACCGTTTTCATAATATAAAAGATCTGCTTTTCCTTCAACAACATATTTCAGGAACACGGTCTCTTCTGTGAATTCTGGTTTTCTTTCATTAGAAAGATTGTTTAATTGTTTGGAAGAGCCATCTATCATAACGGTTTTTCTTGTATATCTTTGTTCATTATCAATCCCGAATTCCTGGATGTTTTTAATGGTTTCTTTTTTTATTTCCGATGAAGATTCGTCTGTTTTGAATTCAAATTCCGTAGGATTGTTTTTCCAGTCCAGGTTTTTTATGAAAGCATCAGTTCTTTTTCCTGAATTATCTACGAAATAACCTTTTTCAAATTTAATTTGTGCATGTAATAATCCTGCTGCAGTAATAGCGGTTATCCAAATAACTTTCTTCATGGTTATAATTTAATTGTTGTAAGAATTTTAAAGCGGCAAATTTATAAAATAATCTTAGTTTTGCAAGGTAAAATTATGAATTCAAACGCTGAAAAATATTCACAGTTGATAAAAGCCAAGGCAAAAAGTTTTGGCTTTCAGAGTTGTGGTATTTCTAAAGCTGATTTTCTGGAAGAAGATGCAAAACCTCTTGAAGAATGGCTGAAGAGTAATTTTCATGGTGAAATGAAATATATGGAAAATCATTTCGATAAAAGGCTGGATCCGAGATTATTGGTAGAAGGCTCAAAATCGGTGATTTCTCTTTCTTATAATTATTTTCCCGAAGAAAAAATCCCGACACTGGACAATTTTAAAATCTCAAAGTATGCCTATGCGGAAGACTATCACGAAGTCATCAAAGATATTCTCAGGGAAATGGTTTCGGGATTACAGCAAGAGATCGGCGAATTTGCCTTTAGGGTTTTTGTAGATTCTGCGCCGGTACTGGAAAGGAGCTGGGCTAGAAAATCAGGAATAGGCTGGGTTGGAAAAAATGCCAACCTCATCACCAAACAGAACGGTTCATTTTATTTTCTGGCCGAAATTATTTGCGATCTGGAATTAGTTCCCGATCATGCTACCACAGATCACTGTGGAACCTGCAGGAAATGTATCGATGCCTGTCCCACCAATGCCATCGTTTCGGATAAGCTTATTGACGGCACCAAATGCATTTCTTATGCTACGATTGAACTTAAAAATGAAATTCCGGATTATTTTAAAGATAAAATGGATGATTGGATGTTCGGGTGTGATGTATGTCAGGATGTTTGTCCGTGGAACCGGTTTTCAGCGCCCACACAGCAAAAAAAGTTTGCCCCGAATGAAGCATTGAAAAATTTTAAAAAAGATGAGTGGAAAGAGCTTACGCAGGAACTTTTTTCAGAGATCTTCAGAAAATCTCCTGTTAAAAGAACAAAGTTTGCCGGATTAAAAAGAAATATTGAATTTCTGGAAAAGAATAATAAATCTGCAGATCTTTAGAGAGATAATCTCCTGTCTGGAATTTTTTAATTTCCAAAGTAAAATGGATAAATGGCCATTCCTTAAATTTAATATTTAAAGAGGCGAAATGTAAAGACAAATAAGAAATTTTTCTCAAAAAAAAATTGACTTCCGGAGATTATTTATCCCTACGAAAATCAACGTTTTTTTTGTACTCTTTTTGGAGCTACTTTTACTCTTATTTTAAATCTTTTGTTGGATTTAGCGTTTTTCTGCATATTTGTGAAGATTTTGTACTTAAATTTAGAGATAAATTTGTTTATATCCAATACTTTTGTGAAAATTATTATTAAATTTTATTAACTATATTTATTAGCTTGATTGTGAAAAAAATGTTGCTTCTCCTTCTTAAAACATTAGGAATTATTGTAGGTATTGTTGCTCTTTATGTCGCGCTCGGGTATTTCCTGCCATTTATCGAAATTTCGGCCAAGGATGACGGAGAGAAAAAAGAAATTCCCATTTATATTTATACGAACGGTGTACATACAGATATCGTAATGCCCGTACAAAATGATCTTCACGACTGGAGTGCAGAACTTCCTTTCACCAATACAAAATCAAAAAAAACAGATTTTAAATATGTTGGTATTGGCTGGGGCGATAAAGGTTTTTACCTGGACACTCCTACCTGGGCTGATCTTAAATTTTCCACCGCTTTTAAAGCTGCTTTCTGGCTCAGCGAATCTGCCATGCACTGTACGTTTTACCGCGAAATGAAAGAAGGCGACGATTGTAAAATGATCATGATCAGCAAAAATCAATACAAGGAACTCGTGAAATTTGTTGACGGTAAATTTGACAAAAATCAGGATGGTAAAAATATTCTTATTCCTACCAATGCGGTTTACGGAGACAATGATGCCTTCTATGATGCCCAAGGCAGATACAGCTTCCTCGACACCTGCAATACGTGGGCAAACAATGCCCTGAAAGCCGCCGGACAAAAAGCCGCGCTTTGGACACCAACCGATTACGGAATATTTCTGCATTACAAAAAATGAGAAAAATCTTTTACGTAGGCATCATATTTTTATATGCCATCTTCTCCTGCCAGAAAGAACAACAGCAAAACAATTCCGGAAGTTCTTTAACTTCAAATAATGCCGTGGCAGATAAACCTGATCTCAAAGAGATGAGACAGAAAGCCCGTGAAGCTCTGCAATTCTGTAAAAACAAGAAACTGAATACTGATTTCTGTATTTTGATTGATATGAGCATTCATTCCGGATTGAAGCGGTTTTTTATTTGGGATTTTAAAAAAGATTCTGTTTCTGCCGCTTACCTTGTAGGGCATGGCTGCGGAAATAACAGATGGAGCAGTGATGAGTCAAAAGATAAACCGCAATTCAGTAATGAAGACGGAAGTCATCTTTCTTCTTTAGGTAAATATAAACTTGAGGGAAGAGGATACAGTAACTGGGGAATTAATGTGAAATATTTAATGCACGGTCTGGAAAATACCAACAGTAATGCCTTGAAAAGAATCATTGTATTTCATTCCTGGGAACTGATGAGCGACGAAGAAACTTTTCCTACAGGTTCTCCCGAAGGATGGGGCTGTCCTACTGTATCCAATAATGCCATGAAGAAAATAGATCCAATTTTGCGGCAATCAAAAAAACCTGTTCTGATGTGGATTTATAATAAATAGACCTGATTAACTTTATTTAAGTGCAAATTATCAAAAGATTTGAAATCTTATTTCTTGACGACCAAGAGAGTAACTTTTGTCTTTTGCAATTAAAATTTAGTACTAAATTCTGTATAAAAAAAACTTTTATTATTGATCTCTTTACAATTCTCAATCTAAAAAATCGAAACATTGAAATAATGTATTAAATTTGTACTATTGGTAATTTATTTTACTTTTTACAGTATTATGGTACTTTAATTGTATTTGATTGAGAAAAAAGATGAAACATACATTATTCCGTGAACAGCAGCTGCATTGTGATCTGAAAACAGCCTGGGAATTTTTTTCTTCCCCCGGAAATCTTTCCAAAATTACTCCTGAAGATATGAATTTCATTGTCCGTACAAAGTTCGACACAAACGAAATATATGAAGGAATGATCATCGATTATTTCGTTTCACCGCTTTTTGGAATTAAAATGAAATGGAAAACAGAAATTACCCAGGTAAATTTCAGGAAAAGCTTTACCGATTTTCAGAAAAAAGGGCCTTACAAACTTTGGAATCATCATCATGAATTTATCGAAAATGAGCAGGGTGTTCTAATGAAAGACAAGGTTGATTATGAGCTTCCCTTTGGTTTTATCGGCGAAATAGCGAACAGACTTTTTGTTAAAAATAAGCTTGAACATATTTTCGATTATCGCTTTAAAGTTCTGGAAAAATATTTCAATCAATAACTGATGTATGTCTGAAACAAAGAATAAAATAAATGTTTTCTGGTTCCGGAGAGATCTCAGGCTACAGGATAATTGTGGTCTTTATCATGCTTTACAACAGAAACAAAGAGTACTTCCTGTTTTTATTTTCGACAAGGATATCCTTGATCAACTGGAAAACAAGTCGGATAAGAGAGTAGATTACTTTCATCAGGCTCTGAAAGAGATTCATAATGAGCTTAATAAACACAATAGCGGAATTACAGTCTTTTATGAAAAACCTCTTGATGCTTTCAAAAAACTAATGAAAAACTATGATGTTGATACGGTTTTCTGCAATACGGATTATGAGCCTAAGGCTATCAGTCGTGATCAGGAAATCGAATATTTCCTGAAAAAGAACGAGATCAATTTTAAAAGCTTTAAAGACCAGGTTATTTTTGAAAAAGATGAAGTGATGAAGAGTGATGGTACGCCATACACGGTTTACACGCCTTATTCGAAAAAATGGAAAGAACTTTTAAAGAAAAATAAGATCGAAAGTTTCAGAATTAATTTTTCCAATTTTCTTTCGTACAAACCTGCTCCGTTTCCTGATCTTAAGGATATCGGATTCAAAAAAACAGATTTGAAAATGATGGATCCTGCATTAAAAAAATCCATCATTGATAATTATGATAAATACAGGGATTTTCCAGGAAAGGATCACACCACGCATCTTGGCGTAGCCCTGCGTTTCGGAACAATTTCCGTACGCAAATGTGTTCAGTTTGCCTTGGCACATAATGAAACCTGGCTGAATGAGCTAATCTGGAGAGAATTTTTCATGCAGATTCTTTATCACTTCCCCAAAGTTGTCAACCATTCTTTCAAAGAAAAATATGAAAAGATAGAATGGAGAAACAACGAAAAAGAATTCGATCTCTGGTGCAAAGGAAAAACCGGATATCCGATTGTTGATGCGGGAATGCGTCAACTGAACGAAACCGGATTCATGCACAACAGAGTAAGAATGGTGGTGGCAAGTTTCCTTACCAAACATCTGTTGATCGACTGGAGATGGGGAGAAGCATATTTTGCAGAAAAACTTCTGGATTATGAGCTCTCTTCCAACAACGGAAACTGGCAGTGGGCTGCAGGCTGCGGTTGCGATGCAGCACCTTATTTCAGGGTTTTTAATCCTGCTGAACAGGCCAAAAAATTTGATAAAGATCAAAAGTATATCAAAACATGGCTTAATGAAAATGAAATTAATGCAGAAGAAATAGTAGAACATACTTTTGCCAGGAAAAGAGCACTCGAAGTTTATGGAAAAGCAGTGAAAAACTGATCTGTTATTGAATTCAGCTTTATGGACGAAGTCCCAGTTTCTTCAATGCATTGGCATTTAAAAATATTTCATCAAAAGATGTTAGTGATTCTACATCGCTGAAGTTCTGAAAGCTCTTATCATTTTTATTAAAGGAAAGCTCAATCTTGGGATTATACATCGCGGTGATCCGTACTACGGAATATCCATTGTAAGCAATGATAAATCCTTCAAACAGACATTTTTGCTCTGCATTGCGGTATATTTTATACTCTTCGAAAACGGGACTTTCTGTTTTGCCTGATTTTTTGTTATGTTGAAGAGATTTCCAGGAAGAGTAATTTTTAGGCTCTTTAAGAATGTTTCCTTTGTTATCTACCGGCACAAACATACCGAGTGTCAGAGGTTTTTTCAGGAAATTAGCATAATTATTCATCAGTTTTAAGGTCTGCAGATCTGCATACCCTTCATGGGAGTAATATTCTATAACGAAATCCGTCATAGGAATCAGTTTATGAGAGGAGCTGACTGGCTTATTTGCTGGTTCTTGAGACAAAATTAAAATATTAAGGTTGAAAAAACGAAGATAAATAAATTGCTAAAAACAGGAAAACTATTTTATCAGTCATTGATGAAAATACATAAAAAAGCCTCCCGCATTCACAGGAGGTTTATGACATATATAAAATAAGATTAAATCAATTTAATAATGTCTTTTTCAGGTAATGTCTTCAGAATGAGAAAACAGATAAATTGGATATTAACTAGATTTGGCTACTGAGAAAGCTCCGTCAATACCTTTTGTCTCAACTGTCAGTACCTTGACATTCGGCATTATGCCAATTTTACGTTCACTGCGTTTAAGCCTTTCTGGCCCTGCTGAACTTCAAAAACTACTCTGTCATTTTCCTGGATAGATCTTGAGATTAATCCGGAAGAATGTACAAAAACATCTTTGCTTCCGTCTGCTGGAGTGATAAATCCGAAGCCTTTTGCTTCATTGAAAAATTTTACTGTGCCTTCTTGCATTGTAAATGGTATTAAATTATTGTTAAGCCAAAGCCTTGTGCCGTGACCTTATAAAACAAATGGCTGAAAAAGTAAACTGAAAGAAAATATTATCTATGCTCTACAGAATAGCAAAGGCAGAAACCTGTTTTGTTTTGCAAATATACAAAAATATACCTATCGCTGTTAATTTAAATTATTGATTATCAAAAATATTTGTATATTAGTTTAAACGGATAACGTTTGTTTATTAAAATTTGTAAACCATTGCATTGATATTCATTCCTGCTCCTACAGATGCAAAAAGAATAATATCATCCTTTTCTATGGTATGGGATTCCAGTTCATTTTTAAGGATCATTGTGAGAAGAGAAGGAATTGTTGCCACACTGCTGTTTCCTAATTTGCTGATTACCATTGGCATAATTCCCGAAGGAACATTCATTCCATACAGCTGATAAAATCTTTCCACAATTGCTTCGTCCATTTTTTCATTAGCCTGATGAATAATAATTTTGCTTAGGTCATTGATAGAATACCCGCTGTCATCCAGGCACTTCTGCATGGCTGTAGGAACGTTGGAAAGAGCAAATTCATAGATTTTTCTTCCGTCCATTTTAATGTATTTCGTATCCGGGCAGCTTTCATTATTATAAGATTTCCCAAAGTACAGGAAATCTTTTTCGTTCAAGGTATAAGAAGCTGAAAGGTGCGATTTAATTCCAGAATCATCCGCATCGTTGGCTTCCAGAATAACAGCTCCGGCTCCGTCTGCATAGATCATACTGTCCCTGTCATGAATATCTACTACCCTCGAAAGCGTTTCGGCACCTATTACAAGACATCTTTTAGCCATTCCGGAGCGAATAAAAGCGTGCGCCTGAATGACTCCCTCAATCCATCCCGGACAGCCGAAAAGGACGTCATATGCTACGCAGAAATTATTTTTAATGCGTAAAGTGTGCTTTACCCTTGACGCCAGGCTCGGAACGGTATCAGACTGAATGGTTCCGAAGCGCACATCTCCAAAATTATGGGCGAAAATAATATAATCAAGAGTCTCAGGATCAATCCCTGAATCTTCAATCGCAGACTGTGCGGCAATAAGGCCAAGATCTGAAGCAACCTGTGTGCTGCCGGCATATCTTCTTTCTTCGATACCTGTTATTTTCTGTAATTTTTTTGTAATAGATTCATTACTGTCTTTCAGTAAGTTTCCTTCTTCATTCAGGAAAACATGTTCGCCGAAAAATAAGTTACTGATGGTTTCTGAGGGGATGTAGTTCCCTACACCTATGATTTTGCTTGTCATATCCAAAAAGATTCTAATCCTTAATACATAAATAGCTGAATTATTATTCAACCAGTGTCCATAAAACTTCAGATGATGGTGAAGCCCTTAGTATACCTGCGAGCATTATTCGCCGGAATAACAAATCCTGATTACAAATCTTATGATATATTTGTGGAATCCTGATCATTAAAACAATAGTAATACAAAAAATACAATAATAAATCATAAAATTGTACATTTTCTATATCACGGATAAAGGTAGCTCATTAAAAATAAATACTGCTATAAATGTATTTAATTTTGTTAAAATTAACATTCATAGAATAGCAATTGAGTAAATTATCTGATGGTCTTGGTAAGATTTTATAAGAACTTTTATTTAATTCATTGAAAATTTAACAACAATATTCATTATAGGTTTTGTTTTGCTATTTGTTTATAGTTCTTTTTCCAGAATTTCTACAATCCTGTCAATAACGTCCTGCTTTTTCGACTTTTTATGATAAGCCGGTTTAGGTTCAGAAACAATACTCTGCTCATTCTTATTGAAAAGAGCATATAAATCCAAATCCGGATGTTCTTCAATGTACCACACCAGGAAATTAAGAGGCATCGCATTTTTTCCCGAAAAATAAAGCTGGATAGATTGAGGGGTTACACCATATGCGTTTGCAATTTCCTTCATGGTTTCGCCTCTGCTCTTGCTGTACTCACGGATTTTTTCGTAAATTTTCATATTGAGTGTTTTATCAAATAAAAACAATAAAATATTGTTAAAATTCAATAATTTGTTGTTTTTAATATATATTTGTATATTTGTTTTTCAAATGTCTTATCAGACAGACACAAAATTACAAAAAAAGGTTAAACAAAATTGATCGTTTCTATGAGTACATTGATGAAACCCTCTCATCAGGATAAAACCGGCGAAAAGCTTGATTTTATCGAGCAATGGCTGCCGCCACGCTATACCACTTCAGTTAATATTATTCTTAAAAAAGAACCGAAAGATCCGGCGTATATTCGAAAAGTCAGAAAGAAAAAACTCAGCGACCAAAAAGTGATTGATGCACTCTACAAAGTATCCCTCATCAATAAATTTCAGACAGAGCATAATTAACTAAGGTTTAACAGTAAAAAATTATAAACATTCATCCAAAACAATTATAAACAAACACAATAATCATGGAAAAAAATGAAACCGTAATTACGGAATGCTTCAAATGCGGAACACAATACAAAAACCATTTCAATGCATCACCCTGCTGCAAATCGCTTGTCATAAAAGTTGATGAAAGTGGAAACCGTACAACCATTACCTTTCTCAGTACCTTTTCAATATCCTATTCTCATTCCGAAAAAAAGGAAATATCATGAATGCCGAAGACGCTGAGAATCCCGCAACTTTACAAAGGTCTGCAGGAGTTTAAATCTTTCTGGAAATCTGATAAAAACATAGCCGTCCAAGCGTGACTTTAAAAAAATATTAAAATGTTAATTTAAAGTAATTCTAAACGAAACATTTTATAAATTTGAATGGTGAAAAAGTTGATTTCCATATTGTTCCTCTCGTTATATTTGGTTTCTACAACCGAATTATATCAGCTTTTGAAAATCCCGAATCTCATAGAACATTACTGTGAGCATAAAAAGCTCAATCCGGAAATGCCGTTCATTGCTTTTCTCAAAACCCATTACAACCATCCTGTTAAAGACGGAGATGAAGGAAAAGATCAGAAACTTCCCTTTATCATCCATTCCGCACCTTTGGCTTTGATTTTTACTGTAATGAATCCGGGATTTAGCTTTGAATCCAAAAATTCATACGTACAACAGATAACGTCAAATAAAATCCCGTCAAAGGATGAGGACTTCCGTTTCAAAGGATTTGCAGGCTCCATCTGGGAGCCTCCCAGACATTCCCCGGTAATTTAAAATTGATTTAAACCAAATCAAATATAATATCGTTAAATTATAAATCATTATACATAATGAAAACACTATTGTCAGCCATTGTAATGGTTGTATTCTCCATTGTTTATCACGCACAGAACAGGCTGGAAACTGCAAAAAAAACGGCAGCAGAAAATAAAGAACTTATTTTACTTAATTTTTCCGGTTCAGACTGGTGCATTCCGTGTATCAAACTTCATAAAAATATTATGGAAGCTGAAGATTTCAAAAAGCTGCAGGCTGATCATATTATCCTTTATATCAATGCAGATTTTCCAAGAAACAAAAAGAACCAGCTTTCTGCCGAACTGAAAAAGGAAAATGCAGCCCTTGCCGATCAATATAATCCAAAAGGTCTTTTTCCGTATACGCTGTTATTGAACCAGGACGGAAAGGTGCTGAAAACCTGGGAAGGGCTTCCGTCTGAAAATGCCTTGGCTTTTAGTAACGAAATCCGTTCGGTCAAAGAAAACCAAAAATAAATTAACGCGTATGCTAAGAGAATTCAAAAGACCTCAGAAACTTATGGGGAACGCTTTTGAAATTACCGTTGTGGGAAATGATGAGAAAAAAGCTCAGGAGCATATTGATGTAGCCATTGAAGAAATACGCAGGATTGAAAAATTGTTTACTACTTTCAATGAAGAAAGCCAGACCAATCTTATCAACAAAAATGCAGGAATACAACCTGTACAGGTAGACCTGGAAATTTTTGATCTTATTGAAAGAAGTATGCGTATCAGTGCTGTTACAGACGGATATTTTGATATTTCCTATGGCGGAATTGATAAAAGCTTCTGGAATTTCGACCGTACAATGAATGCGCTTCCAGATCCTGAACTTATTAAAGATCATCTGAAGCTCGTGAATTACCGTAATATTATTCTTGATCGAGATAACCAGACAGTTTTTCTCAAAGAGAAAGGAATGCGCATAGGTTTCGGAGGAATCGGGAAAGGGTATGCTGCCGAAATGGCAAAGAGACTTCTGCAAAGAAGAGGAGTAACCTCAGGAATTGTCAATGCTTCCGGGGATCTTACTGCATGGGGAAATCAGGCAGACGGAAAACCCTGGACGATAGGAATTGCAGATCCGGATAATGCCGGACGGCCGTTTTCCTATATGAATATTACCGATATGGCCATTGCAACGTCCGGGAATTACGAAAAATTCGTTATCATCAACGGGAAAAGATATTCACATACGATCAACCCTAAAACAGGAATGCCTGTTTCAGGAATAAAAAGTGTAACTGTTTTTTGTCCTAATGCAGAAATTGCAGACGCCATGGCGACCCCTGTAAGCATTATGGGAATCAATGCAGCGATCCATATGGTCAACCAGATTAATCATCTGGAATGTATTATTATTGATGACCAGGACAAAATATATTCATCACAAAACATTAATTTAAAATGAAACCATCATCATTCTGAATCTACAAAGTGTAGCAAAAAATCTCTCTCTTAATTCAGAATAAAAGTTTCTAAAACAAATTCAGAACCAATGAAAAATTTTATAAAAATAATAGTGGCAATTTGCCTATTGATCACCATTGCCTCACTGCAATCCTGTACCACCGTAAAAGAGTACGAAAAAAACAAGCTTAATGATTCTGAAATGATTCTCGGAAACAGACCGATCGAAAAAACCGAGCTAAGCTTCCAGTCTTACCGAGAAGGCTCTTCCGGAGCCAATGCAGGGAAAGTTGGCGGCGGCTGCGGGTGTAATTAAAAAAAGAATACTTACAAAATTAAAGTGATCTAAAATGAAAAAATTAATCATAAGTGTTATTGCTCTTTTTGGAATTTTTAATGCAAAAGCACAGGAAAATACAAATAATGAACAGCCGAAAAAGCTGACTTTTGATGAAGCCAATCTAGTTTCAAGCTACTATAAACAGGACGGAAATAACTCTGCCGTTACAGGAGGAACAGGCACGGAAAAATTAACCGATATTTCCAATACCATAGATGTAACAATGGTAAAGTACGATAAAAAAGACAGGAAAAATAAATTCGGCTTTAGTGTGGGCATTGATCATTATACTTCCGCATCTTCAGATATGATTGATCTTAAAGCCAATTCATCCGCATCCCGATCAGACAACAGAATTTATCCTGCTTTAAGCTGGAGCCGTGAAAATGAATCCAAAGGAACATCCTTAATGGCGGGAGTTTCTACATCTTTTGAGTTTGATTACCAGTCTTACGGTGCCAACATTGGCTTTTCGCAGAAAACGGCAAACCGGATGGGAGAATTTACGGCAAAATTCCAGACCTTTCTGGATCAGGTTAAGCTTATTGCACCTATCGAATTAAGAACCAGTGAAGGCTATGGCACGAGTGGTAGAAACACTTTTGCACTGTCTCTGGCCTATTCCCAGATTATCAATCAGAATTTCCAGATCGAGATTTTAGGAGATGCCGTTCAGCAGACAGGATATTTAAGCCTGCCGTTTCACAGGGTCTATTTTAATGATAATTCTGTACATCAGGAAACCTTACCGGATAAAAGATTTAAAATTCCTTTAGGTTTGAGAGCCAACTATTTCCTGGGCGATAAAGTAATCCTGCGGGCCTATTATCGCTATTATACTGATGACTGGGGACTGAAATCCAATACCTTCAGCCTGGAAACGCCGGTGAAAATTTCACCATTTATTTCGGTAAGTCCGTTCTATAGGTATTATTCTCAAACGGCAACAAAATATTTCGCGCCTTATCAGCAGCATACGGCTTTTGATGATTTTTATACCAGTAATTATGATTTGTCAAAATTCGACAGCCACTTTTATGGGGCCGGAATCCGAATCAGCCCGAAGAATGGTTTATTTGGAGTGGAACGCCTGAATATGCTGGAATTAAGATATGGACATTATACAAAATCTGTAGGGATGAGATCTGATATTATTTCCTTAAATTTAAGGTTCAGATAATAACCATGAAATCACCATTTCTCACAATTTTCACTGCTTTGATTTTTTCTTTTTCTGTGAATGGACAGATGAAAGCAGATTCTTCCATGTCCGGTGAAAATTTCAAGTATCAGGATAAAGTCTATAAGCCAAGCTATAAAAAGCTTATTATTCCGGCTGTATTCATAGGATATGGAACAGTAAGTCTTACTTCGGATGCATTAAAAAACCTCAACAGGTCTACGAAATATGAAATCGGAGAACATCAGCCCAACCATATTAAGCTCGATAATTATACCCAATATCTCCCTGCGGTAATGGTATATGGATATAATCTTTCCGGAATTAAAGGAAAACATAATTTCAGGGAACGGACGATCATCTACGGAACTTCACAGGTAATTTCCGCTGCATTTGTTTTTCCCCTGAAACATTTGGTAAAGGAAGATCGGCCGGATGGGTCCAACCACCTTTCTTTTCCTTCCGGACACACAACAACTGCTTTTTCATCAGCTCATTTTCTTTTCAGGGAATATAAGGATGAAAATTTCTGGCTGTCTCTTTCGGGATATCCTATTGCCATTTTTACAGGTGTTTACAGAACGCTTAATGACAAACATTGGGTGGGAGATGTTGTGGCAGGTGCAGGATTCGGGATTTTAAGCACGGAACTGGCATACTGGTTGTTCCCATACATTAATATATTATTTAATAAACAAGATTCCAAAAGTTTTACGATGATTTATCCTGTTGCAGATGGTAAAAACTTTGGAGCCGGACTGGTTTTAAACTTTTAATAATGCATCATCTTTTAGAAAAACATTATGTAAACAGGGTAGGATGGCTTCGAGCAGCGGTATTGGGAGCCAATGACGGATTGCTTTCCACTACGAGTATTGTTATTGGGGTTGCTGCAGCATCACCTGATAGAAATACCATTATTCTTGCCGCCCTCGCAGGAATGATTGCCGGTGCCATGTCCATGGCAGCAGGAGAGTATGTTTCCGTAAGTTCTCAGGAAGATACCGAAAAAGCAGATTTGTTGCGTGAAAAACGTGAGCTTGAAGAAATGCCGGAAATAGAGTTGCAGGAACTTGCCAAAATCTATGAAAAACGGGGAGTAAGCAAAGAAACCGCTATACGGGTGGCTGCCGAACTTACCGAGCATGATGCGTTGGCAGCCCATGCCCACGATGAGTTGGGCATTAATGAGATTACGCAGGCAAAACCATTACAGGCGGCCATTGCTTCGTTTGGTTCCTTTGCTCTCGGGGCATTGCTTCCTTTTATTATTTCTATTACAGCGCCCATCAAAGAAATGGTGTACTTTCAATATGGATTTTCTATTATTTTTCTGATGATTCTCGGAGCCATTTCTGCGAAAACCGGTGGTTCAAAAATAGTTGTCGCCGTCATGAGAATATGTTTCTGGGGGACCGTGGCAATGGGGGTTACGGCATTTATAGGGCATATTTTCGGGGTGAATGTTTCCTAAACCCAATAATGAGAAGCTAAATATAGGCTGCACCTAAAGCTTTTAACAATCCCATTTCCTGCGTAATAATGCGACAATTACTCCCAATGCCACGCCAATCCAGGCTGGTTTGGAAACATAATAAAAACAGAATGATCAGATTCACAAAAGAAAGCGTCTTATATTTAAAGAAATTAAGCAATAAGTTTCATTCTACCTAACTGTAATATCTTTTTTTAAGCCACAAACTTATTCTTACAAGCAGGATAAGAACCGGAACTTCCACCAACGGACCAATGACTCCTACAAATGCCTGTGGGGAACTGATCCCGAAAACTGCGATAGATACTGCAATCGCCAGTTCAAAATTATTTCCCGTTGCCGTAAATGCAATGGAAGCGTTTTTATCATAAGGAATATTAAGCGATTTGTTAATCAGGAAACTTATAAAAAACATCAGCAGAAAATACACAATAAGAGGAACCGCCACTTTTACCACATCTAAAGGCAGCTTTACAATAGTATCGCCTTTCAGGCTGAACATTAATACAATGGTAAATAATAATGCATACAATGTAAGGGGAGAAATGGCAGGAATAAATTTTCTGTTGTACCATTCCGTTCCTTTTAACCTGACTAAAAAATAGCGGCTTAAGAATCCGGCAAGGAAAGGAATCCCCAGGTAAATCATAACACTTTTGGTAACATCAGCCATTGATACGGTGACATTGAAATGAGCAAGCCCCAGTTTTTCTGGCAGAATGTTGATGAATAGCCACACCATAAAGCTGTAGCTCAATACCTGAAAAATACTGTTCAGCGCTACCAGCAACGCGCCGTATTCCCGATTGCCTTTTGCCAGGTCGTTCCATACAAGAACCATGGCAATGCATCTTGCAAGGCCGATGAGAATCAGCCCAATCATATAATTAGGTTCATCTCTTAGAAAAACAACAGCCAGTACAAACATTAATATGGGGCCAATCACCCAGTTTAGCAGTAAAGAAATTCCGATGGCTTTTTTATCCTGAAAGATTTTAGGCAATAATGTATAGTCAACTTTTGCCAGCGGCGGATACATCATAATGATCAGCCCTATTGCCAGCGGGATATTGGTAGTTCCTGAAGACATTGCATCGCTGATTTTAGCAATTTCGGGGAAGAAATATCCTAAGCCTATTCCCAAAAACATGGCCAGAAATATCCAGAGGGTCAGGAAATTGTCGGGAAATTTTAATTTTGTTTGCATTTCATTTTTTTTAATCTGTTCCTACGATTTTGCTTCTTCTTTCCATAATCAAGCTATCTTTCCATACATCTCCCAGCTTTCCTATTTTTTCGCGATAGCCTATAATCCGGAATCCGAAAACTTTATGCAATGCTACAGTGGCTTCGTTTTCGGGAAACATTCCCGACTGCAAAGTCCATATTCCGTGGGTTTCACTGTCCTTAATGAGATGTTCCATCAGTATTTTTCCGACACCTTTTCCTCGGTGATTTTCGGATATATAAATGCTTACTTCGGCAACACCTTCATATACGCAACGGCTGCTTACTTTTGATAAAGCCGCCCATCCCAATGCCTGATTATTCTCAAAAGCGATGAATCTGCTATGCTGCAGTTTATTTTCACTCCAGCTTTCCCATGAAGGAACGGAAGTTTCAAATGTCGCCATACCCGTATCGATGCCTTGTTTGTAAATGGCAGCAATATCAGGATAATGATCTTTATTGATTGATACGATTTCCATATTATTTTTTGATCTGTGAAAAGACATAGAGCATTTCAGCTCCTATTTCCAGGCTTCTCTCATTGTATACTTTTGTCTGTTCAGTTGTGCCGTCAGAGATTTTAGGATCTTCAAAAGTAATTGGGATTCGTTTTTCAGCTCCTGCAATGAAAGGACAGCCGCCATCGGCCTGAGAACAGGTCATGACTGCTGCAAATTCCTGAACCGGATTAAAAGAATGATCGTATTTTTTAGAGAAACCGATGATGGGATGACTGTTTTCATCATATTTAACGGCATACACAGGATTTTCGGAATCAGAAATTTTTATAATGGAAAAGCCTTGTCCGATAAGGGTTTCTGCTACTTTAGGAAACAATGCCGTTTCTTCTGTTCCTCCGGAATAACAGGTAACGTGAGGAACGTCATAATAAAAACTGGCTAGCTGTGCCCAAACCTGCGATAAATGGCTTCTTCTTGAGTTGTGGGTACAGATAAAATTAATGTTAATGCCTTTTTTTTCATCCACCTTTTTTTGAATGAAATCAATTAATGGAGCAAGTGTATTTTTTCTTTCCGGACTTATTTCCTGATTTTTCATCAGTTGCACGGTTTCTGATAATTTAAGATACATTGTTATAGTATTATAAGTGGTTATATTTAGCAGCATCCCGAATTTGGAGCACAGCACGAAGATGAATCAGAAGAAAGTTCAGACAAGCTGATTTTTTGTTTTTCTGCAGGAATTCCACAGGCATCTTGTGCTAAACAGGCAGTGGTCGTACTGGTAAGAACAAAATTCTGTCCGTTAAACTCAAGATTGTATTTTCCAATAGTCGTATTCTGGTATTCTACTTCAATTTCGCCATCCTCAAGGCCAAGCTTGTCTTCAGAGAGCCTGATGATATTGAGAAGTTTTGTTGGTTTCAGCCTGTGTTCAAAATCATTGGCATTCCACAATTGAAAATTAACTTTTTTTTCTTTCCGGATCGTCCCTCCGCAGTCAATAAAATGTTTGATGACACTACCAACTTCTGTCACATGGAAATGTTCCGGAACAAAAGTTCCGTCTTCCAGCTGAAATTCAATATTTTCCAATGCTGGTAAAATTTCTTTAATTTCTGATAATTTCATGATGTTATAATTTATTGGTTTAATGCAATATTGCGATAATTCATATTAAAAAAATGCCTAGCAGCATTTTTGATTGGCAACAGTAACAATTATTTTTGAAAAGTAATCTTTAAGTACTGCAAAAGCATTTTCATCGATGCAATAGCAGATAGCTGTTCCTTCGATGTTTCCTTTGATAAGCCCTGCATTTTTCAGTTCTTTCAAATGCTGCGAAACGGTAGCCTGTGCCAAAGGTAATTCATTCACAATATCTCCGCAGATGCAGGTGTTAACCTTCAGCAAATATTCAATAATAGCAATTCTTGCGGGATGTCCCAGTGCTTTGGCAATGATTGCTATTCTGTTTTGCTCATCTGTGAAATGATCTGTTTTGGTTGCTCCCATAAAATTATTTGTATATTGCAATATTACGATTAAGTAATGAATTATCCTAATAAAAAAATGAAATATTTGTTTAACATCACACCGCTCTTATCAATATGCACTAAGACCAGTTATTGTCACGGTCATCTCGTTTAATTTCTCTCTGTACCTCATCAATTTCCTTTAAAGGTATAAGAAAACTGTCATTAATGTACTGAAGAATACTTTCGTGGGTTTTGTCATTTACTTTTCTGATGAAAAGCTGGTTGCTGTTTTTAAGCGATTCTATAAGTTGAATATGATATTGGTTTTTATTAAAAAAGCTTATTTCAATAGACGCCCTTTTATCATCATTTACAATAATATCTTTGAAAACAGTATTCATAAGAACGGTCTGAAAGAAAGATTCTGCCGGTAAAAAAGTGTGCAGATAATAATCTTCGAAATCCATAACCCTTTTATTATTAATAAGAAAGGTACAGGTCTCTCTTGTAAACATAAACCATTTGCCACCGATATAGGGAATAACTCCCTCCATAAATTCTCTTTTATAAATTAACGAAGAAATTTTATGTGTTAGTTCCGTAAAGTGATTCTGTATTCTTTTAAGGGTATCGGGTCTGTAAAACTTCTGATCATAATAAAAAAGATAATTTCGGCCGTTATTGACGGTGAGAAACTTTCGGATGATGTTCTGCGATTTGAGCGGATAGTCTTCGCCGCTTAAATTGACAAAATAATCCCAGTCTTTGCTAACATTCAGCAGATATTCCATGGCGTTAAGCTCAGCCTGAATCATACTGAAGCCTCCGGGAACAATATTCATGCTTTCAAGAATAAAAACATTCGGATATTTCATCAGATACATCTGAATCTCCTCCGTTAGCTCTGCTTTGGCTTTTCTGTCGATATGAATCAGGTAAAACTGGTCACGGGTATAGATTTTTTCGAACATGGCCCTGAAAACATGCGGCTTATGATGAATCATGATGAAATAGGCAATCCTTACCTGTCGGGAAGAATGTTGATCCAGTGTTTCAGATTGGGTTTGCGGGCTATTCATTTGGGTTTGCATCGGTACGGAATTTAAAATCATCCGCATGGTTGCAAACAATTCTGTTTGGGAGGAAGGTACAAATAAAATTTTGATAATCAATTAATTATATTTAATGTTTTTTATATTGTTTACTGTATATTTGCAATGTGTTCATAAGACAGGTTCCTGCCTTCGCTAAACTGGCATCTTTTAAATCAAATTAGATCTCTCAGTCTTGCTTCTCCAGCTGCCCAATTATTAATCCGATTTCAAGATAACAACGGGAATTACAATTTCGTCAATTATAAGAAATGCTATGTCATTGCAGGCCGGACGGTACTATTTTATATTAAATATTATTGGAGTGTTAAGCAAAAAAGCTGATAACAGAAAGAGTATGACTTGATTTGTTTATCCTTACAACATTACCTATTCAGATCCCAATGCGGATTTGTTCACAAGATACCGGGGAATTCCCGAACAATTATGATCAGTTTTAAAAACTTACATTTAATCAATCCCATTGTCCGTGCTGTAACAGAAGCCGGATATTCCAAACCAACAGAAATACAGTACTCTGCCATTCCTCATATTCTTGCCGGTAAAGATATCATCGGATGTGCGCAGACCGGTACCGGAAAAACTGCCGCATTTGCAATGCCTATTCTTCAGCTCCTGAAAAAACATACCCCGGAACACAATGAGATAAGAACTTTAATCCTTACTCCCACAAGGGAACTGGCGATACAGATTGAAGAAAATTTCGGGATCTACAGCAAATATCTTCCTCTTTCGCAGCTCTCTGTTTATGGAGGTGTTTCCATAGGAGGCCAGCTTGCTGCCTTAAGAAAAAGAGTGGATATTCTGGTAGCTACACCCGGAAGACTTCTGGATCTTGTAGGACAACGGCATATTGATCTTTCCAAAATAGAAATTCTTGTTTTGGATGAAGCAGACCACATGCTTGATATGGGCTTTATCAATGATGTGAAGAAAATCCTGAAAATGATTCCACAGAAAAGGCAAACCCTGTTTTTCTCTGCTACCATGCCCGTTAATATCCGGAAATTTGCACAAATCATGCTTAATAATCCTGTTGAGGTTACGGTAAATCCGGTATCGTCAACAGCGAAGAGCGTACAGCAGTCTGTATATTTTGTAGAAAAACAAAACAAGACCGGTTTACTTATTAATATACTTCAAAGTAAAGATGTAAAACGCTCGCTGGTTTTTACCCGCACAAAACATATTGCCAACAAACTTGTTGCTCAGCTGGGAAACGCTGGAATTTTTGCAGCGGCCATTCATGGTAACAAATCGCAGGCAGCCAGGCAAGCTGCACTAAGTGATTTTAAGAACAGCAAAATTAATGTGCTGATTGCTACTGATATTGCAGCAAGAGGAATTGATATAGATGATTTGCCGCGTGTGGTAAATTATGAACTTCCTAATGTTCCGGAAACCTATGTTCACCGAATCGGCAGGACAGGAAGAGCGGGAGCCGAAGGAACGGCTATTTCTTTCTGTGATAGAGAAGAACGTTCAGATCTTAAAAATATTCAAAAACTGATTGGCTTTACCATGCCGGTCAGACAATTTCAAAAATGAAATCTGTAAAGTGTACAGATAACATACTTTTTAACTTTAATAATAATTACAATGCAAACAGGCACCGTAAAATTTTTCAACGAAGCAAAGGGCTTCGGGTTTATTTCTCCTTCAGAAGGTGGTACAGATATATTCGTACATTCTTCGGGACTAAATACAAGATCAATCCGTGAAAACGATCAGGTTGTTTTTGATGTACAGAAAGGTGACAGAGGTTTAAACGCTGTCAACGTGAAACTCGCATAATATAAATAAGGATATTACTTTATTTCGTTATACTCATCAGCCTCTCGCTTTATGCTAGGGGCTTTTGACGATTTGTAATAATATGTATGAATTTGCTGTTGGTTTACCTTACTAATATCTAAATAAAATAAACATGGTTATCATAAACAATTACGAAGAATATAAATTACTGGAAGGGGTGATAGTTGGCAGCTCTTCCTGGCATGTCATAGATCAGGATCAGATCAACCGGTTTGCAGATGCGACACTGGATCATCAGTGGATTCATGTGGATCAACAGAGAGCCGAAAATGAGGGGCCTTATAAGTCGACCATTGCACACGGCTATCTTACACTTTCACTGATACCTTATCTTTGGAAACAGATCGCAGAGGTGCGTAGTGTCAATCTTGAAATCAATTACGGAATAGAAAATTTCAGATTCGGAGTTCCGGTAAAAGTGAATTCCGAGGTGTCTCTTCAGGCTACTATAAGATCCGTTAATGATCTCAGGGGAATGGTTAAAGTTGTTGTAGGGGCAAAACTTGTTATTAAAAACGAGCTTAAACCTGCGTATACAGGCGATGTAGTATTTCTTTATCGGTTCAAATAGAAAATTTCATTTGAATAAAACATCATTAACTTTTTTAAAAGTACATTTTTATAGAATCTCATAAAATCTTTATGTATAAAAACAAATATTTACGGACATGGACAATCATTGTTCCGCTTTTAGCATGGCTCTTATATTTTGGAAGTGCTTTTTTTTCTTCAGGCTATTATTCGATCCTTTTAACTTTTTTATTGTTGGGAAGCGTTTTGGCGGCAGTTTATCACTCTGAGGTAATTGCACGCCGCATTGGTGAGCCTTTCGGCACATTGCTTTTGGCGTTTGCCATTACGGTGATAGAAGTGGGACTTATTATTTCCATTATGCTGGGCGCGAAAGGGCTGGAAACAATTACCCTGGCAAGAGACACTGTTTTTGCAGCCGTAATGATTATTCTTACCGGAATTATCGGGATCTGTATTGTCATAGGTTCATTGAGATACCGGGAGCAGTCTTTTACCCTGAAAGGTGTAAGCACAGCTCTTATTACTCTTACGGCAGTAGTAGTATTTCTGCTCATACTTCCCAATTACACGGTAAGCCACAGCGGAGGAGAATATACATCTTTTCAGCTGCTTTTCATTGCCCTGATCTGTCTTTCACTCTACCTGGGGTTTACCATGGTTCAGACGATAAGACACCGCAGCTTCTTTATTTCACCGCAGAACAAACTTTTGGAAGATTATGGAAGAAAGAATGGCCACAAAAAAGCTTCTCACAAAAATATTTATATCAGCATTTTTTTCTTGATACTCTGCCTGGGAATAGTGGTATTGATGGCAAAATTACTTTCAAAAGATGTTGAATTTATCGTAATTTCTGTCGGCGCACCGAAATCTGCAGTAGGTATTGTAATTGCCGGTATTGTACTTCTCCCGGAAGCTCTTTCGGCGTTCAGGGCTGCGAAAAATGATCAGATCCAGACTTCTTTGAATCTTGCATTTGGTTCTGCACTGGCAAGTATCGGACTAAGTATTCCGGCTATTGCCATTATATCTGTTATTACTGGCATAAGAATGACTTTGGGTATTGATATCAAATCAACAGTTCTTCTAGGGCTTTCTTTATTTATTATCACCGTATCATTGGCTACCGGGAAAACGAATATTATGCAGGGAATTGTATTGGTAGGGATTTTTCTAATTTATCTGTTTATAAGTATCGTGCCTTAAAAGAAGCTTATGGTATTCTTCAGATTAAATTATTTTAAGATAGATTGATCTAATAAAAATTGCTGCGGAATAAACATTATATAGTTGCAGGTGTAAAATATATTTGAGATTATTCAAATCTACAATTGCGAAGCATAATAATCAATGGCGTTATCAATAATGGATGTTGTTGTAGAAAAGTTAGAATATTTATCCCGGTAAATTTCCAGTTTATTCAGTTCTGTCGTAATGCTGAAGCTAAATGCGCTGGTAAGGTCCAGATCTGCCAGTACCTGTTTAATATGAACAATTGTTCCTATGGTGTAATCAATCGAGGCATTGGAAGTTAAGGAAGATCTTAACTTTTTAAGCTCGTCTAATTTTTGTTGAGTAATTTGTTTGGCCATAGAAAATCTTTAATTGGTATAAAAATTTTCAAAAACTATACCATATATCTTTTTGCCAGCAGCACAGCCCAAAATCATAAATCCATCAAATCAAAATGATACCGCGGTTTGAATGTTTCACTTTCTTTGAAATAGGTATAATATTATACTAATTTTAGTATATTTGTAGAGTAAAATAAATTATTACATTGCGTAATATTATAATTTGCGTGTGTGTCCTTTTCTGCAAAACAGAAAAGGACTTTTTGTTGTCTTAATTTATTATAGATACATGTTATTATAACATATTTAATCTTGTTAAATATAAACATCTACGCAAAAAAGTATTCTAAAGCGGCTGTTTTAGATTCGGAACTTACTTTTAGATCAAATAGAATCTTTCGAAGAATTATTATCCATGGCATTTAGATTGGTAATTCATGATAAAAAACATTAACCTTTGTAGTTATTTCTTTACATGAATGTACATTTTAAGCTACAAGTCAATCTTGTTTGTCATTGTAGCTTTGTAATGTTTAAAAGAGAACAATAAACAGTTATAAAGATTAAATTTATATTTTAAAAAAAAAATTACTTTCAATATATTAAAGAAAATCTTTTATGAGAAAAATTTTACCGTACATGGCTGTACTTACTTTCCTGACAGTTTTATCTTGTAGGAATGATGACAACGATTTTCAGGATCAGCAGGAAACAGGTCCAATTTTAAGTTCTGATGCCGGTATATTAAGCAAGAGAATTGATTTCGGAAACGCAGGAGTGCTGGACATGAAGCCGAGCTCCGGTGGGAAAACCGTAACGGCAGGTAATTTTCCCCTTGTATTGGTAGCTGAAGTGGCTCCACCGGTTTACAATGGGAAAACACTTAGAGCAACGCATGTTACGGTAGAAGGAAATTATGCTTATGTATCTTACAACACGGAAGGCGAAACATATCTCGGAGCCATCGAGGTTTTGAATATCACCAATCCGAACGCTCCGCAGCTTGTTATGCAGGCCATTCTTCCGGATACAGACATCAGTTCGGTACGATACGATAACGGCAAATTATATATTGCAGGTGCGAAAGATATTTATGCTTCAGGAGCAGCTTCGCCCGCTTTCGTAGGAAGTATGACGCTTAACGGCGGTATGCTTACCAACTCGCTTCAGCAGACTGTCCTTAATGGGAAGGTAGGAACGGATGTTACTTCAGGCAGCTCTAAATATTATGCTGTTTCAGGAGCAACAGGTGTTTTGGCTCAGCTTAATAAAAGCAGTCAGCAAATTGAAATCTCAATTCTTCTTAACGATCTCAGAGCTTTAGGCTATAACAATAACAAAATTGTTGTCCTTAGCGGAACGGAAGGCGTAAAAATTTATGATGCAAACGGTCTTAATTTAATTACTTCGTTCTCAACTTCCACAGATGTGGCAGAAGCCAAAAGAACAATTGATTTCATCGACGGAAAATTATTGGTTTCAGAAGGATATCATGGAGTAGGAGTTTATAACTTAACTTCAGGAACAAAGCTTCAGACGCTTTCTTTACCTACACAGGTTCCGAATGTTAATCCTTCGGATATTGTAAGCAATGCGGTATCCGTAAATTCAGGAAGAGTATTTGTTGCCAATGGAGGAGCCGGTCTTTATGTATATACTACAGACAATAATCAGCTGAAACTTATGGGTTCGCTTGATTTAACAGGATCATCTAATTTCGTAATGAGCAAAGGGGAATATATCTTCGTTGCAACAGGAACCGGAGGATTAAAAATTATCAAAACCGTAGCTCCTGAAAGTGGTGCTCCCAACTGTTCTGGTTATGCAGTTTACAACGGAAGTGATTGGCTGAATGTAAACTCCGGACAAACATTAGAATACTCCGGAACGAAGAGCCTTCAGGGAATCAATGTAAACCAGACGCTTACATGGTGCGGAGCATTAACAGCTTCTCAGGGGGTTAATCTGAACAGTAACTCAACATTCAACATGTACGGACAATTCTATCAGGGTACACAAAGCAATCCGTGGAATTCTCTTAATATCAACAGCGGGGCGCTTCTTAACCTGAAAGGTAACCTTACAACCTACGGACATATGATTCTTAACAGCAACGCCAACTGGAAAATTGAAGGAAATGTAACGATTTTTGGAAACCTTACCATTAACCAGGGATCCAAGATTGAATTTATCGGAACCAATTCATCCATTACCATCCACGGGACAGTTACTAAAAACGGTACTTCAACCATTACCGGAACATTTACGGATGTAAAAAATAAATTGTAATTAAATATTTAGAAGTATTAAAGGAGGCCAAAAGGTCTCCTTTATTTTATCTGAATTTTTATGGAGATCTTCTTATCCCTGTACCGGATAAACGGTGGTAATAACACCGCTTCCGATGGTTCCCGACTGATCTTCAAACTCAAAATCCATTCCTTCATAGAATTTATCGCTTGGTGTGCCATCATTTATCATCGTAATTTCGGCACTGATAACATCTCCGGGGAATACAAGTTCTGTCTCAGAAAAAGTCTGGCTTGCCATATACAGCCTGGTATCAAAAGGAAATTTCAAAGAAGCCCGGAAACCGGATGAAACAGGCGTGACAATACCTCCATCTTCTGTTGTTTTATAAGTCATTAATGCTTTAAAATGGGGGCGTTTTTTCATGAGATAAATTTTTAAATCAAGCAGCCGAACGTCTAAAACAGTTTAATGATCACTTATTTGTTTTGATGTTTCTGCGGCCTTCTCTATTTTCTTTCTGAAAGATAGTGAAATATTCGGAAACTGCTGTTATGCAAAACTGTCCTGAGACCATCCTAAAACTTTATATATTTCATAAATTTGGATAAAGTTTCTTGAATAATAGTATGGTTAATGATTACAAAAAATATGACTTATTCGGAAAGACCCTGATGCAGAAAATAGAATTGGCAGGGCCTTTCAGATATGATTTTCCTGTGGCCGAACAAGCGTGTTTTATTTATGTAATGAAGGGAGAACTTCAATACAGATCGGATGATAAAGCGGTTAATATCCCTACGGATTATTCATTATTGCTGAATTGTATTAGTTCGGGAAAACATATTCAAAATTCCACTCGCGAGGAAAATTGCCATATTGTTATTGTTACTTTTTATCCTGATATTTTAAAGAAGATTTATGACCGGGATTTGCCGTTGATTTTGCAAAAACCGGAAAGTACTGTTTCAAATAAATCAAATCAAAAGATTAATAACGATTTTCTGATTAAAAAATATGTGGAAGGTCTGCTTTTCTATTTCGAAAATCCTTCGCTCGTGAATGAAGATATCCTGATTCTTAAGCTGAAGGAAATTATTTTATTGCTGGCTCAGTCTGGAAGTGCGCCGTCTGTTCAATTGATCTTATCACAGCTTTTTTCTCCGGCGGCTTATTCTTTTAAGCAGATCATTGAAGCGAATTTATTTTCACAGCTAACCATTGAGCAGCTTGCTGAACAAAACAACCTAAGTGTTTCTTCATTCAAAAGAGAATTTACAAAGCTTTACAACGATACGCCTGCCCATTATATAAGAAACAAAAAACTTGAAAAAGCAGCAGAATTATTACTAATTTCTGATGAAAGAATTACCGATATTGCTTATGAATGCGGATTTAATGATCTTGCAACATTTACCAAGAACTTTCAGGATAAATTCCACAGCAGCCCTTCAAATTACCGTCTCAGCCAGAAAGAGAACAACTGAATAAGTATTTCCGAATATTTCGGAGTTGATTTTTGAACCAAAATCGCAAATATCTGAACCAAATCGCAAAAACATTTTTGTCTATCTGTTGCAACTTTGCCTTGTCGGTTTCAGGGAGAAAATTTTCTCTTACATGCCTGACAATTTTTAGTTAAAAACAAATTTAAATAAACAAAAATGAATTTATCAGGTTTAGGAATTTTTCATACCATCATTGGTATCTTAGCAATTGCAGCAGCAGTAACGGCATTTGTGAAATATGGCAAAATCAACCTTGCTGCAGGTTCAGGGAAAGTATATTTTTATGCAACGCTCGTCACTTCAATTACGGCATTGGGTATTTCAAAACACGGAGGTTTTAATGCAGGGCACGTTTTTTCACTGTTTATCATTATTCTTATTGCTATTGCGTATTTTTTATATTCAAAAAGAAAAGAAAGCAGCAAAGCGAGGTATTTTGAAAATTTTTTACTGTCATTCAGTTTTTTTCTTTCTCTTGTACCCACAGTTAATGAGACATTTACAAGAATTCCGGTTGGTCATCCGCTTGCTAAAAACATTAAAGATCCGGTAATCGGGCAGACCCTTCTTTTTCTCTTTGTTTTTTTTATTGCAGGTTCTGTTTTACAGTTTATAAAACAAAGGAAAATCAACAGTAAAAGTATTTTTGACTAAAATTAATTGAATTCTAATTTATAAAGTATTGTCAATCCTAAGTTATCTTGTCGATTTTTAGAAGTTATATTATATGCATAAGTTATAAGGCACCCGTATTGATGGTGCTTTTTTCATATAAACAATTCAGGATTTTCTCTGATACCCATTAAAGATGGGTCCATAAAGTATATTCCCAAAATAAACTTGTGCAAAAAATAACGGCCGGATAATCTCATTAATTTTAAATCTTTGTAAAGTTGAGTTTTTGTTAATAAACCTTAATGAATAAAAATGGGATAGCTCTTTTTTTTTAAATAATTTTGATGCGTGAAAAGTGAAATATTCTAAAATTTACTTATGTAAATAATTGAATGGGTGATTAATATATAAAGTGTATAATTATTTTTTTTAAAGCAATGATAAGGGCAAAAAAGGAAGATATTCCTATACTGGTAGCACTGCTAGCCGAATCTTTTAAAGATAACCAATCTGCAAATTTTGCTGTGAAGAACAAAAGGTCACTTCCCGGGCTTTTTAAATATTCAGTTGCAAAAGGATTTCTTTTTGGTGATGTCTGGATGAATGAAGATAAAACGGCCTGTGCCATTTTATTGGATCCAAAGAAAAAGAAGTCCGGATTACAATCGGTTTTGCTTGATCTTCAGTTGATCGTTAAAGTCGTGGGATTATCAAAAATTAAAAAAGTTCTGAAGAAAGAGAATATTACTGAGCAAACCCTTCCTCAAAATGTAGATTATATTCATTTATGGTTTCTGGGAGTAGTCCCGAAATTACAGGGAAACGGAATAGGAACTTCGTTTTTACAAGAGCTGATAGAATATTATAAGTCCTCCAAAGAAGCCATGTGCCTGGAAACTTCTACATTGGTAAATATTCCTTTTTATGAAAAGCAGGGATTTTCCAGATATGCCACAAAATATTTCGGGTTTGAATTCTTTTTTTATATAAAACAGTTTTAAAGTATAAAAGAATCTAAATAATTAAGACACTAACGTCAGCAATTGTATCGTAAATAATAATAAAGGAGACCGTTGAAAAACAGTCTCCCTTTGTGTTTTAACCTAAATCTTTTAATTCAGGATATTTTTATTAATGTAGCAATTAATTTATTTTCAATATATTAAGACCAGATTGTCCTGTGGCAACAAATGCCAGGTTATTATTGATATAAATATAATTGGCAGAACCGTTAAGCTTGTAATAACCAACTACTTTAAAGTTCGTTTTATTCAAAACAATGACTCCGTCTGTACCGTTTGCCAGGTAAAGGTAGCAGTTGCTTACGGCAACGGCATTGGTAAGTCCGGTCTGGCTGAAGACATTCTGGTTGTTAACCTTAAAGTTTCTAGGTACAAAAGTACTGATCAGCTGTCCATCGTTTAATCTGATTTTAGCAACCCCTTTATCGCTTAAAGCAAGGTATACATATTCATCATCAAGAACAATTACATTTTTACCGTCGGTTACAGATTGAGCAAGTCCGGCATAATTGTAAACCTTTGCATTTGAACCGTCATTATTGGCAATTCTTAAAGAAGCACCATTCGCCTGGGTTGCTAAAAATACCTGATATGTATTGTTGTGTGCAACATATTTCGCTCTTTCTCCTGCAAAATTAAACTGTTCGGCCACAGAATATCCGTTATTAGGATCCAGCTTGAAGAAACCTCCGCCTGTTGTCCCTGTAGAAGCATAAAGATAATTATTGTAGAAATAAGAATTTTTTGCGGTAGAACTCGGAAGCTTATAATTTACGAATGAAGAAAGATCCTGAGTATTGAACACATTATTGTAAAGCGGTGCCGTAACCAGTTTAGAACCGTTTTTATCTCCGCCTACAGCGTATAATTTATTGTTCGCCACATCAACATTGTTAAATTCGATGTTGTTGAATAATGCTTCGCTTACAAGAGATGGAGCGCTGTAATCCGTCACATTAAGGATTCTGATGGCTCCTTGTGTGTTGCTTCCGGAAAGCGCATCATTGGTATGGTAAGATACATAAGCAAAACCGTTGTTTACCGTAACACCTGTTGCACTAAGCGTAGTGTTGTTGATGGAAGGGCTTACCACATTGGCTACTACCGTAAACTGAAGCTGGCTGTCTGAACAAGGAGCAATACCTTTCTGAGGCGTACATTCTCCTGCCGCAATATAAGTGTTTGAATTTAAAGTAACCTGGTTGTTGATTTTGTTATTGTTTTGTAGAACAGCATACGAAGTATTCACAAAGTTCATATCAATAAATCCTGTGAAAGCAGGAGAAGCGTTAAGGTTTCCGAAAGACATATTCGAAAAATCCATTCTGGCAAAGCTGTTTCCGGTATTGCTTACTTTTCCGTCCACAGAAACGCTTCCGCCGGTAACTTCCGTGAAAGATTGCGGCTTAAGATTTAATACTCCGGAACCGTTTATATGAAATCCTTTTTCAAAAGTTAAATAACCTTCATTATTAAGACTTGCGTTCAGATAGTTGTTCTGTGCATTAAAGACCATTCTGCAGTAGTTGTTTACCGTAGAGCTTCCGTTAAGGCTTTCAGAATTATTAAAGTTTAAATTGTTATAATTGTTAATGATTCCGTCAACAGATCCTGTAGTATACGTTACGAATCCGTAGTTGTTTAAAATACCCCCGGAATTCAGGTGGAAATTGACAGAACTTGAAATTTTACCGTTATTTCCTACTTCTACTTTACCTCCGTTTGGAACGTTGATCCAGTTGGATCCGCCCAGTTCACCCAAAACGATGATCTTTCCTGCAGAATTGAAATTGAATCCTCCTGTAAAGGTGGTACCTTCCGGAATGTAATACGTTTCTCCGTTGTTAATATTATACCAGTTGTTTCCTACAGCAGCAATAGCACCAGAAAGATTAGGGGTATACATTACGGTTTTCTGGGAAACGGAATGTTTCTGTCCGTTTTGGTCGAATCTGATGAAATCAACCGCTGAATTTTTGAGTTCAACACTTTTGGCAAGATCGCCTCCTCCGTATCGAAGGGTGATATCTCCATTGGTAATTGAGTTGGAACTTTCGTTGTTTTCAGGAAGAAGATTGTCTTCCGAAGAACATCCGGTTGCAGCAACAAGAAGGGAAAATCCTATTACTGCGCTTAGTTTTTTAGTCATTGTAAGGGGAAGTTGTTTTGTTTTATAAGGTTTTTTTGAATAGCTAAGTAATTTATGCACCGAATTCACGTGCTTTTTTTGAAGTTTTCTGGGGGTTCCACGGATCTTTGTAAGAATCGTAGAAGAACAATTCGTCGAAATAGGCAATGGTTCTTACGATGCGCATGAAGTATCCCATATACAAAGGATAAAGCGGAACGTAAATGATCTTTGATAAATATTTCTTTTTATTTTTCACTATTACCAGGCAAACGATAAACTGCATAAAATAGAGCAGCAAATATACTAAATATTTGAGAGGCAGCCAAAAAAGCAAGAATTCAGGATTCTCAATTATTATTCTTAGCATATAAATCATCCAGGTAATATCCAGGACCAATCCAAAAAAAACATTTTCAAAAAAAGCGAAAAAGTTAGACCATCTGAAATTCTTGTTAGGGATCCATATATCATAGTGTTTTCTTAACCTGAACCGTACCAGCGAGCGAGACCAGCGTAACCTTTGTTTGGCAAGTTTGTCCCATGCTACAGGAACGTGGGTATTGCAGATGGCGTTCTGCTCAAAGTGAATATTATAGCCTATTTTTCTGATTTTCACCGTAAGATCTCCATCCAGACCCGGACCTACATCCCAGCCACCAACTCTTTCAAGTACTTTTCTCGGGAAAACACCAAATGCTCCTGAGATAATCTTGTAAATTCCAAGACTGGAAAGAACAATCCTGGAAATACTTATCGATTGCTGATACTCCAGATATTGCATGGTAGAAGTAAGGGAATCTTCATCGTTTCTCACCATAAGGTTTCCGCCGACACCACCAACATTTTTATAAACATAAAAGGGGAGGAGGGATTTTTCAATGGCATCGTTGTCAAGAGATGAATCTGCATCAATATGCACAATAAATTTTCCTTTCGAATATTTCAGTCCGAGATTGGCAGCCGATGCTTTTCCGCCACGAATTTCGGACCGGAGGAATTTCGTGATGAAACCTTTCTTCTCAAAAGATCTTCCGATAATTCCCGTATTGTCGGTAGAACCATCATCAACAACGATAATTTCAATATTCTTATACGTCTGCCTCTGCATGGAAACTACCATTTTATGAAGATGTCTTCCTTCATTATGGCCGGGAACAAGAACCGTAACCAAAGGATATTCCCTCATCATTCTTGTATGTGCACGTTCCCATTTGTCTTTACTTAAAAAACGATTTCTGAAGGTAACAAAAAGCACGATGATCTCCAGAATAAGAAATCTCGGAATATCTATGATGAAAACATACCAACCCCAGTTCAGGATGGTAGACCAGTTTGAATACCTGATATTAGAAAAAATAATTTCCCAGAAACTTTCCACTGATAATTCGTTAATTGAGAATTTCGCTGAGGGCTTTTTGGGTAAGCTCGTAATTGTAGATCTTCTCCAGATTCAGTTCAGAAGGGCTCTGTTCTGTTTTGCAATTAATGCAATGTACGCCTATCAGAGGTTTTTGAAATTCATGTTTACAGAGATCGTTCAGGCAGTAGAATACTTTTCCCGGTTTATCATAATCAACACCGAGATTCTTAAGTTCCATACTGCATTTCGGGCATATCATTTTTTCTCCCTGTCGGAAGCTCTGTTCTGTGGCCACGTAAGCACATCTGAAATGGTGGATCAGAACCCTTACCTGAAGATTGTGCTGTTTACATTTAGGACATTCTTCCCTGTAATTCAGAAAGCCGGAATAGCATTTTTTACAGATATGCGAGGTGTCAATATAGTTTCTCTGAAGAAAATCGTTTTTGTAAGCAGTGTTCAGAAGAGCTCTGCCGTGGACATAGGCTTCGGTAGTACCATCATAATACGCTTCGATTCTTGGGTAAGAATATCCGCTGAGAGAGCCTGAACTTTCATGAAATTCAATGTCTTTATTTCTTGAATAATAATACATCAGTGTTTTTTTCAGCAAATCATCTTCGGAAAAAGAAATTGAAGGGTTAAGATTTTTGATGAAATTTAGAATAAATCTGATATAAGGTATTTTGCTTTGTATGTCCAGTTCTTTGATGTAGCCGTCACACAGATGTTTAAGATTAAAATTTTTATATTCTTTATATAAATTTTTCAAATCTTTCCTCAGGAAAACAGGCTTCAGAAAAACCTTCGGATCCGGATGCCTGATCAGCGAAACCAGGAATTTTCTTACATTCAAGGCTTTATCATTGTTGATAATCCAGATGTCTGCATTGTCCGCATCGGGAATTTCGTTTCTGTTGATACAGTCATCCAGCAATTGTGCGCTGATCCCGTTTTCGAGATTCAGTATTTTGTCAGGCATAGATTATGTAAATTTTAGTTTTCTTACTTTCACCGGAATGTTACTGATTTTTACTTCTTCCCAGGACTTTCCGTCTATCGGTACAATATCAATTACCACACCGTATTTATTGTCATTCAAGGTTTTATTGAGAAGAGTATTGTCTTTGATCTCTGATATGGAATAAATTTTCTTTACCTTTCCTGTAAGCGTTTTGTTAAATCCGTACGGCAGTTTTATGGCTACATGATCGCCTTCTTTAAATTCATCCAGATCACTGATGTCAATATATGCCTGTACAAATTGTCTTTTATTCACAATCGAAGTAATAATATCCGATTTATAAGCAACCTGCCCGTCAGCAACTCTGAAACGATCTGTATTTCCGTTTACCGGTGAAGTATAATAATTATGAATACCGGAAGTTCTGTTTTCTTCTCTTGTGAGATTATTTCTTTGGTTGTTAATCTGAGCCATCTTTGCAATTTCGTCATTCAGTGCTTTAATGTCAGCATTTACCGAGGCGAGCTCATAGGTAAGATCGTCAATAGAACGGTCTACATTGGCAAGTTCATTGGGTGTAATCTGGTTAATATATACCAGTTTTTCTTTCCTTTTTTTCTCGTTTTGCCAGAAAGCCACTCTTTTTCTAAGATCAGCGGCAAGGCTTTTCTTTTTTGATATCTGCGCCTTGATTTCTACAATATTATTATCAAAAGAGGTATTGTCTACGAGATTTTTCAGGGAATCCTGAATGCTGTTTTTACGCAGATTAGTGTCATAAAATTCGTAGCTGAACAAGGTGTCGCCTTTTTTTACGGCTGAACCTTCTTTTACCGTATAATTAAGGATTCTTATATCGCTGGTGAATTTTACATCAAATTGCTGCTGTTTGAGAAATCCGTCTGCATAATCAAATATCCAAGATGAAATAATCCATTTCAGGACGGAAAAAACGATCAACAATAAAATGCCAAAATAAATCCAACGGTCCCATCTTCTTTTTTTAACAGGTTTTTCGTAAGATTCTTCTGTTATTTTATCGTCATTAAAATTGATTTCCATTAATTATGGCTTAAAATTATTCATTTGTGATAGATCGTAATACCCGAATTTTGTAACGCCTGCTGCCTGTACATACGCTTCTGCATCCAGAAGATCACTGAATACCTGGAAGTCATTAATTCTGAAAACCCATACATACAGGTCTGGACCCAGGATATTCCTTATTAAAGCTGTTTTATTAAGTTTTTTGTCGAGTGTCAGTACATCATAAGCCATAATGTAGGTCATAATGCTGTTGTCATGTAAAGCAGTGGCTACTTCGGCCGGAAGCTGCATCGGAACACTTACCCCCAAATCCATATTGTTCTGCGTACACCATGTTTTTGAATTGGTAAACAGGTTGATAAGTCTTTGTGCATAAAGATCTACATTGGCTTTATAATCATCAAAGGTGTGGGGTTCAATATCGAGATGTACTCCGGCAAATCCCATATTTTTGGCGTCCTGTAAAGCGACCTGAAGATCAACAAATCCGTTATCTGTAGCAGCATAGGAATTTTCGCCAATCAGGCGATATACCTGGATGTTATTTTGCGCAGCCATTGCCATAAAATCGGCAACTTTTACCATATCCGTCACTTTACCGATTGACAGGAAAACCCGGTTGATATGCCAGTGATTCATCAGGTTGATAATATAGGCATTGGAATAGTTGGTGAAAAAGCTGCTCCAGATATAAGTTTCATTCCCAATATTGTCATTATTGGCTAACTGCTGAGCGCCTGCTGCTGTATCATCTGTTCCGGATAACATTCTGTAATCAAGGTATTTTTCATACAGATCTGATTTTTTATCACAAATTTGTATCTGGTTATTCAATAGTTTTTCGGAGGTAGCAAGGTATGCCGCAGGGCTGAAAGTATTGCTTTTTTCGTTGGTGGAATTCACTTTAAGTTCTGCTTCAAGATATTTTACCTCACTTTCCAATACTTCTATTTCGGATTTTGCAAGGTAATAGTCTCTGTATATTTCACTGAGCCTGTTACGGTATAACAACTGCAGATCCTGGATAGAATTTTCTTTCAGCTTAATCTCATTTTCGCTTTCAATATCGTTCTTACTTCTGCTTACGGGAAGGTTAATAGTAGCACCAACGCTGGCAAAATTCCGGTCTCTTGATAATGCAGAATAATAATTGTAACGCAATTTCAATCTGAGATCAGGCTGCTTATCCCTTCTGCGTTTCATGTCCAGTATTTCCTTTTCCATTTTCAAAGCAGTTTCCTTATCTTTTACCAAAGCACTGAAATTAATATTTTCAACCGGTATAAGATCCGGAATGCCTGAATTTATAATTTCGTTATTAAAGTTTTGATGATCAAACGATTTTGAAAGGCTTTCTAGTGATTTTTTTTCTATGGAAATTTTATCCAGTCTGTATTTCGACTCTGCAGCTTCTGCATCATTTTTTAATCCGATTTTATTTTGTCTAACCGTAAAATCATTTTGAATTTTCAACAGTTTTTCATAATCAGATAAAAGCTTTATTTTTTTTGCATCGAAGGCAGCTCTTACCTGTTCCAGATGTTCTCTGTGGTTGATCTCTTTTTTATATTGCTGTTTTTCTAAAACATTCATACTCCTCATTTTCTCATTAAGAGCATTCTGCATTTTCTGGTTTTTGAGACTTCCTTCTCCTAAGGCAAGCCAGTCCAGGCCCGAAGACACTCTTGCCCGGTAAAAAATATTATCATCATCACCAAACCCCGGGCTGAAGTTGTAGCTCATATCCGAAACCCAATTGAGATGTGGCGTATTTTTAAATTTTATGTTTTTGGAATCAATTGCAGATTCAGTTTTATTTAAAGAAATATCTGACAACGAGAAGTCAATATGATTTGTTTCAGCATTTGTTTTGTCTGCCAGAAGATTTTTCATGATTTCTTTAGCAGCTGTATAAATCTCTTTGTATTCTTCTGCAAGAACGCTTAGGGATTTTGAATTTATACTTAGAGTTGATTTGTTTTGAGCATTAAAGAAGATGAAAAAATTCACCAGTAGTAGAATTTGCAAGAATTTTCGCATATAATGAAATAAATTTTTTGCAAATTTAATTATTTTTATTCAATTTACTTTAATAAAGATGTTTCGTTAAATATTTTTTAATAATAGTTATGATAGATTAAATCTGTATTAGATATTATCTTAAAATTTTTATATCACAAATATTATCAGGCTGTTTGTTTGCAATTTTGTAGGATTTTAAATAAAAATTTGCATTTTCAGATTTTTGTGGTATGTAGAAAAAAATTAATGAAAAACAAATAAGTAATTATTGTGTGAATTATTTTGTTCTGAGTAGTTTTGCTGCTCAATAAAAAAATTAATATGTATAAAAATTCAATTAAAATCCTTGGCTTAGCTGTATTGCTGAACTTCGGTAGCTGTACAAGTGATGAAAATGTTGTGGCAACAGAAACTGTAACTTCTAAAAAAACTAGTGCGAGTGACTTAAAATTGCAATTAAAAAATTACAATGACAATTTTAAAACTACGAATATTTATCAGGACCCGGCAAGTAAAAAGAAGTGGTGGCAGATTGTTGGGCAGGTTGCCGCAATAGCTTCTGGTGATGCAGGAGGAGCTGCAGGAATGGTGTGGGTTGCACAAGGAGTAGCAGGTGCAGTAGGTGCTGCTACTGCTGGAACAGGATGGGCTGTGGTTTCCGGAGGTGCTGCTGTTATAGGAGCTGTAGGAGGATCTTATGCAGCGTATTGCAGTACTGGCGGTCATTGCAGAGGAACTTTTAATAGCGCTTCTCCCCAAGGTTTATCTGTAGTATATGACTTTCCAAAAGACTTTGATCATCTGGAAAATGTAGGAATTTTACATAACTCAGGACTGCAAACAATTTACATGGATGGAAATGAAGTTAATGAATTAGAGTGGGCATATAATAATATACCCAATTTAAAATCAAGTGAATTTGATAAAATATATAACTCACCTGACTTTAAAAAAGGAGCAGACCAAATAAAACAGATTTCTTCCGATTATAAAAATTCTAATTATGATGTACAATCCCTTGTAAACGCATATAGAAATAATGGCTTAATTAATGAAAACTGCTCTGATATATTGTCATTATACTTCGAAGCTACACAAAGCGCTCAAAACTTTGAAGATTATAATAATATAACAAGCTATTATGTTGAGCAGGTGGCAAACTCAAGATTAAGCAGTATTGAAAAAGAATCTTTATTGTCTGCATTTTCAGTATCTATACAGAGTTTTTACTATTGGTTGAATATGGAAACTGAATAAAATGGAAAAGAAAAAATTGCTAATTTTTGAAATCTTAATCGCATTATTTCTTATTTCACAATATGAGATTATTGTGCGACAAAATAATTTTTTGGCAATGGCATCATATATATTAATTTTATTATTATTATGTATTGATTTTCTCTCCTATACCTACAAAACTATTTTCAAACGTAACCAATCAGAAAAGAAATAGATATCTTATAAACAGAATGAAGCCGTCTCATTTCACGAGTCGGCTTCATTTTTTGATATTATTGTTATTCAAATTATTTTGGAAATTTTCTTTGCGATCATTGAAAATGGCTT
>NZ_FQVO01000029.1:2717-5901 GCF_900129385.1 Chryseobacterium takakiae | reverse complement strand
AAAAAAAACTGGCGGCGACCTACTCTCCCGCGTTAGCAGTACCATCGGCGCTGGTGGGCTTAACTTCTGTGTTCGGAATGGGAACAGGTGAGCCCCACCGCTAAAACCACCCTAAAGGTTGTATATAGCCGTTGGCTATTGGCTTATTGCCATTGGCCATTAGCTTTTTATCGGTAAATTTCATCACAAAGGCAAAACCAGTGTTGCACTTATAAGGCTTGTTGTTTGTAACCAATAGGCTATAAATCTACGGGTAATTAGTACTACTCGGCTATGCTGTTACCAACTTTACACCTGTAGCCTATCAACGTGGTCATCTCCCACGACCCTTAAAAGATGTCTCATCTTGAGGCGAGTTTCACACTTATATGCTTTCAGTGTTTATCTCTTCCAAACATAGCTACTCAGCGGTGCACCTGGCGGTACAACTGATACACCAGAGGTTTGTTCAATTCGGTCCTCTCGTACTAGAATCAAGCCCTCTCAAACATCTAACGCCCGCAATAGATAGAGACCGAACTGTCTCACGACGTTCTGAACCCAGCTCGCGTGCCACTTTAATGGGCGAACAGCCCAACCCTTGGGACCTTCTCCAGCCCCAGGATGTGACGAGCCGACATCGAGGTGCCGAACCTCCCCGTCGATGTGAGCTCTTGGGGGAGACTAGCCTGTTATCCCCGGAGTACCTTTTATCCTATGAGCGATGGCCCTTCCATACGGAACCACCGGATCACTATGTCCTGCTTTCGCACCTGATCGACTTGTTGGTCTCACAGTCAAGCACCCTTATGCCATTACACTCTACGCACGGTTACCAAGCGTGCTGAGGGTACCTTTGAAAGCCTCCGTTACTCTTTTGGAGGCGACCACCCCAGTCAAACTACCCACCACGCAATGTCCTTCCATAGGGAAGTTAGGCTCCAAGTAAGTAAAGGGTGGTATTTCAACGACGGCTCCACAAACACTAGCGTGCCTGCTTCAAAGCCTCCCACCTATCCTACACATTACTTACTCAAAGTCAATACGAAGTTATAGTAAAGGTTCACAGGGTCTTTTCGTCCCATTGCGGGTAATCGGCATCTTCACCGATACTACAATTTCACCGAGCTCGTGGCTGAGACAGTGCCCAGATCGTTACACCATTCGTGCAGGTCGGAACTTACCCGACAAGGAATTTCGCTACCTTAGGACCGTTATAGTTACGGCCGCCGTTTACTGGGGCTTCAGTCAAACGCTTCGGTTACCCTAACGCCCTTCCTTAACCTTCCAGCACCGGGCAGGTGTCAGACCCTATACAGCATCTTTCGATTTAGCAGAGTCCTGTGTTTTTGATAAACAGTCGCCTGGGCCTCTTCACTGCGGCCACCATTGCTGATGGCGTCTCTTCTTCCGAAGTTACGAGACTATTTTGCCTAGTTCCTTAGCCACGACTCACTCGAGCACCTTAGGATTCTCTCCTCGACCACCTGTGTCGGTTTTGGTACGGGTTGCTTCACTTCGGCTTTTCTTGGATCCGATTACACTACAGCAGCTTCGCCCGAAGGCTAGGCCTTGACACTTCCGTCCGTCTTTAGTAGCTACATCGAACCGTCCCCTTTTTAGTGTGAGCAAGTATGGGAATATTAACCCATTGTCCATCCACTACCCCTTTCGGGTTCGCGTTAGGTCCCGACTAACCCTCAGCTGATTAGCATGGCTGAGGAAACCTTAGTCTTTCGGTGAGGGGGTTTCTCGCCCCCTTTATCGTTACTTATGCCTACATTTTCTTTTCTGTCCGCTCCACAATACCTCACGATACTGCTTCGGCGCAAACAGAATGCTCTCCTACCAGATATAATAAAATTATAAATCCATAGCTTCGGTAATATGTTTATGCCCGATTATTATCCATGCCGGACCGCTCGACTAGTGAGCTGTTACGCACTCTTTAAATGAATGGCTGCTTCCAAGCCAACATCCTAGCTGTCAATGCAGTCCAACCGCGTTGCTTCAACTTAACATATATTTGGGGACCTTAGCTGTTGGTCTGGGTTCTTTCCCTCTCGGACATGGACCTTAGCACCCATGCCCTCACTGCCGTAGAACATTTATTAGCATTCGGAGTTTGTCAGGAATTGGTAGGCGGTGAAACCCCCGCATCCAATCAGTAGCTCTACCTCTAATAAACTTATATACGACGCTGCACCTAAATGCATTTCGGAGAGTACGAGCTATCTCCCAGTTTGATTGGCCTTTCACCCCTACCCACAGGTCATCCGAAGACTTTTCAACGTCAACCGGTTCGGTCCTCCACTTTGTGTTACCAAAGCTTCAACCTGCCCATGGGTAGATCACAAGGTTTCGCGTCTAATCCTACTAACTATACGCCCTATTCAGACTCGCTTTCGCTCCGGCTCCGGACCTGAAGTCCTTAACCTCGCTAGTAAAATTAACTCGTAGGCTCATTATGCAAAAGGCACGCCGTCACAGAATTAATCTGCTCCGACCGCTTGTAGGCGTACGGTTTCAGGTTCTATTTCACCCTTCTATTCGAAGTGCTTTTCACCTTTCCTTCACAGTACTTGTTCACTATCGGTCTTTCAGGAGTATTTAGCCTTGGAGGATGGTCCCCCCATATTCAGACAGGATTTCACGTGTCCCGCCCTACTCATTTATCATCTTAATATGCCTTTCAAATACGGGGCTATCACCCTCTATGGCCGCACTTTCCAGTACGTTCTTCTAAACATATAAAGACTTTTGGGCTAATCCGCTTTCGCTCGCCACTACTTACGGAATCTCTTCGATTTCTTTTCCTCCGGGTACTTAGATGTTTCAGTTCTCCGGGTTTGCTCCTCTTGCGAGGTGACATGTCTTCAACATGCCGGGTTGCCCCATTCGGATATCTGCGGATCAATTCGTGTGTGCCAATCCCCGCAGCTTTTCGCAGCTTACCACGTCCTTCGTCGCCTCTGAAAGCCTAGGCATCCGCCATACGCCCTTAACGATTTCTTTCCTATTTTTAGGTTACTCAAGCACTTATAAGTGCTCGGTTTTCTCTTTGTGATGTCTTTACCGTTAATGTCAATGATCTTAATGTCTTCTTTTCAGATTGATGAACTGATGTTGTTTTTGGCTCCATCCGTAACTTTTAAATCAATCTTCCAAAACTGTGGAGAATAAGGGAGTCGAACCCTTGACCTTC
>NZ_FQVO01000029.1:0-2073 GCF_900129385.1 Chryseobacterium takakiae | reverse complement strand
AGCAACCAATAAAAAAACTAAAGCTTCACTTTGAGATAAGTACTTGTATCTTGCGATACTAATTTTGTTTATCGTCTAAAAGACGCTCTAAAATGAGATGTTCCAGCCGCACCTTCCGGTACGGCTACCTTGTTACGACTTAGCCCTAGTTACCTGTTTTACCCTAGGCAGCTCCTGTTACGGTCACCGACTTCAGGTACCCCAGACTTCCATGGCTTGACGGGCGGTGTGTACAAGGCCCGGGAACGTATTCACCGCGCCATGGCTGATGCGCGATTACTAGCGATTCCAGCTTCATAGAGTCGAGTTGCAGACTCCAATCCGAACTGAGACCGGCTTTCGAGATTTGCATCACATCGCTGTGTAGCTGCCCTCTGTACCGGCCATTGTATTACGTGTGTGGCCCAAGGCGTAAGGGCCGTGATGATTTGACGTCATCCCCACCTTCCTCTCTACTTGCGTAGGCAGTCTTACTAGAGTCCTCAACTTAATGGTAGCAACTAGTAACAGGGGTTGCGCTCGTTGCAGGACTTAACCTAACACCTCACGGCACGAGCTGACGACAACCATGCAGCACCTTGAAAATTGCCCGAAGGAAGGTCTATTTCTAAACCGATCAATTCCCATTTAAGCCTTGGTAAGGTTCCTCGCGTATCATCGAATTAAACCACATAATCCACCGCTTGTGCGGGCCCCCGTCAATTCCTTTGAGTTTCAAACTTGCGTTCGTACTCCCCAGGTGGCTTACTTATCACTTTCGCTTAGTCTCTGAAGATAAATCCCCAAAAACGAGTAAGCATCGTTTACAGCGTGGACTACCAGGGTATCTAATCCTGTTCGCTCCCCACGCTTTCGTCCATCAGCGTCAGTTAAGACATAGTGACCTGCCTTCGCAATTGGTGTTCTAAGTAATATCTATGCATTTCACCGCTACACTACTTATTCCAGCCACTTCTACCTTACTCAAGACATGCAGTATCAATGGCAGTTTCACAGTTAAGCTGTGAGATTTCACCACTGACTTACACATCCGCCTACGGACCCTTTAAACCCAATAAATCCGGATAACGCTTGCACCCTCCGTATTACCGCGGCTGCTGGCACGGAGTTAGCCGGTGCTTATTCGTACAGTACCTTCAGCTATCTACACGTAGATAGGTTTATCCCTGTACAAAAGAAGTTTACAACCCATAGGGCCGTCGTCCTTCACGCGGGATGGCTGGATCAGGCGCTAACCCATTGTCCAATATTCCTCACTGCTGCCTCCCGTAGGAGTCTGGTCCGTGTCTCAGTACCAGTGTGGGGGATCACCCTCTCAGGCCCCCTAAAGATCATCGACTTGGTGAGCCGTTACCTCACCAACTATCTAATCTTGCGCGTGCCCATCTTTATCCACCTCAGTTTTCAATTTAATGTGATGCCACTCTAAATATTATGGGGTATTAATCTTCCTTTCGAAAGGCTATCCCCCTGATAAAGGCAGGTTGCACACGTGTTCCGCACCCGTACGCCGCTCTCAAGATCCCGAAAGATCTCTACCGCTCAGCTTGCATGTGTTAGGCCTCCCGCTAGCGTTCATCCTGAGCCAGGATCAAACTCTCCATTGTATGTTTGTCTGTCTCTCTCAAAGTTTTTTAACGCTTTAGTTTTTCCTTACTTGGTTGTTATTTTGTATGTCAATGATCTTCGTTTCTTCCGCTTCCTACAAAACTACCCTCTCTGTCAGTGTTCGTTTCGTATTTGCGAGTGCAAAAGTAATAATTAATTCTGAACTGACCAAATGTTTCTGAAGAAAATTTTAAAGTTTTTCTAGTAACCTTAATCCTCCATCTCCACTCTCCCAATTCAACTCCTGCTCCCGTTTTACCGGACTGCAAAGATACTAATCTTTTTTATTCCTACAAGTTTTTTTTAATTAAAATCTGTAAAAGTTTTTAAGGCAGTATCCCGTGCTGGGAGTTCTTAATCTTAAGCCCCGAAAGGCTCTTCTGCGCTACCTACTTCCTTCCGTTTTCAGTGGGGCAAAGATAACACGTCTTTCCTTTACAATCCAAATCTATTTAACATAAAATT
>NZ_FQVO01000041.1 GCF_900129385.1 Chryseobacterium takakiae | reverse complement strand
GTGGTGGATCCATTAGCGGAGAAATACAGAAGATGGTCACCTTATAATTATGTGATGAATAATCCTTTAAGATTTATTGATCCGGATGGCAGACAGAGCGAGGAAGTTGTTAGAAGTCAAGCTTCAATTCAACAAGACAGTGAAATTTCAAAAGAAATTAGAAGAAACTTTACTCCCCCTAATGAATACGAAGTTGATTTAAAAACAGGTAAAACTAGACAGATTAGCAATTTAGGTGGCGATGAAATTGACTTTTATCATTATATTGGTGGTGGAGCTGGTTTTAATGGAAGAACAAGAATTGTGGATCGTGAAACAGGACAGGATCAATGGATGAAATCTTCAAAAAATATAAGAGGTTATAGCCATAGAGGCAGTAATGTAGATTGGGATCTTCTTTATGAGGAGTTTTTACAAGGTTCTGGTCCTGAAAATAGTTTATTAATAGGTAAAGGTAGTAGTGCAGTGAAAAAATTAATTAATACACAGATTTATTTAGATGCGGCCACAGACTTTATGAACACCTCCACGAATGAAAAATCAAAATATGATGCATCTTTTGGTCCTTGGGGAGCTATAAGAGAAAATTTTAATATGCAAGGACAATTTATGGGGAAGACAAACTTCAGCTTTTACCCTGTTGGAAATAAGGTCGTAATCATGGCTTTTGATTCTAAATCAATTTCATCTTATTCTCTTAATCCATTTAATAAAGGTGAATCAAGAAATATACCTCGCAGTAATGGTATAGGTGTTCCGCAAAGTACAACTCACCAAACATATATTTGGTGGACAACAAAAAATAATTTATTTAGATGAAAAAAATATCTTTTTTAACAATTTTGTTCTTTCTTTTTTCATGTTCTATAAAGAAAACTGAAATTTTAGGAAAATATGAATATAAAGGAAGTGAAACAATTGATTCTCTTATAATTGAAGAGAATTTATATATACATAAAATATTTAATAAACAAGGGAAGTTAATGTATCAAGGGAAATCTTCTTGGGAATTGGGAGGGAAAAATAGAATTATCTTTTTAAACTTTTACGATAACGAAAACTATGATTTAAAAGAATTTTTAACAGAAGAGCAAGCAGAAAAATTTTTGACAAGGCTTTCTTGCCCAATTTATAAACAAAATCAACAAGTTATTATAGAAATGAATGCTGATGAAAATATTTTTTACAAGAAAATTCCCGCTCGTGTTGGTAGATAAAAACAAAACCCCGATCTCGCGGATTTGTAATCCGTGAGCAATAATAAAGAGAAGCCGTCTCACAACTGAGGCGGTTTTTTTTATTAAAAAAAGTTGTAATATTAGCGAGTATTTTGTATATTTATCTGGTAATCAGTCATATAT
>NZ_FQVO01000025.1 GCF_900129385.1 Chryseobacterium takakiae | reverse complement strand
TATATATGACTGATTACCAGATAAATATACAAAATACTCGCTAATATTACAACTTTTTTTAATAAAAAAAACCGCCTCAGTTGTGAGACGGCTTCGTCTTTTTTATAAAGTTTTGTCAAGCCATTCTTCATAAGAAAGAACACCCAGCTCCGGTTTTCCTTCACCTTCCAGAATGGATATGAACTCCAGCTGGTTTCCGTCGGGATCATTAAAATAGATGGCCAAGGCCGGCATCCAGGCAAAAACCATTGGCTTTTCATTTTCGTTTTTCAGAAAGTTGTAGGGCATTAAATCTTTATTCTTGAGAAATTCAACGGATTTATTCAAAAGATTTTCTTTATCAACGCTGAAAGCAAAATGACGGGTTTGCAGGTTTTCTTTCTGCTCCCAGAGCCCAAGCATGAAATCTTTATCTTTTCCCATCCATAAAAAAGCAATCCGGCGGTTTTTATCCTGATGAGCTAATTTCAAACCTAAAACTTGCGTGTAAAAACTAATGGCATTTTCAAGGTTGCTTACCTGAATATGGGTTTCATATAATCCTTTAATCATAACTTAAATCTTAATATGGCAAAGCTATAAAACAGATTTGCGAAACTTCATTCTAAACCATTTCTTAAACTAAAATTACCGATAGATAAATTTAATTTTTTATCACAATCAATGATAGCATGCTATTGGATAGAGGTTTTGTAGTAACTACCTTTGCTGCACAATGAAAAATACCACCGCTTTATTCGATTTCTCACAGAAAATAAATTATAAAAACGAACTGCTTGCCGGATTTACGGTTGCGATGACCATGATCCCGGAATCGCTTTCTTTTGCGATTCTGGCAGGACTTTCGCCGCTTACTGGTCTCTATGCAGCATTTATGATGGGATTGGTGACTGCGGTTTTCGGCGGCCGTCCCGGAATGGTTTCCGGTGGAGCTGGTGCAACAATTGTTGTTCTCATTGCTTTAATAAAAATGCATGGTGTAGAATATCTGTTTGCCACGGTAGTTCTGGCCGGGATATTTCAATTGCTGGTCGGGGTTTTCAAATGGGGTAAATTTGTGCGGCTGATTCCACAGCCCGTTATGTATGGCTTTTTAAATGGTCTCGCAGTTATCATTTTTATGGCTCAGGTTGAGCAGTTTAAAGTAGTTAATGAAAACGGAATCACCGGCTGGCTTCAGGGAACAGCACTGTACATAATGCTGGGCCTAACTTTGCTTACTGTTGCCATCGTTTACTTTTTCCCGAAAATAACAAAGGTGGTGCCGGCTTCGCTCGTTGCTATTCTCATCGTGTTCGGAATTGTGGTAGGCTTTGGAATTCATACAAAAACCGTTGCCGATATCGCAAGCATCAGTGGAACATTGCCACGCTTTCATATTCCGGATCTTCCTTTTTCACTCGAAACATTGCAGATTATTTTTCCGTACGCACTTGTCATGGCAGGAGTCGGGCTGATCGAATCACTGCTTACCTTATCAATGGTGGATGAAATTACCAATACAAAAGGAAATGCCAATAAAGAATCCGTAGCACAGGGATTGGGCAATATGACCAACGGGTTTTTCGGTGGAATGGGAGGCTGCGCAATGGTTGCCCAAACTTTGGTAAATTTAAATGCCGGTTCCCGGACAAGACTTTCAGGGATTATTGCATCCGTAACTATTTTAATCATCATTTTAGTGGGAGCTCCGTTTATTGAAAAAATTCCGATGGCGGCTCTTGTCGGCGTGATGATGATGGTAGCCATCAGTACTTTTCAGTGGGTTTCCATACGAATTGTCAACAAAATGCCGAAATCCGATATTTTCGTAGGTATTACTGTTGCTTTAATTACCATCATCTTACATAATCTTGCGCTTGCCGTATTGGTAGGTGTTGTCATTTCAGCATTGGTTTTTGCTTGGGATAATGCAAGGAGAATTCGTGCCAGAAAATATACGGATGAAAATGGTGTAAAGTATTATCAGATCTCCGGACCGCTGTTTTTCGGATCTGTTACTGCTTTTATTGATAAGTTTGATCCTGTAAATGATCCCGATCAGGTAGTCATTGATTTCAACGAAAGCAGAATTGTGGATATGAGTGCCATTGACGCTTTAGACAAATTATCTAAAAAATACGCACAGGAAAATAAAAAGCTGCATTTAAAACACCTAAGCGAAGACTGCCGTACAATGCTGAAAAATGCTGAAGCAGTTATTGAAGTTAATGTTCAGGATGATCCTACCTACAAGGTGATGCCGGAGAAGTAGGACGGTTGTAGAGTTGAGTGTTGGAGAAGGTTTTGAGGCTGGAAGATGGAAGTTTAGAAATACTCTGCAAACATCTGAGTAAATCCGTGTAATCGTGGGAAATAAAATTTGAATAAGCTGGAATTACGATGATCGAAGTTTAAAATTCATCCAAATATTTGTGTTATCTATAGAAAATAAAAAAATCTGCATAACTTGCAAAATCAGTGGGAGAAAAAAACAATTCATCATTGACAATTTACCTCAATAATCAAACAAGGACTGCAAAAATAAATTTACAGCCCTTGTCTTTTAGGTTACTAATGTATTCGCGATGAAATCAGGCACCAAAGCATAGTGTGACAACTTCATGCTGATCGAAGCTCTGCCGCTCGTCAACGTTCTCAGATCAGAAATATACCCGAAAGTCGAAGCCAGAGGAACCTCCGCCGTGAAAACTTTTCTTCCCGATTTCTCATCAATCGAAATGATGATTCCTCTTCGTTTGTTGATATCCGCAGTCACCGTTCCGGTATAATCCTCAATCGTCTGAATCTCAACTTTCATGATAGGTTCCATTAATTTAGGTTTACATGATTTTCCTATTTCCCGGAAACCGTCTCTCGCTGCCATTTCAAAATCTTGTGCATGAGAATCATTACTGTGAGTCGATCCGTCCAAAAGCGTAACTTTCATGCTTTCCAGAGGATAACCTTGTAATGCTCCGTTTTCCATAGCCTCTCTGAATCCTTTTTCAACAGACGGAATAAATTCATTAGGAATTACTCCACCTTTGATCTGATTGATGAATTCCAAGCCAATTCCGTCATCACTTCTCGGCCCGATTTCAAAAGTGATGTCCGCAAACTGTCCGCTTCCACCAGTCTGCTTTACAAGCTTCTCACGATGAATTCTTGTTTCCGTTAAAATTTCCTTGTACGAAACTTTAGGTTTTCCCTGATTGATTTCAATTCCGTAATTCAACCTGATTTTCTCTAAAGTAACTTCAAGATGCAGTTCTCCCAGTCCGCTCAGCAAAGTTTCTCCCGTTTGTCGGTCTCTTTCAACTACCAACGACGGGTCTTCTTCCTGAATTTTCGCTAAAACCAGTCCGAAAGACTTTTCATCGGCATTCGTTTTCGGTTCAATGGAAACCCTTATTACCGGAGCCGGGATTGTGATGGATTCAAGCAAAACAGCCCGTCCAACAAAAGATAAAGAATCTCCGGTTTTCGCATCTTTTATTCCGGTTAAAGCCACAATATCTCCTGCTTTTCCTTCTTCAACCGTTATCGTTTTGTCCGATTGCATCTGCAAAATTCTTGAAATTCTGAAACTTTCACCCGTTCTTACATTCTGAACCGTATCGCCGGATTTTATGCTTCCTGAATAAATTCTCAACATCGAAAGTTTACCCATGTGTTTATCAATCACCACTTTGAAAACCAATCCTGAAAACATTTCCTTTTCATTTCTTTCCAGTTCCACCGTTTCTTCCGTTTTCGCATCCTTTCCTTTGATAAAAGACAGTTGATTTGGAGCAGGAAGATAAGTCACGATTGCATCAAGCAAAGGCTGAACTCCCTTGTTCTTAAATGCGGAACCGCAAAGAACAGGAACTAAATTTCTTGACAGACACGCTCTTTGTATCGCTTTGAAAAGCATTTCTTCAGAAATTTTTGTTTCAGAATCCAGAAAATATTCAAAAAACTGTTCATCAGATTCCGCTAAAGTTTCCATTAATTTTAATCTCCATTCATAAGCTTCAGCTTTGTAAAGTTCCGGAATTTCTTTTTCAATAATAGTTTCTCCGTTTTCATCAATCCAGTACAGCGCTTTTTGCTTAATTAAATCGATAACGCCTTCGAAACTGTCTTCAGAACCCATCGGAATTTGTAAAGCTAAAGGAACCGCATCCAGTTTTGTTTTAATTTCATTTAAAACAGCAAAGAAATCAGCCCCGATTCTATCCATTTTATTGATAAAACAAATCTTAGAAATTCCATATTTTTCAGCCTGAAACCAGACATTTTCCGTCTGCGGCTGAACTCCTGAAGAAGCGCAGAAAACAGCCACAACGCTGTCCAAAACTCGTAAAGAACGTTCTACTTCCACCGCAAAATCAATGTGTCCCGGAGTATCAATAATGTTGATATTGAAGACAATTTCATCTTTTTTCCATTGAGTGGAAATCGCAGCCGAAGAAATGGTAATTCCACGGTTTTTCTCCTGAATATCTTTATCCATCGTCGTATTTCCTTCGTCCACATTTCCGATTTTGTGGATCATTCCGGTGTAATAAAGCAGTCTTTCCGTGAGTGTCGTTTTTCCTGCATCAACATGTGCTATTATCCCTATATTTCGTGTGTTGTATTTCATTTTGTTAAATTTAAATTGTTGATTTTAAGGTTGTAAAATGTTTTAAAACGCAAAGTTCTTTGAAAACTGTTTTTTATTTAAGAGAGCAAAGATTTGCGACAAAGTCGCTGATGAAGCCAGCTTCTTAAAATCAATTTATTGATTAAATCTTTGCTCACTTTCTTATTCAGTAAGAAAATTTTTCTTTGCGTTAAAAAATTAGACAACCTTTCCGAATGTAAAAGCTGAAAAGTAGGGTAGCAAAAAAGACCTATCTGAACAGACAGGCCTTTGTTATGTTTTTATAGATCGGTCGTTATTCAGATAAATATTTAGTGCTACCAAAGTACACAGCTCTGATAGGATTGTTTAAAATTAAAATATTTACCATTTTTGTTAACATTATTGATTTTTAATCGGTTGCGAAATTAGAAAAAATATTTTAACAGCAAAAATTTTTTTTAATTTTTTTAAAACAACTAAAAATTCAAGAAATAAATGCTGAGTGTAAAATTATTTTTAACGCCATGATCGCAAAGTTTTGTTTAATGCTTTGAAAACATTTTCGTTCGCCAAGGCACTTCGTTCAGCAAATGATAGCATCATGCCTTGGCTGAGTGAAACGCCTTTGCGAACGAAAATACCCACAATAATTATAAAATAATCTTTGAGGACTTTGCGTTTAAAAAGAATTTCCAATATCAAATATTACAGAAAATCATAAAAATTTCTTAAAACCTGAAACTACATTTATACATTGATTTAAAAATTCTATCTTTGAAAAGAATTGCATTTTTTACACAAACAGATGAAAGAAAATAATAATCATTTAAAACATCTTTTTCAGGAAATAAGCTAAATAAACTTTTAACTAAACCATTTTGAAAACAGATATTGACATCCATAATCATTCACATTTTTCCTTTGATCTATGGCTTACTTTAATAAAATCTCACCCCGAATTTAAAGCAAAAAGAGTTGAGCTGTTCTCTTCATTTTTTGAAGTTAACAAGCCGATTGATGAAGTGATGAAAGTCGTAAAATATTACGATGACCTGTGTAATTCCATTAATGAGATTATCGGCGGAAATGTAGATACTTTTGAAATTTATTTATTAATCTTGCATGCTTTGGAAGTTGATATAAAACAAATAGATAAAGATCAGTTGAATACATTTTATCAAAAAAGCGAAGATCTTTTTCTTGAATATAAACCCGTTGTGATTTTTGAGAATTTACACCAGCTTTTTGATGAAATTAAAAATCAGGGAAAGACAATTAATATTCTCAGCAATACCGGTTTTATTAAAGGAAAGACCATGAGAAAATTCCTGATGAATGAAAACCTTGATCAATATATTGATTTCCATATTTATTCTGACGAAACCAATTGCTCGAAACCTGATCCTAAAATTTTTCAGGAAGTGAAGAACCTGCTTAAAAATCAGGATCTGAATCATTCACAAATATTACACATTGGAGATAATCCTATTGCAGATTACAAAGGTGCAAAGGATTTCGGTTTCAATGCACACTTACTGACACCCAAAATATAAATTATGAACAAACGATACAGCTTACACCATATCCATTCTGCAGACGAGTTCACTTTTTCGCCTGAGGAATACAGCTATTTCAAGTATGGCGACAAATCGTATGCTGCAAAATTTGCCAAAGAATTATTTGACGGATTTATTTCTGCACACAACAATATCCTTGATACGCATAAAGACATTGTGGTTCTGCCAAGTCCGTATATGGCAATTCCTACGGCTTCCAATTTTTTATGCTTTTACTTTAAAAAGCATCTGGATTTTTATCTGTTTCAGAAAGGAAAAAAATCAAGCATTCTTTCAAAAATCAACAGAAATCATACGTATACGACGGATTACGGAAATTTAAGTTTTGAAGATCGTAAAAATCTGATTGCTAATGATACTTATTATCTTGATAAAGATTTTCTTAGAGGAAAACTTTGTATTTTTATAGACGATATTAAAATAACGGGGAGTCATGAGTTTACGGTGAATAAAATTCTTGATGAATATCAGGTAGAAGCAGATTTTCTTTTCATGTACTATGCAGAACTGATGAATCTTGAGCTTGATCCGAAAATTGAAAACTATTTTAATTACTATGCGGTAAAAAGCGTAGAGCATATCGCAGAAGTAATGCTGAAGCCCAGTTTTCAGTTCAATACAAGGATTGTAAAATATATTTTAGGACTGGATTCAGGTAATTTTGATTATCTTTCGTCTAAAGTAAAAAAAGAACAGATGGATCACCTGCTGGAACTGGCGATCAGCAACAACTATCATTTAATAAAAGAATACGAAAATAATATTAATATATTAACACAAACTGAACTCTATTATGGCTATTAACTTACAGAAAGGACAAAGAGAAAATATAAACGCCCCAAAATTTACCGTAGGTTTAGGATGGGATATCAATAATACCTCTACGGGAACGGCTTTCGATCTTGATGCTTCTTTATTTTTATTGGGAGAAGATAAAAAACTGATTTCCGATAATCATTTTATTTTTTACAACAACCTTGAATCTCCGGATAAGGCAGTGATTCACTCCGGTGATAATTTAACCGGTGACGGGGCTGGTGACGATGAGCAGATTAAAATCGATTTAACCAAAATTGATGCTGCTGTAAAAGAAATCATTGTTGTGGTGACTATTCACGAAGCAGATTCCAGAAGACAGAACTTCGGGCAGGTAAGAAATTCTTTTATCAGAATCTTTAATACAGATACTAACGAAGAAATTTTAAAATATGAACTGGACGAAGATTTCTCCATCGAAACAGCAGTAGAATTCGGAAGAATCTATAACAGAAACGGAGAATGGAAGTTTGAAGCCGTAGGAAGCGGACAGCGAGAAGGTCTCGAAAAATTTGTAGCAATGTATCAATAATTGTATCATGGATAACCAACCTAATCAACCAATAGATCCGCTTGGATCAATCGAACCGTTAAAAACATTTGAACCGACTCCCATGGATCCTCCGCCGGGACAGGCACAAAGTACACCTCCCGCTCCGCTTGTGGACAGGGAAGGAAATGTAAACCTTACCCAACTACCCTCGGAAGAACGTCAGAAATACGAAGTTCTTGCAGATTCTATTGATGAAACCAATCCGGGATCTATTGTGAATTTCGGGGCAGACCTTCAGAGAACTTTGTCTAACCAGAGTGACAGTTTCTTAGGGAATGTAAGAAGATCCAACTCAGGAGAAGTGGGGGAGCTCATCAATAATTTATTGGTTGAGCTGAATTACGTTGACGTAGAAGAACTGAATCAGAATAAATTCAAAAGTTTTTTAAGCAAATTACCCTTTATGAAAAGTGTAATGACGCAGATTGAGAATTTATTTGCCAAATATGATAAGATCATCAATAATATTGATCAGATCTCATACAAAGTAAATGCAGGAATTATTACTTCTACAAAAGATAATGCCGTTTTACAGACCATATTTGAAAGTAACATTACTGCAATTAAGCAAATTGAAGAACTGGTGATTGCCGGAAACCTGAGAATGGAAAAAGCATCAACGGAGCTTGCCACCATGGAAGCTGCGCCGCAGAACTATCAGGATTACCAGATTGCCGATAAAAGAGACTTTATTGCAAGATTAGACCGTAGACTGGCAGACCTTAAAGTGGTTCGTCTTATTATGATGCAGTCGCTTCCGCAGATCAGACTGGTTCAGAACAATAACGTTTCGATCGCTGAAAAAGCGCAGACTATTCTCACAACGACGCTTCCGCTTTGGAAAAATCAGCTTTCATTGGCAGTGGCCATGTACAGACAGCAGCAGAATATTGAAATTCAGCAGAAAGTTTCTTCTACCACGGAAGAGATTTTAAGAAAAAATGCAGAACGTCTCGGACAGAATTCAATCAATGTAGCAAGAGCCAATGAGCAGACCGTTGTATCGATCGAAACGCTGAGAGAAACAACATCAAAACTTATCAATACATTAAACGAAGTAAAACAGATTCAGAAACAGGGAGCCGAAGGCAGAAGAAAGCTGGATCAGGATCTGATGACCTTGGAACACGAACTGAAAGCAAACGTAAGAGGATAAGAACATTGTACAAAGGTGAATGATGAAGCCGTAAACATACTGTCCCAAAGCAAAAGAAGATTAACGAAACTTAAACTTCTTGCTGATTTTTTTGAAAATGTTGATATCATCTCCATCTACATTAAGACGGATAGTATCCATACTCTTTTTCTGGAAAATAAGACATTGGATTACAGTAAGTTGGAACTTTTTCACCTGCAGTACACCGACAGTCTCATTGAGCTTCTGACGAAAATAAAAAGGCAGAAGGAAAATGATATGCTGGCGGTGATCAATGAGATAGATGTCAACAGGAAATACATTTCCGGATTTGAGGAAAAACAATCATACGGCTTTGAGACAGACCGAAAAATGTACAGCGGAAATTTTTCGCATCACCTGAAAAGGCTCTATCAGGATCTTACGGAAAATAAATTTACGGTCAACTGGGATGATGTGCTGTATTTCCATAAAAAATACGCTGCGGAATTCTACAGATCGGAAGTAGATGAAGAACTGCTGAAACCGGACGCTTTTCCGGCTTACCACTATCAGGATTACCAGATAGAAAGAAAATTGCTGGGAAGGCTTAACATTCAGAATTTTAAAGTTCGTTTCATGTGCGGTTATGCCATTTCTGGGAATGAATACGAGCTTTTTAAAATTTTCCAGTCAGAAGATTTTTTCATCTTCGATCTTGAAGGGCATAAAATGTATTTAACGGATCCTAAAAAAATGGAAAAATTGAATACAGCCCCCAATGAATCGAACCGCAGAATTATCATCAATCAGCTCAAAAAAAAGAATGAAGAGCTTGAAGAAGCAATGTACGAAAGGAAAAGAACATTGCCGGAACAGGTGACAGCGGTCCTGAAAGATTATATTAAAAATCTTGAAAATACAGATATCATCAGCAAAATATTTGATATCAACGAAGAAACGAACATTCTTCGGGCAATGCTGAATTTAAATTTAAATAATTAATAAGTACAATCATAAAACTGGGGTAATTATAATCGTAGTATTGTAAAGAATAAGTAAATAGTACGAAATAATGATTCTTCACTTTATCATTTGTAAAATATAAACAAAAATAAACATAAAAAGATGGCTATTAACTTACAAAAAGGTCAACGAATAAATCTTACCAAAGAAAATGGAACAACCCTTACACAGGCTTGTGTAGGGATCAACTGGGGTGCAATTGAGAAAAAAAGTTTCTTTGGAGGAACCTCACGCGAAGCAGTAGATTTGGATGGAAGCTGCATTTTATACGATTCTAATAAGAATGCTACGGAAGTAATCTATTTCGGTAACCTTAAATCTAAAAATGGCGCGGTACGACACAGCGGCGACGATCTTACAGGAGATGTAAATGGTGATGACGGACTGGATAATGAAGTGATTACCATCGATTTCAGTAACCTCGATTCAAATGTAGAACATGTTGCTCTTGTTCTGAACAGTTACAAAGGGCAGGACTTCGGGACCATTCCTTTTGCTTCAATCAGAATTTATGAAGGAACCCCTACCAATGTAAGAGAAGTTTTTGCAAAATATGATATTGCCAATGATGTTTCTTTCAAAGGCCATGTTGCGATGGTGATGGGCGTTTTCTATAGAAGGAACAACGAGTGGAAATTCAATGCCATCGGAGATCCTACCAAAGACAGAAAATTGCAGGAAACCATTGAAACGGTAAAACAAAAATATTTATAACAACTGATATTCAATAGAAGTGGGCTTCAGCCCGCTTAATAAAAAAGGATCTTGATCCGGCTTTAGCCAAAAATCTATTGAATGTAAATCTGAAAATAAAATAAACAACAGCAATATTTGTACGTCGTACAGCTATTGCTTTTATCATTTTAACAACAACACATTAAAAGTGGGACAAAATACTAGCATTTTAGATCTTCATCCCGGTCTGGTTTGGGGATTTGCGGTAACAGTAGTTATCATGTTGCTCCTGGATTTAGGAGTTTTCAATAAAAAAAGTCATGAAGTTTCTTCAAAAGAAGCCACAATCTGGTCAATTGTATGGATCTCACTGTCAATGGTGTTTTCGGGAGTCGTATACTGGGTGTACAATTCAGATTTAGGTCCTGGAAGCCATGAGCTTGCCATAGAGAAATTTACGCAGTATCAGGCAGCCTACTGGATTGAAAAAGCGCTTTCGGTGGACAATTTATTTGTATTCATCCTGGTTTTCGGGTTTTTTAAAGTTCCGAAATACCTTCACCACAAAGTATTGTTCTGGGGAATTATCGGGGCGCTCATCTTCAGGGCGATTTTCATTTTTGCCGGAGTAGGATTGATCAATCTTACTTACCTTCCTGAAATGAATATCTTCGGACATCCTGTCAAAATTAATGTTGTCATGACTTTATTCGGGCTATTCCTTGTCTATGCGGGAATCAAATCCTGGGGCGACGGAGACGATGACGACGATGAAGATTACAGCAATACGGCAGGGGCAAGGTTAATCAAAAGATTCTGGAAAGTTTCTGATAATTATGTAGGTGATAAATTCTTTACCGTTCAGAACGGAATCAAGATGGCAACTCCGCTTTTGGTTGTGGTGGCGGTAATTGAATTTACCGATGTGCTTTTCGCAGTGGATTCCATTCCTGCAATATTTGCCATTTCCAATGATCCGTTTATCCTTTATACATCAAACATTTTTGCAATTTTAGGATTAAGATCACTGTATTTCCTGTTGGCAAATTTTATTCACATGTTCAGCAAGCTACCTTACGGATTGGCAGTAATCCTGTCCTTTATCGGAGTTAAGATGCTTATTGCACCGTGGATTCATATTCCGTCTCCGGTTTCTTTAGGAATTGTAGGAGGGGTATTGGTAATCTCCGTTATTTTATCAATTATTTTCCCGGATAAAAAAGAAGAGAAGGAAAATACATAAGAATAACTTGTTATTATAATAATATATGAAAGGGCTTTACATTATGTAGAGCCTTTTTTTACTGAATAATATGTTAAAGTACAAGCTTATCACACAATCTCTCACCAAACTCTTACCCTCCAATCCTCTTACATTCAATTTGAATCAGGAGCTTATTCCGGCTTTCCGCACTCGCTATTTTAATGTTTTTAGTCGCGGCGGCGGAGCCGCCGCGACTAAAAACATTAAAATGAGCTCAGACAGTTGCTTCAATCCGGGCTAGGGTGGAAGTGGCAAGAGAGAGGTAAGAAGTAAGAAGTAAGAAGTAAGAAGTAAGAAGTGAGAAGTGACAAGTGAGCAGTGAGAAGTAAGAAGTAAGAAGTAAGAAGTAAGAAGTAAGACGTGAGAAGTAAGAAGAAAGAGGTGGGACATCTGGAGTTTACATTTCTTTGTTCAGGGTTTAGTATTCAAAATTCAAAATTCAAGATTCAAAAATTCAAATTCAAAGTTCAGGATTTAATAGCACGCACAAAAAACAATACCTTTGCCTATTGCCTATTGCCTATTGCCTATTGCCTATTACCTGTTACTTATTACCCATTCCCCATTTTTCACCAACTTCTCCCTTCTTACTTCTCCCTTCTCACTTCTCACTCCCTTAAAAATTATTCCCCCATGCTACCAGCGAGTTAAGCTCAAATATTACGGAAAAGTAAATTTTATGTTAAATAGATTTGGATTGTAAAGGAAAGACGTGTTATCTTTG
>NZ_FQVO01000026.1 GCF_900129385.1 Chryseobacterium takakiae | reverse complement strand
ATGCGAATTACTCCTGTTTATTGATGAAAAATATCCAGTGAATGCGGTTGCAATGTCAGAATGTACCGTTATGAAGGTATCTAAATCAGATTTTATATGAATGCTGGAAGATCATCGCGATGTATCGGAAAATGTACATAAATATATTTCTTACCGGTTGTATGAAAAGTTTATTATGATGCAGAATCTTGCAGCTCACTCTGCTGAAACAAGAATTAAAGGTATTCTTCAATATTTTAAAAATTATAGTAATGATGAGTCTTTATACTCTTATGAGATCAAGTTGACCCGTCAACAGCTTGCCAGTTTAAGTGGTCTGAGGGTCGAAACGGTTATAAGAAGACTGAAGAAGCTTGAAAAGGACAAGCTTATTAAAATACAAAATGGTAAAGTCTATTACTGATTAATAACCAACCCACATCCTGTATACTAAGAATTAGGGTGCCAGATTAAGTGAACATGCACGCCTCTTAAGTAATTCACAGTAAAATCTAGCATTTCTGCAGAGAAATTGTTGAAAAGATATTATTATAAAAGTACGGAGGCCAGGGAATAGATTTGTTTGGTTGGACTGGATACTCCGGTATGACTTTTGATATAAAAATAACACACCACATTACAAAATATTACTATCTAATTCAAATTTAAAACAAGCTGTTTCTAGTGAAATGGCTTGTTTTATGAGATAGATTATCAAGAATTGCTTTTTATAATACAAAAAAATTAAGGTCAGATTTCAGTACCAATTAAATCTTGACAAAAGTTTTTAGATGGATAATTACGTGAAAATTTCGCTAATGGCTTTCTTGGTAAGCTCGTAATTGTAAATCTTTTCCATATTAAGTTCAGAGGGAGTCTGTTCTGTTTTACAATTGATGCAGTGTACGCCGATCAGAGGTTTTTGAAATTCATGTTTACATAGGTCGTTCAGGCAGTAGAATACTTTTCCCGGTTTATCATAATCAACACCAAGATTTTTAAGTTCCATACTGCATTTCGGGCATATCATTTTTTCTCCTTGCCAGAAGCTCTGTTCTGTTGCTACATAAGCGCATCTGAAGTGATGGATCAGGACCCTTACCTGAAGATTGTGCTGCTTGCATTGAGGACATTCTTCCCTGTAGTTCAAAAATCCGGAATAGCATTTTTTACAGATATGCGAAGTATCAACATAATTCCTTCTAAGAAAGTCATTTTTGTAAGCGCTGTTCAGAAGAGCCCTGCCATTTGCATAGGATTCGGTAGCACCATCATAATATGCTTCTATTCTTGGGTAAGAATATCCGCTGAGAGACTCTGAGCTTTCGTAAAATTCAATGTCTTTATTTCTTGAATAATAATACATCAATGTTCTTTTCAGTAAATCATCTTCAGAAAAAGAAATTGAAGGATTAAGATTTTTAACGAAATTTAAAATAAATCGTATATAGGGTACTTTGTTTTGTATATCCAGTTCTTTGATATAACCGTCACAAAGCTGTTTAAGATTATAATTTTTATATTCTTTGTAAACTTTTTTTAAGTCTTTCTGCAGGAAAACAGGCTTTAGAAAAACTTTCGGATCCGGATGTCTGATCAGTGAAACCAAGAATTTCCTTACATTCCAGGCTTTATCGTTGTTAATAATCCAGATGTCTGCATTGTCTGCATCTGGGATTTCATTTCTGTCAATACAGTTATCCAGCAATTGTGCGCTGATCCCGTTTTCGAGGTTCAGTATTTTGTCAGGCATAGATTAAATTTTAGTTTTCTTACTTTTACCGGAATGTTATTGATCTTCACTTCCGCCCAGGACTTTGTCTATGGGTAGAATATCAATCATCATCCCATACTTGTTGTCATTAAGTTTTGTTGTTGGGGGTATTGTCTTTAATCTCTGAAATGGAGTAAATTTTCTTTATCTGTCCCGTAAGCATTTTGTTAAATCATTATAGTAGTTTTATGGCTATCGCTGCCTTCATAAATTCATCCAGATCGCTTAAGTCAATATATGTCTGTAGAACCTGCCTTTATGAACAATTGATGTAATAACGTCAGGCTTATAGGCAACCTGTCTGTTTGCAACCCTAAAAATTCCGATATTATTGAAATAATACTAATAATATTGTTATATCAAATAGCCATTTAAATCTAAATGGCTATTGAAAATTACTTGTACAAGACTAATAATATTTAAATGATGCAAGGTTTATATTAATCATTACAATTTATTATTAACATCCGTAAATGTTCCGGTAATGGTTGAAGTACCGTTTTTGGTAACTGTCCCGTGAATGGTAATGGATGAATTGGTTCCGATAAATTCAATTTTTGATCCCTGATTAATGGTTAGGTTTCCGAAAATCGTTACATTTCCTTCAATTTTCCAGTTGGCGTTGCTGTTAAGGATCATATGCCCATAAGTTGTAAGGTTACCTTTCAGGTTAAGGAGCGCACCACTGTTGATATTAAGTGAGTTCCATGGGTTGCTTTGTGTACCCTGATAAAACTGCCCGTACATATTGAATGTTGAATTGCTGTTCAGGTTAACTCCCTGAGAAGCTGTTAATGCCCCGCACCAAGTAAGAGTCTGGTTTACATTGATTCCCTGAAGGCTCTTTGTTCCGGAGTATTCTAATGTTTGTCCGGAGTTCACATTCAGCCAATCACTTCCGTTGTAAACTGCATAACCAGAACAGTTGGGAGCACCACTTTCAGGAGCTACGGTTTTAATAATTTTTAATCCTCCGGTTCCTGTTGCAACGAAGATATACTCCCCTTTACTCATTACGAAATTAGAAGAACCTGTTAAATCAAGCGAACCCATAAGTTTAAGCTGATTATTATCCGTAGTATAAACATAAAGACCGGCCCCTCCATTGGCTACAAATATCCTTCCTGAATTTACAGATACTGCATTGCTTACAATATCCGAAGGATTAACACCCGGAACCTGTGTAGGTAAAGAAAGCGTTTGAAGTTTTGTTCCTGAAGTTAAGTTATAAACCCCAACTCCATTATATCCTTCCGAAACCAATAATTTCCCGTCGATAAAATCAATCGTTCTTTTAGCTTCTGCCACATCTGTGGAAGTTGAGAAAGAAGTGATTAAATTAAGACCATTTGCATCATAAATTTTTACACCTTCCGTTCCGCTCAATACAACAATTTTATTGTTGTTATATCCCAATGCTCTGAGATCACTAAGAGGGATCGACATTTCAATTTGCTGACTGCTTTTATTAAGCTGTGCCAAAACACCCGTCGCTCCTGAAACAGCATAGTATTTTGAGCTGCTGGAAGTAACATCCGTTCCTACCTTACCGTTAAGTACAGTCTGCTGAAGTGTGTTGGTAAGCATACCACCGTTAAGCGTCATACTTCCTACAAAAGCAGGTGATGATGCTCCCGAAGCATAAATATCTTTAGCACCTGCAATATATAATTTACCGTTATCGTATCGTACAGAGCTTACATCTGTATCCGGGAGGATTGCCTGCATGACAAGCTGCGGAGCATTCGGATTTGTGATATTTAAAACCTCGATGGCTCCAAGATAGGTCTCGCCTTCCGTATTATAGGAAACATAAGCATAATTTCCTTCCACTGAAACATGAGTTGCTCTTAATGTTTTTCCGTTATAAACCGGCGGTGCTACTTCAGCTACCAATACGAGGGGAAAATTACCTGCCTGAACTGTTTTACCACCGGAACTTGGTTTCATATCCAGCACACCGGCATTTCCAAAGTCGATTCTTTTGCTTAATGTACCGGCATCAGAACTTAAAATAGGACCCGTTTCCTGCTGATCCTGAATTTCGTCGCCATCATTCCGGCAAGATAGAACTGTTAGAAAAGTAAGTGCAGCGATGTACGGTAAAATTTTTCTCATAAGATTATTTATATATTGCAAAGAAATGATTTTTATAAATTTTTAATTTTATACGATTGTAACGCTAAGTTAAAATTCGTTTACTATTTGTTAAATCGTTCTATTTTCAACTCTACAAATGTACAACATCGGAAAAGGGGTCTTTGTAATAGAACATGCATGTTTATGTAGTAAAATAACTACATTGATTAATTCTTAATAAAAATTGTGCTTCCCTTTTGTTCTAGTCCGAGAATATATTTTTCTTTTATTCATTAATAATTTTATAGCTAATATTGCTAATTAGTTTTTTCAAGACCTTACATCTGTTCATCCAAGAAACTGAGATTATAGACTATCAAACCATTGATAAAGATCTAATGAAGATGCAATATTTAATTTTTTTCGTAATCTATTTTTCCTGTTTTGTATAGCCTTAGGAGATACATTCAAAAATTTTGCTATTTCTTTGGTATTATATTTCAATTTTAAATAAATACAGAATGTAAGTTCTGTCCGAACTAATTTTGGCTGGCGTATGAGTAATTTTGAGCAAAATACAGGCGCACTTAATTTAACGGTCTTAATCAATAAAGGAGAATTTTTCTCAGCTAATACTATAATTTTACTTTTAACATCATCCCAGTCATCAAATTTATTGTTCATCTTTATTAATATATAATTATATATAAAAATAAGATTTTATCATTAAATATAGACCAAATTATCTCCATTTAGAATACACTTTTATTTATTGTTTATATATTTAAATTATAAAGTCACGAAATAAATTCCTTGAAGGAAATTCGTAAAACAACGCCGGCTTTTCAACCTTAGCTTGAAAAAGTAGAAAAATTAGATATCCTGATCTGCAGAAAACATTTTTTATGTAAATTTAGTATATGAAGGATTTAAAATTAAATGCCCGTATTGTTGTAGCAGATGATCATGGTATTGTCCGGATGGGTCTGGTACAAACAGTCAAAAGACTAAGGCCTGATGCGCAGATTTCAGAAGTAGAGGATTATAAATCATTGTATAAGATAATTCTTAAAGAAGAATTTGATTTGGCCATTATGGACGTTAATATGCCTAATGGCACTGTCCAGGAAGCAATACATTACATCAAAATTCATAAACCTGAATTAAAAATTTTAATATTTTCTTCTCAAGATGAAGAGCTATATGCAATGCGTTACCTAAAGATGGGTGCCGGTGGCTACCTGAGTAAGCAAAGCTCCCCTGAAGTAGTTAAGGATGCTGTGACGGCAATGCTTGATAAGGGCAGATATTTCAGTGATAATGTGAAGGAAGCGATGTTTTTAGAATCATTAACCGGCGCAACAAAAGATTCTCCGTTTGAAGCGTTATCAGATCGCGAACTGCAAATTGCCAATAAGCTTGCAGAAGGTCTTCCTCTCAAAGAAATTTCTAATCAGCTGAATATCCATTCTTCAACGGTCAGCACTTACAAAAACAGGCTGTTTGAGAAGCTGAAAATCCGATCCGTACCCGAGTTGGTGGAAATTCTTAGGCTTTATAAATAACTGCCACATAATATGCTGTCGGAAAACAAACCAAACATTCAGCGAAATATTATTTTGGCAAATTGTATCACTAACGATTTTTGAGACTGAACTTATTGATTTAGCTGCTTTCATAGTTTCTACAACTTTTAGTAATCTCAATTTGAATCTCTTGAAATTTAAAAGTTTAGAATTCATCAAACATTCAGCAATTAATAAATGGGAGAAATATTTAATCCATTTCAAACTTTTGTCATTTTTACTCAGATGTGCAACCTCAAGAATTCTGAACTATGAATCCTAAATAAAAAGTTCTTCCCGAGGGAAAAACTTTTTAAAATTTGATATTGAGATACTTTTTCTTCTGCTGGTAAATCTGGTACTATAATATAGCACCCTGCATAAAAAGGAATACATACTCCTGTCTCGGGGCAATAGTACTTTCCAGGAGGACATTTTGAAATCGATGCTGCTCCTTTAATTTCTTTCAGGTCTTTTCTTGACAGGATTTTTAAGTTTTTCATAAGAATAGAGTTTGGTTTAATGACAAAATTGTTTAATTTGATATTCTCAAAGTTAATCAACATTTATTATTTTTTAAAATTATTTACATTTAAATTCTATTTCCAGTTAATGAATCTATTTGCTCCACGGTTCCTACTCTAACTTCTTTCAACATTTAGAAAAAAGACTATATAATACTGCAAGTATTGCAAAAATATAATTCTTCTTTCTTTCGGTTTTCGATAATTTTTAGTTATATAATTATTATAACTAATATATTTAATTAGCGATCCTATGTTTCAAATACCAAACATTCCGCAATTTGCACTCTAATCGTTTGTGAGATTACATTGATGTCATAATAATGTTTGGTATTGTTAACCAATAAGATTTTAAAAGTGGTTTTAAACCACTTTGGTGTATATTGTGTTTTCCCGACTGAAGAATAGGAAGTCGAGATTTTTATTGTAAATTACAACATAAAAATTTTATATGAGAACAGAAATTCAAACTTATTTTCAATTGAAAAAAGATTTAAATTAGACTTTCCTGACATGTCCGATTATGAGAGATTATCTTTGGCAGTATAGATTCAAAGAAATCAGATTATCGAAAATGGTCTTAATATTAGTAGTAATGATAGTCATCCCTCTGCATATGAAGTAATTGCTATATCACTAGGATTTAATGAAGCTAATGAAGATGTTGGAGTTGGCAGAACCCTGAAAGAAATCTTAGAAGCTCAGAGAATGAAGACTAATGATTAAAAGCCTCAATTATGAGGTTTTTTATTTTGTATTGTTTATATTTTCTAAAATAGCGTTGTAGTTTTCAACCGAATAAAAACTAGTTCCTGTATTTAACATTACTGTACATCCTTCACCATTATTTACTGGTTCCAATGCTACTATATGGTTAATATTAACCATTAAAAACACATCTTTACTTCTGAAAATTTGTACGAACATATTATTATATTTTTTACAAAGATACCTACAATATCTGTAAATACTTTCTAAAACTTTCAGAATAAGCAAGCAGGATCAAATCTTTCCATAATCCGTCGCATCCAAATAATAAATTCTGTCCTTTCGATATTCATAACTGTAATTTTTGATGTAATTTTTTTTGAATAGTTGATCAACTTTATTGTGGTAAAATTGGATAATGAACATCAGATAAAATCATTATCTTTTCATAGTCCGAAAAGATTTTCACAAAAAATAAAAAAGAACTGGGAATATAATTGATTACTTTTAACATACAATCTTTAAATTTGTTATGAATGAAAATATGGGTTATGTTAATATTATCTAGCACATGATGAATACATTTACGTGATAGAAAATTTGAAGTGACAATCCAATTGTCAAAAAAAATGGAAGAAGAAATTGCAATCGAAAACATTATTTTTCTTAACGATATTTTAAACGAAGCTTACAAAGATTACATTTCGATCGAGCTTGACGAACCAGAAACAAAAGACCTTCTGTATACAAGCAAAATCCACTTACACTCATTTACAGAAAATAGAAAATGTTCTGTGAAGTACTGTAGAAAAAAAGCTGTGAAATCCCATTTGTTTCAGGAATCACTTCTTAGAAAAAATGCTCATAATGGGCACTATCTTTATCCTGCAGCTGATCTAGATAAAAGAAAAATTAAGATAAGTAAAGTCGGAATAAATAAGGCTCTGACATTTCCTGGATTTTGTGAATTCCACGAGAATATGTTTGAGTATGAAAAAAAAGAACAGCTGGAATATGATCACGAATTACAAACTTTAATTTATAAAGCGATTTGTTATCATCATATCTACTGGGACATCGTCCTCAAAAAAACTGAAAGCAGTGTAGAGAAACTCATTGAGAAAAGATATGAAAAGTTTGAAAAATTTACCAATGGCAAATATAGAAGTTTATTCAATTTACTGAATATAGAATTTAAAGATTTTCATTTTGCAGATTCCAGACATAAAGATTTTGAACAACTTCTAAAAAAAAGAAAAAAGATAGTAAATGATGCTTTGAAATTCAAAAGACTGATTTGGCAGGATATTATATTAGATAAGGAGGAAAATTTAAAATCTCATATAATTGAAATAGATAAAGTGATTCCAATTTTCTTTAGTTATTTGGGGAATTTAACGATTAAAAATGAGGACTTATCATTTGATGATAATGCATGCCTGATTATTCATCCTTTTAAAGAAAGTACAAAGTTAATTTTCACAACAAAAACTGAAAATTTCAGTACTCTAAAAAAACTTCTGGATAGATTAGATATAGAATCGGCATTACACTTTATTTTGTCATCTCTTTTATATGTATCAGATAATTGGTTGATAAATGAAGAATTTTATAACAAATATTTACCTGTTAAATTAAAAGAAGCTCTTGAATCAGCAAATTTTTTACCTTTAAAACCAATATAATATAACAAGAGATGATAGATAATACAATCATAAACTTACTAAAACATTTTACTGATAAAGATTATAAGATTCCAATTTACAGATCTATTCATTTTGAAAGACTTCTGGAGATGTTGCTGTATGAGAATAGTGTCCTGGTCAAATCGGGAAGTTGATCAGCGTTCTGAACTCTTATTTCAGGATTGAAAAGTATTGTTTTGGCTCCTTTTCTATAAATTTTATTTTCTATTGTAATCGCAGTTTGTGATTTTTCAATAGTTATTATATAGAGCCTTTTCCCATGATGAGAATATATTGATGCTTTACTTCGGGGCACGGAGAAAGTAGGTCTAATGCTTTATTGGTAACAGGGCTTGTGGAAATCTTCACTCAGCCCTGTGATATTAGGGTATCCATAGTGATTGTTTTTATCCAGAATCAGGTCAAAGGTTTACAAGTCCAAATAATCAGTGACCGTTTTTTAATACTTTTTAGTTATATAATTATTATATTTGAATAATCAATTAGCGAATTGCTGCTGTAAAATACACCAAACATTCAGCAACTGCAATCTAATCATTTTTTGAGAATTAATACAATATTTCTGACCCTTGGTACAACGAAGGGTTCGAAACACGAAATGTAAATACTATGCGAATTATGATGCAGAATTTAGCTGTTAATTTAATTCCGGTCAATTATCAAAAATTTCTTATTGCCATAAATATTTTTAAATATTGCATTGAAATTATTCTAGTTTGCCGGTAAGCGCAGCCTCTAAAACATCCCTGTTATTTTCTCCCCATTTCTCCAGGCTCATAATCAAGGGCAACAGACTTTTTCCAAGAGGTGTCAACTGATATTCGACTTTAGGAATTTTCGTGTCGAATGTACATTTCGTAATAAATCCATCCTGAAGCAGTTCATCCAATTGCCTGGTCATCACCCTCCTGTCTGCAGATATTTTTTTTTGCAGAGCGCCGGGCCTAATGATGCCGTCTGAAATATAGAATAAAAGCATTAATTTCCATTTTCCACTCAAAAATTCTTTAAACAGATGCAGTCCACATTCGGTTCTGACAGGAATTTTCTTTTTGTACATAAAATCGGTTAATAAATTACAAATATGATCCGCACAAATTTGTGCGTAATTGACTTGCCTCTCCTAATACAATAATATTGCATCATATTATAAAGAAAGAAATAATGATCAAATTTACGTTTTTGGTACAGAAGTTACCAAGTATGAGTCTCGAAGAATTTATAGATTACCACAAAAACATACACGCACCTTTATTCTGTTCCATCCCGGAGACAGAGCTTTATGTTAGAAAGTATGTAGTAAACCATCCTATCGTCGCAGAAGGTTTTCCCAAGCCGTTGTATGATGCCGTTGTGGAAATCTCGTTTGATTCATTTGAGGATTTCAACACCTTCTTCAATTCAGAAAATTATCTAACAAAGGTTCATCCCGATGAGCCCAATTTCTTTGACACGGTAAACTATATTGCCATGGCAAACAAGGAAACTGTCGTTAAAAGTGATACATAATTGACCGGTTTATTAATAACGTACATCTGTTATCAGCCAGATGTGCGTTACTCATTAACAAAATGACAAATTAAACCAGAAAATAATTGGCTCAGTCACACCCTGTTTCGATCATCTCTGTCAATTGTATTGAACTGATATTCAGCTAGTTGGCATAGTGTGAGACTTTTTTAAATTGCTTGTAATCACGTTGTAGTAAAACTTTAAATCTGTTAGCGTAATATAGATAGTCAAACTGCACATCCTTTAGATTTTAGTCAATTTATAGTATTATAATATCATTTTTCTTATAGCTGTTTATAAATTAGCAATGTAATATTTCATAAAGTATTTTATCTAAATTTACTAACTTTAAAGTAAAATAAACACTGCTCTATGCTCATTAATCATGATTTACTTAACTCTTACGGAGGCGAAATTATTACTTTTAAAACAAACGATTATATATTTCAAGAACAACAAATACCAAAGTGTTATTATCAAATAATTTCAGGACATATCAAACTAAACCATTTAAGTGAAGATGGCAAAGAACTTATTCAAGGTATTCATTCTACTGGTGAAAGTGTATGCGAATTACTCCTGTTTATTGATGAAAAATATCCAGTGAATGCGGTTGCAATGTCAGAATGTACCGTTATGAAGGTATCTAAATCAGA
>NZ_FQVO01000027.1 GCF_900129385.1 Chryseobacterium takakiae | reverse complement strand
TATATGACTGATTACCAGATAAATATACAAAATACTCGCTAATATTACAACTTTTTTTAATAAAAAAAACCGCCTCAGTTGTGAGACGGCTTCTTCTTATTTATTGTAGTTTACTTTTATTTTGAAGCAAGTACTTCTTTGTTGGTAGTAGATTTGCCGTGAACCTCTTCTTCTTTACCTGTTTTCAGGAAGTCATAGGCAATTGCTGATGCCACGAAGATGGATGAATACGTCCCGAAACCGATACCGATTAACATCGCAAACATAAATCCTCTCAGATTATCTCCTCCGAAAATGAAAATGGCTAAAATTACAAGGATCGTAGTAAATGAGGTGTTGAATGTTCTACCCAGCGTACTGGAAATTGAATCATCAAATAATCCTGCTAATGTTAATGATTTCTTCTCTCTTAGATATTCCCTGATCCTGTCAAAGATAATTACCGTATCATTAATGGAATATCCTAATACCGTAAGGATTGCTGCGATGAAATCCTGGTTGATCTCCATATTGAAAGGCATATATTTGTGAAGCAAAGAATATGCTCCCAAAATAATAACCGCATCATGGAACAATGCTGCCACCGCACCAAGGGAGAACTGCCATTTTCTGAATCGCAATAAGATATAGATAAAGATAATTCCTAATGCTCCCAGTACTGCATATAGCCCGTGAATTTTGATATCATCTGCAACAGAAGGTCCTACTTTTTCGGAAGAAATAATTCCTGCGTGTTCTTTATCTGCAGATTTAAAATCTTTTAACGTTGTTCCTGCAGGTAATTCTGATTTTAATCCTTCGTATAATTTCTGCTCAATAATCTGGTCTGCTTTTAAAGATTCATCTTCGATAAGATAATCGGTAGAGATCTTTAACTGATTGTTGCTTCCGAAAGTTTTAGCTTCCACTGAAGAGTTTTTACCGTCTTCCGTTTTAAACAATGCTACCAGTTTGTTTTCAACATCTTCTGCTTTTACATCTTTGTCAAATCTTACCACATAGTTTCTACCACCGGTAAAGTCAATCCCGTATTTGAAACCGTGTGTAGCGATTGAAATAATGCAAACCACCGTTAAAACCGCTGAGAAAATGTAAGCATATTTTCTTTTCCCGATGAAATCGATCCATGTATTTCTGAATAAGTTCTTCGTTGCCGGCGTCCATACTGAAAGTCCTTTTCCTTTATTTAATCTTGAGAAGATCATTACTCTTGAAAGTAATACAGACGTGAATAGCGTCATTGCAACCCCGATCATCAGGGTTAAAGCAAAACCTTTGATAGGTCCTGTTCCGAAGAAGAACAATACAACTGCCGTTAAGAAAGTAGTGGTATGACCATCAATAATCGCATTCAATGCATGTTTAAATCCGTCTTTATATGCTTCAAGGATACCTTTCCCTGCAAATAATTCTTCTTTTGTTCTTTCATAAATAATAACGTTTGTATCAACCGCAACCGCCATCGTTAAAACGATACCCGCAATACCAGGCAGTGTAAGCGTAAAGTCGCCCGAATCCATAATACCAAAAATATAGAAAAGGTTGATGATCATTGCAATTACTGCATAAACACCCGCTCCGCCGTAATAGAAAATGATATAAACAATAATGATTGCAAATGCGATCATAAATGACATCAAACCTGCATCAATAGATTCCTGACCTAAAGAAGGACCAACAACCGTAGCCTGAACTACTTTTGCCCCGGCAGGTAATTTACCTGCTCCCAATACGTCTACCAATTCTTTCGCTTCTTCCTGAGAGAAGTTACCGGAAATCTGTGTCCTACCATTAGGGATTGCGTTGACTACGTTCGGTGCAGTATAAACTCTGTTATCAAGGGTTACAGCAACTGGTTTCCCAACGTTTTTCTCTGTTAATGTTTTCCATTCTTTAGCACCTTTAGAATCCATCTGCATGTCTACCACTACTCTGCTCAATTCATCGTACCCGATGTTTGCAGTTTCAACAGCACCATCTACAGGAGCTTTCTGGTTGATATTTCCTCTGATGGCATACAATACCAAGCTTTCGGCATCTGAAGCTTCAGGCTTGTAGCCCCACATGAACTGTGTATATTTTATGTTGGCAGGACGTAAAGACTGCGCCACTTTGCTGTTTAAAATTTTATTCACAACAGCCGTATCGGACAATTTTACACTTCCTACTGCACTTTGGCTCATGGATTTACCTTTCTGCAAAATGTTCAGAAGGTTTACATTTTTTGCAACCCCCATAGAATCACCTTTTGCAGCGATCATTGTAGTTAATGTCTGGAAATAAGGATATACTTCAGGAGATTGCTGCACTTCCCAGAACTGAAGTTTAGCAGAAGTCTGAAGCATCTTTTTCACTTTATCAATGTCCTTCATCCCCGGCATTTCAACAGAAATTCTGGCTGTACCCGGAACCCTCTGAACATTTGGCTGTATCGCACCCAGTTTATCAATTCTGGTTCTGATAACCTCGAAAGCCGTTCCTACGGATGCATCAATCTTTTTCTTAACAATCGCTTTTACCTGTTCGTCAGGCGTATTGTACTTTACCTCAGTAAGCGTGGTATTTCCGAAAAGTTCCGGATCTGCCAGCTTAAGGTTAGTACCTTTAGCTTTGTTAACTGCATCGAACTGCTCAAAGAAATTGTCGATGTACGATCTTGTAGAATTCTTCTGAACTTCATCTGTTTTGTTCAAAGCCTCAATAAGAACAGGATTTGTGGAATAATTGGTTAAATCATTCACAAGGTCTCTTTGGTTGATTTCCAAAAGAACGTTGATCCCTCCTTTAAGGTCAAGACCAAGCTTCATTTCCTTGTCTTTCGCTTTGGTGTAATAAAGTTTTGTGAATCCAAGATTCAGTGTATCCTTAGAAAGTCTTGCGATTTCTTTTTGATACTTTTCCGGATTGTCTCCTGCAATAGCAGTCGCCTGCTTTTCAATTTTGCTGGCGTACCATGTTGGTAATAGCTCGTTTAAGCAAATCAACCCTAGTACAATAGCAACAATTGTAATAAGTCCTTTTCCTTGCATTTTGTTATAACTACGTTAAATTAAGTCGGCAAATATAATCATTTTCTTGAATTTTATGAATTTTTAACAACAGAAATCATTTATTTTCAGATATATCGGTATTCTTATTTTTATTTAAGATTTAATAATTTTTTCACGCTATTTTAATGAATTTTATAATGTTTTTATGGTATGAAATTTTCATTCTGATTTAATACACTAAATATCAAAATATTATGAAAAATTTACTTTTTTATGCAGGTTTATTTTCTTTCAGCATCTTTAATGCGCAAAGTATTAACCTGCAAGAATTTGCAACAGGTTTTACCGCTCCGGTAGAAATTACCCACGCCAACGATACGAGAATGTTCGTCGTTCAGCAAAACGGCATCATTAAAATCGTACAGCCGAACGGAAGCATAAATTCAACCAACTTCTTAGACATCAGCTCTAAAATTACCTATGGAGGAGAAAGAGGGCTTCTGGGACTTGCCTTTCATCCGCAATACGCTACCAACGGGTACTTTTTTGTTTACTACAATGATACCAGCGGAAATATTACTGTGGCGAGATACACCAGAAGTTCCAATTCGGATGTTGCGGATGCGACTACGGAAAAAATCATTTTAAATCAGCCAAAACCATTCGACAACCATAATGGGGGAAGCATTCATTTTGCGCCAGACGGCTATCTGTGGATTGTTACAGGTGATGGAGGAAGCGGCGGTGATCCCAATAACAACGGACAAAATAAAAATTCTCTTTTAGGCAAATTATTACGGCTGGATATCAATTCTACAGGTCCGTACAATATTCCACCGGATAACCCTTTTGTAGGAACCGACGGTGCTGATGAAGTTTGGGCATACGGTCTTAGAAACGCATGGAAATTCAATTTTGATACGGTTTCCGGTAATGTTATGATTGCAGACGTTGGACAGGGCAATATTGAAGAAATCAACAGAATGCCTATTACCCAGGCGGGACTCAATTACGGCTGGAGATGCTATGAAGGCAATAGCACCTACAATACATCCGGTTGTGCAGCACAATCTACCATGACTTTCCCTGTTGCTGCCTATGACCATTCCGGAGGAAGATGTTCTATTACAGGAGGATATGTTTACAGAGGCTCACTGTATCCTGCTCTCCAGGGAAAATATATTTTTGCCGATTACTGTTCCAGGCAGATCGGAATTCTAAATAGTGATGATTCCATTACCTGGTCGGCGGCATTTTCAGGAAATAATTTTTCAACATTCGGAATTAATAATCAGAACGAGCTTTTTGTAGCAGCAGTGAATAACGGCAAAATATTCAGAGTAACGACTTCTACTTTAAGTACAAATGAAAATAATCTTTCGGCACAGATAAAAATCTATCCTAATCCTGCTTCTAAAAAAGTTTTTATTGAGGGAATTGAAGGAAAAAATACAACCATTGACATCATCAATACTGAAGGAAGAAAAGTATTGGAAGGCGCAAAAATTGAAAGCGACCATAGCTTAAATATTTCAGGAATACCGACGGGTCTTTATTTCCTGCATATTAATATGGAAAATCAGAAAGCGTACAGTAAAAAATTAATTGTAAAATAATTTTCCAGAATATTTTAATAAGGCTTCAGTCAGTTTTGACCGGAGCTTTTTTTATAAAATATAATGTACCTAGTATAGGCAGGATCAGTAGTAATTTTACTGCAGGGGAAAAACTTTCAGTTTCGCCATCAAACAAAATAACAGGAATTAAGGAAACACAAAGAAAGGCTGTAATAAAAAGTACATGTTCCCACCATGAAAATTTTTCAGGTTCTGGTTGCTTACTTTCTCCTTTATATTTTAAGTTTAAAATCCAGAATCCCAAAAACAAAATCATGTAAGGGAATGTCCATATCCTGTAGGTATCATATGCAATGGAATGAAGAATTAAGGGAATTGCTGAAACAACAATAAGTAAAATAAACAGTCGAATATCCAGCTTAAATTCTTTAAAAATCATCCATAAACAGAAAATAATAGGAATTCCATAAAATACGGTTGCTTTTGAAACAAAAATTCTTTGAAAAAAATATTCATATTGTTCACTGAAATAATAGGTAAAACTTTTAGTGTAAGCTGAACAGACGGAGTCAGCAACTTTTCCAGGTATTGATGATTGTTTCAAATAGGAAAATAATTGTGTATAGTAATTTCCTCCGTTGATTTCCTGATAACATGAAATAAAAACAGCACTTAGAAATGGTAATATTAAAAATAAAGCAAGATTCTTTAAAACATTTCGCGAAAATACATCTTTAATAGAAAATTTACTTTCCGGCATCTGACTGACAATAATGGCAAAACAGCAGATAGGAAGCAGTAAAACAATAGAAATTTCATGAATAAAAATACTGAAAACTGCGATGACTGATGCCAGAAATAATTTGTTCCGGGTAATAAGATACACCGTCAAAATCGTCATCAGGAAAACAACATGATCCAAATATCCTATCAAATGGGCCGAAAATACAATGTATTGGGAAAGCAAAAAAATGACGAAAAATAACATTCGACCATAACTTTTGGGATTGCTCCAGGTCGTTTTTAAAGCGATCTTTAAGATTAAAAAATACAACACAGCCAATACCGATATGGAAAGAATGGTAATTGAAAAGGTATTTTTTTCAGATAAAAACCCAAATAATTCTCCGGCTAAACCTCTTTTGATAAATCCGAACCTGTAATCTACCAGCCAGTGAGACTGCGCCCATTGATTAGGTATTCTTATGGTTTTTGAAACACTGAAAATCAGCGCATACAGATAAAGAAATATCAAAAGAAATTTCCTGTACATAGAGATCAGATCGTCATCGAGAAAATTCTCGTTTCCGGTTTATTCCGCATCATTCTGAGATCGAAAACCATGGCTACATTTCTGGTAAAGGCTCTTCCCTTCTCCGTAATCTGGATATGATGACCATTCATTTCTACCAATTCGTCCTTTTCCATTTCTTTCAGCATATCAAAAGCATTTTCAAGTTCAGGAAAAGAGTTGTTGATATCAAAAGTTGTTTCAAGCTGGCACATTAAATTCAGAATATGCCTTCTTACGGTGAGATCCTCATCGTTCAGGATATGTCCTTTTACGACAGGGATCTGCCCTTCTTCTACTATTTTCTGATATTCTTCCACTGTTTTTACATTTTGGGCAAAAGCATACCAGGAATCCGAAATCGCAGACATTCCCAAACCAACCATCAGCTGGGTCTTACTGGAAGTATATCCCATAAAATTCCTGTGAAGTTTTTTATGAATCAAAGATTGATACAAATCATCATGTTCAAGAGAAAAATGATCCATTCCGACTTCAATATAGCCTAATTCTTCCAATAATTTTTTTCCGTCTTCATACAAACGGCGTTTTTCTTCACCACTCGGAAGATCGTTTTCATCAAAACCCCTCTGCCCTACTCCTTTTACCCACGGAACGTGCGCGTAAGAATAAAAAGCAAGACGGTCCGGCTTTAGTTGCATTGTTTTGCGGATGGTGTGTTCCATTGCTTCCCAGGACTGATGCGGAAGTCCGAAAACAAGGTCGTGGCTGATTCCCCTGTACCCGATTTCTCGTGCCCATTCCGTTACTCTCTGTACATTTTCAAAAGGCTGAATTCTGTTGATTGCTTTCTGAACTTTCAGATCGTAATCCTGTACCCCGAAGCTTACTCTTCTGAAGCCAAGATCATATAACGTCTGCAGGTGCTCTCTTGTAGTGTTATTCGGATGACCTTCAAAAGAAAACTCCTGATCTTCTGAAATGTCCACCGTTTCAAAAATACCTTCCAGTAGAGTTTTAAGATTTTGCGGCGAAAAGAAAGTTGGTGTTCCGCCTCCTAAATGAAGTTCTTTCAATTTAGGCTTTTCATTAAACAAATTAAGATAAAGCTGCCATTCTTTCAGTACACTTTCCAGATACGGAATTTCAACACTGTGTTGTTTGGTAATACGCTTGTGGCAGGCACAGAATGTACACAACGCCTCACAGAACGGCAAGTGGATATAGATAGAAATCCCTTCTTCTGCATTCGATTCCTTAAATGTCCTGATTACACTCTGCTTCCACAATTCCGGGGAAAAACTGCTTTCATCCCAATATGGAACAGTAGGATAGGAAGTGTATCTTGGGCCGGGAATATTATATTTATCTATTAAAGAATTCATTTTCGATTTAAAATTTTAATGAACTTTCAAGAAGTTTCATACTACAAAATTACGCATATCTGATGAATTTTTAGCCATGAAATATATTAGGGTAATTTTCTAAATTTATAATAAGTCTAAATACTTTTATAATCAGAATGTGAGCTTCATTAATGAAACTCTGTTTTTACCTGCCACAACAACTGTATTTCCATCGATCCATTGACACACATAAAACCCTTTTTCATCAGAAATCTTTTTCCACGTCTTCCCAAAATCTGATGAGTAGCTGATGTGCCGATCCCCTACAGCAATAATCTCCTTCCCTTTCGAGCCTGGTTTGATTCTGACACAGGTCATATACCCTGCATTTTCTCCCGAAGCCTGAATCTGCCAGCTTTCACCGCCATTGTTCGTTGTAGCAATGTTATTGGTATTGGCTTCCTGTTTCGTATAATCTCCGCCAACAGCAATTCCGAACCGCGATGACGGATCGATATCCAAAGAGTAAATCCCTGTTGAAGAACTTCCGTTCACAAAATGTACTTCTTTTCCATAAAGCTTTTCTCCCATTTTATAAGAATAAAACTGACGTGATTTTTTTCCGCCCGTCACAAACCAGAACTCTTCATCATGAATAAAAATATTGGTATTACTAGCCGCAAAAGCAGCTTCTCCTTCACCTATTTCAAATAATTTCCCGCAAGGCAGGGTTTGCCAGTTTTTACCACTGTTGCTGGTGGTTACGATATTCATGCATTTCCCGTAAGGATCCCCTAGTGCAATGCCGTTTTTTCCGGAGAATGAAAGAGCATCATAAAAAGCGGTTTTTGCTGTATCGGTATGAATAATCTGATATTTTAAACTCTTTTTGTTGATCTGAAAAAAATAAGCCGGGCTCTCAATATTAATTGCATAAAAATATTTTTTATTCTGAGCCAGTGTCCGAAACTGAAGTTTTTTATCTGATAATGTAATTTGTCTCTGATTTTCAGTTTTCTTTAAATCAATGTATCCGAATTTGGAATCCGTACCGCTGTACCATACTTTGTTGTCATAGAGCTGCAAAGCACGGATGCTTATTTTATCATTCAGAACAGTTTTAAAACTTTCTATCTGCTGAGAAAATGTAAGTACACCTAAGAATAGTAGCGAAAATGGTATTGTTTTTTTCATAGGCAACAAAAATAAAAAGAAGCCGTCTCATTTCACGATTCGGCTTCATTTTTTGATATTATTGTTATTCAAATTATTTTGGAAATTTTCTTTGCGATCATTGAAAATGGCTTATTAGGCGACTCTCTTTCTTA
>NZ_FQVO01000028.1 GCF_900129385.1 Chryseobacterium takakiae | reverse complement strand
TATATATGACTGATTACCAGATAAATATACAAAATACTCGCTAATATTACAACTTTTTTTAATAAAAAAAACCGCCTCAGTTGTGAGACGGCTTCGTTATTTTTTTAACAGATTACATTCTACCGAGAAAGCTTATTTTTTTCAAGCCATTTAGGATATTCTTTATCGATCAGCTTTTTTGCAAAATCGCCAAACCAGCTGTAGCCGTTTCTTCTCTCTTCGGAAACTTCATTGTAATTATATTTTACACTTCCATCGCGGTCGCCGAACAGAGGACGGTTGTCATGAATATCATAAAACCTTGCCCAGACCGCGGAATTCTTATCTTCCGCAAGAACCCGCACCGTTTTTCCGTTTTGCTTTACGACATTATAGCTGTACCCTTCGATGTCATTTTCTGTAAACCATTGTACGGCAGATTTCACGGATTTTTCAATATCAGGCGTTACGGGCTGGAGCATAAGGAAACGAACGATTCCTACCGATTCTGCGGTGGCGAGAGAAATAGGTTCAAAAGCTCTTGCCTTGTCCGGCTGCAAAGTAATTTCATTGTACTGGTCTGCCCATATCGTTGGCTTTCCGTTCTGGAGAACCTGTGCTTTTAAGATGCATTCAATTCCTTTTTGTACCGCTTTTTTAGATTGCTCTTTCAGTTTTTCGTCAACCGCAATAAAATCGTTTTTCCCTTCTGCAGTGTTATAGAGAACTGTTAACGCATTAATCATGGCATTATCATTAAAGGTAATCTGCTTTCGGTATAATCCTTTGTTGGGATAATATTGAGGAAAACCACCATTTTCGTACTGCATGGCAAGCAAATAACGGATTCCTTTTTCCGCCGACTTCAGGTAATCCGGATTTTTTGTTTCGGAATATGCTTTCATTAAAGCGTTGATTTCCCTTGATGTGGCATTATTATCAATGGTCGCGTGATCATCACCCGTGGCTTTTATTTTTCTCAAAAGATTTTTGTCTACCTCCAGACTGTAATTAACTACTGATTTATCTTCCAGTTGCTTTCCCCAGCCTCCCACAGGAAGCTGATACAGCAATATTTTTTCAGCCAGCGTATCTTTTTTTACCTGAGCGGATATATTTAAGCTAAACAATCCCAGAGCAAGGGTAAAGATATTGAATTTCATAATTTATTTAATTGTAATGATTAAAGGATTTCTGATGATTTCAGATTGTTTATGAAGCCTATTTTCCCAATCCTGCCGAGTCTGGATATCGCCGCTTTTTTGCCATGCAAATCCTGCATAGTAAACCAGTTTATCCTGAGGTTTTGTAATGACATACAGATTACTCGCGTCCGGAATATCAGATCGGAAAGCCATTGATTTTTCAACAATATTCGGATCCACAACAATCCCTTCCCCTACAAAAGCGTCATCAATTTTTTCCCAGTGAAGATAGTATCCTTTTTCGTCGTTTAATTTTGCTTCACCTTCATTTCTATGTAAAGTAATTCCAATGGTGTAGTTGGGAACCGGTTTTTTTGCTGTAAAATACGATTCAAACCTTGAAAAATTTGAACCCAGATCCAGTGAAATTCTTTTAGTTTCTTTAACTCCGAATTCGCTCCACGGAAGATAAGTCAATTCAAAAATTGTACGCAAAGGACCTTCTGCAATCGTTTTAGATGAAACAAAATTTTGTGAAACCTGTAGTTGATCACTGATCCATATTCCGATTCCGCCTGTTCCGCGGCTGTTTCCGACATGGTAAGGATCATAACCCTCTCCTCTTGTATCTTTATGATAATACATAGGATCTGTAAGATATCCTTTATACCACTTATTAATGACCGGAAGCTTTGTTCTTTTCAGCCAGATATCCACACCGCTGGAAAGCGTGCTGCCTTTTACGCCCTGCAATGCTTCCTGCTGACTTTTTGGGCCATACATTCTGAATGCTATTCTGTCATTTTCCCATGCATAATCATCCACCCGTTCCGGAACCAGTCTGGAGTATGTGGAAATTTCAGTTTTGGGCATTGGTGTTCCCGGTTCAGCTGAGATCGTATACACTGCTTTTTGATGTCCTTCAACAGTTGCCTGAAAAAGCAATTCATCATTATTTCCGTCTCCGTCATTATCAATCCACTGTATCAGAACAAGTTGGCCTTTTGCATCTCTCATCCTTAGATCAGTCGCTTTACTTTCATCCAAAAATAATTTTAATTGAGAAACAGGGACAGCAACAACTTCTTTTCTGGGAAAATCAAGCGTATTGTTAACCCGAATTGTTTTCTGAGCAAGAGAAAAACCAAAATTTATGCAACCGATTGCACATAATATGCCGGTAAAAGAACTTTTAACTGTAAACATAATTATATCAGTTGGGTGAGTTTTCAAAAGTAATAAAAATAAAACAATTAAAATAATTCATGCAGGTGTATTCTGCTGACGATATACAATTAAAATAAAAGCGCCCGCATTACTGCAGGCACTCAAACTCAAACTTCTTCTCTACACATTGATTATTATATTAAACATTATCATTTTTAATTTATTGTGTTTGCGCTTATTTAAACATAATAGTATATTTGATAGTTCCCTCATAGAGTTCATAGTATTTCAACAGGAGGCCGATATACTATTTCAATTCCCGGTGGATTTTCATCATTTGCGACTTAAGTTTTATTACTATGATAAAATATAAATCTCCGATCTTTAGACTTACTAAGTATCACTTTCTTTAACAAAAATTGTAACCCTTGTTACTTCTCTTGGATGGAAAAGGATTGTATGAAATTGTTAAAAACTACCTAACTTTCTCAAGATTCAGTAAATAATTGCCATTGCCCGCTCCAGGAATAAGACTAGGTCCTACAAGTGTTAAAAAAGCCCTATAGTTTTCTCCGGTACCTGTAGATATCTGATAATTAATAAACTCCCCGCCACTGGCTCCTCCTCTATAGAATATGGTTGAGCCATAGGTGGTAGCAAGAGTGGTTATAACAGTATTTCCCTCATTTATACCGCTTGTTGCTACCTGAAAACCTGCCACAGAGGTATTAGCTATTGGACTTCCGGTATTGCTTCTTATTTGTATACTTCCTTCAGCTGCAGCACCATCATGTCTGATACAGATACTCCCTAAACAAACCTCACTTAGCGCCTGTCCCGCAGGGGTATTAGGTGTAAATGAATTTACCTGTACAACAGCAGTTCCGCCCCCTGTTTGGCTGGCTATACATCCCCAGTTGGGCGCCGCAGGTGTACCACTGTTAATTTGCAGGCAGCCATCTGTAGTAGAGAAAACAATGAGTCCTGTAGCAGGGGATCCAATAGCATTTCGCTCTGTATTAGTCATTCTTGGTGGCAGAAATCCTCTATTGTTTACATTAATATCTAAAGCAGCAGACCCATTGGGCGATATAGTACCGACTCCTATATTCCCCGACCCTATAAATCCCAAACTACTGGTACCTAGATCAACATATCTATTTCCGGTAAGAGCCCCATTAGAATTAAAAATATTGGTATTCGTATCCATCCTCTGCCAGGTACTGCCATCAAAATAATAATATCCCTCTGAGTTTATATTGGCTGTTTTAGTACTAGGGAGTGTAACAGCTGATGTAGCATACACGATCAACCCCTTTTGCGCAGCATTGTACTGAAGATCTTCGGATTTAATCTGGTCTCCTGTAAGACGAGGAGCAAGAAGGCCTTCCGGTTTACTGCCGTCTGTAGTTTTGGCAGTGATGTCTAGTGTAGCCTGAGGTGAATTGTTGTTAATTCCTACTTGGGATTTTAATAGTCCTGATACACCCATGATGAATAAATGAAGAATGAATATATTTTTATTAAACATTTTATTATTTTAAAGATTAAACTTTTATTAACTAATTATAAATACTGTTAATATAATAAATTAAAGAAAGGCTGTTTATACATGTTTTAAGTATTATATGAATAAAGTGCCATTTTTATCGACTCTTTACTGTTTTGTACAACTGTAAGATAATACAGCCTTAATTTATCACGCTGTTATGGCGCACCCAAATAAGATACCTCTATAGAACCTGTATTAACGATTGACGTATTTAATGCTTGTCTTGCTGTTGAAATGATATCATTAGCATTCAGTATTCTATACTGTACGGTAGAAATATACATCGCTCCATCACTGGCAGGTACATTATTATCAAATATAAAACCTGAGTTGCTCCCATTTATTAATAAAAAGAAATTACACTCTCCAACACTTGATACGTATGTACCATAAGTAGCACCTGTTATCTTATACAAACCGCTGTAGGGTACCCGAATGGAATTGGAAGATGCTGATCCCCCTATACCAAATATTTTTGTTGAACCTCCCGATAGATTTCCATTGGCAGCAGCAGAAAAATTGTACCATACCGCTGTCCAGGATCCTCCAGAAGGAGTCTGCCAAGTTGCAGTACCGTTTGCATCTGAGGTAAGAACTTTACCTTCTCCCTGAGTGCCATCAACAATTTTAACGGCCCCGTTTACGGCACCATTGTTTAGTTCAAATTTTACAGATGGTGTTGCAGTGCCAATACCTACCCTATTATTAGTAGCATCTACATAAAGAGTATTACTGTCAATATTAAGGCTACCTCCATTAGTAAAAGCGACATTACGGTTGGTTAAAGCAGAAGGAGCTATATCTCCATTAGAATTGTAAATATTGGTATTTATATCCATTCTCTGCCAGATACTGCCATCAAAATAATAATATCCCTCTGAGCTTATATTGGCTGTCTTAGTACTGGGGACTGTAACAGCTGATGTAGCGTACACGATCAACCCCTTTTGCGCAGCATTGTACTGAAGATCTCCGGATTTTATCTGGTCTCCTGTAAGACGAGGAGCAAGAAGGCCTTCCGGTTTACTGCCGTCTGTGGTTTTGGCAGTGATGTCTAGCGTAGCCTGAGGTGAGTTGTTATTAATTCCTACCTGAGCATGGATATAAAGGCTGAAAAGCAATACAGCCATTGTCATAAAATGTTTCATTGTTTTTATTTTTTTAATAATAATGTTTTAGTAATCCCCTATTTCTACATATAAGTTTTCCTGAACCGTATCGGTTCATTTAGGAATCATGGTTATCAGATTATAAAATACATTATGTCCGTTATTACACGAGGAGATAGTATTTTAAAAAGACACCGGACTATGTCCGCTAGTCCGGTGTTGTTATCAATTGTGTTTAAAGAATCGACTTCTATATTATTTTATTCTAAATCACTCCGTAGTAACGAAAATAGAATGTGACCGCTGACAAACCAACGTTTCTTTTTTTATACAAAATATCACGGGTATTTTCTCTCATTTTTATTACAAGTTATCAAGCTTACTATTTAAATCGAATCCCGCTTAAAAGTAATAGTTAAAGGTCAGTAATTAAAGGTTGCCACATTCTCTTTACAGAATCCGTGGCAACCTGTAACCCGTCAAGGTTTCCAGAATGACCAGACTGTACCGTTGAAAACGGCAATCTGTTTTTTTACGGTATCATAAGCCATCATTCCTGCCGCCGGATTAACTATATTAAGGTGTGGGCTTGCCACTTTTGGCAGAATAAACACTTTGTCGGTGTCTTTAAGAACCAGAATTCCAGGCGTGGTATCCGAAGAGGCATTCGACCCGATAACTACCTTGGCATTCGGCTGTTCCGTTTTGCTGTCCTGCAAGGTGGTATCCACAACACCTGTTGCATCTACACTCAGGTCTACCCAGGCACCATTATTTCTATATTTTACTTTTTTATCTGAAATATCATAGATAAAAGTACCGTCAACAGCTCCTGTAACCGCTGCCGCTGAAGTAACCCACGGCAGTACAATCCCACGGTTTGCATTACCAAATTCCAAGGATACGGAAGAATTGGAAACAGAAGTCTTTCCTATAGCCACCTGAGCATAACCAAAGGTTGCTGCAAGCAATGAAATTATTATGACTGTTTTTTTCATTGTATTATTTTTTTTATTTATCCTGAACCTGGGAGCTTTAGGATATTTCCAAAAGCTCCTGTGGGTTCAGTTTAAATTATGGGTAATTATTAATCAGGGCAAGTCTGTGTACTAAAGCACTCCCATCCGAAGGTAGTGCCTCCGTCGGTACTGGTATAGATCTTCATACAATTATTAGTGGTATCATAGATCATCATCCCTTCTACAAGATTAGCAGGCGGAATCGCTGCAATTTGTGCAGCAGTAAGCCTGTTGATGACAAATCCTTTGGTTTTCGATTCCAATACTGTCCA
>NZ_FQVO01000032.1 GCF_900129385.1 Chryseobacterium takakiae | reverse complement strand
ACGAAGATCAATACGCAGAATCTTGTTCAGGGAGCGTATCTGGTGAGTGTGAAAACAAATGATAACAAAACAGCGAGTGCTAAATTGATTAAGAAATAACATGATGAGAAAAAGAATGACTAGTATAATATGTATACTAATTTTTAAAATTATTAATGCTCAAGTAGAACCACAGGATGTTAAATCTCCTAATTCTGCAAGTTTTGAGAGATACGGTAAATACAATGTGAGTTTAGCTAATGGAACGGTAGATGTTAATGTTCCTTTACATCAGGTGAAATTTCAGAATGGAAGTATAGATCTTAGTTTAAATTATGATACTTCGGGAATAAAAATCAGCCAACCTTCTGGGTCAACAGGAATCAATTGGTCTTTACAATCACCGGGGGTAATAACGAGACAGGTTAATGGTTATCCTGACGAAAGTGGTGTAAAACTGAGTAATGGAACTGTAATAGGAAATCATTTTTACTATCCTTCAGAGTTGAATTATCCTAATATAGAAACTCAAATAGGATTACAAAACTTCGATGCTACAAGATCGCCAGCTACGTCTAATGATTTGCAGCCTGATACTTTTACATTTAATTTTTTAGGAAAAACAGGAAAATTTTTCTTGGGACAGGATGGTATTTGGAAGGTACAATCGGATAGTAATTTGCAAATTATTATAAAAGAAGCTGACTTCTTTAAACCTTTTAATTATAATCCACCAATTAATGGAGCAACAATGAACCCTCACAATCCTATTTCAATAGGTAAAATACAAATTATTGATGATGCAGGAAATCAATATACATTTGGTGCTGAAAATAATTCAATTGAGTTCAATACTGCAAATTTTTATCAACAGAGAAAAATAGTATCTACTGCTTGGTATCTTAATGAAATGAAAGATAAATTAGGGAATATATTATTTACATGTACATATAATAGAGGCAAACCAATTGCAAATTTTTATAATAATGTCAATATACAGAATTATATATATCAACTATTATCAGGAACATTAATTTCGCCAGTCTATTTATCAAAGATAAATACCAAGGATGAAGAAATTTCATTTGAATACTTAGATAGAAATGATCTTTCTTATGCAAATGATCCAAATTTGAGCTATAAATATCAAATGCTACCTACCAATGAGAATACAACACCCGTTGATTCTAATTGGCCACAAAAATTGTATCACTTGTATACTAATTTTAACCAAAATAGTACTAGTCAATTAAATCCAAATGTATATTCAAATTGGTCTGAAGCTTCAAAATTGCTAGTTTGGAATAAGTTAAACAAAATCGTTATTAAAACAAATTTTATAAAAAGTAAGGAAATAAGCTTTGAATATATTGATCAACCTACAGAGCGTCTGTTTCTTACTAAAGTAAAATTTAGTAATAATTCTTATGGCCAAATAAATGAATATGATTATAAATTTGAATATAATAATGGTAATGACACAAAGTATATGTTTGATGGTTCTTTACCAAAATATTTGTGGTTAGGCACTAATATATTTGACTCGTATTCTTCTTATCTTGAACCTCAAGCACATTGTTATATTGATTGCGGGAATACTAATAATGATGAACTTGCAAAAAAAGGATCATTATTTAAAATAATATATCCGACCGGAGGATTTACTTATTTTAATTTCGAACAAAATAATTTTTCTAAATATTTACAATTAGGAGGAAGCGAATTTTATATTCAAAATACTTCTAATCGAAAAACTGGCGGCTTAAGAATTAAAAAAATTGTTAATTTTCCTGACACTTCATCGTCAAAACGTGAGACTATAAATTATAAATATTTAATGAATGATAATTATAATAGCAGCGGAGTACTTGCAGTTGATGTTAATTTTGCTTCCGGAGCGACTGGTTTGCCTTATTTTGCTGATCTATATAATTCTATAAATGGAGTTAAATTTACTTACTATGGAGCACCAATTAATTATAGTAGAGTATTAGAAGAAAGAGAAGATGAAAATGGCACTCAAAAAACAGAATATTTATTTAGCAACTACGATACTTCTCCATTATATAATGACAAACCCTATATAGTTAGATTGCCACAAGGAGCAACTCCGAACTATAGTACAAAATACATAGACAGGAGTTTTTTACGAGGTAAGCTTATCGAAAAAAAATTATATAATTCTAATAATGAATTATTAGATTACACTTCATATGTATATAACTTTAATAACCTTGAAGACAGATATGTAAGGTCTTTCAAATTCGCAGAATTTCCATCTGAATTAACAAAAATCTATTATGGTGATATTTTTCTTGAGAAAGAAATTAAAAGAGAATACTTTAACGGAAAAGAATTAAAAACTGAAATAACATATAATAAAACCGATTATCCGTATCAAAATTCAGGTTCACCAATATATAACGGATCACAGAGGTTTAATTTTACTTCAAAACTTTCTCCTGACGGTACAACCTCAAAAACAGAAACTGAATATCACTTCAACTGTATTTCAGGAAACTGTTTCGATGAAGTTTTCGCTTTACCTAAGAAAATAAAAAACTCCAAGAATAACCTACTTATTTCACAGGATGAAATTACTTACAAGCCATTAAATAGTAATCCCAATTCATGGGTTGTAGATGAAGTAAAAAAAACCTATTTTAATAATGTAGCTCAATCAAATAAATTAAAATTTACCCAATATGATGCTTACGGAAATGTAATTGAATATCAAAAAGAAAATGGAAATTATGTTTCTATTATTATGGATAGTAAAGGAAGCATACCTTTGGCCAAAGTTGAAGGTTTACAATATAGTAATTTGTCTCCTTACCTTAATAACATCCAAAAACCATATTTAGCAACAAGTCAGGACGCTGCAAATAATTCGGCTGATCCAGTTTCATATGCCAATACAAAAGATATTGAACTAAGAGGCTATGTTTCTCAAATGAGAAAAGATCTGACAAATGCTCTTATAACTTCTTATACTTATGATTCATATGATAATCTTAAAACTATTACTTCTCCTAGTGGAATAGTTGAATATTATCAGTACGATAATCTTCACAGACTGACAAAAATAACAGATCAGAATGGGAAAATATTAAAAGAATACAATTATAACTACACGACAAATAGTTCTGGGAATTATCATTTTTTATTGGAAGAAATTACAAATGAAAAACGTAAATTTCCATATTTAAAAAATAATTGTACTAATGGTCAAATAGGTGATGTGTACTATTATACCATCCCTGCTGGAAAATATAAATCGTTAATAAGTGCATCTGACTTAAATGGTAAAGTCTATAATGATGCAAGTCAAAATGGTCAAACTTATGCCAACTTATATGGAGCTTGTATTTCACCTTCCAGTTATGGCTTTACATCATTGTCAACCATTCAAGTACATACTTCAAGTCTAAATTTGAATGGTAACACAGTATCGGGTTATTTAGTGTTTACAGTTCTTCCAAATTATAGTAAACAGGAAGGTAGTTACATTGCTTACATCCCTAATAGTTTAGCACCTTCCTCTGATCGAAATTATTCTTATCATGAAACAAGTAATGGAGTTGACAGATATTGGTCATTCTTGATCAAATCAAATGGATATGTATTTGCTACGGTAAATGGAACCGATTTTAACGGTTCTTCTATTTCAATTAACTCTTTCCAATATCAAAAATAACAACCGATGAAAAAAATATTAATCCCGGTCGGTGCTTTGCTGATATCCGGTTTATCCCAGGCACAGCTCACTAACACGGAAAACTACGTTTATACAAAAACCTATTTAGATTATAACGGAACCACCGCTACCAAAACTTCAGAATCTGTACAGTATTTTGACGGGTTGGGAAGACCCAAGCAGGTGGTGAATATCAAAGCTTCCCCAACGGGGAAAGATGTGGTAACCCATATTGAATACGACGGTTTCGGAAGACAGGTGAAAGATTACCTTCCGGTTCCCCAGCAGGGAACACAGAACGGAGGAATTTACACCTCTCCTTTGAGCAATGCTACCCAGCCAATGCTTTATGGTTCAGAGAAGATCTTTTCAGAAAAGATTCTGGAAAACTCTCCCTTAGACAGGATTTTACAGCAGAAACAGGTGGGCAATGCGTGGAATGATAAGCCCGTTCAGTTCGATTATGATGCCAATACGGCTGAAGATGCCGTTAAAAAATACACCACGGTAACCACCTGGGTTAATGGGGCTACCAGCTCGCAAATGAGCCAGAGTACAAATTATCTGGCCGCACAGCTCTACAAAAACACCGTAACCGACGAAGACGGAAACCAGACCATTGAATTCAAAAACGGGGAAGGCCAGGTTTTGTTGGTAAGAAAGATGCTCAGCACCACGGAAAAAGTGGATACGTATTATGTCTACAACGAATACAATCAACTGGCGTATGTAATCCCGCCATTAGCTTCCAATACTCAGACCCTTTCAGCTTCTGATCTGGACAACCTTTGCTACCAGTACCGTTACGACGGCAGGAACCGGTTGGTGGAAAAGAAGCTTCCGGGCAAAGGCTGGGAATATATGGTGTATGATAAACAGGACAGGCTCGTCCTTACTCAGGACGCTAATTTGAGGATAACAACCAATACCTTTAATTCAAAAGGATGGCTTTTCACGAAATATGACCAGTTCGGAAGAGTGGCTTATACAGGTTTTTTTTCCAATACCGCCACAAGAACTACCATGCAGTCGGCTATTAATAATATGGCAGCCAATGCAGGAAACAATGAAAAAAGAAGCATTACTCCTGTCATCACCCAGAACGGGATGGATGTTTATTATACTAAAGAAGCGTTTCCTACAGGAAGCATGACCATTCTGAGTGTCAATTACTATGACACCTATCCTTCTTACAGCTTTAACCCTTCTTTCCCCACCAGCATTTTGGGAGAACCCACCCTTACCGAAACAAATACTGCCGAAGGATTAAGTACCAAAAGCCTTCCGGTGATGAGCCTGGTAAAAAACATTGAGGATAATAACTGGACGAAAAACTACACCTACTACAATAAAAAAGGCAGGGCCATCGGAAGTTATTCGATCAATCATTTAGGTGGGCGTACCCAGGTGGAATCCAAGCTGGATTTTGCAGGCGTGATTCAGCAAAGCATCACCCGTCACAAGAGACTGAATACCGATACCGATAAAGTGATTACCGAAAACTTTACCTATGATTCCCAGAACAGATTGAAAACCCATACCCACCAGGTGGACAATAATCCGGTGGAATATTTAGCGCAGAACACCTACAACGAATTGTCACAACTGCAAGCCAAAAAAGTGGGCGGAACAGCTTTAGGAAGCGGGCTTCAGACGGTTGATTACCAATACAACATCCGTGGATGGATGACACAGATTAACGACCCTAATAACCTGGGAAGTGATCTTTTCGGGTATAAAATCAAGTACAATGAAGTGGAAGGATTACAAACTCCTGATACTTTAGACCCCTCCTTACAGGTCCTTCCAAGATACAACGGCAACATTGCCGAAGTAGACTGGAAAACAGGTGTAAGCGCCAACGAATCCCTGAAAAGGTATGGCTATGT
>NZ_FQVO01000034.1 GCF_900129385.1 Chryseobacterium takakiae | reverse complement strand
GGAATTTGGTAATGCAAACCGTGGGATTGTACTGCCGTGGGTTACTTCAGCGGCAGCGGTTACAGGAGCTGTTGACGGTACTTTTATCTATGATACCTCAGACAAAAAAGTAAAATATAGAAATAATGGTAGTTGGGTAGATCTAAGTGTAGATACTACAGGAGTAGCAGATACTACCTTACAAGATTCAAAGACCGAAAATTCCGGTGCTAAAGTAGCGATAGGAAGTACAGGTGCTACTGATACTACGCCAGGTATTCTGGTACTTACAGATATCAATAAAGCAATGGTTCTTCCAAAAATGGTAAGCCCGCATCTCAATATCATCAATCCTTCTGCGGGAATGATGGCGTATGATACGAACAAGAAACATCTTGCTGTATTCAACGGCACGGTATGGACGTTCTGGAAGCCTACAAGAATATCGTCCCTCAACTGTGCAGGAGCTATCAATACAGGGATTCTTACCAGTGGTGTACTGGCAAGCGGCGTGAGTTCACAAATTCCGTACACGGCTAATGGAGGCTCGTATGGTGGGCAGTCGGTTAACTCCACAGGAGTCACCGGTCTTACGGCAAATCTATCTGCAGGTACTTTTGCCAATGGTCCCGGCACACTTAACTACACCATTACGGGAACGCCTTCCGGATCTGGTACTGCAAGTTTTGACATTAACATTGGTGGTCAGAGCTGTACCCTTATAAGAACCGTGAATGCAGCATTTCCTGCGGACCTGGTGCTTGCTCAGAACAGGATGTATTTTATAGGTTCGGTAAATGATTCGGATTACTTACCGTTTACCGCTCCGTCTTCTGCAGCATCCCTTACTCAGGTTAATGCAGATGGCAGCACCAATACCAATTCAGTAGAATTACCAGTCAATGTACAAGGCAGCCTTACAACCACAGGAGTAACGATCAGGATTCCGATTGTTCAGAGCACGTCAGCAGGTACGCTTCCTGCGTATTCCTATACCGTAAATGTACCGGCGCAATATACTGAAGACGGAATCTCAAGAGATGTGGTCTTCAGCTGGACTTCGCAAAGTTATCCTGCTGTCACGATTGGCAGTACGCCCAACCAGTATATAACCGCTACCATTGCCACTACATCTGGTACGCTGAACCTGAAGAAGCTTGATCTGAACTCGGGTATCGGAAGTGATTATTTAGGCATTTTGGTAGGAGAACTTGTATATCCTTACAGTTCTTCTGCTACCAGTACCGTTCAGCTCAGAGATCATCCGGGTATTCCGGATAAGATGATAGGCTTGGCAGATAATGCGGGAAGCAGATCTACACACCGTTTCCTATATCTTCCGGTGCAGGCAGAAGACATAGCCGGCAACATATGGCTGAACAATAACCTGGGCGCGGGTTACTCAACTATCGGAAGCAGCAGCTTTGCCCCTTTCACACAGGCAGCTACAAATGACGACTTCAATGCTTACGGATCATTGTTTCAGTGGGGAAGAGCAGCAGATGGTCATGAGCTGATGAATTTCAGTTCTGCTACTTCGGGAACTTCTGTTTACAGCGTAACATCTGGTTCTGTTTCTACCGATACGCCTGCCACACCAGATTTTATATCTACTGGAGGTGCAAACTGGACGACAACAAATACTGCTACTTTGTGGGGTGTCAATCAACCAAACAACCCGTGTCCTTCAGGATTTACGGTTCCTACTGGCAATGGTGCTACAAGTCAGTTACGAAAGGTTTTTGATGAACTAGGAGGGAATAACAATATTACCAATGCAACGGGATCTAGCCTGAGAATACCTACGTCTCTGTGGAGAGGTCTTAATGGATTGACTTCATCTGTACAGTTTAACCTTTGGAGTTCAAATTCTGCAAGTGCTAATAATGCAGTTGCATTAAATAGCTCTGGTGGTGCCAGTAGAGTTAAAACCCAGGGATATCCTGTAAGGTGTATCAAGAATTAGCGTAAAGAATAGAAGCCGTCTCATAACAGAGGCGGCTTTTTATTAAAAAAGTTGTAGGACTTGCGATATTTTTGTGTATTTATGTGGTAATCAGGTGTATATAGTATTTAGATATTATAATCAAAATCAGCTGGTGTTGTTCCTTACACTTTTGAGGATTTGATTTCCAAGGATCATCCGGTTTGAATCGTGAATGACTTGTAGTACCTAATATTGCTCATGGAGCAGGCAATGGCAATTATTTACTGAATCTAAAGAAGGTTAGGTGTTTTTTTTTACAATTCAGTACAACCCTTTTCCATACAAGAGAAGTAACAACTTTTACAATTTTTATGGCTGATAAGGCCGGAAACGTTAAAAGCGGAGTAGTGTTTTAATAAGTCTAAAATCCGGATTTTTAATGTTTTATCATTTTCATAAATATATTAAAGATGTTTAATAAAAATGTATTTATTCTACGTTTGATCGAAACATCTACACAGTCATCAGATTTTTGATGACTTTTTTATTTAGAATTAATACATAGGCTATAAATTATTTCAAATACCGTTATAGCCGTTTCAAATGTTAAAAGGAAGCTGTTTAGACTTATTTAACGTGAGTTCGGGATAATAATAAATAAATTTGTGATACAAAAAGCACAAAGAGAAACAAAGAAATATTTAATTTTTGAAACGCTTTTAAGTTAAACAATGCCACTTCGTTTATCAAACTAATACAAGAGTTTTGTATTACTTTGATAAGTTTCACGCCTTTGTATATCATAAATTTTAAAAAACCCTGTGATTAATACTTTTGTTAGCTTTGGGTTTTGTATAAACTTATTCCGAACTCAGGTTAATTTAATCATGTTCTGAAGAGTATTTTATAAGACCCGAAATTAAAAAAGAAAACGAGAATCAGCCATGTCTGAACCTAACAAAGTGGTTCGGCGAAGCCAAAGTGAAGTAATGACCGTTATGATTTTGTTTCATTACAGAGCTTTCAAAAACCTGGAATATTTTATCAAGGTTATGTGCAAGACACATGAAAGATAAATTCTCTGTGACAGTTTCGTAGAACCGATTTGTGGAACTTCAAAAGAAAGTAAATACTCCAATGGCCGTTTTTGAGAAATGATGTGTCTGGGAAAATGCACGGGTATTTCTTTATCGACTCAATGCCAATCAGAGTGTGCCGTATCAAAAGAAAAAACAGCTCAAAACCTTAAAAAACATTGCTTTGGATTGGCTTTACGGATCCTGTTCACTTAATCATTAATGACAACGGCGAAATTCTGGATTTTATCCTTACAACGGGCAATGTACATGATAGGGAGCCGCTGAAAAGCATGGATTTGCACAAATGGATTTTCAAAAGACTTTTGGTGATAAAGGCTATATCGGAAAGACCTTTTTGAACAGCTTTTTATCGACGGAATTCATTAATATTTGCCAATAAAACATACCTGTTATCGAAGTTTTGACAAGTTTGTACTCAATATCCTCTCCGCTTGGCGGCTTATTTATTCTTTGATAAAAAACGGTCATATAATACCTGTTCTGAAGTTATTGACAAAGAAAGATTAATTGCTGCTTAAATCGAACTCAAATTATGTATTAAATTCAAACCTCTGATATGTTTTGTTGTACCTGTTCATTATAATTATCGTTCATGATGTTGAAATATACTGTAAAAAAACGATGATTTGCTTTCAAATTATTTTCTCAATCTATCAATTGTATTCTTCTTTTTTGTAACTAAATAGCTACAATTTTGTAAACATTTAATTACAAATAAAAATTTGGTAATCAGTGTCTTGAATGTATATTTGTAAAAAGATAATGAACGTGATTATTAGAGTTATTTTTTTTGAGAGATAATTTTTATATCACAATGTGTTGATAAGTCTAAAAAATAAAATTAGAATAAAATTACCAAATATATTTTCTAGTAATAATAGGAGATGTATTAAATTAATAAAATTTTTTAGATGAACATATTATTGCTTTGAATGATTTTGTTTCTATAGAAAATGCACAAAAGTAGAAATATTTTAAATAAGTCTAATATTGTGTTAAGGAACATATAAAATACATGTGATGAAAATACAAATGAAAAAATCTTGTAAACTTATGGTCTTTCGTTTTTCCGAAAGAGTCGTTTGTTTGTTTTTCATCATTGCTTCCATATTCAATTTCGGACAGTCTTTATCTACAGAAAATTCCGGATATATTCATTTTCAGGACGATATTTTAATCACGAATAACATCGAATCCAAAGAGGAGGTCGCTGTAAGAGGCAAAGAGATCTCTCCGGACGTTACAGTCAGTGGCGAAGAATATATATATGTTGCCGACGGTACTTCCTTGTACGGAATCGATAAAAAGACAGTCAACAGAATCGCAAAAAAACA
>NZ_FQVO01000035.1 GCF_900129385.1 Chryseobacterium takakiae | reverse complement strand
AGGGTTTTATTATAGGAAGTTTTCAGGCCTTTAGGGAGTGCTACATCAACGTAGTAGTTTCCTTCTTTGTCTGGAGAGAGGGAGATGTTCTGGACTTTCCCCTCTATGATGCCATATTCCTGGTAGCGGTAATTATCGAGCTTGATGAGCACTTTTTCCCCGGCAATGATTTTCCCTGAATTAGCAGCGGGAACCGACATTCTTCCCACGAGTTTTTCTCTGTTATCGGGAAGGATTGATAAAATGGCATCTCCTGCTTTTACAAACTGGTTTTCCCCGAAAAACTGCTGAAAGCTGGCCTCACCATCTGTATTGGAGATAATCAGGTAGTTTTGTTCCCATTGCTTAAGGGATTTTCTAAGCTGCTCAAAAAGCTGTAACGTTTGGGAAGAATAGGTAATTTTGTCTTTTTCAGAATTGATTACCGTTCCGCTTTTTGTTTTATTGACATTGGAGATTCCCTCTTCGATCTGGGACAACGAAATATTAATATTTTCAAGGTTTTGCTGGGCCTGGAGGAATTTAATTTTCTCATTTTCCAGTTCTACGGCAGCAATCACACCTTGATTAAACAATTCCTGCGAACGCTGGTAATTTTTCCTTGTGATTTCATACTTAGCCTGTTCCAGGCTTTTCTGTTGTTTCAGGGTGGCGATTCTCACTCTGTACTCGGAGAGGCTCTGGTTGGCGGCAAGATTTTCAGGAGCATAAGGCTGTAACCTTGTAAATAAGGCTTCATCCTGAAACGCCTTTGCAAAACTGTTATAATCGCCCTGCAGTTCCCCGAGCTTAAAATGGGAAGTTTCGCTGAGCGGAAAGCGGGCCAGCTGATCCGGAGTAATAGAATCTACCAGCTTTTTCAGCTGTAGGATGTCTTTGTAATTGGCCGTTGACTGCATCACCATCAGGACTTCATTTTTTTTAACATGCTGATGGTCTTTGATGAAGATTTTTTCGATTTTTGAATTGGTACGTGCCTCGAGCTTCTCGGGTGGATTCTGTGAGGTCACCACAATAGGAGCGGGAATAAATTCCGGGTAGCGTATAATATAACTCATGATGAGAATCATCACAAGGATTAAAAAAATAATGGTATTTCCCCAGCGGATCATCCAGTGAGGCGGCTTGGTAAGAATATCCTGAACGCTTTCAGAACGGAGTTCTATATTGTCTAAAATGTCTTTCTTCATATACAATAAAACTCAATCATCCTCAATTGATGAAGATGATTGATGGTGTTTAATACTTTATAACGGCAATGTGTAATCACATTTCGGATTATTGCCGGGCTCTACTCCGGGAATGTCGCCATCCGGGCAATATCGGTTGCAGGCATTCCACTGCTTTACATTGTTGATGTAGCAGAAACAATTACAGGGGAATACCGGAACAGGTCCTGCCCCCTGAATTTCTCTAAGTTTTTTTCTTTCGATTTTCTGTAAATTTTTCATAACGGATAGATTTTGAGTTGGTCATATTAAATTACTAAATAATTATCAATTGCCAAGCTCAAGCTGATTTTTTACCAATCGGTAATATTCTCCTTTTAAAGCTACGAGCTGAGCATGATTTCCTTCTTCCACCACTTTTCCTTTGTCTAAAACAATGATTTTATCGGCATGTTTTACCGTGGAAAGCCTGTGGGCAATTACTACGGCGGTCTTACCTTTAAAAAACTGTTCGAGGTTTTCCATAATTACCTTTTCATTATTGGCATCCAGCGCGGAGGTGGCTTCATCGAAGAAGATGTATTCCGGAGATTTGTACACAGCCCTTGCAATAAAGAGTCTTTGCTTTTGTCCGCCGCTTACGCCCAGGCCTTCATTTCCGATCTTGGTGTTATAGCTTAAAGGAAGCTCTTCAATAAAATCTTTAATGTGGGCTATTTCTACTGCTTTACGCAGTTTTTTCTTGTCCGGGTAATCTTCACCTACCGCAATATTGTTGGCAATGGTATCATTGAAAACATAGCCTTCCTGCATTACCACCCCGCAATGATCCCTCCAGAACCGGGGAGAAATATTTTTAAGCTTGGTGTTGCCCAGCCTTATTTCGCCTTCATTAGGCTCATAGAATTTCATCAGAAGCTTTAGCAGGGTTGTTTTCCCGCTTCCGCTGGCCCCAACAATGGCGGTAGTTTTCTGATAAGGAATATTTAAATTTAAATTTTCAAAAACATACGCTTCTGAACCGATATAACGAAAGGAAACATTCTCAATCTCAATATCCTTTTGGGGAAGATCATGGGTATATTGCTCGTCCGCGTTTTCCTCGTCGTCTTTATCATGAATTTCGCCCAGTCTTTCGAGTGAAATTTTGGCATCCTGGGATTGTTTGATAAAATCGATAAGCTGCAGCAAGGGGCTGTTAAGCTGCCCGATGATATACTGCACGGAAAGCATCATCCCTAACGTTAAATTTCCGCTTAACACCAACTTGGCAGAAAGGAAACTCACCAGGATGTCCTTCATCTGATTGATGAAATTTCCTCCCACGGACTGCCACTGCTCTAGGGATAAGGATTTGATACGGATTTTAAAAAGCTTTACCTGGAGAAACTCCCAGTCCCACCGTTTTTGTTTTTCGGCATTATGCATTTTGATTTCCTGCATGCCGTTGATAAGCTCGATCACCTTACTCTGTTCCTGGGAAACCTGGGAAAACCTTTTGTAATCGAGTTCTTTTCTTTTTTTCAGGAAAAAGCTGATCCACCCGATGTAAGCTGCCGCCCCCACCAGATAGACAACAAAAAGCCTGTAATCATAAAACAGAAGGACAATACTGAATATAATGAGGTTGACCAGCGAAAAGAGGGTGTTAAGCGAAGAACTGGTTAAGAGCTGCTCGATCCTGTGATGGTCATTAATCCTCTGCATGATGTCTCCTGTCATCCTGGTATCAAAAAAGCTGATGGGCAGCTTCATGAGCTTGATAAAAAAATCGGAGATAATGGAAATATTGATCCTTGCGGAAAGGTGCAGTAAAATCCAGCTCCGGATCACCTCAATTCCCATTCTTCCGATAAAGAGCATGATCTGGGCGAGCAGGACCAGGTAAATGAAATTCAGGTCCTGGTTCTGAATGCCTACATCCACGATGCTTTGGGTAAGGAAAGGGAAAATAAGGGACAGTAAACTTCCTGCCAGAAGGCCTATTGCCAGCTGGATAACCAGGGATTTGTATTTTAAGAGATATTTTGAAAGAAAGGAAAAGCTGGCTTTGCTTTCTTTATCGTCAAATTCGGTCTGGAAGAACGCAGGGGTTGTTTCCAGAATCAGGGCAATGCCCTCTTCTGTTTTTTCGTTGGCATTTTCACCAATCCAGAGTTTGATGAATTCTTGGGGAGCATAGGTAATGAGTCCGTAGCTTGGATCTGAAATATATACTTTTCTGTTTTTATCAATTTTGTAAACAACTACGAAATGGTTTTTGTTCCAGTGCACAATGCATGGGAGGGGCACTTCTTCGGCCAGGGTATTGAAGTCGATCTGAACGCCCATGGAACGGAACCCCAGATCTTCCGCAGCATCACTCAGCCCCAAAAGGCTGCTTCCTTCACGGGTGGTCTCCGAGAGGTTGCGGATCTGCTGTAAGGAAATGGTTTTACCATAGTATTTGCTGACGATACGAAGACACGTAGGTCCGCAGTCTTTGGAATCTGGCTGAAGGTAGAAGGGAAAAGATTTCAAAATGGAGTTTT
>NZ_FQVO01000037.1 GCF_900129385.1 Chryseobacterium takakiae | reverse complement strand
ATGATAAATTCAGGGGCATAAAAAGAACCCGAATTGTCTCCTGCTCCTGATGCATGAACATCATTGATGGCAAACTGAGAGCTTGGCTGCCCTCCTGCCCATGGCAAAACGGTTATTGCTCCCGTGGTAATGCGGCGTCTGCCTTCCGATGACATTTGTAGAATTTTATTGGCAGCAGTCAATCCTGTCCAATTCGCACTATAAAGTGCCGGAGCGGCAGTTACATTATTAACCGTTGCATTGATATTATTTGCAGCCCATTGAAGATTGGTATTGCTCGTAAAATAAAACTTAGCCTGATCCATATAAGGTGCTGTACCAGGAGTAGTACCTCTTGCTACAGCCATTAATGTTGTGCCAAATGTAGGTACGGTGCCACTATGCTGTGCATGCACAAAATAGGCTCCGTTGCTATTATCTGAGGTAAAAATTGCCTGATTATTATAGAATCCGCGATTAGCAGTACAATCAAAGTAAGGATTAAAGTTAAAATCCCTTCCTACAGCACTATTGCCCGTTCTAAACAATGGCTTGTTGGCTGCTGGGGAAGGAGCAAGCGCATTAAAACCATTCCCTGACTGGTCTGATACTGTATTTACTGCCGCTCCTTCAGTCGTAGTGTCTGTTCCTTGGTCAGCACGCAGCCATAATCTTACACCTAATACTCCTCCCGGATTTCTCAATAAACCTCCAAAAGTGAAAAACTGCCCCGAGGTAAAATCAACAGTTGCGGTATAGTATTGCGTAGCGTTAATGGTTTCGAGGCTCATTGCGCTTGTATTAACGCTGGTGGAAAACGCTGCATCAGAAGCTGTGATTATACTAAGATTACCTATGTTTCCAGTAATAGCGCTTGCCGGTATAGCTACCTTTACAGAACCTACCGTACCGGTTTCCTGCACCCGCCATACTCTAGCCATACGGTAATTAAATCCGGATATGGTTGACGGTGTGGTAATGGAAGTAGCTGCACCATTATCTCCCCAAATTAAGAAAGAACGGTCTGCTGTATCAAAACCTGTACTGGCATTTGCCTGATTGGTTGCCGCAATGGTACCCAAACCAATTATCGGTTGAAAACCTCCGTTTTCGCTGCGGCTTTGCTTTTGTAATAAAGCGGTATTATCATCACGTCCTATACCTGCAATGTTATTGTTAAAGCCTGCATTAGTAGCATTACTCCAAGTAATAAGTGCTGCACCTCCATTATTAGATGCCACATAATCAGTAGTCATAGTAGCACCATACTTAATGGCCAAATAGCTTTCTACCTGTCTCAATGGTGTAGTAGCAAGTGCCGAAGGATATACAATCGCTTCCGGTATTCTACCTGTGAAAACGTTCTGCCACCCAATATTATAAGCACCTCCGAGTGCAACATTAGAAGCAGTAAATGCACCTAAATTGTGGGTGGTAGTACCACCTTGCGTGCCATTTATGTTGATATAGGTGCCATTAGTAACATTGTCTCCATAAATACTACTAGCAATTTGCATAATATTTTGCGCAGAAGCTACTGTACTTCCAAAATTACCACCCGCCCACTGCGATATATTATCATTTGCAGCAGGTTTCCATAAGGAAAGAGTGGCAAGGCCAGTGCCTCCTACACCACCACTGCCAAGGATATTCGTGGGACCCACTTGCGATGTATTGAATACTACAATTCTGGAGTAACTGCTGTTTCCAGCAAGTACATTGGACGGGGTAAAAGCTACTGCAGCTCCACCAAAGGTTAACGTTGGATTAAAATTGATGTTATCACTGCTCTGCCGTGTAGGCGGTGTTGGGGTCATTCCAAGGCTGTTGGCAGGGTTTGACTGATTAGTCCATGATGTAACATTAGCACCAGAAGTGACCACTCCAGCATCTGAACGAGACCAGAATGTAGCACCGGTAACTCCACCCGGAGCATAGAACGTATAAAAGTTATCACCTTCTGTCCAACTTGCTTGTATACCAAGCGTACTAGAAGCAATCCTGTTATTTGCCGCTGCAAGTGTGCCACCGGTAGTATTGGCATAAATAACATAATTAACCACCGTACCAGGTGTCTGCTGTGGTATTTTACCTGCCCAGATTCTGTTAGAGCCGCTTATCACTGCCAAAGACATATTGACTACGGTTCCGTTGGTTCTGCTGGGTGCAGTTCCGTTGGTGGTATATACCAGATAAAAGGTATATCCTGTAGTATCAACTAAATAATTGACAAAAATATCAGTCCCGCTGCTGCCTGTAGGTGATAATGCCAGAGACTGGGCATTGGTTACCGAGGCATTCTGCCTGTTGTCCGGAGCTGCGGTGTACACATTCCAGGGAGCAGTAGTGGGAGTAGCCGGTAATACCGTGCCGGGATTGTGCCCCTGTGCTATTGCTTGTATGCAAAGCAGGAGCATTATTAATAAATAAATATATTTTTTCATTGTTGTATGTGTTTCTTAAGAATTTGTTTTCTTCACTGCTTTTATTCAGAGTGGAACAGCATGTATTTTTGTATTGCACTATGTAATCAGCATGATGGCGGTTAGGTTAAGCCATACAATATAGGACACTAATGTCCTGCACAACGCAAAGTACTGTCGATCATGAATTTTCTGATAAAAGCCTTAACAATGAAAAGGTGGCGGGCGTATCCCTCCGTCGCTTATGGTAATTTTTGAAAAAACAGAAAAGAGATAGTGATAGTTCTGAAAGATATATTCACCGGCCTTCCCTGC
>NZ_FQVO01000039.1 GCF_900129385.1 Chryseobacterium takakiae | reverse complement strand
GCTTCTTCACTTTCACTCCGTCTGCTCTGTACGTATAATCTGTTGCTACAGAGTTCTGAGTAATCTTCTTTGGTAAATTTAAATAATTATACTGATTTTTAATATAAAATTAAGTTTTACAGTGTTTATAAACACAAAACCCACCGCAAAAACGGTGGGCTTATTATTATCCGCTCAAAGTCACAGACTTTGCGCAGCGGGGGTTTATATTATTCCCTCACAAAGAACAAGTTTATCCTTGCTCTGTCCTTTGTCATCTTGCCATCAACGACTCTAAATAAATTTGACGTTTGCATCATCATTTTATTATCTTCGACACTAAAAATATAATAAACTGTATTGAGGGTGTCCAAACTTTTAAACTTATATGTCCCTATTGTGTTATGCTTATTGGCAATTATATTATTTTCGGTATCAAAAATGCTTTGTTCAGCAACAATAATATTTTTATTAATTATAATTTTATTTTCTAATTTCTTGCTATCATTAAAAAAGACAGCATTTGTGAGTTTCCATTTACCAAAAGCTTTTTTCTGTTTGTCTTCAGATAATTTCACTCCTTCGTTTCCTCCAACGTATTTTATAGAATGAACAGAGGAGATATCGCTGTTTTTTATATTAGGTTCTTCCTTACTGCAAAACATTAATAAAAAAAGAGAAAAAAAACTAATAATTCCTTTGTTGTTGTATTGTTTTAACATCGACTGATTCATATTTTTTTTGTCCAAATTGTATTTTTGATTGATCCTGTTGTCTATATAACGTTGCACCTTGTAAACTTCCATAGCCACCACCGCTAACTTCTTTGTTATAATTCATTACTTGTTGCAATGATCCTTTTACAGGAGAGCTATCAAACCCAAAATAACTTTCCCATTGCACTTTTCCATTTTTCGAACCTACCGCTTCCATCATGTGCCCTTCCCATAATAATATATCTCCTGTTTTGAAATTTGTTTTATTAGAAACTTGAGTAGATTTATACCCTGAATCCAATAAAAAACTTCTTATATTTTCGATACTATCATCTACGAAAAAGTAACCATTTGTTAATACATATCCATAACAATTAGTTACTTGCATTGCATTTTCATTGGCAAAATTAGTTCTGTTTACAGGTAAAAACCCATACTCCTTATCCCATTGTCCTATCGTTTGCTTAACATTTAAAGTCGCATTTCCGTTTATAGATTTTAATGTCCCAACTCTAGCTTTTATATCGGCTCTATAATGCTCGGCACCATCTTCATAATACCAATTATTGACATACTTTTGCCAGCTAACTCCTCCCCAAGAACCTTTAGGACCAGGACCATTTCCTAACTGATTTTTTAATGCTAAAAACGCTGATTGAGCGTCTGCTCCTGTGTATGTAGTCCCTGAAGCAGTTTCAACCACTTCTCGACCATCAGGATCAACAAATTTTATTGGGTTGTTTAATACATATGTATAAGGCGACCATCTTCTTGAAACTTCTGCGAGCGGATCCACCACACCCCATCTTCCAATATCCGGCATATAGAACCTTGCGCCGTAGTCATACATTCCGGTCTCTTGCAATTCCTTTCCATTGTACTTATACTGATAAGCATTATCAAAATTGTAGCTTTGTGCATTATGCATTAACCCAAAAGGATAATAATTGTTTGCCCCCTCTGCTTCGCCGGGTGTAATATAATTGTTACATGCTGTACTGCCATCCGGAAAAGTCTGGCAATTTTCAATAACAATATCACCGGTTACAATTGCATCTCCGTTAGCATCGCTGTAGCTTAATCTTATATTCCCAAGATGGTCGGTATAATTATAAAAATACCTGTTCCTTAATCCATCAAAATACCCTTCCGGGGTAGGGATGATCCTTAATTTCATTCCATCAGTGGTCATGGTGCCGGTTTCATCTTCCCAGGCATAGGTAAATTTATACTGGAAGCCATCCAGGTAATCCGTCTGCAATCCTCCAAAGAGCTTCTTCACTTTCACTCCATCTGCTCTGTACGTATAATCTGTTGCTACAGAGTTCTGAGTAATCTTCTTTGGTAAATTTAAATAATTATACTGA
>NZ_FQVO01000043.1 GCF_900129385.1 Chryseobacterium takakiae | reverse complement strand
CGTCCACAGTAAGGGTATCTACCAATCTTGCTCCCGGTTTTATCACAAGAATTACCAGATTGTGGAGAGTACAGAATACCAACTATAGTCAAGCACTAAGCCTTCAGTTTAGTGGCTTAGATCATACCAATTTTACATGGAATCTAGTGTGGAAATCAGCGGATGCCAACTTTACCACAGGAGCTACTACCTTAGGGACACTTAACAGCAGCGGACAGATCACTATACCTGCAGGTATTGGTTCAGGCTTCTTATCGTTGCAGGCTTTGGGTGTGGATAGCGACAGTGATGGTGTACTGGACATAGATGATCTGGATGATGACAATGACGGAATTTTGGATGTAAATGAACAGAAATCCTTAAATCTCGTTACTAATGGAGCATTTGATTCTGATCCATTTTCTCCTGCCACACAAGGATGGATTACCAATTCAGGAAGTAATTATTTTCAGGTTTCTCCCTTAAGTTTAACGGGAGGTTTATTTTCAGATTTGAATTTAGTAGATGGTTCTCCGGATAGTGTAGTATTAATTTCACAGGATAATACTAATCCTGCTGTTGGATACATTTTCCCGAGCGGTACACTTAAAACCGCTGTGAATTATGACTTTGCATTTGATGTGAAAGGTGGAGCTTCCACCATGTCAAATGCTGTTTTATTAGTAGATATTTGGGATGTTACAACTAATAGTCAGGTGAAAATACTTTATAACAATAATATTCAGTCTTTCAATTCAAATTCACCAGGAATTATATCTAATAGTTTTACAGTGCCTGATGGTTCACACGTGTATGCAATCAGATGGCATGGACTTGGTGCCGGAACATGGGATTATGACTATTATATTGATAGAGTGGTTGTTAGAAATGATGATACTTCATTAGACACCGACGGTGATGGTATATTAGACCTTTTGGATCTTGACAGTGACAATGACGGCTGTGTAGATGCAATAGAAGGAGGAGCTGGAATTACTTCATCCCAGCTGGTAACAGCAGGCGGCAGTGTAACAGTAGGAACCGGTTCTACAGCAAGCAACCAGAACTTAGGTACTACGGTAAATGCCAATGGTGTTCCACAATTTGTTACTGTACC
>NZ_FQVO01000042.1 GCF_900129385.1 Chryseobacterium takakiae | reverse complement strand
GAACCTTTATCCGGTGCGCTGATCAGCGACAGATGGCTGCCCATATACTTCAGAATATTGTTCGAAATGGTAAGCCCAAGACCTGTTCCGCCATACCGTTTGCTGATAGAGCTGTTTTCCTGGGTAAAAGCATTAAAAATATATTTCTGTTTTTCAACCGGAATACCAATTCCTGTATCTCTCACCGAAAACCGCAGTGAAATATTTTTATCATCCATGCGGAGCTTTTCCACTTTCAGCTCAATCTCGCCTTTTTCCGTAAACTTAACGGCATTTCCAAGCAAATTGATCAGGATCTGTTTTAATCGGGATTCATCAATCAGAAGCGTTTTCGGAAGCCCCGGCTCGATATTCAGGAGAAGTTCAATATTTTTTTTCTGAGACTGGTAAAGAATTACATTGATCACCTGGCTCACCATGTCATACACATCGCTTTTCTCAATCAAAAGCTCCAATTTTCCGGATTCTATCTTGGAAAAATCTAAAATGTCATTGATAATATTGAGCAGGTTTTCCCCGGATTCATTAATGTAGTTAAGATATTGGGTCTGAATTTCATTCAGTGGCGTTCTGAGAAGAAGATCGGAAAAACCAATCACCCCGTTGAGCGGCGTACGGATCTCGTGGCTCATATTGGCAAGGAATTCAGATTTTGCCTTACTGGCCATGTCTGCCACTTCCTTGGCATTTCTCAGTTCCTCATTAATCAATATCGCATTTGTTATATTTTGTACGGAAATGATGATACCCCCAACTTCATCTTCGGTAAGATACCAAGGCCCGACTCTAAAATCATAATGCTGAATTTCATCTTTACCCGGTATTTTAAGAGAAAAATCTCCATTAGTATATGTTTTACCCAATAATGCATTTCGATATATTTCTTTTCTCTCCTCCGGAACATCCCGCGATACAGTAAACATGTTATTGCCGATAAGATCCACATCATTCATATTGAATTCCTCTCTCCATTTGGTGCTTACGGAAACATAATTAAGGTCTTTATCAAACATCGCCAGCGCAATAGGAACATCCGTCACAAATGATTGCATCATCGCCTCTTTCCTGGTTACTTCCAGAAACATTTTCTTGAACGCATCGATATCCTGAATAATCCCGAAAACCCTGTTGCAGACTTCACCTTCAAATTCAGGAAGTCCTTTTACCCTTACCCA
>NZ_FQVO01000044.1 GCF_900129385.1 Chryseobacterium takakiae | reverse complement strand
GGCTTATCCGCCGGAACTTATACCGTGACAGTTACTGATGCTAATGCATGTACGTTAACCAGAACATTCACTATTACGCAGCCAACTGCTCTTAGTGCTACTACTTCGCAGACGAATATCGCATGTAATGGCGGATCAACAGGAGTAGCAACAATCAACGTTACAGGAGGAACAGCACCTTATACCTATTCATGGTCTCCATCGGGAGGAACAGCTGCAACGGCTACAGGCTTATCCGCCGGAACTTATACCGTGACAGTTACTGATGCTAATGCATGTACGTTAACCAGAACATTCACTATTACGCAGCCAACTGCTCTTAGTGCTACTACTTCGCAGACGAATATCGCATGTAATGGCGGATCAACAGGGGTAGCAACAATTAACGTTACAGGAGGAACAGCACCTTATACGTATTCATGGTCTCCATCGGGAGGAACAGCTGCAACGGCTACAGGCTTATCCGCCGGAACTTATACCGTGACAGTTACTGATGCTAATGCATGTACGTTAACCAGAACATTCACTATTACGCAGCCAACTGCTCTTAGTGCTACTACTTCGCAGACGAATATCGCATGTAATGGCGGATCAACAGGAGTAGCAACAATCAACGTTACAGGAGGAACAGCACCTTATACGTATTCATGGTCTCCATCGGGAGGAACGGCTGCAACAGCTACAGGCTTATCAGCTGGAACTTATACCGTGACTGTTACTAGTGCAAATGGATGTACCTTAACCAGAACATTCACTATTACACAACCTGCAAGTGCGGTAAGCGGAACAACAGTAGTAACGAATGTAGCATGTAACGGAGCTTCCAACGGAGCCATCAACTTAACTCCGGCAGGAGGAACCGCACCTTACACATTCAACTGGGGAGGTGGAATCACTACCGAAGACAGAACAGGCTTAGCTGCCGGAACCTACACGGTAATCATCACGGATGCTAACGGATGTACAGCAACAGTTAATGCTACAGTAACGCAGCCTGCAAGCGCAGTAAGCGGAACAACAGTAGTAACGAATGTAGCATGTAACGGAGCTTCCAACGGAGCCATCAACTTAACTCCGGCAGGAGGAAC